>NZ_RQVV01000053.1 GCF_009295515.1 Erwinia endophytica | reverse complement strand
CCTATCTTTTATTTTAAGATACATCTACTGTCTGGTGTTTCTCGGGGCCGCCCCACGGTTGCAGAAAGCTTTTTCCAGTTACTGAAACGCGAGCGGATAAAGAAAAAGATCTACGGAACGCGGGAAGAAGCCCGCAGCGATATTTTTGATTACATCGAAATGTTTTATAACAGTAGGCGTCGGCATGGTTCTAGCGATCAGATGTCACCGACAGAATATGAAAACCAGTATTATCAACGGCTCGGAAGTGTCTAGATTATCCGTGGCGATTCACGGTATCTTTAAAATTTACTTTTATTCGACAACCCGCTAGTTTATCTGAACAATGTAATCTCAAATGACAAGGATCCCGTTATGGATATGGCAGAAAACGAAGAGAAAAACGACACTCAGTCGCCACTGAGTGAAAAATATCAGGAACATCTGATCAAATCGCGAAAGATCTTCATTACTGGCGAAATCAATCAAAAAATGGCGGAACTAAAAGTTCTGCAACTGCATGCCCTTGCTCACATCAGTGATGACCCGATTTACGTTTTTATCAGCTCGCCCGGCGGACATGTTGAATCAGGAGACATGATTTATGATGCGATCCGCTTCATAAAACCTAAAGTTTATGTCATCGGTTCTGGTTGGGTTGCCAGCGCGGGGGCATTAATTTTCGTTGCCGCAGATAAAGAAAACCGCTACACCCTGCCTAATACCCGTTTCTTATTACATCAACCATCCGGCGGATATCAGGGACCTGCAACAAATGTAAAAATTTACATGGAAGAAATTCTGACCATGCGTGAACGCCTGAATAAAATCTTCGCTAATGCCACTGGGCAGACGATTGAGAAGATCCGCCAGGATACTGAGCGAGATTTCTGGTTATCGTCACAACAAGCCGTTGAATATGGTCTGGTTAGCAAAGTTATCGTGACAGAAGACGAACTGCCACGTAAATAACACCGGTCAGAATATCCAGGTTAATAACTTCGCATATTGCCGCTTCACTTTACCGAGGTCTGATGGCCAGGAAACGCTGAAACGGCATATATACATTGATCTCCCCATGTGAGTCGTTGACATCCACCTGAAAACCCCCCACACGGATAAATAATTCGCGCCCGTTAAGTACCATCGGTTTTATACTGTCAGATACATTCCCCCAGTACAGCGATAACTAAAAAGTCACCAGGAGAGATTAAATGTCATCAACACGTTTGGTCATCGTTCATGGATTTATGGCAGCACCGACTCACCACTGGTTTCAGTGGCTTAAAAACGAGGCAGAAACCGCCGGTATGCAGGTTTTGATCCCTCCAATGCCGGACTCTGATGCTCCTGACCTCAACAAGTGGCTGAATGCGCTGGAAAACACCGTCGGTCAGAGTGATGAAAATACCTGGTTCATCGGTCACAGTCTGGGATGTATCACCATTCTGCGCTATCTGACAGAAAAGAGTGCCACGTGCAAAGCGGCTGGCATGATTATGGTTTCAGGCTTCAGCGAGCCGGTCGAGGGACTTGCCCTGCTCCATCCTTTCACCCAGGTTGAAATTGCAGCGGAACGCATCATCAACGGGGTCAGGCACAGAGCCGTACTCGCCTCTTTACATGATGACATTGTACCGCCGGAGTATTCTCTACGTCTGAGCCAGCAACTGGATGCTGATTTTTATGCAGTGCCGCATGCGGGACATTTTCTTGGCCGTGATGGCTTCCATGAACTGCCCCGTGTCCTGGCGCTACTGAATGATTTTACTGAGCGTCAGCAACAGTAAACCGGAACGCTGTAGCACGTGCATCGTCACGTTAATGGCCATAAGTCGGTGAACGAGGCAATAACCGTCAATTCATCGGCATGAAAACATCGTTTATAAAACCGGCCATTGGCACTCCAGCCACAGGTGACCTTATCGTCCCCAGCCGCAAGAACCACCATCCATGTCTGCCGTTTCTTGCGGCGAACAACAGTCCCTGTGCTGAACCTGCCCGACTTATTCATGCAACTCATCGCTGTTGCTGACCAGCACCGTACTGATGATGAATTCGACGGCCTTATTGAGCATCTCCCGGTCCGGCTGGATCTTGCCGTAGACCCGCATTCCTTCCAGCATCATGAACAGGCATTCAGCCATCACTTCCGCGTCCCTGTCCTGACGAAATACCCCGCTTTTCTGACCGTGACTCAGAACCGAACTCAGCCAGCCAATGATGTCGCGGAATTTATACTCGACCAGCGCCATAACCTCAGCGTCACCGGGCAACATTTCGCTCGCGGCCGCGATAGAAAAGCACCCTTTTTCACCTGCGGCGCCGGTTGACAAAGTGACACCAAACTCCAGCGTTTCTCTCAGCGCGTTTTCTGGTGCAAGTTCAGCCGCACGCCGACTGCGACGGGCAAATCCCTGGTCCATATAATGTTTAAGCGCTGCCAGAAAAATCGCTTTTTTATCGGGATACAGTTTGTAAATACTGGCGCTGGCCAGTCCTGTCTGCTGCATCAGATCTGCCAGTGAGGTTGCGCGATAACCTTTCTGCCAGAAACAGTGCATCGCTGCATTAAGAAACTCATCAGGTTCAAATTCTCTGGGTCTGCCAGGGCCTCGTTTCATCTGAAGATACTCGCCGTTTACGGTGAATTAATTGTAGATCATATATTCTACAATTAAAAGCCGCCACCACAGCATGGCGTGTTTGAACTGTTCTACTCGTATTATTGCTCGCCAGGTTAAGCGAGCACCGATGGCATATTACGGCCGCGCGATCATCCCCCGTCGATGAGCGGCGACCGCCTGGCAGGGATGCGGTGGAAAGGTCATATCAGGCGCCCGTCGCAAAAAACGCCCGCTGAACCGCCAGTTCCACACCACGGATTTCAGCCAGCCCTTTCAGTCGACCAATCGCTGAGTAGCCTGGATTGGTTTTCTTTTGCAGGTCATCCAGCATCTGATGTCCATGATCCGGACGCATGGGAATAAGATGTTGCTCACCCGCTTGTTTACGGCGTTGTTCTTCCGCCGCTATCGCCTTGATTACGGCATACATATCGACATCGCCGGCGAGATGTTCCGCCTCATGGAAACTGTTCGGGTTAGCCTCACGCTGCGTGGACCGCAAGTGGATAAAATAAATGCGCGAACCAAAGCGTTTAATCATGCCTGGCAAATCATTATCCGCCCGCACACCATACGAGCCCGTACACAGGGTAAAACCGTTGGCCGGACTGTTGACGGTATCGATCATCCACTGCAGATCATCGGCGGTGGAAACTATGCGCGGCAAACCCAGGAGCGGACGCGGCGGATCGTCCGGATGGACCGCCATACGTAAACCCACCGACTCAGCCACCGGGATAACCCGTTTCAGGAAATAAGCAAAGTTTTCCCGCAGACGCGCATTATCAATGCCATGATAGCGTTCAAGCTGTGCGCGGAATTGTTCAAGAGTATATCCCTCCTCCGCGCCAGGCAGCCCGGCAATAATATTGCGGGTCAGGCGTACTTTGTCCGCTTCGCTCATCGCCGCGAAACAGGCATCAGCCTGCGCCAGTTCTTGCTGGCTGTAATCAGCATCAGCACCAGAACGTTGCAGGATATGGCGATCAAAAGCCGCAAATTCGATCTGATCGAAACGCAGTGCTTTCGCACCATTCGGCAGCGGCCAGGCCAGGTCGGTGCGGGTCCAGTCCAGCACGGGCATAAAGTTGTAGCAGACCGTGCGGATACCGCATTCAGCCAGGTTACGCAATGTCTGACAATAGTGGCTTATCCAACGATCCACCTGCCCACTGTGGGTTTTGATTTCTTCGTGGATTGGTACACTTTCTACTACTGACCATGCCAACCCAGCCTGTTCCACTGTGGTTTTTCTTTGCAATATCTCAGCCACACTCCACACTTCCCCATTAGGAATATGATGCAGTGCGGTGACAATGCCGGTTGCGCCAGCCTGCCGCGCATCCGCCAACGTGACAACGTCACTCTCTCCATACCAGCGCCAGGTTTGTTGCATGTTTCTACCTCCAGAGGTCTTGTAAAGTGAAACCGCCTGCCGCTAATGATATTGGGTTAACCCGTTAGCTGAGGGCGAGCTCATTCAGACACCTGCACTAAAATCCCCCATGAATCGCCTGATATCAACGCTCAAAATGCCAAATTGGTTAACCAAATCACAAATACGTCACTGTCCGGCTACCGGTCATGACAAACCGCTTCCCAGGTCAGAGATGGAGAGAACTATATCGAATACAAGGGGATTTATACCCGAATCTGGAGGATGAATATGCCGGCGGTTAACGTATGGCGGCTATTCAGCAAGATAAGTCGGGGTGGCTAAACAGAGCAGTACGGCGTGAAGTTAATGCGTTTCAGACTACGCGTCAGTCACGGGAAACGGTGTTGTCGGACTGTCACCCAGGCGGGGTATCAACCGTATTGAGTGTGAACAGCACGGCAAGTGCACAGCTCATTCCAGTAGCTGTAGCGAATACTGTGGGGATGGCGATTATTTTTCATAATAGTCACGGGAATACAGATAGCTCATTTCAAAACCATAAAGCTGGCTGACCGGTAACAGGGATGCGGCAACCCGCGTAACATCCATCGGTTCGTCCAACGACACCGCCTGAAAAAAACGCCTTTGCAACGCCATCAACAGCTGTTTAGTACCTGCCCGCAGGTTAAAATGTTGCATGTCAGTGTTCTCCTCTCTCAATGATCTGGCACTGATTTAACCGCAGCTGACACGCAGAAGGAAATATCAACTTATGCAAACTTTATCCACTGCTGTGCTAAAGCGGGCTGAGCATTCTGCTGAAAATGCGCTGTTGGCAGATTTCTTCGCTGTAACTTATGCCATACTGAATCATTCTGCCCACGGGCATCGGCCCGTTTTCCTCTCCCGATGATGAGAGAATGCCAATGCGCAACTTCCTCACTCCCGCTGCTGCTTATCTTAACCGCCGCAATGATCTGCTGGCCGAGCGCTCGGTGGTGCAATCGCCAGCGGTCATTAAAACAATTAATAAAGCGTTGCTGGCCAGTGAAATCGCCATAGCGACCTTTTACGATCTGGAGTCACTGCGCACGCTGCAACAGCGAAAGGCCCGGTTGATTGACGGGCATGATGAGCAACGCCAGCAGGAACTCCAACGTTTCGAGCTGCTCAGCCATACCCTTTCGCTATCGGATGCGACTGACGAAACAGCATTTATCGACTATCAACAGTCTTTTAACCGGTTGGCCGCAAGCTATCCGTGGCAACACGCCAATATAGAGTTGGTACAAAACGAACTGTTTACCACCACCTTGAATTTGTGGCTGGAGACGCTGGAAATGCTGTTCTCCGTCAACAACAGACGATATTTGCTGGCTCGCATTGAAAAAATTCTGACCTTCTCGATTGGTAAAATACCGCTACTGGGCGAAGCTCAGGATGTCTGGCAGGCGCTGGTGTCAGTCATGGTTTTCTGTCGGCAGCGTACAAACAACGACGAGGCATATTTTACCTCGCTGGAAAGTTATAGCGAAACGGCTGATCTGTGCAGCCGGGGAATTTTGCTGTTCTGCTTCACGACAGAAGCGCTATTGCGCGGCCAACCCATACCGAATGAAACCCGGCTGAATGAGAAAATTAAAAGCCATTACAACCGTGTGATTGATGGCACTCACCCGTATTTCTAACCCCCTCCTATCGTTTATCCCCCGTTAAAACCTGCCGTAGAAAGCACCGCCCTTCCCCGACCCCAGCGTTTATATGGTAATATTAACAACCTTGTTACCTAAACGACCCACAGCGACTCTGGATTGACTGACCCACTATGTCTGTTACCGCCAAAAGAAAAAATGACCCTGAAGGGTTGAAAAAACGCATTCTCGCTGGCGCCCTTGTCACCTTTGCCGAATTCGGCCTGCAAGGCGCCCGCATGGAGCAGATAGCCGAACACGCCCAAACCACCAAACGCATGGTGGTGTACCATTTCAGCAATAAAGAAAACCTTTATATGGCCGTACTGGAACAGGTTTATCACGCTATCCGCCAACATGAGAGCGGGCTGAATCTCGATGAGATGTCGCCGACCGAAGCCATGGCTCGTCTGGCCGAAGCCAGCTTTGATTACCATATTTCCCACCCCGACTTTATACGTCTGGTGTGCAGCGAGAATCTGATGCGAGGGCGTTATATCAGTCAGTCTTCAAGGATTAAAGCACTGAATCAGAGTGCACTTGAAGTGCTGGACCGCGTCCTGCTACGAGGCAAAGCCAGCGGCGAGTTCGATAAACAGGCCAATACCGTCGATGTACACCGCCTGATCAGCAGTATCTGCACCCACAACGTGGCCAATCGTTATACCTTTCACACACTGTTTGGTGGTGATGAAACGGAACAACAGAGCATCGCCCGTAACCGTCGCCTGGTGGTGGATGCGACACTACGTTATCTGCGGCCGGTCTGACCGTTCCCCCCCGATAAACCGTTAACATTCTTATACTGCGTCTTGCCGTTGCTTCTCTCGCCGTCATTGCCGCCATTCAGGACAGAAACAACTGGCGCTCTCTTTCCCGGCGAGGCAACAAAATATCGGGGTTATTGCCAGCACGTTTCCACATCAGGAACGCCTCTGCCGCTCCCTGATAATCACCCGCATTCAGTTTTTTCTTCACTGTCGAGCGGGCAAAAGCGCCTGCCCCTATATTAAAAATCAGGCTACAAAGCGCATCATATTGATTTTGCGTCAGGGAGACAGTGACATTTTTTTTAATTGCCCGCTCGGCTGTAGCCAGATCCTGTAATAACAGTTGTGTGGATTGTTCGACGGTGATCACCGTATTTTTGGCTATAGGCAATCCATTGACATAGCCAGTATGACCGACGCCAATGGTTGGGATCCCGACCGAATCAAGATAAGCAATAAGTCTTTCACCCTCTTCCCGCTTTATAAAACGGATGCCATTATCGCTGATTTTCATGGTTTCCAGCTCCAAGTCGTTGGGTTAATTTGCTGTCGATTAATTCACGTATTTTTGCCACACCGACAAAACCAATAATCCCACCCATCAGATTCACCGCGGTATCAGGCAACCCCAGGTATTCCAGAGAACCTGAAATAGCCAGGGTAAATATTCCGCAAATAAACGGCTCAGAAACGATTTTCCAAATCGGCTTGCCATCATAAATACCTAAAAAAAAGGCGATGAGCATCGATGACAATGCAGAAAATAACGTAGGTAAATACGCCAGGATCCATGCTGAGCAATGTTCCAGAATGCTGTCTATTGTGGATATCATTGACGGCCTCTGTCAGATTTAGCCGAAGACAAAATGGCCAGTTCCTTCTGGCCAGGGGGGTATCAGTTATTACCGCGACTATTTCAGGCGATTTCGCGCCACAGGGATTCAGCCACACCGGGTGCCCACTCAGGCACATGCGCCGTGTGAACCTGTAAGCAAATCCAGTTTTTACCCTGATAGCTGACTTTTTCGCCAGTGGAATAGTAGGTGCCCAGCGTCCATTGCGGATACTGACCGCCATCGTCGTTATCGTCACCCGCGCCGTTGTCGTCACTGGCAAGCGTGGTCACCGCCAGCACGTTACCTGGCACAGAAAGTTGTTGTTGCGTATCGAAGGCGGCGACGAAATAGCGGTACGCCGTTTCGGCCTGCAAACCGCTATCGTCATACGTCAGTTGTGAAACGGCAGTACGGGCAATTTCATTACCATCACGGTAAACAATGTAACCCGCCAGGGTACCGCTGCTGGTCGATGGCCCCCACATCAGTTTCACCGTATCGGCCGTGACGCCCATACTGTGCAGATGGGTGGGCGCCGTTGGCGGTGTTTCAGGTGTCACCGTGCTACTGGTCGTCACCGAGACCGGCTGACTCAGGGCCGACTCCACACCCGCCGCATTCACCGAACTGACGGCGTAACTGTAAACGGTATTTTCTGCCAGACCGCTATCCGTAAAGGTCAGTGCGGCACTCTGGGAAATCAGGCCGCCATCACGATACAAACGATAAGAGGACGCGGCGATAGCCGGGGCGTTCCATGTCAGGGTGATGCTGTTAACGGTGACCTCGCTGGCGCGCAGCCCCGCAGGCGCAACCGGTACGACCGGTTCATCCGGGTTTTCGCTGCCGACAAAATCCAGGTCAATCACGTGATAAAATGCGTTGCCCGTATCGGCCACTTCCCAGACAGCTAATAACACATGGTAACCAGAACGCTGCGGCAGCATAACCTCATGCTCAGTAGGCTGCGGCGGCCTTAGCGCATCACCATTGCTCCAGAATGGTTGTTCGGTCAATTCAACTTTATAGAATGGTTGATCTTCGAACTGCGCCCGACTCAGCGGTAAATTAGGATCCCAGTCTTCGCGGGTAATAAAGTAATTCCAGCGACGAGTAAGATGAATAGCGGAATAATACCAACTGATTTTTAACAGTTCAGCGGACTTCACGCTGTGTTTTTGCCAGTGGGTGCCCGCCTCATCAAGAAATTCACCATTTCCCTGATTAGCGCTGGCAATTTTTCCATCCGGTGGCGGCGCGGCATTAGTGGTATCCGTCGGTGCGATGGCATCAGACAACCCACCGACCCATGCAGGGAAAAACTTACCGCTTTCGCGCTGGTTAAGCATTCCGGTATCAATTTTACCTTCCTGCCAGGCAATATAAGCACGTGACGCTGGTGAAAAGACATGACCGTGCCGCAGTAATGAATCGGTCTTGCGGGTACTAATAATTTCTGAAGAGAGTTCAGACATAATATTAACTCCTGCTATGGCTTTATTTTATAGAATTTGTTGCCACAAAGAGGTGGCAATATCAGGTGTCCAGTAAATATTTGAATCATGCGGCATCACACACAGCCAACCATGAGAATTCCAACTTACCCGATCGTTATCGTGATAGCGGACACCTGTGGTCCATAATGGATATTCTGGTTCTGGTTCTGGTTCTGGTTCTGGTTCTGGTTCTGGTTCTGGTTCTGGTTCTGGTTCTGGCACCGTGCCCTCTCCGGCAAGATAACCATAGCGGTTAATAAATTCCCAGGCATAAGCTTCTCCGCGATTGTTATAGCCTGCATCCCAGTTCACCGACCATGTCATCAAACCGAGAATATCTAATCCCGCTGCGTCCAATCGCGCCAGTGCGTTATAGACGTCCTGCGGATCGATAACGTAACCGGTCGCCGCCGCATCATTATTGGTCGGCAATCCAATAATGAATTTGTTGTGTGGGATTTTGATAAAACCACGCGTACCGGTGACCAGACTTTCTGTCAGGTAATAAAGAAAATCTTCTTTCTGATCATCATTATTTTGCGCGAGCCAGCCAATGCCTTCGACATAAACGCCGTCTCCCCCCTGATTATAAAATTGCGGCGCAATATAATCATAATAACCTTCCAGACCATCAATATAGGCACCATATTCCCGTCCCTGCGTCAGATAGGGGAATTCTGGCGCCATACTGATAGTGAAATTTTTCCCTACAGGCCGATAATGGTCCTTAACCATTTTTAACGCAGCAGGAAGCACTATTTGATTATCCGCTGCAGTAATTGCGGTTTGTTCAAGATCAATATCCAGACCATCAAAACCATACTGGTCGGTCAGGGCAATAATGCGGTTTGCCAGTGCAATCTCATCGCCGCGGTTCAGTTCAATATGGGCATCAGCACCACCAAGGGAAATCAGGACTTTCCGTCCCTGAGCATGAACCAGATCGATTTGATGACGAAATTCCTCCTCAGTTCCTTTATAAGGTTTGAAGTCAGGAATGGGATCGTTATTGTCTAATACCTTCATAAAGGCAACAGCAATAACGTTATACTGGACGGGAATTTCAGATAACGCCATTTCGGTGAATCGTCCAAGCCTGTAGCCCTGACCAGGCTCCGGCGCCCAATTGTGCCAGAACCCCAGCACGATTTTATTCCCACTTTGTTGCCGTAAGCTATTTTCGCTTAACATAATCACTCCTTTTATTATACAGTTTTTTTCTATGAATAATAAATTCATAAAGGTCAGAATTATTTTCAAAAGAAAATAACACTCTCTATTTAAAACATCAGTGCTATATACCCGTCGCTGGTCAAGTTACAGATGCATTAATCGTGTTAAATTATCTGCATCACTTCCCGTACGATTCAGTCTGACACGCGGTGCCTGTTGAATGAGTGACACGCCATTTAACAGAATCCGGTATTTTTACCCCACGACATGAATCACATCAGGTATATTGGATTCACTTTACCCTTAACAGACAAAGACTCAACCATAATAATTACCAGTTCAAAATCAATTATTAGTAACACATTAAATTTAATAGCAACATAAAAGTTAAATTGAATTATTAAATTCACCATCAGGGTGCTGACACAAAAAAACATCAATAATGGCGAGGATGATAAAAATAAGACGAGGGAAAATAATTTATTTCTATTTTTCAGCAATGAAATAAAAAACCGATTTTTTAGATCGGTTTTTTAATCAATGGGGAATAAAAATAGTTGTCTCTGCATAATCTATGTGGAATGAAGGCAACCCAGCCCGCCGACAATAATATAGATAAACCATGACCAGGGTAAACAAAGACAACCTATTGACAGGCAAGGTGATGCATGAGCCGTCTGTCAGCTATCGAGAGGTTTCAACTCAATACCATAAGCTCGCCCATTCACCATTACCCGCAGACTTTGTGAGGATGTCCCCAATGTCGAGTTGCTAACCAACGGTCCACGCAACAACAGATCATTATTGTTGTTGTAGCCCAAACCGACATTTTCCCGCCCCATCCAGTGCTGGAAGTAAGCTGTTTCTTCTTCCGCATCCAGTGCTGCGGCTTCATCCGTGCTCAACATGATATTTTTTCTTTCGAGACGAAAATGGATCCCCGCCGTAAAACGGTCATAAGAGTTGCTGGTATATACCGCCATACTGTACCCGGTATATTTAGCGATTTTCACATAAACACTGACAATGTTGTTACCCAACGTCTTCACGGCCACCCGCACAACGGGTATCGCTCCCTCACCAGACCAACAGGCGGAAAAAGTACCGTTAATATTTTGGATATTGATCGTCGCTTCCCCTTCCGGCGACCTGGCATCATAATTTGTTTGGGTCCCTATCATCGTCAAATATTGGGCCGTACCGAAGATTTTCACCTGCAGCGAGGTACTCCATACTGGAACTTCCGCATCTACAAGGTGAAACCAGGTCTCCTGGTTGCGGCGGTTATCCATGCGATCCGGCGAAGACAGGTAATCATAACTCAGCGAACCATCAATCCGGACACCATGGTTTTCAAGCCACAACCGCCCCATTTCGTATATTGACAGCCAGCGATCCCCCTCATCGCTCAGATCCAGCCCTTCACCGGCCTGGATGTTGAGCTGGGTAGAAACAATACGCGTGTGATGACATTTAAGCGGATTAGTATTGGTTTCCAGATTGAGCGCATCAAAAATCCACTGGCCATTCGACAAATTACCGGGATACTCCGTGTGCTCAATCCAGCCGTTACGGATCAGGGACTGTCCTGCCCGTTGCAGGTCGATCATATCCTCTTTGCTGCCAGACTGGATGTTGAAGTTAGACAACTCGATTGCCGTAATGTGATCCCAGGTCCCCCATACCTGGTTTGACCAGGTGGCATAAATCACCGTCGCGGCGCAGTTGCTGGCGTACCACTGATCAATTTTACAATCCAGGGTATCCAGCATATCGAGTGAACGCCCGCCCATATTCTCGAAATTCATCCCGGTGACACGAACGAACTGTCCTCCGGGACAAGTGTTTTTAAAGAATCCTTTGTTCTTAGTATTATCCTGACCATCAACATACAGCCCTGCGATCGACACCCGGCGAGCCTTTACAGTGAACATCACCTCGCCATCTTTCTGATCGGAAATGAGCGTGGTACTGGGGTAATAACCGAAATTAACATGCGGTCCTACCAGGCGAAAACGATTAACTTCGTTTGCTGAAATATCGAACTTTGAGATGAAGAATTTACCGGCAGGAAAACGAATACCAATATTGCGAAAGGGTTGATTGCCGGTAGTACTGTCCGTTTGCTGTGACCAGTTCCACATCCGCGTCACTGCTTCCAGACAATCGGTTTGACCATCAGCGATGGCGCCAAACTCGGCAATGGTTAAGTCAGCATGATTAGTAAGATAGCGTTTCCAACGCGCGCCATCTGGCGTGACAATAATAACGCCCTGATCGTCAGGCGATGTTTTATCTTCATAATCGTAGAAGAAGATGCCGCCACCGGATCGCGATCCTGAGTAGTATTCCAGAACCACGGCAATTTCACCGGAGGCATTAGGTTCATAATTTCTTAATTCCTCGATGGTAGCAATAGTGATGAAATTCTCACGTTCACTGCTGCTGCCTTTAGTTAATTCAATAATCACTTTAGCAAAATCAATGCTATTACCATTATCATCAACAACATTCAGATCACCTGACGCTGATGAAAATGCATTCGCTTTCGCTTTGGTATTGTTGCTATTCATTTGATACCTCACTTTGATGGACATTAAAAATTAGCTTCACAGAAAATATTCTGGGGATTACATAACAGTTATTGTTTGAAAAAATAATTAAAATCTATTTTATTTATTGCCTCAAATATTTTGAGGTTCCCTGGTGTTTCCACCATCTGGAAAGCGTAATAACAGTGAGGCACCTTCACAAGATCAAAAATTAGAAGTTGAAAAGCAAAAATTGCTATCTTGATGATTAAAACCATCAATCCGCATGAAGCTTAAGACTTATCCACTCCTGAGTCGGCCATTATGTGTTATGTTTTTCATGAGTAAAATTGCTTTATGACTTACAAATCATCAGGAGGCTCTATGTTTATTTCATCGAATCTGAAATGCTTTATAGTATTAGCCAGGGAAAAATCTCTAAAAAAAGCGTCTGAGATCCTTTTTGTTACCTCCTCTCCAATTTCACGCCGCATAAAAATACTCGAAGATGAACTGGGGTATAAATTATTTTCCAGGAAAGATCATGATTTTACCTTGACTAAAAAAGGGCATGAACTGTATGAGGAAATTATGCCTTATTACACACGAATATCCGAAATGGAAGTCATTTACTCAAAAAAGAGGTCAGGTTTAAATGTCAAAAGAAGTGTTATGATTGGCATGGAAAATTTGAATCCATTCCTGTTTAATAAAATTATCAATAAAAAAAGAAAAACGGCCTGTGTCTCATGGTGTTCGAGCGATGCCAGTCAGTCTCTGGAATCATTATTGGCGAGTGAAATGCAAGCGGTGATCACCTACCGAAATATTGACCATCCAGGTATTGCGAAAATGAATTTTTCCAGTGAATCTGTCTGCTACTTATTGTCCGAGGAAATTGAAAATTATCAGTTGAGTGATATGAAGAACCTGCCAATCATCATTCCCAAAAATGCACTGCATGATGACTATATTAAAATTGCACATACCAGAATATTGACAGTGTGCCCTATGGCCCAGGTTATTATTGTGGATGACATTAGTAACTATCTTTTCCTGATAAGAAGTGGCGAAGCTGTCGGGATAATGACTGAATCAATGGCCTTATTCTATAAAAACAAACATACCATGCCAACTGAGTTAAACTACAGCGTTGACCATTCTTTCCCTGCATTTAAAACCTATATTTATTATCTAAAAGAATGTGAAAATGTCATTAAAGAGAAACTCGAAGATATGCTCCCAGATGAAGTGGATGAAAAATAGACAGAAGAGGATCAATATGCAAATTTTGTGATAAATGTAAACCATGCATAAACATGATACTAAAAAGCACCACTATTTTATCTAAAAGTAAGGACTTTTCGTCGTGCCATCAATTCGATTTAGGCCCAACATTTACTCATTACAATTAATTTAAAATGCTTCTCAGGAACCATTTCTGTCCCTGGCTCGCTATCAATTGGATAAAAAATGATCACTTTCTCTACGTTATTTTATGAAAATAAAAAAATATTTTATTTTTAAACGGAACTATTAAATATTTACTTCATGATACAAAGGTTATCCAGGTCACAAAAAATCAATTAATAACCGGTTCTCATTGACAACAAATGTTAAGCAGAATTGATATAAATTACCGAAGTAAGAGGAGACTTTCCGGTGTAATGAATAAACTAAAGTTATTAACAATGAATCCAAAATTGGAATAAACAACAAGCCAGTGCCATACCAACGATGCTTGTTGAGCGGTTATTGCCGCAAATAAAACGTCCTGCACTAAGACAGGACGTGATGAGGGAGAGTTGACACCCGGCTATTGATTTATCCTGGATAGTCGGTGCTCAGTGAAATCTCTTTCTTGCTTTCAATTTGCAACAACGCAGCATGCCAACCCCCCCCCATGACCCGACGCTAAATGTCTGCCTGGGCGATAGATCACTGGCCTTTCTGTGGTTGTCTCACCCGTTCCATCAGCCGCTGCGGGCTTGCCACCGTCGGCCAACCCGCGCAGCGATAAACCTCGTGAGCGTCATCCGTATTAAGCAACCAGCGCCTGACAGTCGCCAATTCACGATGTCGCGTAATACTGGCCAAAAAAGGTAACGAGCGTAACATCGTCTCCCTGCTCTGTCCCGGCGCCCAGTCACTCTCCACGGAACACTGATAGGATCCTGTCGATATCCAGCAACGCGCGACACGACTCACCCTATCATCGTCACGCACCCAGTGCGCGGAACCGATAATGAAGATGGCATGCAAAATAAACACCTGACCAATGAGGGGATCAGTACTCAACCTGTGGATGACGAGAAATCAGCGAACGCAAGGGCACGCTACTTTTGATAACAGGTGACTTAATTACGATATAACTGAAATACTTATCAATACCAACTTTAGCATCCAGCAACCCTTCAATCACTTCCTGATAATGCTCAATACTGCGGGTGATAAAGCGTAACAGGTAGTCATAGCCACCGGTAATCAGGTGGCATTCCATCAGTTCCTCCACCTCACGGATCGCGCCCTCAAAGCGGATAAAATCTTCACGGCGGTGTCCAGCCAGCGTCACCTCGGTGAACACACTCACTGAGTCAGTGATTTTAGTCAGGTTGATATGCGCCTCGTAACCGGTGATAAAACCGGCCGCTTCCAGACGCTTGACCCGTTGCAGGCAAGGGCTGGGGGAGAGTCCCACGGCATCGGCCAGATTGACATTGCTGATGCGGCCATCTTTCTGCAGCTGGACCAGAATGTTAATGTCGATACGGTCCAGTTTCATTAAGCCGTTCATAATCCCCCTCATTGTTATCAAATTGCCAGCGGATAGCGATGGTATAGCACGCTTTTCGCCAGTGACGCCAGCGTTTTGCTGTGCCTTACCACCGCCATGTATCATCAACAAAAGCATTAATATCAATGAGAAAGAAAATTATCAGCCAAGCCGCCCCGTCGCGCGAGCCAGTGCGATATCAAAAATATGCAGCGCTTCTTCCAGTTGCGAGTCGCTGGTGACCAGTGGCGCGAGGAAACGCACCGTGTTGCGTTGAACGCCACACTTGATCAACAGCAGCCCTTCCTGACAGGCACAGTCGAGTATTTTCTGCGTCAATCCGGCATCCGGCTGTCGGCTTTCCGCGTCGATAATTTCCACCGCCTGCATCAGGCCAATACCGCGAACGTCGCCAATGCAGGCGTATTTTTTAGCCAGTTGCAACAGCCGGTCATGCAATTGCTCGCCAAGCTGGTTGGCACGTTGCAGCAGTTGTCCCTGTTCCAACACATCCAGCACGGCCAGCGACGCGGCACAGGCCAGCGCGTTACCGCCGTAGGTACCGCCCAGGCCGCCAGGCAAAGGCGATTGCATGATCTCCGCTTTACCGACCACCCCGGAGATCGGCAAACCGCCCCCCAGACTTTTCGCTACCGTCACCAGATCCGGTACGATGCCGCTATGCTGGAAAGCGAACATTTTGCCGGTGCGGCCAAAGCCGGTCTGCACTTCATCACAGATAAGTACAATACCGTGGCGTTGAGTTATCTCTCGCAACGCCTGCATAAAACTCGCCGAGGCAGGCAGGAACCCGCCATCTCCCTGCACTGGTTCGATGATTATCGCCGCCACGCGATCCGGCATAATCTGCACCGAAAACAGCGTATCCAGCGCGTGCAAACAGTCCTGTTCCGTGATGTGGCGAAACGCATTCGGAAACGGCAGACGATAAATTTCACCGGGAAACGGTCCAAAATTTTGCTTGTACGGCTGGCTCATGCCGGTCAGGGTGCATCCCAGCAGAGTGCGGCCATGGAACGCGCCGTCGAAAGCAATAATACCGGGGCGATTAGTATAAGAACGGGCGATTTTCACCGCATTTTCGACCGCTTCCGCGCCGCTGGTGAAAAACACGCTCTTGAATTTTTCCCCGGCGCCCACCAACGCGTTCAACCGTTTTGCCAGAGCGATGTAGCCCGGATAGGCGGCGACCTGAAAGCAGGGATGCGACACCTGTTGCAACTGTTGCGTCACCGCGGCAACCACCGCCGGATGGTTGTGCCCAACATTCAGCACCCCGATACCCGCGACAAAGTCCAGATAGCGATTGCCTTCCACATCCCACACTTCCGCGCCTTTCCCCTTCTCGATAACCAGCGGATGCGCGGTCACCACGCCATGCGGCACATGCTCCTCACGGGCATCCAGCCATATTGCGTTATCAGAAAATGCCTGCTGCTCTGCCAGTAAATTGTGCATCTCTCTTCCTCATCGATATGACATGAATAATGACCCACTCAATATCCGCGCTGCCGGTCGACCAGACCTTGCATCGGCTCACCGTTTTCAAAGCGACGGATATTATCCAGCAGCGCCCGCACCGCGCTTTCCGGCTGGGTCTGACTGGCAATGTGCGGCGTCAGCCAGATGGCTGGATGCCGCCAGAAAGGGTGCCCTTCCGGCAACGGTTCCGGTTGTGTAACGTCGATAACCGCCGCGCTCAACTGTTGCTGATTTAACGCTTCCAGCAGATGCTGGTGATTGAGCTGCCTGCCGCGACCAACCTGCACCAACGCCGCGCCTGGCGGTAACTGTGCAAACAGAGAAGCATTGAGAATACCTTCAGTGGCATCAGTCAACGGCAACAGACAGATAAGGATGTCGGTGCGGGCAAGAAAAGCGTTCAACTGCGCTTCGCCAACGTAACTTTGCACACCAGGCAGATTTTTAGCCGTCCGGCTCCAACCCGCGCAGTCATAGCCGAACTGCACCAGCGGTTGTAATACCGCCTCCCCCAACGTCCCCACCCCCATCACTCCGACACGGCACTGAGCGGCGGGTTTAGCGGGCTGTTCCAGCCACTGTTGCTGGCGTTGCTGCTGCAGATAACGCGGCATGCCTCGGTGCAACCCCAACACCGCGAAAGTGACATACTCCACCATGCCCTGGGTCAGTCCGGGTTCAATCATCCGTACCACCGGCAGCTCAGGCGGCAGACTGGCGTAATCAAACTGATCGGCCCCGGCCCCCACCGAAAACAACACTTTCAGGTTGGGAAACCACTGCATGATATTTTCCGGCGGCTGCCACGCGACTAAGTAGTCCACGTCCAGCGGGTTACCGATATCCGGCCACTGACGAAAATTGATCTCCGGCGCCAGCTCCGCCAGCAACCTGGCCCAAAGCTCGCCACGCGACGCGGTGGATTTGTAGACGATATTCATCAGGCCATCGCCTGGGTCATTAACCCGAATGCCAGCATACCGTCAGGCTGCCAGGGCACTCCCCGCATCATGGTAGTGGGCGCATCAACCTCATGCATACCCAACGTATTTAGCCAGTCGCCGAGGCCAGTGTGGCTGTCGCTATCAATTCGCACAAACTGCCCACTCAAGCCACAGAGCAATGCGCTGGCCAGCACTTTGGCCTGCGACAACTCCGCAGCGATAATCGGCCCAATCACCCAGCCATGACCGAAACGGCGCTGACAGGCGAACCCTGTTATCTGCCCCTGTTTCTCCAACAGCAGGAAACGTTCCGCACTGTCAAACAGATTGTCGATCAACGCGGGTCGGTACTGCCCATGAGCCTGCCTGTCCAGCGCAATCAAGGTGTCGCGATCGGCACGACAGGCCGGACGCAAGGTTTCTCCAGTGGATGGCGCTATCGCCGCCACTGGGGTCAGTGCGCGACTCTGATGCTGCTCAATCTGACCGATGGCGACAAACCCCAGCTTCTCATACAACCCTTTGCCCATTTCCGTGGCATGCAGACGCACATTGCATCCTGCCAGTTTTGTCAGCGCGGCCTGCATCAGTTGCCTGCCTACGCCTTTCCCCTGTGCTTCATCGGCGACAATCACCAGGCCAACAGAGGCATATGCCTCCCCCCAACGCCAGTACAGCGTGGTGCCGACGGGGTGACCATCCAACTCCGCTACCAGTCCTTCCCCCAGCGACAGCGCCTGCTGCCAGTCGGCACGACGATGTGGCCACTGCAGATGCTGGGTCAGGCTGACCGCCCAATCAAGATGTTGTTCATTCATAGTGAAAATCTGCACGCTCACCCTCTTCTCCTTTACCGATCCCCGGTAGCCCGTCACAGCGCAATATCGTTAGCTTCATGTTCATCCAGCCAGCCTTGCCGCAATTCCGGCACCGCCCGTTTCAGCCGCTCGTAATAGAGTTCAGTCGACGGCTTATCGTAGTCAGCACGGACCACCTGCGTCACCATCCGCCCTTTTTTCACTACGATAATTTCATCGCAAACCGAACGCACGGCGTGCAGATCGTGACTGATAAATATCACTGACAAGCCCAGCTCGCGGCGCAGATCAGTGATCAAATCCAATACGGCGGCAGCCACCACCGAATCCAGTGCCGAGGTCACTTCATCGCAGAGGATCAAATCGGGTTCTGCCGCCAGCGCCCGCGCCAGGTTCACGCGTTGTTTTTGCCCACCAGACAATGCCCAGGGATGGCGGTTCAATACGCTACGTGGCAACTGCACCAGCTCCAGTAGTTCAGCCAGCCGCTGCTCCTGTGCCGCACCGCGCAGACGATGAAAGCGCTGCAACGGACGGCTGAGAATAGTCGCAATAGTATGCGCCGGGTTAAGGGCGGTATCGGCTGACTGGAAGACATATTGAATACGCCGCAGCTCGTCTTCCGCACGTTGGCGCATGTCGCCATCAATATAGTGGCCGCTGAACAGAATATGCCCACTGGACGGCACATTCAGCCCGGCAATCACATGCGCCAGGGTCGTTTTCCCTGAGCCAGACTCGCCGATAATGCCGATAGCCTGACCGCGAAACAGTTTGAAGTTGATATCATGCAGGATCGGGATTTTCGGCTGTCCCTGCCTGTCCAGCGGGCCGTATCCGGCGAAAATATCGCGGACTTCCAGTAAAGGCTGTTGGCGGTCATCAGGCATTTTCCATGGCGTGGGCCGGGGTTGCAGTTTCGCCGCGTCCAACAGCAGATGGCTGTATTCCGCCTGCGGTGCCCGCAGCAGTTGTTCCGTGGTGCCATATTCGACCATCGCCCCTTTTCGCAGCACCAGAATACGGTCAGCCATCTGCGCCACCACCGCCAGATCGTGGCTGACATAAACCGCCGTCATCCCGCGCTGCCGCACCACCTGGCGGAAGACCTTCAGCACTTCGACCTGGGTTGTCACATCCAGCGCGGTAGTCGGTTCATCAAGGATCACCACCTCCGGATCGCCGATCAACGCCATCGCGGTCATCAGTCGTTGCAACTGACCGCCGGAGACCTGGTGCGGATAACGTTTACCGATACTTTCCGGCTCCGGCAATGCCAGTTGGTGAAACAACTGACGTGCTTTTTCCTCGGCTTCGGCCCGGCTCATCACGCCATGGATAACGACCGGCTCCACCACCTGGTCGATAATCTTCATCGCCGGATTGAATGAGGCGGCGGCGCTCTGGGCGATGTAGGCCACTTTGTTGCCCCGGAACTGGCGCAACTGTTTTGCGCTCAGCGCCGTCACATCAGTCCCGGCGACGTGAATATTCCCGGCAGTAATATGGCAGCCATGGCGGGCATAGCCCATCAGCGCCAGCGCAATGGTGGTTTTACCCGACCCGGACTCACCAATCAGCGCCAGAACTTCACCTTTTTGCACATTAAAACGAATATCGCTCACCAGTGGGATCTCATGACCATCTTCACCATGAGCAACCACGCGCAGATTTTCCACCGCCACTACCGGGCGGGCGCTGTGCGGCGTAATGTTCATGCCACCCCCTTCGCCGGGCTGAGCGGTCGCATGGCTTGCAAGCTGTCGATAAACAGATTCGCGCCGATAGTCAGGCTGGCGATCGCCAGCGCGGGCATCAGTACGGCCGGAGACCCATCAAACAACCCTTGCAGATTTTCACGCACCAACGTGCCCCAATCGGCATAAGGCGGCTGCACCCCCAAACCGAGAAAACTCAGCCCACTGAGTAACAGCACAATATAGACGAAACGCAGGCCGAAATCGGTCAGCATCGGATGCAACATATTCGGCAGAATGTCATGAAAAGCAAGGTAGAAACGGCTTTCGCCCCGTAGCCGGGAAGCGCGGACATAATCCATTGAACGCAGGTTGGAAGCCATCGCCCAGGCTATGCGGTAAGCGCCGGGCCAGTAGGTAAACGTCGCGGTCAGCACCAGCATCGGCAACGAAGAACCAAACACCGCCACGATCATCAGCGCGAGGATTTTGCCAGGTAACACCAGCATCGCGTCATTGATCCGGCCGAGCAGTTCCTCCAGCCAGCGTCCGGCGACGGCCGACAGCAGCGCCAGCAGGGTTCCGGTCAGGCTGGCGAGCAGCGCAGCGCCGAGCGCCAGACCAATCGAATAACGTGCGCCATACAGGATGCGGCTGAACATGTCCCGTCCGAGATAGTCGGTCCCAAACCAGTAGGTTTTGCTGACCCCTCCCATCATCGGGCCGCTGCCGATATCCTCCAGATTATGCGGCGCGAGCGCGCTGCCGAACAGCGCAAGAAAAATCCACAGCAGGGTTATCAGCAGACCCGCTTTACCGCTGCGGGTCAGCGACAGAAAGAAGCGCCAGGGTAGCGTCAATGCGTTCATCAGCCCCTCCACTTAGGATTGAATGCGATGGTGAGGATATCCGCCGCCAGCAGCAGGATCAGATAGCACCCGGCGAACAGCATCACGCAGAGCTGCACCACCGGCAGGTCGCGGTTGCTGACCGCATCGACCAATTGGCTCGCCAGGCCGGGATAGCTGAAAATACTTTCAATGATGATAACCCCGCCAAACAGGTAAGAGAGGCTGAGGGAAATCGCGTTGGCGATCGGACCGACCGCGTTTGGCAACGCGTGTCGTAACATCGCCCGCAACGGCGAAACGCCTTTCAACAGGGTCATTTCCAGGTAAGGGCTGTCCATCTGGTTAATCAGCGCCGACCGGGTCATCCGCGCCATCTGCGCCACCAACACGCAACAGAGCGTCAATACCGGCAGCGCGTAGGTTTTCAGATAGCTGCCGATATCCCCCGTCGGCGTCCCCAGCGACATCGCCGGCACCCAATGCAACTTAACCGCAAAAATAATCACCGCGAGAGTGGCCACCAGAAACTCTGGCACCGCCACCACTGCCATGGTGCCGATCATCAGACCACGATCAAACAGAGAACCGCGTTTCATCGCCGCCGTCAGACCAATCACCAGCGCCAGGGGGACTGACACCAGCGTGGTGACCGCCGCCAGCTCAAAGGTCGCCGGCATCCGTTGCGCCACCAGTTGCGATACCGGCAAATGACTGGCGAACGAGATGCCGAAATTACCGTGCAACATGCCGCCCAGCCAGGCGAAGTAACGCATCAGCAGTGGCTGGTCCAACCCCAGTTGCTGGCGCAGCGCGGCGACCGTTTCCGGTGTGGCGCTTTGTCCCAGGATCATCTGCGCCGCATCACCCGGCAGCAGGCTGGTGACAAAAAACACCACCGCCGAAATAATCAACAAGGTCAGGATGCCAGCGCCGCAGCGCCGGGCAATCAGTAACAGCAGATAGCGGTTCATTGCCGTTCTCCTTAATCAGGAAGCCAGCCAGGCAAACTCATGAAAACGGTAACCCATCATCATGCCTGACGGCCAGGCTTCCACCCCTTTGACTTTATTGCTGTAACCGTCCAGTGAGCTGATGAATGTCGGGATAATGGTGCCGCAGTGGTCATAAATTAATTGCTGTATATCACCATACATCTGCTTGCGTTTGGCTTGATCGCCCTCACCCCGCGCCGCGATGACCAGTTGATCGAACTGTGGATTTTTCCAGCCTGATTCATTGTTTGGCGCATCGGAGAGATAAAACTGAGACAACAACAGATCGAGCGTTGGACGTGGATTGATCGAACCGTAACCAACCGGATCTTTGGTCCAGTGCGTTGACCAGTAGCCGTCATACGGTACGCGGCGAACCTGAAAATTCATCCCGGCAGAACGGCCAAGCTGCTGGAGGAGCTGCCCTCCTTCCACCGCGCCTTCAATATTCTGGGTGGTGATAATTTCCACACTCGCCCCCGTCATGCCCGCTTTTTTAAAATGATATTTGGCTTTTTCTACATCCAGCGGACGCTGCGGAATTTCCTTGTTGTACAGCGGATGCCACGGTGGCACCGGCGTATCGTTGGCCACCTGACCGAAGCCCTGCATCACCGTTTTCACCATGATTTCACGCGGTTGCAGGTATTTCATCCCCAGCACGAAATCTTCATTGCTGCCTGGTTTCATGTCGGTGCGGACAATCAGGTTGGTGTACATGCCGGACTTGCTCTCCAGCACGCCAAACTGACCGGACTGGCGCAAGCGCTTGACATCGCTGGGCGTCAGCGTCGCCACTATATGCAGGTCGCCAGACATCAGCGCATTGACGCGCGCAGCCTGATCGGTGACTCCCAACAGCTCGACTTGATCCAGATGCGGCAGGCCGGATTTCCAGTAATGCGGATTTTTGATGCCGACAGTGCTGACGCCAGGGGTAAAGCTCTGGCAGATATACGGCCCGGTGCCATTCGCCTTACTGAAATCTTTGGTTCCTTCCTGCAGGATCAGAAACGGGCTGGTGGCCAGAACAACCGGCAGATCGAAATTTGCCTGCGTCAGCACCAGTTTTACTTCTGTCGGACTCACGGCGGTGATGCGACTAAACTGCCTGGCCTGTGAGATAGCGGTGGAAGCCACCGCCGGATCTTTATGGCGACTCAACGACCAGACCACATCCTGCGCCGTCAGGGTTTTACCATCGTGGAAAGTAACGCCGGGACGTAGCTTGATAAGCCAGCTAATGCCATCGCTGCTTTCGATCGATTCCGCCAGCGCAGGTTGTGCCGTCAGGTTTTTATCCAGTTCAGTCAGGCCGCTGTAGAACATGAACTGGCGGGTATAGTCGCTGCTGTTATTCCCTTTGGCCGGGTCAAGCGTGTCGGTGGCGGAAGCGTTGGCCATCGCCGCGCGCAGCTTACCGCCTTTAACCGGTGTTTCAGCGGCAAAGCTGAAAGCGGGGGAAATCAGACCGGTGCTGATCATCGCGCCCGCCGACAGCAGCTTCATCATGCCGCGCCGGGAAATAGCCACCTCGTTGATAGCCTGGGTTAAAGATGGGGTAACACGGTTAAATTCTTTGCGAAATTTACTCATCTGCACACCCTCAAAGTCGCACGTTAATTACTCAGGAGAGCCGATCCTTAGCCTTGTAATACAACCCGGCAATCGGCAAAAACCACGGTTTGCCAAAATAGCCAGGAACCGCAGGCCAGCTTGCGCGCTGCCAGGGATTTTCATTGCTTTTCTCGGCCAGCAGATTAGCCATCACCCGTCCCATCCAGACCGACATCTGGGTACCGTGGCCGCTGTAACCCAGCGAGTAGAAAACACCGTCATGTTCTCCGGCGTGCGGCAGGCGATCGGCCGTCATGTCCACCAGTCCGCCCCAGCAATAGTCGATTTTTGCGGTAGCCAGCGTCGGGAACATTTTGCTCAACCCGGCTTGCAGTATTTTTCCGCTGCGTGCGTCGGAGGTCGGATTGCTGACGGCAAAGCGGGCGCGACCACCGAACACCAGCCGATGATCAGCGGTAGTACGAAAGTAATTGCCGATATTCAGGGAGGTGACGCAGGTGCGGTTGTTGGGTATCAACGTCTTGAGTTGCGCTTCCGGCAACGGTTCAGTCACCACGATAAAACTGCCAATCGGGATGATACGCCGCTGGAACCAGTCAAACGGGCCGATATTGGAGCAACCGGTCGCCATCAGCACTTTTTCGGCCAGAATTTCGCCTTTGCCCGTCCCCACGCGATGCTGATAGCCCTTTATCCGCGTCAGGCTGGTGACTGGCGTGTGCTCAAAGATCTTCGCGCCACTGCGGGCCGCCGCCTGCGCCAGGCCAATGCCGAATTTACCCATGTGCATCTGGCCGCCACGCCGTTGGATCAAGCCACCGTGAAAAGCGGCGGAATCCACCTCACGGCGTATCTCATCCGCCCCGAGTAGCTCCACATCACGGTCGACATGGTTGCGCAGTGCCTCCCAGGTCGTCCGTAGTCCGGCAAAGTGCGACGGTTTACTGGCTAGTTTAATTTTGCCGCAACGCAAAAAATCACAGTCGATCTGCTCATCAATAACCAGGCTTTGCACATAGTCCACCGCGTCCGCAAAGGCACGATAGTAACGACAAGCCTGTTCCCGTCCCTGGCTGGCGATCAACGCGGCGAAATTCTGCGCCACCCCAGTATTACAATGCCCACCGTTACGGGCCGAGGCCTGGCTCATCACGCCTGCCGCCTCCAATACCACCACGTTCAGCCCGCTACGAGCCAATGTTAAAGCCGCCGAGATGCCGGTAAACCCACCGCCGATCACCACCACATCCGCGCTGGAGGGCAGATCGCCCTGCGCGGCATGGCTAAACGCTGGCGCCGTGGCCTGCCAGAAAGATTCCAGTTTCATCGCCCTGCTCCTGTGCCGGATTACAGACCTACTACCGCCGGAAGGCCGCCAATGTCTTTCACTTCGGTATAGCCGTAGTAATCCAGACCCGGGCCATGACCGCGATTGACGAAAACTTTGTGCTTGATACCAAGATCGTGCGCAGTCATCAGGTCATAGCGCAAACTGCTGGAGACATGCAGGATCTCTTCCGGCCCGCAGTCGAGCTTGCTGAGCATGACTTCAAAGCCCTTCATTTGCGGCTTGTAAGCGCCGACTTCTTCCGCGGTGATTGTCATATAAATCGGCGCGCCCAGCCGTGGCACATGATGTTTGATCAGCGCGTCAGTCGAGTTAGTCAGCAGCACCAGTGGGAAGGCTTTCGCCACAGTTGCCAGCCCGGCGGGGACATCCGGATGCGGCCCCCAGGTGGCGCAGGCAGCCATAATGGCCGCACAGTCCTGCTCGGTACATTCCACCCGCCATTTGTTGCAGGTACGGTACAGCGCATCCCCCACCACCTGCGGATAAAGTTTGAAAGCGCCCAACACTTCATCCATGCGGTAGCGAGAGAAATCTTCGGTAAACGCCGCCATCTGCTGCGGACTGATGCGATCAGCGAACTGGCTGGCTGCAGCGCCCGCCATATCGAAGTTGATCAGGGTGCCGTAACAGTCGAAGGTAATGTACTTCGGTTTAAACACAGCCATAACGCATCCTCTTCAAATTCAGTCGTGGGTGAAGGGTCAAAAATCGATCAGCACGCTTTTGTAGCGTCGACAGGCTTCAAAAGCCTGTCGGCCTAAATCTTTGCCAATGCCGGAACCATGAAAGCCGCCGGTAGGAATAATAAAGTCGCCCGAGCGGCCATAACGGTTGATCCACACCGTTCCTGCGGCAATTCCCCGCATGGCGCGTAATGCCCGGTCAAGATTTTTGGTATGTACTCCGGCGCACAGGCCGTAGGTAGGATGGCTGGCCAACGCCAGGCCCTGTTCTTCTTCATCGAAGATTTGTATGGTCAGTACCGGGCCAAAAATCTCCTCCTGTAGCGCCGGACTGTCTGGCGAGACGTTCGCAATCAACGTCGGCTGCCAGAAATAACCGTCGCCGGTATCGGCAAAACGTTGGCCCCCGACCAGGATTTCCCCGCCCTGCAAGCTGGCGGCATCCACTATCTGTTGAATTTTTTCTGCCTGACGGCGATCAATCACTGGCGCGTAGCGGCTGTTTTCATCCCAGGTCAGGCCTGGCCGAAAATCCTGACACCGCGTAATCAGTTGGCTGATCAGCGCATCAGCGATACCACGCTGCACAATCAGTCGCGTTCCAGCAACACAAGCCTGCCCGCCATTCGCGGTAAAACCGCGCAGGATACGTTCGGCCACGTCCGTCACCTCGCCCGCATCATCAAACACCAGCTGCGGGCTTTTGCCCCCCAGTTCCAGCGTGACCGGTTTCATACCATGGTAAGCGGCATCACTCATGATGCGCGCGCCAGTCAGCGTCGAGCCGGTAAAAGAGACTTTGCGTACCAACGGATGCGCCACCAGCGCACTGCCGCTGACCGCCCCGCTCCCTTGCACAATATTGAGGATGCCCGCGGGAAGCCCGGCTTCCACCGCCAGTTCCGCCAGGCGGATCGTGGAATAAGGCGTGAGTTCAGAAGGTTTCAGCACCACCGCATTACCGGCCGCCAGCGCCGGGCCGCATTTCCAGGAAGCCATCGATAACGGGAAATTCCACGGAGTAATAGCGCCGATCACGCCATACGGTTCCGGCACTAACATGCCGAGGCTGGCATCACGGGTGGGAAAGACATCACCGCTATATTTGTCAGCACATTCAGCGTAAAAACGGATTGCCGCGGCGGTAAACGGAATTTCATGGTGAACCACGTCAAAAATCGGTCGGGTGGATCCCAGCGCCTCCAGCAACGGAAGCTGACTGTCCGCTTCAATCAAGGTGGCCCAGCGCTGTAACACGGCGCCGCGCTGACGGGGAGAACAACTGGCCCAGCCACTGTCTTTTAGCGCGCGGTCAGCGACACATACCGCGTCATCCACCACCCCGGCGCTGGCTTCTGTCAGCTCACCCGCTACCCGCCCATCAGAGGGGCGTTTGACGGCAAAGCGGTTACCAGGACACTGGCGCCGTTGTCCGGCAATATAGTGTCCATCCGGCAGTGATACTTTATCTGGATCGAAACTTAACATGGTTAAAGCCTTATATTGATCACACCCGGAAAATTAAGTCACCCGATCATCTATTTAGCCTGCTAAGTCATCATTCCCGGCCATTTTTCCTGGAGAATGATTTCGCTGTTATTCATTTAATGCAGAAAACATGCCAGTCAGTGAAAAAATAAAAATGCGTAAAAACGGCGTGAAAAAAATTTTATGCCGTAATCAGCGACTAAATTTCACGGATAAGCCGAATGCATAAGCCAATGATTTACAACATTTAAAAATTGCACCACGGCAGGGCGAATAGTTATTTTTTTGCACCATCCACACCGACAGCGGGTTATTCCATCGGGGGGATAAAATAAAAAAACGCCTGATGCACTTAATGCAAACAGGCGTTTTAAGATGACGTTATGGCTTTATTTTTAGTTCAGACTACCGAAATGAAACGTCTTAATCTCAAGATATTCTTCTATACCTAAATGCGATCCCTCACGGCCTAAACCCGACATCTTAATACCACCGAAAGGTGCCACATCCAGTGAAATGGCGCCGGTATTATAACCCACCATACCAAACTCCAACGCCTCGCCAACTCGCCATGCCCGCCGGAGATCTTCAGTGAAGAAGTAGGCTCCCAGGCCATACGGCGTGTCATTGGCCAGTGCTATCGCCTCTTCTTCCGTATCAAAAATAAACAACGGCGCCACTGGACCGAAGGTTTCTTCATGAGCGATGCGCATGGCCGACGTCACATTGCCCAGCACCGTCGGGAGGACAAACGTTCCCTCCCCATGGTGACGGCCACCGGTCAGAACCCTCGCGCCATGACTGACCGCATCATCAATATGCGCATTCACCTTATTCACCGCCGCCGCATTGATCAACGGGCCAATAGTGCTGCCCGGTGTAAAACCATCCCCCACCTTGAGCTGCGCGACGGCAGCCAGCAGTTTTTCAACAAAGCGAGGATAGATGCCGCGCTGCACGAGGATACGGTTGGCACAGACGCAGGTCTGTCCGGCATTACGAAATTTACTGACCATCACCCCATTAAGCGCGATATCCAGGCTGGCATCGTCAAAAATGATCAGTGGCGCGTTGCCGCCCAATTCCAGACTGAGACGTTTGATGCTGTCCGCGCTCTGTTTCATCAGCAACTGGCCGACACGGGTGGAACCGGTGAAAGAAATTTTCCGCACCGTACGACTGCTGGTCAGCGCTTCACCGATACCCTGCGGCAATCCGGTCAGAATTTGCAGCACTCCCGGAGGGAACCCCGCCCGCTCCGCCAGCACCATCAACGCCAGCGCGGAGAATGGCGTCAACTCGGAAGGTTTTACAATGATTGGGCAACCGGCGGCCAACGCTGGCGCGACTTTGCGGGTGATCATCGCGATGGGGAAGTTCCATGGCGTGATGGCCGCCGCGACGCCGACAGGCTGTTTCATCACCAGAATACGGCGATCATGGCTCGGTGCCGGAAGCATTTCGCCATGAATACGCCGGGCTTCTTCGGCAAACCATTTTACGAAGCTGGCGCCATAGAGCACTTCGCCTTTGGCTTCAGCCAGAGGTTTGCCTTGCTCTGCGGTCATAATAATGGCGAGGTCATCGGCGTTATCGAGGATCAACTGGTGCCATTTTTCGAGCAACTGAGCGCGTTCAATATTCGGCGTTTTACCCCAGCTCTGCCGGACAGCGTCCGCACAGGCGATCGCCTGATGGGTTTCTTGCGCGCCCAGGGCAGGGATCGTCGCCAGAACTTCACCGCTGGCTGGGTTGATGACCGGGAGGGTTTCGCCGTTAGCGGCCGCCTGCCAACTACCATTAAAACAGGCCTGTTGCCTAAACAGTTGCGGGTCATTTAAGCGTTGGGTGAGCATAGTGTCTCCTTGTAGGGGTTATTTTCACTGTAACCTGAGCGCGGCAATCAATGCTGCCGTTATGCCGGGTGGCAGAGAAACCGCCACCCGTGTTTTGCGCATTCAAACGAAATTTTATGCTGTAAGGATGTCCGCAGGATCCTCGCGCAATAGCAGGATCAGCACTTAACCACCACCGCCGTGCAAACAGTCGGCGCCAAAAGCGGGGATGGTTTTTCAATTGCGCGGGTCAATGAAAGCAGAGTGGTGATTCGGTAAAAACAGCCAGCCTTGCCCCTGTATCACCCCACCTGGTCAATGGATGTTACTGGCTGGCTAACACAAGGACGCCATTAAGTCGCCAACATCAGATTTGAAAATCGATCACCGGTTCTTCGATTGCCATCGACAATGCCTGACGTTTGATCTCCTCCAGCGACAGATTGGCATTGCACAACTCAAGGAATTGCCAGACATAATTACGTTGCAGCTGCCCACGCTTCAGCCCCAGCCATACGGTGTTCGATTCAAACAGATGTTTGGCTTCCAGCCGGGTCAGCGTGGAGTGCTCATCCAGTTGGCAGGCCTGATCGGCCAGCACGCCGACCCCCAAACCCAACTCTACATAGGTCTTGACCACATCACTGTCTTGCGCGCTCAGTACGATATCCGGTGTCAGATCCGCGGCGTGAAATGCCCGATCCACCCGCGACCGCCCGGTAATGCCCTGGCGGTAGGTTATCAGCGGATAACGACTTAATGCCGCCAGCGAAACCGGCTGCTCCTGTTCCAGTTCGTGCCCTTTCGGCACCAACAGGGCATGATGCCAGTTGAACCACGGAAATGCCGCCAGCGACGGATTGTTCACCACCTGCTCACTGGCAATCCCGATATCCGCTTCTCCGGTCACCAGCATCGAAACAATCTCCTGCGGCGAGCCCTGATTCAGCTCCAGACGCACATGCGGATAAAGCACACGGAATGCTTTGATAACTTTCGGTAAACTGTAGCGCGCCTGGGTATGCGTGGTGGCAATGGTCAATACACCGCTGGACTCGTTAGTGAACACATCGGCCAGCCGTCGAACTTTACCGGCTTCATCCAGGATGCGTTCAGTGATCGTTAGCAACGCCTTGCCCGGTTCGGTCATTCCCAACAGGCGCTTGCCACGACGGATAAAAATCTCCACCCCGAGCTCATCTTCCAGATCGCGTATATGGCGGCTAACACCAGACTGGGAAGTAAACAGAGTATTAGCTACTTCGGTAAGATTAAAATCACAACGCGCCGCTTCCCGAATAATCTTAAGCTGTTGAAAATTCACAAGCGCTCCCCTCTTTGTTATCGATCAGTTCACATCATGTTAAGGACGCAAATTGATAGCAACAAATAATAAAAAGAGGTGTTATATGCTTTTTAGTGATAAGAAGTGAGGCGCGCTAACGCGCGCCCAACAGAAAGGGGTTAACTCACTAACATCAGTTCGCGGTCTTCCACAACAGGCTTATTCAGCAGCGACAGCAGAATATTTTTTACCGCCTGTGCTGATGGCGACAACGGTAAACGCGCGGAAACATTCAGTGATAAAGGCAGATTCAGCGTCGGGCTGTTGATGCGCGACATCCAGGCATTGGTCGAACTGACCAGCACCCGGGCGGCGGATTCTGGCAACACGGTCACGCCCATTCCGCTGGAAACAGCCGCAGTCAGCGTGGAAATGGATTCGATCTCGCCAATGATGCGGGCGCTTAGACGGCGCAACGAGAAAGCTTCATCGACCCGTTTACGCACCGCACTGTAGTCACGCGGCAGGAACAGATTCATCTGGGCGACATCCGCCAGGTCGATATTCTGGCCCGGGCTGTCAGTGGCGCCAACCAGATAAAGTTCTTCTTTCATTAGCGGTATGCTGGTAATACCCGCCGTCGGCGCACCATCGTAAAGTACTGCCATGTCAAGCTGGCCATTCATCACTTTTTCGTTTAACGAAGACCCGCTGTTTTCATGTAAATAAACCAGTATCTCGGGGAACTGCTCACGTACGGTTTGCAGCAGAGGCATGGTCAGCGATGAAGCGGCAGTCCCAGGAGCCAGCCCAATGGAAACCTGTCCGTTCAGTGACTGCCCCGCATTGATAACCGCTGTCTGTGCCTGCTCACACTGGCGCAGAATAGTACGGGCATGTGCATAGAGGATCTTACCGGCTTCGGTTGGCGTCACCCCACGCTTAGTGCGGATCAGCAACTGCTGATCCAACTCATTCTCCAGGGTTGCGACCTGCTGACTGAGCGCTGGTTGTGCAATATGCAAGACCTCTGCTGCCTGGGTCAGGCTGCCGATGTCGACGATTTTCACGAAATATTTGAGTCGTCTTAAGTTCATTTTGCCTCCGTCACGGATCCCCGAATGCCATTGTCACTGGCGGTAAGAAATAAGTTTTCACTCTGGTACGAAAAGAGAATTGCAAGCGTCGTGCCAGAATCTTCCAGATAACGTTTAACAGGCTCTGCTTATGGCTAACAGGCGGTAAAATAAGAGAATCTGATTATCCTTCAAGGAGTAATCATAATTTTTCATATTTTGCCGCTAACAAGAGGATCAATGACTGCACCGCACTGGTGCAAAAATTGCCATCAGGGTGTGCATGTAAACGCTACCAATGGCGTATTTCGCGGTGTTTCAGCTGGTATAAATAGAGGCGACCAGGTACGCTATCCGACAAAAAGGCCGGTGTTGTGCGGCACCGGCCTTGAGATCGCTTGCAGCAAGATATATTCAACGCTGCTGACGGTTACGATACATATCAATGGAAACCGCGGCGACAATAATGACCCCTTTAATAATATCCTGGATATAGGCGTCAACGCCGACAAAGGTGAAACCACTTTTAATCAGGCCAAGAATTACCGCCCCAATCAGCGTACCGGTAATCCGCCCCACGCCCCCCATCAGACTGCTGCCGCCAATCACTGCGGCGGCAATCGCATCCAGTTCATAGGAGACTCCCATACTGGACTGCCCGCTACTGACACGCGCCGCCAGAACCACGCCGGCCAGTCCTGACAGACCACCGGCGATGGTATAAACCACTACCAGATATTTATTAACATTGATCCCTGAAACCTTCGCCGAGGTCATGTTACCGCCGATAGCGTAAACATATTTGCCATAACGCGTATATTTCAGCGCTATATGGAAAATAACCGCCACCACCAGGAAAATAATCACGGGCATTGCCCCCTGGCCAATCGAGGTGAAGCCATCAGACAGGAAACTGACTGGATTACCCCGTGTGTAGTATTGCGCCAACCCACGAGCCGACACCATCATCCCTAATGTGGCAATAAAGGGAGGAATACCGGTGCGGGTTATCAACACGCCATTGACCACACCACAGATCAGGCCGACGCCAATGCCGGCGACAATCGGCACTATCGCAGGCAGATTAACCAATGAGGGAAACATCGGCGACAGGCTGTCTGAAGTCTGCGCCAGACTGGCCGCCACCACCGCCGTCAACGCAATAACCGATCCGGAGGACAAATCAATCCCCGTGGTGATTATGACCTGAGTCACTCCGACGGCAATGATGCCGATAATCGCGACCTGCAGAATAATCAGTACCAACCGGTTAGGATTCAGCAGAAAGGATTGATCGCGTACATACCAGCCGAAGACTTCAAAAATCAGCGCAATACCAACCATCACCATAAAGATACCGGTGTCTTTCGGCAGCTTACTGTTTAAATTACCGAGTAATGATGTCGACTGAACCGCGGGTTGCGTCGTCATTTTTGCGTCACTCATACCTTAACCTCACGCCCTTCGTCGGATGCCAGGGACAAAATGGTTTCTTGATCAGCCTCGTCTTTAGTGAGGATGCCAGTGATACGACCGCGGTGCATCACCATTATCCGGTCACTCATACCCAGAATTTCGGGCAATTCTGAGGAGACCATAATGATGGCGACGCCACGGTTCGCCAGTTCGCTTATCAGCCGATAGATCTCTGCCTTAGCGCCAACATCGATACCGCGTGTCGGCTCATCGAGGATCAGTACTTTCGGTTGCGCCAACAACCAACGGGCAATTAACACCTTCTGTTGGTTACCGCCGCTGAGGTTATTAATAATCTGGTCCATGGTGGGGGTTTTAATATTCAGACGGCGGATTTGCTCCATGCAATCTTTCGCCATCTGCACATGGCTGACGAACCCCGCCTTACTGCTGTACTCCGGCATGTTGACAATGCTCATGTTCTCCATCACTGACAACACCAGAAACAACCCGGATTTCTTCCGATCCTCGGTCAGGAACGCCAGTCCTTTCTCAATGGCCGTCGACGGTGCATCAATGGTGGTGGGGACGCCGTCAATCAGAATTTCACCGCCGTCGATGCGGCTCATCCCGAACAGGCTTTCCATCACCTCACTGCGACCTGCCCCAACCAGCCCGGCCACGCCAAGAATTTCGCCACGGCGGACACTAAAGCTGATGTCGTGGAATACATCCTTACGCCGCACATTACGCACGGTCAGCACATCTTCACCGATGTCATTGTTGAATTTCGGGAACAGTTGGGTCAGTTCACGCCCGACCATCTGAGCGATCAGCGACTGACGCGTGTAATGGCTGGTTTTATCGCTCCCCACCCAACTACCGTCACGAAACACACTGACTTCATCAGTAATGCTAAAGATCTCATCCATTTTGTGGCTGATATAAATGATGGCTTTCCCCTGCGTTCTGAGGTCACGGATGATGGCAAACAGATGAGAGACCTCCGTTTCAGTCAGCGTCGAGGTCGGTTCATCCATGATAACCACGTCAGCGTTCCAGGATACCGCCCTGGCAATCTCGACCATCTGCTGAGCAGCGATGCTCAGTTCACCGACCCGTTGTCCCGGCGACAGGCGAATATTGAGCTTACTCAGCAGATCGTTGGTCTGTTTGTTCAGCCTGGCATGGTCAACAAAGCCGAATTTCATCGGCTCACGCCCCAACCAGATGTTCTCGGCCACCGTCATAGACGGTACCAGGTTGAGTTCCTGATGGATCATCGAGATACCTGAACGCAGCGCGTCCATCGTATCCTGAAACTGTACCAGCTCCCCTTTAACGCGGATCGTGCCCTGATCGGGGCGATAAATCCCGATCAGGCATTTCATTAAAGTGGATTTACCCGCGCCATTTTCACCCATCAGCGCATGGACGGTTCCGGCCCTGACGCGTAACGAGACGTTACTCAGCGCCTTCACTCCCGGAAAAAACTTGCTGATGCCTTCGGCTTCAAGCGCATATGCGGCCATTCTTCACCTCCGTACATCCGGGTTATTTGTGGTTCATGTTGGTGAACTGCGCCATATTATCTTTGGTTATCAGTTGGAACGGGATATCAATCATCTTCTGCACCGGCTCCCCTTTAGCCAGCTTCACCGCCGTCTGTACGGCGCCTTTGCCCTGCCCCTGACCATCCTGGAAGACGGTAGCGACCATCTTGCCGTTTTTGATCATCGGTAACGCATCCGGTGTCCCATCGACGCCCGCCACCAGCACATGAACCTGATTTTTACCCAGTGCCTGTAGCGCGCCGATCGCCATTTCATCATTGTTGGCAGCAATTGCCTGGATATCATCTCCAGCGGTTAGCCAGTTGCTGACCACATCAACTGCATCATTACGGGTAAATTTTGCGGTTTGTTCCTGAATCACTTTCAGACCTGGGTATTTAGCCACCACCGCTTTTACCCCAGCGGTACGTTTGCGGGTGGATTCATTAGCAAGGTCACCCAGCAGAATGGCGACATGGCCTTTGTAATTCATCTCTTTCGCCAACGCCTCCATCTGTAGCCGTCCGGCCAGCACAGAATCGGACCCGACATAAGCCATTTTGTCGGGTAACTGTCCTTCTGGTTGACGATTAACAAATACCAGTGGTACGCCGGCTTTGCTGGCCTGGTCGATAATAGGTTTCACCGCGTTGGTATCAACCGGGTTGACGATGATGGCATCAACGCCCTGACCGATAAAATTCTGTACCTGCTGGAGTTGCTGCGAGACATCGCCTTTTGCATCCTCGATCTGCCCTTTGACCTGTTCTTTGTCCATTTCTGTTTGCATCGCATTGCGGACGATAGTGAGAAAATTGTCATCAAACAGCGCCATAGAGATACCGACCTGTACATCTTTCGCCAGTACTGAGACGGGCAACATACACACTAACAACGACACTAAAATCGTTTTTTTTACGTTCATGACAGAACCCTTTTTATCGTGAGTATGCGCAGGCTGGCTGGGACAACGAATGAAAAATATCTTTTACATTCACTCAACTTCACCAACGACTTGATTAAAACATCGGAGGAGTCACACTTAAGATAAAATCAGCATTACTGCTAAAAAAATTATTATTTTTTAATTAAAATCAATATTTTATATTTAAATCTCTATTTTAGATTTACCTTCTTTCCCTGGGATAAAAACAGGTAAGTTTATTTATTTCAAAATAAAGTTTTTTGAAATTTTTAATATAAAATCACCGAAACGCCTGTTTTAAAATATTCAAACAACAAAAATTTGACACACCTCTAACATCAGTCATCGATTCCCTGCAAAGTGGGATCTAACGCAAGAGATTGCCTGTTGAGCACCTGGATGGAAAATCCAGCGGATCGCTGGTTTTACCAGCAAACGCACCGAAAAATGACATTACGCCTTTGACATTAAGCAGGCTCATCGCTAACATGCGCCCCACTAAACCGATTCCTCTGTAGTTCAGTCGGTAGAACGGCGGACTGTTAATCCGTATGTCACTGGTTCGAGTCCAGTCAGAGGAGCCATATTAATGGAAGCAGACGTTCACTGACGTCTGCCTTCTGCATTTCTATCAGTTGGTTATCCCTTCTTCCACGTTCACCCTCGTTTACTAAAAACCACTCGAAGCCATACCCATTTGCTGGTCAAGCTGGTTCGATTTTCTTTTTACCAGCAATCGCTGAAAGGTGCACGTCCGGTTCGGAGAGGAGAGGCAGGGAAATAAGCCCTGCCTCTTACTCTACTACGTACAGATGAAGGCTGGTTGTACCTGGCAGTGGTCATTGACCTGTGGTCCCGTGCCGTTATCGGCTGGTCGATGTCATCACGAATGACGGCACAACGGGTCTGTGATGCCTTGCAGATGGCACACTGGCGGCGTAAACGCCCGGAAAAGGTCATTGTTCACACCGACCGGGGAAGTCAGTACTGCTCACTGGATTATCAGGCGTTACTGCAACGGTATAATCTGCATGGCAGCATGAGTGCAAAAGGGTGCTGCTATGATAATGCCTGTGTGGAAAGCTTCTTTCATTCACTGAAGGTGGAATGCATCCACGGAGAACGCTTTGCCAGCCGTGAAATGATGCGAACGACAGTATTTAATTATATCGAGTGCGATGACAATCGCTGGCGTCGTCACAGTGCGTGTGACGGTCTCAGTCCGGAACAGTTTGAAAACCAGAACCTCGCTTAGGGCTGTGTCCATTGTTCGCGGGTAAGATCAAACAGCTATTTAGATTATCCATGGCGATTCAAAACTTTGTTTACATACTGATTTTATAAGATGATTATTTATAGATATTGATTGGCTAGTTTTTTTATGGAAAGTTGTCAATAAAGAGGGATTTTATGCATACTATCTTTGCTCAATTTGAGGCATTCGCGAATGCCTCATCCAAAGATGAGGTCATGTTACAAGTTGATCAGGCAGTAAAGTCGCTGGGATTTGAGCGGTTTTTATATGCCATTTTCCCCAAGCCTGGCGTGATAAACTCAGGCATCTTTCTACACAGCACTTACCCAGAAGAGTGGCGTAAGTACTATGATAGTCAGAACTTACGCTCGAATGATCCAACAGTCACCCACTGTTTTAAATCAATGAGCCCCTTTGTTTGGCAACACCAATCATTTCAAACTATAGAGCAAAAGAGGCTCTATGAAGAAGCGTCTTCTTTCGGTTTGCGTGCTGGCGTTACTCTACCAATTCATGGCCTCTCGGGTGAGGTGGGGATGCTGACCTGTGTACGTGATGACTTGCCAGGACAGAATTTCTTGCAAGATATTAAACATAATCTGAGTAGTCTTTCCTTGCTACGTGATGTTGTCTGTGATGCCATGAGTGCTTATATCACTATGGAGGCCGTACTTGATGAAGCAGCACCACAATTAACAGTGCGTGAATTAGACTGTTTACGTTGGATGGTCGCTGGGAAAACGACGAGGGAGATTAGTCGGATCTTGAATATTAGTGAAGCCGGTGTTAATTTCCATATTTCTAATTTGCGAAATAAATTTGGGGTAAATCGCCGGAATGATGTTGTCATCAAGGCGATTCGAACAGGAATTATTACTCTACCTTAGATGATAATTCACTGTGGTTTATTCAATTATGGTTCAGGTACAGATGGAAAATATAATATTAATCTGTATCTGATCAATAATAAACTCTACTCTAAATAGCTGTTCGGAATAGTAGATCACTTTGAGGGAACTCAGCCCGGATTATGCAATCTGATCAATCGACAAACCAACCAAAATCACCCACCGGACTGAGCGATGCCGATCATCACCCCCATACCAGCGAACTGACCTGCTCCCCTCTGCTTTTGCCTGATTACGCCAGTTATACAGAGTAGCTTCGGATATTCCTTCCATCTGTGCAACCGCCGCGACAGTCATGTTGTAAGGCGGCAGCAGTTTTGCCAAAACAGAGGCTTGTCGTTCAGGGGAAATACGTTTCATTTGTCACTCCGTCGCCCTCAGGTTTTATTTTAAGAGAGGGTGACAACTATCCTGACACTGAGGGCATGTTGGCCGCCGCCAGCGCAAATTGCAGGTAACGGCTACCACTCTGAATTTGTCGCTCAGAAACGGTGAGAAATCATCTACCTGGCCAATAGAAGCACTCTTAAAACCAAAACGTTTTCCCCATTCATAAGATTTGATTCCAGAAATCCCTTGAAGAGGGTTGCTCCAAAATTTTTCAATACCGGTCCCATTAGGTGCTATAACCCCAAGGCCCGTAATGACGACTTTTTTTGTCTGCATAGTGCGTCCAATATTAATGTTTTATAGAGAAAATAACTCAGTAGCGTTCATCACCAAATAACGCTGTCATTCGCTTTGTTCGGTAAATAAATCCAGATTTTGGCCCACTGACATAGAATGAACCGGCGTAAGAACAGTTTGTGCACTATTTGGCAACATAGTTGTAGCTAGCAACAAAAAATCGTCGGGCGTAATTTCAAAGTGACCAAAGCGGAATTTATATCCCCAGTTACTGTTCCCTGCGGTGAAGCTAAGTTGATCAAGTAAAGGGTGGATAGGAGCATCAACACAAGGCTGATAAGCAACATCACGTCGGTAGGGCACAAATGAGGGGGACATCTGAAATTGGTAGGTTTCCTCTCCAACAACAGTAGCAATAGCGGTAAAGCTCTGGCACTTCTCTTTCCCCTTAAATTGCAGAACGGGAGAATAAAAAACGATGCCATCCCCCACTGCCATTCTGGCCAATGGCGCGCGCTTTCCGTGGCATACCTGACAGAAACCGCCCTGTTCACCGAATTTAATATGTTCTCGGGAGACAACGCCACACCAATATTTTGTCATCGTAACTCTCCTCTTTGAGATTAATCGGCCCGATTTTTTAACCAAGCCGATTACTTATTTACTTCTCAGTTGCCAGGGAAATAATATTGTTTACCGACTCAGGCAAACCACCCTGCATATGCGGCCAAATCTCTTTACCAAAGAAGCCAGACGCGTCCGGCGCAATCTCCGCATGAACCTCATGTGTGACAGTGATTTTCTGCCCAAGTTGTTCAATACGATGAATATTACGCAGCACTCCAAAAGGTAGTACGGCCTCATCGGAGAACTCTTTACCCGGCGTTACTGTTTTTAATGTCACAGGAATAGGTTCACCACCTTGCGGGGTCAGAGAAAACGTGTTTCCTGCTGAGAACTGGGTGAGAAGTTCTGAATGTTTGATACCTGCATCCCATTTTTTCCAATTATTAATGTCGGCCCAAAGAGCCCAAACATCTTCTACTGAAGCGTGAGTTGTTGCTTGATACGAGGCGACAAATTTAACATTCTGAGACATAGTCTATTTCCTTTACATCATTAACTTCAAATAAAGAGGAGACATCATTTTTATCTCCCAACCAATATGAACGCTCGCGCGCGCCAACTTCCACCATAACCCCATTCAGTGACCAGTTTTTCTTATTTAGAGAATCTGTGTCTCCCCAAAATGCAGGGTTAAAGAATTCCAGAATGACGTTTGCATGCCAGATCAAACCCAGCTTGGTAAGCTGCATACAATCATCTGTTAACTCAACCAATCTTTTACGTTCTAATCGTCTAACCTCTTCAGAAAAATCGTCAAGGAAGTCCGTACCAAATTTTGATCTTGACCCACCATCTCCAGACAGCTTTTGTATCTATGGTTCACTTATTGCCAGACCAACAAATCAATGATGCCATTAAAACAGAACCAGGCCTAAGGAGAAACTAGCAAAGTTGATAGGTAACCGATAGGCTGTATCTAACAATAAGGATGTTCATCCTTTACATGTCAATTTTAACTCGGATTTGCCTGGCTTTTCATACTCACCAACGAGAGCCGGCATTTAAAGCAAACATTAAATTACAATAACTTATTGAAAATAAGTTCCTGGATTTTATTCTATCTCATCTATATTGGCCTGGAACCATTGCATTATTTATCTACAGCGATAGAGGTTTTATAAGCGCATTAAAATGTAATTTGACCTGATACCCCCGGTAATCCCCCCATTTTTAGCGGAGGTAATAATGCCATGCTCGCGGCACAGCCCGGTCACCGGTGTTCCGGCCTCGGCTTGCTTCAGGATGGACATGATCTGGCTGTCAGTAAAACGTGATTTTTTCATAGAGCTCTCCCCGGTTCAGATTACGAGAAAATTCTACTTATAAACACACCGGTTTTTCGGGGGGGATTACCGCGTCAACATCTGCCCTGGAAGGCGCAGCAATGGCAAGTTTGTACTCGGCGACCAAAGGGGCACTGATTTCACTTGTTCGCTGCTGGACTTCAGCGCTGGGTCCGCGCAATATTCGAGTTAATGCGCTGGTACCCGGCCCTATTGATACGAATTTTCGGGATTTCATGAGTGAAAGTTTTCGTCAGGAGTTCGAAGCAGGTGTGGTAAACCGGTTATCATCAGGCCGGATGGGGACTGCCGAAGAGGCAGCTGCTGTCGGTCTATTCCTGTTATCAGATGATGCCTCTTTCGTCACCGGTAGCCAGTATTTTGTTGATGGCGGATGAATGAAACACTAATTTCTCTGGCCATCATCCCCACGCCAAGTCCCTGTCGCGAACCGACGTTCCAGGCCAGTACCTGTTTTGGTATTGCATGCAGACCAAAGCCAGTGTTGACGGGCTCTGTTTCCGACAACAAAAAGCACCAGGATTGTTGCTGTAATTGCAAACAGGCAGCCGCCTGGAAACCAGAGCAACGAAAAACTATTTCACTATGCACATCGGCCTTCCTGACACCGGATCCGGATGAATTTGCGCGGCAATATCGAAAACCTGTGCCAGCAGCGCAGGTGTCATCACCTGTTCCGGCGTACCTTGCGCAACGATTTTTCCCGCGGCCATCATCACCAGATAATCGCAATAACGGCTGGCCTGGTTAAGGTCATGCAGTACCGCGACCACCGTTTTACCCTGCTGATTCTGGCGGCGTAGCAACGCCATTAACTCAACCTGGTGGCTGATATCGAGGTAGGTTGTCGGCTCGTCAAGCAGGAGCAGCGGCGTATCCTGTGCCAGCACCATCGCCAGAAATACCCGCTGACGCTGGCCGCCGGAAAGCTCGCTGACTAATGTCTCCGCCAGACGGCCAATATTGGTTTCGTGCATCGCGCGCGCGACGGCCGTGCGGTCATCCTCCCCCAACCGGCCCCATAAACTCAGCCACGGGCTGCGGCCATATCCGACCAGTTCCCGCACGCGGATCCCTTCCGGCGCAATGTGCTGTTGTGGCAACAACGCCAGTTTGCGGGCAAGCGCACGGCTCTGTAGCCGGGAAAGATCTTCATTCCCCAGCCGCAAAACACCAGATTTGGGCGTCAACAGGCGGGAAAAGCATTTCAGCAAGGTTGATTTCCCACAGCCGTTCGGCCCGATAAGGGCGGTAATTTTACCGGGTGGCAGGGTCACTGAGAGCCCGTTCAGAATGGATTTATGACCGTAACCGGCATACAGGTTTTCTGCACTAAGTTGCATCATCAGCGGGTTCTCATGAGTAACCAGAAGAAATACGGCGCGCCAGTCACCGCGGTTAATACGCCTGCCGGCAGTTCCAGCGGCGGGTGCAGGGTTCGCGCCAGTACATCGGACAGCAACAGGATCAGCGCGCCGACCAGCAGAGACGCGGGGATCAGCACACGATGCCTGCCGCCGACCAGTTTACGGGCCAGATGCGGTGCCACCAGGCCGATAAACCCAATGGGTCCGCAGACAGCAACACTGATGGCTGCCAGCGCGACAGCCAGCAATAACACCAGACGCTGCACACGGGATACGCGGATCCCCAGCGTCGATGCGCTGTCTTCGCCCAGCGCCAGAACATCCAGATCCCGGCAAAACCACAGGCTCAGTGGCAGCAAAATCAACAACCAGGGCGCGGCCACGTCCACAAAATTCCACCCCCTGCCCCACAGGCTGCCAGTCAGCCACAGCAATGCGCTGTTGATTTCCATTGGACGCGACAACATCAGGTAATCGGTCAGACTGGCGTAAAAGGCGGTCAGCGCGACGCCCATTAATGCCAGACGCAGCGGCGCGGAACGTCCGGACATCAGACGCAGCAGCACAAATGCCGCGATACCGCCCGCAAACGCCAGCGGGGGCAGCCACAAAACCGATAGTGCGGGGAACAACATCAGCGCGCCTACCGATGCCAGCCCGGCGGCATGATTGACGCCCAGAATATCCGGTGACGCCAGCGGATTACGGATAATGCCCTGCACCAGTACCCCGGAAAGCGCCAGCGCGGCACCGACCAGTACCGCCAGCAGAGTGCGCGGTAATCGGTATTCGAACAACGTAAAATGGTTGTCATCCGTGGGTGCCAGCGCCAGAGACATTTGCGCAAATGTCAGCGTATGGGTGCCATAACGCAGGGACATCAGGAAAGTCAGCAACAACAGGCTGATGAGAACGGTAAAGACCGTAAACTGTCGGGTCATGTGCGCGTCCTCACCAGCCAGACAAAGAACGGTGCGCCAATCAACGCCAGCACCGTTCCTGCCGGTAATTCTCCCGGCCACGCCAGAAAACGTGCCAGTAAATCCGCCAACAGCATCAGCGTTGCACCAAACATCATGCTCACCGGCAACATGCGGCGTAAATCGTAGCCAATCCAGTAACGGGAGATATGCGGCACCAGCAACCCGATAAACGCCAACGGCCCGGCGACGCTGACGCAGGCGCCGACCAGTAATAACACCATCACATTGATGACCAGCCGCAGACGCGGCAGATTCACCCCCAGCGTCTGCGCGCTTTCATCGCTGACCTGCAACAAATTCAGGCGACGGGCGAGTAACCAGGCCCAGGGCGCGATGATCGCGGTGAAGGGGAACAGATGCCAAAACTCTGGCCAGCGGGCGTGTGCCACACCTCCGGCCAGCCAGTTGAGAATGCCGTACGCGTGATCTTCTGAAAGAATCAATGTCGCTTTAGCCAAAGCCGCACACAGCGCCGACACGGCTACGCCCGCAAGGATCAAACGACTGCGGTCGCCCGCCATCCGCCATCCGCCTCCCATCAGCATCACTATGCCCCAACTGATGCCGCCGCCGAGAGCAGCGACGAACGCAATACTGAAACCAGAGAGTAGCGGTGGACTGAGCGCACTGACCACCACCATCGCCAACGAGGCACCGGCGTTAATGCCGAACAGCGAGGGAGACGCCAGCGGATTGCGGGTCAGCGTTTGTAACAATCCTCCCGCCAGCGCCAGGCTGGCGCCGAGCAGCATGGCCACCAGACTACGCGGTAGTCGCAGGTTCAGCACCAGCGACTGCGCCAGAGACGCGGGTGGCCCCGGAAGCAGCGCGTGCAGGGATTCCATCGCGCCGATCGGCACGGCAGAACGGCAAAAAAGCGTCAGCCAAAAGCTGACAGCCAGGATGAGCAAGGGCAGCACCCAGCGCCACCCCGTGCCGATCAGTCGTATCACTGCCATCATGGTGTCGCGGCAAGTGCCTGATGATGCAAAATCTGCACCACGTCGCGGGCGATATGTTCAGCGGCAAACACCCCGCGCATTCTCGCCCAGACATTGCTGTCGACTGCGGCGACCTGATTTTTCTGTGCAGCTTTCATCATCTGCCACAGCGGGTCCTGCTGCCACTGGCGTACGATACTTTCCTGACGATAATGCGCGACAATCAGCCAGTCCGGATTGATCGCCAGCAATTGCTCAAAACTGATATTCGCCAGCGCCTGCTGGTTCACCGGTTCTGGCACGATCAGCCCGAGCGACGTCAACACACTGCCGGTGTAAGAATCACGCGTGTGCAAATTAAATTGTTGCTCACGGGACGTGCCGAACACCACATGAGTGCCTTTGGGCAACTGGCTGGCGAACGCCTGCATTCGCTGGCGATGCTCTGCCAGACGTTGTTGCATCAGTGCCTCTTTCCCCAGTAGTTTGCCGATAATCGCCGCCGATGCCAGATCATCGCTGTAGGTTTCATTACGGGATTTCAACATCAGCGTCGGCGCAATACCTTGCAGTGCTGCGTAAATGCCACGGTGACGGCTGCTGTCGGCAATAATCAAGTCAGGCTTCAGCGCGGCAATCGCCTCAAGGCTCGGTTGAGAACGGGTGCCAACCGACTGCCATGCGCTGATGCGCTTGCGCACTTCCGGCAAAATACGTTCAACGTCATTATCATCGGCTACGCCAACCGGGCTGACATCCACCACGGCTAACGCATCCACAAAAGACAGTTCCAGTACCACGATGCGTGCTGGCGCGTTATTCAGCGTAAAACTGCCCTGCTGATCGGTCACCGTCACGGCCTGGGTGCTGCCCAGCGAAAAACATAAACCGATAAAAAGTACAAAGCGGGAAAATAAAGACATAAAACCTCTGTGCAATATAAAGGAAAAAATGGGGTTCATCCCTCCAGGCCCGGTCAGTGTCATATCATCAGAAACGCAATGAGCCCTGCATATAAAGCGTGCGCGGCTGTCCGGCATAAATGCCTTTGTTGTTATCGTCATACGAACGGGTGAAGTACTCATGATCGAAGATATTCTTCACGCCGAAGGCCAGATTCAGGTTCGCCATGTCTGCGCCGAACTGATAACCCGCGCGTGCGCCCCACAGCATGAAGCCGGGAATGCGGCCAGTGCTGCCATCGGCACTTTCCTGCACTGTGTTGGCGTTGTCAGAAAACTGGCTGGACTGGAATTCGCTGTTGATGCTGAAGAACCAGTTGCCCGGCGTGTAATCCACCCCCAGCGTACCTTTGTTTTTGGGTGAAAACGGCACCTGATTACCGTGCGTGTCTCCGGACTCGCGGATAACCGCGTTAACATAGGTGTAGCTGGCATAGACGGAGACGTTTTCCAGCTTCGGCGACAGGTCGGACAGGTCGTAACTGATCTGACTTTCCACCCCGGTGTGACGGGTCTTGCCGCGCGCGGTCACGCTGTCAGTGGTTTGATCGGAATCGTACTGGTTATTAAAGTTGATCAGGAACAGACCGACTTCGGCTTTCACCACGCTGTTATCAAAGCGCGAACCCAATTCCCAGGTCCGGGCTTTTTCCGGTTTGATGCTGCCGCTGTCTACCGCTTTACCAATCTGGCTGTACTGCACCGTGCCGAAGGAACCTTCGGTATTAGCGTAAATGTTCCAGGCGTCGTTCAGGTGATAAACCGCATTCAACGCAGGCAGCGGCGCGTTATAGCTGATGTCCTGTTTAGTGCCTTTGATGTAGTCATTCTGATACGACTGAATATGTTCATAACGCATACCCGGCGTGATGGTCCAGTCACCGACATCAATGCGGTCATCAACATAAAATGCGTTGGCCTGCGTGCCGGACTGCGTATCACGATCATACGGGCTGTCACGGGTCGGCAACACCCCTGACTGGGTCTGGCTGTAGTAACGTAGTTCATGGGTGGATTCACTGACGTAACGGTAACCAACGCCGACTTCATGCGCGGTATGCCCAAGGGTGAAGCTCTGGCTGTAGCGCGGTTCGATGCCACGGACCCAGTACTCACGCGGGGAAAGTGTCAGTTTTTTACCCTGTTCGAGATAACCGCTGCGCAGCGTGTAGGTGTAAAAACTTTGAATGTTGAATTTGTGCTGCTGATCCGGCTGGTACTGATAACCAAAACTGGCCAACTGACGGCGTCCCCAGAATTCGTCGTAAGGGCGCGTTGACTGAAAACGGTTGGCATTATAATCGGCACGGGATAAGCCCCCTGGCATTTCCGCACGGCCTTCGTAATATTGCAGCAAACTGTTGAAGGTATGGACATCATTCGGTGCGTAGCGGGTCTTCAGCATCACGTCATCAATTTTAGTGGAGCTGTGTTCGCGCCAGTCGCTGCCGCGCGTACCGGAATAAAGCAGCGCCCCGCCGAAACCGTTATCCGCGGTGCCACCGATCATCAGATTACCGCTGCCTTTAGGATCGTTTTGACTGGACGTCGGACTGAGCAGACCTTCCATTCCAGCTTCAATACCAAAATCTTTCGGAATAGCGCGGGTTACAAAGTTCACCACGCCGCCGACGCTTTGCGGCCCGTAACGCACCGCGCCGCCGCCACGCACCACATCCACCGCGTCCATATTGCCGAGTGATACTGGTGCCAGAGAAAGCTGTGGCTGCCCGTATGGCGCAAAAGGCACGGGAATGCCGTCCATCAGCACGGTTGAGCGACTGGCGAGACGCGGGTTCAGCCCACGGATACCAAAGTTCATCGCCATATCATGGCTACCGGTACCGTTGTTTTCCGGCGCGTTGACGCCCGGAATACGGTTCATCACTTCACGCACGGTCGTCGCACCGGTCTTCACAAAATCGTCACGGCGGATGACGTCACGCGCCCCGCCGTGCTCAAAAACATCATTTTCACGCGCGTCGGCCAGCCAGTCACCCACCACCGTCAGGGATTCTGGTGTCTGAACCGGCGCAGGGATAACGACCAGCGTAAACGCATGGTTGCCCAGTGATTTAGCCTCTAAACCGCTGTTTGCCAGTAATGCCGTCAGGCCATCGGTGACCGTATAACTGCCCTGCAACCCGCGGCTGTGTTTTCCACGTGTCAGCGAGGCATCAACAGAAAGCGTGATCCCGGCTTTGGCCGCAAACTGATTCAGCGCAGTATCCAGATCCCCGGCCGCTATCTGATAAGACGCAGCCTGCTCCCCGGCGACCGCAGGTAAAGCGCTCAGTAATACAGCGGGAATAATCGCGCAGTGAATAGCGATCGCCAGAGGTGTTGTTTGGTGAAAAGAACGAAGAACGCGTGAGCGTGAAATGGACATACCGTCTCCAGATGTTATCTTTTTGCTATGTAATTTTTTATCAGTGCTGCTATGGAGTCGGATGAGCAGATAAAAGGGACAATCGCGAATGCGATTTTTTATCATTTTTATTTACTGGAAGGTTTTTATCAGGACATCATGCTGGTACCACATCAACCCAGTAACGCGTCACCATTTGAATTTTCACCGGGAGAGTACGGGAAAGAATATTCAGGACTGCGTCGGTGTCTTTCAGCGGAAAGGTGCCGCTAATACGGAGATTCGCCACTAATGGATCGCACCCCAGGTGCCCGGGACGGTAGCGGGACAGTTCAGTAAGCATATCGGCCAGACGCCAGTCACTGACGCTCAACACACCGTTGGTCCAGCTTCCCGCATCGCTCGTTATTGCCACGACAGAACCGAACCTGTTCCCGGTGAAGCGTACTGCGTGGCCTTCGCTGACCCGTAAAATGTCAGAAGGCCGGTCATGGAGCGTAATTTCCACTGCGTGTTTCAGCACCGTTAGCGTCGTGGCGTCATCCTGCTGACGCACGATAAACTCAGTCCCCAGCGCGCGTAACCTCCCCTGCAGCGTGTCGACCAGAAAAGGGCGTGGAACCGGCTGATTATCACGCGCGGTGGTAATGCTGATTTCCCCCTGATGCAGCCGGATAAGACGCTGAGTGGCCGTAAAGCGGATATCAACGGCGCTGGCGGTATTGAGCGACAGTTGTGAATTATCCGCAAGGCGCAGCGTCTTAATTTCGCCAGTGGCTGTCCGTGTGTCGGCCCGTAAACGCTGTCCGGCAGGCGACTGCCAGGCTTTCCAGCCCCCTCCCAGACCGCACAACACCAGCAGACTTTTCAATACGCGGCGGCGTGTGACATCCGCTTGCTGACGCGCCTGGTTAAGGGTCTGATAACTGAATTTTCCGGGCAGGCGGCTCAGTTGCCCTTGCAAAGATTCCACCCGCTGCCACGCCCAGCGGTGGTCTTCATCCTGCGCCAGCCACTGTTGCCATTTCTGATTTTGCTGCGGCGTGACGTCGTCCGCGCACAACATCGCGAACCACTGTGCGGCCATTTTCAGTGCCAGACGCTGTTTATCGGTCAGGGAGGAGGTCTTCATCGTGCTCAGTGGTGTTCCAGACTGAACAGCAGGCAATGTTCAGTCGCTTTCGCCATGTATTTTTTGACAGAACTGACCGACACGCCCAGTCGCTCAGCGATCACCGGATAGGTCAGCCCTTCCAGTTGCGACAACAAAAATGCCTGGCGCACCTTCTCGCCTAAACCGTCGAGCATCCTGTCGATTTGTTGCAGGGTTTCGAGCAAACATTGCTGTTGTTCCGGCGACGGCATATGTTCTTCCGGCATCAGCGCCAGCATCTCAAGCCAGGCTCGTTCCAGTGCGTTGCGACGGAAAAAGTCCACCATTACACGGCGGGCCACGGTACACAAAAAAGATTTGGGCTCGCGAATGTCCTGCACGGTATTACCGGCGAGGACACGCATAAATGTATCATGCGCCAGATCGTCGGCATCATTCGCGGACCCCAGTTTGCACTGTAACCAGTTTCTCAGCCAACGGTGGTGCAAGCTGTAAAGCACTTCAAAAGCGCAAACAGGAGAAACGGCAGCATTTTCAGACATTGGACGTTACATTACCAGGACAGAATTCACCTCGCGATGATAATTGATAATGATTATCACTACAATAAAAGTTCCTGCTCTTTTTGCCAGCCAGAGGAGGATCAGCGGCGGCCAGGGTCATGCCCCTGCGGTCGCAGAACGTGTCAGCACTACGCCAGGATGCGTTTCGCCCATTCGCTGATATCGTCCCCGCTACCAATATCCGGGTAGACCAGGCCGTTTATCATAAAGGTCGGCGAAACATGAATGCCATTCTGACGGGCATATTTGCAATGCCATTTTATCTCGGTCTGTAACTCAGGCCGGGCAAAAGGCGCACTGGCGTCGACGCCACTGTAGTGCTTCAGCCGGGCCAAAATGTCATTAGGCGTGGCATCCATATTAGGACCGGCGCAGTGATCGGTGAATTCAAATTCCTCCCGGTTATCCGCCACGGCCTGTAACACCGCTTTAGCCGCATTTTTGCCTGCCGGCAATGTGGACGCCGCTAAAATATAACGAACGATAAGGCCAGAATACAGATGCCATGGTTGTGATTGCAGGCGGATTTTAAGCGTCATCCGTTCTTCTCCCACCCGCGCCAGCAAAGCATCGAATTTATTAAACGCCCTCACCGAAAAAGGACAGGTGGGTTCGAGAAAAACCTCGAAAACGTTTGGACCATGCCCCCACACCAACGGATCGGCATGCAGTGTTACGTTACGATTCATCTTTTTCTCCCCATATCGCGCTTAAGTCAGTCATTACTCATATACCCTTTTGTGACTTCCAGGCCAGGTATTTTGCTGCCTATTTTTGCAAATGGCGATGACACCTGCAGTGGCCTGGATAAGCACAGAGGTTCAGCGCCTGGTGGGTAAAATAGCAGACAATATATTGAATACAATTTAACCAATTTATGGTAGGGTGGAAATCATTCATTGAAAGGTTAATCATCATGTCTTTTATCGATTACGCAATGAAGTTAATGAGTAGTGCTTCTACAACCACTGTCACCTGCCCGGTTTGTGGTGTCAGGTCAATACAATCCACCTCCAAAATTCGTCTGAATCAGGCAATGATTTGTCCTGGATGTAAATCCCTGTTTGTTGCGCCGCACTGAATCCCCAATGCGCGTTCAGAGATAAAATCGGTGTTCGATAGTTAAAAATAGACCAGCAGCTGTTAAATCCCTGATGCCTTACGCCCATCCTGAGAGAACCTTTCTGAACTGATTTCTCAACTGCTCCGAGCGTTAATGTCGCATCAGAGCAAACCTATGAAAAAGAACCTTAAGAAGTGGTTTAACGGTTCCCTCCGCCTGCGGGCAACACCAGAACTTACGCCATTCCAGCACCACGATCCTGTCGGTGACCATCGTCTTCGGAGCGAGTTATTTTCAGCGCCTCAGATGGCGCGCTACGGGCAAAAGCTGGCGAGTTCGCACAAATTGTCGCCTGCCAGACTGCCGTATTACCTTCTCAAACGGCTTAATGACAATGAAGAGGTAATTACGCAAAACTGTTATCTGCTCAATGCGGGTAAAAAAACGACTATTATGCCCGCCGGAGAGTGGTTGCTGGACAATTACTATCTGATTGAGGAACAGATCCGCCTCGTTCGCCATCACTTGCCGAAAAACTTCGGTAAAGGCCTTCCGGCCCTGGCATCACCTCGCCATTGTCCGCGTATTTATGATATTGCGGCTGAGGCGATTGCTCACGGCGACGGACACTGGGACGCCGTCAACCTGAACAGCTATATCTCTGCCTATCAACAGAAAACATCACTCACGTTAGGCGAAGTCTGGGCATTACCCGGCATGCTGCGTCTGGCCTTAATTGAAAATCTCCGCCGGGTCAGTATAGAGGTGGTCAAAGCCCAACAAGAACGCGATCTGGCCGATAGCTGGATAACACGATTTTTCGAGTGCGCAGGAAATACCCCCGCCGATTTGATCATGGTGCTCGCCGACATGGCGCGCTCCCGCCCTGCCTTGAGCAACGCTTTTGTCGCTGAACTGGTACGTCGTCTGCAAGGCCGCGGCAATGTGCTGGTCCTGCCTCTGACCTGGATTGAACAGCGTCTCGCGGAACAAGGCGACACCACCGATGCCCTCATTGAACGTTTTAACCAACAACTTGCCGCCAGCCAGCTTTCGGTCAGCAACAGCATCGCCAGTTTGCGTTTAGTGAGTGAAACAAACTGGGCTGATTTCGCTGAGACTATCAGCGTGGTGGAACAGCTGTTGCGCCTTGACCCCGCCGGGATCTATCCGTTGATGCACTTTGATACACGGGACCATTATCGCCATATCATTGAAGTTCTGGCCAGAGACAGCCGCATCAGCGAACCAGACGTCGCCCGTCGCTTACTGGCACTTTCAAAAGAGACCGTTCCTGACAACACGCCTGGGCGTCATATTGGCTATTATCTGCTGGGCGAAGGCCGCCAACAGTTGGCAATACAACTGTCGGTCAATACCTCGCGGCTTATCCGTCTGCGGCACCGCATCAACCCACTTCCGCTCATTTTATGGCTTGGCAGCCTGAGCCTGCTGACCACCGTAACAACGGTCGGGATATTGTACGAAACGACGAAACAGGGAATGGGCTGGCTGCTGATACTCCCCGGCATACCGCTTATTGTGGCCATCAGCCAGTTAGCCAGCGACCTGCTGAGCGAGGCAGCAACCCGCTTTCGTATGCCGAAACCGCTGCCGCGAATGGATTTTTCTGCCGGGATCCCAGAGCGTTGCGCGACCATGGTCGTGATCCCCTGTCTGCTGACCAGCAGCGGAAACATCAGCAAGCTCATCACCTGTCTTGAGGTTTACTGGCTGGGTAATCAGATCGAAAATCTCTGTTTCGCGCTGCTGACCGACTTCACTGATTCAGCCAGTGAATATTCAGCGGAAAACCGCGCCCTGGTCGGGCAGGCCCTCTCACAGATGCAGGATCTTAACCGGCGTTATCCCGCCGTCCGTCCGCGCTTTTACCTGCTCCATCGGGCGCCGGAATGGAACCCGACCCAGCAAGTCTGGATGGGCTATGAGCGCAAACGGGGTAAGCTGGCGTTGTTGAACAACTGGTTACGCCATCCCGCAGCACAATTTTCCAGTGTTACAGATATGCCCTCTGACCAGTTACCGAAACGGATAAAATATATCATTACACTGGACAGTGATACGATCTTGCCACGTGATACGGCGCATAAACTGGTCGCGACCATGGCGCATCCCCTCAACCAGCCAGAGTATGACCCTCTGCGTCAAAGAGTGGTCAAAGGCTACGGCATTTTACAGCCAGGGCTGGCAGAGGCAATCCCTCGTCACGGTCAGGGGTACTATGCCGCCCTGTGCAGCAGCATGCCGGGCAACAACCCTTATGCCATGATGTCTTCCGATATCTATCAGGATCTGTTCGGCGAAGGATCGTTTGTCGGCAAGGGGATTTACGATGTCGATATCTTTGTTCAGGCCACGAAGAATACCTGCCCCGAAAATCTGGTCCTCAGTCATGATTTACTGGAGGGATGCTATGCCCGGTCAGGGTTACTGAGCGAAGTCTTACTTTACGAGCAATACCCCAATAACTACCTGACAGATGTCACGCGGCGGACACGCTGGATCCGGGGAGACTGGCAACTGCTGAACTGGCTCAAACCCCGTGTCAGAAAAGCGGATGGAACCCACACGACAAACCCGTTATCCGCCCTGTCTTACTGGAAGTTATTCGATAATCTGCGCCGCAGTCTGGTTCCCCCCTCTTTACTGGCGCTGCTGTTTTGCTCGCTCCTGTGTGTACCCAATCCGTTTTACTGGTTAAGCGTGCTGGCTCTGGTGTGGCTGCTACCAGCGGCACTGAGTGTCGCCCATGCTCTTATCCATAAACCAGCACCTCGTGCCGTGACAGCGCATTTACTGTTGGTTGCCGCCAGCGCGTTGAAGCGCCTGTCCCGGACAGGGGTGAATTTTGTCACATTGCCGCATGAAGCTGGCTACTCGTTATACGCCATTATCGTCACGCTGTGGCGCCTGGGTGTGAGCCAGCACAACCTCAATCAGTGGGCCCGCTACCGTCCGGATGATGATCAGAAAAAAACCTCCCCCCTCCGCTTTTACCGTGTGATGTGGCTGAATGTGGCCTGCGGCACAGCATTAACCGTCCTGACCGTGTATTTCGCCCCTTCTTTCTCAGCGTTCGCATTGCTGGTCGGTATTTTATGGTGTCTGGCGCCGCTACTACTGAGCTGGATGAGCCGCCAGCCTGCCCATACCGTATTTTCGCCGACGAAAGAACAAAAACAGTTATTACGCCAGACGAGCCGTGAAATCTGGGCCTTTTTTGAGACCTTCGCCACAGCCAAAGAGAACTGGCTTCCACCTGACAACTATCAAGAAATACCGCAACCGGTCGTCGCGCACCGTACCTCCCCCACCAACATTGGTCTGTCGCTGCTGGCCAACCTGACGGCATGGGATTTTGGCTACCTGCCCACTGGCGAGGTGTTGCGGCGCGTAACGCTCACCCTGGACTCCATGGACAAAATGGAGCATTTCCGCGGTCATTTGTATAACTGGTACGACACCCGCACCCTCGCCCCGCTCAGTCCGCGCTATGTTTCAAGCGTCGACAGCGGCAATATGGCCGGGCATTTACTGACCCTGCGTGAAGGGCTTTCCGCCATGCGCACTCAGCCGATATTAAACCGCGCACAGATGCTGGCCGGGTTGGACGATACCCTGGGTATTCTGGAAAAACACTGGGGGCCAAACGCCCCTGGCAATCTGCAACTGCTGCGTGAGCATTGTCTCAATGCAGCTTCGCTGCCTGCGGAACAGTTGTCTGCCGAACTCAAAAACATGTCGACACAAAGCCATCATCTGTCTGCGTTGAGCCACCACCAGGACCCACTTATCCTGCGCTGGATCGCGCGTCTACAGCATCAGCTGAGTCTGCTGTGCCATGAATGGTCTCATCTCCTTGGCTGGTTAACGCCGACATATGGGGCGCAGGCATTGCCGTCATTGCACTGGCTTGCCCAGGCAACATTTATTGGCGAAGGCTCACCTCCGCCATCAGTGATCGCGCTGGCACGCATGCGTCTGGACATCATCACTGAGCTGGAACAGCGGCTGAATGAACATGCACGTATGGATTTCACCTTTCTGTACAGCGAAGTCACCGGCCTGTTGTGCATTGGCTACAACTGCGACAGCAATATCCGGGATAAAAGTGACTACGACCTGTTGCCATCCGAAATTCGTCTGACCAGTTTTCTCGCCGTTGCGACTAACCAACTACCGCTCAAAAGCTGGTACGCGCTGGGAAGGTTATTCACCACGATTGATAAAGAAACAGCATTGATGTCCTGGAGCGGCTCAATGTTTGAATATCTGATGCCTAATCTGGTGATGCCCACCTGGCCCGGCAGCCTGCTCGACAAAATGAGCCAGTCGGCGGTTCTGCGTCAGATACACTGGGGAAAAGAGCGTGGGGTGCCATGGGGCGTTTCGGAGTCCGGCTATCATGCATTTGATCTTCAAAAAAATTACCAATATCAGGCCTTTGGCGTACCTGGCCTAGGCCTGCGGCGGGGTCTGGCCGACGATATGGTTGTCGCCCCATACGCCACATTGCTGGCATTGATGGTCTCTGCGCAAAAAGCCTGTGAAAATCTGCTCGTTCTGGAAAAAAACGGGGCTCACGGCGAGTACGGTTTTTATGAAGCGCTGGACTATACTCCCTCACGCCTGGCAACCGGACAATTGTACGCTGTGGTGCAGTCATGGATGGCTCATCATCAGGGAATGGCGTTCCAGGCACTGGCGCACGTATTGTTTGACGCCCCCATGGCAGAACGATTTATGTCCAGCCCCACGTTCCAGTCAGCAAGCATACTGTTACAGGAACGGGTGCCGGACGCAGTCGATCTCTACGCCCCGCGCCGTCATTTTGAGTCTCATGAGGGAAGAGTCAAACCTGTTCACTATGAGCCACGGATGTTCACCGAAGCAGACCGGCCAGTCCCCGAAGTTCAACTGTTGTCCAACGGCCATTACCACCTGATGATGAGCCATACCGGCGGCGGTTACAGTTGCTGGAACGGTCTGGCCCTCACGCGCTGGCGCAGCGACGCCACCCGCGATAACTGGGGAGCATTCTGCTATATCAGTGATCCGCAAACCGGCGAAGTGTGGAGCAATACCTGGCAACCCACTCATCACGCCGCCGATAAAGACGAAGTGATATTCACCGATTCAGGGGCTGAATTTAAACGTACTTTCGACACGCTTAACGTCAGGACACAGGTGGTGGTGTCGCCTGAAGACGATATTGAACTGCGTCGGGTCACGCTGACGCATCATGGCCGTAAGCCGCGCACGATTGACCTGACGACCTACACAGAAGTGGCGCTGGCCCCTGCCGTCAGCGACCTGGCACATCCGTCGTTCAGCAATTTGTTCATCCAGACCGAGCTGGCGCCCGCCCTGGAGGCTATTTTGTGCCACCGACGACCACGTTCCCCGGATGAAGCAAGCCCCTGGTTGTTTCACATGATGGTGGTACATGGTGATGACCGGAACAACCTCTCATTTGAAACTGATCGAGCGAAATTTCTCGGGCGCGGCAGGAGTCCGGCTGATGCGCTGGCGGTCAGTTCAGGCAAACAGCTCAGCAACACATCTGGTTCTGTGCTGGATCCGATACTGGCGATACGACAGTCCATCATCCTTCAGCCCGGACAGTCGGTGACGATTGATATCGTGTATGGCATTAGCGAGAGTCGCCAGCTCAGCCTGGCGCTGCTGGAAAAATACCGTGATCACCATATCGCTGACCGCGTCTTTGAACTGGCCTGGTCGCACAGTCTGGCGGTATTACGACAAATGAACGCCAATGAAGACGATGCCGCGCTATTTAACCGTCTCGCCAGCGCGGTGCTTTATCCCTGTCCGGAACTGCGCGCAGACAGCCAGATAATCAGCCGTAACCGCCGCGGTCAGTCCGGTCTGTGGGGCTGGGCCATTTCTGGTGACCTGCCAATCGTGCTGCTCAGTGTCACCAGCGAGGAGAGTATCCCGTCCATTACCACGCTTATTCAGGCGCACCGCTACTGGCATCTGAAAGGACTGTCAGTGGATTTAGTGATCCTGAATGACCGACCAGGCGGCTACCAACAGGCGCTGCAACACCAGATCCTGGACCTGATTTATGCCCGCTCTGAGGCCAGTCTGCTGGATAAATCTGGTGGGATCTTTGTCCGTAACAGCGAACACCTGTCCGCTGAAGACAAACTACTTTTAATCAGCGTCGCTCACATCAGTCTTGATGACCGCGCAGGAGGGCTGAACGAACAGCTCAGTCAGCGTCTTCATACCGTACTCACCGCGACACAGCTATTTATCCCTCACCCTGAGCCAGGCATAAATCAGCACCGCCCCTGGTCGCCGGATACCAGCCAGCTACTGCATTTTAACGGTTACGGTGGTTTTTCTCAGGACGGTCGTGAGTATCAGATTGTGCTCAGGGAGAATGAGCCGACACCGGCCCCCTGGTCAAATGTACTGGCTAACCCCTGTTTCGGCAGCGTGCTGTCTGAAGCGGGACAGGCCTACAGCTGGTATGAGAATGCCCATGAATATCGGTTAACACCGTGGGAAAACGATCCCGTCAGCGATCGCAGCGGCGAAGCGTTTTACCTGCGTGACGAAGAGAGCGGCGTATGCTGGTCGCCAACCACTTTGCCACGACGTGGGCAGGGAGACTATTTGTCTCGTCATGGTTTCGGCTACAGCATATTTTCCCACCGGGAGAGCGGCATCGACAGCGAGATGACGGTATTGGTTGCCGAACAGGCACCGGTTAAACTGGCAATCCTGACGCTCAGCAACAACTCAGGGCGAACACGTAAACTGTCCGTCACCGGCTACGTGGAATGGACACTCGGTGAATCACGAACGCCATCCGCCCTGCACATCGTCACCCATGCGGCTAGCATCGCAGGCGGCTGCGGCGTTATGGCGAACAACTTTTACGGCGCAAACGGCGGTGGACGCACCGCATTCTTCGCCGTCACGGGCGTTCACTGTTCGTTGACGGGTGATCGCCGCGAGTTTATTGGTCGCAACGGTTCGTTGCAAAAACCAGCAGCAATGGGTTTGCGCAAGCTGTCCGATAAAACAGGCGCAGGCCTCGATCCCTGCGGCGCGGTCCAGTCTGCGACCACCTTAATTGATGGCGATCAGAAAACATTTATTTTTGTCCTCGGCGTGGGCGAAGACCCGGCCCAGGCCCAGGCGACGCTGACTCGCTATCTGAACGAAAATGCCGTCCGCGAAGAACTGCGCCATGTTCACCAATACTGGCACCATGTGCTCGATAAAATCGTGGTCAACACCCCTGATACCACCGTTAATTTACTGGTGAATGGCTGGCTACTGTACCAGACGATAGCCTGTCGCCTCATGGCCCGCAGTGGATACTACCAGTCCGGTGGCGCATTTGGTTTCCGGGACCAGTTACAGGACACCCTGGCATTGAGTCACGCCGCGCCGAAATTGCTGCGCAAACAGATTGAGCGCTGTGCATCACGGCAGTTTATCGAGGGCGATGTACAACACTGGTGGCATCCTCCTCTTGGAAATGGCGTGCGCACACGCTGCTCGGATGACTATCTCTGGCTCCCGCTGGCTGTGTGTCACTATGTGGAAACAACGGGAGACGCCGGAGTGCTCGAACAACGCATACCTTATCTTGAAGGTCGCCCGCTCCACGCAGGTGAAGAATCCGTCTACGATAAGCCCACGATCAGTGCGATGGAAGAGACACTGTGGCTACACTGCGTAAAAGCCATCCGGCACGGCCTGCAATTCGGGCAGCATGGTTTACCGCTCATGGGCACAGGAGACTGGAATGACGGGATGAACCGGGTCGGCATCGAAGGTAAAGGTGAAAGTATCTGGTTGGGATTCTTCCTGTACGACATCTTGCAGCGTTTCGCCGACCTTGCAGAACAACGTCAGGACCGCGATGTTGCTTCGCTGTGCCACAGGGAAGCATCGCGCTTACAGCAAAATCTTGAGACCGCCGCCTGGGACGGAAAATGGTACCGACGTGGCTATTTTGATGATGGCCCCCCCCTGGGTTCCACGACATCGCAGGATTGCCGGATTGATGCGATTGCGCAAAGTTGGTCCGTACTGTCCGGAGCGGCTGATCCTGCACGTAGCGCCCAGGCCATGCAGGCCCTGGATGAGCATCTGGTAGAAAACGATACGGGACTGATTAAACTGTTAACGCCGCCGTTCGATGGTCACGGGCCGAATCCTGGCTACATTCAGGGTTATCTGCCAGGCGTCCGGGAAAACGGCGGACAATATACGCATGGGGCTATCTGGGCGGTAATGGCTTTTGCCCGGATGGGTAATACTGCGCGTGCCTGGCAGTTGTGGTCGATGATTAATCCAATAAACCATGCGCTGAATGCCAGTGATGTAGAACGGTATAAAGTTGAGCCTTACGTCATGAGTGCCGATGTATATAGCGCTTCTCCACACACCGGGCGTGGAGGATGGAGCTGGTATACCGGTTCAGCAGGCTGGGCATATCGCCTGCTGACAGAAGAATTACTGGGCATTAAACGTTACGGTGAGACGATCACGGTACATGCTAAGTTGCCGCATGACTGGCCCTCACTCAGCATGACATATCAACAGGGTGAGAGTCAGTATGACATCTCGGTCTCGCGTGACAGCGGAGCATATCGCGTTGCAATGGATGGCGTAATGCTCCCAGATGACAGGATCCCCCTGCTTGATGACGGGCGAAACCATACAGTCAACATTATTCAAAATTGAGGGGCCCGAAGGAGGTAATAACGCCATCTTCTTGACTAAATGGTTATTAAAAAACGATCAGGCCACGGATAGCGTGGCCTGCCGTGATGATTGGCCGTCAACATTTCTGTTGACTAAGACAATCAGATTGCAACTTAGCCCTCGTCTGTCTTCTCTCCCCCTAAAAACCAGTACCACAGGGGGATGGAGAACAGGCCGGTAAAGACCATCGAGTAGACCACTATCATGAATAACTGAGTGACCAACATTTCGACAGACCAGTCGCTCAATGGCAAGTGGTATTCATCAATTGCTCCGCCGATCATCGCCTTAGACATGATGGTCAGGGCAACAATAAGCACTATCACTACCGCAAAAATAAATTGCTTCGTTTCTTTTCTCTGCATGGAAAATGTTCCTGTCTGAGTGGTGATAATATGCGCGAATTTTATGGCGTCTTTCACTCTGTACATCCTGGGCGGGAAAAGTTCGCATTAGCTTTACTGCATTAACACACCACTGCGGACGTCAACGTGATTAACGTCCGCACTATGGGCTATTTCAGTGTGAAGTTGTAGCTGCCTTTGGTTTTGTGACCATCAACCGACAGTACATGCCAGTCAACCACGTAACTACCCGCTTTTAATGGCGCGTTCAGCGGTACCGTGGCCACTTTATTGTCCGCCTTATCAACGCTAAGTTTACCGGTACTCACCATCGCACCATCAGCGCCTATCAGCATGACACCACTGAAATTTGGCTCCACACCTTCGGTGAAGGTGAGTGTCAGGGCGGTGGGCGATGTACTGATAACCGCTTTATCGGCCGGTACGGCACTGGCCAGATGAGCATGAGCAAGCGCCTGTTGCGAAACGATCAATGTCGCCAACACGGCAGCGGTGGCAATGGCTTTTTTCAGATGCACGAACATATCACTTCTCCTTAGATAAAATAGAATCCTGACAACCGGGTCAGAACAGATAATTCAGACACGCCCCTGACGGGATCCGATTTCATTACTGATGAAATACCAGACAACCCCGGTAACAAGGGTATTCATTGACGTCTGCGCAATAAAATCCTGTGATTTATCTTTTTCACTCACCGAATATTTATTTAAGGCGTAGTACATCCTGCGCGTCGCGCATATTTAATTTTCCCGTTTCATCGCGTGATGTTGCGAAAATAACGTTCTAATTTTATCGCTATGAAATATTAAACCGCAGGCGGCGCTCTGGGTTGTGAAATACCGGGGAAGAAAGTCATGGGGGGAGCGGGCGATAACAGTGAAGGAGCAACCCGAGTAATAAGAAACAGCAGAAGGATAAGCGCGGCCAACACCCAGGCCAGCAGGGGAGAATGTACCAACAACTGGCAGTAGCCACAGGCGAAATCATCCATTATTCCCTCGTCGCTACGCTTCCCATGCGCAACCGGGTTCCCGGCATGACCGGTCATCTCATCGGGGGATGCGCTGGTCACAGGGTGTTTCATCCCATGATCCATCGGCATCATGCCCATATCCATCTCGCCCATCACCGCTGACGAGGTTTCATATGCCGCTCGCACCTGCCGGTGCTCCAGCGTTTTCGAAACCTCTGGCGCGATAAACAGCATCAGGATAGCCATCAGGGCAATCAGAGCTGGCAGGCGGCGTTGAGACAGACGATACAGTGTGAGCAAGTCAGGTATTCCACTATACAGACTTCGGGTTGATGGCAAGTCTAACTATTTTTAGTGGAAATGTTAAAAGATTATTTGATGAAATGTCATTATTTATACTTTATTAGCTGCATTAGCAGCTTCTGGTTATATATTTTCAGACATAATGTAAAATCCCGACATCAACAAGGACTCATCCCCTCCTCCGCACATTCTCTGGCTGAATAGACAACATGCCGGGAAATGATAAAAAGTCCACACAAAGAGACCGAATGACTCCGGCCTTTTCCTGTTATCAGTTATTCACCGGGATCACCGCACCTTTATATTTGGCACGGATCCAGTCCTGAATCGGTTTGGAATGCAGTACCTGGTTCTGTCGCATTAAGCAGATATTCTGGTAATCTGCTGTTTTTTTATGATATTGCTGACCATGCCCCTGATCCAAAAATCCTTCAAACGCCTGCATTATCCCGTCGATATAATTGCTCAGTGTGTTCGCTGGTATCTGGCTTATTCCCTGAGCCTGCGCAATCTGGAGGAGATGATGGCAGAGCGGGGTATCATCGTCGATCATTCCACGCTTCACCGCTGGGTCATTCGTCTTGTCCCGCTGCTGGATAAGGCGTTCCGCCGGTATAAACGTGCCGTGGGGTGCCGGTGGCGAATGGATGAAACGGACATCAGGGTCAGGGGCCAGTGGAAATATCTGTACCGTGCGGTCGATACTGAAGCTCAGACCATCGACTTTTTGCTGACGGCTAAACGGGATGCCGCAGCAGCCCTGCGTTTCTTCCGCAAAGCCCTTCGCCAGCATGACGAACCAGAGGTGGTAACCATCGATAAGAGTGTCGCTAATACAGCGGCACTGGCCACACTCAATGCAGGTAAGGAAAAAGAGAAAAGTATCACCATCAGGCAGAGTAAGTATCTGAATAATCTGGTTGAGCAGGAGCACCGTAACATCAAACGGAGGATAAAGCTGATGACCGGATTCAAATCATTCCGGCTGGCGCAGATCCTCCTGGCGGGAATTGAGCTGCTCCACATGATACGCAAAGGGCAATATGAGCATCCGGACGGAGACGGGCTGTCCCCGGCTGAACAGTTTTACCTGTTGACTGTATGAAAAACAGTCAACACAACTTTTGGCAACCATCCTCCGTTAATGCGACAGAACCGCCTTTTTCGCCTGGGTTAATCGACTGATGCTGACGCTGGGAGAATCGTACTTGCCATGATCCCGCTAATCGGGACACGGACTGTCAGGAGACAGCTAAGTATTTCACATCTGTTCATAATTTTAAAAGCAACCGAACAGAGCCTCTACTGTCACTGCCGGGCGGGACTGGTTAAAATAGACGGTTTTGGAGCAGTAACAACAACGAGGCATTATGGTTCATCGGTTTACCCTGGCCGCCATTGCGGCTGCTCTGACGCTGACTGGCTGTGCACAAGTTTCAACAACGGATGAACACCCCGCCACGCAAAAGCTGGCAAACGGACCCGCACAGGTCTCTATTTCACATATTATCAGCCGAACGGATGATGGGTCATCGATTATTGTCACTGTTGACGGCGTGGATGCCGCGCCACTACAGCCCGGGAAGACGACAGATTTACATTTGACGGAAGGCACGCATCAAATTGGCGGTTATGTGCCAACACTGTATGGTTTGGGGCGCGTAACTATTCCGCCTGTCGAGATTACCGCCGTGCAGAATAAAGTGCAGCACGTCACGTATTCTGTTTTGAAAGACAAGCCAGCCTTTACGGCTGGGGCGGCCACTCGGGTACCGGCATCAGCGGCTCCGGCTTCTGACGTTATACCCGCGACCCCATCAATTACAGTGACGACAACGGGCACCGAAAATACCACCACCGCAACGACGTCCAGTCCCTCACCGAACGCCGCCCCGGTCAGCACCGAAAATACCGCCACCGCAACGACGTCCAGCACCTCGCCGAACGCGGCCCCGATCAGCACCGAAAATACCACCACGGCAACGACGTCCAGTACTTCGCCGAATGCAGCGGGTATCTCGCAGGCTAGTGAGTAGCGCGGCAGCGACAACCTCACCCCATCAGGGCTAACATCTGACGTGATAGTCAGTTGAAACGCGGCCTCCGCTTTTGCGCTCATCCACCGGTGGTGAATACCTTCGCCACCGGTGACGATATTCTGGCGACAAACCTGCCATCCCATGTATCTCCTCAGCGAAAACTAAAATCCACTCAGGACCCGGGTTGATGTCCGTCCGGCAATCTTTTGCCAGAATACAGCGGATCAGACCCGTTCAGCCTTCGCGTAAGCCTTGTCACCTCGCAACTGATAGTACGGCACCGTTGCAGCCGCCAGCGGTACACGCCCCCGGATCAGATCGGCGATTTTCTCAGCGATCATCACCGTCGGGGCATTGAGGTTGCCCGTCGGGATCTGCGGCATAATGGATGCATCCACCACCCGCAGACGCTGTATTCCATGGACGCGTCCTTCTGCATCCACCACTGCCATCTCATCGTTACCCATCGCGCAACTACCACAAGGATGATAAGCCGTTTCTGCATGGTCACGAATGAAGGCATCAATTTGTTGGTCAGTCTGTACCGCGGTACCGGGCTGAATTTCGTCGCCGCAGTATTCGGCCAGCGCGGGCTGGCGCATTATTTCACGCGTCAGGCGCACCGCGTTACGAAACTCCACCCAGTCACGCGGTTGCGACATATAGTTGAATAAGATTGAGGGCGGCGCAAAGGGGTGCTTCGACGTCAGCTTCACCCGGCCACGGCTCATTGAGCGCATTGGGCCAACGTGTACCTGGAAACCGTGTTCTTTTACCGGACTGCTGCCATTGTAATTAATCGCCACCGGCAGAAAGTGATACTGTAAATCCGGCCAGTCCGGCTGGTCGTCACTACGGATAAAGCCGCCCGCCTCAAATTGATTGCTGGCCCCAATTCCCGTACCGTTAAACAACCATTCGGCACCAATCGCGGGCTGATTCCACCATTGCAACGCAGGGTACAGGCTCAGCGGTTTTTTACAGCGGTACTGCATATACACCTCAAGATGGTCCTGCAGATTACGTCCCACCCCAGGTAAGGGGTGAACCACCGTAATGTCCAGCTCGCGCAGCCATTCTTGTGGGCCAACGCCTGAGCGTTGTAAAATCTGTGGCGAAGCGATCGCCCCGGCACACAACAGCACTTCACGCGTGGCATGTGCCTGTTCCTCTTTGCCGCCGCGTAACCAGCACACACCGGTCGCGGTTTTACCGTCGAACAGGATACGGTCAGTCTGCGCATGAGTAATGATGCGCAGGTTTGGTCGCAGCTTCGCGACATCCAGATATCCTCTGGCAGTACTTGAGCGACGCCCCTGCGCCGTAACAGTACGATCCATCGGGCCAAAGCCATCCTGACGGTAACCGTTCAGATCGTCGGTTTGATGATGACCAGCCTGCTTTGCCGCGGCGACGAAGGCGTGGAACAACGGATTATTCCCTGCTTTTGGCGTCGTAACGTTCAGGTAACCTTCGCCGCCGTGGTAGTCGTTTTCGCCAATATCGCGTTTCTCCGCTTGACGAAAATACGGCAGGCAATGGAGATAAGACCAATTTTCCAGGCCGTCTTTTTTCGCCCAGTGGTCGTAATCCAGCGCATTACCGCGGATGTAGCACATTCCGTTGATCAACGAGGAACCGCCCAGCCCTTTGCCTCGTCCGCATTCCATGCAACGGTGGTTCATATGCGGCTCAGGCTCGGTGACAAAAGCCCAGTTATAACGTTTACCCTGTAAGGGATAAGCTAAAGCGGCTGGCATTTGGGTACGGAAGTCCCAGCGGTGATCTTTCCCGCCCGCTTCCAGCAAAAGTACCGATACGTCAGCATCCTCAGTCAACCGTGTGGCCAGCACGTTACCTGCTGAACCCGCGCCAATAATAATGTAATCAAATTTCTGCATTAAACCTCCAGACTGCTGCGGCGGGTAAACCGCAGGCAAAATAATCAATAGATTGAGCACGTCACGCTCAGAACGCGGACGGATAATCGCCCATTTCGATCAGAATCGATTTAGTGCGGGTGTAGTGATGCAGCGTCTCAATGCCATTTTCACGGCCAACCCCTGACTGCTTGTAGCCACCTACCGGCATCGGCGCCGGTGATTCTCCCCAGCTATTGACCCAGCAGATCCCGGCTTCGAGCTGATGGATAACCCGATGCGCTCGATTGAGAGACGTGGTGAACACGCCTGCCGCCAGCCCGTACTCGGTATTGTTGGCGCGCGTAATGACTTCCTGTTCATCATCGAACACCAGCACGCTCATCACCGGGCCAAAGATCTCTTCCTGCACAATACGCATCTCATCGGTACAATCAGAGAACACCGTTGGCGCGATGAAACAGCCAGACGCCAGTTTTCCGTCGGTGAGACGCGTCCCCCCCGTCAGCAGGCGGGCACCCTCTTCTCTGCCGAGACGTAAGTAGGAAAGGACTTTCTGGCAATGTTGTTCACTGACCAGCGGACCGAAGTTAACGTGAGGATCTAACGGGTCGCCGCACTTAATTGCCGCCATTTTTTCCAGTAAACGCTGTTCAAAAGCGGCAAGCACAGTGCGATGAACAAACACCCGGGTGCCGTTGGTACAGACCTGCCCACTGCTGTAAAAATTAGCCATCATCGCGCCGTCAACCGCCCGTTCCAGTTCCGCGTCTTCAAAGATTATCAGGGGTGATTTACCGCCCAGTTCCATGGTCACTGATTTGAGATTTGCCAGTGCGGCATCGGCCATCACCCGTTTGCCGGTATTCACTTCACCGGTGAAAGAAACTTTAGCAATCGCAGGATGCTGGCTCAGTCCCTGCCCCACGGCAGCGGCTCCCTGAACCACGTTGAATACGCCATCCGGCAGGCCGGCTTCGGTAAAAATTTTCGCCAGTTCCAGTGCGCTGAGCGGCGTCACTTCACTGGGTTTGAAGATCATCGCGTTGCCAGCCGCCAGCGCTGGCGCACTTTTCCACAACGCAATCTGAATCGGATAGTTCCACGCGCCAATGCCGGCACAAATGCCCAGTGGTTCACGCCGGGTATAAATCAGCGCGCTGTCACGCAGCGGGATGGATTCGCCTTCTATCGCGACAGCCAGACCGGCATAATATTCCAGTACATCAGCGCCGGTAACGATGTCCACTGCCGCAGTTTCGCTGACTGGCTTACCGGTATCACGGGTTTCTAACTCCGCTAATGACTGGTTACGTTCACGTAAAAGCGCCACCGCGTTTAACAGTACACGGCTGCGTTCTACCGGCGTGTAACTGCGCCAGACGCGCTGTCCCGCAGCGGCAGAAGCAACCGCACGATTGATATCCTGTTGGCTGGCCGCAGTTATCCCGGCCAGTATCTCGCCATTAGCGGGGTTAATTGTGGTGAATATTTCACCATGACCGGCCTCTTCCCGACCATTAATGTACAGTCCACGGCGTTGCATATCGGCCATATGTCCTCTCTTATGGGGGTTATTTCTCTGGGAATGAAAGCCATAACGCGAGATTTTGGTAGCAAAGCTGGCGAGCATTATTCACGGTCAGCGTCATCGATTGCGGCGCCAGCGTCATCCGCAGCCACAGGCCGTCAATCAGTGCCGCCAGACTGGCGCCTGCGTGGCGAGCCTGCTCCGCTCCCAACACCCGGGCGAATTGCGCCGTCAGGTTGGAATACAGTCGCCGGTCATTGATACGCTGCAAGCGTTGCAGGTCCGGCTGGTGCAGGCTGCTGCTCCAGAAAGCCAGCCACGTTTTCAGCACCGGTCCACCCATTTGCGACGGGTCAAAGTTGCCATCAATAATCGCGCGGATCTGCGTTTCAGGTTGGTCTGCCGCCTGCTGACGATAACGTTCAACGACCTGATACAAATTAGCAAGGATCTGCCGCATGCAGGCATCCAGCAGTCCATTTTTGTCCCCGAAATAATGGCTGACAATTCCGGTTGAGACCCCGGCTTCTTTGGCGATCAGCGCCAGACTGGCATCAGCCAGACCGACACGATCAATGACCGTTAATGTGGCGTTGATCAGTTGCGCCTGGCGAAGGGCTTTCATTCCAATTTTTGGCATCGATTCATCGTTTTCAGTGATTGAATGGTTATCATTATAGTTATTTTATATTGAACGTTCAATCAATAATAAATTTAGCTATCTAATCACTTATTTTTCAATGAGTAATATGCGGATTTTTTAACGATCCGCTTCGTTATCCGCGCTGCAGATAACGCCAGTCCTGAGTGCCAAATTAAGAAATATTACTTTTAAACTATTTAAACGATTTTATTGATTATAAATATCGTTAATATTAATTAATTTATATTTTCATCCTATTATTAATATATAAAAAGAGGAACTCTACACATAAACGCAATCAGCTCTGATTAAGTCATTTATCGTGAATTTAATAATCAATCCAGTTGTTAACGCTTAATAAAATTAAAAAAACAAAACATTAACATAAAAACCCTCTTTAATTTGACATATGAAAAAAAACTTGCCCGCATGAAAATAACAGGCAAAATTGGGCGCTATTTTTCCTGTTTTATAACTATGCGGCGCATGCCCAACTTATATGAACCCGACTTAATTTTTGTATCGAATCATATTCGTGACTTCTGAGGTGACAGTGTCTACTGCAAACAAACATCCCGAGGCGGCAAGCCTCAATGCGTTTAAGCAACCCAAATCGTTTTATCTGATCTTCTCAATCGAACTATGGGAACGTTTTGGTTACTATGGCCTGCAAGGCATCATGGCGGTTTATCTGGTCAAGATGCTGGGTATGTCCGAAGCCGAGTCCATCACCCTGTTCTCTTCCTTCAGTGCGCTGGTTTATGGCCTGGTTGCCGTCGGCGGCTGGCTTGGGGATAAGGTGCTGGGGACCAAGAGGGTTATCGTCCTGGGTACGCTGGTGCTAGCGCTGGGCTACTCGCTGGTGGCCTTTTCTGGCCATGACCTCAGTCTGGTTTATCTTGGCATGGCGACGATTGCCGTCGGCAATGGTCTGTTTAAAGCCAACCCGTCTTCATTACTCTCCACCTGCTACGCGAAAGACGATCCTCGCCTCGATGGCGCCTTTACCATGTATTACATGGCTATCAACATCGGTTCATTCTTCTCAATGCTGGCCACCCCGTGGCTGGCCGCTCATTATGGCTGGAGCGTCGCCTTCTCGCTGTCCGTGGTCGGCATGCTGATAACCCTGGTGAACTTTATGTTGTGCCGTAAGTGGGTCAAGGGATACGGTTCCGCACCTGACTTTGCGCCGTTGCATCTCGGTAAACTGCTGGCTACCCTGCTGGGCATTGTGGTGTTGATTACTATTGCCAACTGGCTACTGCATAATCAGAGTATTGCCCGTCTGGTGCTGACGCTGGTCACCGCGGGGATTGTGATCATTTTCGCGAAAGAGACCTGTAAACTGAAGGGCGCCGCCCGTCGTCAGATGATCGTCGCCTTCCTGCTGATGCTGGAAGCGGTGGTGTTCTTCGTGCTGTATATGCAGATGCCAACCTCACTGAATTTCTTCGCTATCCGTAACGTTGAACACAACATTTTAGGTATTGCGTTTGAAGCCGAACAGTATCAGGCGCTGAACCCATTCTGGATTATGATTTTCAGCCCAATCCTGGCGGCGGTATATAACAAACTGGGAGACCGCCTGCCAATGCCGTACAAGTTTGCGTTCGGCATGCTGCTATGTTCCGCCGCCTTCCTGGTGCTGCCACTGGGGGCGAAGTTCGCTAACCACATGGGGATTGTATCTGCCAACTGGTTGATCCTTAGTTATGCTTTACAGAGCGTCGGCGAGCTGATGATCTCCGGACTGGGCCTGGCGATGGTCGCGCAACTGGTTCCGCAGCGTCTGATGGGCTTTATCATGGGAGCGTGGTTTCTGACCACCGCAGGTGCCGCAATGATTGCCGGAAAAGTGGCTAATCTGATGGCGGTACCCGAAAATATCACCGATCCCCTGCAGTCCCTACAGGTGTACAGCACGGTGTTCCAGCAGATTGGTATTGCTACCGGCGTCATTGCCGTACTGATGCTGCTGACCGCGCCAAAGCTGAACCGCATGACGCGCCAGTAACGCCAAATCAATCTGTTAACAGGGTGACAGCCATGTCGCCCTTCCCCACATGCCACGGCCATGAATCCTGGGGTGGCTGAGCGGCCGCCAGTGTGGTGTCGGCATATTCAACCCCGCTCCCGATGGCGGGTAGCCGTTGACGCAGCCGTAAAATCTTTTCCGGCGTCACGGTCCAGTAACGTTCTACCCGCCCTTGCCCCAACTGCTGCCAGAGGAAAACGTAAAATATATGCCCGCAAGAGTTCGCGCATTTTGGGATCTGGCTCGCCTTAAGTTACCTGAACTGGATACATTCAAGTACACCGCCCCGAATTAAGTCACGACAAATAAAACTGACTTTTCTGACTTGCGGCATTAAGCTGAAAAAACCTTCCCGGCATCATCCACCTTACCGTAAGACGGAGATGAAGGAATGACGATAACCTTGCACCGGCATCAGGATCAGAGTGATACATTAGCCTGGTGCAAATTTCCACGCCAGGCCGTTAGCCGGACGGAATAAAGCTGTTGACCGGGACACATGATGAATACAGTCAGAGCCCCGGCGCCCTTGAATATCATATTGCTATTACCATGAAAGGAGCATGTCATGAAACTGTTCTTTAAGCCTGGCGCCTGTTCGCTCTCCCCCCATATTATCCTGCGGGAAACAGGGCTGGACTTTACGCTGGTTAAAGTCGATTTACAGACCAAAGTAACGGAGCAAGGTGAGAATTTTCTGCTGATCAATCCTAAAGGTCAGGTGCCGACATTGCAGTTTGATGATCAATCTGTCCTGACGGAAGGTACGGCTATCGCACAATATCTGGCTGATCTAAAACCCGATCGCCAGTTACTGGCTCCCGTCGGCAGCATGACGCGCTACCATACGCTGGAATGGCTGAATTTTATTGCCACCGAGCTGCACAAAACCTTCTCGCCACTGTTTCGCCCCACCACGCCAGATGATTTTAAAACCGTTTTGCGTCAACAACTGGTGAATAAATTTGCCTGGGTCAATGCGGAACTGAAGGAGAAACACTGGCTGATGGGGCTGAATTTCACCCTCGCAGATGCTTACCTGTTTACCGTGATGCGCTGGGCGCGAGCTGTCCAGTTGGACCTGTCAGAAATGCAGACGCTGAACACATGGTTTGCCCGGGTCGCCGCTCGTCCTGCGGTATCCGACGCGCTCAAGGCGGAAGGACTCTGAATCGTCCCCCTGTGCCGCTTAAACGCCGTACAGGGGGCTGGCAGGTTACAGTTTTACCGCCTCGAAATGCTGCTGCGGGTTAGCGATCCCTTCCTGGGCTGCGACCAGTTGCAATTCATATTCACCCATTTGATGGGTTTTCAGCATCACTTCATATACTGCGGCCGTCACGTGTTCCAGGGCTTCTTTCAGCGCTTTGCCCTGTAGCAGATCCACCAGTAACAATCCGCTGGTCAGATCGCCAACGCCGACCGGCTGACGCACGCCGAAGTCCACCAGCGGACGGCTAATGTGCCAGGCTTCACTGGCAGTGATCAGCAACATTTCAAAACGATCACTGCGCTGACCCGCGCGGGAAAGATGCTTCACCAGCACAATTTTAGGCCCTCGCGCAATCAGCTCACGCGCCGTGGCAACCGCCTGTTCCACATTGCTGACCGCATGACCGCTGAGCATTTCCAGCTCCAACAGATTTGGCGCAATGATATCGCTGGCCGGTAATGACCCACGGGCATGAAACTCCGTGACGCCGGGCGCGACGATACAACCTTTTTCCGGATGCCCCATCACCGGGTCGCAGAAGTACCAGGCATTGGGGTTAGCCTGCTTGACCTGACGGACGATAGCGAGAATTTGCTCGCCTTGCTCTGCTGAACCCAGATAGCCACTCAACACCGCGTCACAGGTTTTCAGGCGGTCGATATCCGCAATCCCTTTAACAATGTCGTTCAAATGCTCGGCGGGCATCACCATGCCCGTCCAGTGTCCATACTGTGTGTGGTTAGAAAACTGGACGGTATTCAGCGGCCAAACGTTTGCGCCCATACGCTGCATAGGGAATTCAGACGCACTGTTGCCTGCATGACCATAAACAGTATGCGACTGAATAGAAAGAATATTTTTCATGATACCTTGCCAAAGAGAAAGGCCGGTCACCCCGGCCCGTTAAGATAATTTATTTCCAGACGACCAGACAATAGTTTTTCTTACCGCGACGTAATAACGTAAAACGGTCATAAAGTCTGTCCGTCGCCGCAAAAGCGTACTCGGTGTCTGGCTGTAGCTCGCCATTGATGCTGACCGCTTTAGCGTCGATCAATTTACGTGCCTGACCACGGGAAGGCGCCAAATCGCCCGCCACCATCGCCTGCTGTAGATCGTCTCCCCGCTCCAGCTCGACAAATGGCATGCCATCCTGCGCTAACTGTTCAAAGTCTGCTTCCGTCATCTCATTCAGACTGCCGGAAAACAGGCTCTTAGTGATACGCTGCGCGGCGGCTAAACCTTCCATGCCGTGTACCATACGGGTCACCTGCTCGGCCAAAACGTACTGAGCGCGTGGCGCCTTGCCGCTATTCCGGTCTTCTTCTTCCAGCGCATTGATCTCTTCAATACTCATAAAAGTGAAGAACTTCAGGAAGCGGTAAACGTCCGCATCCGCGGTATTGATCCAGAACTGATAGAATTTATACGGACTGGTCTTTTTCGCATCCAGCCAGACCGCGCCACCTTCCGTTTTACCAAACTTGGTGCCGTCGGATTTGGTGATCAACGGCACGGTCAGGCCAAATACTTGCTGCTGATGCAAACGACGGGTCAGGTCAATACCGGAGGTAATGTTGCCCCACTGATCGGAACCGCCAATCTGCAGTTCCACGCCATAACGTTCGTTCAGACAGGCAAAGTCGTACCCCTGCAGCAGATTGTAGGAGAACTCAGTGAAAGAGATCCCCTGATCATCACGATTCAGACGCTGCCTGACCGCTTCTTTATTGATCATCTGGTTGACCGAGAAGTGCTTGCCAATATCGCGCAGGAAGGTCAGCACGTTCATATTGCCGAACCAGTCGTAATTATTGGCCGCAATGGCGCTGTTTTCACCACAATCAAAATCGAGGAACGGCGCTACCTGTTGACGAATCTTTTCCACCCATTCACTGACGGTCTCGTTGGTATTGAGCTTACGTTCAGCGGCTTTAAAGCTGGGATCGCCAATCAGGCCCGTTGCCCCCCCGACCAACGCTACCGGGCGGTGCCCCGCATCCTGAAAGCGTTTCAGGCACAGTAACGGCACCAGATGACCCAAATGCAAGCTGTCGGCAGTCGGATCGAAGCCGCAATAGAGTACGATTGGCCCCTGCGCCAGTCGTTCCGCTAACGCGTTCTCATCCGTTACCTGGGCGATTAAGCCCCGCTCTTGCAATTGTGTTATCAGGTTACTGCTGGCCATCTGTGACTCCATGTAGAAAAGTCTGCACCATTGCTGGTACACCGCTTTCCGCGACGCGCGGACGAAAAAAACAAAAAAAACCAATAATCCAGTTGCAGGACAACAACGGCTGGCATTTTTGAACCGTGCCAACACTGCCCTCCGCCGGGCGGAGGTCATCAAACCGCCTCACGTGAATCAATGCTCTAATGAATTTACACGACTCAGTGATTCAGCCAGGCGCAGGCAGACAACGTATCTGCAACTGAGATATGACGGCCTATAGGATAAAGCGCTGACGCACTCTGTGCCAGCGCTTAACGGGATTATTTCGTGGAATTACGGGGCGAGACGATCAATTTTCCAGCTTTCACCTTCACGCTGGTAGAAAAAACGGTCATGAAGGCGATGCGCACCGCCCTGCCAGAATTCCATCGCAGCAATTTTGATCCGGTATCCTCCCCAAAAACTCGGCAATGGCACTTCACCCTGCTGGAATTTCTGCTTCAGTTCGAGGAACTTACCTTCCAATACGCCCCGGGCGGAAATCCGGCTGGACTGTTTAGACACCCATGCGCCAATCTGGCTTTCACGCGGACGGCTGTGGAAATATTTCACCACCTCGAACATCGAAAGCTTCTCTACCGACCCCAGGACCATCACCTGGCGATCAAGCATATGCCACGGAAACAGCAAACTGATACGCGAATTGTGTTCCAGATGCTGCGCTTTACGGCTGCCAAGATTGGTGTAAAACACCATGCCAAGCGGGTCGAAATGCTTCAACAAGACAATACGCTGATAGGGCTGACCATGTTCGTCCACCGTCGCCACACACATCGCCGTCGGATCGGGCAACTGAGCATCGATGGCCTGACCCAGCCAGCGCTCAAACAGGGCTAGCGGTTCAGCGGGAAGATCGTCACGGCGTAAACCGCCCCGGGTGTATTCACGGCGCAAATGGGCAATCTGCTGCAGGTTATCGCTTTCGTTCATTGCTCAGGCTTCTACTGGGAGGGGATGAGGCATTGTGCGCTTCATCCCAATGGATTTCAATGGGTTAAGCAGCATGCAAACGGCAGTCATTGATGATAATTTTGCCGTTTCGCACGATAAAAGCCCCATCGCCTTTGGACCAGAAAACATAGTTACCATCACTGTAGCGCATGCCAGAAGCGGTTTCCTGCTGTTTAAGGGTCAGCGGATTACCGTCCAGGATCAGGTTAACTTCCTGCCGTGCGTTATCACGCACCACCGTCAAGGGCAACGTGCCGCAAATGTAGTGCAGCGTTTGCGGTTGATCCAACGGAATATGGGACATACTGCAAGCGGAAAGCAGTACCAGGCTGGACGCGACCCCTATTTTTTTCATACTGTCTCCTCAAGGGACATGATAACAAACCGCTTTCCTCTCAATAATTCGGGGACAGAGAAAAACGGACTGAATCTCAACGGCAACGCAGCGTATTGGCAGGATAAATCGCCCCTAATACCGAGGCCTCTCGCGCCCCTGTCACCGAGGGCAGATTACCCGGTTCACCGGATAAGGTACGCCAGGCCAGCCAGGCAAACGCCAGCCCTTCCATATCGTCGCCGCTGATCCCGGCCTGGTCAGTGGTATTCACTTCCGTACCGGACAGCAGGCTTATCAGCCTTGCCATCAACTGCGGATTACGACTGCCGCCGCCACAGACTAACAGGCGCTCACAGCCCCCACTCAGCATCACTTGTTCGGCAATAGTGGTCGCGGTCAGTTCCACCAGCGTAGCCTGCACATCCTGCGGCGCCAGCCCGGGGAAATACCGCAATTGCCGTTCCACCCAGTCGAGATTGAAATATTCCCGGCCGGTCGATTTGGGCGCGAGTAGCGAGAACCAGGGATCGGCCAGCATCTGTTGTAATAGCGGATAAATTACGGTACCGCGACTCCCCCAGGCGCTATCACGATCATAGCGTTGTCCTTTATGCCGCCCGATCCACGCATCCAACAGAATATTGCCGGGGCCGGTATCATAGCCGCCCACCGGTTTGCCGGGGATCAAAAGCGACAAATTCGCGATGCCGCCGATATTCAGCACCATTCGGCGTTCAACCGGGTGCATCAGTATCGCCTGATGAAATGCCGGAACCAGCGGTGCGCCCTGCCCGCCCAGAGCCATATCCCGGCGGCGAAAATCGCCCACAACGGTGATACCCGTGGCGACCACTATCTGGTTGTTATCACCAATTTGTAGTGTGTTAGGCGCCTCTCCCTGCGGCTCATGCCACACCGTCTGACCATGGCAGCCAATCGCGACGATGTCGTCTTTATCCAATCCTTCACGCTGCAACAACGCCTGCACCGCTTCGGCAAATAATCGCCCCAGCCGGGTATCTAACTGCCCCAGTTGGGACAGGGTCAGCCGCTGCCCCTGGCAGATTGCGAGGATCGCCTGGCGCAATGCCGATGGTATGGGATGACAATAACTGGCTTGTTGCGCCACCCTCTGACTGTCAATCGCGGCTAAAACCACGTCTACGCCGTCCAGACTGGTCCCTGACATCACCCCGATATAGCGTCCTGATTTCATATTTTTATGCCTTAACCGTCAGGATTATCAATTTTCTTACTTACAGCGTCGCAAAATTGGTCTGGTAATTCTATGATTAACTGTACATTTTTAAACTACGTTACTTTTTTTAAGCGTATTTAACAGCTACTTGCAGTTGATTGAATGCCGGTTTAAGCCTCTTACGCTATTTTGTCATTACCATTTTTTTGTTAGAAAAAAGAGACAAGTATTGCTTGTGCCATATAATATAAGTTATTGATCGCTACACAATTGACGGTAGCAATTAGAAAATAAAGGAGTTATGACCATGTTTAAGCGTATGTTAATTGTGGCACTGGCTGGTGTGACATTGGCAGGGTGCGCCAACACTAGCACGCTTTCTGGCGATGTTTACAGTGCTTCTGAAGCACGCCAGATTCAGAGTGTAACTTACGGTACGTTGGTTTCGGTTCGTCCGGTACAGATCCAGGCGGGCGACGAGAATAATGTGATCGGCGCGATCGGCGGTGCCGTGTTGGGCGGCTTCCTCGGTAACACCATCGGCGGGGGTTCAGGCCGTAGCCTGGCGACCGCAGCGGGTGCCGTTGCCGGTGGCGTCGCTGGACAAGGCGTACAGGGTGCGATAAATAAAACCCAGGGTGTTGAGCTGGAAATCCGTAAAGATGACGGCAGCACCATCATGGTGGTACAAAAACAGGCTGCCAGCCGTTTCTCTCCAGGCATGCGTGTAGCTATTGCCTCCAACGGCAGACAAGTTACCGTTTCACCACGCTAACCAATCGCCCGTTGCCCTGTGGGAACACCCTCACCTCAGGGCTGAGTTGCCTCCCCTGTTTCATCAGGGGCTGGCGAGTCTGAGTAAGGGCATTCCGTCATGTTCGTTTTAAAATTAGCGGAGCGTGTCGCAGAACATTCTTCGCTACCACCAGATGTATATCCCCTCACCACGCATGATCCCGCAGATTACGCAACGTCTTAAATGGCACCCTGCTAATCACTTACCCCTGCTCCACCATCATGACATCGTGACTTTCGTTAAGATGGAATTGAGAAGTGTCCTCGACGGGTCACTGGCACAAAACCTGAGCTTCAAGCCTGAGGTTGCAGCGCTCTGGCGAACCACATGGGAAAAATTAAACGCATTGCCAAGAAATGATGTATCAACCGGGTATTTGCGCAACAGATCCAATCACCTTGCGCCAGATGCAATCATAGAGATTTGAAAAGGTCATAAAGGCGCTAATAAAAACGCCAGATCTTTCCTGTAAGCCCAAAACAGAAGGCTTCTTCTTGAGAAATGATACCAAAAACCAGCAGGCCATAATGCTTTATGGCCATTGCCGTTTTTTTATTCATCGCGATTCTGCAGTTCGAGGATGTTTTTTTCCAGTCTGGCAATCAACGTGACCAGTTTGTCGATCTCCTGCTGAGAAATACCAGAAAGAATGTCATCCCGGGTGGCATCAATCACCTGTTCGACCTGAGTGATAACCGGTGCGGCTTCCTCGGTCAACTTAATGCGTTTCGCCCGACGATCATTGGCACACGTGGTACGGGTGATTAATCCCTTGTCTTCCAATTGATCCAACGTGCGTACCAGCGAAGGTTGTTCAATACCAATCGCCTTGGCCAACTGGATCTGTGACTGTTCCGGCGGCAGTTGATGAATATTATGCAACGTAACCCAGTGGGTCTGAGTCAATTCCAGCGGCTTCAGACGTTGATCGATCAACGAGCGCCAAATACGTACTAATCTTGCGAGATCCGTTCCTAGTGGGGTATCCAATTTCATCTCCTTATAATTAGCTTGCTACCTATTAAGCCTCATTCTAGACTATTCTGCGAGTTTACAAGACAAAATACAAATTCAACGGCCATGAAACCGTATTGATAGCCTGCCCGTACCCCGTGGCCAGACGAGAAGGAATTTATTTGTGAGCTATTCCGCCTACGCTTTCTCAGCACCACTGACTGATCTGATTTTCGGCGCCTCGCTCTATTTTCCCCCGCTGTTTAAAGCGGTGCTGATGGGGTTTTTCTTCTGGTTGCTTCTCCATCCACTGTTGCGGGATTGGATCTACTCTGGCGAAATCTGGCATCCGACGCTTTTGGATCTCTCGCTGTTTATACTCTGCGTCAGCGCTTCGTTGTGGCTGCTTATCACCTGGTGATTACATGAAATTCAGCACGTTAAAATACTTTTCTACCCTTATTTTTTTCGCCGCGGCGCTAGGGGCTGGATGGTGGCTTTGGAACTATTACATGCAATCCCCATGGACCCGTGACGGTAAAATCCGCGCCGAACTGGTCAACATTACCCCGCAGGTGTCAGGCCGCATTGTACAATTGCCGATCAGAGACAATCAGTTTGTCACCAAAGGGACCCGGCTTCTGACGCTGGATGATGAACCTTACCGCATCGCGGTACTCAATGCCGAAGCGCAACTGGCCAAAGCGCAGTCAGACTTGCAGAAAGCCCAGCATGAAGCGCGCCGCCGTCAGAATCTGCCCCATAATGTGATTTCTGCGGAAGATCTGGATGCCGCTGATCTCAATGCTAAAGCCATGGAGGCAAATGCCAGGGCGGCCACGGCCGAACTTGAACAGGCGAACTGGAATCTTTCCCAGACCCAGATCTATGCCCCCACCGATGGTTGGATCAGTAATTTGGTGGTACGCCCCGGCAATTACGCCACCAGTGGCACGCCACTCTTTGCGCTGGTCGACAGCCATTCCTTCTACGTAATGGGCTATTTTGAAGAAACCAAACTACGCCATATCCATCCTGGCTATAAAGCAACTATCCGCCTGTATAGCGATAACCGTCAGTTAACGGGAGAAGTGGAAAGCATTGGACGCGCAATTTACGACCAAAGCGTGGAAACAGATAGTGGCCTGGTACCGGATATTAAACCCAACGTGCCCTGGGTTCGCCTTGCGCAACGTGTTCCGGTGCGCATCCGCCTGACCAGCGTGCCGCAGGATCTGACGCTGGTCGCCGGGACTACCTGCACTATCTCCATCCAGCCATGAACCTGAACTGGCTGGAATGGGGGCAGTTGCCGTGGGTCAAAGCCACCAGCGGCCAGTGGCGTTATGCCTTGCGCAACGCCATTGCGATGTGTCTGGCACTCGGGATTGCCTACGGGCTGGATCTGGATGAGCCCTATTGGGCGATGACCTCGGCTGGGGTACTCAGCTTCCCTACCGTCGGAGGGGTTATCAGTAAAAGCCTCGGACGCATCGCCGGCAGCCTGACAGGTGCCAGTGCGGCGTTGCTGATTGCCGGCCATACCCTGAATGAACCATGGCTGTTTGCGCTGACTATCGCCGCGTGGCTGTCATTGTGTACTTATATCGCCAATCACTATCAGAACAATGTCTCTTACGCCTTTTCTCTGGCCGGCTATACCGCCGCCATTATCGCCTTTACCACCGTAAATGTGACTGATATCAGTGACCTTTGGACTATCACGCAAGCCCGAATTTGCGAGGTGATTGTTGGCATTCTGTGTGGCGGGCTGATGATGATGATCCTGCCCAGCACTTCGGATGGCGATGCCTTGATTACCTCCCTCAAGAATCTGCATACACGACTGCTGGAGCATGCCAGTTTGCTATTGCAAAAGGAAACCACCGATAACGTCCGTAGCGCCCATGAAAACGTGATCAGTCAAATCCTGACCATGAACCTGTTGCGTATTCAGGCGTTCTGGAGCCATTACCGTTTTCGCCGTCAAAACAACGTTCTTAACTACGTGCTTCACCAACAATTGCGCCTGACCAGTGTTATCTCCAGTTTGCGGCGTATGCTGCTAAACTGGCAGGATCCCCCGGAAGAACTGTTCACAGCCATGCAGCAGTTGCTCAGTGAACTGGCTAAAAGCGACTGTGATAAGTACCGGCTGGCGCAAATATTAAAAAACGCCGCCCCGCTGGATCCTGGCGACTTTCGCCATCATGCTTTCTGGCATCGCTTACGTGACTTTTGCTGGATGTACTTGAATATCAGCCGCTGGTTACGTCAGTTTGAACGGGCTGATGCCGATACCCGGCTCTCCCCCCCTCCCGTTCCGGCGCTGGCCAGACACAGTGACAGCGCCGAAGCCAGTTGGAGCGCGTTTCGTACCTTTGTGGTTATTATGCTGGGCTGTGCCTTCACCATTACCACACAATGGGATTCCGGCGAGGCAGCGTTGACTCTGGCCGCTATCAGTTGTGTGCTTTACTCCACCGTGCCTTCCCCCACCAGTAGCGTATCTCTGCTGTTGAAGACCCTGTCACTGTTGTCCGTGTTCAGCTTTCTGATTAAATTTGGTTTGATGGTGCAGGTCAGCGTACTCTGGCAATTCCTGATTTTTCTGTTCCCTTTGCTGTTAACCCTGCATCTGTTTAAGTTACAGCAGCCCAAACGGGCCAGTCTCTGGTCACAGTTGATTCTTTTCGGCGGGTCATTTCTGGCAGTAACCAACCCGCCGACTTACGACTACCAAGGTTTTCTCAATGACAATATTGCCAAAGTATGCGGTGTCATGCTGGTGTGGCTGGCCTTTCAGATCCTGCGCCCCAGTTCTGACAAGCGTCGTAGCCGTCGTCATATCCGCGCCCTGCGGCGTGAGTTTCTCGATCAGTTAAGCCGCCATCCACACCTCAGTCAGAGCCGTTTTGAGTCACGTATTTATCATCGGATTAATCAATTAGTTGCCAGTCGTGATGAGACCGCAAAAACCTGGCTGTTGCGCTGGGGAGTGGTACTGTTGAACTGTTCGCATATTGTCTGGCAGCTACGTAACTGGAAAACCGACTCTCCCACGCTTGCCAGCATGCGAGAAGCCACACTGAAAGATTTACATCGCATCATCAGTGAACGCGGCGTAAAACACAGTTCGCTCAATGAAACACTGGATGAATTGCAGGATATGGTGACTACATTAGCCGCTGATGGCACCCCACGGGAAACCGAACTGGCCGGGATAATCTGGCGGCTTTACTGTTCGCTGGCACAGTTGAAACAGGCATTGCCGGAAGACGCCAGAATAACCTCACACTGACTTCAGCCCCCACAGTTGCCGCGCTACGCAGTTAAAATTGGCGTTACATAAAATAAGCGCGCTGATTTATACTTCCCGAGCTAATTTTTTAATGGACTCCATTTCGTAAGGGATACACGATGAAGAAACTGCTGATTACCCTCTGCCTGCTTGCCTGCACTTTTTCCACCTTAGCCGATGGACAGGGAAAATCCGTCACCGTAAAACAGGCAAAATCACTACACGATGACAGCCGGGTTACATTGACAGGCAAAATTACCGCCCGGGCCAATGATGATGATAAATACTGGCTGGAAGACAGTACCGGGCGCATCAAGGTCGATATTGATGATGATGACTGGGAAGATGAAAATGTCGCCATTGGTAAAACCGTTCGCGTGACAGGCGATACGGACAAAGACGACGACGACCATATCGAAATCGATGTCGATCATATCCGCGTAGTGGAATAGTCAAAACAGCGATGGCTGTTCCGGCTCGTCAGGAAGGTCGGTTTTCCCGACCCGCTGCAGGCGCTGGAACCGCTGACGACACAACCGCAACACCTCCCGCTTTTGCGCGTCGCTAAATTTTATCCAGTTGAAACGCTCGTCGCGACTGCGCATGCAGCCGCGACAGTATCCGCGTTGATCAACCTGACAAATCCCACGACAGGGATTAGGAACCGGGAAAAACTCTAATTGCTCAGCCACCGTGACTCCTGATACATGCATCGCCCTTCTATTGAAGATCGGTTATTCCTTCTTCGCAAGCAGCCACCAGGATTATGACCGACAGTCAGCACATTTTTACAACCACTCACATTATCCCCCACTGACACCGGTAAACTCAGAGTATTATTAAGGGCTGGTTAAGGTTGCTCTAAGGTTACAAGGCTACCCTGCGTAGCAGAGTTTTTTACCGCAGGAAAGCCATGAACTTTTTGAATAAGTTACGTTGTAACGAAAGTACTTTTAACGTTTACGCCGCTCTGTTCTTCACCTTTATCCTCAATGCTGTCTTTCTCAGCCGTACCTGGGAGACCATTCCCTATCTCTCAGCGCGGGACTATATTTTTGCCGCAACGGTGCCGATGGTGCTGTTCAGCGCCTTCTTGTTTATCTTCAGCATCGCCGCCGTACCCTGGCTGCGTAAACCCCTGTTTATCATTCTGCTTATCATCAGCGCTACCGCAAACTATTTTATTTACAGTTTCGGCACAGTCATCGACAGCAACATGATCCAGAACGTGTTTGAAACTGATGTCCAGGAAGCCAGTGCCCTGCTCAGCCCACACTATCTACTGTGGCTGACGATTATGGGGATAATCCCTGCCGTCTTTGTCGCCTTTATCCGCATCGGTACCCATCGGCCATGGTGGATGAATATCGCGTTCCGGGCGGTAACCGCGCTGGCTTCTGTACTGCTGGTACTGCTGATCGCCTCGCTGTTTTATAAAGATTACGCTTCGCTGGTCCGCAACAATAAAAACCTGGTAAAAATGATAACCCCAGTCAACGTGGTCAGCAGTCTGGGACACTATGCGGATAACCGCTGGCTGGTTGGCGATCAGCCGCTGGTGAAAATTGGTCTGGATGCGCAAAAAGGCTCACTGATTAAAGCCGAAAAGAAAAAAACACTGGTCATTTTTGTGTTGGGTGAAACTGCGCGTGCGGAAGACTTTTCGCTGGGCGGTTACGCACGTGATACCAATCCCAAATTGCAGCACGATAACGTCATTTATTATCCCAACGCCAGCTCATGCGGTACGGAAACCGCGGTCTCTGTGCCGTGCATGTTCTCCAACATGCCGCGCAGACATTATGATGCCAACCTGGCGCATCATCAGGAAGGCTTACTGGATGTCATGGCCCATGCCGGAATCAACGTGTTATGGCGCGAAAATGACGGCGGCTGTAAAGGTGCCTGTGATCGTGTGCCGCATAGCGACATGACCCGATGGCATGTCAGCGCCCTTTGCCAGCATGATTACTGTCTGGACGATGTGCTGATGTACCGCCTGAATAACTATATTGACAGCATAAAAGATGACACGGTGATTGTACTACACCAGATGGGGAGCCATGGCCCGGCGTATTACCAACGCTATCCGACGGCGATGCGTAAGTTCACCCCCACCTGCGACAGCAATCAAATCCAGGATTGCGACCATCAGACACTGGTGAATACCTATGACAACACAATACTGTATACCGATTCGATGGTGGACAGCACGATCAGTCTGCTGAAGTCTTACAGTAACAAATTCAATGTGGCACTGGTTTACCTGTCCGATCACGGTGAATCACTGGGTGAACACGGTATGTATCTACACGGCACACCTTATGTTTTCGCCCCATCGCAGCAAACGCATATTCCCTTCCTGTTGTGGATGTCTGATGATTACGCCCACACTTATGGCATTAATCAGTCATGTTTACAGCAGTCGGCAAAAACCGCTGAGGTTTCCCAGGACAATATTTTCCATACCCTATTGGGCATGCTGAACGTGCAGACGAAAGAGTACCAACCGGCGCTGGACATGATCAAATCGTGCCAGGTCCAAAATGGATAATTTGTATCAGACCGATCGGTCTGATACAGTGAAAATCATGAAATCGACCCGATACGACACCCGAGAACATCTTCTGATAACTGGTGAGCAGTTGTGCATTCAGCGCGGCTTCAACGGTATGGGATTGATCGAGCTACTGAAAGTGGCTGAGGTGCCGAAAGGGTCGTTTTACCACTACTTCCCGTCGAAAGAGGCGTTCGGCGTCGCGATGCTTGAACGTTATTTTGCCATTTATCATCAGCGTCTTCACGAATATCTGGAAGATCACCAGGGCAATCAGCGTCAACGCATCCTTGATTATTATCAGCAGTCACTCACAACTTTCTGCCAGGACCACTCCTTTGCGGGTTGCCTGTCAGTCAAATTGTCGGCGGAAGTTTGTGACCTGTCGGAACCAATGCGTATCGCACTGGACAACGGGTCAAAAGCGCTGATGTCCACGCTAAGTATCGCGCTGGAACGAGCTGAGCAACAGGGGAGCTTACAGTTGTCAGTCCCCCCTGAAACTTGTGCGCAGAATCTGTATATGTTGTGGCTGGGTGCCAGTCTGCAGAGCAAAATCTCCCGTGATAACAGGCCGTTGATGAATGCCTGGCAGGAGATGACGCGGATGCTGCCTGAACCCCTTTAAAAAAACACTGTTTCTAGTTGACCGGTCTACCACCAGGAGTGAAGTATGGAACTAAAGAAGTTATTTACCCCATTAAAAACCGGGGCGATCACCGTACCGAACCGCGTATTTATGGCGCCATTGACTCGTCTGCGCAGCATTGAGCCGGGGGATATTCCTACGCCGCTGATGGGTGAATATTACCGTCAACGCGCCAGTGCCGGTCTGATCATTACCGAAGCCACTCAGGTTTCTTTCCAGGCTAAAGGTTATGCCGGCGCACCCGGTCTGCATACCCCAGAGCAGATTGCCGCATGGAAGGCCATTAATAGCGGCATCCATCAAGCGGGCGGTCACAGTGCAGTGCAACTGTGGCACACTGGTCGTATCTCGCACTCCAGTCTACAACCCGAAGGCAAAGCGCCCATTTCCTCTTCCGCCATTAACGCCCAAACCCGTACCACACTGCGTGATGAAAACGGCCTTGCCGTACGTGCCGATACCTCCACACCTCGCGCACTCGAACTGGACGAAATCGCCGGTGTGGTAAATGATTTTCGTCAGGCGGTCATCAATGCCCGCGAAGCCGACTTCGATCTGGTCGAGCTGCACTCTGCTCACGGTTATCTGATCCATCAGTTCCTGTCGCCAGCCTCTAACCAACGCACTGATGCTTATGGCGGCAGCGTGGAAAACCGGACCCGCTTTGCGCTGGAAGTGGTCGATGCCGTTATTGACGGCTGGAGTGCGGACCGCATTGGTATCCGAATCTCGCCTCTTGGTCCATTTAACGGTCTGGATAATGGCGAGGATCAGGAAGACGCCGCGTTGTACTACATTGCCGAGTTGGCAAAACGCAATCTCGCCTTCCTGCACATTTCCGAGCCGGACTGGGCCGGTGGTAAACCTTACAGTGAGGCGTTCCGCAAAGCTATTCGCGACATTTATCCCGGCGTCATTATCGGTGCCGGAGCCTATACCGCCGAGAAAGCGGAAGACTTGATCGAAAAAGGGCTGATCGACGCTGTCGCCTTTGGCCGCTGGTATATCGCGAACCCGGACCTGGTGGAACGCCTGCAACAGCACGCCCCACTTAACGAGCCGCGCCCGGAGCTGTTTTACGGCGGCGGTGCTGAAGGCTATACTGACTACCCCACTCTGGCTGGGTAACCTGGCTGAAAGTACGGCATTATGTCCATCACATCAGGCGGCGGATCGCCCGGCTGATGTTTGTTAATGATTATCCCCACCCTTCGGGACCACGAATTAACGCGTGGGGATTTCATCATTATACGCGTCATACTTCAGCAAGTTGCATGGGATGGACGGCGGTCTTCCACCGTTACCGCCTGCATGCCATTGCTATTATTTAGAGTATATACTGACCTTCTTCCTGTCATCAGATGATGGCGCCTTTGCGTCTACCAAGAGGATGTTATGCGCTTACTTCACACCATGCTACGCGTTGGCGATCTACAACGCTCCATTGATTTTTATACCAGAGTGCTGGGAATGCGCCTGCTGCGCACCAGCGAAAACACCGAATATAAATATACCCTGGCCTTCGTCGGTTACACCGAAGAGAGCGAAGGTGCGGTGATTGAACTGACCTACAACTGGGGCGTGGACAAATATAACCTTGGCGATGCTTATGGTCATATCGCACTCGGCGTTGATGACGTGGCGGCAACCTGTGAGCGTATTCGTAAAGATGGCGGTAACGTCACGCGTGAAGCGGGACCGGTCAAAGGGGGCACCACGATTATTGCCTTTGTTGAAGATCCCGATGGCTATAAAATTGAGCTAATAGAAAACCAACACGCCGGTCACGGTTTGGGAGCATAACATTCCGGGGACCGCGTTTGGCGGCCCCGGATCCCCTGTGCATCTCGTGGCGAAATTTGCCATAATACGCGCTGCTTTTTTTCGCCTATGAGATCCTGATGCCTGAATCGAACGAACTGAACGCCCTCAGCAGCCGTTTTCGCGGCTTTTATCCGGTAGTCATTGATGTTGAAACTGCCGGGTTTGACGCTAAAACTAATGCGCTACTGGAAGTGGCCGCTGTCACGCTGAAAATGGATGAGCACGGTTGGCTGGAGAAAGACGACACGCTTCATTTCCACGTGGAGCCTTTCGAAGGCGCTATCCTGCAACCTGAGGCACTGGCGTTTAATGGTATCGATCCGCACAACCCCCTACGTGGCGCGGTTAGCGAATATGAAGCGTTGCATGCTATCTTCAAACTGGTGCGTAAAGGCATCAAGGATCAAGGCTGCAATCGCGCCATTATGGTCGCGCATAATGCCACTTTCGATCTCAATTTTATGAATGCGGCGGCAGAAAGGACGGGGCTTAAGCGTAATCCATTCCACCCTTTTGTCACCTTTGATACCGCAGCACTGAGCGGCCTGGTGCTGGGTCAAACCGTGCTGGCTAAGGCCTGTACTACTGCGGGTCTGCCGTTTGACAATACCCAGGCTCACTCGGCGCTGTACGATACATTACAGACTGCGGATTTATTCTGTGAGCTGGTCAATCGCTGGAAGCGTCTGGGCGGCTGGCCGTTGCCCGTCGCGTGAAAAAGTGTCTTTGGATGGTCAAATCCACCGGGTTGCTCTCTGCGTTGCAGAACAGGAGGAAGCCAAATGAAAACCATTGCTATCGTGGCACCCGGCGCGATGGGGTCTGCCCTGGCCGGCGTTTTGCATCGGCATCGTCTCGAGGTACTCACGTTACTCGATGGGCGCTCGCAAGCCTCGCTTGAGCGGGCAAAAAAAGCCGGTATGAAGCCCGTCAGCGCTCATGAATTGATGCAGGCAGAAGTCATTTTATCTGTTGTTCCTCCCGCTTCCGCCATCTCCCTGGCGCAACAGTTAGCCCCATATATTGCTGCGGCAATGGATAAACCGCTGTACGTCGATTGCAACGCAGTCAGTGAACAGACACTCAAACAGATTGCTGAGATTATCCTTCCTACCGGTGCCGCTTTTGTCGATGGCGCCATTATCGGCCTGCCGCCCGTCACATCACAGGACCGCGTTCCACGCTTATGGTTTGCCGGTGAGCAGGCTGGCCGATTGGCCGAGCTGGAAAATTTTGGCTTGTCCGTCAGCGTTATGCAGGCAGCAACGGGGGCCGCCTCAGCGCTGAAAATGTCCTATGCCGGGATCAATAAAGGCATCACCCTGCTGTGCGCTTTGATGTTGATTAATGCCAGCCGGGTAGGCGCGGCGGATGCCCTACTGCAACAGATGGAAGAAAGCCAACCCTCGCTACTGGCTCGTCTGCGGGCAAGTATCCCGGATATGTACAACAAAGCCTGGCGCTGGGCGCCTGAAATGGAAGAAATAGCCCGTCTCAATGCCGGCGAAGTACCGGGTGCAGCACTGTATCAAGCGCTAGCCGCCTTTTGCCGTCAAATGGCCGAGGATCAGCAACATGACGGCGATTTCGTGCCCCTGCTCAATGCCTTCTTGCAGGCTGAAAAACGATCATAATGGGCGATATTTCGCCTGGACCCTTCCAGTATCGGTTTTCTTCAGTCCGAAACCGCAGCAGAAACGGGGTTAACGCTGACAACAAAAAAAGGCAGAAATCCTCGCAGATCTCTGCCTTTTTAGCTGACTAAAACGACTTATTCAGCGGCGTCGGAAGAATATTTCTTCGCCGTCTCTTTGATCAACGGCTGCAATTCGCCGCGCTGATACATTTCAATAATAATATCGCAGCCACCAACCAGTTCACCATCTACCCACAGCTGTGGGAATGTCGGCCAGTTGGCGTATTTCGGCAATTCGGCGCGAATTTCCGGATTTTGCAAAATATCGACATAAGCGAAACGTTCACCGCAGGCAGACAACGCTTGCACAGCCTGAGCAGAAAAACCGCAACTTGGCAGTTTTGGCGAGCCTTTCATGTACAGCAGAATCGGGTTTTCTGCTATCTGGCGTTCAATTTTCTCAATAGTACTACTCATAAATGGCTTCCTTTAATCGGCTACTTCATGTTTATTTATTGTAGCTATTCTGCCCCAACGATGAAAACGACATTTTCAGCAGGGTTATTTATTGTCCGCTTTCAGTGCCGCTGCGGCGGATGAACGTAGTAGAATAACATTTTCTTATGCTTTCCGCCGCGCGGCGGTATGAAAAATATTCGCTAATGTCACAGATAACCAAATGATTAGGTTAATTTTTACAGTTTTTATCAGTTCTGTATGATTGAAACAAAAAAAGACCTTACCTTTCGTTGATAAGTTCGATTAGAATCGATAATGATGTAAGTTATCAGTAGATAACTCCAAATTAACCATGCTCTGGCCCCGGCGGGAGCACAAACTGTTAATGGTAACGATGCGTTTACTCATCACGCTCTTCATGCTGGCTATGGCCCAGCTCTTTCTAAATATGGCGCACGCTTCGCCACGCTCGCCTGTTAATGCCAACCATCATAAGGTGGACAGCAATACGGCAGCCAGGGACGATCAACGGCGTAAGCGCCGCCCGGTAAAAACCATTTTCACCCGGAAAGTCAAAGAAAGCAGCGTCAAAAAACCCCTATTAAGTTCTGTTCATAAATTCAAATTCAAGAAAAAATCTTCCCTCGAAACGGCGGCAATCAAGCATAAATCGTCTATTACTAAAAAACACTATGGCCGCCATCGCGGTAATCCGGTTGAAGAAACTGAGGAATTGACGGCCGGGGCGGATACACCACTCCGGCTCAGCAAAGCACACCGAGCCCGTTATCAGAAAGCACGCGAAACCGCGATGAACAAGTTAATGAATCAACTGGGTAAGCCTTATCAGTGGGGGGGAACCTCGCCGAGGACGGGTTTCGACTGCAGCGGCCTGGTCTGGTATGCCTATAAAGATCTGGTGAAGTTCAAAATTCCACGTACCGCTAATGAGATGTATCACCTGCGCGATGCCGCCAGCGTTAAACGCGATGAACTGGAGAAAGGCGATCTGGTGTTCTTCCGTATTCATAGCCGCAGTGCCGCTGATCATGTCGGCGTTTACCTTGGTAATGGCAAGTTTATCCAGTCACCGCGTAGCGGTAAGGATATTCAGGTTAGCGCGCTGAGCGACGATTACTGGCAGCGCCATTACATTGGCGCCCGTCGGATGGTGACACCCAAAACGATCAGGTAATCGAGCCACCAGTAGAGAAAACAAGGCCGTTCGGCTGAGCGGCCCGATTGGGATAACTTAGTGCATTACGGCGGTAAAACTGAAAGCAACAATCATCAACAGCGCGCAAATCGTTGTCATTAGTGAAAACTTCAGATCGGTATCCATTTAGCTCTCCTGTAATAAATACCCTTACTATTTATAACGTCATCAATTTTCCCATACTTGTCGGTAAAAATCTCGTTTTCTCTGCTCAGGATTGTTAGAATCTCCACTTTCGTTGCGCAACTCACAGGGGAACCACCTCGTCAGTCGTCAGGCCAAATCACGCGGTGAGTATCGGCCTCCCGATGAGCTTGCACAGGCCAGTGATTCAATGCGGCGGAGTGAACACCAGCAAGGGTATCTGTGACCTGAAATATAACCGGGATAAAATTTTTTCCTTCCTGACGTCTTCGGAATACACTGCAAAAAGCGCCTTCAGACGTTCGGTTTTTTTAACTTCAAAGCAAACGTTTAACAACATACTTATCATAAAGTTATGATAAGTGCAGGAGTAGCGAGTTAATGGCAACAATAAAAGATGTGGCCAGACAAGCGGGGGTCTCTACCACCACCGTATCCCACGTCATCAATAACACCCGCTTTGTCGCCAAAGAGACGCGGGAGGCCGTATGGACAGCAATCAAAACATTGCATTATTCTCCGAGTGCTGTCGCCCGCAGCCTGAAAGTTAATCACACCAAAACAATTGGTCTGCTGGCCACGTCCAGCGAAGCCCCCTATTTTGCCGAAATTATTGAGGCTGTGGAGAACTGCTGCTTTGCCAAAGGCTATACTCTGATCCTGGGAAATGCCCACAATAATCTGCAAAAACAACAAGCCTATCTGTCGATGATGGCTCAAAAGCGTGTGGATGGTCTGCTGGTAATGTGTTCGGAGTACCCGGCCCCTTTGATCAAAATGCTGGAAGAGCATCGCAATATCCCCATGGTGGTCATGGATTGGGGTGAGTCGCGCGGCGATTTTACCGATACCGTGCAGGATAATGCCTTTGAAGGCGGTTACCTGGTCGGTCAGTATCTGATTGAACGCGGCCATCACGATATTGGGGTGATCCCGGGTCAGATGGAGCGGAACACCGGTGGAGGACGTCTTGCTGGTTTCCTCAAAGCTCTTTCTGAAGCCGGCCTCACTATCCGTGATGAATGGCTGGTTCAGGGAGATTTCGAGCCGGAATCTGGCTACCGTGCCATGCAACAAATTCTGGCACAGAAGCAGCGGCCAACGGCGGTCTTCTGCGGCGGCGACGTCATGGCGATGGGGGCCATCTGTGCGGCAGACGAGATGGGCTTGCGCGTACCCCAGGATATTTCGGTGATCGGTTATGATAATGTGCGCAACGCCCGTTATTTTACGCCGGCACTGACGACCGTTCACCAACCCAAAGTGCAGTTGGGCGAAACGGCGTTTACGATGCTGCTGGATCGCATCATCAGTAAGCGCGAAGATCCACAAACCATTGAAGTTCACCCCAGCCTGATCGAACGCCGTTCGGTAGCGGATGGCCCCTTCATAGATTATCGTCGCAAGGATTAATGTCATCGCGCGCGACATGCAACATGATAACTCGGGCGGCATACCTCGATGCCGCCCGGCGGGTAGAACTGGTTCCAACTGGAAGGCATTTATTCGGGCCGTTCCAGCTCTTCGCGTAACCACTCGCTGTTGAGCGTTTCGCTATCCCCCAGATAATCCAGCAGCCAGCTCAGCGCCGGTGAAGATTGTTGTTCCGCCCAACTGACACAACACGGACTCTCCGGGAACACGGATTCAAGCGTCAACTCAACCAGTTCGCCACATTGCAAAAAGGGTCGGGCAAAATGTCCTGGTACCATCCCCACACACAGTCCAGCGCGCAGACAGTCGAAGGCGCTTTCCCAGTCCGGCACCACCAGCCTGCGCTGATTATCCAGCGTCCAGGTGGTTCTTTTCGGTAAGGCGCGTGAGGTATCTTCCAGCACCAGCGAAGGCCATTCACTCATCGCCTTTTCGCTGACGTTTCCCTGGTGTTGCGCCAGTGGATGATCGGCTTTGATCACACATCGCCAGTTAAGCATGCCCATATTGCGAAAAGCAAAGCGTCCTCCTACCGGGATTGCCTGCGTTGCGCCAATCGCCACATCAACACGCCCATCAGCCAGCGCATCCCAGACGCCGTTAAAAACTTCAGGCGACAGGTGCAGCTCCATATCAGGAAAGTGACGATAAAAATCGACCACTAACTGACGGGTTCTCTGCGGTTTTACAATACGGTCCACCGCAATATTGATCTGTCCTCGCCAGCCATTAGCCACCTGCTGACACTGCCGTCGGGTGGCAAGCATTTTTTTGATAACAATCCGACCTTCCTGAATAAATACCCGTCCGGCATCGGTCAGTACCACATCCCGATGGCGCCGTTCAAACAACGAAACAGCCAGCCATTCTTCCAACTGACGGACAGTATAACTGATGGCTGAAGGCACACGATGCAACTCCACTGCCGCTGCGGTGAAACTGCCACAACGCGCCACGGCATCAACAACTTCAAGGGAATGTTCTGACCACATAATTTGCCTGCAATTTTTTTGAATGCAACCTGCAAATATTACTGTTTCACAAGCACTATGCCACTCAATTACACTTCGCGACGTTTCATTAGACTGATTAAAGAGCCCAAAAATGCCATCAAAAGGATTGATTATTTACCTTGCGCTGCTCAGCGTTGCCGGTTTTCTTGCTACCGACATGTATCTGCCCGCATTTGGCGCTATGCAGCAGGATCTGCAGGCTGATGCCGGAGCCATCGGCGCCAGTTTGAGTCTGTTCCTGGCGGGCTTTGCTATAGCCCAACTGCTCTGGGGACCATTATCCGATCGGATTGGCCGCAAACCCGTATTGCTGATCGGACTGGGGCTGTTTGCCGCCAGTTGCGGCGCAATGTGGTGGGTTGACTCAACCGTGGCTTTGCTGGCGCTACGTTTCCTGCAAGCAATCGGTATCTGTGCCGCCGCTGTAATATGGCAAGCGCTGGTCATTGACCGCTATCCCGTTGCCCAGGCCAATCGCGTATTTGCCACCATCATGCCGTTGGTTGCCCTCTCTCCGGCGCTGGCACCCCTGCTCGGCGCATGGCTGTTGGATCACTTTAGCTGGCGGGCTATCTTTATCGCCCTGTCGCTGATTGGCATTTTTCTGTGGGGTTTCACCTTGTTTCTTGCTCCCCAGCCGAAAAAGCCCAACATCGATAAAAATGAAAAAATCAGCTTTTTTACCCTGCTAAAATCCCCCTTGTTTAGCGGCAATGTATTGATCTACGCCGCCTGTTCAGCCAGCTTCTTCGCCTGGCTAACCGGTTCGCCATTTATTCTGGCTACGCTTGGCATGTCACCGGGGGAAATCGGCCTGAGCTATGTGCCACAAACCCTGGCCTTCCTGCTTGGCGGCTACGGCTGCCGTGTGCTGCTGAAGCATACCGAAGGCAGCTCACTTTTGCCGTGGCTGCTTTCTCTCTATACCCTGAGCATCGTGGCATTTTTCATTGCCGCGCAGTTGGAAGAGGTGTCGACGTACGCATTATTGTGGCCATTTTGCGGTATGGCTTTGGCAAACGGCGCTATTTATCCACTAGTGGTTGCTCGTGCTTTACTGCCCTTCCCACAGGCCAGCGGTAAAGCCGCTGCTCTGCAGAACACTCTACAGTTAGGGCTTTGCTGTACCGCCAGTCTGATCGTCTCCACCTTCATCAGCACCCCGTTACTCATTACGTCAGTGATCATGTTGACGACCATTGTTCTGGCCATTACCGGCTATATTTTACAACGAACAAAGGGACAAAGCCGGAGGCTGTCTGCCGCACACAGTGGTCGCTAATTATCTGAATTTATTTAATTAGCGACCTAACAATAAACAATTGAATATTGCCAGGCGTGAGAATATACTCATTTCCAGACAGAAAAATAACAAATCCATCCGCCAAATAATTTAAGTTGCAGGACAAAAACGTCTGGCGTTTTTGAATAATGCTTACGCTGCCTTCGCAGGGATGATGCCTTCAGAGCGAGTCACTCGGCAAATGAAATCATCCCGCAAAGTTTATCTGGTCAGTGATTCGTCTGACTGAACGCCGCCAACGCACCTGCCGCTTGATGTATGACGGGTATATAGCAACGTTGAGTTCTGACAGGATGGTCAAGCCATCTATGGCATTCGTTATGTGCTCTACAGGTTTCATATCAATCCTCTGTAACGTCGGATATCAGGCGTACGGCTATGCCGTGCGTTTTCTCACAATCCTGCAGAAATTGACTATTCTATTTCTCAGGTTTCAATCACACAGGGTGATGGAGAAGCTATGAGTTCATCGTGTATAGAAGAAGTTAGCCTGGAAGAGAATCAGTGGTATCGCATCGCCCAGGATATGTTGCGCAATGCCGATATTAAAATCAACGGTACCCGTCCGTGGGATATTCAGGTAAACAACGTTGATTTTTTTAAGCGTGTTTTACAGGAAGGCTCGCTGGGGCTGGGTGAAAGTTATATGGATGGCTGGTGGGAATGTGAGCGACTGGACACCTTTTTTCAGCGCGTACTCCTGGCCAAACTGGATAAACAACTCCCCCATCATTTCAAAGATACGCTGCGCATTGCGGCCGCACGGTTGACAAATCTTCAGTCACGCAAACGAGCCTGGATAGTGGGTAAAGAACATTACGACCTGGGCAATGACCTTTTTACCTTAATGCTGGATCCTTATATGCAGTATTCCTGTGGTTACTGGAAAGAGGCTCAAACACTCGAACAGGCCCAGAACGCTAAATTAAAAATGATCTGCGAGAAACTGCAGCTTGAGCCCGGTATGTCGTTGCTGGATATTGGCTGCGGCTGGGGAGGACTGGCAGAATATGCGGCGCGTCATTATGGCGTTAGCGTATCCGGCGTGACCATTTCCGCTGAGCAACAGAAGTTGGCGCAACAGCGCTGTACCGGACTGGACGTGACTATTTTGCTACAGGACTATCGCGACCTGAATCAGCAGTTTGACCGCATTGTCTCCGTGGGCATGTTTGAGCACGTTGGACCGAAAAACTACGCCACCTATTTCGAGGTGGTCAACCGGAATCTCAAAGCGGATGGCATTTTTCTGCTGCACACTATCGGGTCCAACAAAACAGATGAGAATGTTGATCCCTGGATCAACAAATACATCTTCCCTAATGGTTGTCTGCCTTCTGTCCAGCACATTGCGGATGCACATGAACCTTATTTTGTGATGGAAGACTGGCACAATTTTGGCGCGGATTATGACACCACGTTGATGGCATGGTACCAACGCTTTCTCACTGCGTGGCCGCAATTGGCAGAGAAGTACGGCGAGCGCTTTAAACGGATGTTTACCTACTATCTGAACGCCTGTGCCGGTGCTTTCCGTGCGCGCGACATTCAGCTCTGGCAAGTGGTATTTTCACGCGGTAAAGAAGGTGGCCTGCGCGTACCTCACTGATTATTCTGGTGAATAGTAAAGGGTCAAAAAAGGCTGGCATGATACAAATTGCCGGCCCTTTTTTATTGGGGGTTATTCCGATCCCGCCGCGACCGTTGCCACTGATGCAGCATCGCGCTGCGCCAGCACTCGCTCAACGGTATCAACAATCGCCTGAGTATGCGGATCGATTTCAATATTCACCCGTTGCCCCAGTCGTTTACTTCCCAGGGTGGTTCTTGTCAGCGTTTCCGGAATAAGGTGTACACAGAATTTAGTTTTGGTCACTTCTCCCACCGTCAGGCTAATACCATCAATACCAATAAACCCTTTATGCAGGATATATTTCATTTGCCGTGGGTCCTGCAGCGTAAACCAGATTTCCCGGTTATTTTCCGACGTGAGAATTTTACTGATTTCGGCAGTGGTCATTATATGACCAGACATCAGATGACCACCAATTTCATCACTGAATTTTGCCGCTCGCTCAACGTTAATTTTATCACCAACCTTCAAGTCCCCGAGGTTCGTAATACGCAACGTCTCTTTCACCAGATCGAAACTGACCTGATCACCATTAATCTCCGTCACCGTCAGGCAGCAACCATTGTGCGCAACAGAGGCACCCAACGCCAGCCCGGGTAACATATCCCCCGGTAAGCGGACAATATGTGTGCGAAAATTGGGTTTCTCTTCAATTGCCAGCACCTCAGCGGTACCTTGCACAATACCGGTAAACATAATTGTGGCCTCTGTAATATTATCCTTGTGTTAGTTTGCCCTGGGTAGCCGATAAAACCAAATGGCGAGACGCGTTTTAAAGGATATAAAGCACTATTCTTACTGCGAGTGATTGGCTAATTACGCTGCGAACATTACACTATGCCGCCAGCCCTGCTATGCGGTGTCAAAAAACAGCATTTTACTATCGCAGCGCTCTTCCCTACCGATAAAACAATAAGGTGTATGTGTGCAGAAATACCTGACAGAAGCGCGCCAACTTCTGGCGTTGGCAATTCCAGTTATTCTTGCGCAGGTTGCGCAAACCGCCATGGGGTTTGTCGATACCGTTATGGCTGGCTCGGTCAGCGCCACAGATATGGCGGCCGTTGCCGTCGGCACCTCAATCTGGCTGCCGGCCATTCTTTTTGGTCACGGTCTGCTACTGTCGCTGACGCCAGTGGTGGCGCAATACAATGGTTCCGGTCGCCGTGATCGCGTTGCTTATCAGGTTCGTCAGGCTTACTGGCTGGCAACCTTCGCTGCCGTGCTGATCATGGTGGTGCTGTATCACGCTGGTTTTATGATCCGCGCTATGCAGCATATCGACCCCGCCCTTGCGGACAAAGCGGAGGGATATCTGCACGCCCTGTTGTGGGGAGCGCCAGGTTACCTGTTCTTCCAGGTCGCCCGTAATCAGTGTGAGGGTTTAGCTAAAACCAAACCCGGTATGGTGATGGGCTTTCTCGGCCTGTTGGTGAATATTCCCGTCAACTACATTTTTATTTATGGGCATTTCGGCATGCCGGCACTTGGCGGCGTCGGCTGTGGTGTGGCGACAGCATCCGTCTATTGGGTGATGTTTATCAGCATGAAGTTTTGGGTGGGGCGTACTCACTCGCTGGGTGATATTCGCCTGAACAGCCGTTTCAGTAAACCGGATACCCGCGTGCTCTGGCGCCTGTTCAAATTAGGTTTGCCGGTTGCGCTGGCGCTGTTTTTTGAAGTGACGCTGTTTGCGGTCGTCGCGCTGCTGGTTTCTCCTCTGGGCACCGTTAAAGTCGCCGGTCACCAGATTGCGCTTAACTTCAGCTCGCTGATGTTTGTGCTGCCGATGTCACTCGGCGTCGCCGCCACCATTCGCGTTGGCTTCCGGCTTGGTCAGCAGTCAGTTGAGGACGCACGCGTCGCCTCCTGGACCGCTCAGGGTGTTGGCATATGCATGGCCCTGCTCACCGCGCTGTTCACCATCACCTTCCGCGAACATATCGCATTGCTGTATAACGACAATCCACAAGTGGTGACACTGGCCGCGCATCTGATGCTGCTGGCCGCTATCTACCAGTTCTCGGACTCGATTCAGGTAATAGGCAGCGGTATTCTGCGCGGTTATAAGGATACCCGTTCGATCTTCTTTATCACTTTTATCGCTTACTGGCTCCTGGGCCTCCCCAGCGGTTATCTCCTGGCGTTGACTGACTGGGTGGTTGCGCCAATGGGCCCGGCGGGTTTCTGGGTTGGTTTTATTATTGGCCTGACCTCGTCTGCGGGAATGATGATCTGGCGGATGCGCCACCTGCAAAAGCAATCCGCTGAGCGGATACTGGCCCGCGCAGCACACTAATTTTTCGCTAATTTTATCGTTTGCGCGTTTAAAATTGCCGCGCTTCGCACAGTTGCGCAGCAGTCTCAGCGAAAAAAGCGGATTTCCGCTTGCCAGTCGGTGAGGCTGTCGTTAATATTCGTCCCCGCTATCTCCATGACAACAATCAGATGCGTTCTTAGCTCAGTTGGTTAGAGCACCACCTTGACATGGTGGGGGTCGGAGGTTCGAGTCCTCTAGAACGCACCACAGTGCGTCCGTAGCTCAGTTGGTTAGAGCACCACCTTGACATGGTGGGGGTCGGTGGTTCGAGTCCACTCGGACGCACCAATTATCTTGCGTTCTTAGCTCAGTTGGTTAGAGCACCACCTTGACATGGTGGGGGTCGGAGGTTCGAGTCCTCTAGAACGCACCATCATCATCTTCCCTCTGTTGAATACGCTGACTTTCCCCTCAGCACCGTCTGAAATGATGCATCATCGCCTTTTGCAGTGAGCAAAGCGGGACCGATTGATGTGACTGATCCGGATGAATAAACAGTTCAACCTGCAATGAATTGACCGGATGGGACTGAAACAACCCAGCCAGTTCCCGCAGGCCATCGACCATACGCCGTTGTTGGCGATGTTGCGCCAGCCACCGGCATTCCTCCGCTGGCTGACAACGCTCCCACGCTTCAAGAGACTGCTCATGCTCTCCTACCGACAGAAACAGAACGGTCTCCTGACGTAATGATGTCGTCGTCGCGCGCGCGATAAAGTGTTCTGCGAGTTTCCTGATATAACCATCATTCCACCAGACCGAAGGACTGGACGCATAAAAATGCCGGAAACGCTCACTATGGGTAAACAGGGAATAAAGGGTAAACAAGCCACCATAAGAGTGGCCGTATAATGCTTCTCTTTTATCGTCCGTGAGTAACATCGAACGGATAAACGGCTTAAGTTCATCCTGCAGGAAAGAGAAAAAGGCCTCTGCTGCGCCTGTCATCCCGGCAAGATAATAACCGCCGCGCGGGTTCGGTTCAGGAATTAACTCTGCCACATAAGGTCGGTAATCCCGCTCGCGCCGGGTTGCGCCGGGATAATCAATCGCCACTACCACACCGGGAAGCATGCAACACCGTGGTCGAGCCAGGGTACGCATCAGGTGTGCCGCTATAGGGAAATGACTGGCACCATCAAGGAGATAAATGACGGGCCACCCCTCATCAGGAGGGGGAGCTGCAGGTTGGCAAATCATCACCCGGTAATCGCCACACACTGACGAGTGAATCATTTCTTCCCGTATCGGGTAAGACTGCTCCATCATTTTTTCCTCAATGACCTGTTTCAGAGACCTAACTGTTTTCGCCAGGCGTTAAATGTCGGTTCTATTGCCAAATCAATAAAACTGACTTTCAATCCACGCGTGTGCAAATGCGCAACCAACGCCATAAGATCGACGGAATTCAGACCATAGTCGAACAGATTTTCATCTTCTCCAAAACCGCCATCGGACATATCAAGCTTTTCATGCAATATATTTCTTAAATCATCTGCGCTGAAAGCCGGAATATCAGTAAGTTTGTTCATTATCATTTCCTTTGATTGATAGCATTAATCTAACGTTGATGCCAGAGCCAGGTCCTGTTGGATAATTTGCATCGCGCCAGAGCGCATCAGTTCATCCATCAACGTATCGTGTTCTCCGATAAATTGATGGCAACTCAACCTGTCGGTAATCAATTCTCGCCACTCCTCACCAGGCACGGTAAAACCGTAATGAAATGCGCGTCCGCTGATCGTCAACGGTCTCAGTCTGTCCGGTGGCACCGTTCCGCGGGAAAAACTGAAGCGCAAGGCGGATATCAACTGTTCCGGCGTCATAAACCGCATAGCTCCTTGCTTCAGCATTTCCCCGGCGATAGCGCTAAGCTGCGTCTCTTCATCCAGACGACGAACGCTGTCGAGGTATTCATGGCCCAACTTGTTTTTGACCATGGTGTAGAGTGGATTCTCCATTTTTTCCACGTACTGCGGAGATCGACAATCAAGCAATCCCAGATAACTGACTTTTTGTCCTTCCTCACTCAATAACTGCGCAACCAGCCAGGCAATATTTCCGCCCAGTGAGTATCCCAGCAGATAATAAGGCCCTTCCTTTTGCTCATGGCGCAGTAATGTCCTGTAATGTTTGGCCAGATCGAACAACGTGTTGAATTCACTGGCCGGACCGGTGAGATACGGTGCCTGGAACGCCATAATGTCGAACTGTGGCTCAAGCCGCTCCGCCAGCGTCCGGTAGCAGTCAACGCGACCAGAATAAGGATGAAACGTCCACAATGTATGCTTACGCTGGTGATGTTGTAGTTTTACGATCAGCTCAAGACCGGGGATGCGGCTTTGCTGTTCGGTCATGCTTTGCTGCCAGGCCAAATACAACTGGTGAACAGTGCGATTCTCCAGCAACAGTTTAGGTGCAATCGATACGCCCTGGTTGAGCAGGCGGGCATGGACTGAAAACAAATTCAGCGAACTGCCGCCCAGCGCATAAAAATCCTGATGGATGCCGACATAATCCAGCGACAGCTCATTTTTCCATGCGTCCACGACTGCACGTTCAAAATCTGATTCTCCCTGCTCAAGCAGCGCATTTCCCACCGGCGTTTGCAGTTTTGGCAGTTTTTTTTCATCAATCTTCCCACTGCGAGTCAGCGGGAATTCGCTCAACGGAATAATTTGATTAGGTTGCATATATTGCGGCAACGTGTGCTGTAAATGCGTCGCAATGCGCTGACAGTCAACCGCTGCGCCATCTGCAAGTTGAACATATAAAATCAACTGTCCATTATCCTCCTGTCGCATTACCGCCCTGGCCTCTTTCACCCCGGGTACGGCCAGGCAACAATCACGAATTTCATTCAGATCAACGCGGTATCCGCGGAATTTAACCTGCTTATCGATACGTCCGAGATAAACAATTTCCCCCTGCTCCGTCAGCGTGACCCAGTCTCCGGTTTTATACGCTCTGATTGTTTCCTCACCGCATTTCAGCGTCACAAAACTCTCACGGGTCATCGCAACACTGTTAATATATCCACTGGATAACGTTGGCCCAATCAGATAGAGCTCCCCGGCCCGGCCCGGCCTGACGGGGCACTGTGCGGCATCCAAAATCAGACAGCGTAATCCCGCCAGCGGTAATCCGATTGATCGCAGATCGGAAGTGGTGGGATCAAATCCTTCACCGGCCAGCACCTTACAGGTAAACACGATGGTCCCTTCTGTTGGCCCATAGGTATTGATCAGCCGGATACGCTCACCCATCAGCGATTTCCATTGCGATAAGCGCTGCTGCGAGATAGCCTCACCGCCAACAATCAGCGTTCTCACCGTCGCGGGCCATACATGGGACTGAACGCTCAGTGTTAACGTCAGCGTGTGCCAGAATGTGGTGGGTAAATCCAGCACAGTAATGGCATGTTCGGTGACATAAGCGAGAAATTCAGCCAGCGATGCCGCCATTTCCTCCGTACGCAGCACGACACAAGCGCCGCGGCACAACGGAATAAAAATCTCTTCCAGGCAGGCATCAAATGTTAATGATGAGAACTGCAATATTTTATCGTTCTGCCGGATGTCATAGGTCTGACCCGCCGCATCAACGAACCAACTGAGCGCCCGATGCGGAATGGCCACCCCTTTGGGTTGACCTGTTGAACCAGAGGTAAAAATAATAAAGCTGATCGTTTCCGGCAAAATCGCCTGTCGGGGCGACATCCTGCCCGCCGTGTTCATCAGCAGATCTGCGCTCAGCAAGGTTTCAACGCCAAATGTATGCTCGCGCTCTTGCCTTTCCGCGATAATCACATAACGCGTGTTGCATGCCTCCAGCGCCTGTTGCAATCGTTCATCCGGACTGCTGGTATCCAGCACGAAACAACTTGCACCCGCCGCCACTATCCCCAGCATAATCACGATGGTTTCTGCTGTCCGGGGTAGAAACACCGCCACGACCTCGCCCTGCTGTGTTCCACGCGCCATTAATTCGCCCGAAACCGTATCAAACTGTTTTACCAGCGACTGATAGCTTATACGGACACTGTCCGTTTCGAGCGCGATAGCCTCAGGCGTGCGGAGAGCTTGCTGACGAATGCGCGAGATAACATCCTGCCAGATAAACGTCCCTGTTTCCCGACTGTGAATAAGATAGTCCGCCAGGGCATACCACTGATGCTGCTCAAGTTTTGCCATACTGTTCTGCGGATGAGCAAGCCAGTAACAGCTCCAGTGAGCCAGCTCCTTGCAAATGGCCAACAATTCGTCTGCCGGATACACGCCAGGGTTCGCGTCGATATGGATCAGCAAATCGCTATTTTCTGCATGACTGGACGGCACCACCCGCAATGCACAGTCATCTACCGGGCCACCATGCACATTCTCAATCACCCCAGTGGCACCGTGTAGCTCCAGCGACTCATAAAAAGGCAGTACGTTGACTACCGGGCCAAAAAGCGGCTCGTTATCTTCCCTGAGACGTAACAACTGCATGCCACGATATTGCGTATGAGGTTTAACGTACTCAATCTCCTGACGAATTTTTTTCGCCAGGCTGGCGATATCATCATCAGGAGACACCGGGATGGATAACGGCAGGATATTGACCATCATGGCAGGCAGTTTAAACAATGCCCCGTCATTGCGGTTCATGAAGGGAAAACCTAATACAATGCCTTGCTCCCGTGTTTTCCACGCCACATAGCCGGCAAAAATAGCCAGCCACACTTCTATCCAGGAGACCCGGCATTTTTTTGCCAGTGCGTTCATCTGTACAAACTGTTCCGCAGGCATTAACAGCTGTTCACGGCGCACCGTATCAGCAACCTCGCAGTGAATGGGGCTGAGGCGGGGCGCCGTGGGGAGTCGCTGGCAATAGTTTTTCCAGAACTCTTCATCTTTATGCCATTGCTCAGAATTCCGGTAAGCCTGCTCTTTAGCGAGCAAATAGTTCAGTGGGGTAAAGCCCCTCGATTCACTCGCCATTCCCTGCTGAAGATGGTTATAGGTATCCGCTATCTGGCGCAGTACCATCGCCACGCCGAAACCATCCAGCGCAATATGATGCACACGTTGATACCAACAAAATTCATCTTCCGCCAACTGGATTAGCGCAAGGCAATAGAGCGGTCCATTACGCAGGTCTACCGGCTGCCTGATATCATATTGCATCCATTCCTGCAGGTTGCGTTCAGGCTGCTTGTCATGGCTGAAATCAAGGAACTGATAATTCACGTTGTCAGTTCCTGACATTATCTGTACCAATTCACCTTGCTGTAATTCATAGCTGCAATTAAGTGTTTCAATCTGCCGAATAACCTGGAATACCGCTTGTTTAAAACAGTCAGCAGAAAACCCGCCCTTAATCCTGATACATTCAGCTGTATTGTAACGTGAACTGTCATCCGTCATTTTCTGGGCAATCCAAATTTCCTTTTGCCCTTCGGTAAGCGCCTGGACCGTTTTATTACTCAATGCCATTCCCTTACTCCATTTCTTCAATTATATAATCTTCACTGCAGCATTACGGTTCCCACCCTGAAAATTATCAGGGCAGGCATATATTCATCCCGTAAAAGCAAACAGCTCCGCGATTATTTCCCTGACGAAAATAAAAAAAGCATTGCCATTATTTTATCTTTGATCCGTCTTGCTAAGTGAACAGATCAGAAATGAGTATTAAGACTGACGTAAAAAGTCCGTCCTGGCTCGTTATAGGTCGCTGCGCCGGCACCATATACCGTATTGGTTACGCCTCCCGAAGTATTCGAGACTGACTGGGCGCTGCCGGCTCTGAACTGCCGCTTATCAAAAATATTATCTATGCCAACCGTCATGCTGGCATATTTATTGACCTCATATGATCCGCTAAGCCCGAATACCGCATAAGGTGAGACCTCATGCCGATCCACCCCGGTGGTCGCTTCGCCTTTGTAGTTATATTTTTTAGGTTTCTGACGCCCATACCATACCATCTCACTCAGCAGAGATAAGCGTTCCGTTGCCTGCCAACTGACCGATGAATTCAGCGTGAATTTTGGCGTAATTGAAAGATAATCTCCGGTGATTTTATTTTTTGATTTCAACATCCAGGTGATATTATTGTTCCATTTTATTTTTTCACTGAGCGGAATATTCAATGTTCCTTCAAATCCTTCCACCAATGCTTTGTCAACATTCTCCCATTTCAGGATCCGCGTATCCTTCGTCGTCGTTGAACCCGTGGAATAAGTGCCGGATTCTATCTTGTTGCGATAATCATTGCGAAACCAGGTCACGCCAGCCTGATAACCTTCGCGCCTGAACTCAACGCCGACTTCTTTATTGATACTGGTTTCCGCTTTTAAATCTTTATTGCCCATCAGATAACATCCATTGCTCCCGGCTACACTACAGCCATTTCCACGACTGTAGAGCAGATAATTAGGATTAAGCTGATAAAGATTAGGGGCTTTATAAGCCCGGGCGATCCCCAGTTTCAATGTAAAGTCGTCCCCCAGCCCCTGCGATATATTCAGCGATGGACTCCAGTTATTACCTACTTCACTGTGATGATTAAAGCGTAATCCCGGAGTCAGCATCGTGCTCCCGGTCGCCTCAATATTATCCTCGGCAAAAATTGAAGCTATACGCGCCGATATTTTATCGCTCCGCGAACCGCCCGGAAAATCCGCGATAGTTCCCCCCTGCAGTGTTTGAGTCATCGACGCAGGATCCTTCATTTTTTGCCCGGCCCATTCGACGCCCATCGTCGCCGTTTGATTAACGAGGCTATCAAAGGGAATATTGATTTCACTGTGGGCGGTAAAAGCCCTTAGCTTGATAGTGGTAAAATCATCCCCCTGCGGCCGCCCCGCCGGGCCGCCGGCCAGGGCTTCAAAAATGCGCGTGTTATGCGTATTTTCATATTGCAACCAGGATAAGGCATTGATTCCGTTATCCCAGTAACCCCGATGCGTCACAGCAAAATTCTGCCGGTACATCCGGTTGGTTTCCTGACCATATTTAGAAAGTGAATCGCTGGTGCTGTTGTTATTTTCGGTATCACCAGCATAGATATTGCCCTGGCGGCTGAATCCTGTCTCAAACTCCAGTGTCTGTTGCGGCATAAATGTCCAACGCAGTAGTCCATTAATATCCTTATTGCGCACGCCTTCACGTCCCGCAGGGATAGTAGTCGCCAGCGGACTCAACTGATGTCCGGCATTAATATCCATCGCATCAGCCTGGGTTTTATTGATATTGCCGTATAAACGGAAACTCAGCGCGTCCGTCAATCCCCCCATCAGGCTGAAATCAGTGCGTTTGGTCGCGCCTTCCGCTTTATGCTGCGGCAGGTTCATGTAGGTATTCCAACTGCCATGCAATTCCTGCGTTGGCTGTTTAGTTATAATATTAACCACCCCTCCTGCCGCACCGTTGCCATACAGCGCCGCCGCCGGGCCGCGCAGAACTTCGATACGCTCGACCATATCCGCAGGCACCCAATTCGTGTCACCCCGGGTATCCCGCTCTCCCCGCCAACCGTAACGAACCGCCGCCCGGCTTGATATCGGCTTGCCATCAACCAGGATCAGGGTGTTTTCCGGTCCCATGCCGCGCAAATCGATCTGACGATTATTACCCCGAGAACCACTGTTTGAATTGCCGGAGAGATTAACCCCTGGCATAGTCCGAATTAACTCGGACAAATCATTAACCGGAGGACGTTTACGGATATCTTCCGCCGTGATGACCGAAACGCCCGGAGCCTGCCTCACTTGCTCCATCGCGGTAACAACGAGTGTTCCCTCCTTTTTTTCTTTTTCAGCGAGTTTATCCTCATTATCTTCAAGGTCTTGTTTGTGGGGGGTGGGTTTATCGACAGGGGGAGTATCGCGGGTACTGGCAAGTGTAGTACTCATCCCCAGTAGAGTTACCATACAGCAACGGGAAAACATCCTTATCACTTTGAATCCTCCATCTTGCAGCGAGTGGTTACTGAAAATTACAACTGATAATGATTATCACTACTATTTACAGTAATGCTACCTATTTTTGCAATTATTTGATCTACAGCAAGTAATTTATTCGTTATTATCGCCATCTATCTTCTTCCTGTGATTGATGTCTTCTTTTTCCTTTTTATGCAGCAACCTGATCTGACGCAATCTTTGTGCAGCCAATGCGTTTTTTAATTGGTCTGCGGGTACTTAGCGACTATAATGCGGAACGTTGTTTCACTTGAATGGTTTCAGCGTATGGTTGACCTTTTAGCAAAAACGATAGTTCGTTGCGCAACGGAGTTTTGCGCCCGCGCTGAAACCGCGATACAACTTCCTCTGCACGCTTTTCTACTGTCACCTATTCTTAATTCTGTATTGCTGTTCGCCGCCCAGGCAAAAATTCTTCTCCGGCGCGAAACACCCGACTCCGGATCCACGTTTCTATCATCCATTACAACTTAAATAGATAACTCGTCATGAAAAAGACCAAGATTGTTTGTACTATCGGTCCAAAAACCGAATCAGAAGAAATGCTGACTAGCCTGCTGAACGCGGGCATGAACGTCATGCGCCTGAACTTCTCTCATGGGGATTACGAAGAGCACGGTAAACGTATTGCTAACCTGCGAGCGGTGATGAAAAAAACAGGTCTCCAGGCCGCGATCCTGCTGGATACCAAAGGCCCCGAAATCCGAACCATGAAGCTGGAAGGCGGAGCAGATGTAGCGCTGAAAGCTGGGCAGACCTTCACTTTCACCACGGATCAGTCAGTGATTGGTAACGCCGAATGTGTGGCTGTGACCTATCAGGGCTTCGCTGCCGACCTGAAAATCGGTAACACTGTGCTGGTAGACGATGGTCTCATCGGGATGGAAGTCACTAAGGTCACTGAAAAAACGGTAGTTTGTAAAGTGCTGAACAATGGCGACCTGGGTGAAAACAAAGGCGTTAACCTGCCGGGTGTTTCAATCCAGTTGCCCGCGCTGGCTGAAAAAGACAAACATGACCTGATCTTTGGTTGCGAACAGGGTGTCGACTTTGTTGCGGCTTCCTTTATCCGTAAGCGTTCGGATGTACTGGAAATTCGTGAGCACCTGAAGCAACACGGTGGAGAGCACATCCAGATCATCTCTAAAATTGAAAACCAGGAAGGTCTGAATAACTTTGACGAGATCCTTGAAGCCTCTGATGGCATCATGGTTGCTCGTGGCGACCTCGGCGTGGAAATCCCGGTGGAAGAAGTGATCTTCGCGCAGAAAATGATGATCAAAAAATGTAATCGTGCACGTAAGGTGGTGATCACCGCGACGCAGATGCTTGATTCAATGATCAAGAACCCGCGTCCGACTCGTGCTGAAGCTGGCGATGTGGCTAACGCCATCCTCGACGGTACTGATGCCGTTATGTTGTCCGGTGAGAGTGCGAAAGGGAAATATCCGCTGGAAGCCGTGACCATTATGGCCACCATCTGCGAACGTACTGATCGCGTGATGAAAAGCCGGATTATTGACGCGAAGAATGACAACCACAAAATACGCATCACCGAAGCAGTATGCCGCAGTGCCGTGGAAACAGCTGAGAACCTGGAAGCACCATTGATCGTGGTCGCGACGGAAGGCGGTAAGTCAGCTAAATCTGTGCGTAAATACTTTCCTCAAGCCACGATCCTGGCACTGACGACCAATGAGCAAACTGCCCGCCAGTTAATTCTGAGCAAAGGCGTCGTCACTTCCGTGGTAAAAGAAATCGCCTCTACTGATGATTTCTATCGTATCGGCAAAGAAGCCGCTATCGCCAGTGGATATGCACAGCGAGGCGACGTAGTGGTCATGGTTTCGGGTGCTTTAGTACCGAGTGGAACGACGAATACCACTGCTGTACATGTTCTGTAATCTAAGATTACGCCTTGCAGCGATAAAGCGCCCTGAGTGGCGCTTTTTTTATAACTTCAGTAAAGAATTATCTTAAAAAAACCTATCGAAATTAACTATTCAACTCGGTAATAAGTGAGATTGATCCGATTAAAGTCGCCTGTTTTAGCTAAATTTTTTGCACCTTTTTGGTAAGACGGTGCTTCTTTGAGCGAACGATCAAATTTAAGCACGTTCTCATTAAAAATTTATTCTCATTAGAAAATACTTTGTGTAATACTTGTAGCGCTACATGGAGATTAACTCAATCTAGAGGGTATAAATAATGAATCGTACTAAACTGGTACTGGGCGCGGTAATCCTGGGTTCAACTCTGCTGGCTGGTTGTTCAAGCAACGCTAAAATCGATCAGCTGTCTACCGACGTTCAGACTCTGAACGCTAAAGTTGATCAGCTGAGCAACGACGTGAACTCAATCCGTTCCGACGTACAGGCTGCTAAAGATGACGCAGCTCGTGCTAACCAGCGTCTGGACAACCAGGCTCACTCTTACCGTAAGTAAGACGCGTTCTGGTACTAAAAATGGCGCACAATGTGCGCCATTTTTTTTGCCTTTTACCTCTTCTCCTTATGCAACATCCCGGTTTTCACTGTTGCTGGACCGCAGGTTCCGGAGCATGGTCATCAACCTCCTCCCCGGCATTCACCAGCACTGGCATACCTGAACGGCGGACCAACGCGGCGTTAATCACCGCAACATCGCTGTCATCACTGTTAATAAATTTTTTCGCGTTAGCACTCAAAGCAATTGGCATGGTTTGCGGATCGTCTTTCTCACTGTGTGACAATGGCTGGTGCACTTCGATATAACGTTTGCCATCCGGTTCCACCGCATATTTGAGCGGCTGATTGATGACCTGCACACGCGTACCTGCGGGGACGCGGTTAAACAACGCCGCGATATCATCAGGCCGCAAGCGAATACAGCCAGAGCTGACACGCATTCCAATGCCGAAATCAGCATTGGTTCCGTGGATCAGATAATGCCCTTTGCCATATGCCAGACGCAGCGCATAGAGTCCCATCGGGTTATCGGCCCCCGCAGGCACGGTGACCGGCAGCACTTTGCCTTCAGCGGCATAACGCTTGCGGATATTGGGTGTGGGCGTCCAGGTCGGATGGGGGATTTTTTGGCTGATAGTGGTGACCATCTCCGGGGTATTCGCCCCCAGTTGACCGATACCTATTGGATAGACGATCACCGTGTTCTCGCCCTGCGGATAATAATAGAGGCGCAATTCCGCCACATTAATCACTATCCCTTCCCTTTTGGTATCCGGCAATAACATCTGGGTGGGAATGATCAGTTGCGACCCCGCTTTGGGTAACCACGGATCGGTACCCGGATTCGCTTCCAACATCCCCAATAATCCGATTTTGTATTCCGCCGCGATCCTCTCCAGCGATCGACCATCACTGGGCACAGTGTAGGTGGTATTCTCACCAATCAGACGGCTATTTTCAGCGGGAAGAGGGTATGCTGTAGCGCGGGCTTGCTGTACAAACAAAAGAGCAATCAGTAACAAATAAACAAACTGGGACAACGTTTTCATGCGATTTCTCGTGTAAAAAACTTCCCACCAACATAGTGGGAAGCCTACGAGAAGTGTAGCAATTCAATCCACAGTAAGCGCCTGCGCTTTCAGACGAATGGCACGAATCATCGCTTCCAGCCCCTGAGAACGGGAAGGCGTGAGATGTTGAGTCAAGGCCAACTGGGCAAACCAGGGGCGGACATCAAAGGCAAGGATTTCTGCCGGCGTCATCTGCTGATAAAGGATAAATACAATACTAATCAATCCTTTAACGATAGCAGCATCACTATCACCACGCAGTACCACACGTCCATTGTCGTCGACGTCCATCAAGATCCACACCTGACTCTGACATCCAGAAATGGTGTTTTCCGGCTGATGCAATGATTCAGGAAATTCAGGCAACAACGCACCCAGTTCAATCACATACAGGTATTTTTCTTCCCAGTTAGCGCAACGGGTAAAGTTGCGGACCAGTTTGTCTCTATCTGGCAGGGTCGCCATGGTTCATCCCTCTTTGCCGCCAGCTCAGCCCAGCAGGCGGTGTATTCGTGTCAGGCCAACCGCCAGGCGATCAACCTCTTCTTCGCTATTATACAGAACAAAGGAGGCCCGGCACATCGCCGGAACGCCGTAGTGGTTCATCAACGGCATGGCGCAGTGGTGGCCCGTGCGAATGGCGATACCATACTGGTCGAGAAAGCTACCAACATCATAGGCGTGATGCTGACCCAGATTGAAAGCAATCACCCCTGCCCGCTGCTGAGGTCCATAGATTTTCAGGTCCGGTACAGCGGCGAGCTTATCCATGGCATAATGCATCAGCGCCTGTTCACGCTGATGAATGACATCCAGACCCAGTTCACTCACCCAATTCAGCGCCGCTCCCAACCCCATAATTCCACCCGTGTTAGGCGATCCCGCCTCAAAGCGCCACGGCGCTGCCGCATAGGTGGTTCCTTCGGTCAGGCTGACCGTGGCGATCATTGAGCCGCCGCCTTCCCACGGCGGCATTTGATCCAGCACGGCTTTACGGCCATACAGAATACCAATACCAGACGGACCGTAGATTTTATGGCCTGAGAAAACGTAAAAATCACATCCCAGATCCTGCACGTCAACCTGCTCATGCATGACCGCCTGGGCTCCATCAATTAACGTGGCGACGCCAGCGGCTTTCGCCTGAGCCACCAGTTCTTTCACCGGGTTAACTGTGCCGAGCACATTCGATACCTGGGTGATCGCCAGCATGCGGGTACGGCTGTCCAGCAATGACGGCAACGCAGAGAGTTCCAGCTCGCCAGTCGCCGTTAACGGGATAAACCGCACTTCGGCGCCGGTACGTTGCGCAATCATCTGCCACGGCACGATGTTGGCATGATGCTCCATCGCGGTGATCAGAATGTTGTCACCCGGCTGCAAGTGACTCGCCCCCCAGCTATTGGCGACCAGATTGATCGCCTCGGTGGTCCCCTTAACAAACACGATCTCTTCCGGCGACGCCGCATTAAGGAAACGCGCGGCCTGCGCACGCACATTTTCCATTGCCGTGGTGGCTTCAGCACTCAGAGTATGGATCCCCCGGTGCACTGCCGCATAACCCTGCTGATAGAAATGACTTTCCGCATCGATAACCACTTGCGGCTTCTGGGCACTGGCCGCGCTGTCGAGATAGGCCAGCGGCTGGCCATTTATTTCTCGCGTCAGAATGGGAAAATCAGCCCTGACGCGCGTCAGGTCAAAACTCATTTTATGTCTCCAGGGAAACGCTGAGCGATACGCTGCATCACCGCTTCCTTCAGCACGTCATCCGTTATAGCTTCGGTTAATTCTGCGGCAAATGCGTAAATAATCATCCGCTGGGCTGACTCTTCGCTGATACCCCGGGCACGCAAATAGAACATCTGCTCGTCGTCAATGCGGCCAATGGTTGCACCATGACTGCACTTCACGTCATCAGCGTAAATTTCCAGTTGCGGCTTGGTGTCCACTTCAGCCAGACGCCCCAATAACAGGTTGTTGTTGGTCATCTGTCCGTCGGTTTTCAGCGCATATTTAGCCACTTTGATCTGGCCATTAAACACCGCCCGGGCTTTATCTCGCACGATGGTTTTATGCAGTTGGCGGCTCAGGCAATGGCCCTTGTTGTGCTCCAGCCAGGTTCGGCTGTCACAGACTTCTTTGCCTGATGGCAACATCAAACTATTAATGCCAAGCTCCGAGCCTTCGCCATTCAATTGCACACTGGTGTTATGGCGGGATAAACCGCTGCCCAGCAGGAAATTGTGGCTTTGTACCCGGGCATCGCTGGCAATCACGATATCGTTATGAGAGAAGTGGTAACTGCTGCTGTGCTCGAAAGCCAGCTTGTAATGTGTCAGTTGCGCATTGTTGCCCACGGTCACGGTCAACCGCGCGCCAGTAAAATGCGCGGCATCATTCAGGCTGACATAGTGTTCAATCACTGTCGCCGACGTATTGTCGTCCAACTGCAACTGATGGCGGTAGTGAGAGGTGTTCATCTCTTCCTGCACGCTACCGCTACTGATATGTAACATATAAAGCGCCCGCGCAGCTGACTTACCGCGCGGCAAATGAATGGTAGCCACCTCTTCTGCCAGACTCTCGGTCAAATGCAGAAAAACTTCTGGCTGTATCGGCGCGCTCAACTCACGACGTTCTGCCCCCAGGCTGACCTGAACAGCGAATACGTCAAAGGATTTATCGCTCAATTCCGCATTGAAGCGACCATCCACAAACACCATCTTCACCGCATCCAGATTCAATGACAGACTGGCGACATCAGCGGCGGTCAGGTCGGGCGCGTCGGGTAGGACGAAGTTGTGTGCCAGTAATCCTTCCAGTGGCGTGTATTTCCAGTTTTCATGCTTGCGGGTCGGCAGACCAAGACGCAGCAATTGCTGCCAGTGCTGCTGCGCCTGCAGTGAACGATGATGCCCGTGACTCTCAAACAGATGATGCCACTGCTGCAAAGCGTTCTCGTTATTCCTGGTCGGTAAGCCAGCCATAGCCTTGGTCCTCCAGTTGTTTTACCAGCGTAAAGTCGCCGGACTTCACGATTTTTCCCTGATATAAAACATGGACGAAGTCTGGCTTGATGTAGTCCAGAATACGCTGGTAATGCGTCACGATAATAAATGCGCGTTTACCGTCACGCAGTGAGTTAACGCCATTGGACACGATCCTCAGCGCATCAATATCCAGTCCTGAGTCGGTTTCGTCGAGAATGCAGAGTTCAGGTTCCAACGCCGCCATCTGCAGGATGTCGTTACGCTTTTTCTCGCCACCCGAGAAGCCCACATTGACTGATCGGGTCAGGAGGTCTTCCGGCATCTTCAACAGGTGAATTTTGTCTTCGATAAAGTCCTGGAAATCAAAGCGGTCCAGTTCATCCTGCGCACGGTATTTACGCACCGCGTTAACCGCTGTTTGCAGGAAAAACTGATTGCTGACGCCGGGAATTTCTACCGGATACTGAAAGGCCATAAAGATCCCTTCGCCCGCGCGATCTTCCGGCGAAAGCGTCAGTAAATCCTTGCCTTTGAAATTGACCGAACCGCCCGTTATCTCATATTCTTCACGCCCCGCCAGCGTGGCGGACAGGGTACTTTTACCCGAGCCATTCGGTCCCATAATGGCATGAACTTCACCCGGCTTAACCTCCAGGTCTAACCCTCGCAGGATCTCTTTATCTGCAATACTTACCTGTAAACCTTTAATACTTAACATAGTGTTTCCTGAACAATACTCTGCGGTATTTCGCAATGATCGTAAACGGCAGGGATTAGCCCACGCTGTGTTCGAGGCTAATCGCCAGCAATTTCTGTGCTTCAACCGCAAACTCCAGTGGCAGCTCGGAAAAGACGTCTTTACAGAAACCGTTCACAATCATCGAAATCGCGTCATCTTCACTGATCCCTCGCTGCAGGCAGTAGAACAGCTGATCCTCACCGATTCGCGAGGTGGTGGCTTCGTGCTCCAACTGCGCTGAATTGTTACGCGCTTCCACGTACGGGAATGTATGCGCGCCGCACTCCGCACCAATCAGCATCGAGTCACACTGAGTGAAATTACGCGCATTGGTGGCGGTTGGCATAATCTTCACCAGACCACGGTAGGTATTCTGGCTTTTCCCGGCCGAGATCCCTTTGGAAATGATGGTTGATTTGGTGTTTTTGCCGATATGGATCATCTTGGTACCCGTATCGGCCTGCTGGTGACCACTGGTCAGCGCCACAGAGAAAAACTCACCGATGGAGTTGTCGCCACGCAGAATAACGCTAGGGTATTTCCAGGTGATCGCCGATCCGGTTTCAGACTGCGTCCAGGACATCTTGCTATTCTCGCCTTCACACAGCGCTCGCTTGGTCACGAAATTGAGAATACCGCCTTCGGACTCACCGCCGGAGAACCAGTTCTGCACGGTGGAATATTTCACTTCGGCATCTTTATGGATGATCACTTCCACTACCGCAGCATGTAACTGATAGCTGTCGCGGACCGGTGCCGAGCACCCCTCAATATAGCTGACATAACTGCCTTCATCAGCAATCAGGATGGTGCGTTCAAACTGGCCGGTCTTCGCGGCGTTAATACGAAAATAAGTCGACAGCTCCATTGGGCAACGTACTCCTTTCGGGATATAGACAAACGTCCCGTCAGAAGCCACCGCCGAGTTCAGCGCGGCAAAAAAGTTATCATTCGCTGGTACGACGGTTCCCAGATACTGCTTAACCAGTTCCGGGTGCTCATGAATAGCTTCACCAAATGAACAGAAAATAATCCCCTGCTCCGCCAGCTTGCTACGGTAAGTCGTGGAAACCGATACCGAGTCGAAGATGGCATCAACCGCCACTTCCTGACCTTCACGAACCGGAACCCCCAGTTGTTTAAAGGCGTTTTCCACTTCTTCCGTCAGGTAGTTCGGAGCCTGAGCACCAGACGTTTGTTGAGCGCCAGGCGCTGAAGCGCAACTGTCATCACAGTTCCCACAGGACGGGGCTGAATAGTAGCTGTAGTCCTGATAGTTAAGTGACGTGTAGTGGGCTTTCAGCCAGTGCGGCTCTTCCATTTCCAGCCAGGCTGCATAGGCCTTAAGGCGGAAATCCAGCATCCACTCAGGTTCGTTACGTTTGGCCGAAATCGCCCGTACGACGTCTTCGCTGATGCCATGTTCAAACTCTTCAGTCTGCAGTTGGGTAAAGAAACCTTCTTTGTACTTCTGATGGTTTCCGCCCCAGACCTGCACATCGTCTGATGTTTCAGTGTTTCGAGACATAAATTTTACTCAACGCCAAAGCTCTCACCACAGCCACAGGCGTGTTGAGCTTTAGGATTATTAAATTTAAAAATCTGATTCAGACCTTCACGTACGAAATCCACTTCCGTTCCGTCAATGAAAGGCATGGCCTGCAGGGGCACAAACAGCGACGCGCCCTTATGAGTAAACACCAGATCATCGTCAGCAGGCTGTTTTATTAAATCCATCGTATAGCCAAAACCGGCACAACCCGACGTTTTCACGCCCAGTCTCAGCCCCTTCACTTCTGGATCGCCAGCCGCCAGGGTAATAATTTGCTTAGCGGCGCTGTCAGTGAGCGTCAGGCCTTTCCAGACATAGTCGTCAGGAGAAAAAGAAGCAGTCGTTGCTGATGACATAATATTACCTCGCGAGTCGATAGCCCTGCGGGCTAATACCTCTATGTTAGTGATAATGATTGTCTCTTCAACCTCTTGTTTTGCAGGGATTAACGCCAAGAGGGTTTTTTAGGGCCTTTTTATTCAGTTTAGACCCTTAGAAGAGGATAACGATCGATGTCACGCCGCAATTTAACGAAATGCTAACGCATTGAAAAGTAGCCAGTAAATATCGGCGCTGCCGGGTTGATTAGGATTAATAGTCATTTTAACTTCTCAACCCCAACCTCGAATAGTTATTACCAATTTATCTGAGGAGCAGCATGAATCGATAAATTTTCATCGCTGCGCCGTTGAATAATATTCTCGTTATTATATGCTAATGATTATCATTAGCGGAAAATGGACCCCTGAATGAATCTGTCGATAAATGCCTGGCTACAACATAAGATTGATGAGTACAAATTTTCTGTCCGTAATATTACTGTGGATTTCTATATGGTGCAGGCCAAACTAAACCGCCCTGAGTGCACCCTGGAACAACTGCGAAAATTCAACGATACCTGTCTGGATATGGCTGATCTCTGCCAGCTCAACGGCGATGATCAGAGTTACCTGCACGCTCTGGGTAAGCTACACCAACGTCTGCTGCAAGAGTTGGGCAACACCAGCCGTGAGCGGCTGTTCCGTATGCAGGCCTGGCAGTTAGCCCGCCATTCACTGACCCGACTGTGTCATCAGTTGGCAATCAATGGCCAGTGGGACAAAGCCACTGCACTGCAAAGTGATTTTGTCAAACATGCGTCCTGGATAATATGACGCCGACAGTAATGCTTTAAAGGTGCCTACTTTTCCGTCCGCGACGTCATTACCGCCGTAGTCAATCGTGCAGTACAGCATAATTGCCGCTGCTCGTTAACGATCTCTATCTGCCAGACCTGATGCGTACGTCCCAGGTGCAGAGCCCGACAGATACCGCTCACCAAACCGTCCCTGACACCCCGCAGGTGGCTGGCATTAATTTCCAACCCCACAATGTAGTCATCCCCATCCGTACAAAGATAACCTGCCACTGACCCCAGCGTTTCCGCCAACACCGCTGACGCGCCGCCGTGCAACAGACCAAACGGCTGTCGGGTCCGGGCATCAACTGGCATGGTGGCTTGCAGGCTCTCATCATTAAGCGCGGTGAACACGATACCTAAGTGTGCCACCATTGTACCCTGGCTACGCTGATTTATCTGCTCCAGTGAGCTGTCGCGTTTCCAGATAGCCATCAAATTAACTCCAGTAAAGCCTGCAATGGGTGACGCATGCCGTTGCCCTCAATACGCTTCACCTGGCTACGACAGGAATAGCCGGTCGCCAGGCAACGCTGGCGAGGTAATTTCTGCAATGCCTGATGCCAGGATAGCGCATAAATGCCGAGCGAATTATCCAGATTTTTCGCCTCATGACCATAGGTTCCCGCCATCCCGCAGCACCCGACACTGACATTTTCCAGTCTGGCGCCAAATTTAGCGAAAATACCTTTCCACTGCGCGCTGGAAGCAGGCAACGCGGTGACTTCAGTGCAGTGCCCGAAAAGGTACCAGGCTTCGCCGCTCTGATTGTCATCCGCCGCGTTGACTTCTGACAAAATTTGCTGCAACCATTCATGTACCAGTTGAACGTGGAAATTCCCCCGTTTATCCGCAAGGATTTCCTTATATTCATCGCGATAGCAAAGTACCAGCGCCGGATCGACGCCGACCATCGGCAGTTCCAGCCTGGCGACCCGATTCAAAAAATCCGCTGTTTTTTGCGCTGTGCGGGCAAAACGCCGCAGAAAACCTTTGATATGCTGAGCTTTACCGTTAGGCGAGAACGGCAGTACCACTGGGTGGTAGCCCAGTTTTTCAATCAGCCTGACGAAATCGGTGACCAACTGCGCTTCGTAATAGCTGGTGAAGGGATCCTGAACCACCAGGACATAACGCTGACGCTCGCTGGCGTTCATTGCTTCGAGCTGTTCCAGCGTGGTGGTGGTGACTGAACGTTGTCCCGCTAACTGCTGCCGCAGATTAGGTGAAGAGAGCTGCGGTAAATCAACCATACCGATATAACGTTTGCTCATCTCGCGTACCAACGGTTGACGCAGGAAAAAGTTAAAGAATTCAGGCGCTCTCGCCATCAGAGGGGCATAACTTTCGACCGAGGCGACCAGATGATCACTGACCGGGCGCAGATAACGCGTGTGATATAGCTGCAGGAAGCGCGAACGGAAACTCGGCACATCAATTTTGATCGGACACTGGGTGGAACAGGCCTTACAGGCAAGGCAGCCGGACATCGCCTCTTTGACCTCATGGGAAAAGTCATATTCTCCCCGTCTGGCGTACCAACTATTGCGAGTTCGCTCAATCATGCCGCGTAAGCTAACCTTGCGTTCCGGCAACTGCGTCTCCAATACCCGCGGGTCAACACCTTGTTCAGCCAGCAAGCGCAACCATTCACGGGTCAACGTCGCGCGACCTTTTGGCGAATGAATGCGATTGCCGCTGATCTTCATGGACGGGCACATCGGACTACGCACATCAAAATTAAAGCACAGACCATTGCCGTTACATTCCATCGCCCCACGCCACTCGGTTCTGACATTGACCGGGATCTGCCGATCCCAGGTACCACGCTTAACCGCATCCACCTTCATCATCGGCTCATCGACGCCGAACGGCGCACAAATTTTCCCGGGATTAAGCCGGTTTGCCGGATCAAAGGCCGCCTTAATCCGGCGTAAATCGTTGAACAGCGCCTCGCCAAAAAATGCCGGACTGTATTCAGCACGAAAACCTTTACCGTGTTCTCCCCACAACAAACCGCCATAACGCGCGGTCAGCGCCACCACTTCATCGGAAATTTGCTTCATCAGCATTTCCTGTTGCGGATCGCACATATCCAGCGCCGGACGCACATGCAGCACACCGGCATCAACGTGACCAAACATGCCGTAGCTCAGATTATGTCCGTCCAACAGCGCCCGGAACTCGGCAATATAGTCAGCCAGATGCTGTGGCGGCACGCAGGTATCTTCCACAAACGGAATCGGTTTAGCCCGGCCTTTGGCATTCCCCAGCAGACCCACCGCTTTTTTACGCATGGCATAAATACGCTCGATACCGGCAATATCGTCACACAGTTGATAACCGATAATGCCGGCTTGATGGGCGGCCATCAGACTTTCCAGACGTGCACAGAGTGATGCCACCTGGGTGTCAATCAGCGCTTTATCATCCCCGGCAAATTCAACAATATTCAGGCCAAGCATATCCCGTTCCGGCACATCAGTAATCAGTTCACTGACTGAATGCCAGACGATATCTTCACGCGCCAGGTTCAACACTTTTGAATCAACGGTTTCAACTGACAACGCCTGCGCCTCGACCAGAAAGGGCGCACTGCGCAGGGCCGAATCAAACGAATCGTATTTTATATTCACCAAACGCCGGACTTGCGGGATTGGTGTAATGTCCAGCGTCGCTTCAGTAATGAAAGCCAGCGTGCCTTCCGCGCCACACAGCAAACGGGTCAGATCAACCTGCTGCAGGTCGTCGCTGATAACATGCCGCAAATCATAGCCAGTGAGGAAGCGGTTTAGTGTGGGGAATTTATCGAGGATCAACTGACGCTGGTCACGACAACGCTCCAGCACGGTACGATAGATATTGCCTACCCGGTCCGGCTCACTAGCCAACTGTTCCGCCAGAGAGACCGGTATGCGCCGGGTGTCCAGAATTTCTCCCCCCAGCAGCACGGCACGTAACCCGATGACATGATCGGACGTTTTGCCATACACCAGGGAACCCTGCCCCGATGCATCGGTGTTGATCATCCCACCAAGCGTGGCCCGGTTACTGGTCGACAATTCAGGGGAGAAAAAATAGCCGTAGGGTTTGAGCCAGGCATTGAGCTGATCTTTGATAACCCCTGCTTCAACTTTTACCCAGCCCTGCTCGACGTTGATTTCCAGGATACGGTTCATATACCGGGACATATCCACCACAATCCCCTGATTTAGCGATTGTCCGTTAGTACCCGTACCGCCGCCTCGCGGGGTAAAGACCAGACTGCGGAACCTCTCCTCGCCCGCCAGACGGGCGATCAGCGTGACATCCGCAGTGGAGCGAGGGAACAGCACCGCATCGGGAAGCAATTGATAAATACTGTTATCGGTAGACAGGGTGAGACGGTCGGCATAACTGGTCGCCGTGTCGCCGGTAAAGCCCTGTTGCTCGAGCACCTGCAAAAAATTTAGCACCAGTTGAACGAGGCCTGGCGCCTGGGAAATCTGTGGGATCATTATCGGGTGACCAAAATGTTGTCTGTAATGGTTGCGCTTTGGCGAAAGTTTTATCACATTTTTTTATGGCCTGTCGCGATTTCAAAATCCCTGAGAAAAGAATCACGTGTCGTTTGTATCGAAAATGCATCTGATACATCATGCTTATGGTGTCGGGCATAAGAAATGCCCGCGTCCGTGAAGGACCACCCACTACGTCTTTTACCTGAGGTTAATGTTCATACATGAAGAATGTGTACAAAGGATGGGATTTGCCACAAATTGTCTTCTCCCTGATGTTTATTACGCTGATGATTGTCGCTTGTTTCTGGGTGGTGCAACCGTTCGTTCTGGGGTTCGCCTGGGCCAGCATGGTGGTGATTGCGACCTGGCCGCTGATGATAAAAATTCAGAACTGGTTGTGGGGGCGACGCTCACTGGCGGTGATCGCCATGACGTTAATCCTGCTGCTGCTGTTTATCATTCCCATTGCCGTATTGGTTAACAGCCTGATTGAGAACAGTGGCCCGGTTATCGCCTGGGCGACATCGGGTCATCTGAAACTCCCTGATATGGGCTGGCTGAACAGCATTCCGTTGGTCGGTAAAAAGCTCGCCTCCTTCTATCACAACCTTGTGCAGGGCGGCGGCGGCGCGATGATGGCGAAGGTACAGCCTTACATCGGACGTACCAGCGGTTTCCTCTTCGCCCAGGCCGGTAACTTTGGTCGTTTTATGGTGCACCTTGCCCTGATGCTGCTATTCAGTGTGTTGCTCTACTGGCGTGGAGAACAGGTTGGTCACGGTATCCGCCATTTTGCCTATCGGATGGCCTCCCAGAGCGGTGATGCGGTGGTATTGCTGGCTGGTCAGGCTATCCGCGCCGTTGCTCTGGGGGTGGTGGTCACCGCGCTGGTGCAAGGCGTACTGGGCGGCATTGGTCTGGCTATTTCCGGTATTCCTTACGCCACTGTATTGACGGTATTGATGATATTCTCCTGCCTGGTTCAACTTGGCCCGTTAGTGGTGCTGATCCCGGCGGTTATCTGGCTCTACTGGAGCGGTGATACCACCTGGGGATCGGTGCTGGTTATCTGGAGCTGTGTGGTCGGGATGCTGGATAGCGTGCTACGGCCAATGCTAATCCGTATGGGGGCTGATTTACCGATGATCCTGATACTTTCTGGTGTTATCGGCGGTTTGATTGCTTTTGGCATGATCGGCCTGTTTATTGGCCCAGTGGTATTAGCCGTGGCTTACCGGCTGGTCTCACTCTGGATACAGGAAACGCCTGCGCCAGATGAAGATTCACAGAAAGCGAGTGAAGAACTGGCCGAATTTAAACAGGAAATTTAGTAAAAATCTTTTTTCAACGCGGTCAGCTTGCCTGACCGTTTTTATTACAAAATATCAACATTATCTTTTAAGCACATTAAATAAAAAATTTTCACAAAAAAACACCGTCATTCTGCCCTCATCAATTATCAACACACCAAATTGATTAACATAACTACAGTTTTCATTCTGTTATCAATCCCCTTTCAGTCACAAATGATTATAAATGTTAAACTAATAAGAGGATTCTTAATGACTCTTTCCGTCCAGCTGAATAGTATGCTTAATAAGTTTATGATCAAATTTTTGTTCTAAAAACAACGCGTTCTCTGAGTAAAGTGAAGAATTGCTGTGTGTAGTCTTTGCCCATCCCTAAAGGTGGGCTTTTTTTTATCTCTCAAAGAAAAAAGCCAGATAATCTGGCCTTTTACAAGTATAACCGTGAACATTAGCGAGGGCTATTTTTACGGCAATTCAGCCAAACTGAGCCAGGTTTGTACCACCGTGTCCGGGTTCAGCGACAAGCTATCGATACCCTGCTCCATCAGCCAGGCGGCAAAGTCTTCATGATCTGACGGGCCTTGCCCACAGATACCAACATATTTTCCCTGTTTCTTCGCTGCTTTGATAGCCATTGACAACAGCGCTTTCACGGCATCATTACGCTCATCAAACAGCTCAGAGACCACGCCTGAGTCACGATCCAGTCCCAGTGCTAACTGGGTCATATCATTAGATCCGATGGAAAAACCGTCGAAGTATTGCAGGAATTCTTCAGCCAGCAACGCATTCGAGGGGATCTCACACATCATGATGATTTTCAGCCCGTTTTCACCACGTTTCAGTCCCTGACGCTCCAGTTCCTCCACCACCGCTTTCGCTTGTGCTACCGTGCGGACGAACGGCACCATAATCTCGATGTTGGTCAGTCCCATCTCATTACGTACACGCTTAACCGCCGCGCATTCCAGGGCAAAACAATCGCGGAAACTGTCAGCCACGTAACGTCCGGCCCCGCGAAAACCCAGCATCGGATTTTCTTCTTCCGGCTCGTAACGCTCCCCTCCAACCAGGTTGGCATATTCGTTCGTTTTAAAGTCAGAAAGACGCACAATCACCCGCTTAGGCGCAAAAGCGGCCCCCAGTGTGGCAATGCCTTCCGTCAGGCGAGCGACATAAAATTCAACCGGATCAGCAAACCCCTTCATCAACGTGCGAATCTGCTGCTGCAACTCGGGGGTTTGGCGGTCAAACTCAAGCAACGCTTTAGGATGCACCCCGATCATTCGGTTAATGATAAATTCAAGACGCGCTAACCCTACCCCTTCGTTGGGTAAGCAAGCGAAATCAAACGCCCGATCCGGGTTGCCGACATTCATCATGATTTTCAGCGGCAATGAAGGCATTTCATCGACCTGGGAGCTTTTCACTTCGAAGTCGAGCAGGTCATCGTAGACATAACCGGTATCGCCTTCTGCGCAGGATACCGTGACTTTATGACCGTCCTTCAGGCATTCCGTCGCCTCGCCGCACCCCACCACCGCCGGGATCCCCAGTTCACGGGCAATAATGGCCGCATGACAGGTTCGCCCACCACGATTGGTGACAATCGCTGACGCTTTCTTCATGATCGGTTCCCAGTCCGGGTCGGTCATATCGGTCACCAGCACGTCACCTTTTTCAATCCGATTCATTTCGCCAATGTCATGAATGACTTTGACGACACCGGCACCAATACGATGACCGATAGCGCGCCCTTCCACCACCACCTTGCCTTTGCCCTGTAAGGTATAACGCTCCATTACCTGGCCATTTGAACGCACCGTTTCCGGACGGGCCTGCACGATAAATAACTGACCAGTATGCCCATCTTTCGCCCATTCAATATCCATGGGACGTTGATAGTGTTTTTCGATCTGTACCGCCTGCGCGGCCAACGCTTCCACTTCTTCGTTACTCAGGCAGAAACGATCGCGCTCCGCTTCCGGTACATCCTCGATCCTCACCTGTTCACCGTGTTCCTGCGAATCGGCATAAACCATGCGGATTTTTTTCGACCCCATATTACGGCGGACAATTGCGGGTCGCCCGGCCGCGAGCGTCGGCTTGTGCACGTAGAACTCATCCGGATTAACCGCCCCCTGTACCACCATTTCACCCAGGCCTGGTGCCGCGGTAATAAATACCACCTGATCGAAGCCAGACTCAGTATCAATGGTGAACATCACACCAGCGGCGCCAACATCAGACCGCACCATGCGCTGTACGCCGGCAGAGAGCGCCACGCCACGATGATCATAGCCCTGATGCACACGATAAGAGATCGCCCGGTCGTTAAACAGCGAAGCATAAACGTGCTTGACTGCAATCAACACGGCATCAAAGCCCTGCACATTAAGGAACGTTTCCTGCTGCCCGGCAAACGATGCGTCGGGCATATCTTCAGCCGTGGCAGAAGAACGTACGGCAAAGGAGGCTTCGGCATCGTCAGACGACAACTGCTGGTATGCCTCTCGGATGGCCTCTTCCAGCTGCGGCTGAAAAGGCGTGTCCACAATCCACTGACGAATTTGTTTGCCCGCTTTAGCCAGTTCGTCAACATCATCAATATCGGTCTTTTCAAGCAGGTCGTAGATACGCTGATTGACGCCGCTTTGATCGAGAAATTGATTGAATGCATCAGAAGTCGTCGCAAAACCGTTCGGAACGGATACGCCGAGCGAAGACAAATTAGTAATCATTTCACCCAGAGAGGCATTTTTGCCTCCCACCCGATCAACATCGTTCATGCCAAGCTGGTTATACCAGAGCACAAGCGGCAATTCGCCTTTATTGGACATTGAAACAATCCTTTTAAGATTTAATTAAAAATACGAGGACAGAATAATGCCTTTTAAGCCTGGCACATTAAGGCAAAAGAAAGAAACCGTTGAATCGTTCAAGCAAGGAAAAAACACATTTTTAAGAATACTCCGCCTGAATTCATCACATTCAAATTAAAAATAAATTCATATATTTCAAGTTATTACATTAAAAATCCATCTTGAAGATGTATACCAACCCGGCGCCTTACCGTGTAATTCATATTCAGAATGATTTTTTGATTAAGCTCTATTTTTACGAATACAAAAAGAAAACATCATTTCATTAATGTGACTTTTTTTACCAGCCATCATTTTGATTGAAAATTTCATATTATTAAAATTTGAATTATTCATTTTAAAAAGTGATAGTGGTCATTATTTGCTTTATCGCTATAAATTAATTTAACCTGTTAAGAACAATCGTTGGGAGATAAACCAGACGTGAACAATGAACGAAGTGTTTTTTATATCTCAGATGGAACTGCGATTACGGCTGAAGTACTGGGACATGCGGTGCTGTCGCAGTTCCCGGTAGGAATCAATAGTGTCACGCTGCCTTTTGTTGAAAACGTACAACGTGCCCAGGCCGTGAAGGCGCAGATCAATACCTTATATCAAAAGAGCGGTATACGTCCGTTGGTGTTTATTTCCATCGTCACACCAGAAATTCGGGAAATCATCCAGCAAAGCGACGGCTTTTGTCAGGATATCGTGCAGTCGCTGGTTGCCCCCTTACAGCAGGAATTGGGGGTTGCTCCAACCCCCGTAGCTAACCGTACACATGGACTGACGGCGAGTAACCTGGGCAAGTATGATGCCCGTATTGCCGCGATTGATTACACTCTGGCCCATGATGACGGGATCTCGTTACGTGGACTGGAGGAGGCGCAGGTCATTTTGCTGGGGGTCTCACGCTGCGGCAAAACGCCAACCAGCCTGTACCTGGCGATGCAATTTGGTATCCGTGCGGCAAACTATCCTTTTATTGCTGAAGATATGGATAACCTGAAGTTACCGCCAGCTCTGAAGCCTTTCCAGCATAAGTTGTTTGGTCTGACCATCGATCCGGAACGACTGGCTGCTATCCGTCAGGAGCGTGCGGAAAATACCCGTTACGCCTCAATACGTCAGTGTCGTCTGGAAGTCGGTGAAGTTGAGGCGCTGTTCCGAACGCATCAAATTCGCTATCTGAACAGCACTAACTATTCGGTGGAAGAGATAGCAACCAAAATCCTCGACATCATGGGGCTGAGTCGCCAGATGTACTGATCCCGTGCCGGGGTGTCGGTTAATCTGTTGTCTAAACCATAATATTTATTCCACTGAGACCACATTCTGTGGCTGTTCGCGTTGAAATCATCGCTGATTGGTTTATTGTGATCGCCATCACTTCCCGGCACGCCTGCCGATGCGAAGAAAAAAATTTCAGAGAACATAATGAACAAAACAGATGAACTGCGGACCGCGCGCATCGAAGCCCTGATCACGCCTGATGAACTGGCGCAGCGCTATCCGATCACCCCAACAATTGCGGCCAACATCACCGATTCTCGCCAACGTATTGCCCGTATTCTTGCTGGCGAAGATCACCGCCTGCTGGTAATCATTGGCCCCTGCTCACTGCACGACCCGGTCGCCGCCGTGGAGTATGCGACAAGACTGAATGTACTGCGTGAAAAATATCAGTCACGTCTCGAAATCGTGATGCGTGCTTACTTCGAAAAACCGCGTACCGTGGTGGGCTGGAAGGGCCTGATATCCGATCCCGATCTGGACGGCAGTTTCCGCGTCAACCTCGGTCTGGAAGTCGCCCGCAAGCTGCTACTGGATATCAATGCGCTGGGGATGCCTACCGCGACGGAATTTCTGGATATGGTGGTCGGTCAGTTTATCGCCGACCTGATCAGCTGGGGAGCAATTGGCGCCCGGACCACGGAAAGCCAGATCCATCGTGAGATGGCGTCGGCGCTTTCCTGTCCGGTGGGCTTCAAAAATGGTACCGATGGTAATATTCAGATTGCCGTGGACGCCATCCGTGCTGCACGAGCCAGCCATATGTTTTTATCGCCGGATAAGCACGGCCAGATGACCATTTACCAGACCAGTGGCAATGCATCCGGCCATGTGATTATGCGGGGAGGTAAGCAACCCAACTATTATCCAGAAGATATCGCCCAGGCTGTAGGCAGCCTGCGCCAGTTTTCGTTGCCAGAACATGTAGTTATCGATTTCAGTCACGGTAACTGTCTGAAGCAACATCATCGGCAGAAAGACGTGGCGGAATCCGTCGCACAGCAGATCCGTGATGGCTCGCTGGCCATTGCGGGCGTGATGATTGAAAGCTTCCTGCAGGAAGGGACACAGAAAGTCGAGGCCGGTAAACCACTGGTTTACGGTCAGTCGATTACTGATCCCTGCCTGGGATGGGAAGACAGCGAGGCCGTACTGGCCCTGCTCGCCGAGGCCATTGATTCACGTTTCTGATGTGTGGTCATGTCGGCCCCATCAATTGATGCCTGTCGATCTATCCGGATAAACAGACCGTGGAGCGCATGGACGCGCGTCGTCAGGGACGATTCACGGCGTGTCCATCTCCCGGAGGGTCCCTTCGGCGACAACCAGAACACCACCGCGATCAGCCCTGTTTCCTGACAATGCTTCAGCTCGAACAACTGACTTCCAGCTTCTTGCCCCAGTCTGGCGGACGCCGCATCAGATCTGCAAACTCTGGCGCATCATCGAATGGCTTACTCAGTGCCTGATGGAGTCGTTTCAGCACGTGGGTATCGTCCTGCTCAGCCCGCTCGATCGCCTGCTGTGCCAGATAATTACGCAGCACGATTGCCGGGTTCACCTGCTTCATCGCTTGCTGACGCTCCTCATCGCTACGCTCTTCTTTAATCAAGCGTTGGCGATAAATGTTGTACCAACGGTCAAAGGCTTCACGATCGATAAACTCATCGCGTAGCGGCGATGTGGACTGCTGCTGTTCCGTCTCACTCAGCTTTCTGAACGTCAGGGTATAATCGCTGCCCTCTTTCGTCATCAGCGACAGTAATCCGGTAAGAATATCATTGTCATCCCGGTCCTGGGTTTTCAGCCCCAGCTTCGCCCGCATCTGCTCACCCCAGCAACGCATCAACTCCGGCTCGTACTCTGCTAGTGTCTGCTCCAGTTGCGCAGTATCCAGTAATCCCGACAGCGCATGCGCCAGACGATTCAGGTTCCATAACCCAGCCACCGGCTGATTATCAAAACTGTAACGCCCCTGATAGTCCGAATGGTTGCAGATAAAGTCCGGCTGATAATCATCGAGAAAACCATAAGGGCCATAGTCCAGCGTCAACCCCAGAATTGACATATTATCCGTATTCATCACGCCATGAGCGAAGCCGACACTCTGCCAGTGTGCAATCAGCCGGGCCGTGCGCCTGACCACATCACTGAACCACAGCAGATAACGATCAGCTTCGTCCTGCCATTGCGGCCAGTGGTGGTGAATCACATAATCGACCAACTGGCGTAACTTTTCCGGCTGCCGGGTATAAAAGAAGTGTTCGAAATGACCGAAACGAACATGGCTCTCCGCTACCCTTAGTAACATGGCGCCCCGCTCGATAGTTTCGCGCCTGACCGGTTCATCACTGGTCACCACTGTCAATGCACGAGACGTCGGTATCCCCAGAGCATGCATCGCTTCTGAGGCCAGAAATTCACGCAGAGTGGAACGCAATACCGCCCGACCATCCCCCATGCGGGAGTATGGCGTCAGGCCTGCGCCTTTCAGGTGCCAGTCCATCTTACGGCCATCGGCCAACTGCTGCTCGCCCAGTAGCAGTCCCCGGCCATCACCCAGTTGCCCGGCCCAAACGCCAAACTGATGCCCACTGTAAACCTGCGCTAATGGCTGCATCCCTGGCAGAAGCGTCTGCCCGCTCCACACTGCACTCTTCGGCTCCCTAAACCAGCACGAATCCAATCCCAGCTCCTGCGCCAGTGTGGCGCTGTGAAACAACAGGCGTGGATTTTTAAGTGGTGTTGGCGGCAGAGCCGTATAAAACCCCGTCAGCTCATGGTGCCAGGTATTATTGAATTGCATGGCGTCCCCTTACGATTTGCCGGAGCCAGGAGGGTTACCCGCCCCCGATCTGACCGCCAGTGTACCCCGACAAACGAGGGGTTAACACGGAGTCATCAAAGGGTTATTAAGGTGGGAGGCCAGGCATAGGGCGTCCGTGGATGTCATCTCGCACAGAACAAAACAAGCATCGACTGCATCGCAGTCAGGCGACATATGAGCAGAATTTAAATCCGTCTTGCCTGCCAAAAAACTTTTTTCCAATAGACATTATTTAATGAGGAGCGGATAACCCCCTGGCTGGTAGAAGCATGAATAAACTGGTTATCGGTATCATAGATACCCACGTGCAATCCGTTATCTCCCCTGCCGGTTTTGAAAAAAACCAGGTCGCCAGGCAACAGTTCATTTTGGCTGATACGGGTCCCGATATCCGTCTGCGCCTCCGTGGTCCGGGGTAATTGCAAACCAAAGCGATCGCGAAAAGTCATATAGACAAAACCGGAGCAATCAATGCCCTCCCTGCTCATACCACCATAGCGGTACGGGGTGCCACGCCACTGGCTGAGCTGGTCGTTCAACTGGGCAATAACGGTGATGGAATCGGAAAGGCGGTCATTTGGCGGCGGCGCATGGCTGCTGCAACCCGCGAGAATAACAATGATCAACAGAAGCCAGTAACGCATAGCGGAGCATCCTTCATAAGAAGCTACTACTCTAATCGCAAAATGCGGTCACAGGCAACATCATCAGGATAATCAGAGGGATGAGATCAGCATTTTATGCTCTTCAGTTATCAGGTCAGCTTCCTGAAAATGGATGCGTTGCGCCTCCTCAACCAGCAAGCTGAATGAAGCAAGGCGCCGCGCAAGCGCAACGCCTTCACACAGTCACCACCGTTATTTTGCCAGTGCCTGTTTGATGCTTTCGATAATCAGGGGATTATCCGGCTGCATATCAGGTGAAAAACGCTGTACCACGCTACCGTCACGGCCAATCAGGAATTTTTCGAAATTCCACAGAATATCGCCAGGCTCTTTCGGCGCGAGACCTTTGCTGCTAATACGCTCAAGGAAACTGTTGTCCGGCGCAATGGCTTCAGGCTGCGCCGCAACCAGTTGCTGATACAACGGATGACGCTGGGGGCCGTTAACCTCAATTTTACTGAACATGGGGAACGTCACGCCGTAAGTCATGCTGCAGAAGGTTTTAATCTCTTCCTCACTCCCCGGTTCCTGGCCAAGGAAAGCATTACACGGAAAGCCAAGCACCGAAAAACCCTGGTCATGTAGCGTGTTATGGAGTTTTTCTAACTGTTCGTACTGGGGTGTCAGGCCGCATTTCGAGGCCACGTTAACCACCAGCAATACCTCGCCCTGCCACTTCGCCAACGTTGTACGTTCACCATCCAACGTAACCAGTTCTGTGTCAAAAATACTCATTGGTTTTTCCTGTTTCACTAAGGGGATAAAAGCCGTCCGACCATTAAGACCAGCTGCATATGAGTCACTCAATTAAAGACTGGGGCACCTGACGTTACTGTCACCACCAATACATTAATGCTATCACCACATGAGCAATCGCATCAAAAGAAAGTGCCATCGCCGTTTACCACCAATGAAAAAGGTCGCATTAGCGACCTTTTTATATAACAGAAATCAGTCTTCTTTTGGCGTGGCCTTCTCAACCCGACTTTTAAGTTTCTGCCCAGGCCGGAAAGTTACCACACGGCGCGCCGTAATTGGAATATCTTCACCGGTTTTAGGATTACGTCCCGGACGTTGATTCTTGTCGCGAAGGTCGAAGTTGCCAAATCCTGATAGCTTAACTTGCTCACCATTTTCCAAAGCGCGGCGAACCTCTTCAAAAAACAGCTCTACCAGCTCTTTGGCATCCCGTTTGCTAAGCCCCAGCTTCTCAAACAGGTATTCAGACATTTCAGCTTTTGTAAGCGCCATAGGTTCAATCCCTCAAGGTTGCCTGGAATCGCTCTTTTAACGCTGCAACACATTTGGCGACGGTTGCAGCGATCTCCTCTTCTTCAAGTGTCCGGCCGGTATCTTGCAAAATCAGGCTGATAGCAAGGCTCTTAAAACCTTCATTTACGCCCTTACCGCGGTACACATCAAACAAGTTTACGCCAACTATCTGATTTACGCCAACTTTCTTACACTCTGCAATGATATCTGCTGCCGGGACGTTTTCAGCCACCACCACAGCGATGTCACGACGGTTTGCCGGGAAGCGAGAAATCTCACTCGCATCAGGCAGGACGCGGTCTGACACCTTGTCCCACTCCAGTTCAAACACCACGGTACGACCATTAAGATCCAGTTTCCGTTCAAGTTCTGGATGTACCACACCGATAAAACCGATGCGATCATCGTGTAAATAAATTGCCGCACTTTGCCCCGGATGAAGGGCTGGATGAGCTTCCGCACGGAACTGAATGTCAGATAATTTGCCGGTCAGATCGAGTACAGACTCCAAATCACCTTTCAAATCATAGAAGTCAACCGACTGACGTGCCAGATCCCAATGCTCTTCATACCGGCTACCACTCATCACGCCTGCTAGCATAACATCCTGGCGAATACCGAGGTTAGCCTGAATATCAGGGACAAAGCGCAGCCCGCTCTCAAACAGACGCACACGATTTTGCTGACGGTTCTGGTTGTAAACCACTGCGGAAAGCAGCCCAGTCCACAACGAAAGACGCATCGCTGACATCTCAGTCGATATGGGGCTTGGCAGCACCAACGGTTCGATTCCTGGATGCAACAACGCCTGAATCTTCGGATCCACAAAGCTATAGGTGATCGCTTCCTGATAACCTTTATCCACCAACATCGCTTTCACCCGTTTAAGGGAAAGCCGGGCTTCCCGGTGGGTAGTCATCACCAGATCAGTGTGGAGCGGTACATCAGGAATAGCGTTGTAGCCATAAACACGGGCCACTTCTTCCACTAAATCCTCTTCGATTTCCATATCGAAACGCCAGCTCGGCGCAACCGCCTGCCAAAATCCGTCACCTTCGGTCACTTCACAACCAAGACGCCGCAAAATGTCAGTCACATCCGGGTCAGCAATCACGTGACCGATCAAACGATCCAGCTTTTCACGACGCAGTGTAATGGTGGCTCGCTTTGGCAATGTGGCTTCATTGCTGACATCGATAACCGGCCCCGCGGCTCCGCCGCAAATATCCAGCAACAAACGCGTCGCCCGCTCAATCGCTTTAAACTGGAGTTGTGGATCAACGCCACGCTCGTAACGATGAGATGAGTCAGTATGCAGACCATGACGACGTGCGCGCCCGGTTATCGACAATGGATTGAAGAACGCACACTCGAACAGCACATTGACTGTTTCTTCGTTAACGCCGGAATGTTCGCCACCAAAGATACCGCCCATCGCCAGTGCTTTATGATTATCAGCAATCACTAATGTGTCAGCGTTCAGCTTAGCTTCTGTGCCATCCAGCAACCTCAGTGTTTCCCCCTCTTCTGCCATGCGCACCACGATACCGTCATCAATACGATCGAGATCGAATGCGTGCATCGGCTGTCCCAGTTCAAGCAGCACAAAGTTAGTGATATCAACCACTGGATCGATCGAGCGGATACCACAACGACGCAGTTTCTCTTTCATCCACAACGGCGTTGCGGCTTTAACGTTGACCCCCTTGATCACTCGACCAAGGTAACGCGGACAGGCTTCCTGTGCCTCAACACGGATGGGGAAAGTGTCCTCAAGAGTGGCCGCCACTGGTGTCATCTCTGGCTCAGTCAACGCCATTTTATTCAACACCGCCACATCACGCGCCACCCCGATGATACTTAAGCAGTCTGCACGGTTTGGCGTGACGCTGATTTCGATGGTGTGGTCATCAAGCGCGAGGAATTCGCGAATATCAGCACCCACCGGCGCATCCAGCGGTAACTCAATAATACCGCTATGATCGTCGGAAATACCTAACTCGGAGAAAGAACACAGCATGCCTTCTGATGGTTCGCCACGCAGTTTAGCCGCTTTAATTTTGAAATCACCCGGCAGCACCGCACCGATGGTCGCCACAGCCACTTTCAGACCCTGACGACAGTTTGGCGCGCCACAGACGATATCCAATAAGCGATCGCCGCCGACATTAATTTTAGTCACCCGCAGTTTGTCTGCATTCGGGTGCTGACCACACTCCACCACTTCTCCCACAACCACGCCGTGGAACGCCCCAGCGACAGCCTCAACGCCGTCCACTTCCAGGCCAGCCATGGTAATTTGTTCAGACAGGGCGGCGCTATCGATAGCGGGGTTAACCCATTCACGTAGCCAAAGTTCGCTAAATTTCATTGCTGTTATCCGCCCTTATTTAAACTGTTTTAGAAAACGTAAATCATTTTCGAAGAAAGCGCGCAAATCGGTCACGCCATAGCGCAACATCGTCAGGCGCTCCATCCCCATGCCGAAGGCGAAACCAGAATAAACTTCCGGGTCGATACCCACATTGCGCAACACATTGGGATGCACCATGCCACAGCCCAGCACTTCCAGCCATTTGCCATTTTTTCCCATTACATCCACTTCAGCGGAAGGTTCGGTGAACGGGAAATAAGATGGACGGAAACGAACCTGCAAATCCTCTTCAAAGAAGTTGTTCAGAAAATCGTGCAGCGTGCCTTTCAGGTTAGTAAAGCTGATGTTCTGATCGACGATCAGCCCTTCCATCTGATGGAACATCGGAGTGTGAGTCTGATCATAGTCGTTACGATAAACTCGTCCTGGCGCGATAATACGAATCGGCGGTTTCTGGGTTTTCATGGTGCGGATCTGCACACCGGAGGTCTGGGTACGCAGCAGACGGGTCGCATCAAACCAGAAAGTATCGTGATCAGCACGTGCCGGATGATGGCCCGGAATATTCAACGCATCGAAATTGTGGTAATCATCTTCGATCTCCGGGCCGGTCGCCACCGCAAAACCCAATTCACCAAAGAATGTTTCGATACGATCAATAGTCCGGGTTACTGGGTGCAGTCCGCCATTCTCCATACGGCGCCCAGGAAGCGAGACATCGATCGTCTCTGCCGCCAACCGGGCATTCAGGGCGGCGGATTCCAACTCGTTCTTGCGCTCGTTCAACGCTTCCTGAACCTGCTGTTTCGCTTCATTAATAACCGCACCGGCTGCCGGACGCTGTTCCGCGGGTAATTCACGCAGTGTGGTCATCTGCAACGTCAGATAACCTTTTTTCCCAAGATATTCAACGCGTACCGTATCTAACGCGGCAACATCGTGTGCATCAATAATGGCCGCCTTTGCGTTCGCCACCAATTCTGCGAGATGTGACATGCTTTCCTCTTCTTCCAGCCACTGTGGCCGGTCTGTTTTTTATGGGGACGATCACTCGCCCTGGTTCTGACACGCAAGAAACAAAAAAGCCTCCACGAGGGAGGCTTTCAGCGCAATTTTTCGTTTCTTTTCTCAGCGCAAGCCTCCCGGGATTCAGGTGCTAAAGTCAAAAAAGAAACGGAAAATAGCAGCATTCATGCTTGCATTACCTTGTTGTCGGGTGAACTCTGCCTGGGACAGTGACTTCTATTGAAAGCCGCACAAGCAGAAATGTCAATTTTTTCAGTTATTACAGACAACAAAAGAGGGAGCAAGCTCCCTCTTTTTCCTGACTTACGCCAGCGCTGATTTCGCTTTTTCGACCAGAGCAGAGAATGCAACTTTGTCGAATACTGCGATATCGGCCAGAATCTTACGGTCGATTTCAATCGAAGCCTTTTTCAGGCCATTGATGAAACGGCTGTAAGAAATACCATTGGTGCGGGCCGCTGCGTTGATACGCGCGATCCACAGTTGACGGAACTGACGCTTACGTTGACGACGGTCACGATAAGCATACTGTCCCGCTTTGATAACAGCCTGGAAAGCAACGCGGTAAACACGTGAACGTGCACCATAGTAGCCTTTAGCTTGTTTTAAGATTTTCTTGTGACGAGCGCGAGCAACGACACCACGTTTTACACGAGCCATTTAGCTCTCCTGTTTAATATTCTGTTTGAAAAAAAATGACTTATGCGTACGGCAGACAGGCAATAACCAGCCCCAGATCACCTTTGGACACCATGCCTTTCGGACGCAGGTGACGCTTACGCTTAGTCGATTTTTTGGTCAGAATATGACGCAGGTTCGCGTGTTTACGCTTGAAGCCGCCAGAGGCAGTCTTCTTAAAGCGCTTAGCCGCGCCACGTACAGTTTTAATCTTTGGCATTTAAAACATCCACTTCGCATTGTTAATAAAATGAATCAGACAGGCGAATAAAAAACACCGCGGTCAAGACCGCAGCGATTTTCATTACTTTACAGGCCTACTGTTTCTTCTTAGGAGCGAGCACCATGATCATCTGACGACCTTCAATCTTAGAAGGGAAAGATTCGACAATCGCCAGATCCATATCTTCACACAGATCTTTACGGACGCGGTTAAGCACTTCCATGCCAATCTGTTGGTGCGCCATCTCACGACCACGAAAACGCAGCGTAATTTTGGCTTTATCGCCCTCTTCCAGAAAGCGAACCAGGTTGCGTAGTTTTACCTGATAGTCGCCATCATCGGTACCAGGACGGAATTTAATTTCCTTAACCTGGATAACTTTTTGCTTTTTCTTCTGTTCTTTAGAAGATTTGCTTTTTTCATAGAGGAACTTGCCGTAATCCATGATACGGCAAACGGGCGGTTCGGCGTTAGGGCTGATTTCCACTAAATCAACGCCTGCTTCTTCAGCTTTTTCTAAAGCTTCATTCAGACTGACAATACCAATCTGCTCGCCATCGACGCCAGTCAGACGAACCTCGGTGGCACGGATTTCTCTGTTAATACGATTAGGACGCGCCGGTTGAACTCGTTTTCCGCCTTTAATACCTTATTCCTCCAATTGATGAAGATTGCGACTGCGTATTTCATCCTGCAGCTTCGCGATCACGTCGTTTACGTCCATGCTGCCCAGGTCTTTACCACGGCGGGTGCGAACGGCAACTTTGCCAGCTTCCACCTCTTTATCACCACAGACCAACATATAAGGGACACGACGTAAAGTATGCTCGCGGATTTTAAAGCCAATCTTCTCGTTTCTCAAGTCCGCTTTTACACGAATGCCTGCATTCTGAAGTTTTCGCGTTAATTCTGCAACATATTCAGACTGACCATCGGTGATATTCATCACCACAACTTGTACCGGAGCCAGCCAGGTTGGGAAGAAACCGGCATACTCTTCGGTAAGAATACCGATAAAGCGCTCCACTGACCCCAAAATGGCGCGGTGAATCATTACCGGCACCTGACGCTCATTATTTTCACCAATATACGAGGCACTCAGACGGCTCGGCAAAGAGAAGTCGAGCTGAACGGTACCACACTGCCATGCACGATCCAGGCAGTCATGCAGGGTGAATTCAATCTTCGGACCATAGAATGCCCCCTCACCCGGCTGATAGTCGAATGGAATGCCGTTCTCATTCAACGCAGCGGCCAGGTCGGCTTCGGCACGATCCCACTGTTCCTCAGAACCAATACGCTTCACCGGACGGGTAGACAACTTGACCGCAATTTTTTCAAAACCAAACGTGCTGTACATGTCGTACACCATGCGGATGCAGTTGTTCACTTCGGCGCGCACCTGTTCTTCCGTACAGAAGATATGGGCGTCATCCTGCGTGAAACCACGTACACGCATCAAACCATGCAACGCACCAGACGGTTCGTTACGGTGGCAACTGCCGAACTCCGCCATACGCAGTGGCAGATCGCGGTATGATTTTAAGCCCTGATTGAAGATCTGTACGTGTCCGGGGCAATTCATCGGCTTGATGCAATATTCACGGTTCTCCGAAGAGGTGGTAAACATCGCTTCTTTATAATTCTCCCAGTGGCCGGTCTTTTCCCACAGCACACGGTCCATCATCAGCGGACCCTTCACTTCCTGATAGTCATACTCAGTCAGTTTGCTGCGCACGAAAATTTCCAGCTCCCGGAAAATAGTCCAGCCGTCATTATGCCAGAACACCATCCCCGGCGCTTCTTCCTGCATATGGTACAAGTCGAGTTGCTTGCCAATTTTACGGTGGTCACGCTTTGCCGCTTCTTCAAGGCGCAATAAATAGGCCGCCAGCTGTTTTTTATCAGCCCAGGCGGTCCCATAGATACGCTGCAACATTTTATTATTGCTGTCACCACGCCAGTAAGCACCAGAAATTTTCTGTAGCTTGAAATGGTGGCAGAAGCGCATATTCGGCACATGTGGCCCACGGCACATATCGATATATTCTTGATGATGATACAAGCCTGGCTGGTCATCGCGGCTGATGTTTTCATCAAGAATGGTCATCTTGTAAGTTTCGCCACGTGCAGCAAACACATCACGCGCTTCCTGCCAACTGACTTTCTTCTTGATGACGTCGTAATTCGTTTCGGCCAGTTGGTGCATCCGCTTTTCCAACTGCTCAATATCTTCCTGCGTCAGCGTACGATCGATATCCACATCATAGTAAAAACCATTATCAATAACCGGACCGATCGCCATTTTGGTATCAGGCCATAGCTGTTTGATCGCATGACCTAACAGATGAGCGCAGGAATGGCGGATAATCTCCAGACCTGCGTCGTCTTTGGCGGTGATGATGGCGACGTTTGCATCTTCCGTTATAGGATCCACCGCATCCACCAGCTCACCATTAACGCGACCGGCGATACAAGCTTTTGCCAACCCCGGACCAATGTCCTGTGCAATATCCATCACGCTGACTGCGTGGTCAAAAGTACGCTGACTTCCATCAGGAAGAGTAATAATGGGCATGTTACATCCTTAATTGCAGTGGTAACCCATACGCAAGGCTACATACAAAATTGGGTTCATTTTATACGTCAGGATGAGGAGACTTGAAACCAACTCACCGTTGTCAGTTTGGTACTCCACCTGGTACACACGCTCAGAAGCTTGCCGCTGGCAAATAACACCTGAGGGACGAACATCTTACACGCTATGAGCAGTGCGTCAAAGAATGAACAGAGCGAGATATTTGCTGAAGATCAAACGGAGAGAGAAAAGACGGGCCGACGCATCGCGGCCCGTAACAGATTTACATGGCGTAAGAAAGTTGAATTGTGGTTTTTGTGTCGGTCTTGTCCGGGGCTGAGTCCGGTGGATTCTCGTTCCAGGTCACGTTATAGGCTAACTTCAGCGCGAAATGGGCGTTGATAGCCACCTGCAGACCCGTTTCAGAGTTCAGCGTCGTGTCATCGCTGCCCAACACCGATACCCCCTGAATAAACCGAGTGGTATCAGTCAGTTGCCATTGATAACTCAGCGCACCATAAGCCAGCGCCCGGGTATCATGCCCACCATCATGATAATCGTCATAACGTACACCGGGGCCCGCTTCCACACGGAGTGAATGCACCGGACCGCTGAGGATCTGACGACCATAACCCGCCGCCAGAAAGGTACGTCCATCGTAACCGTTAAAACGATCGCTCAGCCAACTGGTTTGCCCAAACAGGTAGTCTGCGCTGTTCAGGTTATAGCGTGTACGAGCGCCAAGTTGGTATGTTTCGGAAGATCGTTCATCATTGGATGAGGTGTTACTGGCATTCCCCCACAAACTGTAAGCCGTTGAAGGATGATACCAGGTCATATTGGTACTGGCCGTCAGTGAAGAACTGGAGGTATTACCGGTTTGTGCCAGATAACCCGCCGCGGCATTGCCTTCAAAACTTTTCTTTGCGGTGGAGGGATCATCCATGATGGTAAAGACGTTGTTATCCGCCAATGCCTGATGGCTAACCGCGCCAGCAGAGAGCAAAAGTACGACAGACAGCTTGTTAAACGCTTTCATTAATTATGACCCGTACAACAGTTTAAAAAAAGTTGAGTCTGAAGAATTTCAGAGGACTAACAATACATTTTACAGTAATAATTGTAACAATTTATTAAATCACCCTTTTCCCCCTGGCATCCAGGCCTGACGCCTTCATGAATGAGAGCATTCCCATTAACAACGCACATTATAAAGGTTAATGAAATTATTTACAGCACGATGAAAATGATAAAACCCCGAATAAGCGCACATATTAACCTCATAATGTAACTAAAATAATCAAAATATTTCATCACGCCGAACGCGAAAATTATTTAAATAATGCTTTATGCTGACACTTCCTCTGTTGTTGGTTGTTCTTTATGCGGTAATATCCCCCCAACCTGCAAGACACAGCGAAAAGAGGAACCCCCTATGTGGTCAGCCATTGGTCGTCTGTTGCGTGAGCAGTTTGGTGTCGCTGAAATCAGTCAGCGTACAACATTGCCCGGTGGCGATGTTCACCCGGTATGGCGGTTTCGCTACGGCGAGCATGATGTGTTCGTAAAAAGTAACCATCGTGAAATGCTGGACTTGTTTACCTGGGAAGCTGATCAGTTGCAATTGCTGGCCCGTAGTGGAACGGTTCGCGTTCCCGCCGTGTACGGCGTGGGTAGCAACCGCGATGAGAGCTTTCTGCTACTGGAATATATCCCCCTGCAGCCCCTCGATCAGCACAGTGCGTGGCAGTTAGGCCAGCAGTTGGCCCGCCTCCACCAATGGAGCGATCAACCGCAGTTTGGCCTTGATTATGACAATAACATCACCACCACCCCACAGCCCAATAGCTGGCTGCGACGCTGGTCAGTCTTTTTTGCCGAACAACGAATCGGCTGGCAACTTCAACTGGCGGCGGAAAAAGGTATCCAGTATGGCGACATCGAGATGATTACCCGTTGTGTGCAAGATGTTCTTGGTTCCCATCATCCCCAACCTTCTTTGCTGCACGGCGATCTTTGGCCTGCAAATTGTGGCGCCAGCGCCAGTGGCCCGTGGATGTTCGACCCGGCCTGCTACTGGGGCGATAGAGAATGTGACCTGGCAATGTTGAGCTGGTTCGACGAATTACCAAAACAGATTTTCGCAGGCTACCAGTCTGTATGGCCATTGCCCGCTGATTATCTGCAACGTCAACCGGTTTATCAGCTCTATTATTTGCTGAATCGGGCTAACGTTTTTGGCGGTCACTGGCTGGATGCGGCCCAGCGGGCGGTGGACGTCCTGCTGGACGAAGACAAGCTGGGCAAACAACATGCCCGCCCGGCCTGATTGTGTGCATCAGGCCCAGGGTCAGTAAATGAAACCCAGCAACTTAAGAACAAAGTAACCCGCCGCAGCGATAACCACCGGCAAGATATAGAGCGGGAAGAATTGCAGAAAAATAGTGTGATGCGGCACCACTATTTTTTCTTCCAGTTGCTGACGACTACGCCCTTCCGCTCCCTTCGCGTTTTCCAGGATTAGCTGGTCCTCAATCCCTTCTTTCAGATGGCGCGACTGACGCCACATTCTGGCGCCGGAGGCCTGCAGGGCCAGAGCGACAAAGATCAGCAAGTAGATAATCCAGAAAGTGATATTGCTGCCGTTATTAAAATCCGGCACTGGTGAATTATTCCAGAATGCGTCCAGAAAACCGGTATTAAAGCGGATCATATCAATCATCACATGAGAGAAATCCTGCATTACTGCATTAATCCCTTCTCGTTTCTCACGGCTCTTTTCCAGAAAACCCATCAGTGAAATCAGTGTTGAAATAAGCGCCGGAATAAAAATAATCCAGCCAGCGACCCGCTTGAGTATCGCGACCCGGCCAGCTTGTTGATAAGTCATGCTTTCTCAATCCTCATGGTATGGAACGGTAAGTTTACCCGCACGAGGCAAAATGTGCCTGAAAAAAGTGACGTTGTCGCCATAAATGGCGTTTTAACTGTGTAAACAGACCGATGTTGTCGGCAAAAACTTCATGTTAAGGTGTCTGCAAATTTTCAAAGGAGTCACAATATGTCCTGGTCCCGCCCGGTATTGGCTGCAATTTTTGATATGGATGGCCTGTTGATTGATTCAGAGCCCTTGTGGGAACGCGCCGAGATGGATGTCTTGGGTACGCTGAAACTCGACCTGTCAAAACGCAGCGAGCTGCCAGACACCCTGGGTCTGCGGATCGATCAGGTGGTACGCATGTGGTTCGAAACCATGCCCTGGAATGGCCCTGATCAGCAAGAAATCACCCAACGCATCATTAACCGGACGCTTGACCTGATAGACGAAACCCAGCCTTTACTGCCTGGCGTGCAACAAGCGTTGCGGTTGTGTAAAGCTGAAGGGCTGAAAATCGGCCTGGCCTCCGCGTCACCGCTGTATATGTTGGAACGGGTGCTGAAAATGTTCAACCTGCGCGACTATTTTGAGGTACTGGTTTCCGCTGAAACCTTGCCTTACAGCAAGCCCCATCCACAAGTTTATCTGGATGCCGCCGCACAACTCGGCGTTGACCCGCTGAATTGCGTCACCCTGGAAGACTCGTTCAATGGCATGATCGCCACCAAAGCGGCGCGTATGCGTTCCATCGTCGTGCCCGCCGCTGACTTTGCGACAGATCCACGATGGGCGCTGGCCGAGGTAAAACTCTCCTCGCTGAATGAACTCACCTCCGCCGCTTTACTCGGCCAATAAGCTTTCTGCGGGTAGAAATCGGCTGCCCGCCGCTTTTTTCCGCCACCTGTTGCGCAAGCATGCAACATTCATTTTTAGTTACAACGTCACATCTATATTCTACTGTATATATCCCCTATACTGGATGAATCAACAGCCTCATAACCAGGTAGACTCATGACGGCCGAAGGCCATGTTATTTTTGCCATTGCCAGCGCGATTTTTGCCAAACGGGCTGCGCTTACGCCCGAACTGGCAAATGGCGACTGGTGGCACATTATGCCTGCGGTTTTGCTGACTTGCCTGCTGCCGGATATCGATCACCCCAGCTCCACACTTGGCCAGCGCCTAACATGGCTGTCGCAACCGATCGCCCACACTTTTGGTCATCGGGGATTTACCCACAGTCTGCTGGCCGTCTTCGGCGGCATCGTGCTTTTCCAACTAAAAATCCCGGCACAATGGGGTCTCCCCGCTGATGCCTTCCAAGGCCTGGTACTGGGATATCTCAGCCATATTGTCGCTGATATGCTCACACCCGCGGGAGTTCCGTTACTGTGGCCGTGCCGCTGGCGCTTCTGCCTGCCACTGCTGCACAGTCAGAAAGGAAACCAACTGGAGCGGGTTTTATGTCTGGCTCTGGTCGGTTATGCCATGTGGTTTCCGCCGGGAATGCCTCCCTTTGGTGCAAGCGGCTGGCCCTCCCAGCTGGTTAATTCGGTGCAAAACAGTCTGCTCCGCGTTATAAACCACCAAAAAGTTCATTAAATGAACGATAAAAACCAATAAGTTATTATCCATTCCTTTTGGATATATCGGCCTTTCATCCTGAACTGTTACCATTCATCCTTTGACGCACTTTTTACATATTGAAAATTATCTATTACTGAGCGGGGTGAGATCCAACCCCGTAATCACTGGAGATCTGGGGATGAACCTTCCATTATTTGCTAACGTGGCGATTTTTATCGTCCTGTTGGTTGTCCTGGCTAAAATCGGCAATACGCGCTGGAGCCTGTCAAAACGGGTTCTGGCCGGGTTAGTTATCGGCGTACTGTTCGGCCTGTGTCTGCATGCCCTCTATGGCGCTGACCACCCCGTGCTGAAAGAATCCATCGCATGGTTTAACATCGTCGGTAACGGTTACGTTCAACTGCTGCAGATGATCGTCATGCCATTGGTCTTTGTCTCAATCCTCAGTGCGGTTGCTCGTTTGCATAATGCCGCAGCATTGGGAAAAATAAGTGTGCTGACCATCAGCGTACTGCTGTTTACTACGGCTATTGCCGCCGTGGTGGGCGTATTCGTGACCTGGTTATTCAACCTGAATGCCAACGGTCTGGTACAAGGAGCCCAGGAGACGGCACGTTTGGCCATGCTACAGTCCCACTACGTGGGGAAAGTCGCCGACCTGACCACCCCGCAACTGCTGCTCTCTTTGGTGCCCAAAAACCCGTTTGCCGACCTGACTGGCGCCAGCCCAACGTCTATTATCTGCGTGGTTGTTTTCGCCGCTTTCCTGGGCGTGGCCGCCCTGCACCTACTGCGGGATGACCAACCAAAAGGTGAACGAGTCCTGTCCGCTATTGATGTGCTGCAAGCATGGGTGATGAAGCTGGTTCGCCTGGTAATGACCCTGACCCCATTCGGGGTACTGGCGTTGATGACGAAAGTGGTGGCCAGTTCTAATATCAATGACATCATCAAGTTGGGCGGATTTGTGCTCGCCTCCTATCTTGGCCTGGCGATAATGTTTGCCGTGCATGCTCTGCTGCTGTCGCTCAACGGTGTCAATCCTAAACGCTTCTTCCAGAAAGTATGGCCTGTCATCACTTTCGCATTCACCAGCCGTTCCAGCGCGGCAACTATCCCATTGAATGTTGAAGCACAAACCCGTCGCCTGGGCATTCCGGAATCAATTGCCAGCTTTTCAGCCTCATTTGGCGCCACCATTGGTCAAAACGGCTGTGCAGGTCTGTATCCGACCATGCTGGCGGTGATGGTTGCGCCGACCGTCGGCATCAACCCATTTGACCCACTGTGGATTGCCACACTGGTTGGAATTGTGACGCTAAGCTCCGCTGGCGTTGCCGGTGTTGGTGGCGGTGCGACCTTCGCGGCGTTGATTGTACTGCCCACCATGGGCCTGCCGGTTACTCTGGTCGCGCTGCTCATCTCAATTGAGCCACTGATTGACATGGGACGTACTGCACTGAACGTTAACGGTGCCATGACTGCCGGAACGCTGACCAGCCAATGGCTAAAACAAACCGACAAAGCACTGCTGAATAGCGACGTGGATAATAACATTGAGTTAGCGCACCGCTAATCACCTTCCTACCGGACTGGCAGACTGCCAGTCCGTTTTTTCCCGGCGACCATATTTGCCCCTGTCGTTTTCAGGCGTATCCATGCCACTGTTCTATAGTTATTGGAGTAAAAAACGACAGTAACAGGAGCCGTGATCATGTCGAAAGCACCTCATAACAAGGAAATGAGCCATGATGCGCCCTCAACCGGGCCTGATTCGGCAAAACCGGGATTAGATTCACTGGCACCAGCAGATGACTCACATCAACCTCTGGCGAAACCAACGTCCCCCGGCAAGCAGCCAACCGCTCCCGGTAGCCTGAAAGCCCCCAATACCCACAACGCGAAGATCGACGCGCTGGAAACATTCCGCAAAGGCAGTGAAAATTTTCCGCTGACCACCAATCAGGGGACCCGCATTGCTGATGATCAGAACGCGTTGCGCGCCGGTACGCGAGGCCCGACGTTGTTGGAAGATTTCATCCTGCGTGAAAAAATCACCCATTTTGACCATGAGCGAATCCCGGAGCGGATCGTGCATGCCCGGGGTTCCGCCGCGCACGGCTATTTCCAGCCATATCGCGATATGAGTGACATTACTAAAGCTGACTTTTTGCGTTTTCCTGAACAGTTAACGCCCGTTTTTGTCCGTTTCTCTACCGTTCAGGGGAGCGCCGGCTCAGCGGATACCGTCCGCGATATCCGCGGCTGGGCCACTAAATTCTATACTCAGGAAGGCGTGTTCGACCTGGTCGGCAACAATACTCCCGTTTTCTTCATTCAGGATGCGCATAAATTCCCGGACTTTGTTCACGCGGTCAAACCTGAGCCACACAACGACATTCCGCAGGGGCAGAGCGCGCACGACACCTTCTGGGATTATGTCTCGCTACAGCCAGAAACACTGCATAACGTTATCTGGGCGATGTCCGATCGCGGTATCCCCCGCAGCTACCGCACGATGGAAGGTTTTGGCATCCATACCTTTCGCTTTATCAATGCCGAAGACCAGGCCACTTTCGTACGCTTCCACTGGAAGCCCGTCGCGGGTAAGGCCTCCCTGCTGTGGGATGAGGCGCAAAAACTGGCTGGGCGCGATCCGGACTTCCATCGTCGCGATCTGTGGGAAGCGATTGAAGCCGGTGACTTCCCGGAATATGAACTGGGCGTGCAGTTAATCCCGGAAGAAGATGAGTTCAAATTTGATTTCGACCTGCTGGATGCCACCAAACTGATCCCGGAAGAACTGGTGCCGGTCGAGCTGATTGGCAAAATGGTGCTGAATCGTAACCCTGATAACTTTTTTGCCGAAACGGAGCAGGTGGCCTTCCATCCCGGACACATCGTGCCCGGCATCGACTTTACCAATGATCCGCTGTTACAGGGGCGCCTGTTCTCCTACACCGATACACAGATCAGCCGTCTCGGTGGACCGAATTTCCATGAAATCCCGATCAACCGTCCACTCTGCCCGTACCACAACTTCCAGCGCCAGGGGATGCACCGGATAGATATTGATACCAATCCAGCAAACTACGAGCCGAATTCAATCAATGACAACTGGCCGCGTGAAACGCCCCCCTCGCCGCATCGGGGAGGCTTTAAAAGCTACCAGGAACGGATTGAAGGCCATAAAGTGCGGGAGCGTAGCCCATCATTTGGTGAATACTACTCACAACCACGCCTGTTCTGGAATAGTCAGACTCCGGTGGAGCAGCAACATATTATTGCTGCGTTCTCCTTTGAACTCAGTAAAGTCGCTCGTGCTTACATCCGTGAGCGGGTGGTGGATCATCTGGTACATATTGATGTGTCGCTGGCTAACAGCGTGGCGGAAAATCTGGGTATCACACTCTCCGATGAGAAAATGCATACTGCGCCCCCCAAAGATGTCAACGGGCTGAAGAAGGACGCCAGCCTGAGCCTGTACGCAATACCGAATGGCACCGTCAAAGGCCGCCAGGTGGCGCTATTGGTCAGTGATGGCGCGGTCGCGGCCGATGTGCTCGCTATCCTGCAGGAACTGGGGGCGCATGGCGTACATGCCCGGCTACTGGCTGCGCACATGGGTCAGATACATGCTGACGACGGTTCTACTCTGCCGATTGACGGTACCTTCAGCAGCTTGCCTTCACTGACCTTTGACGCGGTTATCGTGCCTGACGGCAATATCGATAGCTTATTGCTCAGCGGCGATGCCCGCTACTTCCTGCTGGAAGCCTACAAGCACCTGAAAGTGATTGCCCTGAGCGGTGATGCCCGCCGCTTCAAGGCACAATTTGCTCTGAGCGACCATGAACGGGAAGAAGGTATTATCGAAGACAGCAAAGCCGAAGGCGTACTGATGAGTGAATTTCTGTCGGCGATGGCGGCACACCGCATCTGGTCGCGCAGTCAGAAAGCGCAGAGTGTTCCGGCATAAATGCCAACGCTGCACCTGAACACGGCAACATCGTCCTTATCAGCGTTTCATCCAGGTGCAGCGGGTGAGGTTTATCTACCGCCCTTTCTTCCTCTTGCTAACCGGTTGATCGTCGCCCATGGCGAATTCTTATCATTTGGTCAAAACAGTGGCACCAATGTTGCATCTCCTTCTGTATAACACATCTGTTGTTCAGGAGATTATCCATGAGCATTGCCGCCAGCGATACCCGCTACCGTTATCGCATTTTCGCCATGCTGTTTTTCATCGCGTTGATTAATTACATTGATCGCGGTGCACTATCGTTTGCTGCAAATGACATTTCGGCTGAGTTTCACTTCAGCAAAATACAGCTTGGGGTCGTGCTGAGCTATTTTGGCTTTGGCTACCTGTTCGGTTCATTGTGCGGCGGTTTCCTTGCTGACCGTCTGGGTACGAAAAAGGTCTGGTTGATAGCGGGCATTCTCTGGTCATTACTGGAGATGGCTACCGCCTGGGCTGGCGAACTGGGCATCGCGTTGTTTGGCGGTTCCGCCATTATGGGCTTTGCGGTGATGCGCATCATGTTTGGCGTTGCGGAAGGCCCGGCCTACGCGTTAATGAATAAGGCCATCGCCCACTGGGCACCAGACAATGAACGGGGATTCGCGCTGGGAATCGGCTTGCTTAGCACGCAGGTCGGTGCGTTGCTGACCGCGCCAATTGCTGTTGGCCTGCTGCTACTGACCGCTGACTGGCGGGTAATGTTCATCCTGCTGGGTATTTTCTCACTGGCCTCGATGGTGCTCTTCGCCCGCATTTTCACCGATACGCCGGAACAACAGCCACGTGTCAGCCTGTTCGAACGCTCCCTGATAGCTCAGGGACAGTTACAAAACGCGCATACCGTGCGCTTGCCATGGTGGTGTTTTTTCACCAACCGCACCCTCGTCTGCAACGCGTTGGGCTATTTTTCCTTTCTCTATGTCACCTTCACGTTAGTGACCTGGGGACCCAAATATTTGCAGGATAACTTCCACTATGACCTGCACTCACTGTGGTACGTCGCAATGATCCCATGGAGCGGCGCCTGCTTCACCGTGCTACTGGGCGGCAGGATCGCTGATTCGCTGCTCAGACGTTTCAATAATCTGCGCCTGGCCCGTAACGTTTTTGCCGCCGTCACACTGTTACTGACTTCGCTGTGCTTTATGGCGATCCCATGGATGCCATCAGCCACCGGGATAATCCTGATGATGACGCTGGGCAACGCACTCAACGCGCTGGTGAACAATGTTTACTGGTCAGTGGTGATTGACGTTACGCCAAAATCCACCGTCGGCACCTATAGCGGTATCACTTTAGCCATTGCCAATCTGGCTTCGATTATCTCTCCGATGCTCTGCGGCTGGCTGGCGCAGCATTATGGCTATAACGCGATGTTCAGCGCCACGGCCGCTATCGCATTTGGCAGCATGATAGCAATGACCCTGCTCCAGCCGGAAAAAAAACTGTCTGTCGATCCACAAGGGTTTACAGTCCGTTCGCATCAGGACGCAATCTGAAAGGGATAATGCAGGACAGGTTAAGAATACGTTAAACGCTGTAAGCAACGGACAACAGGAAGCCGTTGCCCCTTGTATTTTGGCTGCTCCGGAGTAATGTTACCCTCAGTCAGAACCAGGAGACCAGGAGAAACTGTATGAAAAAGGTGACGAGTACGTTGTTCGCCTTGATGTTGTTATCACCCACGCTGGTTTCCGCACAACCAGGTGGCTGGGGCCCAGGTCCGGGACCGGATGGGGGACATGGTCCAGGGCATTTGTCTTTCCTGCCGGAAGCAGCGGCAGCGGTGATTATCGGTGGCCTCACCTATTACGCGCTAAACGGTAATTACTACCAGCGCCAGAACGACAATACTTATGTTGTGGTTCAGCCTCCGGTTGAACATACCAGCGGAAATATGCACGCGCTTGACTACAACGGTGAGCGATTCTATGTGCAGGATGGTCACTATTATCGTCGTGATATCGATGGCCGTTATCTGGAAGTACCACGCCCATCGGGCTTGTAATAAATAAGCACATAAAAAAGTCACCCAGGTATAATGTCCGTCAGTTAAGGAGCGTTTGGCTGACCCTGAGCTTGGGTAAGAATACGGAAATGTTGATCGTTTTCTGATTAATGAGACGGTCCCCACCCCCTGTGAGCAACACGCTGACAGGGGGTTTTATTGTTATCTGGAGAATTGGACTTCCTGACTTCATGTTCACTCACATTGATAGCGCTCCTTATCGACCACCTTGGTAGAAGACTTTTCCTTATGGTATGATCGGCGAATCGAAGGATCGAATGAACATATGGATTATGTTAATAGCAAAGGTTCTAAATTGGGATGAGTGCTCACTCAGCGATTATAAATATTCATGTCTAGAATATGGCTATAATTGTGAGTCTGCACCTGAATTTCTATCGTTTATGTTACGGCATGGTGCACCGCTTAGGTTCTTTTCCTACAAAAAGAAGGGAATAACACTTGGTAGTGTTTGCGTTGATCATGGCTGGATTGCAAATGACATTAAGAACCGGAACAGGAGTATTCTCCATCTACCGGTTCCAGCAACATCAATTTACCTGCCATTTAGTCAGGATTTAAAAAGCAAAGTGATCATGCCTTTTAAATCAAAGTGCCTACATCCTCTGCAAAATAAAATTTTCATCAACACGTCTTATGGCTTGTTAAGCAAAAGGACCGCTGCCTTCGCAAAAAATATTAATTCAGACTTCTCGAAAAAGACGATTACCACACGCGAAAGAGAAATTCGGAATTTTTTAAAATCTGGTGGGAGTTTTTTGTCAGTAGACAAAATGTCAGGTGACCAAATTTTCGATATATATCAAACATTATTTTTTTCGAGACGAAAAAAGGAAGTATCAGATCAGACAATCAACAGATCATTCTTTAATGAATTTCACGCTAACTTCAAAGGTGACGTGATGTTCATTGGTAATGAAGCGATAGGTATTCAGTTGTTGTTGTCTGTTAACAGCAAAAGCGGTTTTTTTGTGGACTTCATCAACATTGGATACCGGCAGGATAGTCATATAAATTCACTGGGGACTATTTTAATGTGGCGAAATTTGGCCTCACTGAATGCTGAAGCGTATAAGATGCGTAAAACATTAAATTTCTCTTATGGTTTTATGTCTGGTGATTACAAGAAACGATGGTGTAACCCTGCCCCCGTAGGAAAAGTTTTGATTTAACAAAAACTATTCGCATAGCGAGATACCGCTCTGTAAATAATTCGGGGTAACCGGTCAGTGTCAAGATAATTGATGGAGCATCTGGAGAATATGCCTAAGAGGGTGAAACTGCCAACAGGAAGAGAAAGGGCCTTTACGAGAGCGGCCCTGGATGTATCCGAAAGCGCAGAAAAATGCCAGTCAGTTGCTTTACTGGCTGGCATGACATCTAAGTGACCGTTTGTCTTTAAATACCGCCGTAGATCAATGAGATAATTGCGGATCGGTATCGTACTCTTTGCAGCTCTGGAAGCCATAGTTCATGACGCGGCCAGTATCACTATAGCTGACGAAATAAGTCTGCTGTTTACCATCACGCTCGCCCAACACATAAGTCTGGCAGGTACCACGAGCATAAACCATGGTAATTTCAGTCGCGGGTGGCCCGGCAATATCACGAACCTGCTGCCGGGTCATCCCCTTTTTCACATCCTGTACCACCGGCTTTGTCACATAGCTTTCAGCGCGATCATAGGCTGTACAGCCAGATAAAACAGACAGAGCCACTGCAGCACCAATCAATCCCATTAACTTCTTCATATTTTTATTCCTCTCATTGTTATCCATATCTTTGTAAGCCTGAAGCATAAAGGTAGATTAATCAACTTTATGACGTATAAAATCCCCTACAGGAACATGGGTGACTCCGTTATAATAACATCATTTGAGAATGAACATTCTCTCTCAGTTTAGGGCATGGGCATGCGCACACGATGTCCTGATGGCGAATACAGTACAAGCGTGAGGTAACCATGAGCGCGCCAAATGAAGCCCGCGATGCCCGTCATCGCCTGCGTCAGGATGAGATCATTGCAGCGGGTCGTCGCTGCTTTCGCAAGGAAGGCTTTCACGGAGCCAGTATGGCGCAACTGGCGGCTGAAGCCCGGCTCAGCGTTGGCCAAATCTACCGTTATTTCACCAATAAAGATGCGATTATCGAAGAGATCGTTAAACGCATCATTGATGCCCGTCTGGCACATATGGAAAAGACCGCTGCGATTAATATGTCAGAGATGCTGGCCTGGCGACTCGCGCTAAACGAGGATGACGAAGCGCTAATGATGGAAGTGGCCGCCGAAGCGACCCGTAACCCAGTGGTTGCGGCGATGATGATTGAGGCCGATAACCGTATGTTCACCCACGCTTGTTCAAATTTTAAACGCGCGTATCCACAATTAAGTGATGAGCATATCCGTGCCTGCGTGGAAGTACTGGCGGTACTCACGGAAGGCACATCATGGCGACGTCTGACGCCGCAAAAAGCATCAGCGGAACGCCTGTGTGCCCTCTATCAACAATTCAATGATCTCCTTTTTAAAACAGAGGAAAAATGACGCCTGCTCATCACCATCGTCTTGGCTATGCCATTACACTCGGCCTGCTGGCCGCACTCGGGCCGCTTTGCACCGATCTTTATCTCCCGGCGCTGCCAGATCTGGCCAAAGACCTTAACGTTCCCACCGCTACTGCTCAGCTTAGTCTGACTGCTGGTCTGATTGGCCTCGGCGGCGGCCAGTTGATTTTCGGGCCAATGAGTGACAAGTATGGCCGTATCCGTCCGTTGCTGATCTCACTGGTTCTGTTACTGATCGCCTCCGTTGGTTGCGCACTGGCGCAGAATATCCATCAGTTGCTACTCGCCCGCCTGTTCGAAGGATTATCCGGCGCTGGCGGTGCGGTACTGTCACGCGCTATCGCACGCGATATGTACAGTGGCCATGATTTGACCCGCTTCTTTGCGTTGTTGATGCTGGTGAACGGCCTGGCACCGATTGCCGCCCCGGTAATGGGCGGTGTGCTGATGGCCCTGTTCAATTGGCGCGGACTGTTTGTGGTTATCGCCGCCATCGCCGCACTGCTGTTTGTTCTGGCGAAGATGAAATTGCATGAGACGCTCCCTGCTGAGCGACGCAGTCAGGGCAGTATTTTTTCCGCATGGGCCACCCTCGGCCAGGTGGTAAAATACCGGCCATTTATGGGCTTCTGCCTGACACAGGGCTTTATGATGTCGGGCATGTTCGCCTATATCGGGGCCTCGCCGTTTGTACTACAACAGATTTATGGCCTTTCCCCGCAGGCTTTCAGCTTCTGCTTCGCGGCTAACGGCCTCGGTCTGATTATTGCCTCGCAAACCAGTGCGCGACTCAGTTCGGTATGGGGTGAGTACCGCGTACTGAAGGGCGCGCTGACCCTGGCGTTTATTTCGTCAGCCAGCCTGTTAATCGCCGGACTGAGTCATTCTGAACTATCGTTGGTGCTGGTGACGCTGTTCTTCAGTGTAGCCAGTAATGGTGCGGTTGGCGTGGTGGCGGCATCACTGGCGATGCAAAGCCAGGGGCAACGGGCGGGAAGCGCGTCTGCGGTGCTGGGCGTGTCCATGTTTACACTGGGCGGAATTTCAGTGCCGATCACCGGGATTGGCGGCACCTCGGTACTGACCATGGCCACAACGATCTTCGGTTGCTATTTGCTGGCAATCACCATGTTTATCCTGCTGACAAAAAAACCGAAAGCGACTGATTAATCAGTAAAGGGCGTGCAATCAGCAACATTGAATCTTGTTGTTTCACGCCTGGCGAGTTAGTTTTACAGCAGATGTTTTCGCCATTGCCCTGTCCGGGCAGGCACTGAATCTGAGGAGAGGTAAATGGCTCTGCAACAGGAAATTATCAAAGCGCTGGGTGTGAAACCCACCATTGACGTGAAGCAGGAAATTCAGACCAGCGTTGCGTTTCTCAAAGCCTATCTGAAAACCTACCCGTTTATCAAAACGCTGGTGCTTGGCCTCAGCGGCGGCCAGGACTCGACCCTGACCGGTAAGCTGAGCCAGATGGCCATCAGCGAACTGCGTAGCGAGACCGGTGACCAAAGCCTACAGTTTATCGCCGTACGCCTGCCCTATGGTGTGCAAGCTGACGAGCAGGATTGCCAGGACGCGATTGATTTTATTAAGCCGGATCGCGTGCTGACCGTTAATATCAAAGAAGCGGTGCTCGCCAGTGAGAAGGCGTTGCGTGACGCAGGCATCATCCTGTCAGACTATATCCGCGGCAATGAAAAAGCGCGTGAACGCATGAAGGCCCAGTACAGCATTGCGGGGATGACGGCTGGTGTGGTGGTGGGAACCGATCATGCGGCTGAGGCGGTAACCGGCTTCTTCACTAAATACGGTGATGGCGGCACTGATATCAACCCAATCTTTCGCCTGAATAAAGGCCAGGGTAAAAAACTGTTGAAAGAACTGGGTTGCCCTGAGCATTTATACCTCAAACACCCCACAGCCGATCTGGAGGATGACCGCCCTGGATTACAGGATGAAGTGGCCTTGGGGGTGACTTATGAGATGATCGACCGCTATCTCGAAGGCCAGACCATTGATGCCAAGGCCAGTACAATTATTGAGGGCTGGTATCTGAAAACGGAACACAAACGCCGACCACCGATTACCGTCTTCGACGATTTCTGGAAAAAATAGCCCGCCCCAATAGTAACCGGCACCATAAATAAAACCGCCGAGGCTGTCCACAACAGGTGAACAACATCGGCGGTCTCAATTCAGTCTGACAGCGAACGGTTAGTCTTCTGCAGGAGGAGGTGGCATTTTACCTTCATGCTGCGGCTTTTCGGTCAAATGTTTTTCAAAATTCTGATTGAATTGCTTCTTCTGCTCAGGCGTCAGGACATTGTACATTTTGTTCTGCGTTTCCAGCATGTTAAGTGTACGGTCCTTGCTGTCTGCCGCTATCTGGCTGGCCTGCGCTTCGGCTTTCGTCTGGTCGAAGGCATCAGAAGCGATAATGTCATGCAATGCACGGCGCTCTTCCGGAGAAGGGCGTTTCATGTCTTTGTGAGCGTCTTTCATGATCGCATGCATCTGCTGTTTCTGCGCCTCAGTCAGCTTCAGACCTTCAAACATGGCAAACGGACCTGGGTGATGCGGTGGCTTATGCATCATGGCTTTGTCTTTACCGGCTGGCGGCGGCGTGATGTTATCGGCGGCGTGAACGATATTTGCCGCCCCCATGGCCAGAGTCATAGCAACAACAAGAGAAGTTAATTTACGCATAATATTATCCTTGAATTGAAACTTATTTTGCTCACTAGCGACTCTTTGTCGCAAAGTCGTAAATAAGTTTATGCGACGAAACGTCAAGTACTCAGAGACTGAGTAAATCCCTGAAAGCATAAAAGACAAAAACACGGCAATCATGGAGAGAATGGGAAGATTATAGTGAAAAATTGCAAAAGGATATGAATTTAAAACGATTAATACAAAAACGACGATGCAATGTAATATACTCGATAAGATTCCGGAAAGATAGAGTAAACATCCAACAGATTTTCTGGCGGGTAATAAACCATTCTGACAGATTACCCCAAATAATAACGGCTGAAAATATTGATGATGGCAAAATAAACATCTCACGACCCGACCACCCGGCAGAATCAGCCCGTACCGGTCGCCTCATTATGGACATTATCTTCCACCAACATGAGTCCCGCGCGTTGCCCCAAAGCAACATCAGGATTAGGAAACAGAATGTACTCCCTCGCCTGCTGCACGTAGTAACGTTTTTCCCCGTCTTCCGCCAACAAGGTCCCCTGTGGAAAAGCGGTAAAATTGAGCGTGCGATGACTCATATGCAATCTGAACGCTTCCGACAGACGAGTAATCTGCTGCGAGACCCGGTAACGCACCGGCTGAGCGGCAGGTTCAGACAGCACTTCGCCTGACAATACAGCCGCCAGCGCATCACGCACCGCAGTAAACTGCTCCAGGTCATTGCAACCCAACGGCCGCGCCTTACCCAGTTCCAATGTACAACTGGCTGCACTAAAATGTTGGGCACTGTAATGGGTAAACGTGCCGCCCGGCGCACGATGAAAGACCAACGCATCCAGGCCGGCAGCGGCCAGCCAGTGAAGAAAATCTTCCGGCCAGGGGGTTTCGCGCAGCGGCATCACGCCGAATCGACTATGCCAGGATCCACGAATAGCGGTATGTAAATCCAGATGCCAGCGGACTTCGTCACGGTTGCCCACCTGCCAGAACGTTTCCAGCGCCTGTTCCAGCCGCCACGCCCGTCGTGCTTCCGGTGAGTCTTCATATTGCTGCCAGCGTCCACCAAATAATCGGTTGGCGTCATAACGAAGATAGCGCTTATTTTCGCGCAAAGCCTGCGGGTTACCGAGGATCACCAGTAACCGGGAACGTAACGGACGCTCCCCGGCTAATAATGCGTTGATCAACGCGTTCAGTATTTCAACCGGTGCCGTTTCATTACCGTGAATGCCTGCGGAGATAACCAGCGCCAGTGATGACGCGTTAAGCGGGGTCATTTCAAGGATCCCTTCATCCAGCCACTGCCAGCTCAGGTGCTCATTGTGGCCTGAAAACTGCGCTGGCGGCTTTCCGGAAAGAGTTTGATTCAAGAAATCCTGCATGGATTCTCCTTGTTATGAATGTCGGCTTGACCTCAATACCACAAGGTACGTCACAGGGTAACACAACACGTATTGGATCCCGTGTTTACTGTTGAAAGCGATAAACATTACCTAAGTTTAGCCGTTGGGTCAGTTCGTCCAGTGCTTCCCTGCCTTCAAGCAGCAATTGCGGGTCGGCAAGGTCCTCATAACACAGACGATCCCGGTAGTATTTTTCCACCCAGTGGTTCAACGTGACAAACAGTTGATCATTCATCATTACCGCAGGATTAACCGCAGCTTGTTGCTCGTCATTTAACACCACACGCAAGCGCAGGCAGGCTGGCCCACCACCATTGCACATACTTTCACGCAGATCGAAAACCTTCAGCTCATCAATCATGCCGCCGCTCTCCGCCAGCGAGCATAAATAACGCCAGACCCCCGGATGCTGACGCGCTTCTTCCGGCAGCACCAGCAGCATTTTGCCGTTAGCTTTGCTGAGTAACTGGCTGTTGAAAAGATAGGTCGAGACAGCATCGGCTACACTGACACGGTTGTCTGGTACTTCAACTGGCGTGAAACCCGGTATTTTTTCCCGCAGTGTCGCCAGCAGTTCTGGCTGATGCAGAAACGCCTGCTGGTGGCAGAATAAAACCTGCTGGTTACTGACCGCTATCACGTCATTGTGAAATACCCCTTGATCGATGACCGCTGGATTCTGCTGAGCAAAGACGGTTCTCTGCGGGTCAAGCTGATGCAGGCGAGCCACGGCTTCACTGGCCTCGCGAGTCTGCCGGGCCGGATAACGATGCGGGTGTTGGCTACAACCGCCCTCCTCACGACCATAAACGAACAATTGTACTCCCGGCTCACCATATGCATGGGTGAAGCGATTATGGTTCGCCGCACCTTCATCACCAAACATCGCCACCTGCGGCAACGCATCGTGCACAGCAAAGTGCTTTGAATCGTGGAAAATGGCCCGCAGTAAAGCGGCAGTGGTCGGCGCTTCCATCGCCCGGTGGAATTTATTGTTCAGGTTCGCTACGGTCAAATGCACCCGATCATCGGCACTGTCGGTGGAAGGAGATACGGTAGCCGCGTTAGCCACCCACATCGCCGAAGCGGAACTGACCGCCGAAAGCAATTGCGGCGCCTGGCGGAAGGCTTTTTCCACCACCTGCGCATCGCTGCCAGTAAAACCAATCTGCCGCAGCATTGCCACATTGGGGCGCTCATGTGGCGGGATAACACCCTGTACAAAACCGGCATCAGCCAGCGTCTTCATTTTCAGCAATCCCTGCTGAGCGGCAAGCTTTGGATTAGAAACCTGATGCTGATGCCGGGTGGACGCCTCATTACCAAATGAGAGACCCGCGTAATGATGCGTCAGCCCTGGCAGACCGTCAAAGTTAGCTTCGCAGGCAGTCATTGTTCATCTCCCGACCAACTGAAATCCAACCCTGGCGCTAAAGTCACCGGCAACCTCAGATCGTCGCTTTCCAACGAAGCCATCGTCCATGCGCAGTAATCGGCGGCGTAAAACGCGCTGGCCCGGTGATTACCGGATGCGCCAATCCCGCCAAATGGCGCACTGCTTGCCGCGCCGGTCAACGGTTTGTTCCAGTTAACGATCCCGGCGCGCCCCTCAACCAGCAGGCGATCAAACAGCTCGCGCTGAGCAGAGAGCAGGCCAAGGGAAAGACCATAACGCGTAGCGTTCGCCAGACGGATTGCCTGGTCAAAATCGTCATAGCGGATAACGGTCAGTAACGGGCCAAAAACTTCTTCATCTGGCACATGATTAAGCGTGGTGAATTCGATAATTCCTGGCGTCAGGATCGCGCTGTTCCGCTCTGGCCAACGCATGGGCAGTAGCACGTTCCCCCCCGCGTCAACCCGCGCCTGCCACGCGTTAAAGATACGCTCCGCCGCCGCTAAAGAGATAACGCTGCCCATAAATGGCTGCGGTTCGTCATTCCAGCGTCCGGTACGGATTTTCCCCGCCACTTCAATCAGACGGGTAAGAAACGCATCCCCTGTCGCGCCACGCTTCACCAACAGCCGACGGGCACAGGTACAGCGCTGACCGGCGGTAATAAAAGCAGACTGGATGGTCACATTCACCGCCGCATCAATATCGGCAGGGTCGTCGACAATCAGCGCGTTGTTGCCGCCCATTTCCAGTGCCAGTATTTTGTCTGGTCGCCCGGCAAACTGCCGATGCAACTGATAGCCCGTACTGGCGCTCCCGGTAAACAGCAGGCCGTCAATTTGCTGTTCTTGCGCCAGCGCCTGTCCTGTTTCACTGCCCCCCTGCACCATATTCAACACGCCGCCTGGCAGGCCGGCATCGAGCCACAAGCGGACCACTTTTTCCGCAATCGCCGGCGTCGACTCACTGGGTTTAAAGACCACGGTATTACCGGCCAGCAGTGCGGGCACAATATGACCGTTCGGCAGATGCCCCGGAAAATTATAAGGCCCCAAAACAGCCATAACGCCATGAGGACGATGGCGTAGCGCGCTGTCCCCGGACTGACTTTCACCGGTACGGACATGATAAGCTTTTATCGAAATGGCAATTTTATTGATCATCGCCTGAATTTCAGTCACCGCTTCCCAACGTGGCTTGCCCGTTTCCTCGGCCAGGGTTGCCGTCAGTGATTCTTTATTTTTTTCCAGTCGCGCGGCAAATTTCTCCACAATACTCTGGCGCCCGGCGAAAGAAAGACGAGACCAGGCGGGAAATGCCGCTCGGGCCGCGGCACAGGCGGAGGATACCTGCTCCTTACTGGCGGCTTTCCCCTGCCACAGCAATGCGCCATTTACCGGATCGAGCTTGCTGAAACTATCCCCACCACCGGTCAACCATTGTCCGTTAATACAGTGCGTCATGCTTTTTTCTCCGAACTTGATACCGTCACTACCCGCAGGGGATCACCCTGTTCGCAGCGTAAAATGTCAGCCTGTTCCTGGGTGAGAGTCAGGTGCTCGCCATGTGGATCGACATTGAGCAACACGACGCGAAAATCGTCATAATGATCATTACCGACCAGGCATAAAGGCAGGTTGTGGTGCGGTTCAGTGCCGATGTTTACCGGCAACAAGCGACTCTTGCGGATCGCCCGTACGTGATCAATATCACATTCCAGCGTCGGGCCGCCGTCAAAGATGTCGACATAATTCAGGTACCTGAATCCCTCCGCCTCCAGCACGGCACGGGCGGGTGCCGTTTGCGGATGTGTTTTACCGATCACTTGCTGAGCCTCCGCCGACAGATAGGCGATATACAGCGGGTGCTTTGGCATCAACTCAGCGATAAATGATTTTTGTCCGGTGCCGCACAGGTAATCGGCGGCGCTGAAGGACATCGAGAAAAAACGGCTGCCGACGCTTTCCCAAAACGGTGAACATCCCTTCTCATCGATCCAGCCGCGCATTTCAGCCACTACTTTTTGCATAAAGCGGTGGCGAAATGCGGCCATAAACAGGAAACGGGATTTCGACAGCAAATAACCATTTTTGCCGTTGCGGTAATCAGGATCGAGAAACAAAGTACACAGTTCACTGCAACCCGTGTGGTCATTACTCAGCGAGAGCGTCGGCAAGATGTTATAGACGTTGAGTTCTTTTGAAGCATGAACCTGGGTCCCGACATGGAAGTTGTACCACGGCTCCTGCAATCCCACGGCGACCTCAATGGCACAAATGCCCACCACCTGATGCGTTGCTCCGTCTTCCAGTACGAAGACGTAGCCCTGTTCTGCCCGTGGCAACGCATTCTGCCAGGTGAGAATCGAACGCTCGATTCGCGCTGACAGCGTGGCACTGTCGGTGGGCAAAGAAGTCAGTCCCCCGCCGGTTTTCCCGGCGAGAACCATCAACTGAGCAAGATCATCATGCCTGGCAGGACGAATGAACATCATAATCCGCTCCCGCGCATCACCGCCCGGCACGCTTTTTCAAAACGAACCAGCCCCTCTTTCACTTCCTGCTCACTGATTATCAACGACGGCGCAAAACGCACCACGCTGGCGCCGGCAATCAATATCATCAGACCTTCGCGGGCCGCCGCCTGGTTAAACCATTTCGCCTTGCCGCTGTAATCTTCCTTCAGCACGCAGCCAATCAATAGCCCCAGTCCGCGAATATCACTGAACACCTGCAGTCGTTGGTTAATGTCGTTCAGACCATCCATAAACCACTGATGACGTAACGCCACGCCCGCTAACATGTCCGGGCGGTTAATCAGCGAGAAAACTTTCCCTCCCACCGCGCCAGCCAGTGGATTACCGCCGTAAGTGGTGCCATGAGTGCCAGGCCCCAGTACGCTGCCCCATTTTTCCGTGGTCAACATAGCGCCAATCGGGAAGCCACCGCCCAGTGCTTTTGCGCTGGTCAGCACATCCGGCGTCACCCCATAGTGCATATAAGCATACAGAGATCCTGTACGGCCCACGCCGCTTTGCACCTCATCAAAAATCAGCAACGCCTGATGCTTATCGCACAGTTCTCGCAAACCACGCAGAAAGGCCGGCTCCGCAGGGATCACGCCGCCCTCTCCCAGGATCGGCTCCACAATCACCGCGCAGGTTTGATCATTAATCAATGCGGCAGCAGATGCCAGATCGTTATAAACAGCGTGCTGGATCCCACCGGGTAAGGGGGCAAAGTCTTGCGAATAGGCCGGTTGCCCACCCGCCGAAACGGTAAACAACGTACGTCCATGGAAGGCATTTTTAAACGCCACGATACCGCTTTTCTGTTCGCCGACCACATCGTGGGCAGCTTTACGAGCCAGCTTCAGTGCGGCTTCGTTAGCTTCCGCACCAGAGTTACAGAAAAAAACTCGATCGGCGAATGTCGCATCAATCAGTTGCTTCGCCAGACGCAGGATCGGTTCATTAGTATAACCGTTACCGGTATGCCATAACCTTGCCGCCTGTTGCTGTAACGCCTGCTGCAAATCAGGGTGAGCATGACCCAACGCATTCACTGCGATGCCACCAGCAAAATCGATATAGCGATTACCCTGCTGATCCCATAATGTGGAGCCTTCCGCCCTGACGGGGACAAAACTGGCCGGGGCATAGGTAGGGACCATCCACTGATCAAAATTCTGGCGAGTAACTTCTGGTTGCATGACGGCCTCGTTAGTCCTGCCCACTGACAGGTAATCAATAAGTTTTAAAAATGTTAATAAAAAGATTCATCTGAACTCCACTGTAAATTGCACGGTTCATGCCAGCCAGCATTTATTTGCATAAATTTTTTTTTATTAATAAATATCAATAAGTTAATGATGAGCCCCATTCACTTAAAGTGCATAAAAAGTGAATAAACCCATCATGCAGGCTGGATTGCAGAATAAAAAAAAGCAGAGTTATGCATTGATGAAACAAAATAATGCTTTTGTGATCACATCTGAAATTTGGCTACAAAACCAGGCAATTACCGCACCTTTCTGGCGCATGACGCACTGAAAAAAGGCAGAAAACGGGGGCAAGGTCAGACCAGTAGACGCTATTGTATCGGGTCATTCGCGACTAAAAGAGAGACTGAAAGAGATAATGGCAGTAATGTGCTCAGCCTGTCGGTCAGGGAGCCATCAAATCGAATTGATTATCCGGGGTATTTTGCAGCGTCATCGGCGATACCAGCTTCAGGGTGATCCAGTTTGAGGTCGCACGCTGCTGTTTACTGTCTTCCAGCGTCACCGACAGGCGATATTCATTCGTGGCGTTTGGCGAGTTATTCCATGCCGGAATAATAATACTCCAGCCCTGAGTATCGGTTTTATTTGACGGAGACGTCAGGCTCAGCGCCTGCGTATCCCCTTGCCAACTGATCGCTTTGATGGGATTACTGTTGCGGATCTGTAGTTTAAGCGGCAAGGTCTCACCCGGTTGCACCTGCCACGGCGGCGTGGCAAGGAACACCGACAGCGTTTTATGTTGACGGAACGCCATCACCGGCGAGTTATTGCGGTTAACCACATCGTAGCGGCTACCGCTAAGTGAACGCGCCTCCGCGACATTATCAGCCGACAACTGTTTACTCAACGCCACGCCTGGCCGGTAATTCATTTTCAGTACAAACTGATTCTGGGTTTCGCCAGTATTCGCGGTTTTCCGCGAGGCGCTCAGGGTAAACAATGGCACGGGGGTATAGCTAACGCCCAGCTCAATAGCAGAGGGATTATTGTCCCAGGTACCATTGTTGAACAAATCGACATTATCGCCGTAATACTGCTCATAGCTAACCGAAACGCCCAGTTGCTGGTAAAACGGCAGATACCCCTGGGTGGTGATATCATAGCCGCGCGCCATACGCATCTGGGCATCGGCGGAATAGTCACTCCAGCCGGAAAATGGCTGATAATAGTTAGCTGAAAAGCGCAGGAAATGACTCCAGGCTTCAGCCCCCAGCGACCCACGCTGCCGATTCGATTCAAACAACTCATCAACAAACGCGTTGTAACCGACTCGCCAGTCGCCTACCAGCCAACGCTGGCCCAGACCAGCATTGCCGACCAGGCCATAATCACTATGCAAAATACCGATCTGGCTAAAGGTCAGGTAACGACCATTGTCCTGCCACGGTGTAAGTAACTGAGCAGACGTACCGTCAAAATTACCGTGATTATCCACCATCAGTGACAGGTTGGCATAACCATAGGGAGAAAGCAGATCTTTGCCCTCACTTTCTACCCGACGAGCCGCTTCATCACGGAAGTGATTAAAGGCCCACTGCCCCGCATTTTTACCCAGGGATTTATCGTCATCGCTGTTCATACTGGCTTCGCCAATACTTTTAACCGCTTCCGCCAGGCGTTTTTCAGTCGCGGTATCGGACTCTGCGTTACTGCTGCCAAGGTTGGGCAACTGACTGGTGAAACGGGCTGGATCGTCAAAAGGCGCATCTGAAACGCCAGCGTCCGTCGTCAGCGCCTGTGCAGAAGCGGCTAACAGCATCAGACTGCCGTAAAAAAGTGGCGATAGTGGATGAACTCTTCTCATAACCTCATTAATGACCGACTGACAAATCGGCATTCGCTACATCCTCGTCATTCGACAAGTCGCAGGCGCACTGTCAGTTTCCGTTACTGAGGCAGACCGCATAATTCGGCCTGATGGCCTCGTTCCTTTGAGTCCTGCGCTGGCACTATTCAAAATGATATTGGCACTTTTGTCCTACCCGAATGGTTTCGGGTATATAAATGTAAGATAGCTCACAAATTTGAGACAAACCCAGCTTAACACTTTTGGCGTGGGGGAGGCACCCCGTCATCCGTGATGTTTGGGCTGCCTTCCGGTGTAACAACACGCTGGCGTATCGGGTCATTATGACTCATGCTTTGCCCTGATCTTTGCTAACAGGAACCTACTGATGATGAAGAAAACTTTGCTGTCTTGTGCTCTGTTACTGAGCACTTCTGCTGTCAGCGCAGCCCCCGTTTTCACCCTCACGTCCCCTGATTTTAATGACAATGGCGTGCTGGCTAAAAAGTTTGGCGGTGCGGCAAAGGGGAATACCAGTTGTACGGGCGAGAATATTTCTCCCGCCTTAAGCTGGAATAACCCACCGGAAGGAACAAAGAGTTTTGCCCTGACGATTGTCGATCCGACCGGCGCGAAAGGGCTCGGCGTAAATCATTTGGTGGCTTACAACATTCCCTCCCAGCGCAACCGTTTCGCACAGAATGAACTGAGCAACGGGAAAGACTATACCGGTGGTAAAAATACGCCCGGCACCACCCGCTATTATGGCCCGTGCCCACCACAGGGCGGTGGCCAACATCACTATATTTTTACATTGATTGCCACCGATTTACCTGTCAACAACCTGCAACAAGGACTGACCCGAGATGAGCTGCTGAGTCGACTGAAAGGCCATACGCTGGGGGCTGCCGGACTGATTGGTCGATTGGGCAATGAATAATCAGGATAGAGGAACCGCCTTTTGACTAAAGCAATATTCACTTGCTGGTTATCGACCACACTATCTTGCCAACATCGGTGAACGCTTTTGCCACACTCCGGACAGTCATTAACATGCTGAGTCACATGCCACAATGGTTCCCATTCTTAAAAGCGTCATGTAAACTGACGCTATATTTATCTTTCTGTAAAATTGAATGATTTTTATGCGCAGAATCCGCATTTCTCCTGCGGTCGGCTGCGTAAGAGTGGGTTTTCTCATGGACAATAAGACTCACTGATTAAATTCACGAGGATCAAAGTGAAAATAAGCGTCGCGTTAACTCTGTTGGCTGTCATGACCCTTGCAGGATGTAAGGCCCCTCCTCCTCCAGTTACCGATGATACTCTTGTCACAACGGAAGTGGATGGCATACAGCTGACACATCGTCATGCCGTGCAAGCCCCGCAATCTTTTACACCGATCAACGAAACGTACCGTGCGCTATACAATGCTTCAGTAATGAATCGGCCGGATTTTGGCGGTAAATTAATTCGTCACCTGAACAATGGCAAGCCGTTTACCGTATTGGGTGAGGTGGAAAACCACTGGCTGGCAATAGCAGACGTGGACCAGGAGCAATTACTGGGTTACGTGTCGCCTAAAGCTGGCGTAGTCGCCTCTCAATATGATGACACGGTGAAACGTGATCGTCGGCGAGTACGTAAAAATCCCAATGCCAAAAAAGTTTGCGTCGACGTTGGTGGACAGAGTAAAGCCTGTCGCAACAACGATACTGCAACCTGGATCCTTGAATAGGCCCGGCAAGTGCCGCACTGTAGAGACAGTAAAGTTTGATGACCCTGGAATCCCCTGCTGGCATTCCTATCAATGCCGGCCAAGAGAACCCATTACTTGCCGCTTCCGCGCCATTGCTGAATGCCATCGTGCAAATTCGTCTGGCAGCCACGCATGACGACCCCAGCGGTCTGCGCCAACAACTGGTCGATGAGATCCGCCAGTTTGAAATCCGCAGCAAGCAAGCCGGTTTACCTTTCGATATGATTATCGGCGCGCGTTACTGCCTGTGCAGTGCGTTGGATGAGGCCGCCGCGCAGACGCCATGGGGCACTCGCGGAGTCTGGTCCGGCAACGGACTACTGGTCACTTTCCACAATGAAAGCTGGGGCGGAGAAAAAGTCTTCCAGTTACTTTCGCGGATTTCACAGACGCCAGCCCAGCATCTGTGGCTACTGGAAGTGATCCACTACTGCCTGTTGCTTGGATTCGAGGGACGCTATCGCGCGATAGAGCAAGGACGTATTCAATGCGACGCGATCCGTAGCCGTCTCGCACAATTAATCAGCGATACCCGAGGCGTACAACAACCCACTATGGCACCGCAAGCGCTGAAGCCCTCAGCTCAGAACACGCTATGGCGTCCTCCCATTCCACTCTGGGCCTGTCTCACCGTCACGGCTTTTATTGCCTGCCTGGTTTATTCCACTCTGAACTGGCGGCTGGGTAATTCCGCCGAACCGTTACTGCGATCAATCTGGCAAATCCCACTCCCTAAACTCGACATCAATAAGCGCAACACCGCCACCCAGGCGCTGCTGGATATCCGCCAACGACTGGATGATCTGATAACGGCCCGACAATTGGACGTGACCGACCGCATCAACGGCAGTAAAGTCATCATCTCCAGCGATAAGCTGTTCAGTCATTCCGGCAGCGATCTGACGCCGGAAGGCCGCGCCATTATCACCCGCGTCTCTGGCGCTATCGACAATATTAAAGGGACAGTGCTGGTGAGTGTTTATACCGATAACCAGCATATACACTCAAGCCACTTTGCCTCTAACTATGAATACTCTCTCGCTCAGGCACACAGTATCAGCACATTGATGCAGCAACAGATGCAGACGCCAGGTCATCTGATTCGAAGCGAGGGACGTGGCGACAGCAACCCATTGTTACCCAATGACAGTCCAGAAAACCGCGCACGAAACCGCCGGGTTGAGATTATCCTCTTCCCTGCGCCGGAAGTGCAGGGAAGCCAGAAGGGGGATTTCTGATGCCATCAACTGTTACCACTGTGTTCTTAAGCCGGTTATTATGGAGTTTTCTGGGTATTACCGCCCTCTCCGCACTCATTTGGATTATCGGCCCGCAAATCACCTTCAGCAATACTCACTGGCTGGAAAGCGAGCTAAACCGCCAGATAGCCATCGGCATGTGCTACTTTCTGTGGATCATCTTTCAGTTGATCCCACACCTTTACCGCGCATGGTTTAATAGCAAACTGCTGAACAACCTACAGAGTTATAATGTGGACCATGCCGAACAGGCGGCCACCGAAGAACTCCTTAGCACCCGCTTCAGCGAAGCGGCGATGATACTGAGAAAACGCCAGTTTTCCGGCAGCCAACAGAAAAAGTACGGCTGGTTACAGCGTCTCAGCGCGCAATATCTCTATCAATTACCCTGGTACATCATTGTTGGCGCACCGGGCGCGGGCAAAACCACCGCGCTGCTCAACTCAGGACTGGAATTTCCGCTGAGTGACAGTATGGGAAAAACCGCACTACGGGGCGTGGGCGGGACACGGCACTGCGACTGGTGGTTTACTGAGGAAGCCGTGCTGCTGGATACGGCTGGCCGTTATACTCTGCAGGAAAGCTTACGCGCAAGGGATGCCTGTGAATGGCAAACGTTCATCTCGCTGCTTAAGCGCTACCGTACCCGCCAGCCGATCAATGGCGTTATCATGACTATCAGCGTGGCCGATTTGCTGAGCGACTCTGCTGAAGCACGTTACGCTCAGGCCACGTCATTACGTCAGCGTATGGTCGAATTGCACCAACAAACCGGCATCCACTTTCCGGTATATGTGATGGTGACTAAAACCGATCTGCTGAAAGGCTTTATGAGCTATTTCGCCAGACTGGATAAAAGTCAGCGTGATAGTATTTGGGGATTCAGTTTCCCGTGGGGAACAGAGCGTAACAGCGAACCGGCATTGAATACGTTGTTTGAGCAACAGTTCAGCAATCTGACTCTGCGTTTACAGCATGATCTGGCCGATAAAATGACCCGCGAGAACGACCTGGTCCAACGTGCAGACAGCTTCCTGTTTCCTCAGGAATTCGCCTCGCTACGCCCGCTGCTGGCAGAATATCTCAACATTGTTTTCACTGCGAAAAACGGCGAAATCCCCTGGGCAGTCCGTGGGCTGTTTTTCACCAGCGGTACTCAGGAAGGATTGCCCTTTGACCGCATTATGGGTGAACTGACGCGTAAGCTGCAATTGCCGCAGGCTTCAAACCCTTTCATCACTAACTGGGACACCGTCAATCGCAACGCCCCTATCCCAGCCAACAAGGGCCAGAGTTATTTTATTCGTTCACTGTTCAGCGAGCTGATTTTTCAGGAGAGAGGATTGGCCGGCAGCGACCGCTCGTGGGAGCATCGTAACCGCCTGTTGCACTGGGCTGGCTATGCTTCTCTCGGGCTGGCGCTGATTACCGCCACACTATTGTGGACCACCAGCTATTATAAAAATCAGCACTACTTACAACAAGTTACCACCCGACTGGTGCCAGTCAACCAACAAGCGCGACGCCTGGCCGCCAATAACCACGGGGATATACTGGAACTGCTTCCCTTTTTAAACAGTCTGGTCGACTTACCGCAAAGCGACAGTTTTTCCCTTAAGCATCCTCCGCTGAGTATGCGCGGAGGTTTGTACCGTGGCGATCAGGTTAGTGACGCGGCCTGGGGCTTTTATCAGAACGCGTTGAAAAACCTGCTATTGCCTCGCGTGGCGCAAAACATTACCGACACCCTGCGTAATGATAAAGGCGAAGACAGTGACTTCAGTCGTAATGCCCTGCGGGCTTACCAGATGCTGTATCAACCACGCACTTACGACGGCGAGTTTTTACGCGGTTGGGTGATGCAGAATTTGCAACGTACGCTGCCAGGTAACGTCACCACCCGCCAGCTCCAACAGATTGACTCGCACCTTAGCCAGTTGCTGGACCGGCAAATCCAGACCTCGCCTTTCGTGCGGGAGGATGCGTTAATAAAGCGAAAAATGACTATAAATTTGGATAATATGGGACGGCAACATGCAGTCAGTACCTCGTTGATGACCGCATCAAAACCGACCTCGCCTGACGATGACTAGTCCGGAGAAATTCACGATGCCAGAGAAAAATGCGCTGGGTTGGTACGGCAAGTTGCCAGGCACGGGTGATTTTTTGCAACGCCGACTCTCTGAAGACATTGTCACTAACTGGTCAAACTGGTTTCAGACAGGTCTGGCGCACTGGCATAACCACAGTGAAAGGGGTTGCGCTCAGTTCTGCCGCGCGCCGATCTGGAACTTTGCTCTACCGGCCACCCTTGGCGTGCAGCAAGTGCAAATTGGTTGCCTGCTACCGTCCCATGACCGTGTGGGGCGCGCCTGGCCGCTACTCGCGCTACAAAGTGTGCCAGCCAGCCTCTGGCACCCGGCGCAATTAACGGTTTCTGGCGACTGGTTTCAACAACTGGGAGAGGCGCTGTATCGTGCTGTCAGCACCCCTTTTTCTGCCCAGCAGTTGGAACATGAGTTACAGGCCCTGCCGCCCCTGTCGCTACCGGATACTGGCCGCTCGGATATTATGGATGTCATCGGTTATCAAAACCTCCCTTGTACCCTGTCCTGGCGCGAGGTAGCGATGCGTTTCGACCCAATGCAATACACCAGCTACTGGTGGACTAATCAAAGTGACGGCCATTCACTTGCCAGTCACAAACACAGCGGCAAACTGACCGCACAGTTGTTTTCGCAGTTATTCGATCCGGCCGCAGTGGCACAACCGGGTCAACATGGACTCTATCCGCCAATGTTTGAATAGAGTTATCAGGCCTGATGGCCCTGGCTTCAGGAAAAGTGCATGCGATTTACCATTGTTGAAAGCAGAACCGAAGCACCTGTTACCACCTGTGAATTTTCTCCACCAGGCGGCACCATAGGCCGCAGTATGGACAATGATCTGATCCTGCCGGATGCAGATCGTACTATTTCACGTCTGCAGGCGGTGGTTCACGTTGCCAGTAATGGCGAATGCCGGCTGACTAACCACGGCAGCGTGATTGCTGTCGTGCATAATTCAGTCCCACTGGCGCGCGGCAATCAGGTTGTCGTACAGCATGGCGATGTACTGAAAATTGGCGATTATCAGATAGCTGTTATCGACCCGGTACGCGAAGCAGACGAAAACATCAGCCATGTCGATCCACTGACGCTGTTCAACCATAACGATACGCAACCACTGGATCCATTGGGTATTTTACACCAACAGGAAGCCGTTCGGGTTCGTCCTGTCGATTCGCCACCCCCTGAGCCACTCACCACTCGCACGGTTCGCCAGAGCGATGCCCGTCTGGGTATCGACCCGGTTAATCATGATGCGCCGTCTGCCGAACGCCCCGTTCCCCAAAACAATGAACAGCGTCTGATCGCCGCGCTGATGGAAGGCATGGGGCTGGATAACCATGCCAGGGAGACGAAATTGACCGAAGAACAAATGCGCGTCACCGGCCGGATGCTAAGCCTGTTTTCACAGGGAACGGTCGCCCTACTCTCCTCACGTTCGATTCTCAAACGTGGGGTGAAAGCAGAGATGACCATGATCCTCAACGAAGCCAACAACCCGTTCAAGATCCTGCCCTCCGGCAAGACAGTATTAATGCAGATCTATCAGAGCCAGATGCCGGGTTTTATGCCGCCCGAGCAAGCGGTGCGCGATGCACTGGTCGATTTGCAGGCCCATCAATTAGGCATGATCGCGGGTATCCGCGCCATTATCGCCGCCATGTTGCAATCGTTTAACCCACAGCGACTGGAAGATCATGCAAAACGTGACGGCAACCTACCTCGCATGGGGCTGAGCGCAAATAAAAAAGCCGCCATGTGGGACTATTTTTTACGTCATTACCAGAATACTTCTGGAGAAATCGAAGACGATTTCCACACACTGTTTGGTGATGCCTTCCTGCAGGCCTACGACATGGAAGTGAACCAGTACAAAGATTCTCAGAACCGGCCGGGGAACGAATGAATATTAACTATGCCGCGACATCACAGGCAGGAGCACGAGAAAGTAATCAGGATGAGACCGGTGTATTATTGGGCGAACATTGCGCCTGTTTTTTGGTCTGTGACGGCGTAGCCGGAACGGCTGGGGGCGACGTGGCGGCCAGGATAGCACGGAATGCATTACTGTCTGAACTGGCAGATGATGAAGCAATCAATCCAGGGGACACGGCTCGCTGGATGAAAAATGCTGATCTGGCGATACGTCAGGCACAGCGCAATATGAAAGATTTCAAGCACATGAGCACCACTATTGCCGCGCTGTTTATTGACCGTGACTTGCAGCGTTCATGGTGGGCGCACGCAGGTGACAGCCGCATTTATCACTTTCACCGGGGGTTTATTCATTCGGTAACCCAGGATCACAGCCTGGCACAACAAATGCGGGATGCAGGTATTGATAATGCCGGAATTAACAGTAATTTACTCTATAATGCACTCGGTGTGGACGGCCTTCCGTCGGTCAGTTACAGCCCGGTGGTTCCGCTGGAAGATGGCGATGCATTCCTGATCTGTACCGATGGCTTTTGGTGCAGTCTGACGCAGGAAGAAATGGAACAAGCATTACGTATGGTTAATTCGCCTGAAGAATGGCTGGTGCTGATGCAGAGAGCCATCAACCACAGCGAAGAAAAAGATAATTTGAGTGCGGTGGCGATCTGGGTCGGTTCGCCCCAGGATATAACACTATTACAATCGATGGCGGATTCTGCCCGTTTTCTACCGCCGCGGGATTCACACCAGGAAACGCTATGAGATTTTGGTTGCCAGCCACGACTGTCACATTGTTGATACCAACTGCCGTACAGGCTGAGGACTATCGCGTGGTATATTCCCCCAGCCTGGCGCTGGAGGTGTATATCGATAACGTTGCGAGTAACGCACCGAAGGACTGGTGTAATGAAACGCTGCATCTGCGCATCGTTTCCGGTAAAAACGAGGAGTCCAGTGTACTCACCAGCTTTCTGCCACGCGTAGGTAATCTGTTGCAAAACCAGTGCAATAACCTGGAAGAACTGCCCTGGCAGATGACCAATGATACCGGTTCCGTGCTGGCCACCGGTACCGCGGCTAAAGCACAGGATTGGCGTCCCATTGTCATCGCTGACGCGACTGCCGCCGCCACGGCCTACAATGCCGAACCACTGGATTTATCCCAACCCGCCAGCAATGCTCCGTTGCAGTATTTCGAGCTGCCAGGCGGTTGCCATTTTCGTACCTGGTGGGATGAAAATGGGCAGTCATTGTTTATCCCGGACGGTAAAAACCTGAGCTGTTCGGCTGAAGGGTGGCTGGAAGGAAAAAACGAGCTCACGCTGACTGTCAACGGGAAAACCCAACCGATAGCCGTGCAGTTTTACGCGGGGTTCCCACTGCGCAACCTACATCCCACCCCCGGAGAACTGGATATCGTTGCCGCCAACAACCAGCGTCTGGTGGTGAGCAAAAAAGACGCGCCGAACAGCTGGCTACTGCTGAGATTTAATCCGGATTTGCACGTCTGGTCATTTGACGGCACATTGCTGGTAAAGATGGATAAAAATCTGGCTAGCGATCCAACGGTACTGAAAACCCAGGCAGACGCAGTGCGCAAGGCCTGGGAGTCAGTGGTGGATCAACAAATTAAAATTAATGTGCTGCTGATTGATGACCTGCATGCAGACCTTGCCGATCCGGCTATTGGCGCCTGGCGCACCGTTAACTAGCTCGAACGGTTCCCGGATATCACAAAGACGTTAGCACTTAGAGAACATTTATTATGTCGGCAAACGATCATACGAAAAACATGCCCAATGCCCTTCCGATTGGCTACCGTTTTAACGAGTTTGAGATTAAGGACGTGATCGGGGGGGGCGGTTTCGGGATTGTTTATCGTGCCTGGGACCATCTGCTTGAACGCACCATCGCAATCAAAGAATACCTGCCGATTTCTCTGGCAACCCGTAATGAAACTCAGGCGATTGTCCTGCGCAGCGAACGTCATCAGAAGCTATTTGCTGCCGGCCTGAACAGTTTTATTCAGGAAGCCCGTCTGCTGGCGCGATTCAACCATCCGGGTTTACTGCATGTGCTGCGCTTCTGGGAAGAGAACGGCACCGCTTATATGGGGACCCTTTACTATAGCGGCATCACGCTGAAAGAGTGGCAACAAAGCAGCCCGGAAACATTGACCGACGCCTGGATCCACCATCTGCTGCCCCCTCTGTTCGGCGCAATAGACACCATTCACCGTGCTGGCTATCTGCATCGCGACATCTCGCTGGATAACATTCAGATCCAGGATAATCAGTTACCGGTACTCCTGGACTTTGGTTCCGCGCGTAAAGAAATTGGCAACCTCTCCGATGAGACCGAGATCATGCTTAAGCCGGGTTATGCGCCGATTGAGCAATACAGCGAAGAGAGTGATATTGATCAAGGACCGTGGACCGATATCTATGCGCTGGGTGCCGTGTTGCATACGCTGGTGACCGGCAGTCCGCCGCCCGTCAGCGTAGTACGCTGTATTGAGGATCGCTACGAACCCTTGACGAAACGACGCCCAAAAGGCTTCTCGCTGTCACTGCTCAATGCCATCGATCATTCTCTGGCAATGAAAGCGCAGGATCGCCCGCAGAGCATTGATGAGTTGGCGACATTGATAGAACTGCCCATCAGTACGGTCGAAGAGTTCGTCACCACGGCCCCCCATGTGACGAAAAAAGTGTCGCCCCACGCCGCCGAACCAGCGCGACAGCAAGAGCCGGTGGCGAACGCTGTCAATTCAAGCACCGCTGAACCTGTGCCCCTTCAACCGGGCCGTAAACTGTCAAAATCAGTGGTGATCATCGCCGGCGTGGCCGTACTCGCCGTGGTGGTCCTGGCAAATCTGCTGAACCACGATGCTCCACATCCTGAGCCAACCCCACCTGAGGTGACCCGGATACCTGCCGTTGAACAGGGAGTCACGGCAGCCGAAGCCCCTGCGGCATTAGCCCCACCATCTGCCGCCGCCCCTATTATGGCGACGGTATACCTGAAACTGGGCAACAGTGAGAAGATCATGCTGAACGGTAAGCCGGTGGAGGTGAAACCAAACAATAGCGGTTATGCATCACTCAACCTGGTCGCGGGAAGCTATCAGATCGAAGTACAAACCGCTACCACCGTGCACAGCCAGCAGTTAGAGATCAACCGGGTCGGAACCTGGCTGGTTAATCCAGGCTGAAATGGCGGGGGATCACCCTGCCAAATTATGGGAACATTGCTGCAGATCGCGGACGTACTGTACCAAATCGGTCAGGCAATCATCATGCAATCCACGTTTTTTTAGCTCCTGTTCAAGCGAAAAAAGATACTGGGCATTGGTGCCAAGAGGCCCACAGGCCTGGGCAATCAGCGGTGCGATGGTTTTCGGGCTCGAGTCAGCTTCATACAGCTCGTGATTTGGGTCCATCACAAACACGATTGCCATGGCGTTACGACCATCAGCCAGCGTCAGTTCACACCAGGTCGGCAGATAGCAACCGGTGACCATCTCACGCTTCCACAACAGCTCCAGATCCTCGTGTAGCTTGTCTTCCGGCAGACGAAAGGCCAGCCCTGTCGTTGTTCCGCCCTCTTTCAACGCCAACATTCTACCTGGCCGCATCGCCGTTCCGCGTCCGGCAATCAACCGCAAACAAAACGCGCGATGCCAGCCCTGCAACGTTCCCTCAGCCACTTCATCGGATTCAAACACCGGGTTCCACATCAGCGAACCGTAGCCAAAAATCCATACCGGACTCTGATCCGGACGACAGGCCAGGGTGGCAGCCAGCGAGGCAGCTCGCTGCTCACTGCTCCATAACAGGGATTCCTCGATAGCACCAAAAGCCGTCTTACAATCCGCTTTTTTCAGGAAATCTCTTGTTAACATTGCCCTTCTCCTGCCCATGCATATTTTCAGCCATGCCTGGCCTATTGTGTGTGCCTGAAAATTCTTAAGAAACTTATGCCTTCGCTGCTGTTAATGACCATATGTCAATTAAGGCTATATAATCAAGTTTGACGCACATTTTTTGATACTGGTGTTTAACCACCGCTCCGACAACGTTGTGGCTAATTTCTTCACGGCCCCCTTGCCATGGCTCTCCTTTGGGTCTTTATATTCATCTGAAAGCCTACTGCGTATGGGACGGTAAGGCATGCTTAACACTGTCAGGAAGAGCAGATTTTGAGCTGTGAGGCATGATTTATCTCCTTTCAGTTAGCTTGCCAAAGCCCCCCTCTTTGAGAAGATCATGTTTTTCTACCCTTCAATAAGAAAACTGCACCAGAACGTTTTTATCATCAAAAATTGAGGTACTTAATGGCGATGAAATGGTTAAAATAAAGAAATAAAAATTATAATTAAATCAACATTGACATAAAGATAGAGAAAAAAATGATGTTTAATTGTGGTTTAAACCACAATCACCCTGTAAAGCGTAAAACAATGTAAAATGTTCACGTTTTTAATCCACTACCCGTTACACTTCCACCGCTGGTAATATCACCATGATAAATGATAACAATAACACCAGTGATGACTTCCTAATCTCCACTCCAGCGGACCCACTTAAGGAAAATGATGCTTATGACGGCGCAAGAAAGCGTTAAAACACGCCATAAAGAGACGACTCTGATTCTTCCGGTCGCTGCTCTGATTATTATTGGCTTCTTTGGCCATTCCACTTCAATGACCATGATCGTCGCCATCAATCTGTTGGCGCTGGTCGCTATCCTCAGTAGCGCTTTCAGTGTGGTTCGCCATGCCGATGTACTGGCCCACCGCCTGGGTGAACCCTACGGTTCGCTCATTCTCAGCTTGTCGGTCGTTATCCTTGAAGTCAGTCTGATCTCCGCATTGATGGCGACCGGCGATGCCGCACCCGCCCTGATGCGTGATACCTTGTATTCAATTGTTATGATTGTCACTTGCGGTCTGGTGGGTTTTGCTCTGCTGCTGGGTGGACGCAAATTTGCCACCCAGTTCGTTAACCTGGCTGGCGTTAAGCAGTATCTGATTGCCCTCTTTCCTCTGGGGATCCTGGTGCTGGTGTTCCCCAATGCCTTGCCTGGCGGCAATTTTTCAGTTTCTCAAGCACTGCTGATTTCAGGCATTTCCGCCGCAATGTATGGCGTGTTCTTACTTATCCAGACTAAAACGCACCAGAATCTGTTCGTTTATGAGCATGAAGATAAGAGCGATGACGATAATCCTCATCATGGTAAGCCCTCAGCCCACTCAAGCCTCTGGCACACGCTCTGGCTCATCGTGCATCTGGTTGCGGTCATTGCGGTCACTAAAACGGATGCCACACCACTGGAGTCACTGCTGACGAGACTGAATGCGCCAGAAGGATTTGTTGGGTTCCTGGTCGCGCTACTGATCCTCTCACCCGAAGGATTAGGGGCGATTAAAGCCGTGCTGGCTAACCAGGTTCAACGGGCGATGAACCTGTTCTTTGGCTCAGTGTTGGCGACCATTTCACTGACCGTACCGGCGGTAACCGTCATTGCCACACTGACCGGACATCAACTCATTTTCGGGCTGGAACCGCCGCAGATGGTCCTGATGCTGGCCGCCCTGCTGCTTTGTCAGGTGTCGTTCTCTACCGGGCGCACCAACGTGCTGAACGGCGCGGCGCATTTGGCGCTGTTTGCCGGTTACCTGATAACCATCATGCTATAAAAGCAAACGGCATCAGTGATAATCCTGATGCCGTTTTAAATGATGCGCACACCTCAGAGTACGAGTCTGCACCTGAATCAATGATCTGCAACATACACCAGAGTGTGGCCTGATCCGCTCAACGTCAGGGTCTGGCGCTCAAGTTTCAGTGTTACCCCTGTCGTTAGCATTTTCCCGATCATGGTTTCCCACTCGTTCAACTGTGGATCGATGCACAGCATCCGCGTTGAGGACAACTGTGGCACGCTCAGCTTGCCATGCTGCAGTTTTCCCTGGCCAAAGAAGCGATTACACATCACACCACTGACGCGCATGTCCTGCGCAAAATTGATCCCTGGCCGGATACCAACCGACGGTGTCACAGCCTGACCATCAACGCCCTTCAGAACAAAGTTATGATCGGACAGCGAATTGTGAGAAGCATTTTCTCCCCCGCTGCTGCAGCCTGCCAGCAGCAGCGCCACCAATATCAGTGCGGCATGTTTGTTCATTCATGGGTCCTTGCAAAGAAAAAGGCTGGCATGCAAGCCAGCCTCCAACATCCTTAATGGCTGGTATCCAGCTCCGGAAAGTTTTTAACTAAATCGTCAAGTGCTTTGATTTGTTTGAGGAAAGGCTCCAGCTTGTCCAGCGGCAATGCGGAAGGACCATCACACCTGGCGTTAGCCGGATCCGGGTGCGCCTCAATAAACAACCCCGCCAGACCCACCGCCATACCGGCCCGGGCCAGCTCAGTTACCTGACCACGACGGCCACCAGAGGCAGCACCAAACGGATCACGGCACTGCAACGCATGGGTCACGTCAAAAATGACCGGGCTGCCGTTAGAAACCTGCTTCATGACGTTAAAGCCCAACATATCGACCACCAGATTATCGTAACCAAAGTTGGCGCCACGGTCACACAGGATCACTTTCTCGTTACCGCCTTCAGCGAACTTCTCAACAATATTCCCCATCTGACCTGGGCTAACGAATTGAGGTTTCTTCACGTTAATCACCGCGCCAGTTTTCGCCATCGCCTCCACCAAATCAGTCTGGCGGGCAAGGAACGCCGGCAACTGGATAACGTCCACCACGTCGGCGACTGGCTGTGCCTGGCTGGGTTCATGCACATCAGTTATCACTTTGACGCCAAAAGCCTGTTTCAGCTCCTGGAAAATTTTCATGCCTTCTTCCAGGCCTGGGCCGCGGTACGAGCGGATTGAGGAGCGATTAGCCTTGTCAAAAGAGGCTTTAAACACGTAAGGGATCCCCAGTTTCTGGGTCACGGTGACGTAGTGTTCACAAATCCGCATCGCCAGATCACGCGATTCCAGCACGTTCATGCCGCCAAACAGCACAAATGGCAGATCGTTTGCGACCTTAATGTCACCAATGCTAACCACTTTTTGTTTCATGTCATCGCCTTATATTTAATGCAGGGTGATCTGTTTTTGTTCAATCGAATAAATTTGCAGCTTAATCATTTCACTGATCGGATCTTCAGGACACTGTTCAACAAAATAGGTCAAATCGCTCAGCGCCACATGCTCACAATCCAGTTGGGCGAAGATCAACCCGCGGTCACGGATCTCATACGGATCATCGGGGTCCATATTCACCAGTACCTGACTAACCTGCAGCGCCAGCTCCATCTGTTTCTCTTCCATCAGCGCCGATTTCAGCGTATCAAGCATTTTATTGAGTACCAACTGTGGCTCCGCTTCTTGCAGATCATCGTCATAAAGTTCAGCGACCGGGCCAATATTCCCCTTCAACCAGACTTCCAGCGTGTGCTCATCCAGCGTGTCACCGTTGAAAGGATTAATTAACCACATCTCGTCATCCAGCCAGTCGGCTCTGAGTATGAGCTGCGTTGGGAAAATTACCGGCATCAACGGCAGTGACAGCTGTTCCGCAATATGCAGGAAAATAATGCCTAACGATACCGCCGTACCCTGTCGCGTTTTGAGTACATTATCCAGCCACAATGTATCAGAGAGACGGTAAACACCGCTGGCACCGCCAAATCCCCACTGCTTCCAGAACAGCTCAATCAGTTTTTCCAGCTGCAGATCCTGCGCCAGTTGTGGTGGAATAACGGCGCGGGCTTCCTCTACCAACGTTGCCAATTGCTTTCTCACTTCGTCAGCAGGAAAATTGGGACGGATAGCCACCATGGCGGCTATCACTGCTTCGCTCAGCGAAGTCACGGTGAGTTCAGGATCGACTATCGACGTCATACATTCCCCAACAACGGCATTTTGGTGGTAGCCAGATGGTAAATCAGCACCAGAGCGGCAGCGGCCACAATAAAAGCTATCCACCGTACTTTCTGAGCGCGTGGTTTGCGCCCGAGAGCGATAAACCCAAGAGCGATATAGATAATAACGCCAAACAGCTTCTCCGTCAGCCAGGCGCCCTGCGGAGAGAACGGATAAAAATGGGTTATCACCACCAGTAGGATACCGGAAAGCAATAACAACGTATCATTGAGATGCGGCACAATACGCACCCAACGACGCTGCAGCATCGTCGAGCTGGTCTGCAACCAGAAGAAGCGTAGTACAAACATCAGCGTGGTCACGGCCACCGTCAGCAGATGAAGCATTTTAATGGAGCTATACCAGTCAGCCATTGAAGTTCTCTCGGTTACGGTTTCTGAGCACAGGTTACGCGGTCATTGCCGCCATAATCTTGACAGGTTGTCACGGAGGAAAACCTGTTCTCGCGCAAAATAGTGCGTACTTGTTCAGCCTGTTGCCAGCCATGTTCCAGCAACAGCCAACCACCAGGCCGTAAATGTCGTCCGGCACCCGCGACAATAATTTTGATGTCCGACAGACCGTTATCCGCCGCCACTAACGCAGTCGCGGGTTCGAAGCGAACATCTCCCTGAGCCAGGTGTTCATCCGCTTCATCGATATAGGGCGGGTTGCTGACAATCATGGCGAACTGCTCACCGGTCAGCGCGCTAAACCAGTTGCTCTGGCGGAAGGACGCATTTGCAATCGCCAGACGCTGCGCATTACGCCGGGCCAGTTCGACCGCCGCCGCAATCCGATCCACGCCAATAACCTGACAGTCAGGACGCTCACTGGCCAATGCCAGCGCAATCGCCCCGGTCCCCGTCCCCAGATCAACCACCTTTGCGGCAGTAGGGAGGCGAGCCAGGGCCTGCTCTACCAACAATTCAGTATCAGGGCGGGGGATCAGCGTGTCGGGAGAAACAGCCAGCGACAAAGACCAGAATTCGCGCTCACCAGTAAGATAAGCGACAGGCTCGCCATTCGCGCGACGAGCCAGCAGACGATCCAGTTGTTCCTGTTGTGCCGTGTTAAGCGGCGTCTCATCAAAAGCGATCAACCAACTACGCGACTTTCCGGTGACAAACGCCAGCAGGATTTCCGCATCACGCTTCGGGCTTTCACTGCCCGGCAGTTGTGCAATCGCGGCCCGTAGCCACTGCCGGATCTCCATTATTCCTGTCCGGACAGCGCAGCCAGTTGATCCGCCTGATATTCCTGCACTACCGGCTCAATCAGCATATCCAGTTTGCCCTGCATCGCCTCTTCCAGACGGTAAACGGTCAGGTTGATACGATGATCAGTAATACGCCCCTGAGGATAATTGTAGGTACGGTTACGGTCAGAACGGTCCCCGGTTCCCAGCAGGTTACGGCGTGTGGACGCTTCTTCCTGCTGTCGGCGGGCCATCTCGGCAGCACGGATACGCGATCCCAATACCGCCAGTGCTTTGGCTTTATTTTTATGCTGGGAACGCTCGTCCTGACACTCCACCACAATACCGGTTGGCAGGTGGGTAATACGGATAGCGGAATCGGTGGTATTGACGTGCTGCCCCCCCGCACCCGAAGAGCGGAAAGTATCAATTTTCAGATCGACCGGGTTAATATCCGGCAGTTCGGCTTCAGGCACTTCCGGCATGACCGCCACAGTACAGGCGGAAGTATGGATACGCCCTTGCGATTCAGTCTCCGGCACACGCTGTACGCGGTGCCCGCCTGATTCGAATTTCAGACGACCATAGGCGCCCTCGCCGATAACTTTGGCGATCACTTCTTTATAACCGCCGTGCTCACCTTCATTGGCGCTCATCACTTCCACTCTCCAGCGGCGTGACTCGGCATAGCGGCAATACATGCGAAACAGATCGCCCGCAAAAATGGCGGCTTCATCTCCACCGGTTCCGGCTCGCACCTCCAGATAGCAGTTGCGCTCATCATCGGGATCTTTCGGCAGCAGTAATACCTGTAGCTCCTGTTCCAACTGTTCGCTGGCCTCGCGGGCTTCTTTCAACTCTTCCTGCGCCATATCGCGCATTTCGCTGTCGTTCAGCATCTCTTGCGCAGTGGCGATGTCATCCTGAGTCTGTTGCCAACGGCGAAAGCACTGAGTGACGTCCGTCAACTGAGCATATTCGCGCGACAGCGCACGAAAACGCTCTTGATCGGCAATTACGCCAGCATCGCCCAGCAACGCCTCAACTTCTTCATGGCGCTCCTGTAAGGCGACCAGTTTGGCAACAATAGAAGACTTCATTGATGGTATTTTACCTTGTTAATCAGAAAGAAAGACTAATCCAACCCGAGGCTGTCGCGTAAGATATGCAGGCGTTCAGTGTCCCCATCGCGGGCGGCCTGCTGAAGAGATTTGGTCGGTGCGTGAATTAAACGGTTGGTCAGTTTATGGGCCATATCGTGGATCACTTCTTGCGGTGAAGCCCCCTGTTGCAAGGCTGCCAGGGCGCGCGCTTCAAGCTCGCTACGTACCTGATCGGCCTGAGAACGATAGTCACGAATGGTTTCCACCGCGCTCTGCGCCCGCAGCCACGACATAAACTCACCGCTTTCCTGTTCCACAATATTTTCGGCTTGCAAGGCAGCGGCCTTACGCTGTGCCATGTTACTTTCAATAATCGCCTGCAAGTCATCAACGCTATAGAGATAAGCATTAGCCAGCTTGCCCACTTCCGGCTCCACGTCACGCGGAACCGCGATATCCACGATCAGCACCGGCTGATTGCGCCGTTTTTTCAGCGCTCGTTCCATCATCCCCTTACCAATAATAGGCAACGGACTGGCCGTTGAACTGATGATAATGTCGGCTTCCGACAGACGCTCATCAATGTCGGCCAGGCTAATCACTTCCGCCCCGACCTCATCAGCCAGTAATTGTGCTCGTTCACGCGTTCGGTTCGCGATGATCAGCTTCTGCACACCATGTTCGCGCAGATGGCGGGCCGCCAGCTCGATAGTCTCGCCTGCGCCAACCAACAGCACGGTCACTGTCGACAGCGATTCGAAAATCTGTCGTGCCAGCGTACAGGCAGCAAAAGCAACCGACACCGCACTGGCGCCAATATCGGTTTCAGTGCGGACACGTTTAGCCACTGAGAAGGACTTCTGGAACATCCTTTCCAGTTCACTGGTTATCGGATGACCACGGTGAGAATCGGCAAACGCTTTTTTCACCTGTCCGAGGATCTGCGGCTCTCCCAGTACCAGCGAATCCAGTCCACTGGCAACACGCATCAGGTGGCTGACCGCTTCGTCATCACGATGCCAGTAGAGGCTCTTACGGACCTCATCGGCACTAAGCTGATGATAATCACACAACCATTGCACCAACTGTTCTTGCAGATTCTCCTGCTGCTCGACGCTAAGATATAGCTCGGTCCGGTTACACGTGGACAGCACAACGCCGCCCTGTACTAGCGGTTGAGCCAATAAGCTGTTAAGAGCCTGATCCAACGTCTCCGGTGAGAAAGTGACACGTTCACGCAGAGCAACAGGCGCTGTTTTGTGATTAATTCCGAGAGCCAGCAACGTCATGGTGAGTAGATTGCGGTTATCCCACTGTTGATAGGGTTTTGTGAGGCGCATTCTACAAGATGCGCGAGATCAAGAAAAGCCATCCTTCGCCGAACGCTGTAACAAGATATAGCTATCAGCAGCAAATAATACAAATTGAACATTGACGCCGCCCTGGCAGGCCGCTAGCGTGAACGGTTAATTTGAGCCTGAATGCCTGACCGGAGTCTGAGGAGCTGACCCCAATGTTTATGAAGAATCGCCGTCTGATGCGGCTTCTCCCGCTAGCCAGCGTGTTACTGGCAGCCTGTAGCATCAATAAACCCCAGGGGCATGGGCAGAGCATCGCCTCGCCACAATGGCAACAGCACCAGCAGGAAGTGCAAAAAATTACCCAGTACCAAACGCGTGGCGCTTTTGCCTATCTTTCTGATAGCCAGAAAGTCTACGCGCGTTTTAACTGGCAGCAGACCGCGCCTGATCGCTATCGCCTGCTGCTGACTAACCCGCTTGGCAGCACCGAACTGCAACTGGATGTTCAGGGCAGCGTCGTGCAGATTGTCGACAATAAAGGCAAACGTTATGTCGGTAATGATGCTGAGAAAATGATCGCGCAACTCACCGGAATGGCTATCCCACTCAGCAATCTGCGTCAGTGGATGATGGGATTGCCGGGCGACGCCAGCGATTACTCGCTCGATTCTCAGTACCGCCTGCATGAAGTGAACTACAGCCGCAATGACCAGCACTGGAAAGTGGACTATCTGGGCTACGACCCGCAGCAAAATCCGAACCTGCCTGCCAATATGGAACTCCACGAAGGCAACCAGCGTATCAAACTGAAAATGGACACCTGGACTATTAAATGAGTGGCGACCTTGTTCAATCAGCCATGCCCGCCAGTGCGAAATGGCCCGCTCCCGCTAAACTGAATCTGTTCCTCTACGTGACGGGTCGTCGTCCCGACGGTTATCACCATCTGCAAACGTTGTTTCAGTTTTTGGATTTTGGCGACGAGTTGACCATCACCGCCGATAACAGCGGTACGATCAAACTGTTAACGGCGATCGACGGGGTGCCGCAGGAAGAGAACCTGGCCGTGCGCGCCGCTCAACTATTACGCCAGCAGGCGCAACTGCACGGCACGTTGCCGCCTCAAGCGGGTGCCTCTATCGCGATTGAAAAAAAACTGCCTATGGGCGGAGGATTGGGCGGAGGATCTTCCGATGCCGCGACGGTACTGGTAGCATTGAATCATTACTGGAAAACAGGCTTCAGTTTTGCCGAACTGGCGGCATTGGGTCTGACGCTGGGCGCGGACGTACCGGTGTTCGTGCAGGGATTTGCCGCCTTTGCGGAAGGCGTGGGTGAAGAACTGACCCCTGCCTCCCCCGCCGAAAAATGGTATCTGGTGGTTCATCCTGGCGTGCATATTTCCACCCCGGCGATATTTAACGATCCGGCGCTGCGCCGCGACACGCCGCGACGCAAAATCAGTGAATTATTACTGGCTGATTACCACAATGATTGTGAGCCAGTCGTAAGAAAACGTTTTCGCGAGGTTGAACAGCTTGTTTCCTGGCTGCTAGAATACGCGCCGTCGCGCCTGACGGGAACCGGCGCTTGTGTGTTTGCTGAATTTGACACCGAGTCCACTGCCCGTAAGGTGTTCGATCTTGTGCCGAAAAAGTGGCAGGGCTTTGTTGCGCGAGGCGTTAATATTTCGCCGCTGCACCGCTACCTTTCGTCACAATAAGAGCCGCTGTGCTCCTTTGTCCTGTTCCTTGAAGTTACACAGCGCTCAATACTATCCCCGTATGAACCCGTCAGTGGTATACCGCCCAGTGCCACTGACGATGTTGTTCATTCTCTGGACGCAAAGCCTGAGGTTCTTCTCGTGCCTGATATGAAGCTTTTTGCTGGTAACGCCACCCCGGAACTAGCACAACGTATTGCCAACCGCCTTTACACTAGCCTGGGCGACGCCGCTGTCGGTCGTTTCAGTGATGGTGAAGTGAGCGTACAAATCAATGAAAATGTACGCGGTGGTGATATTTTCATCATCCAGTCCACCTGTGCGCCGACCAATGACAACCTGATGGAGCTGGTGGTCATGGTAGATGCCCTGCGTCGTGCTTCCGCTGGCCGTATCACCGCAGTTATCCCTTACTTTGGTTATGCCCGTCAGGATCGTCGTGTGCGCTCCGCGCGCGTACCGATCACGGCTAAAGTGGTGGCTGATTTCCTCTCCAGCGTTGGTGTTGACCGTGTATTGACTGTGGATCTGCATGCTGAGCAGATTCAGGGCTTCTTTGACGTCCCGGTTGATAACGTCTTCGGCAGCCCTATCCTGTTGGAAGACATGCTGCAGATTGGCCTGGAAAACCCCATTGTGGTTTCTCCGGATATTGGTGGCGTGGTACGCGCCCGCGCGATTGCCAAACTGCTGAACGATACGGATATGGCAATCATCGACAAACGTCGCCCACGTGCCAACGTTTCACAGGTGATGCACATCATCGGTGACGTTGCTGGTCGGGATTGCGTTCTGGTTGATGACATGATCGATACAGGGGGAACGCTGTGCAAAGCCGCCGAGGCGCTCAAGGAACGCGGTGCTAAACGTGTATTCGCCTACGCCACCCACCCGATTTTCTCCGGTAATGCCGTGGAAAATCTGCGTCATTCGGTCATTGACGAAGTGGTGGTTTGCGACACCATTCCGTTGTCGGATGCTATCAAAGCGCTGCCCAATGTGCGTACTCTGACGCTGTCTGGCATGCTGGCTGAAGCGATTCGACGTATTAGCAACGAAGAATCCATCTCTGCCATGTTTGAGCATTGATCGTGAGGGGACAGGACTATCTGTCCCTTTTTTACGCCCCCTGCCCCTTATATCAGTAAACCGGGTTAATTGATTTTATTCATTAACCACGCAGCTTATCGCCAATCATTTCTTAACTTATTGATTTTTACACTGATTATTATTCATTGAATCTTTTTATTCATTTTTTCAGTTAAACACAACTGCAGGGTCTTCTGAGCGCTATTTATTAATGCTATTTTGCTCAGATCGATCCACCAGGAATATTCTCAATATGACATTTGACATCTTTACCCTTGTCATATGCGAACTGTATGTACTGTTTTTTCTGAGCATCATCATGGTTTTCGCCTGGAAAGGGTCACAATATAACCATGCGCTTGGTTTTCAGTGCCTGTCGCTGATTATCTCTGTCGTCGCGGTTTACCTGCGTAATGCAGAAGCGATGTTTTGGACCATCGTGGTTAGCAATATTTTACTGATACTGGCTTACAGTATGCAGGTGCTGGCATTTCGCTCGTTTCGTCGAGCAAAGAGTGGTGTTCTCTGGCTTCTCGGCCCGCTGATTTGGACATTGCTCTGTTTGACTCCACCATTTTACTACTCTCCGTGGCACCGTCATCTCGCTAACTGTATATTGTGCATTATCTATACAGCCTGGATGATCGCCGAACTGCACCGCTCTCGTCTCCTCTTGCCCGTCACCTACTGGCCAGTGCAACTACTGCTGTGGATCCATCTGTTTCTCCATCTTGTCCGTATTCTGCTCATGAGCTTGACTTCCAGCCCATGGTACAACGTCATCAGCTTCTCTACGTTCTCCATTTACATCATTCTTGAATCGACAATGCTGGTCATTAGCCTGACTTTCGCCATGTTGGCGATGGTCAATGAACACACACAGATTAAATACAAACAGGCATCTCTGCTTGATCCTCTAACCGGTATCTGGAATCGTCGCGCCTTGTTTGAAAAAGGCAACAAGCTGGGCAAATTTTGTTTAAAAAAAAACCTTCCATTGGCAGTAATACTGTTCGATCTCGATCACTTCAAATCCATCAATGACTGTTTCGGGCATTATCTGGGCGACATCGTACTGATGGATTTTTGTCGGCAGGTGGAATCGTTCATGCCTGTAACAGGATATTTTGCCCGGTTGGGCGGTGAAGAATTTGCCGCCATTATCAGCGCCAGTGAAAAAGAAGCACTGGACTATGCCGAAAACATACGCAGGGCGGTGGAAAATGCACGGCCGGAAGGGGTTCATTACACCGTCAGTATTGGCGTAGCGACTCGCCTCTGCCCCCATCAGCCAATTGCTTCGTTGATGGTTGCCGCCGATGAAGCGCTCTATCAGGCAAAAGCACAGGGCAGAAACCGGGTGAGGTTGTTTGTTGCATCACCGCTCGCTGAGATATCTTGAAGGGACCGGAAAAGCAAAACGCCTCCGGCAAGGAGGCGTGAATGACGCGGCTCAGTGCTGGAGATGATTTGACGTCCGGCGACAGCGTTTATCACCATAGTGCCGGATCCAGTAGTAGCGATCAGTCACTTTTTCACGTCCGCTAATACTCGCCCCCACCAGCCACATCAGCGCACCGATAAAAATACCAAAGATAGCGCTATGCGTCATAAACTGAGGCAATTGTAGTTGTGGCAGTTGATTCAATACTGCGTAACCAATACCAGCTACCATCACCACCAGCCCCAGGGCCATCAATGAATTACCGGTAATATTGGCATGTTTACGTTTCATTTTTCACCTCCGGAAATCAGTGCAAAAGCGTGTTCTCACACTGTAGTGTCATAATTTTATGCAATGGTTTACTTATTCGTTGCGCAGCAGATCACATTTGTTGCTAAAACTTGGACAAATTTTTACACGCAATACACTGACTTATCGCTAGAAAACGTATTATTACGCTATTCAATTATTGCTTTGTTGCTCACAATTTTGAGTTCTTTAACCGCTCTTAGTACACTGGCGCCCTTCCCTATGCACTCATCAGGAACAGAACGACGTGAATAGCATTAAACTGATTGTGGGTCTGGCCAATCCCGGCGCTGAATACGCCGCAACGCGCCATAACGCCGGGGCCTGGTATGTCGATTTACTGGCGGAACGCCACAATCAGTCGTTGAAAGAAGAAAGTAAGTTTTATGGTCATACCGCCCGACTGAATATTGCCGGTGAAGATATCCGCTTGCTGGTTCCCACGACCTTTATGAACCTGAGCGGTAAAGCCGTGGCGGCGATGGCCACTTTTTACCGTATCGCGCCGGAAGAGATTCTGGTGGCACATGATGAGCTGGATTTGCCGCCAGGGGTGGCGAAGTTCAAACAGGGCGGCGGCCATGGCGGCCATAACGGACTGAAAGACATCATCAACAAGTTGGGGAACAATCAAAACTTCCATCGTCTGCGGATCGGCATCGGCCATCCTGGTGACCGAAACAAAGTGGTGGGGTTTGTACTGGGTAAACCTCCGGCAACCGAGCAACAACTGATTGATGGCGCAGTAGACGAAGCGGCGCGCTGTACCGAACTCTGGCTGAAGGAAGACCGCCTGAAAGCGATGAACCGGCTGCATAGTTTCAAAGCGGGATAAACCCACTCATGGATTTATCCCCGGTAGTTACCGGCTAGCGCGCGGCACAATCTGCATCATCCCGTTCGTGACTGCAAAACGGCCCTGCCTGCGTTAAAAGTTCGATGCAATCTGCGCTAAGATGGCGCAAGCGTACGCTTTTACCCACCGCGACATAGCGAGCGGTCAGTTTATCGATAGCCTCGACCCCACTGGAGTCCATCACCCGGGTACGGGCAAAATCGATAATCACCTTCTGCGGGTCTTTCTCCGGATGGAACAATTCATGGAAACGGGCGACAGAGCCAAAGAATAACGGCCCTTCCAGTTGATAGACCTTCTGCTCAGCACTTTCTTCCTGCGCAAAGATAGCGATACGTACATGTTGCCAGGCAAAAACCAGTGCCGAGATAACCATACCGAAGATAACTGCCATCGCCAGGTCGGTATAAATGGTGACCACCGTCACCGCGATCATAATAATCGCATCGGCTTTCGGCATGCATTTCAGACGTTGGAAAGAACGCCATTCAAAGGTATTAATACAGACGACCAACATAATCCCAGCCAATGCCGCCACCGGTAACAGTGCAATATATTTCGACAGACTGACCACAAACAGGATCAGGAGTAACGCCCCCACCAGGTTAGAAATACGACCACGTCCACCCGAGGTGAAGTTGATAATCGACTGACCAATCATCGCGCATCCGGCAAAGCTACCGAAAAAGCCACAGAGGGTATTACCGATACCCTGTGCCACGCACTCTTTATTGCTGTCACCTTTCTTCCTCCCCATTTCATCGAGGACCGTCAACGTCAGCAACGATTCGATCAATCCAACCAGGGCGATAATGACCGAATATGGCAACACCACCTTTAATGCCGTCCAGTTTAGCGCAACCTCAGGCAGATGAAATGCCGGCAGAGTACCGGAGATATCCGCCAGGTCGCCCACGCGGCGGGTATCCAAACCACAACCGATGACCAGAGCGCTGATAGCAATCAGAGCGGCCAGCGAGCCAGGGATAGCTTTGCTCAATTTAGGGAACAGCCAGACAATTAACATGGTCAGCGCCACCAGACTGTACGTCAGTGGCCCCTGATGTTTGATCAGCGGGATTTGCGCCAACGCGATAACAATGGCCAGGCCATTAACAAAGCCATAAATAGCGGGCTGCGGCACCAGGCAGATAAATTTTCCCAGTCGGAACAGACCAATAAGCAGCTGGATCAACCCAGCCAAAATAGTCGCCAGCAACACATACTGATAACCATGAGCTGCAATCAAACTGACCAGCACGACCACGATAGAACCCGCTGCGCCAGAGATCATGCCGGGTTTTCCCCCAAACAACGCGGTGACCAGCCCAAGGATAAAAGCGGTATGCAGGCCAATCGTTGGCGACAGCCCGGCGAGCAGCGAAAAAGCGGTGGCTTCAGGGATTAGGGCCACGGAGACAACCGCGCCAGCCAAAATATCATTTTTTACCCCGGCCACGCTGAGGTTGCTCAGATTGAACATGCTAATTTTCCATCATAATAATGCTACCAGTGGTGACAACACCGCCAGGTAAGTGAGTATCGTCAAACTCGTCAGAAAGACATGAAGTGCAACAGATGTTGCGGGAGAAGGAAAAATCAGGGTGGCGTAAGCAACGTGCTAGGCATCAGCAAGGCTCTCCATCAATTGTCAAGTTATGTCAGTATGGTGGAATGTGAACAAGATCTCAACTTTGATCCTTTCCCCCCAATTGGAAAACAACGCCATTGAGTCGATAATTACGTGTATAATGCGCGGTAATAATACTCTCAGACAGTTCAGTGACTCTATCAACTCACTGATTATTAAGAAATTAAGGTGATTCAACGATGGGATTTAAATGCGGTATTGTGGGCCTGCCAAATGTTGGGAAATCCACCCTGTTCAATGCGTTAACCAAAGCGGGCATCGAAGCAGCAAACTTCCCGTTCTGTACCATTGAACCGAATACCGGCGTGGTGCCAATGCCAGATCCCCGTCTGGACAAGCTGGCGGAAATCGTCAAGCCGCAGCGTATCCTGCCAACGACCATGGAGTTCGTGGATATCGCCGGACTGGTTAAAGGCGCTTCCAAAGGTGAAGGTCTGGGTAACCAGTTTCTGACCAACATCCGCGAAACTGAAGCGATCGGCCATGTGGTTCGCTGTTTCGAGAACGACAACATTATCCATGTGAATAATAAAGTCGATCCGGCTGATGATATTGACGTGATCAATACCGAGCTGGCGTTGTCCGATCTGGATACCTGTGAACGCGCGCTGCAACGTGTGCAAAAACGCGCTAAAGGCGGTGACAAAGACGCGAAAGCCGAACAGGTCGCGCTGGAAAAATGCCGGGCGCATCTGGAAAACGCCGGAATGCTACGTTCACTGGATCTGAGCGAAGAAGATAAAGCCGCTATCCGCTACCTGAGCTTTCTGACGCTGAAGCCCACGATGTATATCGCCAACGTTAACGAAGACGGTTTCGATAACAACCCTTATCTGGACGTGGTGCGGGCGATTGCCGAGAAAGAAGGTTCCGTCGTGGTACCGGTGTGTGCCGCTGTAGAATCCGATATTGCCGAGCTGGACGACGAGGATCGCGAGGAGTTTATGGCCGAACTGGGGCTGGAAGAACCGGGCCTGAACCGCGTCATTCGTGCGGGCTACGCCCTGCTGAATCTGCAGACCTACTTCACCGCAGGTGTGAAAGAAGTCCGTGCCTGGACCATCCCGGTTGGTGCGACAGCGCCACAGGCCGCGGGTAAAATTCATACCGACTTTGAGAAAGGCTTTATCCGCGCCCAAACGATCAGCTATGAAGATTTCATCACCTACAAAGGTGAACAGGGTGCAAAAGAAGCCGGCAAGATGCGATCCGAAGGCAAAGATTACATCGTGAAAGATGGTGATGTGATGAATTTCTTATTTAACGTCTGAATAATCTTGAGTGGGTTCAGACGATCTCACCCCCTCAAAATCACGTTAAAAAACCATAAATCCACGCAATGCGTGGATTTTTTCATAGCGTCTCAAGCAACCCCATATCAGCGCTGTCATAAATGTTACCACAGCGGTATTGAATCCGGTTGACGCGCGCCGGGATGTGGGTGAACAACAGCTCGCCATCAGGGACAAGATCATTAAAAACAATAAAATAACTCACAAGCAAGAGATAATTTCCAATTAAATATTAATTTAGTTGGAAATTATGTTTTTGTTTTGGCAATGCCATATTGTCGCTTTTTGCAAATACAAATAAAGTCATTTAATTAAATATATTATAAGAAGTAAGTCAATTAGCTTATGTATTCCACTCACAATGCATAAGAATTACTTTCCCACTTTTCCTGGCTCTGGCATCGCCAGTAAGTATAATGGCCGTCGAAGATAATTAAACACTGCCGCTCGCATCATCGCTCCAACGGATAACACACCTTTACCGTAAAGGTGTTCAGCTTTTAGCGAATGAAAAAGGTTGATCATACTGATATTATCACCGCGACGGACACTGTCTGTTAGCCAGACGCAGGACGCTATCACGTCACATTATGTGATAAAAATAGGTACTCAATAGCGGTTCCAAATAGTACTACAAGTATAGCAATGTAGATAAGCAGACTGTCGCGCGAGCCGAGGCTCCAGGGACGGATCCTCGCCGCAAGCGTCAGGGTTTCGTGACAAAAGGTGGATAAAAATACCCCTTACGCGGCTGACGGGTTGATGCCGGATATGTGGCTTGGAGTGGAGAGTTTACTCAACGCCAGACACTCCACTCATTGGCGGGGAGTCCAACAAGGCCAAACAGCCGATATCCACTTCACACAGACGGCTTCTTCCCGAACATCATCGGCGGTTTGGCATTGGATACAATGACGATAGAAGGCTATGAGGTGGCGACAGACTTGCCTTCATCAATATAGTGATAGCCACGCGTTTCCATGAAATTCGTTACGGCTTCCTCAGCTGCACGTAATACCTCATCAAGCGGTTTATTAGCATCAAGATCAATAATTTTTGCGCCTTCAAATGTCAGTTTTGGCGTTATAGCTATTTTCCTGGCGAGAGACTCTCGCTCATGATCCGGCTTACGTGCGCAGGCGACATCAAGATCAACATTGAGTTTAATGACTAAATCAGGTTTCTGAGTGGCCATCCAGTAAAAAGCCGCCCTCTCACGTCCCGCCAGCCATGTCACAAAACGATTACCCGGTACGCTGGGAGGAAGCAGCATGCCATCATAAGCACCAGGAAACTGAACTTGAGGGAAACGATCGGACAATATAATGAAACCACGTTTACGCAAAGCCAGCATACGCCGAAAACGCAATAATCGGCGTACCACAAAAGACATAATGACTAAAGCAGGCAAAGCGCTGGGATGAGACTTAGCGACCTTGGTTTTATTCTTATCTATTGACTTGCGAAGAATACGCCCCATGAAAGGAAGCTTAACGACCGCACGTTCTACATTACCAGCCTGTTTACCCAGGTGAACCTGAGCTGCGGGACCATATTTTTCCAGACAGCTAATAAGGTGTTCACAAACAGTGGATTTCCCAGAACCATCGCTGCCAATAACCGATATTAGCGGTGGGAATTTAGAATGCATAAAAAATACTCTCCCTCAATATATTTCGAAGAATATATCATTTGTAAAGAGAAAAGTCGTCAATAGTAGCTCTTATTGCTAAATGGGAAAAATATTTTGAAGGTCGAGGGTCAATTAGCATACAATATCTTTTTTTAATCTTAGGTTTTTGGAAGTGAGTCAAGAGATTACCCCCTTTACCAACCATGCCCCTGTGCGTGTGATTGCGATAACCGGTTGTGATGGCTCTGGTAAATCGACTTTAGCTGCCAGTTTAGTCAGCCATCTTTCTACGCAATGGCCGACACAACAGCTTTATCTCGGGCAGTCATCGGGACGCATAGGTGAATGGATCAGCAGTCTACCCATTATTGGGGCTTGTGTTGGTCGCTATTTGGTGGCTAAGTCTGATCGTGTACATGACAGGCCCAGCGCTCCCCCAGGTAATGTCACCTCTCTGGTTATCTATTTACTGTCTTGTTGGCGCGCCTACAAATTCAGGAAAATGCTGAAGAAGACTCAACAGGGGCAATTACTGGTTACCGATCGTTACCCGCAAGCTGAGGTCGCGGGGTTTCGCTTTGATGGGCCTCAGTTGGCAAAAGCAACTGGAGGTAACTTTTGGGTACGCGCGCTGAGAAAACGTGAGCAAAAACTGTACCAGTGGATGGCCTCTTATCCTCCCCTGTTATTGATTCGACTTAATGTTGACGAACAAACGGCGTATTCACGCAAGCCTGATCACAAGCTCGAAGCATTGCGCGAGAAAATCAAGGTCATACCCAATCTTACTTTTAATGGCGCAAAGATTCTTGATTTAGATGGCCGGGAACCCGCCAGTAAGATTCTCGATGAATCGTTAGATGCGATTCGCACTTCTCTTTCGTAGTCACAAGCTCAGGCTTGTGCATACCTTTTGATATCAATATAAATGCAAACAGACAGAGTGAATACAGACAACGAATCATCCCCCACTTATGTGCCAGGGCTTGTTGCGGTAGTGGGTTGTGATGGCACGGGCAAATCCACGCTTACAGCAGACTTAGTCAAAAACCTGCAGAAGCATTTTGTGACTGAACGTCGCTATTTAGGGCTCATCTCCGGTGAAGACGGCGATAAAATTAAACGTTTGCCGTTTATCGGGGTATGGCTTGAGCGACGCCTGGCGGCCAAATCTGAGAAAACGCAGAGCATGAGTAGCAAAGCGCCACCTCTCTGGGCTGCCTTAATAATGTACGGGCTCTCATTGTGGCGTGAGTCTAATTTAGGCAAAGTACAACGTCTGGCACAAAGTGGCGTATTGGTGATTAGTGATCGCTTTCCACAGGCCGAAATGTCAGGTTTTCATTATGACGGACCGGGCATTGGCGTCGAACGCGTGACTGGCTGGCTGATGACCCGACTGGCATTACGTGAGCGCAAGTTGTATCAACGAATGGCTTTATGCCGTCCTGAATTAATTATTCGCCTTGATATTGATGTCGAAACCGCTTTTGCCCGTAAACCTGACCATAGTTATGAAGAGTTGCAGGATAAAATTGCGGTAATGGTCGAGCTTAATTACAACGGTTCCCGGATTCTCGATCTGGACTCCAGAGCACCCTATAACGAAGTGTTGGAAAAGGCTCTGGATGCCGTATCTTCCGTAGCGGTAGCTTCTCAGCGTAGACAGCAAGAGGTGGTCTGTAACCAACCCGCATAATCACTAATCACACGATGAGAGATTGCCACAGGTATATATCCTCAGCGGAAGAACAAAGCAAAAATACCGGCGCTAACCGCATCACATCAATACCACACAGCCCAGTGCATAGTTTGTTCATGCACTGGGCTGTCTTATTCTTGACGTTGAGAATAGCTATTGGGATGCTCTGGTGGCGTCAACCAATGAACTGACACGTTCAGATTCAGTTGGCTAATTACGCCTCAACACATCGATAGTTTGCAGAATGACGGGTATATTTATTGAGCATCAGCATTATCTGAGATAATGCCTGTTCACAATATTAACTACCCGTCTGAATGTTCAAAGCAAAACAATTAACCAAATTATGATGGTCATCACCACAGTAACTAACTGTGCCGCTCCCCCCAAATCTTTTGCCCGCTTTGATAATGGATGGATATCTAAAGAAATTCGATCTATTACCGTTTCAATGGCGGTGTTAAGTAACTCGACCATCAATAAAAGAAAACAACTGGAAATCAAGAATAAACGCTCTATTTTTGTCACGTCCAAAAAAAGTGCGATAACCAGTAATATTGCGCTAATAATAAACAACTGACGAAAGGCATCCTCAGTTAACAAGGCATTAACAAAACCAGCCAGCGAATGATTAATGCTGCTTGTTAATCGCTTGATCCCTTTCCTCTTTTCAAGTGACATCAACGTTTTCTCTTATAACATATTTTAGTTAGAGATGTTTTTCGTACAAACGATAACGCTTATAAGGGACCGCACCAATTTTCTCCAGGATAGTTCGCATACCGGTATTGGTCTCTAAGATCCAGGACATCTCTAAAGCATCAATATTCCGCTTCGCGAAGGGATCACGTAACGCTTCAATAAGTAGCAGGGCAATGACGGGTCCCATACGACTGAAATGATACTCATGGCGCACCCCCATCAGTGGCACTCGGGCGGTTCGCACCCCACTCACCTTCAGACGCCACAGTAACTTAGCCCAGCCAAAAGGAAACAAACGCCCATTCAGACCCGAGATCGCCTCATTAATATTTGGCAAACCAACGATAAACGCCACAGGAACAGAATCTATTTCCGCAACATAAATCAGGTCATCCGGTACCAGGAACTTTAACTGTTCTCCCATGGTAGCAAACTCGTGCTCAGTAAAAGGCACAAATCCCCAATTATTCTGCCATCCAGAGTTAAAGATCTCCCGTAACACCTGCATTTCTTCATTAAACCGCTTACGATCCAGACGGCGGATGGTCACTTTTTTGCGCACATTTGCCATGAGTTTGTTTAATGACGGAGAAAAATGCAGGTCTGTTCGCTTCATCCAATAAGCCAGTAAATCTATCCCCTGGGTATACCCCTGCTGCTCTACCCTGGTGCCATAATAAGGTTTACCATGAACCATTAACGCTGAAGGTGGCGTATCAAAACCATCAATCAACAAGCCACTCTCCTGGTTGATATTAAGGCTAAAGGGGCCAGTGATTTTTGTCGCGCCTTTAGACTTCAACCACGCTTCTGCTGCGGCAAATAGTGCGCTGAAAACTTCAGGATCATCAATGGCATCAATCATGCCAAAATGCCCGGTATCCTCACCATAAAGTTCGCGGTGCAATGTATCAATTTGCGCCGTTATCCTGCCGACAACCTGCTCCCCTTTTTTGGCTACCCATGCCTGCCACTCTATATGTTCACTGCTTGGGTTTTTCTCAGAAAGGTGCTCTAAGCGTTCCAGATACAAGGGATCAATCCAGTTAGGATCACCGTGATACAGTGAAGACGGAAAAGCTATAAATTCCTTGAGATCACGCTTATCCACGACTTTTTCAATGCGAAACATAAACACCCTTATATCTATCTATAAAAAATATACTGAAAAAACACACAATGAATCTGTCTACATTATCCAGTATGTGAGCTATTGATATTTTGTCCTTACCCACCTTGCTGGAAACAGAAAAAGCAATAATGCCTTACCTAATTCTGACAAAAACATTTCAAATAAATACCGCATTAGTAACGATGGGTGATTATTAGATTTAAATATAATCATACGTTATGGACATATCCCCTTCATCGCAATGCTGTTGTCAGAACAGATGCAATACATTATTCCTCCAGACCTCAACAAGTCAGAAGTAACATTAACGGCAGATTTTTAAGCAAAATGAGATATCTCCCATTCTGCTTCGAATTGCTGGCGCATTGGCTGCATTCCCGTCATTCCCTGAGTAAGAGACTGGAGAGTTATCGGCTGGACACTTTCCTGTTATTTGAATATTTGGACTCTATTGAGTCAATTTTTCACCAAAATAAGCGCCAAATAAAAATTATGCCGAGGACAGCTCTCCGCGCATTAGGCATATAATGCGATACATCAGCCATCAGCGCCATCCTGAGAGGCCCTACTCTCTTTTACCACTTAATGCTGTTTTGGCGAAAACACCATACCATTTTTATGGTGGGACCTCATAAACACTAGCCATTCAAGATGCCGTCAGATAAGATAATCCATTAAGTTATTTATAGTATCAATAACAAGTGTCGCATTACTACTATACAAATTCTTACAAAAACTCTACTTCTCGCATCACTAAGAGTCTGTATTATTTGTCGTTAATAAATTAATGTTATGGTCATGTTGTAATATGTATAAAACAAGTTCCATTCACTCTCTTCCCTTGCGTTATGCGGATTTCCCGACTTTGGTGGATGCTTTAGATTATGCCGCCCAAGGAAGTACAGGGATGAATTTTTACGACAGACGTAATCAACTTCTGGCTGCGCTGCCTTATCACACGCTACGCGAGCGGGCGATTACGGGTGCGCGTCGTCTATTATCACTGAACCTCAATAAAGGTGACCGTGTCGCGCTAATCGCTGAAACCAGTGTTGGCTTTGTGGAAGCCTTTTTTGCTTGTCAATATGCAGGGTTGGTTGCCGTTCCCCTTGCTATCCCTATGGGTATTGGGCAAAGCGCTTCTTATATCGAAAAGCTCCAGGGGCTATTAAATAGCTGCAATCCTTCGGCTATTATCAGCAGTGATGAATGGTTGCCGTTAATTAGCTCTGCACGCAGTGCTGAAGCGCAGCCTATACATATCCTCAGTAATGCAGACTTCAATGCTCTGCCTGAAAAGGATGTCGTACTGCAACCTCCTTCACCTGACAATATTGCTTATCTGCAATATACGTCTGGAAGCACGCGTTTTCCTCGCGGTGTGATAATAACCCAACGTTCTGTCATGGCTAACTTGCGAGCGATTAGTCACGATGGTATTAAAGTACGCGCGGGTGATCGCTGTGTTTCCTGGTTGCCTTTCTATCATGATATGGGCCTGGTTGGTTTTGTCCTGACGCCAATGGCGACACAGCTCTCCGTTGACTATTTGCGGACCCAGGATTTTGCCATGCGTCCAATGCAGTGGCTTAAATTGATCACCAAGAACCGTGCAACCGTCTCTGTTTCTCCGCCATTTGGTTACGATATTTGCCTGCGTCGCAGCAACGAGACAGAATTAGCCGAATTAGATCTTTCCAGTTGGCGTATTGCCGGAGTTGGCGCTGAGCCCATTCCTGCTGAATTATTAAATAAATTCAGTGAGCATTTCAGTCAGGTACAGTTTAATGGCGATGCCTTTAGACCATGCTATGGTCTGGCCGAAAACACGCTGGCCGTGAGTTTTTTTGATGCCTCATCAGGTCCACGCGTCAACGTGATTGACCGTGACAGTCTGGAGTATAACCGTAAAGCGGTTGCCCCAACTCAAAATACGCGGGCGACGGCCACTTTCGTCAACTGTGGCAAAGCGCTACCTGGCCATCATATTGAAATTCGTAGCGAAACAGGCGCGCCGCTGCCAGAACGGGAAGTCGGTCATATCTGTATTTCTGGCCCCAGCCTGATGAGGGGCTATTTCCACGATACGACATCCCAGCAACAAATCCAACGCCAGGGGTGGATGGATACCGGCGATTTAGGTTATATGCTGGACGGAAACCTGTACGTAACGGGCCGTAAAAAAGATCTGATTATTATTCGTGGTCGTAATATTTGGCCTCAGGATATTGAATATGTCGCGGAATCAGAACCAGAAATCCGTCCTGGTGACGCAATCGCCTTTGTGACCTCCCAGGATCACGATGAAGGCGCCAGAATCATTTTGCAGATCCAGTGCCGGGTGAGTTCTGAAGAACGTCGGGAGCAAATTATCCACTCTCTGACATCGCGCATTCAAAGTGAATTCAGCGTTGCTGTCGATATTGTACTGATGCCTCCCCATAGTATTCCGCGGACGTCATCAGGGAAACCTGCACGGGCTGAGGCCAGAAAACGTTATCTGACTGAATTAATTGGTCCGCAGTTACAATTAGCAGGCTATGCACAATGACAAAAACGGTCGCAGTGACAGGTGTGACCGGATTTATCGGCAGGCACATTGTTGATAATCTGCTTTCACGCGGGTTCACTGTACGTGCTTTGACCAGACGCGCACGTCGCTCCTCAAACAACAATGTGGTTTGGGTACAGGGAGCGTTAGAAGATAAAAAATCGCTTTCGGAGCTGGTGCGCGATGCTGAATATGTTGTCCATTGCGCAGGGCAAGTTCGTGGAAGCAAGGAAGAAACTTTCACTGAGTGTAATGTGACAGGCAGCCTGCATTTGATGCAAGCCGCCAGAGAAAGCGGCAATTGTAAGCGTTTTCTATTTATGTCCTCGCTTGCTGCCCGTCACCCTGAACTGTCCTGGTACGCGAATTCAAAACACGTTGCCGAACAAAAATTAATAATGGCAGCCGCGAATATTTCTCTTGGCATTTTTCGCCCAACCGCAGTTTATGGGCCGGGCGATAAAGAGTTGAAGCCCTTGTTCAGTTGGCTTCTCCGTGGTGTACTTCCACAGCTTGGTGCGCCTGACTCACAGCTATCATTTCTTCATGTGAGTGATTTAGCTGAAGCGGTTGGGCAATGGTTAACCGTTTCTCCATCGCATAATCATCCATATGAATTATGTGACGGTGTGGCGGGGGGGTATAATTGGACACGCCTGCAAGAAATCGGTAGCGCAGTACGTCATGCTCCAGTACGGTTAATCGGAATTCCTCTACCTTTGCTTAAAATAATTGCTGATATCAGCACGTTATCGAGCCGTTTAGTCAGACAGGAACCGATGCTAACTCGCAGTAAAATCCGCGAATTAACCCATAGTGACTGGTCAGCAAGCAATAACGATTTGTCCAATTCAATTAACTGGTTTCCTAAAATAAGTCTGGAACACGCGCTGCGTGACAGACTATTTTAATTATTATGATCATAGGTATATAAGAGTTTCTATGTTAAATCGTGAAGTTTTGATGGATTATATCCTCGAGTGTTTACAAGGTATGGCCACAGGCAATCAAGAGATAAAGCCTGACAGTGACCTCGTCAATGATCTTGGTCTGGAGTCCATAAAAGTCATGAACCTGTTGATGATGTTAGAAGACAAGCTGGATATTTCTATCCCGATTAATATCCTGCTGAATGTCAGAACGCCTGAGCAATTGCTGGATGCCCTACTCCCACATATGGAGAGTACTAATGGGTCTGTATGACAAATTTGCGCGACTTGCTGGCGAGCGTGAAAAATTCCAGACATCCGGCCTGAATCCATTCGGCACCTGTATTGATGAGATCTATTCAGCCACCGAAGGGCGTATTGGCGATAAGAAGGTTGTCCTGGCAGGCACCAATAACTACATGGGGCTGACTTTCAATACCCAGGCGATTGCTGACGGCCAGGCGGCCTTAGCCGCTCAAGGCACCGGAACAACCGGTTCACGTATGGCTAACGGTAGTTATGGCTCTCACCTTGCTTTGGAGCAAGAGCTGGCCGCTTTTTTTGATCGTCCCAGCGCCATTGTATTCTCAACCGGTTATACCGCTAATCTGGGCGTGATCAGCACGCTTGCTGGTCCTGACGCCATCGTATTGATAGACGAAGACTCTCATGCCAGCATCTATGACGCTTGCGCTTTAGGCGGCGCACAAATTATTCGTTTCCGCCACAATGACGCGCAAGATTTGGAGCGCCGTATGCTGCGCCTGGGTGAGAAAGCGCGTGAAGCGATAATTATCGTTGAAGGCATTTATAGCATGCTGGGCGATGTTGCTCCGTTGGTCGAAATTGTCGATATCAAACGCCGTCTTGGTGGTTATTTGCTCGTGGATGAAGCGCACTCCTTCGGGGTTATGGGCGCGACTGGCCGCGGCCTTGCCGAAGAGCTGGGTGTTGAGCAGGATGTTGATATTATACTGGGTACCTTTAGCAAGAGTTTAGCCTCTATCGGCGGATTTGCCGTCGGCGCTAAAGCCATGGACGTTTTACGTTATAGCAGCCGTCCTTACATTTTTACTGCGTCACCCTCACCATCCAGTATCGCCTCTGTGCGTTCTTCTTTAAGAACTATCGCGCAAAATCCAGGCCTGCGTGACAAACTTTGGAGTAACGCACACAGACTCTATCGCGGTCTGGCTGAACTCGGTTATGAGCTGGGCCCACGGATCAGTCCTGTTGTCCCGGTAATGATTGGCTCGAAAGAAGATGGACTGCGCCTCTGGCGCGACTTGATATCCAATGGGGTGTATGTCAATCTCGTTTTACCCCCTGCTGCACCATCAGGCATTACTCTGCTGCGTTGTAGCGTTAATGCGGCGCACAGCGAAGAAGAAATCGATACTATTATTCGGGCCTTTGCTGCACTGAAAGATTAATACCGCGACACAAAAATCCTTCCGCGATGTTGCCCTGGCAACAAAAATAATCATCGGGTAACATCGCTCACCAATACACGCGCCTGATGAAATAGACGCCCCAATTTAAATGACACAGCGTATAAAACGCGATCATTTAATGACCGGAAACGTTCATCATGAAGATGACAACCATCGGTCTCGATCTGGCAGGTCTTTCCGTTCCATGGCGTCTCTCAGTGTCGTGATATGTGTCAGTTACTGAAATGGGTTATGTATTCAATATGGTGATGAGTATTACGCTGCATAATGCTCACGCTCGATAAACGTACCAATGATCCTGTCATGCATTTCAGCTGATGTTGAGGACCCCAGTTGTCTTGCGGTTCAGTCAGGTTCCGGTTTTCACGCTCAATTCGTGGTGTGTAAAGCTTACCTGTGATGTGCTTTTCATTCGGTAACCCGTCATAAGCACTGAAATTATCGGCACACCATAAGGCCACATTAAAACCTGAAAGCTCCCCCGAAAAATGACCACATTTCATCCACTTCGCCAATGCGCAGATTATCCAGTGGAAGAGAGGTGACGTTTTTCGGCGAAAGTTTTTTAGCGTGCGCGCAACGGCATTAGCAATGCTCGTGCGGTGTCGCGGATGCCAGCATTATTCATGGCAAGATCAATGATCTGATCCTTCATGCCCTGCTGGCAGGCTCGGTATTTATATTCAAGTTGAACGCTTCGGCTGCGTGCCTGACAGCAATAATGTTGATGCCCGGCACGGGCATGACCCGCGTGAAGTTCAATGGCGGCAGGGCCGGCCCCACACATCACCCCTGTTACGCAACCAGTAACAGGCTAGCTATTTTCACCACAATTTTTCGCAACGGTGACGGCTCGCCCAGAGTACACATTGGACGATGCAACTCCTGAGGGAAAATCACCGCCAGTTCTCCTGACAGCCGGCCCAACCATGGCAGACAATCATCGTCATTCAGCGCCTGGCCCGCGGCCATTTGATAATATTCTGACGCGGATGTAAGTCGTCGCCATCAATAAACTTCACCTGTAGCGCATTAGCCCGCGCTGCGCCCACCGATGATTTCCCGCTACCCGCCCCCATCACGATGATGCATTGACCTGCCATGCTCCGTTCCCCGCCAATTACACTGCTGCCAGCATGCCGCCATCGACAAATAGCAGATGGCCATTGACAAAATCAGACGCCCGCGATGACAAAAAAACAGCGGCGCCCACCAGTTCTTGTGGTTCACCCCAACGGGCGGCGGGCGTGCGTTTGCACAGCCAGTCGGTGAATTGCGGGTTATCCACCAGCGCTTTGGTCATTGGCGTATCAAAATAACCCGGCGCGATACCGTTCACCTGAATATTATAACGAGCCAGCTCCACGCTCATGCTGCGGGTCAGCATTTTTACCGCTCCCTTGGCGGCAGCATACGGGGTAATAGTATCGCGCCCCAATTCGCTTTGCATTGAGCAGATATTGATGATTTTCCCCGCCTTACGGGCAATCATTTTTTTCGCCACCGCCTGAGAAACCAGAAATACGCCGGTCTGATTAGTGGCGATAATTTGGTTCCACTCTTCAAGCGGAAATTCGGTAAAAGGGTGACGCCGCTGAATACCCGCATTATTGAACAACACATCAATCGGGCCGATATGGCGTTCAATCTTCTCAATGGCCGTTTCAACAGCGAGCGCATTGGAAACGTCAAATACCGATACATGCGCGGTGTAGCCCTCATCACGCAGCTTCATCGCCGCGTTTTCAGCCCGCTCTGGCGAGGTGCCGTTAATAATGATCTCAGCGCCATGCTCCGCCAGCCCCTGCGCCATCGTAAAGCCAATGCCCTGAGCCGCACCAGTCACTAAAATGCGTTTATTTTCTAAGCTGAATAATTTACTCATTATATTCCTGCTCCAGGTCTTCAGGCTACGGTGAGCTCGCGTAAGGCAAGGCAACGGGGTGATGATATGCTGCCTATCACACGAGTTTTGGCCTGAGTAAACCGTGATCAAGATCACTTAAAACGGTTTTAGCGGTCAATGGCATGATTGAGTTCATCTGCGGTCAGGGTGTGCAAAAACAGCGGTCCGCCAGGCTGAAACAAAGCCGCGGCTGCCAACCCTCCTACTACCACGGGGGTAAAACCGGCAGCCGTAGTCAATTGGGCTACTGTATCCAGCGCGCCTTTATCATCGCCCGCCAGCGGCACAGCCACCGCCTCCTCACCGGTTTGATGTGCCGTGGCCGCCAGGCTGGATGCCGCCAGCGAATTAAACCCGCGAACCCATCGCGCGCCGGGGAACAAACGCGCGCTATAGATACCACTGCCTGTCTGCAACGCCTGCCGGGCGATGTCCCCGTCCCGCTGTGGATAAGGGTTGGCGACATCCAGCACCACCTTCCCCCGCAGGGTTCCGGCCAGTTGTTTCCCCAGCACAGGCAGCGCGCCATAAGGTACCGCCATCACCACTACATCGCCGTATTGCGCCGCCTGCAACGGTGATCCGGCCTGAGCGCGAGGCCCCAGCGAGCTGACCAGCGGCTTTAATTCCTGGGGATGGCGGGAAGCGAAAAATACCGAATAACCCGCGTTGACCCACAGCCGTCCCAGCGTTCCCCCCATCTCCCCGGCACCAATGATGCCGATACGCGGTAAGGGTTCTGCCAAAGCATGACGACAGCCCGTCAGAAGCAATAAACAGGATAAAAAAAGCGTGCTCGCCATGCGCGACATAACATTCCTCCTCTGCGATTTCCGGTGGCTGTGTGTCTGAGTTACCCCGCCGTTTTTACCCCTCTCACTCGCACTGTTGTGCTTCGGGATAGCCTGCAAAGATGCAGCACGGAGCGATCGCCTCCACAACAGCGAGCTCAGGACGACAGATATCATGTGTGAGTGAAACGCCACTCAGCTCCACGCCTGCCGCAATGGCCCCTGCACACCATAGACAGGATCGCTGTGCGGAAACGGCAGATGCGCGATACGCTCCAGCATGGCTTTAGAGGGCGGCTCCCGGCATATATCCCAATCCTGCCGGGGTGGATAAGCACCGACGACAACGAAATCATCACTGCTCGCCAAATTGCAATGCCCCGTGCCAGCAGGTAGCAACGCCACATCGCCAGCCTGCACGGTGACCTCATGTCCACCGGGCCCGCCCAACATCAGGCGAGCCTCGCCGCTGACGAAACCCAGGACTTCATGCGCGGTACTGTGGTAATGGTGGAAAGGGTAAACGCTGGCCACCCACTGAGGCGGCCAGCCGGTACGTTCGAACAAGGCTTCGGTACCCGCCACCGCTGCCGTTGCGCCACTAAGCACATGACGATAAAGCAATACCGGTAGATGTGGGTTATTAGGCACCCAGCCATTGGCTTCCAACGGTAAGCGTTGCGCCTGCATTGTCGCGGCTGAATTTGTTTGCGTCGCCGCTTGCAGCAATACCGGCGCGCTCGCGGCCAGGCAAGAGATGAACCGCATAAAATCCCGACGTGAACACATTGCCATATCGACCTCCGTACAGCATTTACGGGCCCAATGGGCGCTGTTTAATGTGATGAACATCACGAATGTTACCTGGATAACCCAGGCTTTGGCGCCCCCCTTGTCAAATGACAACGACACATAAAAATAAATTTTTAACTTATATATATCAATTAATTATAAATTTTCTGGGCACTATAGCGATAGCAGACAAAAATGGTAAAAGTCATATCGGGAGGGTGCCGCTGATCATGGGGGTACCGGGTCTGAGATAATCGTTTTCATCATGACCTATCTCGGGGCATTCGCCTGAGGCGCCGATGCCAAACGCTGTTGCCGCTGCCCCAGCCACAGGCTGTTAAGCAGCCAGAATACCGATAACGGCACGGCAAGCCACAGCCATACCGGTCCGGAACTGCCGAGCATGCCAGCCGCAGTCCAGCTCCATGCGCCAACCTGATCCCCCGCCCGATAAACCGCGGTATCGATAAAACTTTTAGCTTTGTATTTGTCTTCCCGATTCAGCACGGTAAACAACAGCTCCCGTGTTGGTCGGGCAATGGCGAAGTTACTGGCACGCCGCACGACGGAAAAGAGAGCCAGAGCCAACAGTGACGGTTGCCATGCCAGCGCCAGAAAGCCCACGACAGTCAGTACCGGCAGAATAATCAACACGGCGGTGGTGCCAAAACGACTCAGCAACTGACCGGTGGCCAGGATTTGCACCGTGAGAGTCAACACATTGACCAGCAAGTCCAGGCTGGCGAAAAACGTGGAGCGGGCACCATCATTAGAGAACGCGTGCCGCGCCAGTTCCGCCTGACGGAAATAGAGAAACGTCGACGTCACCGAGAACAATATCATGTAAAGACAAATATTCAGCAGATAAGGCGAGCGAAACGTGTGGCCAATGCCGCTCAGGATGCCGCCCCCCAGCGGTCGTCCGTCATTTTCGTCCACACGCCGGGACGGATGACGCAACTGCGGTGCTAAATGCGTCAGGCGTCGGACGCAACAGACCGCTAATTCCAGCAGAACGGCAGCCAATAAAAACAACCCTGCCGGTCCTGCCACTTTGACCAACGTGATGGTAAACAGCGAGCCGGCTATAGCGCCCAACGTAGCGCCGGCAGCCATCAGCGCGAACAGGCGTTTGCCACGGTCGCTGTCAAAAATATCGACTATCAGCATCCAAAAAATGGACACCACATACAGATTAAATACGGATACCCAGACAAAAAATACACGTCCCAGCCAGAGACGCCCCGGAGCATTGAGCACAGAGATCAGCAAGGCGAACAGCAACAGGCAGGCGATGAAAAAACGATAAAACAGGGTGATGGCCCGCTGGCGAGAGAGGCGGCGCGACAACGCAGCGAACGGCAAATTGCACACCAGCATGGCGATAAGCGTGGCGCTGAACAACCACTGGAGATCCTCCGCTCCATTCGCACTACCAAACGCGTCACGCACGGGACGGATAACATAGTAAGCTGACAGCACACAGAAAATATACACCCCGCACCAGCATAGCGGTCGCAGCTCTTCCTGCCGAACTCCAGCCAGCTGGGTCAGTCTTACCAGCCGATTTTTCACCGCTTTATTCAAGGCTGTTTGCATAGCATCTCTCTCGACAATCTGCCTGCCAGACCGCATAACATCGTGACCGCGACGGTAAAATCGGACTCTGCCCTCTCTTTAGACTGTACGCGATCGAGTGAAGAGTGCGGCTTCCGCCAAATCAATTTCAGCAAGTAACTTGTTCAGCGTTTCATCATTGATCTTCTGGCGCCTGCGCAACCGCAACAGCTCAGCTCGCTGTGCCTGCAATCCCCGGGTACGCAGTTTGATATCTACCTGATCATCAAGACGGGCCATTTCATCTGCGGTCTGGTCCGCGCCAAGCACTTCCAGATGCCGTCGGTAAAGATCCATGACTCGGGCGAAACAATCGGCTACCCGCACCGTTGCCGACTCATCCAGTCCCACCTTAATCTGATCATGAGTCTCAGCCAGTGCCCGAATGGCGGCCTGCGCGGCTTCAATACGCGCATAACGTTCCTCAGCCGCGAGCCCATCCTCTTTGCCACTCACGCCGTGTAATACCATTGGCAATCCAACAATCGCCACCAGTAACGAACAGAGAATCGTGCCTGATGCGATAAAAATAGCCATTTCACGCCCGGGAAAAGGCATGCCATCCGGTAATAAAATAGGCAAAGACAGTGCGCCCGCCAGTGTTACCGCGCCACGGACGCCGCCAAGGGTCATAATGATTAACGGACGCCAGCCGCTCACTGCCAGATCGGTGGCATTGCGTTGTCTACGACGCCGGGCAAGCCAGCGCAATCCCCACATCCAGCCAAAGCGCAATAAGTGCAACATCATCAGCACCAGCAACACGTAGCCAATGAGTACCACCATATGCGTATAGCCCTGTGCTTCAGCGGCGATCAGTGCCGAGCCGATAATGTGCGGAAGCTGTAACCCTAACAAAATAAAGGTCATACCATTAAAGACGAACTCGATCATCCCCCAGGTTCCCCTGATCCGCAGACGCGTCACAATTGACATATCCGCTCGCAGGCTCTGGTAATTCATCATCATGCCAGCCGCTACTGCCGCAAGTATCCCCGAACATCCGGCCCGTTCAGCCGACAGGTATGCGGCAAACGGCAGCAGTAGCATCATGATGACCCCCGCAGCCGGATCTTCATCGCTCGCCCGCTTTTTAAACCAACTGGAGAGCACAATAGAAAGCCAGCCTATCGCCGCCCCAATCGCCAGTCCGCCAACCGCAATCATCACAAAACTGAGAAACGCATGACGCAGTGAAAAAACGCCGGTCATGGCCGCTGCGATGGCAAACCTCAGCGCCACCAGGCCCGATGCGTCATTCATCAACGCTTCGCCTTCCAGAATATGCCGCAGATTACTGGGTATTGCGCCTTTACCGGCAATCCCCGATAAAGCGACCGCATCGGTTGGCGCCAGCACCGCGGCCAACGCGAAAGCCACCGACAGTGGTATCGCCGGGATTAACGCATGAACCGAATAACCGATAACCGGTACAGTCACCAACGCCAGGCCCAACGCCAACGCCAGGATAGCGCCTCGTTGCCTGAAGAACTCACGCTTCGGGATACGCCAGGCATCAGCAAACAGTAACGGTGGGATAAACAGCATCATGAAAAACTCAGGATCAAAGGTAACATGCAGGCTAAAACCCGGCCATGCCAGTACACAGCCCAACAAGATCTGAATCAGCGGAAGAGGTAACTTTAGAGCGATAACGCGGGTTACAAATCCGGATAAGCCTACGGTGGTTAATAGCACTAAGATGGTAAAAACACTTTCCATTGTTCATCCAATTGCAAGGCAGCACGTTTCTCACCCACATGATCTGCCAGTTAAAATCAGCCATTCCCTCTCAGAGACTCACCAAATCATTTGTATGGCGGGACAACACACCAACAGCGTTTTTGCGCCACGTCGGCGCGGGTCCTAACCGGTTCAGGTAGCCAGGGCGGATCACGCGTCCGGCAAACAACCAATAGATCAGTTAATAATGCAGACTGCGCTTGCGGCGTGAAGGATGATGGCGATAGCATCATTATTTCATCTTCCTGATGATACCCGAGTAAATGTTAATTTCTAAACATTTTAATAACATTTAATGTCATAATAACATCCATCATCGCCACCATGCACACTCATTGTGGGTCACGCCGTCAGAATTAAGGCACAAAAAAACGGGCCATCACCCGGCCCGTGTCATGCAGCTTAATGCTTCTGGTTAACTCAATACGGCTTTACCAGGCAGTTGTGCCGGACCATCCGCCAGTGCAAACAGCGCCTCTACCCGTTTTTTCTCCGTGGCATCAGTTTTGAACATCACCCCGCAAACGATGAATGCCGCCACGTTGCCGGCCAGGCCCACAATGCCGCTGGTCAACGATCCCAGCACTGGAATGTCATCCGGGAAAAACACCGTTAACACAATGGCGATAACAATCCCGGTCACCATGCCCAGCAAGGCTCCCTGCTTGTTGCCAAAACGGCTGAATATGCCGAAAAACAACGGTACCGCCAGTTGAATAATGCCCTGATAGGAAATCTGTGCCAGCAGTTGCAGACGTGAATAGTTAAAGGTCAGATAAGCCAGCAAGGCGGCAGCGATAATAAATACCACCATGCCGGATTTCGCCAGTACGGTCAGTTGACGATCACTACGGGGTTGATTCCATGTCGCGAGGTCATTGGCAAACTGCGTACCACACACCTGGACACAGCCATCGACATGGCCAATACTGGCCGCCAGCACAATCACCAACGCAATAGCCAGCAACCATGGGCCACCCTGTTCAAACAGTGCAGTAAAGAAGCCCTGCTGTGGATTAGCCTGTACACCGGGCTCCTGGCTGACCGCCGTAGCGAACAGCATTAAAATCGCATAGAAACCGCCAACTAACAGGATGGTTAACAGGGTTCCCTTTTTCACCGCCCGAATACCGCTGGCGGTGTAGATCCGCTGAAAACTCATCGGCCAGCACATTGAACCGACCACACCGGTAAAAATCAGACTGAACATATACCAGCGACCATAATGACTGCCTGCGGCACCAGGGATTTGCAACATATTCGGCGGCAAACTGGCCAGCTGGCTATAGCCATGATCGCCAGTAAACAGCAGGATCACACACACCAGCGCCCCCAGCCCATAAGCGATGATGCCCTGATACATATCCGTCATGATCAGACCACGCATTCCCATACTAACCGTCCAGTACTGACGTACCAGAATCAACAGCACCCCGGCTATCAGACAGCTGGTCACGCCCAGACGGCCAAAACTGGCGAACTCCACCAATAGCGCCAGCGCCTGAATGCCCATCACGACCCAGGGAAATACACAGATGATACCGATGATTGAGGCCACGCGTTTTACCGCCGGACTGTTGTAACGCATCCCCAGCAGATCCGGTTGAGTGGTGAGATTAAAATGTTGCCCCCATGTCCAGGCTCGACGAGCCATCAGGTACATCGCCGTTACCCCAAGTGTTGAGTAAACCGCGCCATAAAAACCAATCACCCCACTCACTGACAACGCAAAGAACGCGGTAAACGTCGCGCCAGGCCACCACGAGTTGGTATAGCTCATGGCGATATACCACGGACCGTACGCCCGGCCGCCGACCGCGTAATCCGCAAACGAGGTGCTTTTCCGGTTAGTCGCATATAACACGCCGATCATCACCGCTAAAAACAGCCCCATCATACCGAAGGTAATAAAATAGTGTGGCTCAACAGCAGAGATATTCATGACAGTTCCTCATCTTCGGGAATTTCCCCAAAAGCGCATTCAGCAAGATACATCACCCACAAACCGATCCCGAGAAAAGCGGCGATGGCTAACCAGTAAATAATTGGCATCGGTATCCCCAGGAATAACTGTTTATTGCCACTGACACTTAAATATAACGGTGGGAACAAGGCCAGTAATAATAATGCCAACAGATAAAGGGCAAAGATTTTATTTTTTAAACCGATTCGTGCTTGCAGACTACGCGACATGATCATCGAACTCATAACAACCTCCCCGGCATGGATAATTAATGGCTTCACACTCCCTTAGCGGTGCTGTTATATCCGTCAGACGTCAAGCCGCTGACGCATCGACGCCAACACCAGCATGATGCAACAACACATTGACGTTTTTGTCCGGCAACATGGCGTATCACGGAGATAAACAGGGTTTCCCGATAAAAAAACAGGCAATAACGACGCTTCAGCGCACGGTATACCGCGCGATTGATCTCGTTTATTTAATCATTACACCGCGTGCAACCAGTTTTCCCAGTCAGGATGATAGAGCACGCTGCGGGCACGCATGGTCTTCCACGCGCCATATTTCGAAAAATCAAAATCAATATCAGCGAGATGATGTTGAATCATCGCCCAGGCAGACCATTTCATATCGGCGAGAAATTTATAGAGTTGTACCCGTGCAAAACAGGCGTTATCTACCTTGCCGAAATAATCCTCCAGTAATTCACACTCTGTTTCCGCACTAAAAAACATTTCACCAAACCATAATGCCAGCTCATAACAACGATCATTATTCGAGGCATATTCAAAATCGACCAACCGAATATCATCATGTTGGTTGAGCATAAAATTACCGGCCAGGGTGTCATTCATACAAGGCACCAGATCCAGCCCGGCCGACTGCAGTGCCTGACGCGCCCGCTGGCTTTGCTGATGCAGCCAGGCCGCATCAGCGGAAAACACGGCAGGTAACGAGTGTAACTGGGCGATATGTTCATCCAGCATCTCAAAAACGGTTTTAGTTTGCCGCAGCGGCGGCTGATCGTTGAAGCTTTTCAGCGCCTGTAACGCCCGATGGCGGATCGTCCGCTGCTGAAAATCCTGATTCGATGCGCTGCGCCACCCCGCCATAAATTCAAAAATCTCGACACCTAACTCACGCAGATACATCACCACCTGCACGCCATAACCGGTTTGCGCCGCTTTCAGGCTGGCTTCATGCGCGGTATCGCGATTGATATAACGCTCAGTTCCTTCACCGGGAATTTTGACAAAGTAGGCGCCTGCGGCGCCCGCCACATCAACGCGCCAGTTCGCATTAGAGATACCGCCGCTGACCGGACGATAGGTAATATCACAGGACTGCCAGGCGGGTACTGCGGCGATCGCCTGCTCCAACCGTTTCTCCTGCCAACTTTCAGCCTCTCCCAGACGTTTACTCATGCCGCACTCCCCGCCACCAGGGCTAACCAACGTTCAAAACGGCTATCGCGGGCGCTCTGTCGGCACCGCAATAACGTCCACTGTCCCACTTTGGCAAACTCCAGACCGCGCGAGCTGCAATGACCGTTCCACAGCCCCCACAATGTCCAGTAATAATCATCCGCCAGCGCATATAACCGGCAACGGGCATAATCGGCTTCAGTACACTTACCGTGCCACGCGGCAATCGCCTCACGCCATTGATGGTCAAACAGCATGCGCTCATTCAGCAATACCGCGATGTCGTACCAGGCATCGCCCAGGCTGGCGTAATCGAAGTCGAGCAATTGCCAGTCACCCTGTTCATTCACCAGCCAGTTGCTGGCAATCGGATCGCCGTGGATCAATACGGCGGGATGCGGTTGCTGATTCAGCGCCTGCCACGCCAGATCAACACATTCCCCCAGCCAGTTCAGCTCATCGGACATTATCACTCCGTCTTCCCGGCAGCGCTGACGCAGATGCCGCATGTCGTCCTGACGCGATGGCAGAGCCAGGTTGATTTCATGCAGTTGATCAAGCAGACGGGTCAGCCGCGTAAAATGTCGGGGTTGCATCAGTTGATCCAGCCGGGCCCAATGCCAGCGCGTATCAAGCGCGGTGTAAATCACCACGCCTTGTGCAACATCCGCATAGTGCACTGCGGGAGTCAGTCCGATTTCCGCTGCGGCGCGACTGGCGTCGATGCTACGCTGGACATCAATCAACCGGCGCTGATCATCTTGCAATACTTTGGCATAAAGTGGTTGCGTGCCGCTGTGTAAGCGAAATCCGGCCCATTCGGTGGCAAGGCGATGAGGCGACGCCACGCCGGGAGTCCCGGGTTGAATCGACCATTGGCTGTCCGGCTGCCAGCCATGCAGCGCCTGCTGTAAACGGCTTAGCATACGCTCACCTCTGGCTGGGCAGTAGGATGCAGACAGAGATCAGCCAGCAGCGCCAGCAACACATCCAGTCCACGATGCAAATCGTCCTGCGCGGTGAATTCGCGCTCGTTATGTGACAAACCGTCCTGGCTGGGAACAAACAACAGGCAACTTGGGCAGTGATAACTCAGACTGATGGCATCATGCCCCGCCACCGTATGCATCGGCATTGCGCTGATCCCGAGACGTGCGGCCTGCGTCAGCGCGCGTTGCACCAGGGCCGCATCCAACTGCTGAGGCGGGCGAAGCTGCGACGCCTTCAAACTGACATCCGTGGCGGTTGCCTGCGCAATCTGCTGTAAGGTCTGGGTAAACTGCTCGCCAATGGCGGCTAACAACGCTTCATCGGCGGAACGAAACTCAATGAACAATGTGGCTTCGCGGGTGACCACGTTAGGTGAATTGGGCGTCGTCTCGATCCTGCCGACCGAAGTATGTAGCGCCAGACCGTATTTATCCGCTTCTTCCCGCACCGCCACGATGGTTTTCGCCGCTGCCAGCAAGGCATCACGCCGACAGGCCATCAACGAAGGTCCGGTATGATTCTGCTCGCCGTGAAAGGTCACCTGCCACTTCAACGCCGCCCAGGTCGCGGTCACCACGCCAAGTTGCGTTTTCTGCTGTTCCAACTGCGGACCTTGCTCAACATGCAGCTCAATATAGGCCGCCAGCGGCATCTCCGGCAGCACAGTGCCGCGATAGCCGATCCTCTCCAACGCCTCTCCCAGGGTAATGCCCTGCGCATCACGGCAATTCAACGCAACATCCAGCGGGCTGGCGCCGGTAAAAACCGAACTGCCAATTAAACTGGGTTGAAAGCGGGCTCCCTCTTCATTTGTCCAGTTCACCACCGCAAGATTACATTGCGCCGCACGGGGCAATACATTGAGCTGACGTGCAAGGCTGGCCATCGCTACTGCACCCGCCATCACCCCAACGGCGCCATCAAATCGCCCTCCCGCGGGCTGGCTGTCGAGATGGGAACCACACAATAACCAGGGCGCGCCGGGACGCAATGTTAACAGGCCAAAAATATTACCGATCGGGTCAATATGCACCGTAAAACCCTGCTGACGCAGCCAGCGGCAAAAGGCGTCACGCATTGCGCCATCGTCAGCACTGCCCGCCAGGCGATGCAGTCCGCCACCACGGGTGGCGCCAATGGCGCTACTTTGGGCGAAAAGCGCCTCAAAGGCCTGATAGTCGCTTGCGGTCATCCGCGGCCACGCCGGGATAGAGGATGTTGACATGAGCTTTCTCCAGACTGGCGATAAAACGTGCCGGCGGCGGCAGGCTGGTCACCAGCGTATCCACCGCGCTAAACGGCAAGGTATTCACAAATGTGCGCAAACCAAACTTCCCTTCATCCGCCAAAATAACGCTCTGACGACAATGTCTGCTCAGCTCCCGCCGCAGCAGTGCTTCCGGCTCTTCGTAATCCATAAATCCGTTTTGCAAATCCACCGCGCCGATACCCATGAAACAGATGTCGTAGTGAAACTGCTGCGCGAATGCCAGCGTATGCGGGCCAATTAGCGCGTTATCGTTACGACGAACACACCCCGGCGTCAGCGTGACCGCGTTATCGCTCTGCTGGGTCAGCAGACTGGCGATGTCCAGTGAATTAGTGACCACTTTTAATCTGGCGAACCGCGTGAGTTGATGAGCCAGCGCCAGCGTGGTGGTCCCGGTATCAAGGAACAGCGCCATCCCTTCCTCAACCATCTCGCTCGCCAACTGCCCAATCCGTACTTTGGCGCGGGGTTTAATGCGACTGCGTATTTGCAACGGCTGCTCTTCACTGGCCACCGGTAAAATAGCGCCGCCATGTACCCGGCGCAGCACGCCACGCTCTTCCAGATATTTTAAATCCCGGCGAATAGTCTCTTCCGATACCACCAAACGCTGCGCCAGTTCGGTTACGCGGACCCGTTTATCGCTGCTTAAGACCCGTTTAATTTCATCCAGTCGCGGCTGATTAATCATCGTTCACCTTATTTAACCGTTGCGAAAAAACGCAGTATACCTGCGCTTACGCCACGCCTGGGGGTTGACGATTATCCCACGGCATCAGCGCTTCCAGTGCGGCACAAAATTGCAGCACCTCGCCATCGGCATAACGACGACCAATCACTTGTAATCCCACCGGCAGACCATCCGCGGTAAAGCCGCACGGCACAGTGGCGGCCGGATTGCCGCTGAGATTGAATGGCCAGGTAAACGGCGTCCAGCGCGCCCACTCCACCCCACTGTTTCCTGCGGGTTGTCCGGCAGGCGTATGCCTGTCCGCCGCAAAAGGCAGGATCGGCAGGGTTGGCGTCAGCAAAAAATCAACCTCATCAAATAGCGCATGTACCTGACTGGCAAACGCGGCACGCTGTTTGAGCGCCTGAAGATAAGCCGCCAAATCCAGCTCAGCAGCACGGGAAATCAAGGTGGCGAAGCCGGGATCCAACTGCCCGGATTTATCGACCAGCGCCGCGCCGTAGGCAATACCACGCCCCCCTGTCCATAAGGTATTAAAGGTATCGAAGGGGTTTGGCCAGTCCAGATTTCCCACCTGTAACGCCACCGGCAACCCATCGGCTATCTTCGCCACCGCCTGCGCCACCAGCGAAGCAATGACCGGGGCGACCGGCGTGTTGAACAGCGTAGGACTAAAGCGCACCCGCACCTTTCCCAGCGGCACATCGCAACGCGCCAGGTAAGATTCGCCTTTTTCCGGCAGCGCCTGGTGATCGCGGGCGTCGGGTCCGGAAAGGATGTCAAACAGTAAAGCGCTGTCACGCACGGTACGGGTCAGCGGCCCGGCGTGACTGAGCATTTCGGTCGCCGACCACGGCCAGGTGGGAATGCGCCCCAGTGAGCCTTTTAAGGCAAAAATGCCGCAAAACGCGCCAGGGATCCGTACCGAGCCACCGCCATCTGAACCTAATGCCGCCGGCACCATCCGCGCGGCAACACTGATAGCCGAGCCTGAGCTGGAACCACCACTGGTTAAGGCGTGATTCCAGGGATTACGGCCATGACCGAATACCCGCGAGACACTCGATCCCGTCCAGCCAAACTCGGTGGTGGCGGTTTTGCCCAGGATAATCGCCCCTGCAGCTTTTAAACGGGCAATGATCGGCGCGTCACTCTCCGGTACATAATCGAGAGAGGTCAACGATCCTTTGGTAGTACGCAACCCCTGGGTTGAAAACAGATCTTTGATACCAAACGGCACACCATGCAGCGGACCGCGCAAACGGCCCTGCGCCAGCTCGCGATCACAGTCCCCGGCTTCTTGTAATGCGGCGATGTCATACACATCCCCAAACGCATTTAATGTGGGGTTGTGGGTTTTTATACGCTGTAAACATGCCGTCACCAACGCCACACTGGTCAGTTCGCCCTGACGAATCTGACGGGCTGCATGCAATACATCAGGCATTTTTGATACCAACAGCTCACCGTTGTTCATTATTTTACCCGGCATCATCCCATGGTCATCTGGCAATGATATTGGCAACAACACGAGGCTGGCGCAAGACCGAATAATGTTGTCTATGTGGGATATTTGGGGTTAATCATCGTTCGGTAATAGGTTTTTGTGATAACCGGTGGCAGAACATCATCAGGGCAGAGAAAAACGGCACAGCATGTTCGTCTGCTTTAACGCCCTTTTTCCTCACCCGGCGCGATGGCGCCATTAACTTAGGCGGAGAATTGTCAACCACGATCATCGGCATCGCTTAAGCCAGGAAAGTCCGTCGTGATAGCAAAATCATATCGCTAAAACGGCGAAAAATTCAGCCCGGCATTGAAACCAGCCGGATGTTTTACGGCATGTCACTGCAGATGAGGGGTCTGTGGTCAGGTCCTTTGCATCGTATTTTTATATTTAAGCCACCAACATAACCATATTATTGCTATGCAATAATGAACGAATAGGGTGCAACTCTGTTTTATTTTGGTGCGATAAAATCCATTTATTTGCAGCACATTGTATCTTAGGCATTTTTAACACCTTGAAATCACATTGACATCCTGTCGTCGCCCTATTCTTGTGCGTGACATTCAGGTCCAGGGTTATTACAGTTTTTATGGCGCTTACCTATATTTTTCCTCCTTTCTGTCCTCCGTCCCCTCCTGCACCATAAAAGAGCAGTAACACGCCATCGTTACTCACATTGTGGTTTTCAACACAAGCAGTGAGTCCATTGTTACGGCATGAGCAGAGCCTGCAGTCACCTAAAGTTAAGAGCAACATCATGACAAATCATACCAACAGCATCGCTTCAGCTTCCTCCGTCGAACTCAGCACTATTCAGCCAATTCCGCACGCCGCACGGCACGGTAAACCTCGCGACTTGTTCACGATCTGGTTTGGCTCCAATATCATGCTATTGACCGTCATCACTGGCGCCCTGGCCGTGAGTGTGTTCCACCTTTCCTTTTTGTGGGCCACCCTTGCCGTATTGATTGGTAACCTGGCTGGCGGGCTGTTTATGGCGCTTCATTCAGCCCAGGGCCCACAGCTTGGCGTGCCACAAATGGTACAGACACGAGGCCAGTTTGGCTCGTACGGTTCGGTACTGGTCGTGGCGCTGGTGGTCATCATGTACATCGGTTTTCTGGCCTCAAACCTGGTATTGGGTGGCCAGGCGTTGCATGCGATCAATCGTTCAATCTCCGCCAATAGCGGGATTATTGCTTCCGCGGTGCTCAGCCTGATCGCCACCGCCTTCGGTTATAATCTGATCCACGCCTACACCCGAGTGATGTCGTGGATATCGGGCATTGTGCTGGCGTTAACCTTCGGCTGGATTATCTTCATTCATGGTCTGCCGGCGGATTTCATCAATCGCAATGGTTTTAATATCGGCGGCTTCCTTGGCGCGATTTCAATTGCGGCACTGTGGCAACTGGCTTACGCCCCTTATGTCTCCGATTATTCCCGCTACATGCCGAAAGACATCAGCGAAAAAAGCGTGTTCTGGTATAGCTACTTCGGCTGCGTACTGGGGTCTTTCTTCCCGATGATCCTCGGCATTATTGTCGCCATCTGTGTGGTCGATGGCGATATCATCGCCGGTATCGTCCACATGACCGGAAGCCTGGCCTTCGTGGTCATTGTGGTGTTTGCGCTGGGTATCGCGGCGACCAATGCGATGAATCTCTATTGCGGCGTACTCTGTACCTTGACGCTGGGTCAGACATTTTTCCCCAAATGGTCACCGCTCTCAGGCGCCCGCATTTTCACCGCCATCGTGACTATCCTGATTGAGATCGCATTAGCGATTTATGGTCAGGACAACTTCCTGGTCAACTACACCAACTTCATCCTGATGCTGCTTTATGTGCTGGTGCCCTGGACCGCCATCAACCTGGTTGATTACTACCTGTTGGCGCATGGCAGCTACGACGTCGCGTCTTTCTTTCGCCGCGATGGCGGCATTTACGGCTACTACAACCTGCGGGCCATTTTCTGCTATCTCCTCGGCATCGCGGTAGAAGTGCCGTTTATGTCCACCGCCATCTATACCGGTCCTGCGGCTACCGCACTGGGCGGCGCCGATATCTCATGGATTGTGGGGCTGGCGGTGGTATCACCGATTTATTACCTGATCAGTCGCACGCAGTCTGTCGCGCAACCCTCTGTTTGAAAATAAAAAAAGGGACGTAGCATGAAAGAAATGACGCAATACGACTATATCGTGATTGGCGGCGGCTCCTCCGGCTCGGTACTGGCCGCCCGTCTGTCAGAACGTAGCGATCTTAAGGTCTGCCTGATCGAAGCGGGAAGCCGGGACACCACGCCGCGTATCCAGACCCCGGCAGGTACCATAACCCTTTATAAAAGCACCAAATTTAGCTGGAACTTTTACTCCGCGCCGCAGAAGCACCTGGGCGGTCGTCAGATGCACGTACCGCGCGGTAAGACACTGGGCGGATCGTCATCGATGAACAGCATGATCTATATCCGCGGTCTGCCTTCAGACTACGACCGCTGGCGTGACCAGGCGGGATGCGAAGGATGGGGCTGGGATGACGTTCTGCCGTGGTTTAAACGCTCTGAGCATAACCAACTGCAACAGGACACAGCCTTTCACGGTTATCGGGGCGAGCTGGAGGTGACGACGCCCCGAGATCCCAATCCGCTGTCCCCGGTCTTCGTTAATGCGGGTCACCGTCTGGGTCTGCCGGTGAATCATGACTTTAATCACGGGGGCAATATTAAAGGGGTAGGCATTTATAACGTCACCCAGAAGGACGGTAAACGGTTATCCAGTTATCGCGCGTTCCTGCATCCGCATCTGCACAGAAGCAATCTTCACGTCATCACCGACTGCGAAGTTCAGCAGTTGATTATTGATGGCAATCGGGTGCAGGGCGTGCAGGTCCGCATGGCAGGCAGCGAACACCTCCTCTCTCTACGGGTGAATAAGGAAGTCATTCTCTGTGCGGGGGCGATCGGTTCGCCGCATATCCTGTTGAAGTCCGGTATTGGACCACGTGACGAGCTGAATCATGTCGGCGTCCAGGCCGTGCTGGATTTGCCAGGCGTGGGAAAAAACTTGCAGGATCATCTCGACGGTCTGGTAACGATACGTTCAAAAAGCCCACTGACGCTCGGCTTTTCGATCAAAGCCTGGAAGCCGATTTTGAGCGCGCCAGTGAAATACCTTTTCGCCAAAAAAGGCTGGCTCACCACCAATTATGTTGAAGCAGGTGGCTTTGCCTGTACCCCGCTCAGCCCGACAGAACCGGATATCCAGTTTCATTTCGTTCCTGGTTATCGCAGCCACCGCGGACGATTGTTCGAATGGGGGCATGGTTATGCTATTCACGTCTGTGTGTTACGGCCAAAATCGAAAGGCGAGTTGACGCTTAATCGCGACGGTGAAGTGGTGATTGATTTTAATTTTCTCTCCGATCCCCGCGACGCAGAGGTCCTGGCCGAAGGTATTAAATACGCCCGACGTATTCTGGCCCAGGATGACTTTGCGCCGTATCGCGGCAAAGAGATGCTGCCTGGCGAACATATCCAGACTGATCAGCAGTTGCAGCAACACATCCGTGAATACTGTGCCACGGTATTTCACCCGGTCGGCACCTGCAAAATGGGCCATGACCCCTTAAGCGTGGTCGATCCATCCACTTTAAAAGTCCATGGCATGCAAAATCTGCGGGTGGCAGATGCCTCGATCATGCCGTATCTGATCAGCGGCAATACCAATGCGCCCGCCATTATGATCGGCGAACGTGCCGCCCATATGCTGCTGAATGACTGTACTGACCTGCAACCTCATCGCCATCAGGAGAGCACCAGTGTTTGATAAACCGTACTGGGAAAACAAACTAAAAGATCAACGTTTTATCAACCATGCCGTCATTAACGGCAAACCCTATACCGCTCGCAGCGGCAAGGTGTTTGAGGTTGTCAACCCGGCGAGCAATGCGGTACTGGCACAGGTCACCGCGTGTCAGGCGGAGGATGTCGATGTTGCGGTGCAGGCCGCACGTAACGTCTTTTCATCCGGGGTCTGGTCTGCAGCCAGTGCCCAGCAGCGTAAAACGGTCCTGCAACGACTGTCGCAACTCATTCTGCAACATCGTGAAGAACTGGCGCTGCTGGAAAGCGTCAGCATGGGAAAACCGGTGCAGGATGCGCTGAATATTGACGTGCCGGGTGCGGCGAATGTCTTTGCCTGGTATGCCGAAAGCATCGATAAGCTGTATGACGAGGTTGCCCCGACGCCACCCGGTTCGCTGGCAACCATCACCCGTGAACCGGTTGGTGTGGTCGCGGCAATCGTCCCATGGAATTTCCCGCTGGATATTGCCTCGTGGAAGCTGGGCCCTGCGCTGGCGGCAGGTAACAGCGTTATCCTGAAACCTTCTGAGCATTCACCGTTTACCGCCCTGCGCCTGGCTGAACTGGCGAGCGAAGCCGGCATACCTGACGGTGTGTTGAACGTGGTCACCGGGCTGGGAACCGAAACCGGCAGCGCGCTGGGTCTACATCATGATGTCGATGTCATTACCTTCACCGGTTCAACCACGGTGGGCAAAGCGTTCATGCACTATTCCGCCCAGTCTAATTTGAAACAGGTCTGGCTGGAATGCGGTGGAAAAAGCGCCAATATTATCTTCGCTGACTGCCAGGATCTCGCGCTCGCCGCCGAAAAAGCCGCCTTTGGCATTTGTTTTAACCAGGGTGAAGTCTGTTCGGCCAATTCACGCCTGCTGGTAGAGAAAGCGGTTTATAGTCAGTTTATTGCCATGCTCACGGAAAAAGTGGCTGCCTGGGCGCCAGGGCATCCGTTTGACTCGCAGACACGGATGGGCGCCATGGTCAGCAGCGCGCATAAAAATAAGGTGCTCGACTATATTGCCCGCGCTCAGGAACAGGGCGCGACATTACTGACCGGCGGTAAGAGCCAGCAGATCGACGGCGTTGACAATTATCTGCAACCCACCCTGCTCGGAGCCGTTACCCCAGCAATGTCCGTGTGGCAAGAGGAGATTTTTGGCCCGGTACTGGCGATCAGTATGTTTACCGATGAGGATCAGGCTATTGAGCTGGCCAACCAGCATATTTACGCCTTAGCCGCCTCGGTCTGGAGTGACGATCTTAACCGTGCTCACCGTGTGGCCGCGCGGCTCAATGCCGGTACCGTCTCAGTCAATACCGTTGATGCCCTGGATGTCAGCGTCCCCTTTGGCGGCAATAAGCAGTCGGGATTCGGCCGTGACCTGTCGCTGCATGCTTTTGATAAATTTACCCAACTGAAAACCACCTGGTTCCAGTTCAGATAACCCCGTTGTAGTCAGATCCACTGGCGGTCGTCGTGCCCGTTTAAACGAGCGTGACGATGCCAGTGGAGTGCAAAAGTGTTGCCGTATTAAGCCGCTCAGCAGGTCGATGCGGCTTTTTTATCGATGAAACCTGACAGTCAAAATGGCCAACATGCGGTAGTCCCTCTCCATTTGACGTTACAAAGCCACACGCATAACCTCATCCGGCGCGCTGGCCTCCTGAGTGCGGGTAAACGGCTGTTTCACACTGATATACAGCGTCTGACCGTCTGACGACAACGCCAGACTGTTAGGGTGTACCGGCGCTTTAATCGTTCTCAGCACCTGGTAGGTTTTCGCATCGATGATACTGACTTCTCCCGTGTCGCGGTGCGTAACATACACTTCGTTGCGCCGGGCATTGAACAGCACCGCCAGCGATGTCGGCAGATTAATTTTCTGCGCCACCGTACCATTGCGGCTATCCACCACCAGTAACTGTGCTGTTTTCGTGTCAGTGATAAAGGCACGATGCGTGGCAGGATCCAGCGCGATATTCAGGAAAAAGTGCGCCTGATCTTCCGCCAGTTTGGTACGGGTCAGCACCTGGTTACTGGCGGTATCGATGGTGATAAATTCATTGTCGCCATTGGTGACATACAAACGATGCGCGGGGGCATCCAACGCCAGGCCGACTGCATATTTCCCCATACCGTCAAAGGTGTGACGCAACGTTAATGTGGCGCCATCTACGGCCCAGACCCGGCTCTCTTTGCCAACACCGGTCACATATAGCGTATCGCTGCTTTCATCCACCACCAGCTCACGCGGGGCCAGCGGCCTGGAGGTTGCAGTACGCGGACGTGTATCCAGCACCAGACTGCCCTGCACCTCGCCGGTTTTGACATCAATCGCGGTCACTGCGGCGTTCAGTGTATTGCCAACATATAACCGGTTGGTCTTATTGTTGACTGCCGCGCCAAATGATTTGAACTGATGATGAATAGCCTGTGTCACCGCCAGGGTTTGCGGATCAAGACGGTAAACAACACCGCCCTTATCCAACTGAAGACTCTGTGCTGTCGCAAGATACAACGCGTTTTCCGATGCACTGTAAGCCATCTCATAAGCGCCATTTGCCGCTGGTTGACGCAGCAGCCCGACTGGCGTTTCACTGTATGCCGGCAATACGCTGGCGAACAACGTCAGTGCCAGCAATGAGAAACATCCTTTGTTGCGTGCCCAATTTCCAATAAAATTCATACTTTCTCCCTGTAATATTCGTTGCGGTAATGGCATTCTGCCGCAGGCAAAACACCTGATGGTGATAGACTTGATCATCCTTCAGCACGCCGGATACGCAACCGCCATCTGAAGAATGACGGCTAAGTGCGTTCATCCCAGCAGCGCGGTGGTCAGTCGGGCGGTGCAGCATCGTTTATCGCGATCAAAGATAACGATTTCCCAGACCTGCTGACTCCTGCCCAGATGCAGCGGGCAGCACACGCCTCTGACCTCTCCACGGGTGACGGCCCGGTGATGGCTGGCGCTGATCTCGGTACCCACCACACACTGCCCTTCTTCGCTGGCAAGGTAACCGGCCATCGATCCCAGCGTTTCAGCCAGCGCCGCCGATGCCCCGCCATGTAACAAACCAAACGGCTGACGGGTACGCTCATCAACCGGCATGGTGGCTTCCAACTGCCTGTCGTCCAGATGGGTGAAGACCATTCCCAACTGGCTGATCATCGAGCCCGCCACCATATGATTCAGATCTTCCAGACTTAACGGCCGTTTCCAGATCATCCGTTACCTCCGTTAAGCGCCAAGCGTCGAACCGCCGTCGACCACGATATCCTGTAGCGTGATATGGCTGGCCTGTGGGGAGGCGAGGAACAGAATGGTGTTGGCTATTTCCCCGGGACGGGCAATTTTTCCCAACGGGATGCCCAGTTTGTACTGCCCGGCAAAACCACGAATACGCTGTTGTTCGGCCTCTGGAGAACCCCACAGGCTGCGCTGCATATCGGTATCAGTGGAACCCGGAGAAACCAGATTACAACGGACACCATAGGGTGCCAGTTCCAGACCGACCGTCAGGCTCAGGCTGCGTAACGCGGCTTTTGACGCGCCATAAGCCGACATGCCCAGACGCGGGCAATGCGCCGCATCGGAGGCGACCGTGACAATCGCCCCGCTGCGCTGCTGACGAAATACCGGCATGGTCTGCTGAAACAGATTAAAAGCGCCGCCGGCATTGACCGCCATCACTGCCTGCCAGTCGGCCACGTCCAGTTGGTCGGTGGCCCCCATCCGCAGGATCCCGGCGCTGTTGATCAGGATGTCCAGCCGCGGCGTTTCTTGCAGCAACTGCTGACAGACGGTTTTTACCTGTCCGGCGTCCGCGACATCCAGTTGCTGGATCCGAAAGGGAATATCGGTGGCGTCAAAGGCCCGGTCCAGCCCCACCACCCCTGCGCCAGCCCGGTGAAAAGCCAGCGCCGTGCTGTAGCCGATGCCTTTCGCCGCGCCGGTGACCCAGACATTTTTCCCCCTGAAGTCATATTGTAGACTCATGCCTTGCGCTCCCTGGCAAGCAGTGCCCACCATGCCGCCAGCGTGGGTTCCTTCGCTAACATCACAAAATCGATGTCGTGATAAACATTACGCCAGCGGGCCGCCAGCGCCATGATCCGCACGGAGTCCAGACCATAGTCGATCAGGTTTTCACTCTCTGACGGCACCTCGCCATCATCCAGCAACGGCAGGATCAACGCCCGCAATTGTTCTTTGCTCTGCGGTATCGGGAGCAGTTCTTCTGTCGTCACCACTTTCCCGGCCCGACCGGCGGTGTATTTCAACGCCATCAGGTGCTCGTCGCGGCTGAAATCCGCCAGTGCATCCGCCACCATAAAGGGCTGAATATCCCGCATGAAGGCGTCGATAGCGGTGGTCAGACAGCCAATATGGGCGTAAACACCACAGATTATCAGTTGATCGCGCCCATTCTCTTTCAGATGTTGTTCCAGCGGCGAGCGATGAAAAGCGCTGTAACGCCATTTAACCAACACCTCATCCTGCGCCTGCGGCGCAAGCGCAGCCACAATCTTCTGCTGTTCCGGATGTTTGTTCAGGCCCGGCCCCCACATATCGTTCAGCAGCGCACGGTCTTTGTCGCTCTGCTGGTTTGGCTGAGCGGTGTAATAAACCGGGATAGCCTGCTGATGACAATAGTCTCGTAACGCCGCAATATTGCGGATGACCTGCGCGATCATCGGACAGTTTTCGCCCCAGAAATTAATGAAATAATTCTGCATATCATGGATCAACAGCGCGCCACGCGCAGGCTCAAACGTCCAGTTGACTTTGTTTTCCGGTAACTCATTGCCCGCAGGCAGGGCGTATCCTTTCAGGGATGGAATAGACATACTCTCTCCATTAATCATTGTGTTAACTGGCGTGCAGCAAGCTGTTCGCGCAGGCGCTTTTTATCCACTTTGCCAACCGGCGTGAGCGGCAGGTTATCAACGGTTTCAATCCGATCAGGCAGCTTGAATTCCGCTACCCCGAGCGCCCGCAAATAACGGCGAATTTCCACTGCGCGCAACGGACGCAGTCCGACGATAAACGCACAACTTTTCTCGCCCAACAGGTGGTCTTCCATGGACACCAGCGCCACCTGTAGGATCGCGTCATGGCGCAACAGCAGGTTCTCAATCTCTTCCGCCGCGATTTTCTCGCCACCCCGATTGATCTGATCTTTCTCCCTGCCCTGGACACAAATGTAACCATCCGCAGTAATGGAAATCAGATCGCCGGAACAATAGAATCCGTCAGCATCAAAGGATTTGGCGTTGTGTTCCGGGCTGCGGTAATAACCGCGAAAGGTGTACGGCCCCCGGGTCATCAGCCGCCCTGTTTCACCAATGGGCAGCGGCTGACCGTGTTCATCGGCCACCCAGACTTCATCATCCGGACTCATTGGCTTTCCCTGGGTACAAAAGGTATGCCAGTCGTCATCGTCCAGTTGGGTATAGTTGACCAGGCCTTCCGCCATGCCGAACACCTGCTGTAACCGGCAACCGAGCTCCGCCGGAATACGTGCGGCCAACGCTTCACTCAGGCGGGCGCCTCCCACCTGCAATAAACGTAACGAGGCCAGTGCGGCATGACAGCCCCACTCCTGCACCGCCTGTAACCACAGACTGACTGCGGGCGGTACCAGTGCGGTCACCGTTATCTGATGCTTTTCTATCAGTGGGAAACAGCTACTGGCGCTGGGATCGCCCGCCAGTACCACACAACCGCCGCCATAGAATGTCCCGCAGGCCCCCGGCGAACTGAGCGGATAGTTATGGGCCGCCGGCAGCGCACAGAGAAAACGTGTGGAGCGGTCAAAACCACACACTTCCACGCTACGACGGATGCTGTAGTAATAATCATTATGGGTGCGTGGGATCAGCTTCGGCGTACCGGTGCTGCCGCCCGAGAGTTGGAAAAATGCCACTTCATCCGCAGCGGAAGGCGTCGCGACAAAGTCGTCGGCCCCCGTGCCCAGCAGCTCAGCCAGCGAGATATCCCCGGTATGGGCGTTATGCATCACCACGTCACGCAGCGAGGGACAACACTGGCGTAACTGTTGCAGATAGTCGTCGTTAGCAAAAAGGCCGTGCTGGCGGTCGGCAATCAGCAATGCCGGTTCAATCTGGCTGGCATAGGCGTCCAGTTCCTGGCGTTGATGACTGAATAGCGCGTTAACCGGCGCCACACCGATTTTCAACAATGCAAAAAACACCATGTAGAATTCCGCGATGTTGCCCAGCTGGACCAGTGCGGTATCGCCACAGCGCAGGCCGCGTCGCTGTAACGCGGCGGCTAACTGGTGTGCAGACTGCTCAAGATGCTGATAGCTGAACGGCCGATCGCCGTCGATCAACGCAATATGCTGGCTTGCCGCATGGCGGCTGAGAATGTCCGTCAGCGGTAAATCCAGCCAGTAGCCCCGTTCGCGGTAACGCGCAGCCAGCGACGCCGGCCAGCGGGTATAGGAAATTGTCATCAGTGATATCCTTATTGCAGACCAAATACTTTCATCATGGTGCTAAGCTTGACGCCGGTTTCATGCCATTCCGCTTCGGGGGATGACGCCGGGACAATACCCGCCCCGGCAAACAGCCGGATACGGTTCCCCGCCAGGGTGGCGCAACGAATAGTCACCACCCATTCACCGTCCCCCTGCTCGTCACACCAGCCGACAATGCCGCCGAACAACTGACGATCGAACGGTTCCAGCCGCTCAATCCATTGCCGGGCCAGTTCATGTGGATAACCGCTCAGCGCGGGGGTGGGATGCAACAGGCAGGCCAGCGATAAGGCGTTTTCCGTGGAAGAACTGACCTCGCCTTCAATGGGCGTCGCCAGGTGCCAGAGAGCTGACGTCGTGATCAAATCCGGTTTTTCCGGCACCATGAGAGAATGACTCCGGGACTGGAGTACCGCCTGCATCGCCTCAGTGACCAGACGGTGCTCGTAGCGATCTTTTTGCGAATACATCAGTCGTTCACCCACTGCACGGTCAGCATCATCGCTGCTGTCATCGCGTCGCGCCGATCCAGCCAGTGGCAAAGAGGAAAAATGGTTACCGGTTTTACGCAATAACAACTCCGGGCTGGCACCCAGTAACGTACCGCCATCCGCGAGAGGAACATGAAAGTGGTAACTGGTTGGGTTCAGCGCCATCAGCCGATCCATCATCGCGTAGGCTTTTACCGGGGTCGAGGTGGTAATATCGAACAGCCGGGACAAAACCACTTTGTCCAGTTCAGGCTGTGCCGTCGCTTCCGCTGCCTGCGCAACCATCGCCATAAACGCGTCTTTTTCTGGAATAACCTGACGCCCGGTGATGACTGGTAACGGGCCAGCCATCGCCTGCTCCGCCATCGTTACCCGCTGCTGGCGCGAAAAATACTTACAGCGCTGTGGAATAAATAACGCCGAAGGCTGGCGTGTATCGAAGGGGATCGCCCCCACCAACAGCGGCTTATCAATGCCGCTTTCTCTCGCCTCGACAAACGCGCTGCGGACCTTTTTCTGCAACTCACTCTGCAAGTCATGGCCTTGCCACGCGGGGGTATCCAGGGTGGTAAAGCATCCCTGCGTGACAATACTCTTCCAGGGCGATGTAAAGAAAAAGCTGTCATCTGACAGGAAATCCGGTGAACGCGCCGCGTCATCCGCACAGAGTTTATTCATAATGGCCTCCCGCCATAAAAGATTAACTGATAATGATTACCACTTATGCCATCACCACTTTCTTTCGCTAAAAGCCATCCTGTATTTATTTATCGGTGATAGTTTCCGTCACTGGCGTGGGCGCGGGCTGTCGATAACGGCGCAGCGCCCCCAGCAATAAGGTCAGCGCAACGCTGATAACAGCCAGTCCTGTCCCACCGCTGCTGGCGGCAAGCACCGGAGTCATTACCGCGGTCAACATCCCCAGTAACAGCGCGCCCAGTGAATCGCCCAATACGTTCTGTGCGGTCCATAAACCGTTAATACGTCCCAGCATCACGTCGGGTGTTTGCGTCTGGATCAGCGTGTATTGCAACAACGCGCTCAGCCCGCTGAGGTAGCCAAACAGAATCAGACAAAGCGCCCCCGGCAACCAGTAAGGCATCAGGCTAAAAATAGCCAGCATCGCCAACGCCGCGATTGCACTTAACAGCAACACCATGCCAGGACGGGAATGCCGGGCCAGATTGCCGCTGGTCAGCGCGCCAGCGGCAGCGCCAAGCGGAACTGCGGCATACAACAGACCAATCTGCCCGGCACTCATCTGCCAGTGGAGGGCCAGCGCCGGGTAGAGCACCCGTACCGCAGAGGCCATAGTGAGCAACGCGCCAGTCAAGGCGATCCCCCCCAGTAACGGATGACTGACCAGATAACGTCCCCCTTCAATCAACGCCATCAGCGGCTTCGCCTGGTGATCGGCTGGCGGCGCCAGGGGGGGCAAACGCAGCAACGGTAACAGGGTGATAAAGGTTCCGGCCGCGGCCAGGCAGTAGTTCCAGAAAACCCCACCGGAAGCCAGCAGCAGTCCGCCGAGCATCGGCGATATCACCGACCCCAACCGCACCGTCAGCATGGTGATGGCCCCCGCCTGCATCAGGTTATCTCTGCCGACCAGCGCCGGTGTGGCCGCCAGCAGCGCCGTCACGCCTATCGCCCCAAAAAAACCGTCCCACAGTCCAAGGAGGTAAATCATCAACAGTGAGGGGGAAGGCAACGCAGCATTCAGGCTCAGGCCAATAAAACCCAGCCCACAGGTGGTTCGGGCAAACAGGATCAGTTTCCGCCGTTCATAGCGATCAGCCAATACCCCGCCCATCATCAAGCCGGTAAACATCGCCAACCCAGTCAGGGTAACGCCAAGGCTGACCTGCAGCGATGAGCCGGTCAGTTGTTGGATCTGTACCGGTATGGCAACCGCCAGCAGGCCCAACGCCAGAATTGAGATAAAACGGGCCAGAAATACCGCCCGAAACGCCGGGTTGGTCTTCAGCAGACTGAGATTAAGAAAAAAAGAGTGTTTTTTCATTTTTCGGCCTGCTGCAACAGATCATTAAGACGTGGGCCAATCAACTCAAAGGCCGCTGCCGAAATAATATCGACATGCGAACAATCAACAAACGACGTCTGCAATTTACCCATCCAGTCCGCCCAGGCACTTTCAGCCTGCTGATACGGTTTCAGCGTGCGTTTCGCCACAAACAGAACCGCTTCACCATTGAAGCGTCTGCTTTTGGCGGTCGCCAGCAACCTGACCGCATCAGCGTAATTGCCCTCAATAGCGGTAAACAATTCGCCGCTCTGATCGGCTTCCAGCGACTGACGCAGTTCCTGCTGGGCGCCGATAAAGGCTTCTCGCTCACGGTTGATCTCCTGTAACACTTCTTCATCCAGCACCAGCCCCTGCTGCTGTTGCGCCCAGTATTGTGTTTCCGGTGGCCAGGTATCCAGCAATCCAAGGAACGCCACCTCTTCTCCTGCCGCCTCCAGGCGTGCCGCGATGGCATGCGCCAGGGTGCCGCCAAGGGAGTAACCCAACAAGTAGTAAGGGCCATGAGGCTGCTGTTGCCGCAAGATTCGCAAATGACTGTCACACATTTCATCCAGGCTGGTGGCCTGCTGCAATGGGCCGCCAGGCCGCGGCGACTGGATCCCGGTCAGCGACCAGCGCGCATGAAGATAACGCTGCAGAATACTGAACTGCCAGGCAAAGCCCGAGGCGGGATGGAAGCAAAACAGGGTCGGACCGTTACCACGGCGTAGCGGCAGAATGGCGTCCATACCGGCACGGCAGGCTTCCTCTTCGCTTTGTTGCAGCGCGAGCTGTTCTGCCAGCGCCAGCACACTGGAGGCAACCATCACCTGTCCGACCGTCACCGGTCTGGCAAGGCGACGACGCAGATCGACCGCCAGACGCATCGCCAGCAAGGAATGACCACCAAGGGCGAAAAAGTCATCATTGACCGAGTGGATCTCACAATCCAGTACGCGGGCAAACGCCCCGGCAATAGTGATCTCCAGTTCCGTCTGCGGAGGGCGTCCTGCCGCAGTGGAGGCCAGTTCAGGTTGCGGCAGCGCTTTACGATCCAGCTTACCGTTAGCGCTTAAAGGAAATGCCGCGATCTGCACCAGCGTCACCGGGACCATATGCGCGGGCAGTCGCTCACTGAGGATTTCACGCAGGCGAAGCGCATCCAGCGGCTGGCCGTGGCTGGCAACGACATAGCCCACCAGTTGACGCTGATCCCCACCTCCTGCGCTGTCTTTACGCAACACGCAGGCACAGGTCACCGCCTGCGCCACCCCTTCCAGCGCCAGCATCGCCTGATCGATTTCGCCCAGTTCGATACGCTGACCGCGGATCTTCAGTTGATCGTCGCTACGGCCCAGGTATTCCACGGCGCCATCGGGCAGCCAGCGAGCCACGTCCCCGGTACGGTACATGCGTTCGCCTGCGTTTTGTGGATCGGCGATAAAGCGGCTGGCAGTCAAATCGGCTCGCGCCAGATAGCCCTGCGCCAGTTGTATGCCAGTCAGATAGAGATCGCCAGCGATGCCTGGCGGCACGGGCTGCATATTGCCATCCAGAATACGCAGACCCGTGTTCCATACCGGGTAACCGATCGGTACGCTGGCCCCCGTCACCTGTTGCAGCGATTCGCCAAAGGCCGGATACCAGCTGACATCCACCGCGGCTTCGGTCGGACCATATAAATTGTGCAGCGGCACAGCGGTTTTGTTTTGCCAGACATGGCACAACTCAGTGGGCAACGCCTCACCACTGCAATACACCCGTTTTAACGAGGCGCAGTGCGCAATCGCCTCATCATCATGCAATGCTGCCACAAAAGCGGCCAGCATCGACGGGACGAAGTGAGTGGTAGTGACGTTGTAATGTTTAAACAACTGCAACAAAACCTGTGGATCGCGGTGCGCTTCAGGAGGCGCCATCACCAGTTGAGCGCCGACGATCAACGGCCAGAAAAACTCCCAGACCGAGACGTCAAAACTGCAAGGTGTTTTTTGCAGCACCACATCATCCCCGGTCAGTTGATAGTGTTGCTGCATCCACAGCAGCCGGTTAACTATCGCGCGCTGCCCAACCATCACCCCTTTCGGTCTGCCGGTTGAGCCTGAGGTATAAATAACATAAGCCGTATGCTCAGGTCGGGAAGCGCGACTGACCGTTGCCGTCGCGGGCAACAGGGCGTGATAGTCAAAACAGTTCAGGCCTTTTACCTGCGCAAAACGCGCCGTCTGAGTGGTAATCAGCAGACGCGGACGGGCATCCTCCAGCATCATTATCAGCCGATCGTCGGGATAACCCGTATCCAGCGGTAACCAGGCGGCGCCCAATTCAATGATTGCCTGTAGCGACAGCGACAGGAAAACGGATCGAGGTAGCGCCACCGCCACCACATCCCCCGCCTGCACGCCCTGCTCCGCCAATTCTGCCGCCAGTGCCTGTACCTGCTGGCGCATTTGCTGATAGCTGAGCTGAACATGCTCATCGGCCAGCGCGGGGGCATCCGGCGTGCTGGCCGCCTGACGAGCAATCAAACTGCTGAGCGTCTCCTGCGGCAAACTCACTGCCGTGTCGTTAACCTGTTGTAAGAGCGCTATTTCCTGTGGGTGTAACAGGTGTACCTGACCGCAACGCAATGCCGGTTGGGCAGCAAACTGCGCCAGCAATAACGGCAAACGGTCCAGATGTTTTCTCAGCGTATCGGCCTGATAACGACTGGCATTGGCCAGAATCTCCAGCGCGGCATTGCCCTGTTCATCGATGTACAGCGCTATCTCCAGATCCCGCACCGGCCCGGATGCCAGTTGGTGGGTAATGCCTGCGATACCGTTAAAATCGAGCCGGTAGTCAAACATCTTCAGGTTAAGCACCGGACCAAACAGCGGCTCGTTCAGTTGCCCTATATCACGCTGGATTTGCTCAGCATCGTAACGTTGGTGGCGACGGACTTTTTTCAGTTGCTGCGCCAGTGCGCAAGCCAGTTGCGGTAAAGTCTTCTCCGCCTCGATCTTCACCCCCACTGGCAGTACATTCAGTACCGCCCCTCCTGCGCTGATCGCGACCGACCCCAGACGCCGCATAAAAATAAATCCGGCGCTGTATTCATTACGGCCACACAGACGCCCCAGCCATAACGCCACCAGCGCTAACGCCATATCCGCGGGCGTGAGATTGTCTTGTGCCGCGTGGTTATCCAGCAACTGACGGAAGTGCGGGTGGTCAAAAGTCAGAGTCTGACGGATCAATTGCGTGGTGGTACCCTGGCCACTCAACGGCAACAGCGAAAGGCTGGCTGGCATTGGCAACTGCCGCGCCTGCTGCTGCCAGAATGCCGCGTCCCGCTGCCAGTTCGCCGAATCGTGATAGCGGATATACTCATCCACCACCTCACTAAACTCGGTGAACGGTGTGGGTGCGGGCTGCTGCTGACGACACAACGCGGTATATATTTCCGCAATCCGCCGGGTGATAGCGGTAAAACTAAAACCGTCCACCACCAGATGATGGAAACGCTGATACCAGAACCAGCGGCGCTCCGACAGGCGAAAAATGATGTGGTGATACAGCGGGCGACCGCTGGCGATCCGGTTATCCTGCTCCAGGTCCTGCTGCATCAGAGCCAGCGCAGCCTGCGTCGGCGCCTGGTGCTGGCGTAAATCAACAAACTGCGGCGGCGTAAAGCAGGCCGAGGTATCGACCCATTGCACCGGTACACCCTCCTCCTCTGAAAAACGCAGGCGCAGGGTATCCACCTCCGCCATACCGTTCAGCACCGCCTGGACCAGTAGCGCTTCATCCAGGCAACCGTTTAACTCAACATAGTGCGCCACGCTCCATGCGTTTACTGCCGTTGACAGCTGTTCCGCCATCCAGATCCCTGGCTGAGCGGCCACCAATGGCATGACCCTCTCTTTTTTCCGCATCAACGATTCGCTCATCATTTTTCCTCTGCGCAAGGTGCGGCAAAAGAAGCCGGAATCAGTTGTTGCCAGTGCTGATTCAGCCAGTCGTGGCACTGCTGCTGTTCATGAGGGCCAGAAATAATCCGCCATCCCTCTGGCAATGCGCAATGCTGTGGCCACAGACTGTATTGCTGTTGCGGGTTTTGTAGGATCAGGAACTGTCCCTGAGGGCAATCGAAAGGATTACTGTATTCCATGTCAGGCTCCATTTATGACTCATTGTCCTGCTGCAACGCCGTCAGGTCTGGCCATCAGGCTCCCCTGCCAGCAGAGCACAACCGCCGTCAAACTGGCGGCACAAAAGAAAGAGGGATATTTTTTGCAGAAGAGAAACCTGCCTGCAGAACGTGACGGTATCGGCAGCCCTGCTCTTATCCCTGTGGGCTGCCCACTAAAAACCTGTTGTTGCCACGCCGTGTGGGCTATCCGATCGCCACCACCAGTCATACCAATAACCTTACTTTCCTAATAATGAAACATTTCACGATATCAGATGATAATAATATTGATAATTATTTGCATTTGCAACACAGAAGGGAAAATCAGATCAACCTTGCCAATGATGAACGGATCAAAACGACACTGGTAGGCGTGAAGAATGCGCTCTAGTGGCTGAGCCGCAGAGCGATTTAATCATTATGATGTCAGCTTATGCCTGGGGAAGACTGACTTCTTTTATCTCAGGTTCGTTATGCAAACGCTGACGGCGACGCAGACTGGGGAACAATTTCATCCACAATGCGACCACCATTAACGTGCCAATCCCACCGACTAGCACGGCGGGTACGGCGCCCAGCCAGGCCGCCAGCATACCGGATTCAAATTCACCAAGTTGGTTTGAAGTATTGATAAATATCGAATTCACCGCACTGACGCGCCCGCGCATTTCATCCGGTGTATCCAGTTGTACCAACGAGCCACGGATCACCACGCTGACCATATCGCAACCACCCAGCGCGAACAGCGCCAGCATCGACAACCACAACGTCGTTGACAGCGCAAAAAACAGCGTCGCCAGGCCAAAACCCGCCACGGCGGCAAACATCGTCATCCCGACGTTACGCTCCAGAGTCCGGCGGCTGAGCCAGAAACCGACCAGCAACCCACCAACCGCCGGGGCGCCTCGCAGTAAACCCAACCCCCACGGCCCGGTATGCAACACATCTTTGGCGAAAATCGGCAACAGTGCAGTGGCTCCGCCCAGCAAAACGGCAAACAGGTCCAGCGAGATAACGCCAAGAACATCGGGCCGGTTACGAATAAACTTCACTCCGGCAAAAACACTGGCAAACGTTGCCGGAGTGCGTGACGGTGGCACATGATCGTAGTGAAGGCGGCTGACCATGGTTATGGAGATCAAATACAACATCGCGGTCGCGGCGTAGACCGTTCCCGGCCCGGCGACGTAAAGAAAGCCCCCCAACGCGGGGCCGAGCATGGATGCGGTCTGCATCGAAGCGCCATTGGCCGCCGTGGCGCGGGCCAACATCGCGGGAGGCACCAGGGCCGGCAGCATCGATTGCAATGCGGGTGCCTCCAGCGTACGGGCAATGGAGATGATAAAAATCAGGCCGAGGATAATCCGTTCGTCGGTCATCCGCATCAGAGTCAGTGTCGTCAGCACAACAATTGCCAGCCATTCGGTTATCTGCCCCCACAACACCACCCGTCGCCGGTCAAACTGGTCAGCGACATGTCCGGCAGGCAGCGCCAGCAGCACAGCAGGCAGAAACTGGGCCAAACCAATCAGACCAAGATCCAACGCCCGCCCCGTAATGGCGTAAATCTGCCAGCCCACCGCAATCGACAGCATCTGAAAACCGAAGCTGGAGCTGGTGCGGGCCAGCCAGAAAGCCACAAAAGAACGATACTGAAACAGCGAATCCGCCCTGGCGGAAAATGGCGACTGCATAGCAATTCCTGAATTGAGGAGAATTTTTTATCGACCTGGCTTTGTTCCCCCATTGGCACTCAATGCGGGCGCGGTTCAAAAACGTGTCTCGCCCCTTCGTCCAGCACATATACGCCAGTGTGAGGCGGCGTAATAGTCAACCATCAGGCGAGGTTGCCGGTTTGGCATATTTCCATAGCCAACGCCCACTGTTCATCCTGCGATAGAAGAAGATGCCACGGACTATCCAGTCAAAAAACATTCCCAGCCAGATCCCCACCACGCCGAACCCCAGCAGCACGCCCAGGGTATAACCGGCGACAATACGGCATCCCCACATTCCCAACAGCGAGATCCACATGGTGAAACGTGCGTCGCGCGCACCTTTCAGACCGGCGGGGAGCACCCATGAGGCGGCCCAAAATGGCATAAAGGCGGCATTCAACCACACCAACACTTTGACCACATGGATAACATCCTCTTCACGGGTGTAGAACGAGGCCAACAGCCCCGCAAAGGGGACTGTCAGCGCCGCCAACAGACACAGGCCAATCGTCGACAGCCAGAAAATATGCCGTAACTGACGTTCAGGCTGCCCGAGTTGCCCTTTACCCAGCCGGGTGCCGACAATAATGGTGGAAGCCGAACCCAACGCATTCCCCGGCAAGTTTATCAGCGAGACAATAGAGAAGGCGATAAAGTTACCGGCAATCACGTTAGTCCCCATCCCGGCGACAAAAATCTGCGTCAGCAGTTTACCGCCGTTAAACAGCACGGATTCGATGCTGGCAGGTACGCCGATCCCCAGCACTTCCATCAAGATGCTGATATTCAGGCGAGAAAAATAGCTACGCAGGGTGATTTTTAACTGAGGATTAAAGCCGATCATCAGGACGTAAATCACCGCGACAGCCCCAATGTAACGAGAGAGGGTCAACCCCAGTCCGGCACCAACAAACCCCATCCCCTTCCACCCCAGACAGCCGTATATCAATACGGTACTGAAAACGATATTAAGGATGTTCATCCCGCCGTTAATCAACATCGGGATTTTGGTGTTGCCCGCTCCGCGCAACGCACCACAGCCAATCAGCGCAATGGCCGCCGCCGGGTAGCTCCAGGCGGTAATATTCAGATAAATTAGCGCTAATTCTTTGACTCTGGGTTCGGCGTTACCGGCAATAACGTTGATAATATGCGGACCAAAGAATTCAATGCCAATCGCCAGCAGGATAGCGAATAACGTCATCAGCACCAGCGACTGGCGTGCGGCCGCCTGCGCCCTGTCGCGGTTCAGCTTACCGAGGCTGAAGGCGACCACCACTGTGGTCCCCAGGTCGATTGCCGCGAAAAAGGAAATCACCACCATGTTGAAGCTGTCAGCCAGCCCCACTCCCGCCATGGCTTCTTTCCCTAACCAACTGACCAGAAAGGTACTCAGCACCCCCATCAGCAGGACGCAGAGATTTTCGAAAAAAATCGGCACCGCCAGCGGCGTAATCTCGCGCCAGAATAAAACCCGGTAGGAACGTCGTTTGGGATACCACGCAGAATGCTTAACCGCCTGCAGCAGAGAAACTCTGAAGTTTTGCAAGATTATTCCAGCCAGAAAAAGAAAAAAGAGTTATCGACGTCATACTTCAAACCACAGGTGCGTTGACAACATCCTGTCAGTTGAATCCTTTACCCGGTGAGCACATCAGGATGCCTTGACCTGGCATGAGAAGTATAAAGGGTATAACAAATGATGGTAATAGCCTGACGACTCTGCAAAGTCTTTTTCTGGTTTTTTTGTGCTACATAGCGGAGGCGGGCGTATTTACTGGCGGGAAAGACGGAAAAGTTTAGGGGCAACCGGCACCAGTCTGCCCCTTTTACGCTTTACAATGGCCGTACCGTTTACTGCGTCTTAGGCTCGCCCATCGCCTTCAGTTTTTTCGACAGTTCACGACGTTCTTTCGACAGATCGGCGTTTTTGATGATGTAATCATCAACACGATCTTCATAGTCACTGCGCATGCTGCTGATAATTTCCTGAATCGCTTCAATGCTCATACCCGGTTTGATGTATTCACCCAGGTTATCCAGCAGCAGGACACGTTTCTGGTTATCACGAATTTTTTTCTCGTTATCGTGAATCTCGCGCTGTAGCTTGTTCTTACGACGGAACATTCGCACAAATTCCAGCACGTCCTGAAATGATTGCTTTGCATTTTCCATGGAGACACCTTTCATTAAGGCCTGTTCGCACAGGCGTCATTATCGTCGCTCTCAGCTTAGCGGTGTACCGCGGCCGATGGCAATGTTGAGTCGAACTGTGGCTATCTTACCGCGAAGCACCTTTGCCCGCAGTAAGTTGTTGCAAATCACTTATTTTCTCAGCACCAGTCGCATCAGGTCGGATAACCTTTCCAACTGCCCGGCCATTTCCAGATTCAGCCAGACATAACCATGAATGGGCGTTTCCACCAGCTCATCGCTGTTCGATTCTTTAATCAACTGCCGCAATTCACGGCTGATATCGGCCAGTTCGGCGCTGTTAGCGGCAATCTTTTCCGTGCTGCCTTCCACAATTGCCGTGGACAGCGCGCGCAGGGTATTTTCCGTCATCTGCTGCGTTCGCCGCAACGTCGGCGCATTAAGCATAATCAGATGGCTGGCGCGCGATGCCCACCAGGCATTCAGCAACAACTCCAGCGTACAGACCATATTGCGGTTCAGCGTCTGGATACCTTCAAACACCGAGCGCGGCGTACGCGTCTCCTTGCTCGATGGTTCGATCAACGAACGCATCTTTACCACACTGGTCAACAGACGTTGCAAGGGGCGCGTCAGACGGGGTTTCTCTACCAGATTCGGCGAAAAACCGGCATGGTAAATCTTGGCCGTTTCCAGCAAGGTATCCGATAATTTAATTCGCCAGTGGATATACGCTTTCTGCGGATAGATGCTGGTAAACAGCAATGCCAGGATCGACCCCAGAATAACATCGCCCCCACGCCACAGCGCGGTGGTCATATCCCCCGGCGGCGCACCGCAAATGACCGCCAGCGTAATGCCAATCAGCAGCGCCATATACGGATGCTTGCCTAAGGTCAGAAATCCGCACAAAAACATCACTGCAGTACACCAGGCCAGCATCACCGGCAGCGAGTACAGCTCCAGCTTCAGGGCAACCAGACCGGAGACCGAACCGGCGATGGTGCCCGCGATCCTTTGCAACGCACGGGGAAACACATTCCCCCATGATGATATGGGCCCCATCACCACCACCAGGGTAATCAGCGGCCAGCTCCCTTCCGGGATCGCCAACAGGCGAACCAGCAAAAAGGTTAGCACAAAAGCCAGCGCAATCCGGATACCATGGACCGTGCGGTAATTGCGGTAGAGGGCGAATTCGAAGGTCGATAATGGCTTGTCGGGACGCAATGCTTTCTCCTGAACAGGTGTAACCGTGGCTGATCATACCCGATAAAAATCCCGGAAGATGAATGCTGCTCTATTTTTTATGCAGGAATTTCCCTGCGCCATAGGGCAAGGGGGTATCTTCTGAGCCAAAACTTCAGCAGACCGGACGCCCTGCTCTGATGATTCACCAGACCTCCTGGTGGTCAGCGTCTGGCTCTTTCTCCTGAAAGCGGCAGCGGCCAGCGTCACAGTGATCGTTGGCCGCATAACCTTCAGGCGAACCGCTATCGGCTCGCCAGCAACTTACAGTTTCTGTTTGATATAATCGGTAAGACGCGTGATCATTCCCGCTTCATCAACCGCATTCAACGTGACCAGCGGATATGAGGCCAGTTGTTTGTCGCCATCGACCAGTTGAATAGTGCCTACCTGCTCATGCAGTTTCAGCGGCGCCTGCAAGTCTTTACGATCAAGAACGTATTTCGCTTTGATCTTATTCACTTCATCACGCGGCAACGCCAGATAGAGATCTTTATCGCTTCCAACAGCCACCTGATGCGGATTGCCGTACCAGACATTTTCATGCCCAATCGCTTTCTCAGCGTGGAACAATTGCACCGTGTCGAAATTGTTTTGACCCCAGGTCAGCAATTTACGCGCTTGCTCTTCACGGCCTTTGGGACTTTTACCGCCCATAATCACCGCGATCAGACGGCGCTGACCATCAACGCTGGACGCGATAATGTTATAACCGGCGGTTTCGGTATGACCGGTCTTCAAACCATCAACTTGCAGAGTTTTATCCCATAACAAACCGTTACGATTTTGCTGAGTAATGCCGTTCCACGTCAGCGATTTCTCGCTATACATCCGGTAAAAATCGGGTTCACCGTAAATAATTGCGCGGGTCAGTTTCGCCAGGTCGCCCGCCGTAGTGTACTGTCCCGGCGCGTCCAGACCATGTACGGTCTCAAAGTGCGTATTGGTCAGTCCCAGTTTATTGACATACTGATTCATCTGATCGACAAAGGCTGCCTGGCTACCGGCGACATAATCCGCCAGCGCCACACAGGCATCATTACCAGAATCGATGATCACCCCCCGGCTGAGATCGCGTACAGACACTTTCTCGCCCGGTTTGAGAAACATCAACGACGACCCTTTAAATACCGGGTTACCCGCAGCCCACGCGTCTTTCCCGACGGTAACCATGTCGTCACGACTAATGCGCTTACTGTCGATCGCGCGGTCAACGACATAACCGGTCATCAGTTTCGTCAGACTGGCTGGATTACGGCGTTCGTCAGCATTGCCCTCGGTCAGAACCTGACCCGTGGTGGCATCCATCAATACCCAGGACGCGGCATCAATGGCGGGCGGCGTGAGCGGAAATGTTAACGGATTTTCATCTGCGTGTGCCACGGCGGCAAAAGCCAGAACCAAACTCAAACTTGCAAGCTGACGCTTCTTCAACGGAAAACCCTCGATAATAATTTTATGATGAAAAAAATCAGCTTGTTGTACGGGATCCCCGGCGACAGAGTGTTAATAAATTGCAAGAAAATATTAACTTTCAGCCGATTAGCGCCACTATCCTCTCCTTTCAGATTCAGCTGGTTTAAGACCAGTGATTAATATCGGACCAGGGAAAATCTGATAAGTTTTACTTTAGGAACATAACCCATTGATTATAATAACAACTATTCTACCCTCTCCTCTATATAATACGAATATTGACAGAACAGGGGTAAAATATGTCATCAACGAGAGGCTGGTCCACGGAACTGGAAGGGCTACGGGGAATTGCGTCACTCTGGGTACTACTCGGTCATATCAGTTTGCTGATCCATTGCCATATCTTGCTGATTTCCTCACCGGGTATCGGAGTTGATCTCTTTATTCTGCTTTCAGGTTACCTGATGGCGAAGAACTACATTGAGCGTCAGCAGAAAGAACCCTGGCAAAGTGCCAGCACCATAAAGAAATTCTGGACCCGCCGCTTTTTCCGTATTGCCCCCCTCTACTATTTGCTGTTGATCATCGCCCTGATGTACGGCCCGTGGTTTGGTGAAATGCGCGATACTATCGCCCACTTCTATTCCGGTACCGCGACAGAAAGTTCCCGCTACACCGACCAGTCACTGGCAAATATCCTGACACACTTCAGTTTCCTGTTTGGTTTGTTGCCCGCTTATGGCTTTAACACGGTCCTGCCGGACTGGAGTATCGGCCTTGAAATGCAGTTTTACCTGCTGTTCCCCTTTATTATGTTGGTGACGATGCGCTGCGGTTATGCCGCTTCACTGATTGGCATTATGGTGCTGTGCTGCGTCGGTCGCTATCTGCTGGCTGACTATTACCAGGCCTTTAGCATGCCTTCGATGATCCTGATAAAGCTGAATATTTTTATTTCTGGCATGCTACTGGCCGAAGCGGTACGCCGCAAATCACTGCTTTATGTGGTGCTGGCCCTGCTGGGGCCGGTCGCCAGCATAATTATCGGACTGAGGGCGATCCCGCTGCAAATCGCCATGGAAGCACTGATGATTGTCGGCATGGCCGTGTTCCTCTGGCCGCATGCCGAAGGGAGCCTGATGGCACGGCTGATAGCCTTCCCACGCAAGCTGCTGAATAATCGTCTCAGCACCTGGCTGGGCGACGTATCATTTTCCGTTTACCTGCTGCATCTGCTGATCGTCATTCCGGCGATTGCCCTGCTACTGACCCACACCGACTTGAGCCATAAAAGCGATTTCATGCGCTTCGCCACGGTCTGCGTCGTCTGCATCCCTGTTATCTACGCGCTGGCTTATTTGTTGTTTAAGTTTGTCGAAAAACCGGGCATTTGGCTGGGAAAAAAAGTGCTGGCGCCACCACCGGCGCAACAGGATGTCGTGGGATGAAGTATTGTTCAGGCTGAAATAATCAGCCTGAACTGAAATATTTACTTTTTACACTTATCGCCATATGAGTTTTATTGATAAGACTGGCGGGGGCAGCGTCTGTTTACCTCACTGGATAAGCTACAGCTTTATGCAACACCGTGGCAATGGTTTTATAATCACGAAAGACCTAATATGGCACTGAACGGTTATACACCGATGCAGCATATGGCCTGATTCTACTTAAGTCCTCCGTTAAAAATGGGGGATTACCGTGCTATGATCAGAATCGCTCAGCCCAGTTGGCGATTTGGGATATTCAGCGATTGTTCAGATCGCATAATCTGGACTGAGTTCCCTTAAAAGGATCTACTATTCGGCGCAGCTATTGCGGTAGTGAACTCTTCATTTCCTAACGATAATTTAAGGAATAAATTTTCCAATATAATCTGATTGGACAAATCCTTCTATATTGATTGTTTCTTCAATTATTTTATCAAAAAGATCTGGGCTATATTCTTTAAGTAACCCTGTTGAAATTTCTAAAGGGGAAGGTAATATATCTTCTATTTTATTGAAGGTACTTACTGAAGATATTTTTTTTACAATTGATTTAGTTCCTTCATTAAAATATAAATTCACCTTTTTCTTGTGAATTTCGTAATCTAACAAACAAGTAGACACTGTCGAAATTGCCATTTTACAATAAGGAATAAGATCATTGCTACCTTCTATGTTATGAAAATAAATATCATTATGTAATCCATAGAGTAGAACATTCTTGGGCCTAAATTTGCTAATCATGGCACTATAAGTATTATCATTCAGTTCTGCAGGATGTGGACTCCAAATGAAAATTTCTTCAGGTTTAGTGATTGCGTAATCAAATACAAGTTTAAAAAACAATCTTTTGTCAAAAAGACTATAAAGATACCAATTTGTATTAGAGGTGATAAGATTAAATTCAGGTAAGATTCTCTCCTTATAATTGTATTTATATATGGTTCTTGGATATCCTACACCACCAGGGCCATACCACCATATTTTTTTTGTTGATATTGAAGGGAAGTTTTCACCAAATCCATAATAATATGACATGTTATCAATTATTTTCGAAGAATCTGTTAAATTGTAGCCGGATTGAAAGAGACCATGTGGCATTTCATAGATAGGTTTTTTTAGTTTAAGGGCTGCTGATAGAATTTGATTATAATAATCAGGAAGAAATAATTGAATACTACCAATAAAAACTACAATTTTATCTATATCTTTAAAGAAGGATACTAATGATTGTAAATTGTTAAATAATTTTACTTTGTCTTCTTTTAATGAATCTGATAGGTAAGCAATGTGCTGTTCCATGTTTTCAATAAAAATATAACTTTCATGTTTACTATGTTTAGCGATAATGCAGGCCATTTCAAATTGTGAGCGATTGCAGGGTAGATAAAGTACTTTTAAAACCATCTTGTTGCCATTTTTTATTTCTTCGAAATTACCTTTTATATTATTAAGCATTTTGCTTCCTTTTAATATCAAGTTCATTTGAAAATATCATTCATATGAATATAATTCAAAAGCCTTATCATAAGCTTTCAAACCAGCAGTGAGAGATAATTCCGGTTTTTCTATGATGCTTTTTATTGTTGAATACCAGTCATGTTCGTACTGACAAATCCATCCATTAATGCCATGTTCTATAGATGAAGAAAATTCTTCTGCTGGAGAGGCTATAACAGCTGTACCTTGTGATGCAGCTTCAATAAATTTTATGTTAGACTTGGCATCATTGAAGATTGTTTTTTCTAAAGGTACCAATACCAAATCATGTTTACCTATTGTTTCTAGCATAGATTCAAAACTTTCATAAGAAATAAAATGGGAATCAATGTTCAATATCTCTAATATTTTAGATTGATCTTTAAGTTCTCCCATAAAGTTAAATTCTATCTTATCATGAAAATCTTGGCACAATTTTAATAGTGGGCCACTAATTAAACTATAATCTTTCAAGTGGGTAATAGTACCTGATAAGTATAATATTTTAATTTTTTGGGGATGTTTTTTGGTTTTTGATTGAATAATGTAATTCTTATCACGAAAGAAAGATTTGGGGAGTTTGTTTTTTTGTACAGTAATATAACTATTCAGATGTTTGTATTTATCTAAAATCAATTTAGTTGTGCACGTTATTTCATCAGACAATGTCAGTAGTGCAGAATCTATCATTAAATGATTAAACATTAATTTGTAATCTGCTACATCAGACCTTATTGCTCCTTTCTCATCAGTATATTCCGGTAGCATTAAGTCATCAAAATCATAAATAACTCTTACTCCTAAAACTCGACTTAGTTGAATAAGAAATATAGTTTTTTCATTGTTACTTGGTCTGACAAAAACACAGGATTTCGCTGAAAAAAAGGAAGTTAGAATGTCAATAAGCGTAGATTCGTAATTAACAATTACTACATCTTTCTCGGTTCTAGAAGGGAAGTCTATTCGATAAAGAAAAGATCCATTATTGGCAGGGAGTTGAGAAAAATAGACTTTTTTACTCGGTATCGAAGATAAGATTGGTGCTCTGTTATGTAACATTGGAGGAAAAAAAGTTCTTCCTTCAGATTCGCCATAAGAAAAATAATGTTCAATTGGACATATCCCTGCATCTTTAACATCTTGGTATGTTGAAAGATAACAATCACCATCCATAATAAGTGTCTTAATGATATGTTTGGGGATATCAGGGCGAAGATTAGATAGTACTGAAAGAGTGTCAGTATTTAAATCAACCTCTTGAGTGTTTGCTTTTTTACTGCCAAATAAGAAGTGCATCTCAATAACCTGAGTTATAAAAAATAGTAATACTACTATTCTATACTATGAACTCAATAAATCTCAAGATGTAGATTTGAAGCTCTAAAAACGATTTTGAATTCCATATATCAGTGGGATTGTCTTTTCTGGTAGTATGGTAGAAAAGAAGTGGATATGATATCCTACAATTATTTACTTTCTTTAAAAAATATTATAAATCATAATGATAGGGGATTATTTTTGCATATATGACTCTACTTTTATGCTATTCATTTGCCACTTGTACTCAACTTGGCTAAGAGTCTATCCCAATAGGTTTTTATTCCAGACAATGAGGCCTCAGGAAAAATGCATCATCGCCTCATAATTTTCGACTTTCTTTTCCCAGCGGATCAGAACCCGACGGAAGCAATTCATCCAGTCAGGCGATTGGGGGCACCGGGCGTATCACTGTGGTTCTTCGATCTTCCGGGGAGTTTTGCCATCGTTGCCAGGTTCGGACACTGAGCTCAACTTCGCGGCAGGCCACCGACCGGCGGGCTCCGGTCGCGACAGCTTCATTTATCCACGCGATAAACTGTTGCCGTTCATCACCTGATGTCAGTCGTCCCCGTCCGTTTCCCCGTAGTAGTCCCTGAGCTTTTTTCGCAGCACCAGTAGGCTGCCGCCTCCGCCAGCGCCTTCTCTTTACGGACCAGTTCACGCTTCAGTTGTTTAATCTCTTTCTGATTCTGCTTCAGCGTTGCACGGTCATCCACTGATGGCACCTGCAGGAATGCCTGTTTCCACTGGATTATCTGTTCAGGGTAAAGGCCTTTTTTACGGCAGTATTCCGCTTCACTGAGTGTGGCGGTTTCGATTATCACGGCAAGGCGGGCTTCGGCTGGCCACTGTTCACTGCTTTTCTCTGCACCCGGCACCGGTTTTCTCTCATGTTTAGCCTGATTTCGCCAGTTGTAGAGGGTAGCTTCCGATATCCCTTCCATCTGTGCAACCGCCGCGACAGTCATGTTGTAAGGTGGCAGCAATTTCGCCAGTACACTGGCCTTACGCTCCGGGGAAATACGTTTCATTTGTCACTCCGTCGCCTTCAGATTGATTTTTCAGAGGGGGTGACAACTGTCCTGAGACTGAGGGTTACCCCCGGTCTGTAGGGTTCTGTCCTGTTTTTTGAGCCAGACAGCGGTGATTTCGTCATACAGCCATCCATCGAGAGCCATAACGAGTCAATGGAGTCCTGTTGCTCACAGGCCAGCAACCCGTTCTGCCAGAAGCGTTCAAAAACCCGGCGTCACGCCATTCCTGGAAACGACGATAGGCCGGGCTGATGAGCAAATATCAGTCGCATTCTGTGCATTATACGATAATCCCTTGTGGGATAGGCTCTAAATCGAATGAAAAAGCCAGTCAGGACAGACGTCGAATACTCGACAAACGGCTGTACAGAAAACGCAATGTCGTGGAACGTTGTTTTGCGATGCTAAAAGAAAATCGTCGTATTGCAACACGCTCAGAAAAAACAGCAAGAAACTACCTGAGTATGCTAAAACTGGGAGCTGTCAGGCTGTTTTTAAAGCGGTTGTTAAGTTAAGGGACACACCCTGGCAGCATGGCGCAGCACCTTTTTCATCCTGACAGTCAGAGAAAGTGCTGTAGTTAGCATCGTTTCTGTAGCAAATTATTATATCTCTTTACGAGTTCTTGCTATTCATCCTTTTTCAGTGGCAAAATCAGAACATTCTCAAATGCAGAATAATTACATGTTGAAATTATTTACAATGTATACCTCTGTTGGTATGTTCAACACAGCTATCCACTGGCTCATTTTTGCAGCCATGCTTTATGCCGGGTCAAGCCAGTCCACTGCGAATCTGGCTGCATTCTGTGTCGCCGTGACATTCTCTTTTTTTGCTAATGCAAAGTGGACGTTCAGTGCGAAGGCGACAACCATTCGCTATGCCATGTATGTTTTTTTTATGGGAGCTATGGCAGCAGGTGTGGGGAACATAGCTGACTATGCACACATTAATCCTGTAATCACGCTCATTTCATTTTCAGCGATAAGCCTTGTGGCTGGCTTTATCTACTCAAATTTCATTGTGTTCAGGGAGAAGAAATGAAGATATCTCTTGTTGTCCCGGTATTCAATGAAAAGGACGCCATACCTATTTTTTATCAGGCAGTGCGTAATGAACTGGCACAGCATGATGTGGAGATAGTCTTTGTTAATGACGGCAGCACTGACAATACAGAGAAAATTATCAATGCCCTGTCGGTTTCTGATGAGCTGGTGATACCAATCAGTTTTACGAGAAATTTCGGCAAAGAACCCGCACTGTTCGCAGGTCTTGAGGTATCTACTGGCGATGCTGTTATACCGATTGACGTTGATCTACAAGATCCGATATCCGTTATCCCGAAATTGATTGAAAAATGGCAGGAAGGCGCTGACGTTGTTCTGGCTAAGCGCCGCGATCGAGAATGTGACGGTTATATGAAGCGCAGAACCGCAGAATGGTTCTACCGCCTACACAACATGATCAGCAATCCTGAGATCGAGGAAAATGTCGGTGATTTCCGGCTCATGTCACGTGAAATAGTTGAAAACATAAAACGCCTGCCAGAACGGAATCTGTTCATGAAAGGGATCCTGTCGTGGGTTGGTGGGAAAACGGAAATTGTCGAATACACCAGATCTGTGCGGGTCGCTGGTCAGACTAAATTTAATGGCTGGAAACTGTGGAACCTGGCTCTCGAGGGGATTACCTCGTTTTCAACATTTCCACTGAGGATGTGGACATATGTTGGGATATTTGTGGCTGCCCTGTCATTCCTGTATGGCGCGTATCTAATTGTTGATACTGTGGTTTTTGGAAACCCAATCAAAGGTTACCCGTCAATACTTGTATCAATCCTTTTCCTTGGCGGTGTTCAATTAATCGGGATCGGTGTGCTCGGTGAATATATAGGAAGGATTTACACGGAAACAAAAAAAAGACCTCGATATATAATTAAAAGGAACTTCAAATAAAATGATAAAAAATATCAATCATAAATTAGGGGTTGTTTCAATAACAGGATTTATGATCCTTTCATTCATTATCATCGCAATGCGAAGACCTGACGTAATAACTGCTGCTCAACCGTGGGCTGAAGATGGTAAAGTATGGCTGGCCGGAATATACAATGATGGCTTTTGGAATTCAATCATTCTACCTCAGAATGGATATTACCAGACAATTTCCAGGATTACATATGGCATTGCATTGTTATTCGGATTATCTAACGCACCTTTGGCGGCAAATATAATAGCAATTCTAATTAGGTGTTTCTTTGTTGGTTTTATTTTATCTGATAGGATGGGATTTGCTCCTTTAAAATTCAGAATTTCTGTCGCAGCATATTTTATTCTGATGCCAAATATTTCCGAAGGATTTGTAAATATTACAAATGCGCACTGGTATCTATCAATGTACCTCATGGCCGTGTTGATGGCTAAAGAACCTGAAAGCCCTGTGGGGAAAGTTCACGACTTCATTGTTCTTGTTGTTAGCGGTCTGAGCGGACCTTTCGTTGTATTCATCGTACCCTGCCTTATCATAAAGCGAATCTGTCTTCGCGGAGGCATCATCAAGGCTGTGCGTGGGATCAACGCTTTCGATGTGGTTATGGCTTTATGCTGCATCATTCAAATCATCGCCATTCTTAAAACATCAGGCGCAACCCGAATCGATGCCCCTCTTGGCTATAGTTTTGGTCTTCTGTCAGACATCATTTCCTGTAGATTGATTTATGGTTCATTCCTGCCATTCTATTTAGCAAGGGAAATGGCAGTGCATGGAAATGTAAACATTTTTTTGTTTATTATCCTTTGTGCCGCCTTGTTTTTTTCTTTCCTGAAATATAACTGGAGAATAAAATGCCTTATTCTGTTCCCAGTTCTGATGATAGGGTTTGCCCTTAAGAGTCCAGTTATAGCTTTCAATCAGCCACAGTGGCCTCTAATATTTAACACCGAGGCTGGCGAGAGATATTTCTATGTAACAAATGTGGCACTTGCATGCCTCGCAGTTTCGCTAGTTTCGGTTATACCGAAGTTCAGAACAGTAACACTGATTGTTGGATTGATAATTTTTGCAGCGATAGTGCCGAAGCACTTCAGATTGCCAAATTTGCCAGAATCCGGATACGCACAAGACATACAGGCTTTTAATTTCAAACCAAAAGGAGAGAAAGTTGAGATAAGAATTCTCCCTCCAGGCTGGACAATGAAGCTGATTAAGAAGTGATAAAGACCCCCACCGGAAGGTGGGACTTTTTTAAGCCAGTTCAATGTTACCAGTATTTACACTTCCCTCTCCAGTATCCAGTGCCGTCGTAGCGCAAGTGTGGTACGAGTCACCTTCAGACAGGGAATGGGTTTTACCAGTTGTGCGAAATGAGTCACCAGAAAATATGAACCGCCCCGGAAATCCTGGAAACCAGGGCGTGTCCCGTAACTATTTTTTGAACAATCTGGCTCATGGTTTAACTACAAAAAATTCTTCAATTTGGCTCGTTACGATTTCCCTGATGATGCATGGGCGCTGATTTCCCCCATACTGCCAGCTGAAAGAGGTTCTTCCTGAGGTGGACACCCTTACTTTTCGCACAGACATGTTATGAATGGCATATTCTGGGTACTCTGTTCTGGCGCCCCCTGGCAAAATTTACCTGAACGCTATGGTCACGGGAAAACGATTTACAACCGTTTTAACCGGTAGTCTAAAAGCTGGGAGCTGTCAGGCTATTTTTAAATCGGTTGTTAAGTTAAGGGACACACCCTAGCGGAAGATGGGATCAGCGATCACTTCATGCATGGCCAAAGATGGTTTACCATGTAAACAGCTCGATACCACGCCTGCTAATGATATATTTATATTAATATATTTTTCAGTTAGTTATGTAAAAATCACCGATAAAGAACAAAAATGAAAAACCAGCCAGTCCCGCCAACATTCCTTTTTCATGATTACGAAACCTTCGGTAAAAGTCCGTCTCTGGACCGCCCTGCGCAGTTCGCCGGGGTGCGCACGGATATGGATTTCAACATCATTGGCGAACCGGAAGTCTTCTACTGCCAGCCTGCTGATGACTACCTGCCCCAGCCGGAAGCGGTGATGGTCACCGGGATAACACCGCAGATAGCACTGGCGAAAGGGATCAACGAGGCAGCATTCGCGCAACGGATCCACCCGTTGTTTAGCGCACCAGGCAGTTGTATTGTCGGCTATAACAATGTGAGATTTGATGACGAAGTCACTCGCAACCTGCTATACCGCAATTTTTATGATCCCTATGGCTGGAGCTGGCAACATGGCAACAGCCGTTGGGATTTGCTGGATGTGATGCGTGCCTGCTATGCGCTGCGGCCAGAAGGGATTGAGTGGCCGGAGAATGATGACGGCTTCCCCAGCTTCCGCCTGGAACATCTGACCAAAGCCAACGGTGTGGCACATGAGAATGCGCATGATGCAATGTCTGACGTCTATGCCACTATCGCTATGGCCAGGCTGGTAAAAGAGAAACAACCGCGGCTGTATGACTTTTTATTCAGCCACCGCAACAAACAAAAAATCACTACGCTGATTGATATCCCCCAGATGAAACCACTGGTGCATATCTCCGGCATGTTTGGCGCTTTTCGCAGCAACACCAGCTTAATCGCCCCACTGGCCTGGCATCCGGTGAATAAAAATGCGTTGATCACCTGTGATCTGGCTGGCGATATGGCTCCCCTGCTGGAGTTGGATGCCGATCAACTTCGTGAGCGTCTTTATACGCCCAGGGATCAACTGGGTGATAATTCCCTTGTGCCGCTCAAACTGGTACACATCAACAAATGCCCGGTCATCGCCCCCGCCAATACCCTGCGCCCACAAGATGCTGAGCGGCTGGGAATCGACCGTCAGAACTGCCAGAATAACCTTACCCTGCTGCGCCAACATCCGGAAATTCGTGAAAAGGTGGTCACGTTGTTTGCTGAAGCCGAGCCTTTCACACCTTCTGACGATGTCGATGCCCAGTTGTATGATGGCTTCTTCAGCGATGCGGACCGTGCGGCAATGAATATCATCCGGCAAACTGCGCCAGAGCACTTACCGGCACTAAATCTGACCTTTAATGATGACCGTATTGCCAAACTATTATTTCGTTATCGCGCCCGGAACTTTCCTGGCACGTTAGATGAAGCTGAGCAAAATCGCTGGCTGCAACACCGGCGCGAAATACTGAATCCGCAACGGGTACAAAACTACGTGCAGGAACTGGAGAGGCTATTTAATCAGTATCAGGGAGACAACGCGAAACTGTCTCAGCTCAAAGCGTTGTTCGATTATGTGCAGGCGTTGGTTTCCTGAATCCGCTATACCGTGCTTTATTGGCCGGGATCATTCCAGGCTAACAGGGCGCCGCAGCGCCCTTTTCTTTTCATCCGCAATATTACAACAGATCTTCAGTACACTGTGGTACCGGATTGCGGAAACTGCGAGTGACGAAGGCCAGATATATCAGGCCAATCGCACCCCATATCAGGCCAAGGATCATCGAGCTCTTTTCCAGATTAACCCATAGCGCCCCCACCGTCAGCGCGCCACACAGCGGCAATAGCAGGAAGTTAAGATTGTCTTTCAAGGTTTTATTGCGCCCCTCACGGACCCAGAATTGCGATATCACTGACAGATTCACAAAGGTGAAAGCCACCAGCGCGCCAAAGTTAATCAGCGCCGTCGCCGTGACCAGATCGAAGGTGATCGCCGTCAACGCAATCACCCCGACCAAGAGCACATTCAATGCCGGCGTCCGCCATGTAGGATGGATGTAACCAAAAAAACGTTCCGGGAACACACCGTCGCGCCCCATCACATACATCAGACGGGAGACGCCAGCATGTGCTGCCATACCAGATGCCAGTACGGTCACACAGGAGAAAATCAGGATGGCAAACTGGAAAGTTTTACCCGCCACATAAAGCATAATTTCCGGCTGCGACGCATCAGGATGTTTAAAACGCGAGATATCGGGGAAGTACAGTTGCAGGAAGTAAGACACCACCACAAAAATCACCCCACCAATCAGCGCCGTCAGGAAGATCGCTTTCGGGATCACCCGCCCCGCGTCTTTCGTCTCTTCAGACAATGAGCTGATGCCGTCAAAACCGAGGAATGAGAAGCATAAGATGGTCGCACCGGTAATCATCGGCACAACATGCGCGTTTTCAGACCAGAAGGGTTTGCTGCTTGCCAGCGTCCCGCTACCTTCACCATGAGCCACGCCGTAGATGACCATGCCAACAATGGCCACCATCACCACCACCTGCAAAACCACGATAACGCTGTTGAAATTGGCAACCGTCTTGATGCCTTTCAGGTTAGAAAGCGTCATAAATCCAACCAGGACCACTACAAAAATCCACGAAGGGATCCCCGGGACTAACGCTTCAAAATAAATTTTTGCCAGCAAAATATTGATCATCGGCATGAACAGGTAGTCCAGCAGCGATGACCAGCCGACCATAAAGCCAATATGAGGGCTGAGAGCCTTCTGGGCATAGGTATACGCCGAACCCGCAGACGGAAAGCGGCGAATCAACTTGCCATAGCTCAGCGCAGTAAACAGGATCGCAATTAAAGCGAAAACATAAGCCGTGGCCACATGGCCATCGGTCAGACCAGAAACAATGCCAAAGGTATCAAACAAGGTCATCGGCTGCATATAAGCCAGACCGATCATCACCACCGGTAGTAAGGTCAGTGATTTTTTCAGTTGCGCGCGCGACTGAGTCGCTGGAGTCTGAGAATTAAGCGACATGGTTCAGTCTCCCCATTGCGTCAACCTTTCTACGTTGATCCTCGGGGAAACGTCGCGTGGTGCGAGAGTTTTGCTTATCTGGGGTAATGGATGGGTTGGTGGACATGAAGGTAAACCCCGTTGCCGCGCCATAGTCGTCACGCAGATGTTTGCCGGCCGCCGCCGGGGTAATAAAGTGTTGCCCCATTTTTACTTATCCTCAACAAGACACGTCAATGCGTGCTTAAAGCGTGTATCTATCCGGTAGTGAACCGGCTCCTGAATGCAATCGTGTTTTTTCAGCAAAAAATAACCGACGCAATCAATAAGCGTCGGTTATAGATATCATTTTACCGGGCGCATATTCTGCACCACCCGATGGGAAGAAAACAAGCCGTTCAGAGCCACCGTGATAATTAAGATGTTTTTACCGCCTACCGTCAATTGTAGTCGCGATGATCAACGGTTCACTCGGTTTTAATATTAGCCATTCCTCCAATGATCAGCTTGATAAATCACCAGCCGATGCGGGAAATCAGTCCCGGTTTGCAGGCACAGTCGCAAGCGAAGGGAAGTCCAGGGATAATTCACATCACCTACACCTACCTGTTGGGGTCTTTATACAATGCAATGCACAACTCATTGCCATGGCATATTCCCCGGGTCAGGGTACTGATACGCAAAGCCCAGATCACGGCAGATCTGACTGCCATCAATTATCTTGCCGGCGGCGGGTTCCGTCTCTTCGCGGAAAGTGGGTGCGGGCAGCCCCAACTGACGGGCAGCGGCGGGATAGAATACCTTGCGGGCGGGGTGTTTTGGCGCACTGAGGTTGTAGATATGGCCGCCTTTCGGGGTTTGCAGCAGCAATGTGATCGCCTCAATCACATCTTCCAGATGCACCAGGTTAACTCCGTGGCTGCCATCGGCTACCTCGGTTTTACCCGCCAGAAAGCGCCCCGGATGTCGCCCCGGGCCGACTAACCCGGAAAGCCGCAGGATATCGACCGAGGTGCCAGGCAGATGATGCAGCCAGTCTTCCAGCATCTTCAACGTGTTACCAGCTTCGGTCACCGGTTCAAGCGGACTGCTCTCTTGCGTTACTCCGCTCGCACGGCCATAGACGGCAGTAGAACTGGTGAAGATAATCCGAGGGATAGCAAAGGCTAACGCGCTGTCGACAAGTTGCTGCACCGCCAGCAGATAATTTCCGCCCCCAACAGCGGTACGACTGGCTGGCAGCGTGATCACCAACGCATCGACACTCAGCAAGGCACGGAGGTCGCCGGGTTCACAAACCAATTCAGGCGTCAGTGTCAAACAATAGCTTTCAATACCACACATCCGCGCCGCTTCCACACCGTCCGCAGTGGTTTTACTGCCAGTCACCTGCCAGCCCCGGGCGGTTAACGACAACCCCAGAGGCATCCCCAGCCAGCCTAACCCCACTATCGCAACGCTTTTCATCCCCTGACTCCCGTGATTATCCGCACCATTAAGCCCTAAAACTACGCCAGCCATCGGTCAGAGACAATCAGTAGATGATGAGAGAATCGTGCGTCATTAACAAAAAAGGGTTGCACGGCGCGCGCATTCTGGTTAGGTTATTGCTCACGATAAGGACCCAACATTTATCTGAGAAAATTTTATGACTCGCGTTCAATTCAACCACCATCATCACCATCATCCTGACTAGTCTTTCAGGCGATGTGTGCTGGAAGACGTTTAGGATCTTCCAGTGGTGCAGGACGCAAGAGAAGCCCCCGGAAGATCATCTTCCGGGGGCTTTTTTTTGGACGCTTGTCCGGCCCGCAATGGATGAACTGCTGAGCTCATCAGGTCACAGGAAAAGAGGATAAGTACCGATGTTAGATAACACGCGTTTACGCATAGCTATGCAGAAATCCGGCCGTTTAAGCGATGATTCACGCGAACTGCTGGCCCGTTGCGGGATCAAAATCAACCTGCAACAACAGCGTCTGATCGCCTTCGCCGAGAACATGCCCATCGATATTCTGCGGGTTCGCGATGACGATATCCCAGGGCTGGTGATGGATGGCGTGGTTGATCTCGGCATCATCGGTGAAAATGTGCTGGAAGAAGAGTTGCTGACTCGCCGCGCTCAGGGTGAAGACCCGCGCTATTTTACCCTGCGTCGCCTGGATTTTGGCGGTTGCCGCCTGTCGCTGGCTATGCCGGTTGACGATGAATATAGTGGGCCACAATGTTTACAAAACGCCCGGATAGCCACCTCTTATCCTCACCTGCTGAAGAAATATCTCGACCGACAGGGGGTGGCTTTTAAATCCTGCCTGCTGAACGGTTCTGTCGAGGTGGCGCCGCGTGCCGGTCTGGCGGATGCCATCTGTGACCTGGTATCAACCGGCGCCACACTGGAAGCTAATGGCCTGCGTGAAGTTGAAGTCATTTATCGCTCCAAAGCCTGTCTGATCCAGCGCGATGGCGAAATGCCCGCAGCGAAACAGGAACTGATTGATAAACTGATGACCCGAATTCAGGGCGTTATCCAGGCCCGTGAATCAAAATACATTATGTTGCACGCCCCGAGTGAGCGTCTGGAAGATATTATTTCCCTGCTGCCTGGCGCCGAACGCCCTACGGTACTGCCGCTGGCGGGCGATAAAAGTCGCGTGGCCATGCACATGGTGAGTAGCGAAACGCTGTTCTGGGAAACGATGGAAAAACTGAAGGCGCTGGGCGCCAGTTCCATTCTGGTGCTGCCGATTGAGAAGATGATGGAGTGACTGATGGCTAACTTCGCAACCCCGATCGACTGGCAGGCATGCAGTGCGGAGCAGCAACAGGCGCTGCTGACCCGCCCGGCGATTTCCGCGTCAGAAAATATCACAACCACCGTCCGCGAAATCCTTGATAAGGTGAAAGCAGAAGGTGACGAGGCGCTACGCTATTACAGTGCCACCTTTGATAAAACCCAGGTTAATGCCCTGCGCGTGACCGAAGAACAGCTGGCAGCGGCTTCCGCGCGCCTTGGCGATGAAATCAAGCAGGCGATGGCTATCGCCGTTCGCAATATCGAAACGTTTCACGTGGCGCAGCAACTGCCGCCGGTTGATATTGAAACTCAGCCTGGGGTGCGCTGCCAGCAAATCACCCGTCCGCTGGCCTCTGTCGGCCTGTATATCCCCGGTGGCTCTGCCCCGTTGTTTTCTACCGTACTGATGTTGGCGACCCCCGCCCGCATCGCGGGTTGCAAACGGGTGGTTCTGTGTTCTCCGCCGCCGATCGCCGATGAGATCCTGTATGCGGCAACCCTGTGCGGCGTGCAGGAAGTGTTTCAGGTCGGCGGCGCACAGGCTATTGCTGCGCTGGCGCTGGGCACCGAATCTGTGCCGAAAGTCGACAAGATTTTTGGGCCGGGCAATGCTTATGTCACCGAGGCCAAACGCCAGGTTAGCCAGCGTCTTGATGGCGCGGCGATTGATATGCCCGCCGGACCATCAGAAGTCCTGGTGATTGCCGATGAGCGCGCCACCGCGGATTTTGTCGCCTCTGACCTGTTGTCTCAGGCGGAACACGGCCCGGATTCCCAGGTCATTTTGCTGACCCCGTCATGGGATATGGCGCAAGCGGTTGCCAGCGCGGTAGAAACACAGTTAGCGGCCCTGCCGCGTGCTGAAACCGCACGCAAAGCGCTGGCCAGCAGCCGGTTGATCGTGGCGAAAGATTTGCAGCAGTGTGTGGAGATCAGTAACCGCTACGGACCGGAGCACCTGATCATCCAGACCCGCCAGGCGCGCGAACTGGTCGACAGCATCACCAGCGCCGGTTCGGTGTTCCTGGGGGACTGGTCGCCAGAATCTGCCGGTGATTATGCTTCGGGCACCAACCATGTGTTGCCCACCTATGGTTACACCGCAACCTGTTCCAGCCTGGGGCTGGCCGACTTCCAGAAACGTATGACGGTACAGGAACTCAGCAAGCAGGGCTTGATGCAGTTGGCCCTCACCATTGAAATTCTCGCTGCGGCAGAACAACTGACCGCCCATAAAAATGCCGTTACCCTGCGCGTTGCCGCGCTCAAGGAGCAACCATGAGCAACAAGATTGCCGCACTGGCCCGGGCGAATGTTCGCGCCCTGACGCCCTATCAGTCAGCCCGCCGTCTGGGCGGTAATGGCGATGTGTGGCTGAACGCCAATGAATATCCGCTGGCGGTGCCCTTTGACCTCCGTCAGCAAACACTAAACCGCTATCCGGAATGCCAGCCGAAACAGGTGATTGAGCGCTATGCCGCCTACGCCGGAGTGACCACCGATCAGTTGCTGGTCTGTCGGGGGGCTGATGAAGGCATTGAGCTGTTGATCCGCGCTTTCTGTGAACCAGGCAAAGATGCCGTCCTGTTCTGTCCCCCCACCTACGGCATGTACCACGTCAGCGCAGAGACTTTTGGCGTGGAACACCGCACAGTGGCGGCGCGTGATAACTGGCAGCTCAACCTGCCCGCGATTGCTGCACAACTGGATGGCGTAAAGGTGGTCTATGTCTGCAGCCCGAACAACCCCACCGGTAACGTTATCAATCCTGATGATATCCGTCAGTTACTGGAGATGACGCGCGGCAAAGCGCTGGTGGTGGCCGACGAAGCCTATATTGAATTCTGTCCGCAGGCCACGTTGAGCAGCTGGCTGCAAGACTATCCACAACTGGTTATCCTGCGCACCCTGTCCAAAGCCTTTGCGCTGGCGGGTTTACGCTGTGGTTTTACGCTGGCTAATGCTGAAGTGATTGAGCTGCTGATGAAGGTCATCGCACCTTATCCGCTCTCCACCCCGGTGGCCGATATCGCCGCCCAGGCATTGAGCGAACAGGGCCTGGTGCTCATGAGAGAACACACCCGCCAACTGATTGCCAACCGCGAGAAGTTGATCGCCGACCTGCGTGAATGCGGGTGCGTAGAACAGGTCTATAACAGCGACACCAACTACGTGCTGGCGCGCTTTACCAATTCCAGTCTGGTGTTTAAAAACCTGTGGGATCAGGGCATTATTCTGCGTGATCAGAACACACAGCCGGGGCTGTCAGGATGCCTGCGTATTTCTATCGGCACCCGTGAAGAATGCGACCGGGTGATCGCTGCATTACAGGCCCTGGCGGGCGCGTCTGTTTCCAGGGAGCAAGCATGAGCCAGAAAGTACTTTTTATCGATCGTGACGGGACCATTATTACTGAGCCACCGGAAGATTTTCAGGTGGACAGCCTCAACAAACTGGCTTTTGAGCCGGATGTCATCCCCACCCTGCTGTCGCTGCAACAGGCTGGATTTAAACTGGTGATGGTGACCAATCAGGATGGCCTCGGTACCGCCAGTTTCCCGCAGGCAGACTTTGATAGCCCACATAACCTGATGATGCAGATCCTGACTTCTCAGGGGATCCACTTTGACGCGGTGCTGATTTGCCCGCATAAGCCGGAAGACAACTGTGACTGCCGCAAGCCAAAAACCAAAATGGTCGCCGCCTGGCTGGCCGAAGGGGTGCTGGATACCGCTAACAGTTATGTAATTGGCGATCGGACCACTGACCTGCAGTTAGCCAGCAATATGGGAATTCAGGGGCTGCATTATTCGAAAGATGGCCTGAACTGGCAAACGATTGGGCGGCAACTGACCCAACGTGATCGCCACGCGGTGGTTGATCGTCATACCAAAGAAACCCAGGTCCACGTAGAAGTCTGGCTGGATCGTGAAGGCAATAGCCAGTTCAATACCGGCGTCGGTTTCTTCGACCATATGCTGGACCAAATCGCTACCCACGGCGGTTTCCGCATGAACATTGAGGTGAAGGGGGATCTTTATATTGACGATCATCATACGGTGGAAGACACCGGTCTGGCGCTGGGTGAGGCGCTGCTGAAAGCGCTTGGCGACAAGCGCGGTATTGGTCGCTTTGGTTTCGTGCTGCCGATGGATGAATGTCTGGCTCGCTGTGCGCTGGATATCTCTGGTCGACCTCATCTGGAATACAAAGCCGAATTCAATTATCAGCGTGTCGGCGATCTGAGCACCGAGATGGTCGAGCACTTCTTCCGCTCACTCTCTTACGCGATGGCCAGCACCCTGCACCTGAAAACTAAAGGCAAAAACGACCATCACCGGGTTGAGAGCCTGTTCAAAGCCTTCGGGCGCACCTTGCGCCAGGCGATCCGCGTTGAAGGCAACACCCTGCCCAGCTCGAAAGGAGTGCTGTAAATGAATGTGGTGATCCTCGACACTGGCTGCGCCAATCTCTCTTCGGTGAAATGGGCGATACAGCGCCTTGGCTATGAGCCGCAGGTCAGTCGCGAATCCGCTGTCGTCTTGCAGGCGGATAAACTGTTCCTGCCGGGCGTCGGTACGGCGCAGGCGGCAATGGATCAGCTACGGGATCGCGAACTGGTCAGTCTGGTCAAATCCTGTCGCCAGCCCGTACTGGGTATCTGCCTGGGCATGCAGTTACTGGGGACGCAGAGCGATGAAAGCGGTGGTGTGCCAACCCTCGGGATTATCGACCAGCCAGTGTTGCGCATGCAGGATCACGGCCTGCCATTACCCCATATGGGGTGGAACCGCATCACTCCACTGGCCGGAAATCCCCTGTTTCGCGATATCCCGGACGGCAGCTGGTTCTATTTCGTCCACAGCTACGCGATGCCGGTGAACCCATACACTATCGCGCAATGCCGCTACGGTGCGCCGTTTACCGCCGCGGTACAAAAAGACAATTTCTTCGGTGTGCAGTTTCACCCGGAGCGTTCCGGCACCGCAGGCGCTCAGTTGATGAAAAACTTCCTGGAGATGTAACGGGTATGATTATCCCCGCATTAGATTTGATTGATGGCAAGGTCGTACGTCTGCATCAGGGCGACTATGGCCAGCAACGCGATTATGGTAACGATCCCCTGCCCCGATTACAGGATTACCAGGCACAAGGCGCTGAAGTCCTGCACCTGGTGGACCTGACCGGCGCCAAAGATCCCGCGGCACGACAAATTCCGCTGTTAAAAAAACTGTTAGCGGGCGTCAGCGTTCCGGTACAGGTTGGCGGCGGTATCCGCACCCGTGAAGACGTGGACGCGCTACTGACAGCCGGAGCGACCCGCGTGGTGGTAGGTTCCACCGCGATAAAACAGCCGCAAGCGGTACAAAACTGGTTTAAACAATACGGCGCAGAGGCTATCGTGCTGGCGCTGGATGTCAGGATTGATGCTGACAACCGCAAAGAAGTGGCGATCAGCGGCTGGCAGGAAGCGGCGAATGTGACCCTGGAAGAGGTCATCGAACAGTTTCAACCCTTTGGACTGCGGCACGTGCTCTGCACCGATATCTCCCGCGATGGTACGTTGAGCGGTGCTAATGTCGCACTGTATCGTGAAGTATCCGCCCGCTATCCACAGATTGCCTTCCAGTCTTCCGGCGGCATCGGTTCCCTGGCGGACATTAACGCCCTGCGCGGCTCTGGTGTACAAGGGGTCATCGTCGGCCGCGCCCTGCTGGAAGGAAAATTCACCGTATCGGAGGCGATCTCATGCTGGCAAAACGGATAATCCCCTGCCTGGACGTCCGTGACGGCCAGGTCGTCAAAGGCGTTCAGTTCCGCAATCACGAGATTATTGGTGATATCGTGCCCCTGGCCCAACGCTATGCCCAGGAAGGGGCTGACGAACTGGTGTTTTATGACATCACCGCGTCAGCGGATGGGCGTGTGGTGGATAAGAGTTGGGTGTCGCGCGTGGCGGAAGTGATTGATATTCCGTTTTGCGTGGCGGGCGGGATTAAAACGGTGGACGATGCCGCTCAAATCCTCTCTTTCGGCGCGGATAAGATTTCAGTCAACTCCCCGGCGCTGGCCGATCCTGAACTGATTACCCGCCTGGCTGATCGCTTTGGCGTGCAGTGCATTGTGGTGGGGATCGATACCTGGTATGACCATGAAACGGGCAAATACCATGTTAACCAGTATACCGGTGACGAAAGCCGTACCCGAGTGACCACCTGGCAAACGCTGGACTGGGTACAGGAAGTACAACGGCGCGGCGCGGGTGAAATCGTCCTGAACATGATGAATCAGGACGGGGTGCGTAACGGCTATGATCTGATCCAACTACAAAAAGTACGTGCCGTGTGCAAAGTACCGTTGATCGCCTCCGGAGGCGCAGGCAACATGGAACATTTCTATCAAGCCTTCCGCGATGCGAATGTGGATGGCGCGCTGGCCGCGTCCGTCTTCCATAAGCAGATTATTAATATCGGGGAGCTGAAAACGTTCCTGACTGAAAAAGGTGTGGAGATTCGCGCGTGTTAACAGAACAACAGCTTACCCAACTGGATTGGGTAAAAACCGACGGCATGATGCCGGCCATCATTCAGCATGCTGTTTCTGGCGAGGTGCTGATGCACGGTTATATGAACCAGCAGGCGCTGGCGAAAACGCTGGAAAGCGGCAGAGTCACTTTCTGGTCGCGTACCAAACAGCGCCTGTGGACCAAAGGTGAAACCTCTGAGCACTTCCTCAGTGTCGTCAGCATCACCCCGGATTGCGATAACGACACGCTACTGGTGCTGGTCAACCCTGTCGGCCCCACCTGTCATCTCGGCACTTCCAGTTGCTTCTCGCCCGCCGCCCCGGACTGGACATTTCTCTGGCAACTGGAGCAACTGCTGGCTGAACGTAAACATGCCGATCCTAAAAGCTCTTACACCGCCAGCCTTTACGCCAGCGGCACTAAGCGTATCGCGCAGAAAGTGGGCGAAGAAGGCGTCGAAACTGCGCTGGCGGCCACCGTCAATGACCGTTTTGAGCTGACCAACGAAGCCTCGGACCTGATCTACCACCTGCTGGTGCTGCTGCAGGATCAGGGGCTGAGTCTGAGTACGGTTATCAATAATCTGCGTCAACGGCATAAAGAATAAGCCATATTTAGGAGCGACCATGACCACTTTCGAGAAACTGACCGCCCTGCTTGATGGCCAGCTCGCCAATTATAAACGGGTAGAACATGCGCCCTGCGGAAAATGTGAAGAGGTGGCGGCTATACGTGGCACAGCGATTAGCCAGGGCGCTAAAGCACTGGTTTGTCATGTCAAAGGCAACGGCGTTAAGCAGTACGTACTGGCGGTGCTTCCCGCTGATCAACAGGCGGATTTGAGCAAGGTGGCCAACGCTGTCGGCGGTCTGCGGGCTTCGCTGGCCAGCCCGGCGGAAGTGGATCGCCTGACAGGCTGCGTGTTCGGTGCCATTCCTCCGTTCAGTTTCCATGACGAACTGCAGGTGGTGGTCGATCCCACGCTGTGCGAGCGTAACCGTGAGATCGCTTTTAATGCCGGACGGCTGGAAACATCGATAGTACTGGATGCACAGGACTATCAGCGGATAGGCCGCTTTACGCGGGCGGATATCCGCAAATAGTGATTCACAGGCTGCGGGTGAACAGGTACGCTGTCGGCCAGTCTAACGCTATTAAGATGAAAGGAATTATGACTAAAATGACATTCTCCACTCGCCTGCGTCAGGTGACGGTTCTGGCACTGCTGGCGGGTTGCGCCTTCGCCGCTCAGGCAAAAATCGACCAGGTGCGCTTCGCGGTTGACCCAACCTACCCCCCTTTTGAATCAAAAACACCACAAGGCAAGCTGGTGGGTTTTGATATCGATCTGGGTAATGCACTCTGCGCCCAGATGCAGGCGAAGTGCGTCTGGGTTGAAAGCCAGTTTGACGGGATGATCCCGGCGCTGAAAGCGCGTAAGTTTGATGCGATCCTGTCAGATATGGGGATCACCGCAGAACGCCTGAAGCAGATCGACTTCACCGTACCGCTGTACGATACCAAAACCCAACTGGTTGCCCGTAAAGGCTCAGGGCTGCAGCCCACCGCCGAATCCCTGCAAGGGAAAACGGTCGGCGTGGAACAGGGTACGGTACAGGAGCGCTATGCGCTGCTGAAATGGCAACCGCACGGCGTGAAGGTGGTGCCTTACGGCGATCAGGCCCAGGTTGAGAGCGATCTGGTCTCTGGTCGTCTGGATGCGGTATTCACTGACGCGGCACAGGCGGCGATGGGCTTCCTCAAACGCCCGGAGGGAAAAGATTTTGAGCTGGCCGGACCGAAAGTGGAAGATCCCATTATCGGCCCCGGCACGGCGATTGGTCTGCGTAAAGGCGATACCGAGCTAAAAACGGCGCTGGATAATGCCTTCGCTGAAATTACCCGCAACGGTACCTTTGACCAGCTTCAAAAGCGCTATTTTGACATCGATATCTCCGTCAAGCCGTAACGCCGCGACCTGACCAGTAAACACGGTGCAAACAACTTAATCATGCGCAACTCGGGGGACCCGTGTTATTCCCCCGACTTTTTTCACTGCCAGTAAAGTGACCTGACTATGCAACAACGCCATCATCCCCTGCTCAGCGCCTCTCTGGGCACACAACGTGAAATCATCAGCTACCACTTTGGCGAAAATTGCCCACGCCAGGTCTATATCCAGGCGGCGCTGCACGGCGATGAGCTGCCCGGTGTGGCCGTTGCCTGGTATCTTAAGCAGAAATTCAGCGAGCTGGAAGCGGCGGGACACCTGCTGGCACAGGTTACCCTGGTGCCGGTGGCCAACCCACTGGCATTGGGGCAACATTGGCACGGTAGCCATCTTGGCCGCTTTGACGTCCATTCCGGCCAGGATTTCAACCGCCGGTTCCCGGCACTCGGCCCGTCGCTGGTAACACAACTTTCTTCTGTATTAACTCAGGATATCACACAAAATCGGCAGTTAATCCGCGACGCCATTCAGCACTATTTCGATGCTCATCAGCCAGTTACCGAACTGGAATCACAACGCCATACCCTGATGCGCATGGCCTGTCAGGCCGATCTGATGATTGATATGCACTGTGACTGGGAAGCCATTCCCCACCTCTACACCACGCCACAAGCATGGCCCGACATTGAGCCGCTGGCTCGCTATCTGGGTAGCGCGGTGCAACTGGTGGCGGAAGTCTCGGGGGGAGAGCCTTTTGACGAGGCCTGTTGTGAACCATGGCAGCACCTGCAACGCACTCTCGGCGATCGCTTTCCACTCCCCCAGGGACTGAAACCGGTAACGCTGGAACTACGCGGTGTGAGAGATGTCAGCCATTCTCAGGCACAGCAGGATGCTGAGGCCATTATCAATGCGCTGATAAGAGGTGGCTATATTGCTGGAACCGCGGCTGAATTACCGCCGCTGATACATCCCGCCATGCCGCTCGCCGCCTGTGAGTATATCGCCACCCCCCATTCCGGCGTCATCCTGCACCGCCGTGACATTGGCGAATGGATCAAACCCGGCGAGGTGGTGGCCGACATTCTCGACCCACTGACCGATCAACTCACCCCGCTGCAGGCAGAACATGGTGGACTGCTTTATGCCCGCCACTGGATGCGATTCGCCACCACCGGGATGCTGGTCACCCGCCTGGCCGGTACTGACGCTATCCGCGAAGGGAATTTACTGGTTCCCTGAGGCCACACAGTCATTCCCCGATGGCATCAACGAAAAAGGGCTTCCCGTGGGAAGCCCTTTGCCTGATTGCTGAACTAAATTAATCCAGCCATTCAGTGTGGAACACACCTTCTTTATCAATACGCTTGTAAGTATGCGCACCGAAGTAATCACGCTGAGCCTGGATCAGGTTCGCTGGCAGCACCGCTGAACGATAGCTGTCATAGTAAGCGATAGCTGCGGAGAAGGTCGGTGTTGGGATACCGTTCTGCACAGCATAAGCCACAACATCACGCAACGCCTGCTGATACTCATCCGCGATATTTTTGAAATACGGCGCCAGCAACAGATTAGCGATGTCCGCGTTATCGGCATAAGCATCAGTAATTTTCTGCAGGAACTGTGCGCGAATGATACAACCCGCACGGAAGATTTTAGCAATCTCACCGTAATTCAGGTTCCAGTTGTTTTCAGTAGACGCCGCTTTCAACTGAGAGAAGCCCTGGGCGTAAGAAACGATTTTGCCCAGATACAGTGCGCGCCGAACTTTCTCAATGAATTCAGCTTTGTCACCGGAGAAAGCCTTAACTGCCGGGCCACTCAATACTTTAGAAGCCGCGACACGCTGTGTCTTCAGTGAAGACAGGTAGCGGGCAAACACCGACTCGGTAATCAGGGACAGTGGCTCGCCGAGATCCAAAGAACTCTGGCTGGTCCACTTACCGGTACCTTTGTTGGCGGCTTCATCCAGAATGACATCAACCAGGTAGTTACCGTCTTGATCTTTCTTGGTGAAGATATCTTTGGTGATATCGATCAAATAGCTGCTGAGTTCACCCTTGTTCCATTCGCTGAAGGTCTTAGCCAGCTCTTCATTACTCAGGTTCAACGCGTTTTTCAGCAGCGAATAGGCCTCTGCGATCAGTTGCATATCACCGTATTCGATACCGTTATGCACCATCTTTACATAGTGACCGGCACCATCTGGACCAATATAGGCCACACAGGCTTCGCCTTCAGCGCGCGCGGCAATTTTGTCCAGAATGGGGGCGACCAGATCATAGGCTTCTTTCTGCCCACCGGGCATGATGGATGGACCTTTCAGGGCGCCCTCTTCTCCACCGGAAACACCGGTACCGATAAAGTTAAAACCCTGTGCAGACAGTTCGCGGTTACGGCGGATAGTGTCTTTATAGAAGGTATTACCGCCATCGATCAGGATATCGCCCTTATCCAGATGTGGCGTCAGGGAAGCGATGGTTTTGTCCGTTGCTTCACCGGCCTGAACCATCAGTAAGATGCGGCGCGGTTTCTCAAGAGAAGCCACAAATTCTTCGATGGTGTAGTAAGGAGCCAGTTTTTTGCCTGCATTCTCAGCGATAACTTCATCAGTCTTCTCACGAGAGCGGTTAAAGATGGATACAGTATAGCCGCGGCTCTCAATGTTAAGAGCCAGGTTACGACCCATTACTGCCATACCTACAACGCCAATCTGTTGCTTGGACATTACATACTCCTGTCTGAAGGTCACTCACAGCGTTTTCAGCACGCCGCATGTTAAAGTGGCAAATATGTTAACTCAGGATAGCCGATAAAAGGTAGCGATTGGTGCAATTGGTAATATTTGTTGCAAAAGAACAAATTAATAAATATTAGTCCACATAGAACGAAGATGACCAATTACCTGGTTTTATACTAAATCAGCTTTTTTAATGTGTGTTTTGAAGTATAAGGGCAGAATATCTTCCGGCTTACCATCCATCTTGACCGTTCCATGTTCCAGCCAGAGAATCCTTGTACACACCTTCGCCATCAAATCATGACTGTGGCTAGCCAAAATCAATATTTTAGTGGCATTGATGATATTGCTCAGTCGGGTTTCTGCTTTTTCTTTAAAACTTTCATCCCCTACCGATAACCATTCATCCATCAATAATATTTCAGGAGTAAAGATTGTCGAAACGCTAAACCCTAGTCTCATCTGCATGCCAGACGAATACGTTCTAACTGGCATATCGATAAAATCCCCTAAATCAGTAAAGTCGATAATTTCATCGATCTTACCGTCGATATCTTTCTTACGTAGACCAAGTAATGCCCCTCGAATATAAATATTCTCTCGACCAGTAAATTCTGGATTAATTCCAAGAGATATTGAAATCAATGATCCAATATCACCTTCAATAATAGCGGCACCAGAGGTTGGATGGTAAACACGGCTAAACATACGCAACAGTGTTGTTTTTCCTGACCCGTTATGACCAATTAGACCAATACGCTCCCCATCCTTGATTTCAAAATTTAAATTATTTAGTGCGGATACGACAACCTTACCATTATTCTCACCAACTTTCCCACCGGTGGCAAAACTCATAAAATTCTTTTTTATCGACCGGGAAGCCGCATCAAATATGGGGAAATCTATGCCCACATCTTTAAATTTGATAATAGCCATAGTAATTCCTAAACCCAGTAGGGCACACGATATTTAAATTTGCCAGTCATGATTGTAGAAAAAACAACACCTATAATTGCCATGACAATAGTAACAATCCAAGTGGTTACTGAGGGCGCCTGTCCGAGTAAAGGAGATCTTACCACATTAATAAAATGATAGAATGGATTAAAATCTAGCAGAACTGTACCTATTCGATGCGTCAATAACTGAGGCATCCAGATTACGGGAGTCAGATAGAAAATAACCTGCATTATGCTGAGAATTATTTGAGTCATGTCTCGAAAGCGCGCACATATTAATGACATCACCACTAACATCCAGGATATATTTAGCGCAAGTAAGATAAATCCTGGAATAGCTAACACTACATGCCAGTCAACTCCTTTTCCAACGGCCAGTAGAACCAAAGGAAAGATGACTATATTATGCATAAAAATAATGAAGTTTTTCCATACTACGCGTAGAACATGTACATGTAATGGCACCGGGAGTTGCTTAATGATACCCTCAGCAGAGATGAGGGAATCACAACCCTCTGTAATACAACTCAGCAAGAACCCCCAAATGATCAAACCAAGAGTAAGGTAAGGTAGGAAATCATGTAGCGGTGTTTTAAAAAGATTACCAAAAACAAGCCCCATAGTAGTAATCATTACCGCCATACTAATGGTAATCCAAAATGGTCCAAGACGAGAACGTTTATAACGCTGACGAATATCCTGTCCTCCCATTACACGGATAACATGAAATGATTTCATTGCACCGACCAAATCATCAAGGCCTGGAGTGTTCTTTAAAAGAGACATTATAAAATCCCATGCTGATATGCCAGTCGATTAAACCCAACCAAGAATTTATCACCACAAAGTCTTGTTGACATCAGCGCCATAAATTCATCCTGCTGTGACTCATCGAGTTGGTCTCTCAATTTTATCAAATCATTCATATTACAAACACAGCGGAATAGTAAGTCGAGTTTAATGATAGGAAGTCCCAAGTAATGCATTATGAGACAATTAATATGAATTTGAGATCCCCAAGTGAACTCTTCCATATAAAGAGCAATGAGTTTTTCCTGTAGGATATTACCAAAAGGAACAGTTTTATAGTCCAACCGTGAAATAAAACTCAAGAAATCTATATAATTAATTTCCTTTTCATCCTCATCTTTCTTAGTAACATAATCGGAATCCCGATTCTCTAACTTACACTTAGAGATATAATCATCAAGAAATGATTTTAGAATCCTATCTTCTTCAAAATAGTTAAGAAGGTTTTTATTAGACCAGGCACGATCACCTTCCCTTCTAAAATAAAAGTAATTATCGAGGATATAGGGATCAGACTTCAATTTTTTTTCTAACAGCAGTACATTATAAAGAGACTTGAATTGCTGTTCAGAACTGACCAGAGACTTCAATAGTTTACTTAGTGCAAACTCCCCTCGTTTAATAACAAGCGGCCTGACATTTGATGATTTATAATTTTTCCAGAAATTTTCAAATTTTTTATCTCTTGCTATATTTCCACAGACTGACACACAAAAAGATCCCAAATGATGTGAATGCTGACTATTTTCTGTAGCACCTAAAACTTCTAAATCAGTTGAAAAGAGTTGACTTATAAATTCATCAAGCCCTTTAAGGGAGAAAAAGACACTATCATTAATAATTAACAACCGAGAACAAGATTCGGAAATTTTACTCTTATAAAAATAATTCATTCCGGTCTGATAGCTACCAAAATCTCTCCCATAATTTTCACGTTCAATATAAATATCAATAAGCTCAGGAAAATAACATTCTGGCTTTAATTTTAAAGTATTTACAGCAATGATGTAAATATCTTGCTTCTTAGCAGCTTTTAATAGCTCAACAGTATCACTTCTCAGTTGTGATTTTTCATAAAGCGCTAATAACATTACTTTTTGCCCATTATATTCCTTTTTATGAACAATATTTTGATATTTTTTTATTTTTATTCCATCTCTAAAAGAAAGGAACCCATAGTAGGAAAATAATATAACTTTCAAAAACATCCATTTCAACTTGTTAATAAATACTCTCATTTTCTCACCAAATTCAATCCTATATTAGACTAATTTATTGAAAATATTAATTAGAAAAAATAAAAAAGTTTCAAATCCAGACTGACGATAAACTTTCGCCGACTTAAATCCTTTTATTCTACGCAAAATATTACTGCTACCGCATGAATAAAAATAGTTAATCACCTCTTGCTGAGCGGGGGGGAACTCCTGATAATAAAAATCAAGACTCTGCTTATTTATAAAATTCCATTCTGCAAACTGCCCCTGATAGAGACGCCGGAAACGTTCTATTTTCGATAGTAATCCTAAATTACTACCAACCAAATTACTAGAATGCTGTCGGTAAAGAATCTGAGGTTCAGGGTCATAAATATTAATGCCACAAAAGGCAGAGCATATAATATATAGATACCAATCATGGGAGACAATTGAAATATCTTCAGGTAGTAATTCAATTTTCTTTTTCAAAACATCATTAAAAAGCATTGTATTTCCACCAGAAAAACTTTGCAGTAGTGCATTTTCTAATGTCAAATCACAATTAAAAATGGAAGAATGACCAATGACTTCTTTTTTTTCATTAATAAGCCTGGTTCGCCCTCCATAGAGAATACATTGCGAATTATATGATTTTTCAATATCTTTTATAGCATTCACTGCACGTTCTAGCTTCGTTTTAAGCCAGATATCATCCTGATCACTGAACGCATAGTATGATGACTGAATATCAGGTTTTTTCATCAAAGATAGAAAGTTAGCTGCAAAACCTTTTTGAGGACCGTCCAACAAAACTAACTTATTCTCTGGTAGTTTTTCCCTATATTCATTGATAATATTAAGAGTGTTATCTGTTGAACCATCATCAGATATATAAAGAGTCCAGTTCCTATATGTCTGTTCAATAATGGAATCAAGTTGCTCCCTAATATATTTTTCACCATTATAGCTACAAAATAGGATGCTTATATTGTCATCTTTAAACATTTCAGAACCATACTATCATTGGATATCATAATATAATCTATAATAAAAATAACTTCAGTTATTATAACATCCCAGCATAAAAGAATAATGATGCCATCATTATTCTTTTAAAGAGTAATTACATTTTTAATATCATTTAAAATAAACTGCTTCGTGGAAAAATTTCCCAGCCTGATCCTTAGCCGAAAGCAGTGGTTCATTACCAGTAATAATAGGCCATTCAACACCAATAGTAGAATCATTCCACTGCAATGTATGTTCATGACTCGGATTATAATAGTCCGTACATTTATAAACGAATTCTGCAGATTCAGATGTCACATAAAAACCGTGAGCAAAACCTTCCGGCACCCAAAGCTGACGTCTGTTATCTGCTGAAAGGAAAACCCCAACCCATTGTCCGAAGGTTTCAGATGACTCTCGCATATCTACCGCTACATCAAATACTTCTCCAGCAACAACACGAACCAGTTTACCTTGGGTATTTTCAGTCTGATAGTGCAGACCACGTAGGATACCTTGAGTGGACTTAGAATGATTATCCTGAACAAATTGACGTTGAGCAACCAATTCTTCAAATTTCTTCTGCTGCCACGTTTCCATAAAAAAACCACGCTCATCGCCAAAGACAGTGGGTTCGATAATCTTCACATCCGGAATACTGGTTTCAATCACTTTCATCTCAGATCTTCCCCTCTGCCAGCACCATCAAATATTTACCATAGTCATTTTTGCACAGTGGTTTCGCCAGCTTTTTCAGCTGTTCTGCATCAATGAACTTCTTACGAAAAGCTATCTCTTCCGGGCAGCAAACTTTCAGTCCCTGACGGGTTTCGATGGTTTGGATAAAATTGTTGGCCTCCATCATGCTCTGATGGGTCCCGGTATCCAGCCAGGCATGCCCACGTCCCATGATCGAAACAGAAAGCTGACCGTTCTCCATGTAAATACGATTCACATCGGTAATTTCCAGCTCGCCGCGAGGCGAAGGCTTCAAAGATTTGGCAATTTCGACTACGCTGTTGTCGTAAAAATAGAGACCAGTCACGGCATAGTTACTCTTGGGATGTTCAGGTTTCTCCACCAGAGAGATAGCTTTCCCCTCTTTATCGAACTCGACGACGCCATAACGTTCTGGATCCTGAACGTGATAAGCAAAGACAGTCGCCCCTTGTTTTTTATTGCAGGCGTCTTCCAACTGCTTACTCAGCTCATGCCCATAGAAAATGTTATCACCCAGAATCAATGCGCAAGCATCATCACCGATAAATTCTTCGCCAAGAATAAAAGCCTGCGCCAGACCATCTGGGCTTTCCTGGACTTTATACTGGATTGATAACCCCCACTGAGAACCATCCCCTAACAGGCTTGCAAAACGTGGCGTATCCTGCGGCGTGCTGATGATCAAAATATCGCGAATACCTGCCATCATCAGGGTGCTCAACGGGTAGTAAATCATCGGCTTATCATAGATAGGCAACAGTTGCTTACTGACGGCCATCGTAACAGGGTAAAGTCTTGTTCCGGAGCCACCCGCCAGGATAATACCTTTATTCTTTGTCATAATACATTGTCACCAATTTATCAGCATTTTTCTGATGCTGAATTTTAGAATTTATCCAATAATTTCAGCGAGCATACGCTCTACACCAATACGCCAGTCCGGCAGCATCAATTCAAAACTCTGCTGGAATTTTGTAATATCCAGTCTTGAATTCGCTGGTCGCTTAGCCGCTGTTGGAAATGCCGATGTAGCGACAGGGATAACTTTATTGACCTGCAACGCCAGCCCTTTTTCTCGCGCTTTTTTGATAACGAACGCGGCATAATCGTGCCAGGTTGTCGTGCCACTGGCAATCAGATGATAAACACCTGCAAGCTGCGGCTGAACTTTGGTTTTGCGGATAGCATGCGCAGTACAGTCCGCGATCAATTCGGCGCCTGTTGGCGCACCAAACTGATCGTTGATAACTGACAATTCCTCTCTTTCAGCTGCCAGTTTTAGCATGGTCTTCGCAAAATTCTTACCTTTTGCCGCATAGACCCAGCTGGTACGAAAGATCAGATAGTGGCTACAGGCTGCCGCAATCGCATCTTCCCCATCGCGCTTGGTTTTACCATAAACGTTCAGCGGATCAGTCACATCTGATTCAACCCAGGGTTTTTCTCCCCGACCATTGAACACGTAATCCGTGGAATAATGGACCAACAGAGCCCCAACTTTCTCAGCCGCTTCGGCCATTGATGCCACTGCAGAGGTATTCAGGATCGCAGCCATGTCAGCCTCGGCTTCGGCTTTATCAACAGCGGTGTATGCTGCAGCATTGACGATAACATCAGGTTTTATCGCTAAGATAGTCGCGGCAATACCCTCTGGGTTGGATAAATCACCACAATAATCGGTTGAATGACGATCCAGGGCGGTCAGATTACCTAACGGTACCAGCGCCCGCTGCAATTCCCAGCCAACCTGACCATTTTTACCCAATAAAAGAATCTTCATCAGCCACGCTTCTCGTAATGTTGTTCGATCCAGCTCTGGTAAGCGCCGCTTTTCACGTTATCAACCCATTCACTGTTGCTCAGGTACCACTGAACTGTTTTTCGTAATCCACTTTCGAATGTTTCCTGCGGTTTCCAGCCCAGCTCTTTCTGAATCTTTGTTGAGTCGATGGCATAACGGCGATCATGGCCCGGACGGTCATTCACGTAAGTAATCAGATCGGCATAGTGGCCATCTGTGGGCTTTAGCTCATCCAGCAATTTGCAAACAGTCTCAACAACGTCGAGGTTTTTTTTCTCATTGTGACCACCGATGTTATAGTTGCTGCCAACTTCAGCTTCAGTCACCACTTTGTACAATGCCCGCGCGTGATCCTCGACATACAGCCAGTCACGGATCTGATCGCCTTTACCGTAGACAGGTAATGGCTTTTTCTCCAGTGCATTGATGATTATCAGTGGGATTAATTTCTCTGGGAAATGATAAGGGCCATAATTATTAGAACAGTTGGTGATGATTACCGGCAGCTTATAGGTACGTCCCCATGCCCTGACCAGGTGATCACTGGCCGCTTTGGTGGCAGAATAAGGACTGCTTGGCGCATAAGACGTTGTTTCGGTAAACAGCGGCAATTCACCGCTCATTTCATCCGGATGAGGTAAGTCGCCATAAACTTCATCGGTGGAAATATGGTGGAAGCGGAACGCCTGCTTTTTGTCTGCGCTGAGTGTGCTCCAATATTGACGGGCGGCTTCGAGCAAACTGTAAGTTCCCACCACATTGGTCTGCACAAAATCGGCGGGACCAGTGATAGACCGATCAACATGGCTTTCCGCCGCCAGATGCATGATGGCATCCGGCTTTAACTCGTTCATTACTTTGATCAGGCCATTGGTATCACAAATATCCAACTGGACAAATCGATAACGCTCACTGCTGCTGACATCTTTGATGGATTCAAGATTACCCGCATAGGTCAACTTATCCACGTTAATAACGGAATCCTGCGTATCCTGGATGATATGTCTTACCACCGCTGAACCAATGAATCCAGCACCACCAGTGATCAAAATCTTCATAGCGCGTCTCTAAACGGAAGTGATTTGGAACAATAACAGTAAATTATTGAGTTTCCCCGATCATGTTGATTGGGTGAATTTCAGCCATGCTACCGCCCTTGGGTTAGCGGCCCCACTGTGCAGACTAAAATTTTGAGCTGAATCCTTGCTCACGCTTCATCTCACCATGGTATGAACAAGCACCCGGTTATCTAACACTATGAATATAATCCTTTATTTACCATACTTTATCCCATATGGCTCAGTGCTATAACTGACAATTGTAGCATTCTGCCATTATGAAAACTAACTAAAATCAGAACTATCCAGACAGTTCTTACCCGGATAGTCCATCGTGCAACAATATAGCCGATCAGGCAGAAATCAGGATAATGTATCAGCGATATCGTTCGTTCAGGAGTGGAACATATTCTTTCCCGTGCAATTAAAGGTTATCTTTTAACCAAAAAAGATAAATTTCATCACTATAATAGTATTTAAAATTTTCGCTGGCACAAATAGACAAAAACCCAGCATTATCGCTGGGTTTATTGATCAAAGTTGAAATCCTGAAATAGCGCTTAACGGTATCCTTCCGGGTTCTTACTCTGCCAGTTCCAGGTATCGCGCATCATTTCGTCGATACCGCGGGAAACACGCCAGTTCAGTTCTTTCTCCGCCAGTGAGGCATCGGCCCAGAAGGCGGCCAGGTCGCCAGCCCGGCGAGGGGAAATTTGATAAGGTACGGAACGACCAGACGCTTTTTCAAATGCTTTGACCATTTCCAGAACGGAATAGCCTTTCCCGGCGCCAAGGTTGTAAGCTTTATAACCGCTGATGGCAGGCAGATGATCCAGCGCTTTCAGGTGACCTTCCGCCAGGTCCATCACATGGATATAATCACGTACGCCGGTGCCGTCTTTCGTGGGATAATCATCACCAAAAATCCCCAACTTCTCCAGGCGTCCAATAGCCACCTGAGCGATGTATGGCAACAGGTTATTGGGAATACCGTTCGGATCTTCACCAATCTGCCCTGACGGGTGTGCGCCCACCGGATTGAAGTAACGCAGTGCAATTACGCTGAATTCCGGATTGGCTTTGGCATAGTCGCGCAGGATGAATTCCACCATCAGTTTCGAGGTGCCGTAAGGGCTGGTCGTGCCACCGATCTGCGTGGTTTCCACATAAGGAACCGGGGCATCAGCGCCATACACGGTAGCGGAAGAGCTGAAGATAAATTGATTCACACCTGCAGTGCGCATCTCTTCCAGTAACACCAGTGTGCCGGTAACATTGTTCTGATAATATTCCAGTGGCATACGGGTGGATTCACCCACGGCTTTCAGCCCCGCGAAATGGATAACCGCAGAGATATCATGCCGGGCGAACACATCGCGTAAACAGGCGCGGTCAAGAATATCGCCTTCACAGAAAACCGCTTTTTTGCCGGTGAGTTGCTCGACGCGGTTGATTGACTCGCGTGAAGCGTTGCTCAGGTTATCCAGTACCACCACCTCATCACCGCGATCGAGCAGCGTCAGTACAGTATGGGAACCGATATAGCCCGCGCCACCCGTTACTAAAATAGCCATGTTGACTCCTCACAACCGCGCTTCTGCTGCACGGCCATCATGATATTGCGAATTATTTAGCCAGAATTTTCTGAATCTCTTCGCGGAATTCGCGTCCCTGAGCATGGTTTCTCAATCCCCAGGAAACAAAAGCTTTCATGTAACCGAGTTTGCGGCCACAGTCAAAGCTGTTCCCACTCAATTGATGAGCATCAACCGGCTGCTTTTTCGCCAGTCTGGCAATGGCATCCGTCAACTGATAGCGGCCCCATGCTCCCGGTTCCAGATTTTCCAGCTCTGACCAGATATCGGCGGAAAGCACATAACGCCCCACAGCAGCCAGGTCGGAACCTAATGCCTGCGGATTTTCAGGTTTCTCAACAAAGTCCACGATCTGACTGGTCTGGCCCGGATTATCCATCACTTCCTGCGTTTTAATCACCGAGTACTCAGACAGGTCAGCCTCGGGCATGTGATGAGCCAGCACCTGACTGCGGCCGGTTTCTTCAAAACGCGCCACCATCGCGGCCAGATTATAACGCAGAGGATCGGCGGTGGCGTCATCCAATAGCACGTCCGGCAACACCACCACAAAGGCCTCATCATGCAACATTGGACGGGCGCACAAAATCGAGTTTGCCAGACCCAGCGGCTGTGGCTGACGCACATTCATAATGGTCACGCCTGGCGGGCAGATGGACTGGACTTCGCTCAGCAAAGAACGTTTAACGCGAGCTTCCAGCAAAGCTTCCAGCTCATAAGAGGTGTCAAAATGGTTTTCAACTGCATTCTTGGACGCATGAGTGACCAGGACAATTTCCTTGATACCCGCTGCCACGCACTCATCGATGATGTACTGGATCATCGGTTTGTCCACAACAGGCAGCATCTCTTTAGGAATGGCTTTTGTAGCAGGGAGCATATGCATACCCAGACCCGCAACGGGGATAACTGCTTTAAGCTTGGTCATATTTTTTCCATATAAATGAAGTAAAAAACGTTGAATGATTATGCAGTAAAGGGATGATTAGCCAGTATAATATTAATCTGAAAATGTCGCTCTCGCTGGCCCGAAAATTTCAGACAAACCCCATTGCTGGATTTTTTGAGCGGGTTGTCAGTCCGGTAATAAAAAAGGCAACTCCCTGAGAAGCCACCTTTTTATTATTACGCGTTTAGATTACCACCAACCGCTAAACCATTCGGGCCTGACGAATAAATTATAATAACTGACTAACGCGATGATCCCGACAAACACCACTGAAACCGAAATCCACTGACGGGCATATGGCAAAAAGCGAATACCAATTACGGGTCGGATAAAGAACGGATGAGCAAAAGTGGAAATTAGCACCTGGGAAATCGACAGCGTCAGCGCCACATACCAGACATTTGGATAAACCCACGTGGTCGCCAGTACCAACACCACAATGATGCTGGCCACCACATTCCAGTAGAATTCGACGTTAGTGCGTCCATTGGCCTGGGAAATTGCGCCAGTCAGTCCGCCCATTGGGCGTAGCATCCCAAACAGCAACATCAGCGGGATCAGATGCCCCACCGCTTCATGTGACGCGCCATAGAGCATCCGCACGATAACCGGCGACAGAATGCCAATCGCCAGATACATCAGGCTACTGAACAGCATGATCGCGAAAGTTCCCTTCAGGAACAGCTGCTGCAACTGCTGCGGTTCATGTTGTTTTTCGGCAAATCGAGGCAGGGCCAGGCGGTTAATCACCGGCGACACCAGCTTCAACGGTTGCAATATCAGCTCTTTCGCCAGTGAGTAAACACCCAGCATATCCGCGCCCATCACCTTACCAACAATTAATGAATCAGCCTGAGTACGCAACTGGTTAATTGTCTGGGAACCTAACTGATAAACGCCATATTTAATCGAGCTGAAAAAAGTTGTCTTATCAAATTCGAATGTTGGCCGCCAGGATTTTTCACCCAACCAAATCATGCAAAGAATACGCATAGCGGCATTCGCAAATAATCCGAGTATGACGGCCGAAACACTGAGTGAAGATAAATAAAGCATTCCGACAGTAAACAGAAAGGCCAGAAATTTAGTGGCCATTTCTATTTTCGCCAACAACACCATTTTCTTGGCTTTAATAAATTGCGCCTGATATTGCGACAGCGACCCCAGCACCAAAAAATTCAGGCTGGTCAGCATAATCAGTCCGGTTAATCGCGGAATATGGTAAAAATGAGCGATCGGCCAGGCAATTGCGATCAACAACAAACCGGTCAGCAGGCTCAATAGCACATTCACCCAATAAATAGTGCTCTGCTCTTTACGGGTTATATTCTGTCGGTGAACGACGTAGCTACTCATCCCCATGTCTTGCAGCACCATCGCCACCGCGAGAATCGCGTTGATTATCGCGAGGATACCCAGTTCATGCGTCTCCAGCTTGCGTGCCAACACGCCTAACTGCACCACCTGTAATACAGCGGCAAAGCAGGTGCCGCCAAAAAGCCATACGGCTTGTGACTTTAAACTACTCACGCTAATTGCTCCAGGAGTTCAGCCAACTGACGATAGGCAATGTGCTGGTTGAATTCCACTTCCACCTTTTTACGTGCCGCCGCAATAACAGGTGCGATATCCACATCGCTATTCGCCAGTTTTAACAGTATACCGGCCAGCGCTCTGGCATCACCTTCCGGAGCCAGCCAGCCTGAGACGTTATTTTCAATCAGCTCGGGAATACCGCTATGGTAGCTGGAGACCACTGGCAGGCCGACAGCCATGGCTTCCATCAGCGCCACCGGGATCCCTTCCATATCCCCATCCGCCGCAGTGAGGGAAGGCAACAGAAAAATATCCGCCTCGTCGAGATGGCGTTTGATCTCTTCCTGTGGCTTAAACCCCAATAGCTGCACATGATCCTGCAGGTTGGCTGAGTGGATGGCCATGCGCAACTCTTCTTCCATATCACCATTGCCAATGATGGTGTATTCGAAGTTGGCGCCCTGCTCTTTCAGGTATTTGCAGGCTTCCACCGCAACACCCAAACCTTTCTTCTCAGTCAGACGTGCAACTGAAACGATGCGCAGCGGCGAATGCAGCCCCTCGCGAACGTTCAGATTGAATTTTTCTGGCTCAATCCCCATCCGCGTAACACGAATTTTCTCCGGAGGGCATCCCATGGCGATCAGTTTGTTTTCCCACAAATGGCTGATCGGCAACAACAGCTCGCTCTGGCGAAACAGGTTGATGTAATCCTGCTTATGCTCTTCGAGAATATGACGACGGGAAATGTCAGCGCCATGGAACACTGTTGCCTGTTTACCCCGTAACACACCGAGCTCACGCAGTTTATTCGCCAGCGCCCCCGCATAGCCAAAATGCACCAGGAAAATATCAGCAGTAAAAGTCTGTTTCGCGCCGGCGACAATCGCTGGCAACAGAAGCTTGCTGGACTGAGCGCCATAACGACTGATATTCAGTGAACGAAGCGTCCTGGGACTGAATATTTTCGGCAGCATAATTTTCAGGCGCTGCCTGAGCTTTTCCGCATTTGAGGTACTGTCTTCCGGCAACAGATAGTGCGTCTTTTCTGCCAGACGATAATGGTCGAACGCACCGTGCCGGTTAGCCAGATCGCCAGGAAAGACGGAAATAATCTCGACGTCATAGCCCTGATCGATAAAATACGTCACCTGATTCAAAACAAAGGTCTCAGATGCCACCGGAAAACGCATTGTGAAAAACGTAAGTTTCATCTGTTCACCTTAAGCTCTGACAACGTCTTCAGTGATTTTATTACCACGTACCCGCTCCTGAGCGACCGCGGTGGCAACCTGCTGTTTAATCACATCATAATTTTCCAGGATGTCGTTAACTTTGTTAATGAGCGAGCCATCCATCAAGCTTTTCACATCCGAAGACATCTCTGGCAGACCAAGCTGGTTCATCACCCCCAGAGATTTGTGCTCGTAATTGATGGCGACAGCTGGTGTACCAAAATTCATTGAAATGATTGCCGAATGCAAGCGGGTGCCAATCGTAAGATGCCCCTCACCCAGCAGAATACCCAGTTCCAGGTCGTTAAACTCATCCATCACAACATGATATTGGTCTTTCTGTACCACGTGATCGCGCAGTGTCATTGCCACCATCCGATCATCTATGTAGCTGTCAATACCGGTGCAGGTTGATAACGCCACAACCTGATATCCCTTATCGATAACCGCATTGATAACGTTAGCAAAGGCTATCTCGTACTCCTGCTGGGTGACGCCAAGGCGTTTATCGAAAGGAGCCAGTTGGCGAACGGTGACAAAAATGGTTTTTGTCGAGGCGATCAGTTTTTGCCAGTGCAACAGATTATGCCCCGGCTGCTCGATAGAACGGGTACGCACCAGGAAGGCAGTGTCAGCACCGGAAATCACTTTTTCTGTGGTGATATTGCCCTGCTTCATCATCTCCAGGCTGACGCTCTCACGCAACACCAGACTGTTAACGCGAGAAAATACAAAGTTAGCAATTTTGTTGAATCCTTCTTTCTGGAAAGGCCCCACGCTGTGACCCACCATAAAGATCGGCTTTTTCGCCAGCAACGCACACAGCGCGTGCTCGAACTGCAACGGGCCGTACAGATCGACAAAAAATGAACCACCAACCTGAATGATCACATCATACTGCCGCAATTTATTGGTAAAATCCTGCAAATATGGCGGAACAGAGAAAAACTTAAAAAAGCCGCGACCACTGATGTGAGCCATCATAATTTTCGGCATCAGACGGCGTTTGACCTTATCGGTCATCTTGTTCTTCCCTTTTTTGGTCTCAAGGAACAGTTCATCCGGCATGATTTTCTGCTGGAGCAGGTAACCTGAACTGGTTGGATAGCGACTGATTACCTCAATTTCGAGGTCATTCCTTGCCAGATTAAGCGAATCAATAAGACCGCGTAATATTGCGCCATCACCACGGTTACCACAGGTATGATTGCCAACTAGTAAAATTCTCATAAACACTCCAGAAAAAGACGGTTTATCCCGCAGGAATAAACCACCAATAAAATGCTGATAAATAAGTCTATTTTCGAACTAATTATTTCACCCGGCGCAAATTTTTATCTTAATACGGAGCCCCCCTGTCAAAGCGCTCCGACAAAATTCAGGAACAGTCTCCCCCAGTCCCCGAGAACATCACTTCTTGATCGCGAAATAAGGCACAGCCACCTGCTGGCCGTTAATGACCATGGAAACGTAGCCTGCCGCCTTTGAGATATCCACCTCGTCAGCATTCAGCACTCGCGACTGCATCAGTACATCCCCCTGTTCGTTGGCGCCTATCCCCGCCTTACCATTGTGCAAAGTAAAACGCTGAACCGCCCGGTGAACATTCGCGCCAGCTGGCTGTTTAACTTCCGCCATTTTACTGTCGAAACGTGCACAGGCGCCGGTCATAAAACGATCTTTCGCGGTGGACTTCATCAACACGCCGGCAGACGCTAACCAGCCAGCCAGCTTGACATAAACGCGGGCATCGGTGTCATAAGGCGTCTCAATCATTACGTCGACGATGGGGCTGGCGCCTTCAGCATGCCAGTTGGCTTCAAACTTATGTGTTTTCCGCTGCAGATTGATCATCGCTTTGCCGCCAGTAGCGGCCCCTCCCACCACTTTTTCCAGCGTTTGTTGGTCGGTCCCGTTACTGAAACCGGCCTGGCCGATAATCTCAATTTCCCAACTATCACCGACTTCCGGGGTGAAGATGTTACCGAGCTCGATCCATTTTTCCTGATTACTGTTATTCACCAGACGAAAGCGTGAGAGCAGGTAGTTGTACTTCATGCTGCCGTCAACAGCGATACCATAGGACTCCACTCGTGTAGAGCCTTGTTCAAAAGCACTCAACCAGGCACCTTCAGCGCGCGAGTTATCAATCCAGCTTCCGGCCTGCAAGTTGGTCTGGCGCATATTCAAACGAGAGTTATGCGCAATCAGCGGGTTTTTACAGGTTTCAATGCTCAGCGCATCAATGATCCATTGACCATTCGAGATGTTGCCCGGATTTTCCGAATGCTCAATCCAGCCATTATGGATAATCGACTGACTACAGCGATCCAGGTTCAGTACCATCCCTTTACTACAGTGCTGAGCATTGAAGTTGGATAACTCAATGGCGGTACTGTGATCCCACTTACCCGTTTTCTGCCCTGACCACACGGATTTGATCACGTCCCCCGTACACTTACTGGCATACCACTGATCAATCTTGCAGTCGAGGGTATCCATCAAGCTCAGCGAAGTACCGCCTACCGCCTTAAAATACAGGCAGGCGCCACGGAAATACTGGCCCCCCGGGCATTTATTGTTAAAAAAGCCCTGCTCATTGGGATGATGGTCAGCGCGACCGTTAAAAATAAGGTTGCCAATCTCCACCCAACGGCTATTGACCTCAAAAACAAAGTCGGATTTGCCGTCAGAGACAATGGTGGTGGCCGGGAAATAGCCGAAGTTGACCATTGCCCCGGACACCCGGAAAAAGCGCGTCTCCTCTTGCGAGAAATCACAACCGCTGACGAGGAAGGTTCCCGCGGGAAATTGCACACAAATGGGCTGATCCGCTTTCCGTGACCAGTTGTACATTGCTCTGACAGCTGGGGCCGTATCCGTTTTACCGTCATCAATCGCCCCAAAATCAAACAGGGTCAGACGATTAAAATCCTGCACCACGCGACGCCAGTGGAAACCGGCACCGGCGAAGGTCACCCCACCATCGTCCGTGGCAGGGCTGAAGCTGCCGACGAACTCGCCGCCGCCCTGTTCTCGTCCTTCGTGCCAACTGCTGAGTTTCACCTTCGCCCCTTCAAACAGCGGCCGGGTCTTACGCAGTTCGTTTACTGAACTGATTTCTCCAATCAACTGATAACCTGCCGGCTGAACCAGACGCTGACTGAAGTTATTCGCCGCCAGACGACTGATATCAGGAATATTGAACAGGACATGGCCGTTGTCATCCAGCACCGCCATCGAGTGAACAGGGTTGGCTATCAGCGCCGCGTTATCAGCGATAAATGTCTGGAAATTTCCCCGGTTAAGCGCCACCGGCTGCGCAATTTTAGAAAGTTTGCCATCAGCATTACGCAGGAACACATCGATCAGATTGCCGGCCTGGGTCGGGTCTGTCCCGGCCTTACCGATATAGAGTTTCCCGCTGAAATTTTCCCAGAAACGCTCTGGCATGGCGTAGATGTTTTCCGGCGTCAGAATAGGAACATCATCTTTCGGTATATCGCCAGCATTGACGTCAGTCATCGAAACGGAAGCGTCTTTTTTAGCGGCCTGGCTGGAAAACGAACTCACAGAAAGGGCTGCAAGAATCGATGAGAACCCAGTAATTAATTCTCTTCTTTTCATTCATGTAATCCCATAGTCATTAGTGCCGTTGCGGCGTGAATGTAAATTCCAGAGGGGTATTTTTAAACCAGCGAAAGCCAGGTTTCTTTAATAATCTTGCCGTCGAATTTAAGTGACGTTGTTTTTGTTTTTTCACTCATGGCATAAAACAGCGCATCGTTGTGCGCGAGTTGGTGCATTTTTTCAATAAAGCTGGCACGATCATTCATTGCCACCAGGAAACCATCCTCATTGTTATTGATGATTTCCTGCGGACCGGTTGGGCAGTCATAGGCTACAACGGGTAACGCCCAGGATTTAGCTTCCAGTAAAACCAGCGGTAAACCTTCATAACGCGAGGTCATTAAGGCCATATCACTGTCACGGTAGTAGTCATTGATGTTGGAGACCCGACCAACAAAGGCCACACTGTCCGAAATGTTCAGTGCCGCTGCCTGAGCGATCAGTTGATCTTTCAATTCGCCGTCACCGGCGATGACCAGTTTCCAGTCCGGATTAGTCGCCTGGAAGCCCTGCCAGATATCCAGCAGCAGGTCGAAGCCTTTCTGGAAATCAAGACGGCCCACGGCCAGCGCCTGATACTTGCGTTCAGTGCGCTGAAAATTTTTGTACACCACAGGATTAGGGATAGTCTTACTTGGGATGCCCCACTGCGTAAATACGGCATGGTCTTTATCGGTCAACACGATGACACGGTCGTAATAACGCAGAAAGAGATATTTGAGGAACTTAATCGGTTTACTGAAGGAGTTAATTGCAATATGTTCGCAGGCGTAGGTTTTCGCCTTTTTCTTTTTCAGCGATAATATGCTGTACAGCGCGAACATCACACTCAGGCGGCCCATGCTGATTAAAAACACCGCATCGAAACCTTCCTGATTAATCCGCTTTACTGCACTGCGGATAGGATTTTTTTCACCCTGAAAACTGACCATCTGTTTAACCTTGTTAAACGGATAAAATGGCTTCCCCGCGCCTTCCAGGGAATAAACGCTCACTTCATGGTCATCACCCAAACACTCAGACATGAAGTTACAAATATTTTCGGTTCCGGCATAGGAATAAGCGTCTTTAATCACCAGCACTATTTTTTTCATCGTGGACTCGCCACCTCAATCACATCAATGTTAAAAGTCTGTCTCGCCAGGCAATCAATGCCCACATTCAGGAAAGGCTGCGACATTTGTCATTGCAAGACCGATACGTTTCAAGCCCGGCAGGTTATCTGTGCTTCAATGTGAACAGAACGCCATTAACCATGTACCAAAGATAATAATAATAGACTTTCAGCGAGTTATTTTTATAGATGAATTTTAATAAATCAAGATGCCACTTCGCCGCTTTATTTTTATTACGCGACAGTGAATCACCCAGCTCATAATAAATAACCAGATTTTGTTCGATAACGCGAGCCTGCTTATATTGCTCAAATAATTCATAGAGGAATAAAAAGTCCTCATGTCCCTTTTTCTGAAAAGTGATATTGCGTACCGGACGACGATAACAGACGGAAGAGAAGCAGATGCGAAACTGCTTTTTCACAAAATTCTCTTTCAGCAGATAAGGTTTGCTGTAGGTAACGTCATAAGCTTTGGTGCGGGATTTATAACCGTAATGGGAGATAATCAAATTGTCACCCGCAGCCAGCGCTTGCACCTGCAACATCAACTTGTCTTTTTCCCATTCATCATCGCTGTCGAGGAAAGCGATAAACTCTTCAGTGGCAGCGTTCAGGCCAACATTACGGGTCTCGGCCACCCCCAGATTCACCTCGTTACTCAGGATAGTAATCCGAGGATCGCGGCAATGCTCCTGCACCAGAGCCAGTGAATCATCGGTTGATTTATCATTAATCAGATAGACTCTCCAGTCCGTCCAGGTTTGCTCAAGAACCGACTGTACCGCACGTAAAACAGTATCACGCGCGTTGTACATAGGGATGATAATACCTACTGTGCCGAATTGATTGTTCATCTGATACCCTGCATATAAATCATGAAAGTCAAAAAACTAGCAATAAAAAAGGCCAGATAGCTGGCCAGTCAATCAAAAAATCCTGAAGAACGGCGCAATACTGTAACCGTCAATCGACTGCACCGAGAGGATGGTATTGTAGGCCAGATAATACGTCGTCATCGCGAACAACAGTGCAATGTTGAACAACGGGTTCCTGATACGTGTCATAATCAGCGCCAATAATAATGGCTCCGTGTGCAGGAATAAATTGCCCACTCTTCCCCCGAGGATGGAGAAATCGGAGAAAACAATACGCACGGCAGCCCCGGCGGAATAGGCAATAAGCAATATATACGCCAGCCGATCTTTAGGTTCAATCGTTTTACGGAAATAAACCTGAGTAAAAAAGGCGATAAAGGCAATGTTCTTCAGGTTAGCCAGACCAAATACCGGGGAAGCCACGTCGAAATTGGTTCCGCTGTACCCCATAGCCCTGTCACCAAGCGATGGAACAATCCCCAGCGAGTCAAGAAACAGCTTTTTCCCACCGATCAACCCTAATGGAATAGCCGCAATCACCATCGCTACACCAAAGTACTTACGTTCTTTCAGGAACAGAAATGGCGTCACAATTAATAAAGCGTAACCGGTTGAGTGCGACTGGCTGCTCAACAGCAGAAAAATTATCGCCAACAGATACTTTCTGCCCGCAGCAGTGCAGATACACGCCACGGCAAAAGCACTCGACAACCCAAAACGGATCTGATTCATATCCTTGTTGATAAACAGATGGGCTGAATACAGGCACAGCGAACATAAAATCAACGGAGAATATTTTTTATAAATAAAGGCGTTAGTTGTTACCGCGATAAAAGCCACGAACAACAGAAAATAGTAACTCTGGTGAGTGAACCAACCCAGCACCCAGGCCAGGAGCATAAACAGGTTTTCGTAACGATAAACATCCGCTACCGTCGCATAACCTTCCATGCTGGTCTGTCTGGAGAAATCGTGGAAAAAACCAAGGTACTGCCAGTCATCTATCCCTGATCCCGGTCCTCGCATACCGGCAAAAAGGATCAGAATAACGGTCCCGATAAAAAAGAAATAGGTAATGACACATCGATTTTTCGGCTGTGTTAACTGGTTAATCGAGGCCAGTTCAAAGATACAAAAAACGAGCAGCGTATAGCTTATTATCCAGTATATGGCCATTCTTTTCCCCGCGAGGCTAGTTTTCTTGCATGAAAACTAACGCTATTTACCACTTAATCGCTCTCTGACCTTATCCTTAAGACGATTGATAAAATAGGTACGATTATCTTTATTTGTTAAGAAAAAATAACGGATAAAGCTGACGCCCGCTTGCAGTGATTTCCCATCCATTTTATAGCGCAACGGCAATTTATACGCTTTGTAGGTATTGATATCGCGCTGAGTCAAATGAGGTTTCATCTTCTCTAACCAGAAGAAGGAATATTTCACTGATTCGCCTTTGTGTTTGGAACCGAATGAGGAAACCAGGTGGTAATTCGCCAGTGGCTGGGCAATCATCACAAATTCGTAGCCTTTTTTATCGGCCCGGATACAAAAGTCATAATCCTGATGGCGGATATATTGTGGATCGAACTTGATGTCTTCCGCATATTCACGCTTCAACACAATGGTACTGGTCTGGATAAAACCATAGCAGCCAAACAGGTATTCAGCGACACTTTCGTTGCGTGAGAGCGCCCGCATTGGCATCACTTTCAGAAAGCGGCCATCCTGAATAATATTCACCTGGCTGAAAATGATGGTTTTTTCTTTCCCCTGCGCGTCCAGTTCACGGATAGTTTTCAGCGATTCCTGTAGCTTCTCTGGGTGCCATTCATCATCAGCATCAAGAAAACAGATGTAATCGCCCGTCGCCAGGTCAATCCCTTTATTTCGGGCTGCAGATCCAAATAGCTTTTCTTGCGAAAGGACCAATTGAATCTTCAGTTGGGGATAGTTCTTCACCACTTCAGCTAGTCGTTCAGCATCCGCGGACTTATCATCAATAATGATCACTTCAAAATGCTGATAAGTCTGCGCAGCTACACAATCCAGGGTCGTCACGATAGATTCGGATGCATTATATGCGGGAATGACAATTGAGAAGAAAATATCCTTCATTACCAAATACCTTCGTTGCGTCCAGATAAAATCACCTGGAAAATCCAAACCGCAGAAAAGACAACCCGAAACCTAAGTCTCTGACAAATGTTTCGGGCGACTTATTTAGCTTTTCACATCCGATTTATAACCATAACTGTAATAGTCATAGCCATAGCCATAAGCATTGGCGGCTTTACGCACCACCGCGTTAAGGATCACCCCTTTAACCTCAATACCATTCTGTGCAAAGCGGCGATAGCTGATTTCAATTTCACGCAACGTGTTGGTTTCAAAGCGAGCGACCATCAGAGAAGTGCCAGCCAGTTTACCAATAATAGACGCATCCGTTACCGCGAGGATCGGTGGGGTATCAATCAAGACCAGGTCATAGTTCTTACTCGCCCATTCCAGCAACTCGTTCATGCGCTTATGCATCAACAACTCAGACGGGTTCGGAGGCACCTGACCACGCGAAATAAAGTCAAAACCATAAGCACCTTGTTGCAGCATCTCTGTACCGAAAGGCTTTTTACCTGACAGCACATCGGATAGCCCCACTTTATTACTGGCGCCCAGCAACTCATGGGTGTAACCACGACGCATATCCCCATCGATAAACAGAACTTTCTGACCCGCGTGGGCGACCAGTGCCGCCAGGTTAGAACAGATAAATGTTTTACCAATGCCGGGGCTGGCGCCGGTAATCATCAGAATATTATTTTTCGCTTCCATCATTGCGAAGTGCAGACTGGTACGCAAGCTGCGGATTGCTTCAACAGCCAAATCTGTCGGGTTGCCTAACGACAACAACGTGTTGTGCGGATCAACTTTTATCTGTGTTCCCCGCCGGGACAACGCTTCGACATCCCGCTTACGCTGCCATTCAGATAAAGGCACCGTGGCATACACATTGATACCCTGTTCTTCCAACTGATCCGGACGGTCAATACCGTGGTGGAACAGCGCTTTAACCAGGACATAGCCCACTGAGACCACTAAACCCAACATCAGGCTGGCAACGATCACCAGCAATTTCTTCGGTGCCACTGGCGCCGCGGCGGTCGCAGCATGGTCGACAATGCGCACATTCCCCACGGTGCTGGCTTTGCTGATACTCAGTTCCTGCTGACGGTTCAGCAATTGCATGTAGATTTCCTGACCAGCCTGTACGTCACGGGTCAGACGTACGATGTCCTGCTGAGTCTGCGGCATCTGAGCAATTTTCTGGTTCAACCGTTTTTGTTCATCTTCCAGCGTCTGACGTTTTTCCAATAACGCCCGGTAGGTCGGGTGGTCTTTGGTGAACAACTGCGATACTTCAGCTTCACGGAAGGTCAGTTCGTTTAACTGGCTCTGGATGCTGACGGATGAATCCAGCGCGGATTTAGCTTCCAGTGATAAATCCACGGAGTCATTTTTACGGCGATAAACATTCAGCTTGTCTTCAGCTGCGTCCAACTTCTCACGTACTTGCGGCAATTGCACTTTCAGGAACTGCAGACTTTTCTGCGCTTCAGCTGATTTACGGTCAATATTCTGGGCAACATAATTGTTGATAATCTGGTCCAGCACCGTGCTGATCTGCACAGGGTCTTCACCCAGATAGGTCAGCCCTAATACCCCGGTATCTTTCCCTTTGTCGGCAACCGTCAAATTATTGGTCACCATGCCGATAGCCTGCAGCTCGCTAAGTTTAGTCACCGTAAAATCCGTACCGGGATTAGCTTGCTGAATACTTTTAACCAGCATGGTCACGCCATTATGGCTTTCCAACTGGCCAACTTTACCTTTAAATAACGTTTTACCATTCTTGCTGACGGTGTAACTGTCAGGACCATTCACTTCCAACTGCAGTACCGGTTTTTCCCAGTTAGCAGGCAAACTCAGTTGAGAAATGTCCACCTGTCCGGGCTTGTGCCCCATCAAACGGGACAAGCCTTTACCAATAACCGGCAAATAGTTCTGCTGCACCAACGCATCCAGACCAAGATCATGCACCGTCTTACCGATGACCAGACGCGATGTCACAATTTCCACTTCAGTCGCGGACATCGGCTGAGCGCTTGATATCATCTGGGTCAGGTCATTCAGAACCGTATTGGAATTTTTATCTTCCACCTGCACCATGGCATCTGCACTGTAAATCGGCGTGGCGAACAGGCTGTAGAGGGTCCCCAACAACATAAATAACGCCGTGACCGCCACAATAACCCAACGATGATCGACCAGTTGTCCCACAATATGAGCCAGGTCCCACCCGGTTGACTCCTCTCCCGGCGATGACGGTGCCTTACTTTTTATATTCATGAATAATCCCAACTATCGGCTTAAGGCGTTGACCCATTTCTGGGCAGCGTTTTCGAGTAATCCGTACGTGGCTTCATAGGCATCGCGGCTTTTCTTATAGGGATCCGCTATTTCCTGTTGGTTGAGCCAGTGGCCAAATAACATGGTCTTGCCACTCACGGAGGGGTTGATGCGGTTAACCATCCCGACATGTTTTTTCTCCATGACCAGGATCAAGTCGTAATCCCGGCACATGCCAGAGGTTAATTGACGGGCGACATGTCCATCCAGCGATAGTCCATGTTCACGGGCAACGAGACTTGCCGTGTCATCAGCTGCATGGTCCACCATCGCCTGTAATCCAGCTGAGGCGATTTTCTTATTCGGCAGCGCCAATTTGAGCAACCGCTCCCCGGTTGGGGAGCGACAAATATTGCCGACGCAGACCACTAAGATTGAATTAATCATCATGTGCTCCGGTGCTTACCATTTATGATAAATGTTAGCGGTTTCGCTAGACTGGTAGACACTGCTGATGGTTGGGAGCAACTGCGCCACCACACGACTCCAACGGGTCAATGGCGTCGAGGTGACATACACGATGTCATAAGGCTGCAATTGGAACTCGGAAGCCATCACCATCGCTGAAGCATCTTTGGTATTCAACTGATAGATATTGGCAATCTTCGCGCGATTAGATCCTCTTACTGGACGGATGACAAATACGCCAGTCGCATCAGAAGTGGTCTGATCCATTCCTTGCGAACTCCCCAGTGCTTCAGCCAGCGTCATACCACTGCGATCCATCCTCAGCGTTGCCTGCTGTTTTACTTCACCCATCACGAACACTTTCAGATTGTCGTTACGTGGGACATAAAGAATATCACCGGGGTACAGCAAATGGTTCTGCGTGAGATCGCCATTCTGTAACAGAGCTTGCAGAGAAATCGGAATCTCATGACCATTATGGGTCAGCACGACATTACGCCAGTCGGCGTTAGCCGTCAGTCCCCCCGCAGCGTTCACGGCATCAAGGATAGTCAGGGGAACATTGGTGATCGGCTGCTGGCCGGAGGTCGTCACTTCACCGGTCACGTACGCCTTTTGTGATTTGAAGGAGGCAACGCTGACATCAACCTGCGGACTCTCGATGTACTGCGCCAGACGCCTGGCAATCTCGTTACGCACTTCCTGGACCGTGCGTCCTGCCACCCGAACCTGGCCAATATAAGGATAGAAAATAGTGCCATCTGAATGAACCCAGTTACCTGTATCGCTGGCACTGCGGTATTGCCCCGCTGGCGTGGTTAATTCCGGGTGATCCCAGACGGTAACGGTTAATACATCACCGATGCCGATCCGATACTCATAGCTTTGCAGTTCAGTCTGTAATTGCAGGTTAGGCCGCGCCACTACGGGTCTGGGACTCATTTGCTCTACCAGGCCTGGAGTCATGGGATAAACATTGACGTACTTATCAATATCGAAATTGCTATCCTGCTGCTTGATAACATCCTTTCCACTGGTTGAAAGCTTTGAACCGGGCACCACTGTACATCCAGAAAGGAGTGTCGCCGTTATCAACAAGGGTAATACTTTCGTTTTGATTGTAATCATCTATATCATCGCTATCAGTAAATTGATTGATAGTGGCGAGTCCGCCGCAGTGTAGCGTCATGCAAAAGTAATAAAATGAATCACATGTTCAGGCTCTGTTACTGTCGGTCATTATTTTAAACTCCCCCTCTTTTTTATGCCTTGCCGCTTCGATCACACTGATGCTTAGCATACGTCAAAAAAAGTTTGTTTAGCACGTTAGTCAATGACAGTTAACAGTCAAAAGACACCAGGACTACCGGTACGCAAGCGTACCGGCACAACGGAAAATCGCCTCTGTCAGTAAGCACCATCACGCCGCAAAACAACGCCAATTGTTTTGAACAGGATGGCGATATCGTTCCACAAAGACCAGTTTTTTACATACCAGGAGTCAAAGTAGACGCGTGTTTCATAATCCACATCATTGCGGCCACTCACCTGCCACAGGCCGGTCATTCCCGGTTTAGCCATGAAGTAGTAATCCACATCACCGGCATAACGCTCCAACTCATCTTCAATGACCGGACGCGGACCAACCAGACTCATCTCTCCGCGTACCACATTCCACAACTGTGGCAGTTCGTCAAGACTGGTTTTACGAATAAAGTGACCAATCCGTGTAATGCGAGGATCGTTTTTTAATTTGAAATCTTTATCCCACTCTGCCCGGGCCACCGGGTCAGTTCGCAGGACTTCTTCCAGCACTTCTTTCGAATTTACCACCATTGAACGGAACTTCAGGCACTTAAATTTACGTCCGTTAAGACCGACTCGTTCGTGACCATAGATTGGGCTGCCACCATCCCGGGAAACCATAAAGACCAGCACCAACAGCGCAGGCATCAGCATGATGATAATGCTCAGCGCGCCGATAAGATCAAAGGCCCTTTTAGCAAAGCGAGAGGTACGTTTGGCCAGGTTATTGCTTACCCTGAGAATCATCACCTCATGACTGAAAATATAAGCCATATCAGTGCCATAAAGCGGCACACCACGCAACGAAGGTACCACGGAAACGGAGCGACAGTGATGTTTTGCCAGATTCTTCAGCCAAAAATCACGGTGTCGGCTTTGCTCATACTCCACCGCCACAATAAACTGCGTATCACTGTTGACCAACTGCCATAAAGCGTCCTCTTCGCGAATGACCGGTATGCCAAACAGTGCCGGAGCCGGAGTCATCCCATCCACGTCGTAGAAGGCGACCACATCAAACCCCATCACTTCTTCGCTCTGCAACGCCATATAGGCTTCTTCTGCATTTTTACCGCTACCGATAATGATCGACTGACGCTTCCACAGGCCATAGTGATTGAGAATACGTTTAACGATGGCACGACCAACCGGAATAAATCCCAATGCCAGCAGCCAGGTCAATACCCAAATCCAGCGAGAAAACTCCCATTTTGACAAGGCTGTAATAGCCAGATCGATGACGGAAAATATCAGAATAATTCTTAATACTTCCTTAAGTTCAAACCAGAATGGTTTGCGGTAAGTATAGTGGCGTAGATGGATCCAGAACCATCCAATACAAATAATTGAGAGGATAATATGTGTCGCAATTCTTAAATGCAGATCCTGACTCGGAATATCCCCCATCAGGTTACCCGGAAATGCATTCATTAATAAAACCGCAACAAACAAAGAAGCATTAAAAAATATCAGATCTGAAAGTGCCAGAGACAGTTTTATTAGCGGCCCTTTAAAGGTAAATTCTATATCGCGCATAGTTAACTCTTAATTTTTCCTGCGAAAGCCTGTGATTTATTAATTCCGCCACTGAAAATAATTGCGTATTTTCTCACCACATCATTTATTATACAGGATATGCATTTACGCATCGTACCGGAAAGTTATCCTGACAGGTGATGTGATAATGAGAATTAACAGGAAACATCAACAACCATGTGGCGAAAAATGTAACCCTACGGGTTAATTTCAAACGATTCTGACACGCTACCGCCCCTGGCTTGTAGCTGCCAATGTGCTGTATCACGAAACCTTCACCTTGTCGGTTATATCCTGTCTTCTCCAGACAACAGATAATGTATTAGCCGTTCAGAACAATCCGTCAGTCGGACGGGAAAGACATAGTCATGCTAATCATTACATTAACACCAACATTTACTAACATGTTGCTATACTAGTTATTACTGGCATGTTTACAAGAGTCAGCTCTCAACCACACTGTTTTTTAGGATTAAGACTACCTCCCACCCCAGTCAATACCGTATAAATCGTCTTTTTCTTACAGATAAATTTCAGAATAATTCGACATAAAAATAAGAATTATCCTGAACATTCTTTCTTCATTCTCCAGGTATCACCCGCTTTACCCAGATCCCTGTACGAATAATCTTGAAAAAATGTAAAGATATTGCCCGTATTTTGTTCAGGTAATTACAAATGCCGATTATCCCATGTTGGCTATACCTAAAATAATTCCAGTTACAGGGCAAAAACCCCCCGCTTATGGGCAAGTACTGACTCAGCTCAGTGGCTGGCCTGCATCGTGTGCCAACACGTCTGTGACCTGGAGCATGATGAATAAATCTGCCTGTGGGTGAAGCTTCGGGGATTATTTGTTGAATCACGCCAGATTCATTATCATGGAAACTCCTGCAACCTTTAGGGCGAGTGAGTGATGTTCGCATGGATCGTTGATCCGTCAATCTGGGCTGGGCTGGTCACCCTGATCGTTATAGAGCTGGTGCTGGGTATTGATAACCTTGTGTTTATCGCCATCCTGGCAGAGAAACTCCCACCGTCACTGCGCGACAGGGCCCGTATTACCGGGTTGTTACTGGCCCTGGTGATGCGTCTGCTGCTGCTGGCCTCTATCTCCTGGCTTTCTTCCTTAACCGCCCCCCTTTTCACCGTTGTCGGCCACCCTTTCAGTGCGCGTGATCTCATTATGCTGCTCGGCGGCGGCTTTTTGTTATTCAAAGCGACGATGGAATTGAACGAACGACTTGAAGGAAAAGACGAGGATCAACATCCACAAAAGCGTGGTGCTAAATTCTGGCCGGTCGTCGCGCAAATAGTGGTCCTGGATGCGGTATTCTCTCTGGACTCAGTGATTACGGCTGTTGGGATGGTGGATCACCTTGCGGTCATGATGGCGGCGGTGATTATCGCCATCCTGCTGATGCTCCTGGCCAGCAAACCATTAACCCGCTTTGTGAATGAACATCCGACCATTGTCATTCTCTGTCTCAGCTTCCTGCTGATGATTGGCTTCAGCCTGGTGGCGGATGGTTTTGGCTATTCAATCCCCAAAGGCTATCTGTACGCGGCCATTGGCTTCTCAGTCATTATTGAAGCGCTGAATCAGCTGGCGCAATTTAACCGCCGCCGTTTTCTTTCAGCAAAATCGCCATTGCGTAAGCGTACCGCTGAAGCGGTGCTGCGTTTACTGCGTGGCAGCCATGAACATGCTGAACTGGATGCCGAAACCGCCTCACTGGTGGCTGACAACGCTGAGAGCCACGCCGTCTTTAATAAGCAAGAACGGATGATGATTGCCCGGGTACTGAATATGGGTCAGCGTACCGTCAGCAGTATCATGACCTCACGACATGACATTGAACATCTTGACCTGAGCGAACCCGCGGAAAAGATCATGGCGCGGCTGGATAGCAATCAACATACACGATTGGTGGTGACGGAAAATAATGGCGATCCGCTGGGGGTGGTGCATGTCATCGATTTATTGCAGCAGGTGTTACACGGCGACAGTCTGGATATTCGTGCCCTGATCCGTCAGCCACTGGTGTTCCCGGAGCAACTTACCCTGCTCCCGGCCCTTGAGCAATTTCGTACGGCACGTACCCATTTCGCTTTTGTGGTAGATGAATTTGGATCGATGGAAGGTGTGGTGACGTTAAGTGACGTGATGGAAACCATCGCAGGCAACCTGCCAAATGAAGGTGAAACAGTCGACCCACGCTACGATATTCAACAGAACATTGATGGCAGTTGGACTGCGAATGGCCATATGCCCTTGGAAGATTTAGTCATGTATGTGCCACTGCCGCTGGATGAAAAGCGCGAATTCCACACTCTGGCGGGATTACTGATGGAACATATGCAGCGGGTGCCGCAGAAAGACGATGAGATTCAGATCAGTGATTATCTGTTCCGCACACTGCAAGTGGAAAGCCACAGGATACAGAAGGTGCAGATTATCCCACTGCAGGTGACAGAAGCGGATGACGCGGTTTAACAACCGCGTCTGAGTGCGCCCCTACAGCTCCTTAATCAACTTCTGTACTGAGTTGTTTTTGTTGCTGTTCTGATTGTGCTCAGACCACGTTTTCAACCGCTTCTTCGCTTCATTCTGCAATTGCTGACGCAACAGGTGATCAACCTGTAACGAATATTTCAGCCCAGACCACGGCCCATAAATACGCAAGGGCACCGGCGTTTGCTGCAAACGGCTAACCAGCTCGCTGTCACCCTGCCAGCCCCCGGTCACCGTCACGCCAAACGTAACATCCGCCTGCTGCTCCGCCAGGTTAATACTGCCCTTGCCGCTATAATTCAGCATCGAAGACTGCCCCTGCAAATCATCAAAAGTGAGTTGACCGTTATTCAGCGTCACACCACCTTTAATCTGTTGCAGATTACTGTTCGCTTCTGGTTTTGACGGCCCGTGAACCCGGTTACTACTCCGCTCCACCGCCCGTTGGATCATCTGCTGGAAATCCAGTTCAGCCAACTGAGCATTGGCCAGACTCACCTGCGTACTGCCGTTCCAACTCCGCTTGAAGGACGGCACTGTCAGCCCGGTACCGCTGAAATCGCCGGTCAGTGAAAGTTCGCCACTTAAAGACGGTGGCAAATCAAAAGCCTTTAACAGCGGCGCGACTGCAATATCTTGCAGCGATGCCTGCAACGCAACCCGTGTTTGTGGTCCCCGGACATCAACCGTTCCTGGCAGAGAGAAATGCCCCTTTCCAGCCTGACCGGTCAGCGTCGCCAGCGTTAACAGACCATTCTTACTACTGGCATCCAATGCTACCTGCTCTAAATCCATCCCGCGCCAGCGCATCTTGTCCACCGCCAACGTCAGATTGCCATCCAGCACATTCAGCGGAGAATCAGCGTTATTACGCGCAACAGGTTGTGAAATCACCGGTCCAGGCCCGGAACGCTGAACCTCCTCGCCTGGCGTGCTACTATCGCCTCCAATATTGAGGCCAAACAGTGAATCCATATCTAACATCGGCGCATGCAGATTAAATGTGAGTTTGGGACGGTCCGCCAACGTGCCGCTCGCACTGCCCTCTAACTGGCTGTTATTAGCGCTTACCTCCATGTTCTTCAGGCTGAAGCTCTGCCCATCACTGTGCCAGTCAGCCTGCATTTTCGCTTGCCCTTTCAAACCACTTTTGGGTAAATCCGCACCGGCCAGTTGATAATCAAACTGATTGATTGCCGCAGAGATCTGCTGAGGATAGCGACTAAGATCCGCATCGGCATTAAGGCTCACCAGCAGTTCGCGCTGATTACGACTGATGCGGCTGCTCAGTTCAATATGCGCCTGACGCCGCTTATGTTGTGAAAGTTGTAAGTTCAGATCGCGAATGTTTAACTGCTCGCCATTGCTCTGTTGCCAAATCAACAGGCTGTCCACCACATGCAAATCATCAATGTCAAACTTCCATCCCCGACTGATTTCCGACGGGGAAGAATCCGCCGGCCCGACCGGTGCGCCGACGGAACGCTGCGCTTCACTGTCCGGCGTCAGACGGATCACCGCATCTTTTAACATCACCTGTTTAACCGCTAACTGGTGTGAAAATAAAGGAAGAAGTTTGACATCCAGCCGCATATTGCTGGCCGTGACCACCGGCTGGGGCGCGCCTGGTGCGGTCAGGGTTATTTGACCCGACAAAATACTGAGCTGCGGCCAGACGTGCCAACGGAGATCGCCATTCAGCGCCAGGCGGTAACCACTGCGCTGCTGAACCTGCTGAGCCATGTAAGCGCGAAAATCATTGGGATCGACCAGCAATACCAACGCGGTCATTCCAGCTACAATTACCACCAGCAAAATCGCCAGCGTGGTAATGACTCTTCTCATGCCTTCCCCTTATATACCCGTCATACTTCAAATTGCTGGTACATTGGCTACACGTCCCCATGCGCTGGCCCGCGTGAGTCTGGCTGCCCAATAAAAACCGACTAATCTTTATCGATCCGGCTGGCGTCTGCGCCCTGCTGCCCTTTATATTTAGCGTCTTGCCGACGATTATAAGGCCGGGCGGCCGGGCCGGAAAGCGGTTCAAAACTGAGCGCACCAATCAGCATACCCGGACGCAACGCCAGCGGCAGTTTACCTGAATTGTAGAACTCCAACACAATCCGTCCCTGCCAACCTGGATCGATACGGTGCGCGGTAACATGCACCATCAAGCCCAAACGCGCTAACGATGACCGGCCATCCAGCCAGCCGACCAGGTTATCCGGTAACGTTACCGACTCAAAAGTGACGGCCAACGCCAGTTCCCCTGGATGCAGGAAAAAAGCGTCGCCCTCGTCCAACACAATCTCGTCACTCATTACACGATCAAGCGCAGCGCTGACTTCAGCCTTCGGACCGCTCAAGTCGATAAACGCCGCCGTATGACCACGAAAAGTTCTGAACAGATTGCCCAACCGCACATCGACAGTAGCGCCGTTGATACGTTCTACCGGGGGGCGGGGGGAGATATCAAGCTGACCGTTATCAAGCCAGGCTTCAATATCGCGATCGCATAATCTCATCGGTGGATACTCCATAATAAATCAAAGTGAGCTGTCGGGGCCTGAGGTCAGGTCCTGGTGCCCTGCACGTCCTGCGCAGAGACTATCGGCTAACATAAAACTATTCGAAAAATTGATTGATTTTCGCCTTCAGAATATCAATCGCGATACGATTTTTACCCCCGCGCGGCACAATGATGTCGGCATATTGTTTGGAAGGTTCAATAAACTGTAAGAACATCGGGCGGACCGTCTTCTGATACTGAGCCATCACCGAATCCATCGAACGGCCTCGTTCATTCACATCACGCTTCATCCGGCGCATCAGGCAAATATCCAGCGGGGTGTCGACAAAAATCGAAAAATTCATTTCCTGACGCAAACTCGCATCGGTCAGCAGCAGGATCCCTTCCAGGATAATCACTTTCTTCGGTTTCAGGCGGACGGTTTGCGCCGTGCGGGTATGTTCCACATAACTGTACACCGGCAAATCTATCGCCAGCCCTGCCTTTAACATCTGCAGATGTTGCAACAGTAAATTATGGTCCATCGCGCTGGGGTGGTCGTAGTTCGTTTTAACCCGTTCATCCATAGTCAGGTGACTTTGATCTTTGTAATACGCATCCTCGGGGATAACACCAATATTTTCGTCGCCCACCCGTTCGCGCACTTCACGATACAGAGTACTGGCGATAAGACTTTTTCCCGAGGCGGAGGCGCCCGCAATACCTACGATGACGCACTGATGTGACTTATCAGTCATAAATTAAAGACCTGGTTACGGATTGTCTGAGACAATGGAGAGGATGATTCGGGCATAATTATAAGGATTTCGCGGGGTTGATGCCAGTGAAATGCAACGGAAAGCTTTTCAGACTTTACCGTTATACGACCGGATGAATGAAGGTTAAACTGATGTTAATCAGGCCAAGTCCACATAGTGAGTTATAAGGAATAAAGGTGTCCTGGCATATTTTGCATATTTTGACCTACTTTGGCGACAGCATGCTCCTTATCCCCACGGCGGTGATTATGGCTATCCTGATCACCTGGAAAAACAGTGACCGCCGTGCTGTCTGGTATTGGATGTTGGCATTCTGCGCCGCAGGCGTGATCGTCAGCTTGTCTAAAATAGCCTTTCTTGGCTTTGGTATTGGCAGTTCCCGCTTTAACTTTACTGGCATCAGTGGACACAGCGCGATGTCTGCCACCCTCTGGCCGGTGATGTTATGGCTGCTCAGTGGCCGTCTCTCCGGTTTCTGGCGGGCTTTTTCTGTGGGTTTCGGCTATCTGATCCCACTGATGGTCGGCATGTCACGGCTGATCCTCAATTATCACTCTGAAAGCGAAGTGATCAGCGGGCTGTTTCTCGGATTCACGCTGAGTACGGCTTTCCTGGTCAGTCAACGTCGCGCCGAGCTAAAAGGCTTCTCCATTGGGCAATTATGCATTGTACTGTTGCTGCCGCTGCTGCTGATAAGTGACGGACGTACCGCCACCACACAACAGTTTTTACAGCGGTTATCCGTGCAAATTGCCGGAATCGATCACGCCTGGACACGCGCTGAATTACTGAAAGTGAGCCAGTGATCCCCCGGTTTCGCCTGCTGAAGAGAGCCGGTAAGCAGCCAACCCTGGGGCAATTAATTTACTGCCAATATGCCAGGTGGGCTATATCAGGTTGTGCTATCCCCTGGCCCCGTTGCCGCGAATTATTGCTCTCTTACCCCAGTTGAGCTAAAGTCAGCGCCTTTTTTCATCGTTCGCTGGGGGAAATATGTTCATCGGCTTTGATTACGGCACGGCAAACTGCTCGGTAGCCATAATGCGTGAAGGCGTACCAACGCTGCTGCCATTGGAAAACGGTTCCAGACTATTGCCCTCAATGTTGTGTGCCCCAACGCGCGACGCCGTCAGCGAATGGCTGTTCCGTCACCATCAGGTCCCCACACCCGATGCGGATACGCAGGCTCTCCTGCGCCGGGCCATCACCCTTAACCGCGAAGAAGATATTGTTGTCACGCCAGCCAGTGTGCAATTCGGTCTGACTTCACTGGCCCAGTATATAGCTGACCCGGAAGAGGTCTGGTTCGTCAAATCGCCGAAATCCTTCCTCGGCGCTAACGGGCTGAAACCACAACAGGTCGCTTTCTTTGAAGATCTGGTTTGCGCCATGATGCTGCATATCCGCCAGACCGCCGAACAGCAATCGCATGACAGTATCACGCAGGCTGTGATTGGCCGGCCAGTCAACTTCCAGGGATTGGGCGGCGATGAAGCCAACCGTCAGGCTGTGGGTATTCTGGACCGAGCCGCCAAACGTGCCGGATTTAAAACGGTGGAATTCCAGTTCGAACCCGTCGCCGCCGGGCTGGACTTTGAAGCGACGCTACAGGCGGAAACTCGCGTATTGGTGGTGGATATCGGCGGGGGAACCACCGATTGCTCAATGTTGCTGATGGGCCCGCAATGGCATGATAAACCTGACCGTAACGGCAGTCTGCTGGGTCACAGCGGCTGCCGCGTTGGCGGCAACGATCTGGATATCATGCTGGCCTTTAAACAACTGATGCCGCTGTTGGGCTTGGGCGGCTCAACGGAGAAAGGCACCGCCCTGCCCTCGCTGCCATGGTGGAACGCGGTAGCGATCAACGATGTTCCGGCGCAGAGTGACTTCTACTCAACGACCAGCCGTAAACTGATTCAGGATCTGATCCGCGATGGACAGGAAACAACAAAAGTGAAACGCCTGCTGAAAGTCTGGCAGCAACGCCTGAGCTACCGCCTGGTTCGTGCGGCGGAAGAGAGCAAAATCGCCCTCTCAGAGCAACCACAAACCATTGCTGACCTGCATTTTATTGAGCCATCGCTGGGAACAACAATCACCGTCGATTCATTGCAAGCCGCAATTATGCAGCCGCTGGAAAAGATCCAACAGCAGGTCAAACTGGCGTTGGAGACGAGTGGAACGCAACCGGAGGTTATCTATCTGACCGGCGGCAGCGCTCGCTCGCCGCTCCTGCGTCAAGCGTTACAACAGCAATTACCGAATATTCCGCTCACCAGCGGCGATGACTTTGGTTCCGTCACCGCCGGTCTGGCCCGCTGGGCACAGGTAATATTCCGCTAAGCACCATCAGCCGTACTTCCCGAACAGTCGGTATGTGCTGTGCGGTTTGCCGCTGCCATAAAAGCTCTAATTTCCGCCAGCGTGGACGTTCCCTCCATCGGACCCCGTGCCGAAATCGCCAGCGACCCGCTGGCATTCGCGTGGGCCAGCGCATCCGACTCACTTTTCCCAGCCAGTAGCAGACTGACAAAAGTCGCGCCGAAACAGTCCCCGGCACCGGTGGGATCCACCACCCGTACCGAATATCCTGGTATATGGCACTCTGCTGTCTGGCTGTAATAGCTGGCACCGCGCTGGCCACGCTTAATGACTATATGGTGGATCCCCCTCGCCAGCAGGCTCGCAACAATCTGCTGCTCATCCGCGACTGGCTTAGCCCAAAATAATCCAGCTCGCCGTCGCTTGGCAGAAAAATATCGGTGTAATCCAGTATGTATTCAAAAGCCTGGGACATTTCCGGAATATTTAGCATTTCCTTGCGAATGTTGGGATCGAATGACACCGTACCACCGTGGCTTTTAATGATGCTGATAGCTTTTCGCGTAGCATCGATCAGCCGAAACGAGAACAGCGACGACCCCATAATATGCAGATGGCTGCACTGACGCAGCAGATCCTCATTGAGATGCTCGCGACTCAGTAAGCCGCAGGCACTGTTGTGTATATTGAAGATAAAGTCACGCTGCTGCTGACTGCGATAGCTGACAAACGCACTACCGGTTATCGCTTTTTGCAGAACGGAAATACCGCTGATGTTCACGCCATCACGTGCCAGACGGGTAATATTCATTTCTCCAAAGGCATCGTTGCCAACACAGCTGAAGAGCATCGAGTTAAACCCCAGTCTGGCCACCTGATCGGCAAAGATAGCCGGGGCGCCGCTGGGATAAGGTCCCCAAAATTCACCGGGCGTTGAAAATCCCTGGTTTTCCTTTTTTGCCAGAAACTCGACAAGCAACTCGCCAATGGCACAGATGGTCACACTCATACATTTTCCTTCACCTTGCCGGATGCCGTCCCGGGTTAATCCAGGTCAAACATTCGTTATTGGTGTAACTATTTGATAAACCCGCATCAGTAAAACGGCTGTGATATTCAGCGGCGACCATTTGCGGCGTTATCACCGCAGACATATTTTTCAGTTTCCCCACCGGATGGCGACTTTCGCTATATACCGGACGTCTGGCAACTATTGCCACGCAGTACCTGCACAACCGCACCGCTTCACTAAGTAACAAAGCCGATGGTTCACTGGTCACATTCAGTGTGCCGTCTTCGCTGATATGGTCCACCATCAGCACACAGTGGGAAGGACGATATTGCCGCAGCGACTGCACCGCCAGCTCGCCTGTTAGCCTCTGCTCTCCCTGTTCCAGTACGCCCCCCAGCACCACCACCTGGCCATCCACATAGTCACGGGCCGGAGGCACATGGGCCAGATCGTTGACGACGAGGCTGAGTCCGCGATACTCACCGAGAAAAGGGATCGCCTTGCGCATGATGCTGCCTGCCCCCAGAAACACTATCTCTTCATCGCCAAGCTGCCGGGCAAGCTGTTTTGCCAGCTCTGACTCGATAGCGCTAGTCACCTGGGACACAGGCTGGACGTCCTGGCCGATGCCCAGTCCGGCTGGCTGAGCAGTGTAAATAGCGCCACCGAAACTACGTTTCAGATATCCCTGCTGCTCCAGATAGTTCAGATCGCTGCGAATGGTCACCCCGGAAACGTCCAGCATGTCGGCCAAATCATCCACTTTAATTTCACCGTTTTTACGCACAATCTCAGCAATATCCAGACGTCTTTTCAGCAGGCTGGTAGAGGGTTTTGACACAACATCACCTTTAACTTGTATAGATAGAGGGAAAGACTTCCCGGCGTTAATTTTCATTTTTAAATGAACACCAGGCCATGTCAATCCATCATCTACTCTCATCATCCAGCACCTGAAAAAACACCAATAAGTTCAGTAAATCACCGATAAACCCACCTCTTTATTAACTTATAAAAAAAATAAAAATCCATTAAACATGTTTCATTTATTAAAAATAAAAATAATTTGCAGCCATCATCACGTTTATCTCCTGGTAACTGCGTTAACTTACTTTCAAAATGAAACTTAAGTTCAATATAAAACTTTAATTTTAAAAGATAGCCATGCAGGAGAAAGTATGTACATCATTTCCAGTAAAAACATGCTGCAAAAGGCCCAGCGCCAGGGATATGCCGTTCCGGCCTTTAATATTCATAACCTTGAGACGTTACAAGTTGTGGTGGAAACCGCTGCTGAAATGCGATCGCCATTGATCGTAGCGGGTACCCCGGGTACGTTCAGCTATGCCGGAACCCGTAACATTGTTGCCATCGCCAGTGAGCTGGCATGCAGCTACAACCTGCCGCTGGCAGTTCATCTCGATCATCATGAAAAAATCGCCGATATCGAAATGAAAGTACTCGCGGGTATACGCTCGGTAATGATCGATGGTTCCCATTTCGCCTTTGAGGAAAACGTGTCGCTGGTCAGCGAAGTCGTTAATTTCTGCCATCGCTATGATGTCAGCGTGGAAGCTGAGCTGGGGCGTTTGGGTGGCGTGGAGGACGATCTGGTCGTGGATGATAAAGATGCGCATTATACCCATCCTCTGCAAGCGCGTGATTTCGTCGCCCGCACCGGTATTGACTCGCTGGCTGTTGCCATTGGTACTGCACATGGCTTGTATACCGCCGAACCCAAACTGGATTTTGACCGTCTGGCCGAAATAAGAAATCAGGTGGATATTCCACTGGTGTTACATGGCGCTTCAGGTCTGCCGGAAAGCGATATTCGCCGCGCCATCAATCTTGGTATTTGCAAGGTCAATGTTGCCACTGAGCTGAAAATCGCCTTCTCCGATGCGCTTAAACACTACTTCGCAGACAACCCGCAAGCCAACGATCCCCGCCACTATATGCAACCGGCCAAACAGGCCATGAAAGAAGTCGTACGCAGGATCATCTCCGTCTGCGGCTGTGAAGGTCAACAGTAAGGAGACGACTGTGATTTATACCCTTACCCTCAACACCGCCATCGATATGAATATTTTCAGCGCCCCCCTCCATCCGCAGGTGGTGAACCGTGCTCACCGCACGGAGTACTGCCCGAACGGCAAAGGCGTGAATGTCGCACTGGTGCTGCAACACTTTGCCAAACCCGCCCATGTGCTGGGCATCTTTGGTGGTTTTACCGGGCATTACATTGTTCAGGAATTGAAAAAGAAAAAACTGGCTGTCACTCCAGCCTGGGTTAACGCCCCCACCCGTATCAACGTGTTTATTAATGATGGTGAGAATGAGTTCAAGCTACTTAATCCGGGCACGTTTATTGATGACGATTGCAAGCAACAGGTCATCGATCAACTAGAGCGATTAACAGACGCGGATTGCCTGGTCATCAGCGGCAGCCTGCCACCCGGCATTGAAAGTCGTTTTTATGCGGAAATTCTGACGCTGTGCCAGGCGCAAAACATCCCCGTGATCCTGGATATCAGCGACCCCTCGCTCAAAGACATGCTGACATTCAAGCCGCTGCTGATCAAACCCAATAACGATGAGGTCGCTGCCATATTTGGCCTGCCGGTTACCAATCACCATCAGGCGAAAACAGCGATGCAGGCAATGCATGCCCTTGGGGCACAGAACATCCTGCTGACGCTTGGCGCCGACGGAATGTATTTTTCCGATGGCCAAAACGACTGGTTCTGCACGGCCCCGAAAATTGAACTGGTCAGCTCGGCCTGCGCGGGTGACGCGGCGCTGGGCGCTTTCCTCAGTGTCTGGTTGTCGGGCGGTAGTGTGGAACAGGCCATGAAACTGGCCAGCGCGACTGGCGCTGATGTGGCAAGCTCGGCGGGACTGGGAAGACTCGCCAACATTCCGGACCTGTTGTTGCAGGTTCAAACAGAAAAACGGTAAGAACAAACTAAAGGGTCTGCATATGAAAAAGATAATAGCGGTAACCGGGTGCCCTACCGGCATTGCCCACACTTATATGGCGGAAGAGGCGCTAAAACACGCAGCAAAAAAAATCGGCGTAGAAATTAAGGTGGAAACCAATGGCGCGGCGGGGGTGGAAAACGCCATTACTCCTGCAGATTTGCAGGATATTTCCGGCGTGATTATTGCGGCGGATAAAGATGTCAATACCAGTAGATTCAATGGCCTGCCTGTGTTGGAAGTCCCGGTAAAAGACGCTTTGCACCATTCTGCTGAATTGATCAATAAAGTTCTCAACGGAGAAGCACCGATACGTAAAGGTGAAAAAGACCTCACAATGACGAAGGCATCAACGGAATCTGTCGGACGACAACTCTATAAGCACCTGATGAGCGGCGTTTCCAATATGCTACCGTTTGTTGTCGCCGGAGGGGTATTAATTGCCCTTTCTTTCCTGTGGGGTATCTATTCCGCTGATCCGCAATCGGCAGAATATAATGCCATCGCGGCGATGTTGATGAACATTGGTCAACAAGCGTTTTCAATTATGGTCCCGGTGTTCACGGCATATATTGCCTGGTCGGTTGCGGGAAGATCCGGCATGGTGGCTGGGTTTGTGGGTGGGCTGATGGCGAACGCCACCGGCGCAGGGTTCCTGGGCGGCATCATTGCCGGTTTTGCCGCCGGGTATCTGATGCTGTGGGTAAAACAGCGACTGGCAGGATTACCGCGCCAGTACGAAGGGCTGAAGTCGATATTCATCATGCCGCTGATTGGTGTTCTGGCCATCGGCATACTGATGGCACTCCTTGGCCAGCCAGTCGCCGCCATCAACAACGGAATGATGAATTGGCTCGTTTCGTTGCAGGAAGCGAACCCAATCCTGCTGGGGATCGTGGTCGGGGCAATGTGCTCCTTCGATTTCGGCGGTCCGGTTAACAAAGCCGCCTACGTCACGGGCACACTGCTGCTCGGTCAGGGCAACTATTTCTTTATGGCTGGGGTGTCTGCCGCCTGTATCACGCCACCGCTGGTTATCGCGCTGGCCACCACTTTCTTCCCCAAAGGCTTCAATGAAGAGGAACGCACCGCCGGAATGGTGAACTATATTCTGGGCTGTACCCATATCACTGAAGGAGCCATCCCATTTGCCGCCAAAGATCCTCTGCGCGTGATTCCAATGATGATGATTGCCTCGTCGGTTTCGGCGGTGTTCAGCTATCTCCTGCAGATTCAGGTTCCCGCCCCGCACGGCGGATTTCTGATCCTGCCGCTGGTCAGCAAACCGTTGGCATGGGTGCTGTGTATACTTGCCGGTTCAGTTTGCGGCGCGTTGATGCTGGGCTGCTGGCGACTTTGGCAAAAGCGCCAGCAACTGGCCACTGCAGAGGCAGAGGCAGAGGCAGACAAGGTTAACATCGCTCAGGGAGGTCAGAATGCAGCTCTGTGAGCATGATATTACCCTGAAAGATTGCTGGCATGATAAAGATGCGGCGCTCCGTCTGGTTGCTGGAGAACTGGTCCAGGCGGGATACACCACGCAGGACTATCTTGCGGGTATGCAGGCGCGTGAGGCGCAAATTTCCACCTATCTCGGCAACGGTATCGCCATTCCGCATGGTACGCCGGAGACCCGCGACGCCGTCATCCAAACCGGCGTAAAGGTGATGGTATTTCGTCAAGGGGTGGACTGGGGAGACGGAAACATTGCCCGGGTCGTGGTGGGGATCGCCGCCCGTTCCAATGAGCACCTGAATATTCTGCGCCAACTGACCCACGCGCTGGCGGATGACAGCGTACCGGAGGCGATTAACCATGCGCAGACCCCAGCCGACATTCTGACCCTCTTAACCGGGCTGCACAGGCAGAGCGAAGAGGAAACCGTGGTATCGGATGATGCTGAGCAGGCAATATTTACGATCCACAATGCTCATGGACTGCACGCCCGACCAGCTGCTGAGTTGGTAAAGAGGGTTAAACAGTTTGACAGCACCATAACCGTTGAGAATCTTGATGCTGGCTCAACCGCCGTTGATGCCAAAAGTTTGATGCGCGTTATTTCTCTTGGCGTCAAACACGGCCAGCGGTTGCGGTTTTCAGCCCGAGGTCAGGATGCGGTCAGCGCACTGACAATGATTGGAGAAATGATCGATAAAGGGCTGGGTGAAGGGCTGGCTTCATCACCCGAACCCCCTTCGCAACCGGACGTGAAGCGCAACTGGTTTTCGAGATTGTTTAGCTGACAATACGCGCTCAGAGGATCTCACTCTGAGCGTAATCAGGGAACTTACCGGGCGCAGCGACGCTCAACGTTCAGTCAGGCTGGCATTAATCTCAGTAACGACTGGCTTCCGACAGTTCACGAATATCCGCATCGCTAAGCTGCAGCGTGACGGCTTTGGTCAGCTCGTCAAGCTGGGCCAGCGAGGTCACACTCACAATCGGCGCGGTAATGCCTGGGCGGGCCATTTCCCAGGCCAGCGTAACCTGAGTTGGCGTGGCGTTATGCGCTGCAGCGACTTTATCCAATGCGGCCAAAATGTTCAGCCCGCGCGGATTCAGGTATTTCTGCACCACGCCATCGCCACGCTGACTTTTGCTGGCATCTTCCGGCTTGCGGTATTTACCGCTGAGGAAACCGCTGGCAAGAGAATAATAGTTAATCACCCCCAGCCCATGGTTTTGCGCGACCTTCTCCAGCCCACTCTCGTACCCTTCACGATCATAGAGATTATATTCCGGTTGCAGCGTTTCATAACGGGCCAACCCATTATCCTTACTGACTTTCAGCGCTTCATCCAGGCGACTGGCGGAATAGTTAGATGCGCCAATGGCCCGTACTTTTCCTTCTTTGATTAACGCATCAAAAGTCTGCAGCGTATCCTGTAACGGCGTATCACTGTCGTCGCGGTGGGCCTGGTACAGGTCAATATAATCAGTTTGCAGACGACGCAACGAATCCTCCACTGACTGGCGGATATAAGCCGGAGCCAAACCGGTTTTCCCCTCCCCCATATCCATACCCACTTTGGTTGCCAGCACGATTTTGTCGCGCTTGCCGCTTTGTTGCAGCCAGTTGCCGATGATAGTTTCGGATTCCCCGCCTTGATTTCCCGGCGCCCAACGCGAGTACACATCCGCCGTATCAATGAAATACAGCCCGTTCTCAACCAATGCGTCCAGCAAAGAGAAAGAGGTTTTCTGGTCGATTGTCCAGCCAAAGACATTGCCGCCGAAGGTCAGCTTAGGGACATTAATGCCAGTACGGCCCAGCGAACGATGTTCTGATTGACTCATGATCACACTCCTGAAGATGAAAGGATTTCCGCATGACTACCAGCTTAGCAAAGCTGGGATAAAACTGTTTCGTTGATTTGTGGCAAAAGATTTTCAGATTACGACCCCTTACAAGGCTTGAACGGTTATCCTTATTTCCTTCACTTTTACCGCCGTTAAACTCGCTAAACTAATAATATTAAGGGGCGTTCTTTATTGCCCCTGGTGGACAACACGCATTGCTACCGGAGAACGAATAACAACAATGAACCGCCAACGCCGTTTTCGTAAGATTGTATTCATCGTTGTAGCGACAGTGCTTGCTGTCGGTGGCTGGTATGGCTATAGCCGCCACAATGCGACAGTCTCGCCGACCACCGCAAGCGCTCAACCTCACGCGGCAGGTGTCAGGAAAAATGGCGAGCGCCGGGGAGGAAGTGGTGCGCTGGCCCCCGTGCAGGCAATCGCAGCCGTTCGCCAAAACGTTCCGCACTATCTTTCCGGGCTGGGAACCGTCACCGCAGCGAATACCGTCACCCTGCGCAGCCGGGTCGACGGCAATCTGGTAGCATTACACTTCATGGAAGGGCAGGAAGTACAGGCCGGCCAGTTGCTGGCAGAAATCGATCCCCGACCTTATCAGGTCGCGCTGATTCAGGCTCAGGGGCAATTGGCCAAAGACCAGGCCACACTGGAAAATGCCCGCCGTGATCTGGCCCGCTATGAAAAACTGGCTAAAACCAATCTGGTCTCCCAGCAGGAAATTGATAACCAACGTTCACTGGTGAACGAAACACTGGGCACCATTAAAATGGATGAAGGCAGTGTCGCCAGCGCCCAGTTGAACCTGACATACAGCCGCGTCACCTCCCCTATTTCCGGGCGTGTCGGCCTGAGGCAGACGGATACCGGCAACTATATCACCAGCAGCGACAGCATTGTGGTTATCACCCAAACTCATCCTATCGACCTGGTGTTCAGCCTGCCGGAAAACGACATCGGCACCCTTCTCAACGCACAGAAAACCGGTCAACCCATTCCTGTGGAGGCCTGGGACCGCAACAATAAAACGCTGCTAACCCACGGCACCCTGCTCAGTATGGATAACCAGATTGACAGCACCACCGGGATGGTGAAACTGAAAGCCCGCTTCAGCAACAGTGATAACCTGCTGTTTCCTAATCAATTCGTTAACGCCCGGTTGCAAGTCAGCACTCAGCAGGATGCCATTGTCATTCCAGCGGCAGCCTTGCAAATGGGCAACGAAGGCCATTTTGTCTGGGTGGTGAACGAAGACCATAAAGTCAGTAAAAAACAGGTTAGCACCGGGCTACAGGACAGCGAGAAAGTGGTGATTACCGCCGGTCTGGATGTTGGTGAACGCGTCGTCACCGACGGTATTGACCGTCTGACTGAAGGCGCGACAGTCGACGTTGTCGATCCGCTGTCCTCCTCATCGGTCTCCGGTGAAAATATCCCGCCCGCGAAAGGAAGCCGCTCCTGATGCAGGTCATGCCCCCCAGTACCAACGGCGGGCCTTCCCGCCAGTTTATTCTTCGTCCGGTAGCCACCACTCTGTTGATGCTGGCGATCCTGCTGGCCGGGATAATCGGTTACCGAGTCTTACCTGTTTCGGCCCTGCCGGAAGTGGACTATCCCACCATTCAGGTGGTGACCCTCTATCCCGGTGCCAGCCCGGATGTGATGACGTCAGCCATTACCGCGCCACTGGAGCGCCAGTTCGGTCAGATGTCCGGGCTGAAACAGATGTCCTCACAAAGCGCTGGCGGGGCCTCAGTCGTTACGTTGCAGTTCCAGCTGAGTTTGCCGCTGGATGTCGCTGAACAGGAAGTGCAGGCCGCGATTAACGCCGCAACTAACCTGCTGCCCTTGGATCTACCTAACCCGCCGGTTTACAGCAAAGTCAACCCCGCCGATCCGCCGATCATGACCCTGGCCGTCACCACCACCAGCATGCCGCTGACCCAGGTACAGGACATGATCGAAACGCGTGTGGCACAGAAAATATCACAGGTTTCCGGCGTCGGGCTGGTGACATTATCAGGCGGCCAGCGTCCGGCGGTCAGAGTTAAGCTCAACGCACAGGCTCTGGCCGCGCTCGGGCTGGACAGTGAAACCGTGCGTAATGCCATCAGCAATGCCAACGTCAATTCAGCGAAAGGCAGTTTAGACGGCCCGCAACGTGCTATCACCCTCTCAGCCAATGACCAGATGAAATCGGCCGAGGATTACCGCCAGTTAATCGTTTCTTATCAGAATGGTTCACCCGTTCGTCTGGGAGACGTCGCCACTATCGAACAGGGTGCAGAGAACCGTTGGCTGGGCGCCTGGGCTAACCGCCAGCCCGCCATCGTCCTGAATATACAGCGCCAGCCCGGCGCCAATATCATTGCCACCGCCGACAACATCCGCAAGATGCTGCCAGGCCTGACCGCCACGCTGCCAAAATCGGTGGATGTGCAGATTCTGACCGACCGCACGACCAACATCCGCGCCTCAGTGCATGATGTGCAGTTCGAGCTGGTGTTGTCCATGTCGCTGGTGGTGATGATTATCTACCTGTTCCTGCACAATGTTCCGGCGACCATCATTCCCGCCGTAGCCGTCCCGCTGTCGCTGATTGGCACTTTTGCGGTGATTTATTTTCTCGGATTTTCAATCAACAATCTGACGCTGATGGCGCTGACTATCGCCACGGGGTTCGTGGTCGACGATGCCATCGTGGTTATCGAAAATATCTCACGCTATATCGAAAAAGGTGAGCGACCGATGGCCGCGGCACTGAAAGGTGCCGGAGAAATTGGTTTTACTATCATCTCTCTCACTTTCTCGCTGATTGCAGTCCTGATCCCGTTGCTGTTTATGGGGGATATTGTCGGCAGACTGTTCCGTGAATTTGCCGTCACGCTGGCGGTGTCGATCCTGATTTCCGCTGTCGTCTCGCTGACACTGACGCCGATGATGTGCGCACGAATGTTGAGCACGGAATCATTACGCCAACAAAACCGTTTCTCCCGCGCCAGTGAGGCAATGTTTGAGCGGGTCATCGCCCGCTATGGTCGTTTACTGAGCAAGGTATTGAAACACCCATGGTGGACTCTTGGCGTGGCGCTGGGTACCCTGGTCATCACCGTACTACTGTGGATAATCATTCCCAAGGGCTTCTTCCCGTTGCAGGATAACGGCATTATTCAGGGCACCATGCAAGCGCCGCAATCGGTCTCTTACGCCAACATGACACAGCGTCAGCAGGAAGTGGCCGCGATCATTCTGCAAGATCCGGCAGTACAAAGCCTGAGCTCATTTATTGGCGTGGACGGCACGAATCCGGCGCTCAACAGCGGCAGACTACAAATCAATCTGAAGCCGCTAAGCGAGCGGGATGACCGCATTCCGCAAGTGATCAAGCGTCTGCAGCATCAGGTGGAGCGGCTTCCCGGCATCCATCTTTATCTGCAACCGGTACAGGATCTGACCATCGATACCACCGCCAGCCGCACCCAATATCAGTTCACCCTGCAAGCGGGATCACCCGATACGCTGACTCTGTGGGTACCACGACTGCTCAATGCGCTGGCGAAGTTACCGATGCTACAGGATGTCAGCAGCGACTGGCAGGATCAGGGGTTGGAAGCCTTTATCCGGGTCGATCGCGATAATGCCAGCCGCCTGGGGATCAGCATGGCGGATGTCGATAACGCACTGTACAACGCCTTCGGCCAACGACTGATTTCGACGATTTACACTCAATCCAATCAGTATCGCGTGGTGCTGGAGAATGAGACCGCGACCACCCCTGGGCTGGACGCGCTACAGACTATTCGCCTGAGCAGCAGTAGCGGGGGCATGGTGCCGCTCAGCGCCATTGCGACGGTGGAACAACGCCACGCCGCCCTGAGTATTAACCATCTGGATCAGTTCCCATCCACCACCTTCTCGTTCAATGTCAGCGACGGTTACTCACTGGAACAAGCGGTCAATGCCATCACCGAAGCCGAACAGAATCTGGCCATGCCGTCAGAGATAATCACTCAGTTCCAGGGCAGCACGCTGGCCTTCCAGGCTGCGCTGTCCAGCACCGTCTGGCTGATCGTCGCGGCGATAGTCGCCATGTATATTGTGCTGGGAATATTGTATGAAAGCTTTATCCATCCAATAACCATTCTTTCCACATTGCCTACCGCAGGGGTTGGGGCACTGCTGGCGCTGATACTCAGCGGCAGCCAACTGGATGTGATCGCCATTATCGGTATCATCCTGCTTATCGGTATCGTCAAGAAAAACGCCATCATGATGATCGACTTCGCGCTGGCCGCCGAGCGGGAACAAGGCATGGCGCCTGATACCGCTATCTATCAGGCCTGTTTGCTACGTTTCCGCCCGATACTGATGACCACCCTGGCCGCCCTGCTCGGCGCGCTGCCGCTGATGCTCAGCAACGGCGTCGGCGCTGAACTACGCCGTCCACTGGGCATCGCGATGGTCGGCGGTCTGTTGGTCAGCCAGCTACTGACGTTGTTCACCACACCGGTGATTTACCTGTTGTTTGACCGCCTGGCACACGCGGCCCGCCGCCGCTTCAGGCAGGAGAACAAACAGTGAAATTTTTCGCGCTGTTTATCCATCGTCCGGTGGCGACCATCCTGCTGACGCTCGCCATTGTGCTGGCCGGTATACTTGGCTTCCGGTTGCTGCCAGTCGCGCCACTGCCGGAGGTGGATATCCCGGTTATCTTGATCTCGGCTTCGCTGCCGGGCGCCTCGCCGGAAACCATGGCCTCCTCTGTCGCCACGCCGCTGGAACGCTCTCTGGGCCGCATTGCCGGTGTGACGGAGATGACCTCCAGCAGCTCACTCGGCAGCACACGCATTATTCTGGTGTTTGATTACGACCGGGATATCAACGGTGCGGCGCGAGACGTACAAGGCGCGATTAACGCCGCCCAAAGTTTACTGCCCAGCGGCATGCCCAGTCGCCCAACCTGGCGCAAAGTCAATCCGTCCGATGCGCCGATCATGATAATGACCCTGACCTCGGACACCTGGTCCCAGGGGCAGCTGTATGACTATGCCTCCACCCAGTTAGCGCAAAAACTGTCGCAAATCGATGGCGTCGGCGATGTCACCCTCGGTGGCAGCTCGCTACCGGCGGTACGGGTAGCGTTGAACCCAACAGCACTGTTTAATCAGGGGGTGTCGCTGGACGCTGTCCGTCAGGCGATATCCAACGCTAACCAGCGCCGACCACAGGGTGCGATAGAAGACCGCGACCAGCGCTGGCAGTTGAAAACCAACGATGAATTGCAAACCGCCGCAGACTATCTGCCGCTGGTGGTACATTACAACAACGGTTCCCCAGTCCGCCTGCAAGATGTGGCGACCGTGAGCGACTCGGTGCAGGATGTACGCAATGCCGGCATGGCGAATGCCAGACCGGCCATCCTGATGCTCATTCGTAAGTTGCCGGAAGCGAATATCATCGATACGGTGGACCGTATCCGTGCGGAAGTGCCGGAACTGAGAAAAAGTATGCCAGCCTCTATCCATCTGAATATTGCTCAGGATCGTTCACCGACCATCCGTGCCTCACTGGTGGAAGTGGAACAGTCGCTGATGATTTCCGTCGGTCTGGTGGTGTTGGTGGTGTTGCTTTTTCTACGCTCCGCGCGTGCCACGTTGATCCCGGCCGTAGCCGTTCCGGTTTCGCTGATCGGCACCTTCGCCGCCATGTACCTGTGCGGCTTCAGCCTTAATACCCTCTCGCTGATGGCGCTGACGGTCGCCACGGGCTTCGTGGTTGATGACGCCATCGTGGTGCTGGAAAATATCTCTCGTCACGTAGAAGCCGGTATGAAGCCGTTGCAGGCCTCATTGCAGGGCGTACGCGAGGTGGGCTTTACCGTGCTGTCGATGAGTCTGTCGCTGATAGCGGTTTTCCTGCCGCTGATGCTGCTCGGCGGTCTGATTGGCCGTTTTTTCAAAGAGTTCGCCCTCACCCTCTCGGTATCCATCGCCATTTCGCTGTTCATCTCGGTGACACTGACGCCAATGATGTGCGCCCGCCTGCTAAAAACGCCCCCGGCAAAGCGTGACCCGCCCCGGCTAAAGGGCATCGGTAAACGACTGGCGGCCGTGCAACAACACTATGGCCGATCACTGGACTGGGTACTGAATCACGCGCGCTGGGTACTGATGGTGCTGTTTGCCACCATTGGTCTGACTATCTACCTGTATATTACCCTGCCGAAAACCTTGCTGCCCGAACAGGATACCGGGCGACTGATGGGCTTTATTCAGGCCGACCAGAGTATCTCGTTCAAGGCGATGCGCGGCAAACTGGAAGATTTTATGAAGATTGTCCGTGATGACCCGGCGGTCGACAGCGTAGTTGGTTTTACCGGCGGTTCACGATCCACTAATAGCGGTTCTATGTTTATCTCGCTGAAACCACTGAGCGAACGCCGTGAAAATGCCCAGCACGTAATGGCCCGGTTGCGCATCAAACTGGCGAAAGAACCTGGAGCCAATCTTTATCTCCAGGCGGTACAGGATATGCGCACCGGCGGACGCGAGTCCAATGCCAGTTATCAGTACACGCTGTTGTCAGACAGCCTTGACGACCTGAGGCGCTGGGAACCGAAAATCCGCCAGGCCTTTAGCACCCTGCCGGAACTGGCGGATGTTAACTCCGATCAACAGGACAAGGGTGCGGAAATGGCGCTGATCTATGATCGTCAAAGCATGGCGCGGTTGGGCATCAAGGTGTCGGATGTCAATAACCTACTGAACAACGCTTTCGGGCAGCGACAGATATCCACTATCTACCAACCACTTAACCAGTACAAAGTGGTGATGGAGGTTGACCCGCGCTACACCCAGGACGTCAGCTCGCTGGATTTGATGTACGTTATCAATAATGACGGCAAGGCCATTCCCCTGTCGTACTTTGCGCAGTGGCAACCGGCCAATGCACCGCTGTCGGTCAACCATCAGGGGCTGTCGGCGGCGTCCACCCTTTCATTTAACCTGCCGGAAGGCGTCTCGCTGTCACAGGCTGCCGCGGCGATTGACCGTAGCATGGTTGCCCTGGGCGTACCCAACACCGTGCGCGGCAGCTTTGCCGGTACCGCACATCTTTTCCAGCAAAACCAGAGTAACCAACTGTGGCTGATTGTGGCGGCTATCGCTACCGTGTATATCGTGTTGGGGATACTGTATGAAAGTTATGTTCATCCGTTGACCATCCTTTCCACCCTGCCATCCGCAGGCGTGGGAGCGTTACTGGCGTTGTGGCTTTTTTCCACGCCTTTCAGCCTGATCGCATTAATCGGCATCCTGCTATTAGTAGGCATTGTAAAAAAGAACGCTATTATGATGGTAGATTTTGCGCTGGAAGCCCAACGAACCCGCAATCTCACTGCCCGTGACGCCATATTCCAGGCCAGCCTGTTGCGTTTCAGGCCAATTATGATGACCACGCTGGCCGCCCTGTTTGGTGCCCTGCCGCTGGCGCTAACCTCCGGTGACGGCGCTGAACTGCGTCAGCCGCTGGGGATAACCATCATCGGCGGTCTGGTGATGAGCCAACTGTTAACACTGTACACCACGCCGGTGGTTTATCTGTATATGGATAAACTGCGACGAAAGCCCACGTCCACACGAGTCCACGTGGAATGATGGCGTATGACGGGGATATTTGATCATTAACTCAGGAATGCTCTAATCAATGAATACGCTGTCCCCAGGCGTGCGCTGGCAACTGTGGATTGTTGCCTGCGGATTTTTTATGCAATCGCTGGATACCACCATCGTCAACACGGCCCTGCCCGCCATAGCGACGAGTTTGAATGAAAACCCGCTGCATATGCACTCGGTGGTGGTGTCTTATGTATTGACCGTCGCGGTGATGCTGCCAGTCAGCGGCTGGCTGGCGGACAGGTTGGGTGTGCGCGACATATTCACCAGCGCCATTGTTCTGTTCAGCGTAGGGTCGTTGTTTTGTGCCATGGCGACCACCCTGGACCAGTTAGTGATTGCCCGCGTATTACAAGGGGTAGGCGGTGCGATGATGGTGCCGGTTGGTCGCCTGACGGTGATGAAGCTGGTGCCGCGTGAACAGTATATGGCGGCAATGACCTTTGTCACCTTGCCCGGTCAGGTCGGTCCCCTGCTGGGTCCGGCGCTTGGCGGTATTCTGGTGCAATACGCCAGTTGGCACTGGATCTTTCTGATTAACCTGCCGGTCGGCCTGATTGGCGCAACCGCCACGTTGAGGTTGATGTCCAATTTCCGGTTGCCGCCGCGACGGTTTGATTTTATCGGCTTTGTCCTGCTGGCCGTCGGAATGGCTACCCTGACTCTGGCGCTTGATGGACAACGCGGGTTGGGGATTTCGCCATTGATGCTGTGCCTGTTTATTCTGACTGGCCTCTTCTCTCTGTTGTTTTATCTGCTGCACGCCCGCCACAACGAGCACGCCCTGTTCAGTCTGAAATTGTTTGATAACCGCCTCTACGCTATCGGCCTGCTGGGCAGTTTTACCGGTCGTATCGGCAGTGGAATGTTGCCGTTTATGGTGCCGATTTTCCTGCAGGTTGGCCTGGGGTTCCCCCCTTTTCACGCCGGACTGATGATGATCCCGATGGTGCTGGGCAATATGGGCATGAAACGTATCGTGGTACAAATCGTTAACCGCTTCGGTTACCGCAACGTGCTGGTCGGCGCCACGATAAGTCTCAGCCTGGTGGCGCTGCTGTTCCCGGCCGTCACGCTGATGAAGTGGGAAAGACTGCTGCCTGTGGTGCTGTTCTTGCTGGGTATGGTTAATGCCATCCGCTTTTCGGCGATGAATACCCTGACACTGAAAGAACTCCCGGACTCGCTGGCCAGCAGCGGCAACAGTTTGTTGTCGATAATTATGCAACTGTCGATGAGTATCGGCGTCACGATTGTCGGGCTGCTGCTCGGCGCTTTTGGTCATCCGTCGGCGGCTGCCAGCCCATTGGCGCAGCAGACCTTTATTTATACCTGGCTGTGCATGGCCGTGGTGATAATCCTGCCTGCGCTGGTGTTCTGGCATGTGCCGCCTGACGTCAGCAAAAATGTGGTGTTGGACCGCCGCCGGAGGAACTCCTGATGTTGGCGAAGTTGCGGATCGGTATTACCGTTAAGCTGTTTGCGGCCATATTTTCCACCTGCATGCTGGTGCTGGGCACCATGCACTGGGGGGTGCGCTTCAGCTTTGAGCACAGCTTTATCGATTACATTAAAAAAGGTAACGAGCAGCGTCTGATGATGCTCAGCGATGCGCTGGCCGAGCAATACGAGCAACACGGAAACTGGGAATTCCTGCGTCATAACAACCAGTTGGTTTTCCAGATCATGCGCTCGCTGGAGCAGAACCCCGACACCAACAACCAGTTTCCGCCACATGGTTGGCGCACCCCATTCTGGATTATTGACCAGCAATATCACGTCATGATCGGCCCTCGCGCCCCCATCCCGCTGGAAAGCTACCGCAGCAAAATCACCACCCAAGACGGACATATCGTTGGCTGGGTTGTGGGTTCTCCGCCGGAGCGATTAACCCGCAGCGCGGATATCAACTTCGATCAGCAGCAAAAACGCACCAGCTGGATTATCGTCGGCCTGGCCATGCTACTGGCCGCGCTGGTCACCGGGCTGATGTCACGCGGTCTGCTGGCGCCGGTCAAACGCCTGATCGAGGGGACTCACCGCCTTGCCGCTGGCGATTTCACCAGCCGCGTACAGGCCAACAGCCGCGATGAACTGGGCCATCTGGGGCAGGACTTTAACCGTCTGGCCAGTACACTGGAAAAAAACGAAAGAATGCGTCGGGAATTTATGGCGGATATCTCACATGAACTCAGAACCCCGCTGGCGATCCTGCGCGGAGAGCTGGAAGCACTCCAGGACGGCGTGCGTAAATTAACGCCGGAGTCGATCATCTCCCTGTTGGGAGAAGTCAATACATTGACCAAACTGGTTGATGATGTGCACCAACTGTCGCTCTCAGATGAAGGCGCGCTGGCCTACCGCAAAAGCGCCACCGACCTGGTGCCGCTACTGGAGCTGACGGCAGCCAACTTCAACAGCCGTTATCAGCAGCACAATCTGGTGTTGATACTGAAACTTCCGGCACAGGCGCCGTTATTTGGCGACCCGGACCGCCTGATACAACTGTTGAGTAACTTGATGGAAAACAGCCTGCGCTATACCGATGCGGGGGGAAGTCTGACAGTAACGTTGGTATCACAACCTGCTCAGCAGATCCTTTATTTCGACGATACCGCGCCCGGCATTACCGACGAGCAACGCGAACAAATTTTCGAACGATTTTTTCGCGCGGAAAGTTCGCGTAACCGGGCCAGTGGCGGATCGGGGCTGGGTCTGGCCATTTGCCAGAATATTGTCGAGGCGCACGATGGCCGCATCAAAGCCGAGCACTCCGCTGCCGGCGGCCTGAGAATTACGATACACTTGCCCAGCCAAAAAAACTAATGAGAGAATCTTCTCTCACTCAGCAGATACCAATAAGCATGATGACCCAGGAAAACAATACTCCCTTGATCTTAGTGGTTGAAGATGAACCGAAACTCGGTCAGTTGCTGGTGGATTATCTCCAGGCGGCCAATTACCGAACCCACCACCTGTTGCGTGGAGACGAGGTGCTGGCATGGATTAAACAGACGCCGCCTGACCTGGTCTTGCTGGATCTGATGTTGCCAGGTCTGGATGGTTTATCCGTCAGTCGTGAAATTCGCCGCTTCTCCGAACTGCCGATTATCATGGTCACTGCCAAAACGGAAGAGATTGACCGCCTGCTGGGGCTGGAGATCGGCGCCGATGATTATATCTGCAAACCCTTCAGCCCACGGGAAGTCGTGGCGCGCGTCAAAACCATCCTCAGGCGTTGCCAACGCACGCAGGAAAAAGCGCAAGAAGTTTCCTCTCTGGTGGTGGATGACGGTCGTTTTCAAGCCAGCTGGCAAGGCTCCCTCCTCGATCTGACCCCGGCGGAATTCCGCCTGCTGAAAACCCTGGCGCAGGAACCGGGTAAAGTCTTTTCACGCGAGATGTTGCTCAATCATCTGTACGATGACTATCGCGTGGTGACTGACCGTACGATTGACAGTCATATCAAGAATTTGCGCCGCAAGTTGGAAGCGCTCGATGCCGACCAGCCCTTTATCCGCGCGGTATACGGCATGGGTTATCGCTGGGAAGCCGATGTCTGCAAATTGATTTAGCGCAATTTACATTCCTCACGCCAGCTTTTACAATTCTTGCCATCCGCAAGGTCGCTTCCCCGATGGCCTTGCAACCTTTCCCCTGCGGATTTCTGTCCATTGTACGGCGGCAACAGTGTTATCCCGACAAGCTCACTCAGCTAAGTGAACGAGGTTGACGCTGGCAGCTCACACCGCGATGGTCTTGAAAGGCAGTGGGGATTCTGACCTGACATCAGACTGAGATATTATGTTTAAACCGGAATTGCTTTCTCCGGCTGGCACACTAAAAAACATGCGCTACGCCTTCGCGTATGGCGCAGATGCGGTTTATGCCGGCCAGCCCCGTTACAGCTTGCGTGTACGCAATAATGAATTCAACCACCAGAATCTGGCGATCGGCATCAATGAAGCCCACGCGCTGGGGAAAAAATTCTACGTGGTGGTGAACATCGCTCCGCACAACGCCAAGCTGAAAACATTTATTCGCGATCTGGAACCCGTGGTAGCAATGGGACCCGACGCGTTGATCATGTCCGATCCTGGGCTGATTATGCTGGTGCGGGAAGCCTTCCCGCAAATGGATGTGCATCTGTCGGTACAGGCCAATGCCGTTAACTGGGCGACGGTAAAATTTTGGCAAAAAATGGGCCTGACCCGGGTGATCCTCTCCCGCGAATTGTCCCTGGAGGAGATCGCTGAAATCCGCCAGCAAGTGCCAGACATCGAGCTGGAAATTTTCGTCCATGGTGCCTTATGTATGGCCTATTCTGGTCGCTGTCTGCTTTCCGGTTATATCAACAAACGCGACCCAAACCAGGGGACCTGCACGAACGCCTGCCGCTGGGAATACAAGGTTCAGGAAGGAAAGCAGGACGAACTGGGACAGATAGTCCATCAGTATCAGCCGATCCCGGTGAAAAACATCGAGCCGACGTTAGGTGAAGGCCAGCCAACCGATAAAGTCTTTCTGATTGAGGAGTCAATGCGTCCGGGTGAATATATGACCGCCTTTGAGGATGAACACGGCACCTATATCATGAACTCCAAAGACTTACGCGCTGTAGCACACGTGGGCCGACTGACTCAAATGGGCGTTCACTCGCTGAAGATTGAAGGCCGTACCAAATCACACTACTACTGCGCCCGGACCGCCCAGGTTTATCGTCGTGCTATTGATGATGCCGCCGCCGGAAAACCCTTCGATGAATCATTGCTGACGACCCTGGAAGGGCTGGCCCATCGGGGCTATACCGAAGGTTTCCTGCGCCGCCATACTCATGACAGCTACCAGAATTACCAACATAGTTTTTCCGCCTCTGACCGCCAGCAGTTTGTCGGCGAATTCACTGGCGAGCGGCGTGGCGACATGGCGCAAGTTGAAGTGAAAAACAAATTCTGCGTTGGCGACAGCCTGGAACTGATGACCCCGGCAGGCAATATCAATTTCCACCTGGAAAGGATGGAAAACAATAAACAGCAGCCTGTGGACGTCGCGCCAGGTAATGGTCATATTGTCTGGATCCCAGTGCCGGAAGAGCTCGACCTTGCTTTTGCCCTGCTAATGCGTAACTTCGCCGATGCGCCAGTCAGTCAACCAGCATCAACCATTCATTCGGAAAAAATCACCTAAGATAATTTTCTTAGAATTCGATCACACAACACTGAGCATTTCCCGACTACAATGGACGCGCTTAAGATGACTCATTAAAAACAGCGAATTGTTCTCGAACCACCACCTTGGCCCACCCGGCTCCCCCGAGTGGGCCTTTTCTTTATCATCGTCACTTTATTCCCTTCTCTCCCTGCATTTCTTGCCTTTTCTTCACCTCAATGCCGCCTGAATACATTATCTCACCCACATCCGAACAACACGTCACTCAACTGTGATCACTGTCGAACATTCATCACAATCAACTTGTATGGTAGTACGTCAATGCGTATTTTTTTCAGCATTGTATGATCAAAAGGCCATCTGGATGAAAATTGTAAAAGCTGAAGTCTTCGTTACCTGCCCTGGCAGGAATTTTGTTACCGTCAAAATCACCACCGATGAAGGGTTGACCGGCATTGGCGATGCCACGCTGAATGGCCGTGAACTGCCGGTGGCTTCCTACCTGAAAGATCACCTCTGTCCGCAACTGATTGGCCGTAACGCCCATCAGATTGAGGATATCTGGCAATACTTCTACAAAGGCGCTTACTGGCGTCGTGGCCCGGTCACCATGTCGGCTATCTCCGCCATCGATCAGGCGCTGTGGGACATCAAAGGTAAAGCGGCCAACATGCCGGTTTATCAGTTGCTGGGCGGCGCATCGCGCACGGGTGTCATGGTGTACTGCCATACCACCGGCCACAGTATTGACGAAGTGCTGGACGACTACGCAAAACACAAAGAACTGGGCTTTAAAGCCATCCGTGCTCAATGTGGCGTGCCGGGGATGAAAACCACTTATGGCATGGCGAAAGGCAAAGGTCAGGCTTATGAACCCGCCACCAAAGGCGACTGGCCGGAAGAACAGTTGTGGTCAACGGAAAAATACCTCGACTTTACCCCCAGGCTGTTTGCCGCTATCCGTGACAAATTTGGTTTTAACGAACATCTGCTGCACGACATGCACCACCGTCTGACGCCTGTTGAAGCGGCTCGCTTCGGCAAAAGCGTCGAAGACTATCGCCTGTTCTGGATGGAAGACCCAACCCCAGCCGAGAACCAGGAGTGCTTCCGCCTGATCCGCCAACACACGGTTACCCCGATCGCCGTCGGTGAAGTGTTCAACAGTATCTGGGATTGTAAGCAGCTGATTGAAGAACAACTGATCGACTACATCCGCACCACCATTACCCATGCAGGCGGCATTACGGGAATGCGCCGTATTGCTGATTTTGCCTCGCTTTATCAGGTACGCACCGGTTCACACGGGCCTTCAGACCTGTCGCCAATCTGCATGGCGGCCGCGCTGCATTTTGACCTGTGGGTACCGAATTTTGGCGTCCAGGAATACATGGGCTATTCCGAAAAGATGATGGAAGTATTCCAGCCAAACTGGACCTTCGATAACGGTTATATGCACCCAGGCGACAAACCCGGCCTGGGTATCGAGTTTGATGAAAAAGTGGCAGCCCGCTATCCGTATGAAGCAGCGTATCTGCCGGTTGCACGTCTGGAAGACGGCACCTTGTGGAATTGGTAAGGAGGCAAAAATGAAAAGTGTGGTCATAGAACGCCCCGGTGAGCTGGTACTGCAACCACGACCGGAACTGACCCCCGCTAAAGGGGAAGTCAGGGTTAAAGTAAAATACGCCAGTATCTGCGGTTCCGACGTGCATATCTGGCACGGACATAACCCTTTTGCCCGCTACCCAAGAGTTATCGGTCATGAGTTTTTTGGGGTGATCGACGCGGTAGGCAGCGATGTCGACCGTAACAGAATTGGCGAACGCGTGGCGGTCGATCCGGTGGTCAGTTGCGGCCACTGCTACCCCTGTTCTGTTGGTCGTCCCAATGTCTGTAGCGAACTGCAGGTGATCGGCGTACATCGTGACGGCGGCTTCAGTGAATATGCCGTCGCCCCGGCAGCCAATGCTTATCGTCTGCCAGACAGCATTCCCGATAAACTGGCCAGCCTGGTGGAACCCTTCACCATCGCCGCCAACATCACAGCCTTCCTCCAGCCGCAACCCAATGATGTGGCACTGATTTACGGCGCCGGACCGATGGGGCTCACCGCCATACAGGTGCTGAAAGGCGTGTATAAAGTCCGCAAGGTGATCGTTGCTGACCGTCTGCCGGAGCGACTGGCGATGGCGACGGAAAACGGTGCTGATGTGGTGCTGAATAACAGCGACATCCCGCTGGCAACTCAGCTTGAGGGCGAAAAACCGACGCTGATTATTGATGCCGCCTGCCATCCGGCCATTCTGGCGGAAGCGGCGGCACTGGCTTCCCCGGCGGGACGGATTGGCTTACTTGGTTTCTCTGGCGAGCCCTGTACGGTCACGCAACAAAGCCTGACCAGTAAAGAGCTGTCGCTGTTTACTTCCCGGCTCAACAGCCATCGCTTCCCGCTGGTCATTAACTGGATGGAACAGGGACTTATCCAGCCAGACAAACTGGTGACGCATTACTTCCCGCTGAGCGAAATCGAACAGGCCATGACCCTGTTTGAAAAGGATCCGCGCAACTGTTGCAAAGTCATTTTGGCTGTATGACGCCAGACGGTCGGTGTGGGGCATCGCTCCCCACCGGCACAGATACCCTACGACTATAAATATAATGGAGTCATCATGTTTAAAAACCTCCGCTGGATTATCGTACTGCTACTGTTCCTGGTCTATATGATCAATTACCTCGATCGTGTGGCCCTTTCCCTGACCGTACCGATGATTGAAAAAGATCTGATGCTGAATGCTGAGCAGTTCGGCCTGATATTCGGCAGCTTTTTCTTCGGTTACGCACTGTTTAACTTTATAGGTGGCCTCGCCACCGACAAATTTGGTCCAACACTGGTACTGGGGGTGGCTGTCGGCCTGTGGTCGCTGTTCTGTGGCTTCACTGCGCTGGCAACGGGCTTTTGGTCAATGCTGATTTTACGTGTGATGTTCGGCATGGCGGAAGGCCCGATCTGTTCCTCGGCCAACAAAGCCATTAATGGCTGGTTTCCCAAGAAACAAGCGGCGACGGCAATGGGTTTTCTCAGTGCCGGTTCGCCACTGGGCGGCGCAGTTGCCGGCCCGATCATTGGTTATCTGTCCCTCGCGTTCGGCTGGCGTCCGGCTTTCGTTATCATCTGCACCATCGGCATCGTGTGGATGGTCGCCTGGTTTCTGATCGCGGCGGATAACCCTCTGAAGAGTCTTCGCGTTAGCGAAGAAGAGCGCCTGTTGGTGGCGAAGCTGAAAGAAGAACAGACCACGCCGGATGAAGAGCTGGCTCAGTCTGAACACGGCCTTGGCTTCTATCTGCGCCAGCCGATTATCCTGGTCACCGCCTTCGCCTTCTTTTGCTACAACTACATTCTGTTCTTCTTCCTGAGCTGGTTTCCGGCCTACCTGGTGCAGGCGCATAACCTCGATATCAAGTCGATGAGTATGACCACGATGATCCCGTGGATCGTCGGCTTTGTCGGTCTGGCGCTGGGAGGCTGGATCTCAGATAAAATCTTCAACATCACCGGTAAGTTGCTGCTTTCAAGAAAAATTGTCCTGGTCGTCTCACTGCTGGCCGCTGCTATTTGCGTGGCGTTGGCAGGCTCAGTGCAAGGGGTTTATCCAGCCGTCACCCTGATGTCAGTATCAATTTTCTTCCTGTACATCACTGGCGCCATTTACTGGGCGATTATTCAGGATGTGGTGCATAAGAGCCGTGTGGGCGGGATCAGCGGCTTTATCCACCTGATTGGCAGTATTTCCGGCATTATCGGCCCGGTAGTCACGGGTTACATTGTGCATCACACCGGCAAATTCGACAGTGCCTTCATCCTCGCGGGCGTGGTGGCCGCTCTCGGCGCGCTCCTGGTGCTGTTGGTGATTAAAAGCCCGAAGCAAAGCGTTAACCCCGTTTCCATCTAATTCTCATCGGGCATGCTGCGGCATGCCCACCGTTATCTAGCTATAAGGATTAATTATGTTATCCGTTGATCTGCTGCCTGAAGGCACTCTGCTCCCGTGCTATGATCGAAAAGCTCTGCGTACCCGTATTGTCCATATTGGTTTTGGTGCATTTCACCGCGCCCATCAGGCGGTTTGTGCCGATATTCTGGCATCCGAACACGGTAGCGACTGGGGCTACTGTGAGTGTGAGATCAACAAAAACAACAAGGGTGATTTAATTAAAGCGCTGCGCCAGCAGGACCGGCTATACAGCGTCACTGAAATGGCAGATGACGGATTGAGCACCCGAGTGGTCGGCGTCGTCAATGAGGCGCTCTGCCGCAGCATTGATGGCATCGAAAAAATCATCGACGCCATGTGCCAACCCGAGGTGGCCATTATCTCCATGACCGTGACCGAGAAAGGCTATTGCTATCAGCCTTCAACGGGGCAACTGATGCTCGACCACCCCGCCATCGTGCACGATTTAGCCCATCCCGAGGATCCTGAATCCGTACCGGGCCTGATTCTGGCCGCCATCAAGCGCCGTCGTGCCAACGGACTGCCTGCTTTCAGCGTGATGTCCTGCGATAACATGCCTGAAAATGGTCACGTTACACGTAACGTTATTGTGCAACTGGCACAGCAGCAGGATCCCGAACTGGCCCGCTATATTCAGCAGCACATTACCTTCCCTTCCACCATGGTGGACCGCATCGTGCCCGCCATGACTGAGCAGGCTTTTGCCTCGTTGAGCGAGAAACTGGGCTGCACGGATCCAGTTGGCGTTGAATGCGAACCCTTTTTCCAGTGGGTGATTGAGGATAATTTCGTTAACGGGCGCCCTGCCTGGGAAAAAGCAGGCGCCGAACTGGTGGCTGACGTACTGCCTTTTGAAGAGATGAAACTGCGTATGCTGAACGGAAGCCATTCGTTCCTCGCTTACCTTGGCTATCTGGCCGGTTATGAGCATATCAGTGACTGTATGGACGATATTCACTTCCAGCAGGCGTCATACAAGTTAATGCTGGACGAACAGGCTCCCACTCTGCATACCAAAAACGTCGATCTGACGGCCTATGCCGATTCGCTGATCGCCCGCTACAAAAACCGGGCAGTCAGGCACCGTACTTATCAGATTGCTACCGACGGCACGCAAAAACTGCCGCAGCGCTGGCTGGACAGTATCCGCTGGCATCTGAACAACGGCAGCAATTTTGATCTGTTGGCGCTCGGGGTCGCAGGCTGGATGCGCTACGTCAGCGGCGTGGATGAACAGGGGAATACCATTGTGATTAACGATCCACTGCATCAAGAAATTGCCCGTCTGGTCAATTCAAGCCGTGACGGTGACGAACGGATCAATGCTTTGCTGTCGCTGAAAGCGGTCTTTGCCGACGATCTGCCCGGGAATACGCGGTTCCGCGAATCTGTCACTCATTACTATCAGTTGTTGCACAAAATCGGTGCCAAAGACGCGGTTAAACAGGTTAACGGCATTCGGTAAGCGTTCAGGCGCAAAAAGGCTGGCGCTGGAGCATCAGGCTGATTAGACTGATATAATCCAGCGTCAGGCTATTGACGTATCACACCAAAATGAATCTTATCGCATGTCGATTTCATACACTATTACCGCGAGCGAACCCGTCAATCAGCAGATTTATCGTTTTCTGCGTCAGGATATTGTGACCTGTGCTATCCCTCCCGGTTCACTGCTGTCGGAAAAGGAGGTTTCAACCCGCTTTAATGTCTCCCGTCAGCCGGTACGCGAAGCCTTTATTAAACTGGCCGAAGCCAGTCTGGTCCAGGTATTACCACAACGCGGTACCTTCGTGTGTAAAATTTCCGCCCGGCGCGTCGCCGATGGTCGTTTTATTCGCGAAGCAGTGGAAATCGCTGTCGTTCGTCGGGCGGCAAATGAGGCCACTCCGTCAGCATTGGCGCTGATTGAACACAATTTACAGTTACAAAAAATGGCGGCTGAACGTCATGACAGCCGGGGATTCCTGCTACTGGACGATGAATTTCATCGCCTGATTGCGCAGAGTATCAACTGTGAGCTGGCCTGGGAAACCGTGGAAAACATCAAAGCGACAATGGACCGGGTGCGCTTTCTGACCCTGAGTAAAGTCTCACCGCCAGAAAATCTGATCCAGCAACATGAAGAAATCTATAACGCGCTGGTGGCACACAACGCCGATGCCGCTGAAAAGGCGATGCGTCAACATCTACAAGAGATAATATTCTCCATTACCCCCATCACCGAACAAAACAGCGAGTGGTTTGAAAAAACGCCGTGAAGGCGACCACAGCCATACTGAGCTCATGTGGAGAAATAATAGTGCCCCCTGTGGCTCAGACCGCCGTGATCGCCTTGCCTGTCAGGTTGGTCAGACAGGCAAGGCGCTCCCCTCCCTGGCAAGCAGTCGTTCTGGCCAGCGTTGCGTCGGATAAAGCGTCATGCGGAGGTTAAACAGATAAAACAGCGGCGGGAACAGCGTGATATCCGTGCGACATATCGCTTCTGTTCTTATCAGCAAGTCATCCAGCGTATCCAGTAAAGACTGTGGTGGCTCGCGACGAAGGTCCTTCAAGCGTTTTTTGAAATACTGGTTGATTTCAGACATCAATGCATCCGTCTCAAGCTGATGCTGCCGGAGGACTTGTTCATGCCGGGCATAGAAATCATAGCAGTTTACCCCCAGCCAGATTTCGGTAATCAAATTACCGCCCAGCGCCACGTCTGGCATTGGGTCCACTTTGTTACGCGGCAGAATAATATTGATTTTATCAACCATGCTGGCGACATATTGCTGACGCGACAGCAATGACGAGGCATTGATCTTGATCTCATCCGTGAACTGCAACAATTCTTTTATGCCTCTGCGCAACACGCGTCTGGCGGTCCAGGAAGGTCTCTTATTGCGAATAATCGCGGTGACCACCACCGCCAGGACGATGCCCACAATGGTCGAAATTGACGCATTAATAATGGATAACAAGTCGGGTTTGAGGTCATGCGTCATGCCAATAAAACCCGGGATCTGGGTAGAAATGATCAACCCAATGAAATTGGTGGATGGATTCGCAATAATCAACCCCAACGCCAACAAGCCCGGAGCCAGACAAATAATCAACGATTCAAAGGTTGTGGTCAGCGGAATAAGCAGGCCGACATACAGTACGCTGATAATAATCGCTATCACCACCCCCTTTAAAAAAATCTTCATCGACGCAATCGGGCTATCAAGCGCCGCAAAGAAGGAACACACCACCGCCGCTATCATCGGCGCCGTCGCGCCATCTTTCCATCCGGTACCAATCCAGAACAGGCAGCCCATCATGGTGGCGGTAAACGCGGTAAACGCTGAAAGTAAAATAAGTCCTTTGTCCGCATGTTTTTTGATCAACTTTACCTTGCCGCGTTTTTTTTCCGGCCCCAGTTGGCTGACCCGTTCCCGTGCGCCAAAAAAAGACTCAGTAATGCGAATAAAGTTGAGCAAGCGTTCCATCAATCCCATCAACAACAATCCCTCTTCCGCATTCATTTCATTGCGGGCATACAGCGCTTTGATCCGTTCCTGCGAAAGCTGAATATCCTGCTGGATCCCCTGCGCATTGCCGCTTTGTTCCGGGCTGTTCAGCCAGACGAGAAAATGGCTGAAGGACTCGGCCACAAAATCGGGAAAAGTGATCCCCTGCTCAGCCAACAGACTCAAACGTTTCTCAATCGCCGTCAATGTAGGGATCAGGTAAGACAGATGCTGATACTGCGCACTCACCAGCCGAATGAGTTTGCGCGCGGAATCCCCTTCATAGACGCAGTGCGTGATTAGCACTTCGACCGTCACCGGATAGTTAGCCATCTGTACCAGAATATGCTCTCTCTCGGGCGAAGGCGTTTTAGTATCAAAGGTGAGCAGCTCATTCATCAGCTTCTTCGCACTTTCGAACCAGTTACTGACGCTATTTTCCAACAAATTGCGCATTCTGACGGGAAAAACCAGCATATGAATCAGACTGGAACAAATAATAGCGACGGTGATCTCTTCGATACGGGAGATGACGGTATAGGTTATCGACAGTGGCGTGGTGACATCCGCAAAGCCCATAATCGCCGCGCTGTAACCTGCCAGCATGAAGACATAGCTTTTCGGGGTTCTATCATGCAACGAGAGATACAAACAAAAAGCAACCCACAGCGAAATACACAGGCAAAACAACACCGGGTGCGTAACGGTGACAGGATAAATCAGGAAAGTAAAAATGCCCCCCAGTACCGTACCAAAAAAGCGAAACACCGCTTTTGACAACGTGGAGGCCGAATATAATTGAGAAATCACATAGACTGAAACCATCGACCAGGCTGGTTTATCGAGGTTCAGTTTCAGGGCAATGTATAACGCTAAAAATGCCGCAACACAGGTTTTAATGGCGAACAGCAACGCATTTTTGGATAACCACTTCATGTAGACTCAACAATTCACCAAAACATAAAGCCCTATTTTATCTCGTTCGATTCGGCGAAAGGACGGTTTACTGGAAGATAGATTGTAACAAAATAATCACGCAGCGGGAAAGTATGCTCTCTAGCGAATATGGCTATGCAAGAGAAAATGAACCGACAACGTCGCGGTAAAGGGGCCCCCGCCCCTTCAGAAAACTCACCAGCAGAGCCAGAAATAACCGGTAAACGTCAGTAATTACGCAATGGTCACGTCTTTAGCCAGATAAACGTCCTGTACGGCATTGATCAGCGCCACACCATCCTTCATCGCTTTCTTGAAGGCTTTGCGCCCCAGGATCAATCCCATGCCGCCCGCTCGTTTGTTAATAACCGCCGTACGCACAGATTCCGCCATGTCGGTTGCCCCAGCGGATGCGCCCCCCGAGTTGATCAGCCCCGCGCGCCCCATATAACAGTTAGCCAGTTGATAACGCACCAGATCGATCGGGTTATCGCTGGTGAGTTTGCTGTAGACACGTTCATCAGTGGAACCGAATTTCACGGCGGTATACCCACCGTTATTCTCCGCCATTTTCTGCTTGACGATATCCGCCCCGATAGTGGCCGCCAGATGATTAGCCTGACCGGTCAAATCAGCGCTGGCATGATAATCCACACCGTCTTTTTTGAAGGCGTTATTACGCAAATAGGCCCACAACACGGTCACCATCCCCAGTTCATGCGCACGCTCGAAAGCGGCGGAAATTTCTTCCAACTGACGCCGTGACTGTTCCGAACCAAAGTAAATCGTGGCACCAACCGCGACCGCCCCCAGATTAAACGCCTGCTCCACACTGGCGTACAGCGTCTGGTCATACTGAGTCGGATAGCTCAGCGTCTCGTTATGGTTCAGCTTGACCATAAACGGAATACGGTGCGCATAGCGACGTGAAACCGCGGCCAACACGCCATAGGTTGAAGCCACACAGTTACATCCTGCCTCGATCGCCAGCTCCACAATATTTTTCGGATCGAAATAGAGCGGGTTAGCGGCAAACGACGCGCCAGCAGAGTGCTCAACGCCCTGATCCACCGGCAAAATGGAAAGATAACCGGTGCCTGCCAGACGGCCGGTGTTATATAGCGTCTGCATGTTACGCAGCACAGCAGGCGGACGATTATTATCGATCATCACCCGATCGACATAATCCGCGCCCGGTAAATAGAGGCTATCCGCCGGAATAGTCAGGCAGCGATGTTGCAAAAGGGTGTCAGCTTCTTTTCCTAATAACTGTACGATGTCCGTCATGTTAACTCCTGTTTGAAAGGTTGCGGGGCCAACGGCCCTGCAGTGGTTAAAACCTGAACTCAAACAGCGTGGACCCATAACCTGATTTAATGCAAATTGCTGACTCCATTTTTCAGAACGATCCAGAGAAAAATTTCACAAAAACCTCACCACCAACGATAAAAATGATGTACCGGGCCATGCCCTGAGCCGACTTTCAACGAATCTGCCTGTTCCAGCGCGCCCTGCAACCATTGCTTCGCGGCCTGTATCGTAGTCAACCAGTTAGTGTGACGCGGACGCAACGCCGCCAGGGCCGCGGAAAGCGTACATCCCGTGCCGTGGGTATTTTGGGTGGCAATGCGCGGCGCCGTAAAGCGTTGCTCATACTCACGGGTGAACAACCAGTCAGGGCTTTCGTCATCGCTGAGGTGCCCCCCTTTGATCAGTACGGCCTGGCATCCCAGTTCCAGCAGTTTCCGTCCCTGAGAGCACATCTCGTCCTCATTGCATGCCATAGCGCATTCCAGCAACGCTGCCGCTTCCGGTAAATTTGGCGTAATCAGGGAAACCTGCGGCAGCAATTGTTGCCGCAAGGTGTCGACGGCCTGTGGCGACAGCAACGGATCGCCGCTTTTAGCCAGCATCACCGTATCCAGTACCACCCAGGGAATGGCGGCTGATTGCAGTCTGTCCGCCACCACCTGCACAATATCACTCTCACTGAGCATGCCGATTTTAACACTGTCGATACGCACATCGCTCAACACCGAAGCCAGTTGGGCCGCCACAAAATCCGGCTCAACCCGGCAGACCGACTGCACGCCATGAGTATTCTGCGCCACCAGTGCGGTGATGACACTGGCACCATAAGCGCCGAGCGCCGAGAAAGTTTTAAGATCAGCCTGGATACCCGCGCCACCACTCGGATCAGTGCCCGCGATGGTCAGGGCATTAATCCGCTTCATACCAACGCCTCCGTATCCAGATGATACAACTGGTCCAGCATCAGCGAGGCAAAACTTCCCGGTCCTGCCGCTAAGGCGGCGGCCCTCTCTCCGGCCAGACTCATCACCCGGCAGGCGCTGGCGACATGCGTTAATTTATCGCCCGGCAGCGCAGCGAACCCAGCCACCACCGCCGACAACGCGCAACCGGTTCCCACCACTCGGGTCATCAGGGACGCGCCACCAGGGATCGCCAGCAGTTGCTTCCCGTCGGTGACATAGTCCACTTCTCCGGTCACGGCCACCACCGCGCCACTGGTTTGCGCCAGCAGGCAGGCGGCCTCCAGCGAGGCTGAGGAATCATGCAGGCTGTCAACGCCGCGTCCGGCGACGGCCTGACGGGCCAGGGCCATGATTTCGGAAGCGTTGCCACGAATAGCCGCTGGGCGGTAATCCAGCAGACGCCGACAAAAATCACTGCGAAACGTCAGCCCTCCCACCGCAACCGGATCGAGCGTCCACGGACGCCCTGCGTTATTTGCCGCCTGTACTGCAAGTCGCATCGCTTCGCTGCGCGCCCGGGTTAACGTACCGACATTGATCAGCACGCTATCGGCAATAGCACTGAACTCCGCCGCTTCCTGTGGTTCAATCACCATCGCCGGAGACGCGCCAAGCGCCAGCAAAACATTTGCGGTAAACGTCTGCACCACATCATTGGTCAGACAGTGCACCAACGGTGCATTATTGCGAAAAAGTGTGAGTGAAATAGCGGCCTGATGGGCCGTGAAGAGTTGAGGTTGGATGATCATAACGCTCCCAACCGGCGATCAAGAAGGCGATGCGCTCCGGCATCTGACTTCCCTACGCTGGCATTATCCAGTTCAGGTTCAGCGGGTATTTCTCAGCTGTTTCTTTGGAAAGAAACGGCACCCCGAGTCATTGAGATTGAATCTCTTTACCTTTGCCAGCTTAGGGAAAGTGCCATGCTGATGCAAGCTCGTCCGCACTCAGCTATCAGGTTGTTGCCGTCTTTTGCCCTTAAACTCACTGAAAAAAAACAGCAGTGCCAGCGTGCCGAATGCGGCGCCAAGGGCAGACGTCGTTCGCCAGCCATAATGAGCATATACCCAGCCTCCAGATGCGGATCCTATTGCACCGCCGGCAAAGAATGTCGCCATATACAGACCGTTAAGTCTGCCCCGGATCGTTGGCGAAAGGCTGAAGATAACACGCTGGCCCAGCACCAGATTGGCCGATACGCCAAAATCCAGCATTATCGCAGCCAGAGTCAGCAGCGCCAGTGAGTGCAGTGAACCATGCTCGCCATGCTGCATAAGCATGAATGAAGCAATCACCAAAAACATGGCACACCCCGTAGCGCCTCTAATCCAGCCTCTGTCAGCCAGACGGCCCGCTAAAGGCGCGGCGATGGCGCCAGCGACCCCGGCCAGTGAAAATAATGCGATACCGGTTTGCGACAGCCTGAAGTCAGGCCCGGACAGTAACAATGGAACCGTTGTCCAGAACAGGCTGAATGCGCCAAACAGGCAGGCGTGATAGAACGACCGACGCTGTAACGGTGCCGTGGTACGCATTAACTGATACATCGACACCAGCATTTCACGGTATCCGGTGTTGACTGAAACCTGGCGAGGGGGTAAGACCCGATGGAGTAGCAGCGCCAGCCCCAACATGGCAACAAATGACACAAAGAAAACCATACGCCAGTTGCTAAATTCAGTGATTAAACTGGCCACCGGTCGCGCCAGCATAATACCCAGCATCAGTCCGCTCATCACGTTTCCCACCACCCGCCCACGCATCGCGTCAGGCGCCAAATGAGCGGCATAGGGGACTAAAATTTGCACGGTGACCGATCCCAGCCCAATCAACAGGGAGGCGATTAAAAAGGGGACAGAAGATGTCGCCAGGCCAGAGATAAGTAAGCCAACGGCGCTGAATAAGAGTACTGAAATGGCCAGCCGCTTGTTCTCGAAATAATCAGCCAGCGGAACAATTAACAGTAAGCCGCTACCATATCCCACTTGTGTCAGCGTCACGATCAGTCCTGCTGCCGATATTGATAGCCCCAGATCTTTGCTTATCGCCCCCACCAACGGTTGGGCGTAATAAATATTGGCAGCAATCAAACCGGTGGCCACCGCCAACAACCATAGCAGCCACTTAGGGGATGACGGAGAACGCGGGTCACTACTGGTCATTTTGCCCTGCCCGACGCGCTGAAACACGTGCCAACGCCGCCCAGTCCAACTGACCTTCATGGTGGGCAAGACTATCAAGATGCTGGTCCCGCAGTACACTGGCGATGGGCATCGGCACATTCGCCTGCGCCCCAGCCTCAAGGCCCAGACTGACATCTTTCAGGCCCAGTGACAGCTTGAATCCGGCTGGTTCGAAGGTCTCCGCCGCAATCGCCCCGCCATATCCCTTGTAAACCGGCGCAGCAAACACGGTCGAGGTTATCAGGTCAATAAAATCGGCTTTCTCTGCACCGTAGCCTTGCGCCAATGCCACCGCTTCCCCCATGGAGCCGATAGCACTGGCTATCATGAAATTCACCGCCAGCTTAACCACATTGGCTTGCGCCGGTTTATCGCCAAAATACCATGTCTTCTGACCAAGGATATCCAATAGCGGCTGGACCTCTTGTAAGGTAGCAGTATCACCTGCGGCAAGAATGTTGAGCTGACCCGCTTCAGCCACATTGACACGTCCCAGGACCGGCCCGGCAATATAACGCAGCCCCTTATCCCGGTGGATCTGCGTCAACTCATCGGCAAAGGCCACTGCAATGGTGGCCATGTTGAGGTGAATAGCGCCCCGGCTCATGCCCTCCAGTCCCCCTCCATCAATCATCACCGCACGGGTAGCATGGTCATCGGCCAGCATTGAGATAACAATATCTGCCCCTTTGACCGCCTCTAAAGGGGTCAGCGCGACCTGTCCGCCCAGCTCAGCCAGTGATGTAGCGGCTTCCGCTGATCGGTTCCAGAGACGTAAGCGGTAACCGGCTTTGATGAGGTTTGCCGCCATCGGTTTCCCCATCGTCCCCAGCCCCAGAAAGGCAATTTTCATAGAAAAACCTATTGATTAATAAAAGAAATAATCTTTTCTGTCACCTGACAGACTCTGGCCCTGATAAAGTGAAGGCGGATAATCGTTATCCGGTCAGGATGGGCGGCGCCAACCATTTTGGATTAATTCATTTCCAATATAATGAAAAAATTCAAACCAGTCAGCTTTCATTTAGCTCAGGACAAGGCTTAATCAATCCAAAAGTTTCATGGCAGTCTGCACGACAGCTATCATCTCTTCACGTGTACGACCGGCTTTGCCCAAAACACGCAACCCCTGAACCAGGGCCAGCATCAGTCGGGCCGTAACGCCGGGCTCAACAGCGATATTTATTGAACCATCCTGTTGCCCGGCGCAGATTATCCTGGTCAGCTGTTGTTCATGGTGCTTCATTATCGCCGCCACTTCCCGCGCCATCTCGGCATCGGTACTGGCCAGCTCAACCGCTCCCACAATAACCAGGCAGCCTTTTCGCCCCTCATCCGCACAGGATGATTCAGCATAAAATTTCAGTACCCGAAACAGCTTGTCCCGTCCACTTTCAGCATCATTGGACATATCCGTCAGTTGATGGCGGCGGATAATCAGGTATCGCTCAAAAGCCGCTTTAAACAGCTGGCGCTTGCTGTGGAACGCTTTATAGAGACTCCCCGCCGAAAGTTGCAGCGCCTGCGACAGCGAGGCAATTGATGCTGCATGATAGCCATGTTCACGAAAATAAAGGATGGCCCGATCCAGCGCGGTATCAACATTGAACTCTCGCGGACGTCCGCGTTCACGTGGGTGAGCAGAGGCGTCTAATTTTGTGGTATTTATACGCTTCATATCAGACAACATTCCTTTATTATCAATAATATAATATTATTATTTTTTATTAGAAAAACAGCCTTTTTCGGTATAATTCAGGGGTCAGGGCAAAACGACAGTCCGTTTTTGAACCTCGCCGGTGCGGTCACTCGCCAGAGTGATACTCGCAGTCGTTGCCATCGTTACCCCCCGGCGGGTGTTTCCTGCGGCAACTTTTTGCTACAGTCAAAAAATTCGTCACCCGGACCCCATTCAGTCCGCATAAGAGGCAGCCAACGGAAAGTGAGATGACCAGACCGCTTAATGAACAGTATGGGATCAGCGTCGCCGCCTTGCAGATGCTGCAATACCTGAAGCAAATTGCGCGCGGCGACCGCACATTCACCCTCCAGGATACCGTACTCAACAGCCGCTGTAACGTGACGCCGCCAGATAACTTTTCCCTGCTGGATCAACTATTTGACGCCGGGAAAATTGACTATGAGTATCGGGGGACCGGCATTGGCGGCGAAAGACACGTAAAACCGGTCTGGGGAGATAACTGAAATTAATCCGCCCTTTCACTGCAACCGACCAGCCATTTTGCGCATCGTGTTTCTCGCCTCACACAAGGCAAATAAACGCGGATGCCTGATTGACGTTAACTAACGACAAATCACGCGGGGTATCCCTAGATCGCGCGAAAAGCGATATCGTCGGGGATCACCTCGCCCTGCCAAAACAGCTGTGCGGCAACCCGTCCAGCCAGTTGACGATACATCGCCGTAAACTCGCTCTGCGGACGCCGAATCACCGTAGGCTGGCCATCATCCAAATCTTCGCGCAGCGTAATATGCAACGGCAGCTGACTGAGCAAGGTGGTGTGATACTGCTCCGCCAGCTTATCAGCCCCGCCAGAACCGAAAATCGGCTCGTGATGGCCACAATGGCTACAGATGTGCATGCTCATGTTTTCCACCACGCCCAGCACCGGCACATTGACCTTCTCAAACATCACGATACCTTTGCGCGCATCAATCAGTGCTATATCCTGCGGCGTGGTCACCACTATCGCCGCGGTGACCGGCACATTTTGCGCCAGGGTCAGTTGGATATCTCCCGTTCCAGGGGGCATATCCAGCACCAGATAATCCAGTTCAGGCCACAGCGTTTCATTCAGCAATTGCATCAACGCCTTACTGGCCATCGGTCCACGCCACACCATCGCATTGTCCTCGGTCACCAGGTAACCGATAGAGTTAGTCGCCAGCCCGTGTGCCATGATCGGCGCCATGTGCTTCCCATCCGGCGAGGAGGGTCGCTCATCCCGCGTGCCAAGCATCTCCGGGATAGAAGGACCATAAATATCGGCATCCAGCAGCCCGACCTGCGCCCCTTCGGCCGCCAGCGCCAGCGCCAGGTTAACGGCGGTGCTTGATTTACCCACCCCGCCTTTCCCTGAACTGACCGCAATGATGTTCTTTACGCCATGCACACCGGGATTATTTTTCACCCGTTTCAATGTGGCGATAGCATGAGTCAGCCGCCAGTTGATAGCAGAGGCGCGAGTCAGACGTAGCAACTCAGCGCTAACGCTTTCCTTCAGCGCCTCGAATCCGCTGTTCCAGGCAAATGGCATCACCAACTCAATATGCAGCGTATTGTCCATCAGCGCACAATGGTGCAGCGCCTTTAGCGTCGTGAGATTATGTGTTAGCGTCGGATGCTCAAAGGTGGTCAAAATACCCATCACCCGCGCGCGCAGCGATGCCGGTGTGTGTTGCTCCTGGGACGGTGACATCATCCCGACTCCTTTTTCATGGTTGATACTGATTATCAGAGCATATCAGATGTGACAGCGCCTGATGCTGACCACCAGCAAAAAACGGCGGTCACCGTGCGGGATTGTTTACGCAGGGAGGGCCTTTCGGTTACCATCTAAGCCCCTTTTTAAACAGGTATAGCAAGTCCCACTATGACTCAAGTCGCGAAAAAAATAATGGTAACGTGCGCTCTGCCGTACGCCAACGGTCCCATCCATCTCGGCCACATGCTCGAGCATATCCAGGCAGATATTTGGGTTCGTTACCAGCGAATGCGCGGCAACCAGGTTTACTTCATCTGTGCTGACGATGCCCACGGTACGCCGATCATGCTGAAAGCTCAGCAACTGGGCATTACGCCGGAGCAGATGATTGCCGAAATGAGTCAGGAACATCAGGCCGATTTTGCTGGTTTTGACATCAGCTACGACAACTATCACTCTACGCACAGCGCGGAGAACCGTGAACTGTCTGAGCTGATTTACACCCGTTTAAAAGAAAACGGCTTCATCAAGAACCGCCGTATTTCACAACTGTACGATCCGGAAAAAGGCATGTTCCTGCCTGACCGTTTTGTGAAAGGAACCTGTCCGAAGTGTAAATCTGCGGATCAGTACGGCGATAACTGTGAAGTCTGCGGCGCAACCTACAGTCCGACCGAGTTAATCTCGCCGAAGTCGGTGGTATCCGGCGCCACGCCGGTCATGCGTGACTCTGAGCATTTCTTCTTTGATCTACCGGAATTCAGCGCCATGTTACAGGCGTGGACCCGCTCCGGCGCACTGCAGGAGCAGGTCGCCAACAAAATGCAGGAGTGGTTTGAATCCGGCCTGCAACAGTGGGATATCTCCCGCGATGCGCCGTACTTCGGCTTTGAAATTCCAGGGGCGCCGGGAAAATACTTCTACGTCTGGCTGGATGCGCCAATCGGCTACATGGGCTCATTCAAAAACCTGTGCGACAAACGCGGCGATATCGATTTCGATGCTTTCTGGCAGAAAGACTCTACTGCTGACCTGTATCACTTTATCGGTAAAGACATTGTCTATTTCCACAGTCTGTTCTGGCCAGCCATGCTGGAAGGCAGTAACTTCCGTAAACCCACCAATCTGTTTGTGCACGGTTATGTGACGGTCAATGGCGCGAAAATGTCAAAATCGCGCGGTACGTTCATCAAGGCCAGCACCTGGTTGCAGCATCTGGATGCCGACAGTCTGCGTTACTACTATGCGGCCAAACTGTCCTCACGTATCGATGATATCGACCTGAATCTGGAAGATTTCGTACAACGCGTGAATGCCGACATCGTCAACAAAGTGGTGAACCTGGCGTCCCGTAATGCCGGTTTTATCAATAAACGTTTTGACGGCCAACTGTCCAGCGACCTGGCTGACCCGGCGTTATACAAAACCTTCACCGATGCCTCCGACAGCATTGCGGAAGCCTGGCAGAGTCGCGAGTTCAGCCGCGCCATTCGTGAGATCATGGCGCTGGCCGATGTGGCTAACCGCTATGTTGATGAACAGGCCCCCTGGGTGGTGGCGAAACAGGAAGGCCGCGATGCCGACTTGCAGGCAATCTGTTCGATGGGGATCAACCTGTTCCGCGTGTTAATGACCTGGCTGAAGCCGGTTTTGCCGTCGTTGAGTCAACGCTGCGAAACCTTTTTGAACCAGGAACTGAGCTGGGACGGGATTCAGCAGCCACTGCTGGGCCACCGCATTTCAGCCTTCAAAGCCCTGTACAATCGCATCGAAATGGACAAAGTGAATGCGCTGATAGCGACATCTAAAGAAGACGCGGCAGCGGCGGCTACCCCATCAGTATTAACCGGCCCACTGGCAGACGCACCACTACAGGAAACCATTAATTTTGAAGACTTCGCGAAAGTGGACATGCGTATTGCGCTGATCCAGAACGCCGAATTCGTCGAAGGTTCCGACAAGTTGCTGCGCCTGACCCTGGATCTGGGCGGTGAAACCCGCCATGTTTTCTCTGGAATTCGTGCCGCCTATCCGGACCCGGCAGTGTTGATCGGCCGACTGACGGTGATGGTGGCAAACCTGGCACCGCGCAAAATGCGCTTTGGTGTCTCCGAAGGCATGGTGATGGCGGCTGGCCCTGGCGGTAAAGATATCTTCCTGCTCAGCCCGGACAGCGGCGCACAGCCTGGTATGCAGGTCAAATAATCTTCATGCAACAGGGGCGGAATCCCCCCGCCCTTGTCGTGTTTTTTGCCGGTACAGTTGATGCGTCCCATGTTAATGCCAGCCTTCTTTGAATAGCCAATCTGTTTAAGCCCTGATAGCAGTCTTATTGCTTTTATCGTATGATTAACGTTATAAAACCAGGAGCTTATCATGCGTAGCGCGCTCTCCGTGGGCTGGCGAATTCTTCGCGCCTTTATCATCATTTACCTTTGTCTGTATGCCGGAACTGTCGTGTCCACCCTGCTGCCGGTCGCCATTCCAGGCAGCATCATCGGCATGCTAATCCTGTTTACTTTACTGGCTTTGCAACTGCTCCCGGTAGACTGGGTAAAACCTGGCAGTACACTGTTAATCCGCTATATGGGTCTGCTGTTTGTGCCCATTAGCGTAGGGATCATGAGCTACACCGATATCCTCAGTGCGCAATTTGGTCCGATTGTGGTGTCCGTGGTGGTGAGTACCTTTGTGGTACTGGTGACTGTTGGGCTGGCCTCACACAAACTGCACAGCAGAGTGCCGTCACCGCCCCCAGGAGCCACCGATGAGTGATATGTGGTGGTCGCTGCCGCTGACTGTGGCGGTATTTTTCGCCGCTCGCTGGCTTGCCGCACGGGTGAAAATATCGCTGGTAAATCCGCTATTGCTTTCAATGGTGGTGATTATCCCGTTGCTACTGCTGATCCACATGCCTTACGCACGTTATTTTCAGGGAAGCGCGGTGCTTAACCAGTTTCTACAGCCTTCTGTGGTGGCGCTGGCGATTCCCCTCTATGAACAAATGCACCAGATCCGCGCGCGCTGGAAATCGATCATTGGCGTCTGCTTTATAGGCAGCATGACCGCAATGATTTCCGGCACCGCGATTGCCTTGTGGATGGGCGCGACACCACAAATTGCCGCAACGATCATGCCCAAGTCAGTCACCACCCCGATTGCCATGGCGGTATCGGCCACATTAGGCGGCATCCCGGCAATCAGTGCCATCTGTGTGTTAATTGCCGGGGTTCTGGGCGCAGTCTTCGGTCATATGATATTGAATATACTGAAAATCCATGGCAAGCCTTCACGCGGTCTGGCGATCGGTAACGCTTCTCATGCTCTGGGAACCGCACGCTGTGCTGAGCTGGACTATCAGGAAGGAGCTTACAGCTCGCTGGCGCTGGTGGTCTGCGGGATTATCACCTCGCTGCTGGCACCTTTCCTGTTCCCGTTGATCATGCGTCTCTGGGGCTAAAATAGCCGCTCTCCTTTCAGAGGATATATTTAGTACAACTCACATGTTTTTCTGACTTATTTCATAACTTACATTATTACCGTGATTAAAATCACATACAAGACGGTAGCAACTCGCCATCATAGATGGCCGACCCGGTGAGAGAGGCCCGCTATGCATCCACGTTTCCAGAGCGCATTGACTGCGCTATACCCCCAGCTTCAGACCGCGCTTCAGCCGATTTTAGCGGATCCACATTTTCCGGCTTTTCTCACTCCGGAGCAGGTGACATCGCTTAAAAACCAGACCGGCATGAACGTGCGTGAACTGGCCTTCGCCCTGTTGCCATTAGCCGCCTCCTGTGCGCTCACGCCTCTTTCCAACTTTAACGTTGGCGCGCTGGCTCTCGGTAAAAGCGGCCATCTCTGGTTCGGCGCCAACATGGAATTCAGCGGCGCAACCATGCAGCAAACGGTGCACGCTGAGCAAAGCGCCATTACCCATGCCTGGTTGCGCGGCGAAACAGCGCTGGAAGCTATCACGGTCAACTACACACCATGCGGTCATTGTCGCCAGTTTATGAACGAGCTGAACAGCGGGACCGCACTGACAATTCATTTACCCGGACGAGAACCGTCCTCTCTGGCTGATTATCTGCCGGATGCGTTTGGTCCACGTGATCTGGCAATCCAGACGCTGTTGCTCGACCCTGTCGATCATGGTCTGACGATCAAGGGCGATCCGCTCTCACAGGCGGCGCTGCAAGCCGCGAACCGCAGCTATGCGCCGTATTCCCAGGCTCTGAGCGGTGTGGCGTTACAAACTCACGACGGCGCGATTTTTGCCGGTAGTTATGCAGAAAATGCCGCGTTCAATCCCAGTCTGCCACCGTTACAGGCGGCCCTGATCCTGTTGAATCTTTCCGGTCGTGATGTGTTGCAGATCCAGCGCGCGGTGCTGGCGGAAGCGCCCGATGCCAAACTGGTCCAGCGGCAGGCCACCCTCGCCACGTTACAAGCGCTTGGCTGTGGCTCTATCACGACTATTCCGCTGATTTAAATCCTTCAATTACACGAACTTCACAGCTTTTGTTATTCACTATTAACAAAAGCTGTACTTTCGGATGAATTATTTTAGGATTGGCTCACACTATCCCGCGTCGAATGAGTATTGATTGCATGGAACTCGAATACGAAAGTAAACGGCCGCTTTATATCCCTTATGCCGGCCCTATTTTACTGGAATTCCCGTTGCTAAATAAGGGCAGCGCGTTTTCGGTTGAAGAGCGCAATGAATTTAACCTCCGGGGACTGTTGCCGGAAGCAGTGGAAACCATCGAAGAGCAGGCGCAACGCGCATGGCGACAGTTCCAGGATTTCAAAAGCGATATCGACAAACACATTTACCTGCGCAACATTCAGGACACCAACGAAACCCTGTTTTATCGTCTGCTGGATAACCATCTCGAAGAGATGATGCCGATTATCTATACCCCGACCGTCGGCGCCGCCTGCGAGCACTTCTCTGAAATCTATCGCCGCGCCCGCGGGGTGTTTATCGCCTACCCCAACCGCGGCAACATCGAAGACATGCTGCAAAACGCCACTAAGCAGAACGTAAAAGTGATCGTGGTAACCGATGGGGAACGTATTCTCGGCCTCGGTGACCAGGGGATCGGCGGCATGGGCATTCCTATCGGTAAGCTCTCGCTGTACACCGCCTGTGGCGGCATCAGTCCAGCCTATACGCTGCCGGTGGTACTGGACGTCGGTACCAACAATCAGCAACTGCTGAACGACCCGTTATATATGGGCTGGCGTCATCCTCGAATCACTGGCGAAGAATACGACAATTTCATTCACGAATTTATTCAGGCGGTGAAGAGCCGCTGGCCACATGTACTGCTGCAATTTGAAGACTTCGCGCAGAAAAACGCTATGCCGCTACTGGAACGCTATCGCGATGAAGTGTGCTGCTTCAATGATGATATTCAGGGCACCGCCGCGGTCACACTGGGGACGCTGATTGCCGCCAGTCAGGCGGCCGGTAGCACCCTGAGTGAGCAGAAAGTGGTCTTCCTTGGCGCGGGTTCGGCAGGTTGCGGCATCGCAGAGCAGATCATCGCCCAGATGAAATCCGAAGGTCTGAGCGACAATGAAGCCCGCGCACGCGTGTTTATGGTCGATCGTTTTGGTCTGCTGACCGACAAGCTGCCGAACCTGCTTAGCTTCCAGAGCAAGCTGGTGCAGCCAGGCGAAAACCTGAGCGACTGGGATTCAACCTCCGATTCGCTGTCGCTGCTGGATGTGGTGCGTAATGTGCATCCGGACATCCTGATTGGTGTTTCCGGCCAACCGGGGCTGTTTAGCGAAGAAATTATCCGCGAGATGCATAAACATTGCGCGCGTCCTATCGTGATGCCGCTCTCCAACCCGACGTCTCGTGTGGAAGCGACGCCGCAGGATATTCTGGCCTGGACCGACGGCACCGCGCTGGTTGCCACCGGCAGCCCGTTTCCGCCGGTGTCATGGCAGGGTAAAATCTATCCTATCGCCCAGTGCAACAACTCCTATATTTTCCCGGGTATTGGCCTGGGAGTGATTGCGTCTGGCGCCACCCGCGTGACTGACAGTATGTTGATGGCGGCCAGCCGGGCGCTGGCAGAGTGTTCACCGCTGGTTAACGATGGTGATGGCCCGGTGCTGCCTGAAGTGAAAGACATCCAGGGCGTGTCGAAAGTGATCGCCATGGCGGTCGGTAAAGCCGCCCAACTGGCTGGCGTGGCCGTAGTGACCTCTGAAGATGTGCTGTCCCAGGCCATTGCTGCCAACTTTTGGGTACCGCAGTATCGTCACTACCGCCGGACGTCTATCTGATGATAGTGGGCGGTATACGCCCACTATACTGAAGCTTATTGCCGGGTATTTCCGTTCCCGGCAGCCCTTTCCGTACTGTATCCCCTACGTATTGTGCGGAAGGCCACCATCCAGTGCAGTGTCTCTTGCTTCACCTCGCTGGGTAAAGTAGCCTTGAACCACCTTTTTTTGCTAAGTCTGAGCATCGTCCGGCATGGTAAAACGCTTGATTTATGGACTGATTATCATCTGTGTCGTGATGATAACCACCGCACTCGGCCTGGATCGCTGGATCAGCATCAAAAGCGCCCCTTACATCTACGATAACTTAAAATCGCTGCCGCACCGCCAGGTTGGCGTCGTGTTGGGTACTGCGAAATATTACCGCACCGGCGTTATTAATCAGTATTACCTGTACCGAATACAAGGCGCACTCAATGCCTACAACAGCGGTAAGGTTAACTACCTGCTGCTCAGTGGCGATAACGCCCAACAAAGCTACAACGAGCCAATGACCATGCGTCGCGATCTGATGGCCGCAGGCGTCCCGGCCTCGGATATCGTGCTCGACTATGCCGGATTCCGCACACTGGATTCCATCGTCCGTACCCGGAAAGTGTTCGATACCAATGACTTCATCATTATCACTCAGCGCTTTCATTGTGAACGCGCGCTGTTTATCGCTCTGCACATGGGGATCCAGGCGCAGTGCTATGCCGTACCTTCCCCGAAAAATATACTGAGTGTCCGCGTACGCGAAGTGGGCGCCCGTCTTGGGGCGCTGGCCGATCTCTATCTGATGAAGCGTGAACCCCGTTTCCTTGGGCCGATGGTGCCAATCCCGGCACAGCATGAGATACCGGAAAATGCGCAAAGCTATCCCGCCGTCACACCGGAACAATTGCTGGAACTGCAGCAAAAGATATCCTCTGCCCCGGGCAATACGCCACATCAACCTGCGTCAACGCACTCACCGAATGCGCAGAAAACCACACCGTCTGCCCCGCCACACTCACCAGAATGGGGGAGTCACGCTGATAAGTAACGTCTGTATTTTTCAGCGAAGGCTCCGATGGCTTTTTCGTGAAGTGCCACAGAGTGGAAGATGCGAAGTAAAGGCATCACCGAATCATCTTCAGGAAGGGCTTTTTTTCAGGGGCTGGCCGCCGACTGATACCGTCAGCTTACGCCAGAGCCATTCGAACGGCCCCTGAGAAAAATAGTGCAGCCACAGCAGCGAGAACAGGATGTTGATCAACCAAACCAGTGGCACCACCGCCAACAATTGCAGCCGATCAAGCTGATTGAACCATCCCAACCGGTTAAACAACGTGGTACAAACCAGCGTTTGCAGCAAGTAGTTCGTCAGTGCCATCCTCCCCACACAACGGATGGCATACGTGATTTTCAGGCGGGAAAGCATCGGCCAGTAACCGAAGCATAACGCGGCATACCCCACTGCCTGCAGCGGCGCCCCCAGCTCTCGCGGCACCTGCAGAAAGAAACCCGCCCAGCGAAAATCCCAGCCCGTTATCCACTGTAGATAAATACCCGGTATTTGAATAAGCCATGCCGAGCCAATCAACAACAGCGCGCTACGGCGGTAATGTGCCTGGCTCCAGCTCCCGCGTAACCAGCCGTTGCGCATCAACGCGGCGCCCGTCATCATCAATCCGGCTAACTGCCAGCCGTATTGCACCGCCAGTGACAGCAAGTCTGAAGAAAGCATCCCCAGGCGCTTTAAGTCGGCTTCCCAACCACCGTGAATTTTCCAGAAGGTTTCATACTGCACTGCGGCGACGGAAGGTTGCCACGCACTACCGGCCTGGGGTCCCGAGGCCATACCCAGCACGAGCAACGAGCAACTGCCGAGTACATACAGCATCACGCCACTCTTCAACAGTTGCGGGGTCGCGTCGATATCGCGGATCATCCGCCAGACCACCAGCCCGATCAGGCCGTAATCCAGTAAAATGTCGCCATCCCAAAAAAACACACTGTGAATAAAACCAAACAACACTAATCCACTCAGCCGCGCCTGTAACCAGCGTTTACCACGCGGCAAGAGCATGTGCAGTCCACCGCCGAACAACAAGGCAAACAAGGCGAGAAATTTAATTTGGGCAAACAAATCAACCATCGCCCAGGTCCAGGCGTCATGCCGTGACGGCAGGCCATGCCAGGCGGGATTGAGATAGGCTGCGCCAGGCAGCCCAAAGGACACTATATTAAGCAGCAGGATCCCCAGAATGGCGAGACCCCGGATAAAATCCAGCGGGTGAATACGCGACATTCTGGCAACAGGCACTAATTGTGACGGACCGCGCGCAAGAACTCCTGACGGGTATTCTGGCTCGATTTGAACAGCCCCCCCAGCGAGGTGGTGGTGGTGGCGCTGGTCGCATCACGGATACCGCGCGCTTTCACGCAGTAGTGAACCGCATCAATTGAAACGGCCACATTGTTAGTACCGAGCAAGGTCTGCAGTGCCACAAGGATCTGCTGGGTCAGACGTTCCTGCACCTGTGGACGTGATGCGAAAAACTGCACGATACGGTTGATCTTCGACAGCCCAATCACACTATCTTTCGGGATATAAGCCACCGTGGCTTTACCATCGATAATCACAAAGTGATGTTCACAGGTACTGGTCAGGGTGATATCACGCACCGTGACCATTTCATCCACCTTCATCTTGTTCTCAATGACGGTGATTTTCGGAAAGTTGGCGTAATCCAGCCCTGAAAAGACCTCATTAACGTACATTTTTGCAATGCGGTGCGGCGTCTCAGCCAGACTGTCGTCTTCCAGATCGAGATTCAGCAGTTGCATAATTTCGGTCATATGCTCGGCAATCAGACGCTTACGGGTTTCGTCATCCATGTCACGCGCAGGCGAACGTAACGGGGTTTCCAGTCCACGGGCAAGCAGTGCCTCGTGCACAAGTACGGCTTCCTGACTTAACGTAGCCATGGCGATGTCTTCTCCAGCAGGTGTCTCGGAGGCCCTGAAAAGGACCGGCATAAATTCTGAGGCGGTATTTTGGTACACAATGCGCCGTTAATCCAGTGAATCAATTTAAACGTCCCTGAAACCATTTCATGTACCCACAGGTCTCATCGTCGCCCCGCGAAAACGCCTGAGTCTGACGCGTCAAACACCGCATACGCACAAGTATACGCGGATCCTTAACATGAATGAGCGAATGCCGCCTGTTGCAACGGGAAAGTGTTGCCAGTCTCTTTCCTGAAGATTAAACTCACAAAAAGTGAATAACAGATAATAAGTTGATGACGATAAGAGAACAATGGATTTAACCCAACTGAAAATGTTCTGCCTGGTGGCCAGGACGGGTTCGTTGGCCCGGGCCGCAGAGGTCCTGCATCGCGTGCCGTCCAACCTGACCACCCGTCTGCGTCAGTTGGAACAGGAATTAGGCGCTGATCTGTTTATCCGTGAAAAACAACGTCTGCGGCTGTCGCCGGTCGGCCATAATTTTCTTTGCTATGCTCAGCGGATTCTGGCGCTGAGTGAAGAAGCGCTGAATATGACCCTCAATGGCGAACCCAGTGGCAATTTTGCCCTGGGAGCGATGGAGAGTACGGCGGCGACCCGCCTGCCGGGACTCCTGTCGGCTTATCATCAGCGTTATCCCAACGTCGCCTTGTCGTTAATCACCGGCACGTCCGGTGAGATTATTGAGCGTGTACGAGAAGGTACGCTGTCTGCCGCGCTGGCCGATGGTCCAGTTAACCTCAGTGAGTTGAACAGTTGCAAAGCATTTGCCGAACGGATGGTGCTGGTTTCCAGTCCCAAACACCCTGCTATTCTGCAACCGGCAGATGCGGCGAACGACACGCTTTTTGCCTTTAAACCGAGTTGCTCTTACCGTCTGCGCTTTGAAAACTGGTTCCGTAACGCAGGCTTGCAGCCCGGTACTTTTATGGAAATTCAGTCGTACCACACCATGCTGGCCTGCGTTGCCAGCGGGGCTGGGGTGGCCTTGCTGCCGGAGTCGGTGCTCGACCCGCTGCCCGCGGCAGAGCAGGTCCAACGGCATCCGTTACCGGCTGAAATCAGCGATACCGCCACCTTTCTGGTCTGGCGTCGCGATGCCTTCACGCCGAATGTGGAAGCATTAAAATACCTGATCATTGAGCAATTCGACGCTGTCCCTGACCCGGAGGAAATTCAACCATAATTAATGCCTGTCGCCCTTGTGTTAAATCGCAGCGGATGATCAGGCGTTATATGGCCACAACTGGCCGGCATAACGGCAACGTGCGATATGACAAATATATACAGAGGGTCGGTGAATTCCCATTAAACGATTTCATCACCCACACCATGCCGCAGGAAGTGATGAACCGGGCCTTTGCGCTGATGCATAAAGGTACGGCAATCCATTCCGTGGCGCTTTTCAACACATAATCAGGAGGATCGATGGCATCCACTCTGGAATTACTGGAAGAACATCGTTTGTTTGGCGGCAGACAGCAGCGTTACCGCCACCAGTCTGCAACGCTGAATTGTGTCATGACATTCAGCATTTTCCTGCCGGAGACCAACCGTTCTCTCCCGCCGCCAGTGGTGTTTTTCCTCGCCGGGCTGACGTGTACCGATGAAAACTTTTCCATTAAATCCGGCGCACAACGCGTGGCGGCGGAGTTGGGCCTGGCGCTGGTGATGCCCGATACCAGTCCGCGTGGCGAAGAGGTGGCTAACGATGACGCCTACGATCTCGGCCAGGGCGCGGGATTCTATCTGAATGCTACCCAGGCGCCGTGGAAACAACATTTTCGCCTGTACGATTATCTGAATGAGGAATTGCCCGACCTGATCGCCAAACATTTCCAGGTCGGTGATCGCCAGGCGATAATGGGACACTCGATGGGGGGGCATGGCGCCATTATGCTTGGCTTGCGTAATCCGCAGAAATTCACCTCAATCTCTGCCTTTGCGCCGATTGTAAACCCGACAGAAGTGCCATGGGGACAGAAAGCCTTCAGCGCCTATCTGGGCGAAAACCGCGAGACCTGGCGTGAGTACGACAGTTGCTGGTTGATGCGCCAGACGACAGCCAGCATCCCCATGCTGATTGACCAGGGCGATAACGATCAGTTTCTCACCGAACAGTTGCAACCCGAGCGACTGGCTGCCATCGCCAGCGAGAAAGGCTATCCGTTAACCGTACGCATCCAGCCTGGCTATGATCACAGTTACTTCTTTATCGCCAGTTTTGTGGAAGACCATTTGCGTTTCCATGCACAGCATCTGCTGACATAATCAGTCTGTTGCCACTCAGGCGCTCCCGCTATCGGAGCGCCTTTTTTATGATGAAACGCGGAGTGATACCACATTCATCCCCCATCCTACACATCCGAACCGTACAATGGGGACGTGGGAGCACATCGCTTTTCCTTCCGGTTAAACCGTCAGAAGATGGGGTCGGTAACCAGCCCGTCAATCAGTACCTGCGGGGTACCCTGCGAACAGCGTTCAATACGGCCTTTCACACCATAGACCCGCGCCAGGCTCGCTGGGGTGATCACCTCTTCCGGCAAGCCATCAGCAATTAACTCGCCGTTTTGCAACATTAATACGTGCTCGCCATGGCGCAGAGCGATATTAATGTCGTGCACCACGACCACGGTGATAATATTGCGCTTGCGGGTTTCACGTCGCACTAAATCCATGACGTGAAATTGATAATTTAAATCCAGCGCACTTAACGGTTCATCAAGTAATAACAATTCGGGACGGCGAATTAACGATTGCGCCAGACCGACCAATTGCTTCTGGCCGCCGGAAAGTTGATCGAGGTAACTCAGCGCCAGATGCGAGATCCCCAGTTGCTCCAGCAACGCCATCACTTCCGCCTCGCTGGCGGCGCTGCTGCGCCCACCGGAGGCACGTTGCGCCACAATAATCGATTCCAGCACATGCAAATGCACCCCGGCAGGCAACGATTGTGGCAGATAAACCACTTTTTCCGCCCGACGGGCAAACGGCTGCGCCATCAGCTCATGACCGTTTAGCCACAATTCACCCTGCGCGCGGTTTAATCCGGCCAGCGAACGCAGCAACGTGGATTTGCCACAACCATTTGGCCCCAGCAACACCGTTATTTTACCGCGAGGCAACAGCGGGACATTGAGGTTACTGATGATGTTGCGTTTCGGATAACCGGCACGGAATCCGCTGATTTTCAGTCCGTCCATCAGACACTCCCCCGGTGGCGCAGAATAATGCTCAGGAAGAACGGTACGCCGACCAGCGAGGTGACAATGCCCACCGGAATTATCACTCCCGGCACCAGGTTTTTCGACACCACCGAAGCCAGCGACAGCACCAACGCCCCCGTCAGAGCACTGGCAGGCAGATAGAAACGGTGATCTTCACCAAATACCAGACGGGAAATATGTGGCGCCACCAGTCCGATAAAACCAATCGGGCCGACAAAGGCCACCGCCAGTGCAGAAAGGATACTGATGCGCAGCAGCGTTCCCAGACGTAGACGTCGCACATCAATGCCAAAGCTCACCGCCCGGTCTTCACCCAGACGCAGCGCAGTCAGCTTCCATGAGCTCATCAACGAGAAAGGAATAAGGATAACAAAGGCCAGCGTCAGTACGCCCAGTTTCGGCCATGAAGCCCGCGCCAGACTGCCCATCGTCCAGAACACCAGTCCCTGCAGGGTATCTTCACTGGCAATAAACTGCATCATTGAAACCAGCGCGTTAAAGGTAAACACCAGCGCGATACCGAACAGCACGACACCGGAGCTCGCCACTCGCGTCCAGCGTGTCACACCGTCCAGCATTAACGCGGCAAACAACGCAAAGATAAAGGCGTTAGCCGAGATAAACCACTGATCGGGAATACCGGGGATCCCAATGCCCAGCACAATGGCCAGCGCCGCGCCGAAAGCAGCGGCAGAAGAGACACCAAGCGTAAACGGACTGGCCAGGGGATTATTGAGGATGGTCTGCATTTCCGCACCAGCCAGCCCAAGGGACAACCCCACCACCACCGCCATCAGCGCATAGGGCAAACGGATATCCCAGACAATGACCCGCGTGCCGGCATCAACGCTGTCCGGAGACAGCAATGCATGCCACAACGTGGGGAGTGACAGCCCCGCCGGCCCCAGGGTGAAATCCAACAGCAACGAGGCAAGAATAACCAGCACCAACAGGGCGATAATCAGCATACGCTGACGAAGCAACTGATGATAATGGCCCATCACGCTTTTGTTTTGCTGTTGAGCGATATATTGTTCGCTGTCGTGGCTCACACTCATTTTCATACCTGGAAAGAGGGAAAAGTTACGGCGCTAACATTAAAGCAAATGATAATAGTTATCAGTAATATTTGTAAGTAATTATTACCCTGGCAGGGTCATAAAAGGCACGGGATCCGCGCCTTAAATCACTGGCCATGCACATTACCGATGCTATTCCTTAAACGCCGGGAACCTCATATCACGGTACTTCACAAAGCGCGTCCTCTTGCTCAATTTATAGCCAAACCAGATAATCAGGAACAACGGCAGGCCAATATAAGTCGCGACCACGCCGTACCAGTCGATGCGATCGACAAGGAATGCCTGATAGTTTTGCCCCAGGGTAATAAGCAGACACAACACAAAGGCGAAAATCGGTCCCAGCGGAAAGAACGCGGAGCAGTATGGCAGGTCGGCCAGATCCCGTCCCTGCTTAATATAACCACGGCGGAAACGATAATGGCTGATGGCGATCCCCAGCCAGGCGATGAACCCACTCATCCCGGAGGTATTCAGCAGCCACAGATACACCTGCTGGTTACCAAACATCGAGGTTAAAAAACACAACGCGGCCACCACCGTGGTGGCATACAACGCGTTACGCGGCACTCCACCTTTTGACAACTGGCCAAAGATGCGCGGTGCTTTCCCTTCACGCGCCAGAGTAAACAGCATCCGGGTGGACGCGTACATGCCAGAATTACCGGCAGACAGTACCGCGGTCAAAATGACTGCATTCATCACCGCCGCCGCCGAGAGCAAGCCAGCATGCTGGAAGACCAGCGTGAACGGACTGACACTGATATCTTTGACGTTGTTCCGCAACAGATCAGGATCGGTATACGGAATGATCAGGCTGATAACCAAAATCGCCAGTACATAGAACAGCAGAATACGCCAGAACACCTGACGTATCGAACGCGGGATATTTTTAGTCGGGTCGGCGGATTCACCGGCCGCAATACCGACCAGTTCAGTTCCCTGGAAGGAGAACCCCACGATCATCGCCACCCCAATCATCGCGGAAAATCCCCCGGAAAAAGGCGCATCGCCGATATGCCAGTTCGCCCAGCCCGCTACTGGCTGAGTACCGCGTAGAATGCCAAAGATCATCATCATGCCGACGATAATAAAGATAACGACGGTAACGACTTTAATCAGCGAGAACCAGTATTCCGCTTCGCCAAACCCTTTTACCGACAGGAAATTCAGCAAAAAGATCACCCCGAGGAATAGCGCGCTCCAAATCCAGCCTGGTGTGTCCGGAAACCAGTAACTCATCACCAATTGTGAAGCCACCAGGTCAACAGCGATGGTTATCGCCCAGTTGTACCAATAGTTCCAGCCCAGCGCGAAACCAAAGCCCTCTTCCACGTAGTTTGAACCGTAGGTGGAAAATGAACCTGAAACCGGCATAAAGGCCGCCAGTTCACCCAAACTGGTCATCAGGAAATAAACCATCAGACCAATCAGGATATAAGACAACAGGGCCCCTCCGGGCCCCGCCTGAGAAATCGACGCCCCTGACGCAACAAATAAACCGGTTCCAATGGATCCACCAATGGCAATCATCGTCAGATGACGCGCCGTTAACTCACGCCGTAACGCAGGTTGTTGTGTTATTTTTTTATCCTTAACCATCTTAAAATGCTGTGCTCTGGCTGAAATGAGGCGCGATTGTAGCAAACTCTCTCGCCAACGATAGTCATTCCCCCTTGTTATAAGATTGCTTCATAATCGCTGGGGAATTATTAGCTTTGCCTGATTTTGCCGCAGGATCAAAGCCCCCCACCCGGCCTATTCGGTGCAATAGCTCATAAAACGCAGCAGCGCTTTTGAAAGGTGTTTCTGGCGATGGTGAATGCGATACAGAGTCCGCTTGAGTTTTGGCAGCGGTAACGGGACTTCTTGCAATGTACCGACCATCAGTTGCTCCTCAATAACCCGTCGTGAAAGACAACTGATCCCCATACCGTGACGGACCGCGTGCTTGATAGCTTCAGAGTTGCCCAGTTCCAATGCCAGGCGGAACTGGGGCAGGTGCGAAAGTAGTAGATAATCGACTATTTCCCGGGTGCCCGAACCGTGTTCACGCAAAATCCATGGCGCCACAGAGAGACTTTCCCGTGTTATCGGGTGGTGAAAAATTTCGGCTTCTGGCGCGGCAAACACCACCAGTTCGTCCTCCAGCCACGGTTCGCTGATTAAATCGGTCATATGACACGGCCCCTCGATCAAACCAATATCGACACGAAAATCAGCCACCGCGTTGATCACCTCCCGGCTGTTGCCAACACTTAACTCCAGCGGTAAATCAGGATAATCCCGGCGCCATTTCGCCATCATCCCCGGTAGCAAATAGTTACCAATAGTGCTGCTGGCAAACACCCGCAGCGCGCCATTATCTTCGCGGAACAATTGTTCGATTTCTGTCGCTTGCTCCAGCAACGCCACCGCGCGCGGGTAAAGCAGCCGGCCATGTTCATTGACCACCAGTCGTTTGCCAACCCGCTCAAAAAGTTGCACACCGAGTTGACCTTCCAAATCCGCCAACGCAGCGCTGACTGCCGACTGCGACAAAGCCAGCACCAGAGAAGCCTGGGTGGTGGATCTACTTTTCAGCACCTCGCGAAACACTTCAAGTTGCCGCAATGTAATATGCATTGCCATTCCTCACCCCACTATCGCTTCGCAAAAAATCCATCCCCATCATTCCCCTGGTTACAGGTACGTTGGCGGTGTTCAGCCAGCTCAACATTTCCCCTGATACTCTCATCGCGCTTTCACTTGCCGTATAATTGATCTTTTATGCCAGTCGCCGGTGCCAGCAAGCTCAGGCTCCCTCATTTGATAACATGATTTCCTGTCATTTCCGGTTATTATTGCCTACAAGTATCCTTTAATGCAGACCCCAACAGGAGAAATGGCATGAAATATATTGGTGCCCACGTCAGTGCGGCGGGTGGCGTGGATCAGGCAGTGCTCCGCGCACACGAACTGGAAGCCACCGCTTTTGCCCTTTTTACCAAGAACCAACGGCAGTGGCGCGCGGCTCCGCTAACGGATGAAGCGATCTCTGACTTTCGTTCTGCCTGCGAACAATATCACTATCACCCGGCGCAAATCCTGCCGCATGACAGCTATCTGATCAACCTGGGCCATCCGGTAGAGGATGCGCTGGCGAAATCGCGTGAAGCCTTTATTGATGAGATGAGCCGCTGTCAGCAACTTGGCCTGACGCTGCTGAACTTCCATCCGGGAAGTCACCTGCATCAGATTGAAGAAACGGCCTGCCTGAAACGTATTGCCGAGTCGATCAATATCGCGCTGGATAAAACCACGGGGGTCACCGCAGTGATTGAAAACACTGCCGGTCAGGGCAGCAATCTTGGATTCCGTTTTGAACATCTGGCCGCCATCATTGACGGTGTGGAAGATAAATCCCGTGTCGGCGTCTGTATCGATACCTGCCACGCCTTTGCCGGGGGTTACGATCTGCGTACCGAAGAGGCCTGCGTAAAAACGTTCACTGAATTTGAACGAGTCGTCGGTTTTGACTATCTACGCGGTATGCATCTGAACGACGCGAAAAGCGAATTTGCCAGCCGAGTTGATCGTCACAGCAGTCTGGGTGAAGGCAACATCGGTAAAACGGCATTCAGCTGGATAATGAAAGACAGCCGTTTTGACGGTATCCCGATGATTCTGGAAACCACTAATCCGGATATCTGGAAAGATGAAATAGCCTGGCTGAAGTCAGAACAACGCCGCGCCCTGATAACCGGGTAAAGCACCTCTTCACAATACTTGCCAGACAACCCAGTTGCATGGCTGTTGCTTCCCCCTTTCCCCCGGTCATCGTGTTTATTGCTGCGACTGGGGATGCTCTCCCCTGTGACCTGCAACGTTATGCCCCCGGATGATGTAAAACACAGGTAATTTTCTTTACACGCCAACAAAAAAACCTTACCAAAACAATTAATCAACAAAATAAAACCAATCAACTACACACAGAAACATAAATTCAACTTTAAGCGTTAAAAATTAAATTGCTATGTCAATCAGGTTTATTTCCGGTTTATCCAACGCTCTTTATTATTGTCCTCAGTCTCTGTTACTCATTCCCCGAAGTTTTTCTAAAAGAGATACTTAAATGCTTAAAATGTCAGGCAGAATTTTATGTTCTCTCGCATTACTGGCAACAGCAATGGCAGCGACAGGAAGTTACGCGAGTGAAATAAATTTATATTCAGTAAATACAGGTTCGTTTGTCTACCATTTAACAGGCAATAAAGGCCAATACAACGAACTATTTAATAACCAGTTTTTTTCAGTTGAACGTAAATTCTCTGAAGACTCCAAATACAGTGTGCTGGTCGGTACGCTGAAAAACAGTTTTGACGACCGTTGCCTGTCGCTGGCCCTGAGAAGAGACTGGTATGAAAGCAATAATTCAAACTGGGTTTTCAAAGGGGTTTATGGTTATACCGGAGAATTCTTCTTTAAATCATTCAGCCACTGTGGTGACAGTGGAACGTATAATACCGCCAGAAAATGGACCGGTGTCGGATTTTCACCTTATCTCTATAATGCGGTGCAATATAATTTTACCCGTTATGTCGGCGTCGAAGCCGGGATCATCCTCCCTTCAGTATTCGCCATGAGTGTACAATGGAGTTTCAGATAATGAGCATGGCACAAGGGCAGGTACGGGAATAATTTCGCTAACTGTATTCAGTCGTTCATTACACCGGATACCTGCCCCGCTTGTCACAACCTGGTTACAGGCTGCTTCGTTACTGCCATCATCAGACTTGCGTTAATTCAACTTCCGGACGTTTCAGAATCGCATAGGACAAACCAGCCACAAGGGTCCCGACAATGATCGCCATCAGATACCCCAGCACAGGGGTGATTGCTCCCGGAATGAGCAGCACAAACAGACCACCATGCGGCGCCATCAGTTTAGCCCCTACCGCCATGGAAATTGCGCCAGTCAGTGCGCCGCCGATGATGCAACAAGGCAACACACGCATCGGGTCACGAGCGGCAAACGGAATTGCCCCTTCAGAGATGAAGCACAGCCCCAGGACCAACGCCGCTTTCCCCCCTTCCTGCTGACCTTTGTTGAATTTCTTGTGGGCCACCAATGTCGCCAGCCCCATCGCCAACGGCGGCACCATCCCCGCGGCCATGATAGCGGCCATGGGCGCGTAAGCCTGGGAGCTCAGTAAGCCAACACCGAACGCATAAGCCACTTTATTCACCGGGCCCCCCATATCAGTACACATCATACCGCCAAGGACCGCGCCCAGCAGGATAGCATTCGCAGTCCCCATGTTAGCCAGCCAGTGAGTCAGGCCTTCCATGATTTTGGCTACTGGTGTGCCAACCACATAAATCATCAGCAGACCGGTTATCAAACTGGCCACCAACGGAATGATCAATATGGGTTTCAACGCTTCCATACTTTGCGGCAGTTTAAGCTTCGAACTGAGTAATTTAGCTGCATAACCGGCGATAAAACCGGCGATAATACCGCCGAGGAACCCCGCGTTGACACTGGTGGCGAGCATCCCGCCGATCAGCCCAGGAGTCAGACCTGGACGGTCGGCAATTGAGAAAGCAATAAAACCAGCCAGTACCGGAACCATCAGCGCGAAGGCGCTATCGCCGCCAATCTTCATCAGCGCTGCGGCCAGCGACCCCTGTTCTTTAAACGCAGTGATCCCAAAAGCGAAAGAGAGCGCGATGCTCAGCCCTCCTGCTACCACCATTGGCAGCATGTATGACACCCCCGTCAACAGATGACGGTAAGCTCCGGCGCTTTCTTCTTTCTTATCTTCGCCCTGGGCTGCCTGACTACCGCCTTTCGGTTGGTACGGTCTGGCTTCTGCGACGGCCTTATCCAGCTCTTGAGCGGTTTTCTTCAACGCCAGACTGGTCGAGGTACGATACATCAGCTTACCGGCGAACTTGGTCAGATCCACTTCAATGTCCGCCGCCACGATAACCAGATCGGCCGCCGCGACGTCTTCCGGCGAGAGGGGGTTTCCTGCCCCAACCGACCCACGCGTTTCCACTTTCACCCACCAACCGCGTTTTTTCGCTTCGGTATCGATAGCTTCTGCCGCCATAAAGGTGTGCGCCACCCCCGTCGGGCAGGCAGTCACCGCGACGATACGTTTCGGGCCGTTACCCACATCAGCCGGTGCGCCCACTGAGGAAGCCGCCGGCGCATGCCAGATTTTCGCCCCACTCTGTGCCTGCTCCAGCACAGCTTCCGGCTGGCGCAGCAATTGTTCAATATCGGCCAGATAGATAGCTTTGCCATCCAGCGCGCTGTCAGCGGGAATATGTTTCCCGGCCACAATTATCTGGTCAGCGTCGGCCAGGTTTTCTGTCAGCGTCAGCCCTTTAGCGGCCGCCGCAGCGGTAGTGATATTTTTTGCCAGATAGCCTGTTGCCAGTCCCAGCGAAGAATCCATTATCAGCAGCGTTTTCATTATGCTCTCCTGCTGTCAGTTAAAAGGTTGTAAGTCGACCCGCGCCATCATCGCGGCCAACTGGGTACGATCACTCACGCCAACGTTGCTCTGACTGACGGCCAGGGCCGCCACAGCGGTTGCCAGACGTAGTGTATGTTCACTGGACTCACGCATCAGCAAGCCATAGATCAGCCCGCCAACCATGGAATCTCCAGCGCCGACCGTGCTCACCACTTCACACGCTGGTGGCCTGGCTATCCATTCGCCTGAGGCATTCACCCACAGCGCGCCTTCCGCCCCCAGAGAGATAACCACATGAGCAATGCCCTGCTCACGCAGTAAATGGGCGGCCTCAATCACATCCTGCAAGGTAGGCAGTTTGCGGCCGGCCCATATTTCCAGCTCGCGACGATTGGGTTTAACCAGCCATGGCGCGGCTTTCAAACCTGCCACCAATGCTTCACGGCTACTGTCAAAGATGATGCATGGGCAGTGCGTGCGCAGCGCACTCATCCATTCGGTAAAAGCATCAGGGTTGACCCCGGCAGGCAAGCTGCCACTGACGCAAACCATATCGAACTGGCCCAGCCAACTGAGGGAGTCAGTAGTAAAACGTTCCCAGTCCTGCTGCGTGACACTAAAGCCGGAAAAATTCAGGTCGGTCACTTCACCATCTTTTTCGGTTAGCTTGACGTTGATACGCGTCCGTCCGTCCACGACCTGGAAGCGGTTGGCAATACCCAAATCGCTGAACAGGTACTGGAAACCATCCTGATTCTCTTTGCCAAGAAAACCACCGACGGTGACATCAATACCCAGGTCTTTCAGTACCTTGGCAACATTGATGCCTTTACCGGCGGCGTGCAAACCGGTCGTTTTGACCAGGTTGACTTCGCCCCGTTCGATCTCCGCAGTATAACCGACCAGATCATAAGCCGGGTTCAGAGTAATAGTCGCGACGCGCCTGCTCATGCCACCCCCTCGCCGAGACCGGCCGAAATCGCTTCACCAATAGCGTCCAACGCCGCTCGCGCATCTGCACCGCTGGCGGTAAAACGCAGCCGGTGGCCTTTCTTCACCCCTAACGCCACGACTTTCATCAGGCTACGACCATTAGCAGGTTTACCACTGCCATCGAGATTGGTGACAGTAACCTCGCAGTTAAACTGTTTGATAACGCTGACCAGCGCAGTGCCAGGACGAGCATGCAAGCCATGTTCATTGCGGATAGTAAACTCGGCGGTCAGCAGGTCAGTCTGCTCAGACACCTCGCTGGTCAGCAACGCCAGAATACCGGCGGCATCAGCACTTAGCAGGCGCTCAGCTTGCTGTTTGTAAAGCAGATCGCTCAGATAATTCAGCACGTTCAGCGGTTGGTCATCAGTAACCGCAACGGTTATCAACAGTGCGGCTTTCTCACCGTCCACTTCAAATGGCGTTGCGCTACGACTGACCGCCACGGCACTGCTGAGATTGCCTTCAATACTGTCGCTCAACCAGATACCCTGACCAAGATTCAGCGGTCGGGAAGCGATGACCTTACTGACAAAACTGGCATCAACCGCCCCTGCCTGCTGCAGACGACCGGCGTTCAGCGCCTGTAACGTCATCAGATCATTGGCAGCAACGTCAGTGGCAATCAACGAAATATCAAATTTGAACTCAGCCCCCTGCTTTTCGCCCATCAGCAGACTGCGTAGCGTTTCTGCTGAGTCAGCACTTTTCAACTGCTCCGTCACACTGTCATCACTCAGTACATGGGTCAGTTGGCGCAGCAAGGCGAGATGTTCGTCAGATTTCGCCGCGATGCCAATCACCACATAAGCCATCTGATCATCCCCCCAGGCCACGCCTTGCGGAAACTGGTAGACCTGAACACCAGTTTTTAACACCAGATCACGGGTATCGGTAGTACCATGCGGAATAGCGATACCATTGCCGAGCCAGGTCGTGGTTTGCTGCTCACGGGCCAACATACCGTTAATGTAGCCTTCCTCAACGTTACCGGCGGAAGTCAGGGCCGCGGCAACCTGGCGGATGGCGTCTTCTTTATTTCCGGCAATCGAACCGGGATGAATGGCGGACAATTCAAGCTGGAACATAGTTATCCTCGCTGCTAATTTGAATCGTTTCAGCTAATTTGATAAAAAAAACGTATTCCATGAGTAAAACAGCCGCACAGAACACGCTGAAACGTTTCAACTATTTTGATGCTGTTAGCCTAATCATGGCAAGTTATACTGTTAACGACGTAGTGGATTTTTGAAGTTACGCACACTTTCTTAGGTCTTTACGCAAAAAGGTGCGTCATCCGCAGTGAGTGCTGAAGTCTTGCTGACATGGCTGTAACATGCGGACGTTTTGGGAGGTTGGATTATTTGCCCATGTGCGTTGAGATCATTGGCTGAACGGCGCGGTAAGTCTCTCCAGTTCCAGCAGCCAGGTCATCGCCTCATCACGGTGGCTATGACACATCTCTGGCCCCGGTTGCAATCCGGCGCATACCGCAGGCCGCAACGGTGAAGAGAATATCTTACAGCGCTGTTGCTCATCCAGGTGAATGCAGGGAGTGTTAGCGGGTTTCCCATCAGGCATACCTGGGATAGGGCTGGAAATTGAAGGCGCGATACAGCAGGCCCCACATTCAGGACGGCACACCATATTCACCTCCTCGTTCAAAGGACGCGACAATAGCAGGCGTTAGCAAAGAATACTATCCTTACTGCTGACCCGTCATGGGCAATGTTGCGCGTCTTTCTTCCTGCCTGAGCGGGTCAGTACTTGCCTGAATCTGTTAGCCAGAGTAAGTTGTCGCGATAATTTTCTATGACCCGTTTATTGAGACTTAATCATGCCAAAAGCAAATGAAATTAAAAAAGGGATGGCCATCAGCTTCAATGGTAAGCTGCTATTAGTCAAAGATATTGATATCCAAAGCCCCAGCGCCCGTGGTGCGGCAACGCTTTACAAGATGCGCTTCACTGACATCCGTACGGGTCTGAAAGTGGAAGAACGCTTCAAAGGAGACGATATCATTGAGACGATCTCACTGAGCCGCCGTCAGGTCACCTTCTCTTATATAGATGGCGACGAATACGTCTTTATGGATGACGAAGATTACACACCATACGTGTTCAAAAAAGAGCAAATAGAAGAAGAACTGCTCTTTATTCCGGAAGGCGGCATCCCGGGAATCCAGGTACTGACGATGGATGGTCAGATCCTGGCCCTTGAGCTGCCGCAAACACTGGATATGGAAATTGTCGAAACCACTCCCGGTATTAAAGGCGCTTCCGCCAGTGCCCGCACCAAACCCGCCACGATGAGCACCGGCCTGGTTATCCAGGTACCAGAATATCTGAGCAACGGCGACAAAATCCGTATTCACATTGCCGAGCGTCGCTATATGGGACGCGCCGAGTAGCCCGGATGAAAAATACCGGCGGCGACACTCTGCGCTACCGGTATCGTTATGCCCGGTCATAAATATGGCCGCCGCTAATTATAACTGACGGTTATGACTCCCTGTTGCTGTTGCTCATCCAGCCAGAGAACGTCTGACCGCCCCATATTGGCCGGGATGATACTACTGCCCAGAGTGGAAACGATGCTCTGCACATTACCGTCTCGACTACAGGATACAGTGAACTGATTCTGTTGCTGATTGATATTGCAAATAGATTCAGTCAGTGTTCCCTGGACTTCAATCCGACCAGAAGAGGTATCCGCTGCCAACGTACTATTCGTCCATGAGGTGAAAAGCATCACAACCACTGCTGATTTATTGCCATTCATAAAAACCTCATTAATTAATTGTGCTTTATTAACGTAGTCGCTGATGGCGAATTTTGTGTTGGCTGATGAAGATTTTTTCGCTATAACCAGAAAATTTTTGCGGTTTGCGCAGAATAAAGGTCAGGATAGAGGCCCTGATTAAGTCTAATCAACTGCATTTAGCACAGCGCCCTCCCCATTCCGGCTAAAGATTGCAACCACCTGAAACATTTTACAAAATTCTTTATTTAAACTTCATTTACGTTCTTGCGTATAACTCGTGTATAAAGTGCTTTATTACTTTCTTAACTTATCCTTAAGAGATCATGACCATTAAACGTCTACTGAGCATTTTACTACTGAATGCGTTGGGTCTGGCCCTGTTTTTCTCCTGGTATCTCCCTGACAATCATGGGTTCTGGTTCAATATTGATAAAACGGTTTTCTACTGGTTTAACGAGCGACTGGTCAGCAATAAAGCCCTGTTATGGGGGATTGCTATCACCAACTTCCGTCTGTTTGATGGTGTTTCATTATTAGCGATGGGTACGCTTTACCTCTTTTTCTGGCGGCGCGAAACGCCACGAGGTCGCCGCCGAATGTTTGCTATCGGCATTACAATGCTGTTAAGCGCGGTGGTGCTCAATCAGTTAGGGCATTTAATTCCGGTGTCACATCCAAGCCCGACTAAATACTTCCCGAACGTTAATCACGTCACCGCACTGACGGGGATTCCAACTAAAGATGCGTCTGCCGACAGTTTTCCTGGCGACCACGGCATGATGCTGATGATTTTTGCCTGCTTTATGCTGCGCTATTTTACCCGCCGGGCCTTTTTGATAGCCGTGGCTATTGTGCTGGTGTTCGCTTCTCCACGCATCATGATTGGCGCACACTGGCTCACCGATGTGGTCGTGGGCTCTCTCTCTCTCGTACTGGTGGGGATGAGCTGGTGGTTAATGACCCCATGCAACGATTATTTAGTGAACGCGTTATATCGTCATCTACCGGGTAGATATAAACCCGTTAACTAATAGCGTTATTTAATCGCCATAGAATACACTCGTCATACTTCAGGTTGCAGGCAGACTGGCGTTGTTCAGTCACCTGCATCACCGCTGGGATAAGTGATCGCGATATCGTCACTTGCCGCACAATTCGGCCCGGCAACCTTTATCTTTCTGATCGTTTGCGCCAACGTTGTTCAAAAACGCATCTGGCGTTTGATCCTGAACTTAAATTATTTCGCGATAGCAATAAAAAGCGTAATGTATGCTCTTCTTGTCGTCCGACAGGTATCCTTAGCAAACTAATTAGATCTATTGCAAATATTTCATTTTGATTCCAATTTCAACGTAATAATCTCAACACCATAATTTATATAGAAAAAAATTTCAAAAAAAACCTGATGAATAAAATTTCATACTATTTCCACCCTTCCCCTCGCGCTTTTCCCATCATTGCTGATAAAACGTCTACTTTATGACCTTCCTGTTTTTCATCATAAAATCCTATCAAAAAGTCGTTAAAACCCCTCGCCATGCGGCTTGTTATCAGGTAATCTCACTAACGATTAGGCTGAATCAGTAAAATTATTTCTGGAATTCACCCTTAAACTGTGCACTATGACACATTTTAACGATTCAGGAATTGTCTTACTCTACCGCGCTAATTAATCTCATTTCGTTTCGCAATTCATCTGACGACATCGTCGTTAAGGACTTCAAGGGATCACAAACACAATGGTCAAATCTCAGCCGATTTTGAGATATATATGGCGGGTGATGCCCGCAGTTACATTAGTGACCTTATTGTCAGCCTGTAGCTCAACGAATAACCGTAATGCACAAACTGATACGCATGCAGTTAAAGGTAAAAATGGTTTTTTACTGCAAGCGTCTCAGGATGAATTCGAGCAACTGGTCCAGAACGTGGATATTAAGTCGCGCCTGATGGAGCAGTATTCGAGCTGGAAAGGTGTTCGTTACCGTCTTGGTGGTACCAGCAAACGCGGCATTGATTGTTCAGCGTTTGTACAGACCACCTTCCGTGAGCAGTTTGGTCTGGACCTTCCTCGTTCAACTTATGAACAGGAAGATACAGGAAAAAGCATCCAACGTAACAAGTTGCGTCCGGGTGATTTAGTGCTGTTCCGTGCGGGTTCTACTGGCCGTCATGTTGGTATTTATCTTGGTAACGATAACTTTGTTCATGCTTCTACCAGTAATGGAGTGATGATTTCTAATCTGAACGAAGCTTACTGGAAAAATCGCTACCGTGATGCGCGTCGGGTATTGAACCGGACACAAAGCTGATTTCAGTCTCCTGGAGTCTGTGAAACGAGAGAAAAACGCTGCCCTGGCAGCGTTTTTTGTATGAATCCTTCCCCCCGGCAACGTTATCTGTTCTGGCTCCTTGTACCCTTTCCCAACTTATTGAATACTCCCAACATGCAGGCAATCGCAAAGCCACGATTCTCTGCTTCATTGTCTGAAAGCGTAAAGAACTCGCCTCACGCATTGCCGTGGCCTTAAACCTGCTTTACGCTTGGGATCGCATGTTGGTTTTCGGAGTCGAATAACATAATGATATTGCGCTGGTTTGTCCTGATTGTCTGCTGTTTTACCGTTCCAGCGGTATTGGCTGAGAAAATTAATGAGAGTTACGCCTTTGCCCAGCTTGGTGAACCAAAGTATGCCACCGATTTTACTCATTATGATTATGCTGATCCGGCTGCGCCGAAGGGGGGCGACATCACGCTCTCGGCAATTGGGACATTTGATAACTTCAACCGCTTCGCCTCACGTGGCAACCCAGGCGTAGGTACGGATACACTGTATGACAGCCTGTTTGTCAATTCAGATGATGAAGTTGGCAGTTATTATCCACTGATCGCGGAGTTTGCCCGTTATCCCGACAGCTTTCGCTGGGCGGAAATCACGCTTAATTCGCGAGCGCGCTTCCAGGATGGCACCCCAATGACTGCCGACGATGTGGCTTTTACCTTTAATAAATTCATGACCGAAGGCGTACCGCAATTTCGGGTCTTTTATAAAGGTGTCACCGCCAGGGCGATTTCCCGGCTCACCGTACGCTTTGAACAACCTACGGCTGATCGCGATAAGATGCTGTCGTTGTTCACTCTGCCGATATTCCCGGAAAAGTTCTGGAAACACCACAATCTGTCGGAACCATTGTCTTCACCGCCGCCCGCCAGCGGTCCCTGGCGCATCACCCGCTATAAAGTCGGCCAGTCCATTACCTATTCACGGGTGAAAGATTACTGGGCGGCGAATTTACCCGTAAACAAAGGACGCTTTAATTTCAATAGCATTCGCTACGATTATTATCTGGATGACAATATCGCCTTTGAAGCCTTTAAAGCGGGTGCGTTTGATTTTCGTTCTGAGGGTTCAGCTAAAAAATGGGCGACGCAATATCAGGGGAAGAATTTCGAAAATCATTTTATCGTGAAGGATGAACAGCCGAATACCGTGGCAACCGCCAGTAACTGGCTGGCATTCAACGTGCAAAATCCCCTGTTCAGCGACCGCCGGGTACGTGAAGCGATTTCACTGACGTTTGATTTTGAATGGATGAACAAAACGCTATTTTACGGCGCTTACAGACGGGCCAGCAGCTATTTCCAAAACACAGAATATGCCGCACGAGGTTATCCGGATGCGAAAGAGCTGGAGATCCTCGCGCCCTTCAAAGGGAAAATCCCGGATGAGGTGTTCTCACAAATTTATCAGCCTTCCCATACCGATGGCAGTGGTTATAATCGACAGAATCTGCTCAAGGCGCTGGATTTAATGAAGCAGGCAGGCTGGGAACTGAAAAATCAACAACTGACCAATGTCAAAACCGGTGCCACTTTCAGTGCCGAAATAATGCTGCGCAGCGGCGGCAACGATCAGTGGGTACTGCCTTTCCAACACAACCTGGCCCGTATCGGGATCAAACTGAATATCCGTCAGATCGACAGCTCACAATACCTGGCTCGCCTGCGTAAAAGCGATTTTGATATGGTGGTGTCGCCTTATCCGGCCATGCCTTTCCCAGACAGCAATCTACAATTTTACTGGGCAACCGCGTATATCAACTCCAGCTATAACCGCCCTCATGTTTCCAATCCGGTGGTCGACGCGTTGATTAACCAAATCAATCAGCATCAGGGCGATAAAAACGCATTGCTGCCGTTGGGACGCGCCCTTGACCGGGTGCTACTGTGGAATTATTACATGATCCCGATGTGGTATAACGCTAACAGCCGCTATGCCTGGTGGCATAAATTTTCCATGCCAACCACGCGTCCAGCCTATGCTTTAGGCTTCGACAGTTGGTGGTACGATGTCAACAAAGCCGCGCAGTTGCCGGCCCAACGTCGTTAAGGAGTCTGGTTTGGGCGCTTACCTGCTACGCAGACTGTTACTGATAATCCCTACCCTGTGGGCCATTATCACCATCAATTTTTTTATTGTGCAAATAGCCCCCGGCGGCCCGGTCGACCAGGCGCTGGCAAACATTGAGTTCGGCCAGACGACCGGTATGCCGGGCAGTGGAGGGGCGGGGCAGACACTGGGTCGCAACCCATTGAATAGCTCACCAGGTGACAGCCAGTATCGTGGCTCTCGTGGGCTGGATCCCGAGGTGGTGGCCGAAATAACCAAACGCTACGGCTTCGATAAACCGCTGTACCAACGCTATTTCACCATGCTATGGAACTACCTGCGTTTTGATTTTGGCAACAGTCTGTTCCGCAGTAGCTCAGTTATCCAGTTGATCAAAGCGAGCTTGCCCGTTTCAATATCGCTTGGCCTGTGGAGTACGCTGATTATCTATCTGGTGTCGATCCCGCTGGGGATCAAAAAAGCGATACGCAATGGCAGTGCTTTTGACATCTGGAGCAGCACGATCATTATTGTCGGCTACGCCATTCCGGCATTCCTGTTCGCGACGCTGCTGATCGTCCTGTTTGCCGGCGGCAGCTATCTGGACTGGTTCCCGCTGCGGGGGCTGGTCTCAGCCCAGTTCGACACGCTGCCCTGGTACAGCAAAATTATCGACTACCTGTGGCATATCACCCTGCCCGTTACCGCGACAGTAATTGGGGGCTTTGCCACACTGACCATGCTGACTAAAAACGCCTTTATGGATGAGATCCGCAAACAATACGTGGTGACCGCCCGCGCCAAGGGACTGGACGAGCATAAAATCCTCTATCGTCATGTATTCCGCAACGCGATGCTGCTGGTGATTGCCGGCTTTCCCGCCACCTTTATCAGTATGTTCTTTACCGGCTCGCTGTTGATTGAAGTGATGTTCTCACTGAACGGCCTTGGCCTGTTGGGCTACGACGCCACTATCCAGCGCGATTATCCGGTGATGTTCGGCACCCTGTATATCTTCACCCTGATTGGCCTGCTGCTGAATATCCTCAGCGATATTACCTACACGCTGGTCGATCCGCGTATTGATTTTGAGGCACGCTGATGAGCCGTTTAAGCCCTACCAATCAGGCCCGCTGGGCACGATTCCGCCACAACCGCCGTGGCTACTGGTCGCTGTGGATTTTTGCTGTGTTGTTTATTCTGTGCCTCGGCTCAGAACTGCTGGCGAATGACAAACCGTTACTGGTGCATTACCAGGGCCGCACCTTCTTCCCACTGCTGGTTAATTATAGTGAATCAGACTTCGACGGTCCGCTGGCAACCGCGGCTGATTATCAGGATCCCTGGCTGAAATCGCGTATAGAACAGCATGGCTGGGCAATCTGGGCGCCGATCCGCTTTGGGGACGGTACCATCAACTTCGCCTCCAGTGTCCCCTTCCCTTCGCCGCCTTCAGCCCAAAACTGGCTGGGAACGGATGCCAATGGCGGCGATGTGCTGGCAAGATTACTGTACGGCACCCGTATTTCGCTGCTATTCGGTTTGATGCTGACCCTGATCTCCAGCGTGATTGGGGTGATTGTCGGCGCCTGCCAGGGTTATTACGGTGGTCGGATTGATTTATGGGGACAGCGCTTTATCGAAGTCTGGTCCGGGATGCCGACACTGTTTCTGATAATCCTGCTGTCGAGTGTTATCCAGCCTGGATTCTGGTGGCTACTGGTGATCACCGTGCTGTTCGGCTGGATGCAATTGGTGGGTGTGGTCAGGGCTGAGTTCTTGCGTGCCCGTAACTTTGACTATATCCGCGCCGCGCAGGCACTGGGCGTCAGCGATGGTAAAATCATGTCACGACATATGTTACCCAATGCGATGGTGGCAACGCTGACTTACCTGCCGTTTATTCTTTGCGGCTCGATAACCACGCTGACGTCCCTGGATTTCCTCGGTTTTGGTTTACCGATCGGTTCCCCTTCCCTTGGTGAACTGCTGTTGCAAGGCAAAAATAACCTGCAGGCACCGTGGCTGGGGATCACCGCATTCCTCTCGTTGGCGATCTTATTGTCGCTGTTGATTTTTATCGGTGAGGCGGTACGTGACGCCTTCGATCCCAGTAAGGTGTACTGATGTCGCTGCTGACGGTTAAAAATTTAAGCATTGCTTTCCGCCAGGCGGACGTGGAGAGCCAGGTGGTGGATAATCTCTCACTGTCGGTGGATGCAGGTGAAACCCTGGCGCTGGTAGGAGAATCAGGATCAGGAAAAAGCGTCACCGCGTTGTCGATGATGCGTCTGCTACCCACCCCACCGGTCATTTATCCGCAGGGTGAGATCCTGTTCGCCGGTCAGGATGTGCTGAAGGCTGATGAACGAACCCTGCGCGGATTGCGGGGTAACCGCATGGCAATGATTTTCCAGGAGCCGATGGTATCGCTTAACCCACTGCATTCCATCGAAAAGCAGTTATATGAGGTACTTTCCCTGCATCGTGGAATGCGTAAAGAAGCGGCACGCGCAGAGATACTCAGTTGTCTGGATCGTGTGGGGATCCGCCAGGCTGACAAGCGCCTGAATGACTTCCCCCACCAACTCTCCGGTGGCGAGCGCCAGCGCATCATGATAGCCATGGCGCTGCTGACCCAGCCGGAACTGCTGATCGCCGACGAACCCACCACCGCGCTGGATGTCACCGTACAGGCACAAATTCTACTGCTGCTGAAAGAACTGAAGCAGGAGATGAATATGGGCCTGCTGTTTATCACGCACAATCTTAATATCGTCCGCCAGTTAGCGGATAATGTCATCGTGATGCGTAACGGCCAGGGCGTGGAGCGCAATGCGACTCAGCAACTGTTCAACACCCCTCAGCATCCCTACACGCGAATGTTGTTGGATTCGGAGCCTGAAGGCCACCCTAATCCAGTGGATAACGAGGCGCCGCTTTTACTGCGAGTCGAACAATTAACGGTCTCCTTCCCAATCAAAAAAGGCCTGATGCGGAGGATAACCGGTTATCACCATGCGTTGAAATCGCTGAGCTTTACGCTGCGTCCGGGGGAGAGTCTGGGCCTGGTGGGTGAATCCGGTTCGGGCAAAAGTACCACCGGACTGGCCTTACTGCGCCTGCTCGAATCACAGGGCGAAATCTGGTTCGCCGGGCAGCCGCTGCACCAGTGGGAGCGCCGCCAAATGTTACCGGTTCGCCGCCAGCTACAGGTCGTCTTTCAGGACCCAAATTCCGCAATGAATCCCCGGCTGACCGTGCTACAAATTATTGCGGAAGGGCTTCAGGTCCATCACCCAGAACTGACGCCACAACAGCGGGAAGAGAAAGTGATCGCGGCGATGCGCGAAGTGGGGCTCGATCCCGCAACCCGCAACCGCTACCCTGCTGAGTTTTCTGGCGGTCAGCGCCAGCGTGTGGCAATTGCCCGGGCGGTTATCCTGCAACCACAGTTAATCATCCTTGATGAACCGACCTCGGCTCTGGATCGCTCGGTGCAAAAACAGATCCTCACCTTGCTGAAAAAACTTCAGCAGGATCACCGCTTAGCCTACATTTTTATCAGCCATGACCTGCAAGTGGTGCGCGCGTTGTGCCATCAGGTGGTCGTACTGCGCCAGGGAGAAGTGGTGGAACAGGGAGATTGCGAGGAGATATTTACCACCCCGAAACAGGCCTACACCCGGCAATTGCTGGCACTGCGATAACAGCGCCGCTGCCCGGTAACGATCAGGCAGAAGCGTCGTTGAACGGCTCGGCGATGCCGACGCCAAAGTTTTTCAGCCGACAAATGGTGGCGCTCTCATCGTGACGGGCAACAAACAGGCAAGGCTCCCCTCCCCATTCCAGTACCGAGCTATCGAGTTGAATTTCCGTCAACGCGTCTTTGATCATCTGCATCACCTCCCACGCCTGCTGACCGTGATGGCTGAGCAGGCTGAGTCCCACCAGATCATCATCCGCCGCGACGTTACTGAGTAACAACGGCTCCACACTCACCCTGGAGCTCTCCCCGCCCCAACGATAGTTTTGCGGTAAACGATGTACCACTGAATGTTGTAATGAATTCACCTGTATTCCCCAGTTCAGTATCGAAAGCCTGCCCTGACAACAGACGCGACTGGCTTCAGAGCAATTATTCAACCGCCTGGCGTACTATTTTCAGCCATTGTGCTACTATTTTTGAGAGGTAACTCTCAATTTAACATTATATTTACCGCGTTAGCGAGATGATAACAACCATTATTGTTGCTAAATGGTAATTTTCCATCAAGTTATTTTCACATAGTGGCAACAGTAATGTCCGGGAAGGGAAAAGAGCAGGATCACTCATTAAAGAACGGTCCTGCTCCCGGAAGGTTTAAAGTGCCGAGCTCTGACGTGGACGAGTGGCGTAGATAAACAGCAGTATGGAAAACGTCGCACAGACAAAGATTGAGCCAACCATCGGCCAGGCGCTATTAAACGATAAGGTGGAAAGCAACGCGCCAACCAGTGCGCCTACACCAAAACGCAGCGTTCCCGCCAATGATGAGGCCGTACCGGCCATGTGAGGGAATTCTTCAAGGATCACCGCCATCGCGTTCGACGAGACCATCGACACACAACCAATAAACATCGCCACCCCAAACACTAACGGCAAAAATCCGAGATTAAACAGACTGACCACGACCATCCATATCGCCATAGTAAACTGTACCAACAAGCCAAAACGGAACATCGCCAGCGGACCGAAACGACGTACTGAGCGACTGTTAATCAGCGTCATCAGGAACAAAAACACCACGTTAAGGGCAAAATAATACCCAAAATCCTGCGGCGAAATGTGGTTCAGTTCGATATAAACAAACGGCCCGGCATTGAGAAATGAGAACAGACCGGCAAAAGAGAAACCGCTCGCCAGCATATAGCTGAACACGCGCTTATGGCGGAACAATGACAGAAAGTTCCTCAGGGTCGTGCGCAGATGAAACTTCTGCCGTTTATCCACCGGCAGCGTCTCCCTGATCTGCGTCACTACCAGAGCTGTCGTGACCACCGCTGCGATTGAAATGGTCCAGAATATTGCGTGCCAGCTCCACAGCAACAGCAACCAGCCGCCAACAATCGGCGCCATCAGCGGTGCGACAGTGGTCACCAGCATCACGAATGACATCATGCGAGAAAACTCTTCTTGCGAGTAACTGTCGCGCATCAAAGCGCTGATTACCACACTGCCCGCCGCTGCCGACAACCCGTGTAACAAGCGCATAAAGATCAACTGGTCGATGGTTTGCGCCATCGCACAAGCGGCAGCAGCCACCGCGAAAATCATCGTTCCCAACGCAATCACCGGTTTGCGGCCGAAACTGTCAGCCAGTGGACCATAAACCAGTTGGCCCAGCGCAAACCCCAGGATGTAGATATTCAGCGTCATCTGCACGCTACCAGCCGAAACACCAAATTCGTGGGCAATTTGCGGAAGAGCAGGCAAATACATGTCAATCGACAGCGGCATGAGCATGGCCAGCAGACCCAGGATCACCACCAGCCCTGCCGACGAATTTTTTTCCTTATGCACCCTCATTACTGCTCCTCTGTTCATTATTATATTTGTCATGCTTCAAACTGCGGGCGAGTTAACTGCATGAGCGTACCCCAGCCAGTAACTGAGTCAGTCCCGGGAAATTTATTAGCTCGCTGGCTGCGTGATTTTGCCTGATGCCCTCACCTGGTTGAGGGCAGAGCAATGCGGTGCAAAAACATCAGGCGTTCTTGCTCCGCCACGCGGATTATTTGAGGTATACGCTGGCGATCTCGTCTTCCGTCAGCGCACGGTATTCACCCGGTGCCAAATCATCATCCAGCATGATGTCGCCAATACGTTCACGATGTAGCGCCAGCACGTGGTTACCGACTGCGGCAAACATACGTTTGACCTGATGATAGCGCCCTTCGCTGATGGTTAAGCGCACCTGACATTCGCTGATCTGCTCCAGGCTGGCTGGCCTGGTGAGATCTTTTTCATTATGTAGTTGTACGCCCACGGCAAACTGCTCCGCAGTATCGTCCGCTACCGGCGACGCCAGGGTGACCAGATAGGTTTTTTCACAGTGGTGACGTGGAGAAGTCATACGATGCGACCACTGACCATCGTCAGTCATCAGCACCAGCCCGGTGGTATCAATATCCAGCCGCCCCGCCGCATGCAATTTATAGGCGGCGGGCTCTTCAAGAAAGTACAACACGGTTGGATGATCCGGATCGTCGGTAGAACAGACATAGCCTTGTGGCTTATTCAGCATGAAGTAACGCGGCCCCAGTTGCAGTTGCAACGCGTTACCGTCGTATTCCACTACGTTTTCCGGGTTCAGCTTAAACGAGCCGTCCCGCACTACTTCCCCATCAACCGTGACTTTACGTGCTCGCAGCTCACGAGTGGCAATCGCCCGGCTGACTTCCAGTTGCTGAGACAAAAATTTATCAAGTCGCATTAAATCCGCACTGCCTGTTTACAAGAAGAAAGAAATTGACGTCCCCAACAACGGAACGTTTGAAGAAAATAAATCGATAGATCCGTCATACTGCCTACTACGGGGCAAAACGCCAATACGGTGTCGATCCTTGCAGACACCGGCCCTATGGGATCAGGCTAAATCGCCGCCCCGCGAACCCGTCGCCAAAGGCTGATTGACGTTACCGTCTGGGAACCTCGCAACCAACACACCGGCAACGTGCAGCATGGGAGATAGCCCTTGCAGTATATCGGGAGTTACCGTTCAGGCACAGGGGCTAACGCGCGCGAAGCAGACTTTCGTGGCATAATGCGCTTTTACGCCCACATTTCCTGAAACTCATGTCGTTTACTCTGCGTCCCTATCAGCAGGAAGCGGTTGATGCCACACTCCGCTACTTTCGTCGTTCCCGGCAGCCTGCAGTCATTGTTCTCCCTACCGGTGCGGGCAAAAGCCTGGTCATCGCCGAACTGGCAAGGCTGGCGCGTGGACGGGTGCTGGTACTGGCCCACGTTAAAGAACTGGTAGCGCAAAACCACAGCAAATATCAGGCTTACGGACTGGAGGCGGATATCTTTGCCGCCGGGTTACAGCGCAAAGAGAGCCACAGCAAAGTGGTGTTTGGCAGCGTACAATCGGTGGCTCGTAATCTGTCGCAATTCGACAGCGAATTCACCTTATTGATTGTGGATGAGTGTCATCGTATCAGCGATGCCGACGACAGCCAGTATCAGCAAATCCTCAGCTACTTGCGTCTGCGGAATCCTCAGTTACGGCTGCTGGGACTGACAGCCACCCCCTATCGTCTGGGCAAAGGCTGGATTTATCAGTTTCACTACCACGGCATGGTTCGGGGCGATGCGAGTACACTGTTCCGCGACTGTATTTATGAGCTGCCGCTACGCTATATGATCAAACACGGCTTCCTGGTGCCCCCCGAAAGACTGGATATGCCCGTGGTTCAGTATGATTTTAGCCGTTTGGGCGTACAACAAAACGGTTTGTTCAGTGAGGCAGACCTTAACCGTGAGCTAAAACAGCAACAGCGCATCACGCCACACATCATCCAGCAAATCGTTGAGTTTGCACAGGATCGCCTGGGTGTAATGATTTTCGCCGCAACCGTTGCGCATGCGAAAGAAATTCTCGGGTTGCTGCCGAACAGCAAAGCCTTAATCAGTGCGGAAACCCCGGCGACTGAGCGCGATACCCTGATTACCGCCTTCAAAGCCCGTCAACTGCGTTATATGGTCAATGTGGCGGTACTGACGACCGGCTTTGATGCGCCACACGTCGATTTGATCGCCATCCTGCGCCCGACTGAATCCGTCAGCCTTTACCAGCAAATTGTCGGCCGTGGACTCCGGCTTTATCCCGGTAAAACTCACTGCCTGATCCTCGACTATGCCGGTAACCCACATGATATTTTCACCCCGGAAGTCGGTTCGCCAAAGGGAAAAAGCGACAATAAACCGGTGCAGGTCTTCTGCCCTTCATGCGGATTCGCCAACACATTTTGGGGGAAAACGGCTGAAGACGGCACAGTCATTGAACATTTTGGTCGCCGGTGTCAAGGCATACTGGAGGATGACGACGGCGAACGTGAACAGTGTGATTTTCGCTTCCGTAGCAAAAACTGCCCACATTGTCATGCCGAAAATGATATTGCGGCCCGCCAGTGTCACCAATGTAATGGGGTGTTGGTTGATCCAGACGATATGCTGAAGGCCGCGCTGAAACTGAAAAACGCCCTGGTGCTGCGCTGTGCGGCGATGGTGCTGGAACACGGGACAGATGAAAAAGGTGAGTGGCTGAAAGCACGTTATTATGACGAAGACGCCACGGAAGTCAGCGAACGTTTCCGTCTGAGTACTCCTGCGCAACGTACCGCTTTTGAGCTGGTTTTTTTGCGCCCACACCAACGCGCCCCTGGAATAGCACTGGGCTGGAAATGTGCTGCTGACATCGTCGCGCTACAACCTTTATTGCGTCATCCCGACTTTATCGTGGCGCGAAAACAACGCCATTACTGGCAGATCCGCGAAAAAGTGTTCGATTATCAGGGACGTTACCGCCGGGCAAATCAACTTCACCACCCTGGAGAGTAATTTATTACGTTGCCTGGTTGCCTGACATTGGGCTATAATACGCGCCGCTTCTGCGCCCGCAGGAGCTGAAACGCTAACCTGTTGCTGGGTCGCCTGTAGCAGGATGATAACTTGAAGAGACTGAACAATGTTCACTATCAATGCAGTAGAACGTAAAGAGCAGGGTAAGGGTGCGAGCCGCCGCCTGCGTACAGCTAACAAATTCCCCGCCATCATTTATGGCGGTAAAGATGCAGCTGTTGCCATCGAACTGGATCATGACTCAGTGATGAACTTGCAGACTAAACCAGGGTTTTATACCGAAGTGTTGACTCTGGTTGTCGACGGCAAAGAAACCAAAGTAAAAGTACAGGCTGTTCAGCGTCACCCGTTCAAGCCAAAACTGAACCACATCGATTTCGTTCGCGCTTAATTGCCCGTCTGGATCTGGTGCAAGAAACATCGCTGAACATCGCGCTGTAGACTGTTGAGAACCCCACTATTAAGTGGGGTTTTCTTTTAATGGGTGAATAGCGAGCGATGCACGGCTGTCACAGCGATTTCATCTGCGCCGTGTCGCTAAGCTGTCGGATAGCCGGAACCAGGCTTGTTACGCCCGTCGCGGTTAAAACAGCAACGGCACAGGCCAGCAACACTGGCTGGCTACCGAAATGTATCGCCAGAGGACCGGCTGCCAGTTCACCGAAAGGGATAGCCACAAACGATCCCATCGCATCCCAGGCGTAAACGCGCGCGAGTTTATCAGCAGGAATATGCGTTTGCAGATAATGCGCCCAGACGACGCCAAATTGCCCGAACCCCACTCCCGCAAGAAAAAAAGCCCCCATCAGCATCGGCGTGGAAAAATCCATCCCCAGCAATAAAGCAGGCAGGGCGCAAAGTGCGACAAGGATGACGCCAATCAACATATCGCGCCGTGGTCGCCAGCGTAACGCGATAAAGGATCCGGCTATCAGCCCCATGCTCTGCGCCGCGACACTCATCCCCCAACCGGTTCGTCCAATTGAGGCATCCGCCACCACTGGCCCGAGGACCATTACCACGCCGCTGAAAGCCGCGTTCACCACGGTAAACTGAACAACTACTGACCAGACCCAGGCGCGTGCAATAAACTCTTTCCAGCCGTCCCGCAGTTCCTGAAGGATATGGATACGTGGCGTTGCAGTTTCTGCGGCATCAATCCGCAGACAGAAATAAAAAGGCGCAGAGACAGCAAACCCCAGCGCATCAACAACCAGTCCCCACCCCGGCCCGAGCGCGCCAACCAGTATTCCTCCCAATGAAGCCCCTGCCACCGTTCCGGCATAAACACCCAGTTGGATAAAAGCGTTGGCCTGCCTGAGATGTTGTGCCGGTACAGTTTGTGGAACAAGAGCCGAAGAAGCGGGTAAGGCAATCCCGGCGGCGGCACCATTAATCGTACCGAGGATCATCAGCCCAATGATCGTGGCCGAACCATCCAATACCCACCAGGCTACCATCCCCTGAGACAGTGCGGCTATCAGAGAGGAACAGAGCAGCACTTTATTGCGCGAATAGCGATCAGCCAACACGCCGCCCAATAATAAAAAGGCGACATTAAACACAGAGCGGGAGGCCACAACCATGCCCAAATCGGCTGCCGAACCGCCAATATCCAGCACAGCAAAGGCCAGGGCGATCGGCGCGATTGCATTGCCGGATACGGTGAGAATACGGGCTAAAAACAGGTTCCTGAATGGCGCGAAATACCCGACATGTCTGGCATGACCGACGGTGGCATTCACACTCTTTTCTCCTCGCGGCACTGACGGTTATTTTTATTGTTTAACGCCATGCGGCCTGTGCATTGTTGTAACGCCCGGATTGCCATTTCGCGTCTCCTTACCGAAAAGTCAGATGGCATGTGCCTGTTTAAGGTATTTTTTGGTTTATCCTGTAGCAGATCTTTATTTCAGCAATGCTGTGAAAAACAGCACCATTTTTAGCCGGGCTGTCGGCAGGCACGCTGAAGTGTCCAACGGGATTTGATAAGGCACAATATGACCTCCTTCGAAAAAACCATGCTGGTTAATTTCAGCCAGAGCCAGATGTATAATCTGGTCGCCAATGTCGCCGCTTATCCGGAGTTTCTGCCCTGGTGTCAGGAAGTTGAGATCCTTGCCTGCCAACCCGACAGTAAGATGGTGCGCATCGGCGTTCGCCACCCGCTGTTTCCCCAGCTTAATCTCACTACTCGCGCCACCTTCCATCCCGACAGCTCACTGTATTTACAGCAGTTGTCGGGATCATTTCTGGCGGCTTTCGAAGGGCACTGGCAATTTACCCACGCAACTACGGCACCAGACCTTCCCCCACAGTGTTGGGTTACCATTACGGTCCGTTACCGCTTTTCAAACCCATTGCTGAAGTTAGCTCTCTCACCATTTTTCGCGTTGCTGGTACGGATGCTGCCCGAACTGTTTATTCAGCGAGCTGAACACCTTTATGCTCAGCACTGATTCTTGCGCGGCTTCCCTGTTCAGGAAGCAACAACAGGTTCTTTTTCTGGCTGTTATTTACCGCTACTGCTACGACGCTGCAATTGATCACGCAAGTTTGGCGGCGTCCCTTTAATAGTGAGCGTATCGGTGACTGGATCCCAGAAAATCCGCTCCCCCAACAGCATCGCGTCAAAATTGATGGTCAATCCTCCCCCACTGCCGGCGAATTTTGTCAATTGACGTAGCGTACTGCGATCGGCCGGAAAACGTTCTTCCAACGCGTAATCCTGCTCTTGAGTAAAAGCCTGGAAGGTTTTCTCACCAATCGGGGCCAGTTCTTCAGACAATCCCTGCAGTTCAATCTCTTCACCCGCCTGCAACTGTTCGTTACAATAGCTATAAACCTGCTGGCGATAATTTTGTCGCTCGTGTTTATCGAGACTGGCCTCAGAGCAATAGTCATCGACCGCCTGCAACAATCCTTTATTCTGTGCTTTGGTATCCAGCCCGCCACTGGCACCGAGGAAATCCATAAAGAAGTCTGCCACTTTGCGCCCGACACGACCACGCAGGAAGGTTAAATAGCGGGTTGAAGCCGGATTGGTTTCCCATTCGGTTAGATCGATACGGGCCACAATATCAGCATGATTAATATCAAGATAGTGCGTACTGCTGATATCCAGCTCTTCATTGACACGCATACTGTTCTGACTGTTGAGAACAGCAATCAGCAGATACTCCACCGCCAGGTAGCGGTAGTGACCAAACAGCACGATACCGCCGTCGGCAAAAGTGTATTTGGCCAATTCATCACGCAGACGTCCGGTGGCGGCGCGGCTGAATGCCAGAAAATCATCCTCACCTTTCCGGCAGTTACGCAGCGCATCGGCCAGCTCGCTCCCTTCATTAAACAGACCGTAAGCCTTGTTCTTTGCACTGTAAACGCGGTGTAACTCTTCCATCATCGCCGTGACCGGCCCGTTGACCGGCAATAAAGACTCACGCAGCACCAGTTCCAGCGTCTGTTCATCACGCTTGATCATCTGATGAAGGGCAATCTGGTCGATATCCAGACTCATGGTAGACTCTCCTTAAGATTTAACCCAGTCGCGTATTCAATCACCGAGCGTCACCGCGATCAACAGGCAACAACATTAACCAATGCCCGGAGATAAAAGTGCAGAAAAAATCACGGGATTACGGTAAGATACCGCCCTTTAATACTCAACAAATTCGACGTTATGCCACAATCATCCCGTTACAGTGACGAGCGCGTGGAGAAACTCCTCGCCGACATGGTCAGCATTCTTGAAAAAGATCAGACCCCGACCGATCTTTCCCTGATGGTTCTGGGAAATATGGTAACTAACTTAATCAATAGCAGCGTGGCGCCGACTCTGCGCCGTTCGCTGGCACGTTCATTTGCCGAAGCGCTCCAAAGCTCGGTACATGAAGATAAAGCCCATTAATGTGATGATTCTGACTCTGTTATGGTAACAAATCGGCAGCGCTACCGTGAAAAAGTCTCCCAGATGATTAGCTGGGGGCACTGGTTCGCCCTGTTTAACATTATCTTTGCTTTCATTCTGGGTAGCCGTTACCTGTTCGTCGCCGACTGGCCGGCATCGCTGGCTGGGCGGATTTATGCCTTTAGCAGTTGGATTGGCCATTTCAGTTTCCTTGTCTTCTCCGCCTACCTGTTGATCATTTTTCCATTAACCTTTGTGGTGATGTCGCAACGGCTGCTGCGTTTCCTTTCAGCCATTATTGCCACTATCGGTCTGACACTGATCATCGTCGACAGCACGGTGTTTAATCGCTTTCACCTGCACCTTAATCCCGTGGTCTGGGATCTGGTGGTTAATCCCGATCAAAGTGAAATGGCACGTGACTGGCAGTTAATGTTTATCTGTGTGCCAACCATTTTCCTGGTCGAAATGCTGTTTGCGACCTGGAGTTGGCAAAAACTGCGCAGCCTGAATCGGCGCAGTTTTGGTAAACCGCTGGCGGTGTTGTTTATCGTGGCATTCTGTACCAGTCACGTAATGTATATTTGGGCCGATGCGAACTTCTATCGCCCAATCACTATGCAGCGTTCTAACCTGCCTCTCTCCTACCCTATGACTGCACGCCGCTTCCTTGAAAAGCATGGTCTGCTGGATGCACAAGAATATCAACGCAGACTGGTGCAGCAGGGAAATCCGGAAGCCGTGTCGGTAGCTTATCCGCTCAACGCCATCACTTTTCGTGATCGCGGAACACGTAACAATCTGCTGGTGATAACCGTAGATGGGCTGAACGACGCGACACTGCCGAAGTTTTTACCAAACCTGGCACAGTTCGCCAGTAAGAATGTCAGCTTTAATCAGCACTTCAGCGCAGGCAGTCAGGCTGACAGCGGTTTGTTTGGGTTGTTTTATGGTATATCGCCAAACTACATGGATGGTGTGCTTTCAGCCCGCATTCCCTCTGCGCTGGTTGATGCACTGAATAAGCAAGGCTATCAATTCGGCTTGTTCGCTTCAGACGGTTTCGCTTCACCGCTGTACCGTCAGGCACTGCTTGCCGACTTCTCGCTCCCGGCCTCACACAGCCAGTCTAATGCGCAGACCACCGCCCAGTGGCAACACTGGCTGGAAGGACAGAAGGACAGCGGATCGCCATGGTTCTCTTATCTTTCACTGGCGGGAATTGATGAAGCGGATAGTTCGCCGAAAGCGATTGCCCGCCATTACCCGCGTAATGCCGCAGATGCGGATCAACAGATCCAGACCGTGCTGACGACCCTACAGGAAAAAGAACTGTTGGATAAAACGGTGGTAGTGATCACCGCACAACACGGCGTCGCACTGGACGGTAATACCAGCATGGGCAATCGTGCCAATCTGCATGTACCGCTGATTATCCACTGGCCGGGCACGCCTGCTCAGCAAGTTAATAAGCTGACCAACCATCAGGATGTGATGACCACACTGATGCAACGTTTGCTGCACGTCAGTACTCCGGCCTCCGACTATTCTCAGGGTGAGGACCTTTTCGCCGCTCAACGGCGTCATGACTGGGTCGCCAGCAGTAACGATCGACAATTGGTTATCATCACCCCTGGGTTAACGCTGGCGCTGGACAATAACGGTAACTATACCGCCTGGGACAGTAAAGGTCGCCGTATGAAGGATCATAAACCACAGCTGGCGCTGTTGTTGCAGGTGTTGACCGAGGAAAAACGCTTTATTGCTAACTGAGTAGACATTGCTTAATTTCATAGCAGTCAACACGTTAGATGCTTGCAATCGTCGCGAATTTGCGTAGTATTAGCTCCCACGTATCGGCACGTAGCGCAGCCTGGTAGCGCACGGTCATGGGGTGTCCGGGGTCGGAGGTTCAAATCCTCTCGTGCCGACCAAAAAAACCTTTAAAAAGCAGCCTCTTACGGCTGCTTTTTTTATTGCTGAAATTCGTAGGGGGAGAAACTAGGGAGAAACCAGGGAGAAACCCCCGCGCAAACTATCAATAAGTTACGTGTTGTACACCGCTGATTAACGGTCATTGTGTCCGGGGTTTTAGTGAGGTGATGGTAGGGAATAAATGCTGGTGGAGGGGTATGGATAGACGAAAAAAAACCCGGCGCTATGGCCGGGTCCTGGTGTTGTATTGTAACGAATTAATTACATAAATATCAAAGTGGAGATGGTGATCCAGATTGCGAGGGAGCCGGAAAAAATCACCAACCAGGTGTTTTTACTCGTCCATTTCATGCGGTCGCTCCTTATGCGTGATTAAAATAACCACAACATTCGCGGTAATCCAATCGGCACTATCGATCAATGAGTTACAATTGATCGTTTATACAGATCAATACGCATAACTCATTGAATTAATTTATATAAATTCCATATTGGCTGATTTTTAGAGCTGGTGCATTGACACTGGCAGCGAGTCAGGGGCAAACTGGATTAATGGACTAATTCTAGGGATGGGTTATGTATTATAGTGATTCAATTATTACCTCTATCCAGGCTGATCGTATACTGGCTTTAAAGCTTGAGGATGCGCTCAAAGGCGTAAAAGATAGTGTTATTTCAAATATTAAACAGATGGGGGATGGAGCCACAAGAGCATCTTATTATCTGTCTTGTTTTACAGATAATTATCAGGACGTATGCACAAAACTAAAACATGAAGATGCAAGATTCCTTCTCGGTATAGCCCAATTAGTAAAAGATCGAAATATTATTTTCGAAATGATTAAAATATATATAGAAATAAACTTTAAAAACAAAAAAGAAGGACGCATTCAAAACATTATCAGAAAACTTGTGAACGCTGGTGTTCATATATCTTCATCAACCTTTACTAACAGGCTGTTAGTTATTGCTATAGCCACTGCTATTTGCCAAAGCTATAGTTTTAGCGCCATTGTGAATGAGCGTATAAGTAGAACTAAAGGAATAGCTATTAAGGCGGGGGTTACTGCTGCTGCATTTTCTTTAGGTCTATATGGTTTGGTGCAGGATGCTGCTAATAGCGCTGATGCATTAAAGAAATATAATGTTTTTTATTACAATGCATTATATGAAAAAAATCTTGAAATGATGTATTTTTTAATTGAGCCTGTCATTTCAAAAAACCCTTATTTAAACCCCATGCTTATTTCGGATGATGAATTAGTTGATTTAATTACTAGGTTAGTTAGGTGATTTATGAATTTTTTTACAAAGTGGCTTAAGGAAGAATTAATAATATTCTTATGGGGCGGCGGAGTTGTATTATCTATTATTGTTTTTGGTGTATTTGCCGTCTCTTACTTTCCAGACATTGCAATAAATTTAATAGGGATATTTATTGTTTTAATTATTTTATTTCATGTTTTCATATGGCGTAAATTATAAAGGATATTGATATGTCTAACCCAGCACATTTATGGTTAAAGGATGAAAATGGATCACCAATTACAGGCTCCTGTCTAATGCCAGACAGACTAGGCTCTATTGAGTTGCGTTCTGTTAATCATCATATCTGGATACCTACGGACAGCAACACAGGAAAACTAACCGGGACAAGGCTTCATACCCCGATAAAAGTATTAAAAGAATTCGACAAAACGACGCCTTTACTTTTTAGAGCACTTTGTGAAGGAAGGAAATTAATGCAAGCTACATTGAAAATGTATCGGATCAATGAAGCTGGTAAAGAAGTAGAGTATTTTAATATTGATATGGAAAACGTAAAAATTACTGCAATTACCCCAAACTTACATCAAAGCGGCATGACCAGTACGCACCTTGAAGATATTGAGTTACGTTATGAAGCCATTACATGGAAATATACAGACGGGAATATAATATATAAGGATAGTTGGAACGAGCGCGCGTGTGCATAACAATATACCCGGCCAGAGCGCCGGGTTTTTTAACCGTCAGCTATCGCTAATAGTGATGTACTTAAGCTCACCATTAACGTAAATGGGGATCTTTCCATCTGTGAACGTTGTCCGGATCATCAGCATGCCACCATCGAACCCCAGCCCCGCCCAGCCCGCCGACAGTGAAAATTTTGGCAGTGCGTCTCTGAGTCCGTCAAGCGCTGCAATTTCATCATCAGTAAGTGATTCTCCTTTGAAATCAAAATAGGCACACTGTCCTGTTTCAAATCGCGATTTTCCCGTCGTTTCGAGTTGTACATTTGCTGACTGTACGTAATTTCGCAATTGCACATAAATATTGATATCTGACGCATAGTCGGCTTTAAATTTCACGTCAGCAACAGGACACGCTCCCTCACCTGACCAGCTAACCAGTACCCTTTCTGCGTCGTCTTTATTCTGCATCCTGATAATACATTTTCCGCCGCCATGTCGTGTATCGTTCACAACGTGGCTTTCGGTGACAGTATCCCAGTGCGTCGTTCCTGTAATGATTAATTCAGATGTGTCACCCGTTGTGCCAGCGTGGACTTTGCCAACATAAACCCACTTCGTATTGGCTGATCCATTACTGATCCGGTTATGAGAATGCAGCACGTCATAAGTGAGTGAGCCGTGAAACTGCGCCCCGTAGTTTTCAAGTCGCAAATAGCCACGCTCAAAACGCGACAGCCAGTCTGTTTTATCCACATCATTGTGCGTAACGGTAGAGCCACTTTGTAAATTGAGTTGTGAAATAATGGCGCGGCAGTAGGTCAGATTTAACGGATTCGTGCAGGCTTCGACAGATAATCCTTCTATCATCATCTGACCGCATGACAAATCTCCAGGGTATTCGCTTTTTTCAATCCAGCCGTTGTAAATAAATGACTGAGTTGCACGTTGAATATCAAAAACAGGCTCTGTCGTACACGACTGCATATTAAAATTAGTCAGTTCTATCGCTGTGACGTGATCCCAGTTTCCGTAAACAGTATTTGACCAGTTAGTATAAAGCACACTTGCGTGACACATTGACGCATAAAACTGATCTAATTTGGTATCAAGCGTGTCAATCAGTGAAATTGCACGGCCACCTAAATTCAGAAATCTTAAATTAGTTCCGCGAAAATAAGTCCCCGCCGTACAGGAATTACTGTAAAACTCCTTTGTGTTGGCAGTAACATCATATTCCCCGTCAATAATTAAATTAGATATTTCCGTATATCGGGCATTGACACTGAACATTACGCCAGTTGTTTTATTTGATACGATTGTTGTAGATGGGAAATACCCAAAATTCACCTGAGCACCGGTTAATCTGAATCGGCTGTAATATTTTGATGAAATATCAACATTATCAACGCGAAATTTTCCAGCGGGAAAACGAATTCCCAGCGCCGGGTTATTTTTCTGCGAATAATTGAACATTGCAATCACTGCTGCAGAACAGTCAACATCCCCACCCTCTGTCGCGCCAAAATGCGAAACATTGAGATTGTTATCATCATCAGTCACACGCTGCCAGTGCCATCCTTCACCCGCTGCAATCGTTCCGCCATCGTCAGTCGCAGCAACGAGAAAACCGGTAAAATCCCCGCCACCGTAATCCGTTCCGTCATGCCAGCCCCTGAGCCGCCAGCGTTGGCCATCAGCAACTGGCGCTGTTGTGCGGAGTTCGTCGAATGACTGAGCTCGGGCCGCCGCCAGCGCCTCATCCCTTGCGGCGGCGGCTAATATTGCGGCAGTTTCTGCGGTTGATGCCTCCTGGCTTGCGGTCTCAGCCGCAACAACCGCCTGGGTTTTCTCTTCTGCAGCGGCTGTCGCCGCCGCCTCGCTGGCCTGGCCGGATGTTTTTGCCAGTGCTGCGGCAACCATCGAATCATCAGCAAGGGATTTTACTGAGTTAAACACCACTTTATCACTGTAAAAATCATCTGCATTAATCAGGTAATCATTCAGTGATGCTGCAGGGCCATCCTCCTCCACTGTGATCCGTCCCAGCACTTCAGGGCGAACATTTCCCGGCCACACGACCGTTACTGTGTAGCCGCCGGGTAGCAGCTGCAGTGCGTATCTTCCATCTGCGGCAGTTGTCGCCGTTGTTACTGACTGATTCAGAACGCCGGCGGAATTACGATGGGCAGTGATAACAATGCGCGCGCCCGACACAGCCCGCCCGCCGGGATCGTTAAGGACACCGCTTATTTCAATAGTTTCAGACATTTATATAATTCCGGGGTGATTAATCACTTTAAACGATCAATATTCAAATATTGATCGCTTTTTAAAGTTATCTTTACCGCGCTGTTACACGTATTTTCCGACGAAACCGGAGGGAAATATGTTGTTTTTTAAAATTAAACACTGTGACGATTGCGGAAAGAGGCTGGGACTGGCTGAACGCCTGAGTTCGCCGGATAAAGAACTATGTACATCCTGTTATTTTCATCTCGTTGAATCGACAAGAGGAAAACATTTCACTCCCGCCGGGGAGAGCTCTACTCCGGCAGATCCGGCCAGACCACAGCAGACGGCACCGATAAATCAAGCTCGATAAGATCAATACGGTAATTTTGCCACGCCAGCAGGCGCGCCCGCTGTTCTTCTGTTGCGCGCCCCAACTCGACAGCATCGCGTAGCGGATCAATGACGACTGTTGCCGCGGCAATTCTTGTTGTTCTTTCCTGCTCGGCCTGTTCAATCAACTCCGCTTCAGTATAGACACGCTGACTAATGGCCTCTGATTCGCTATCAAAAACCCACTGCCCGCCGGGCGGTGGTAACGTGAAATCATCCGGCACAGTAGACATTTCAGCAACATAAAATGAAAGCGGGAATAACGTAGACGCGTCATAGCTGGCAGAATTAATCAGGTTATTTTCATCAAAAACGATTTTTAACGTTTCTGCCTGAAATATTTTCTGTAATTCGTACCAGTCGTTCCCATCGCTATCAGCTATAAACATGACATTATGACTGCTCTGTAATGCCGTTTCTTCTTCATTTAAATCATTACGAATAGAAAAAGGTCCATATGCATTAATCATTTATTTAAATACCTTTTATACATAGGATACTGTATACCATGTACCGCCAACCGCTTTTTGTAGTGGTCGCAGGCGGATCCAGTAATTAGATGAGCCATAATCAGCCCATGAGCTCATAACTCCACCGGTTAGACGCTCAGTATTACTACGTTCCTGAAATTCTGATGAACTGCCTAACCGGATATCCTGCACACAATTAGCATACGCCCAGTTTATTGCACTGTTGTAAGCATTGTTATACGCGTTGTTATATGCATCATTAGCTTTCGCAGCTATCCACTCATTAAGATAACCGCCCCATACGGAGCCATAGACATTTCCGTCCGCCGCTAACCAACTGGCGCCGCTGCCTGTAAGCAGTCTTCCGACCGTAGTAAAATCTTCATCAGTAAAAACTTTACCAGTTGACCATTGCACATACAGTGGACGTTTTTCATTCCAGCCCCCGTTGGGGTCTCCGTCTGCTGTGAGTAATAGATAATAATTCTCGCCGTCAAAACGCCAAAAAAAACTTTTGTTATTTGCAATAATTCTAAAATTATTTACGACATTCGACCAGACTTCACCCTTTATTTCTCCCCCTGTAATGGGGTAGGCGTTCAGGTTAGCCCTGGCGGCATTCGCATCATTCACGTCAGATAAATTAGCATCCTGCCGCAAAAAAATTCCGTCACCGGTGGCCACTTTCAGCGTGATGTTCTCAGTGTCAGAAACCAGCAACCGAAACGTCAGATTAACAGCCACGCCGCTGCTGGGTTTTTCGATTGCGGCACAGTTGGAGATAGCAAATAACACACCATCGGATGTTAATAACCCAATTTCGCGGACCACGAAACCACCAACGGCGGACGGCAGGACCAGTTGCGCCATTATCTGGTTTTCCTGCTCCGGCGAAACTTTGAGCGATGTTATTTCCCCGCGGTATGTTTCATTAACCAGCGCGGTTCGGGTCGCATCGGGAACCTGCTCAACCCCGCCGCCATCCCCTACTGCGAAATGGGTTAGCTCCAGCGCCACACCTGCGGCCACTGCTGCGGCCTCAGCCGCTTTGCCTGCATCGGTTAAAACTACATAATATTGTTCAGCCATTTTTTATCCCGCCGGTATGTCAATATCGATATTCATCGTGACCGCGCCGCCGATATACATTGCGCCCGATCCGCCAACCTCGGCCATTACATCGATCACCGTCAGCCAGCTGCGTAAATTTTTAGCGCCATCCACCTGACGCCTGATCCTGCTGTACAGCTCATCACTAACCGCCTCGTCGCTGTAGACCTCAATCCGGAACGTGTACGGATCGCCCTTTGGGGTTTCCTGCCACCACTCGATCACGGTCGTCGGATAACCCACTGAACTAAGCGCCCGCCTCACCGCCCCCGCGGTACCGCGGTGTTGATGAACATACGGCGAATCTTTAATAACCTGGCGCTTTTGTGCGTCTGTCCATCCCGGATCCCAGTAATCAACCGCATATTCCCACGCCAGCCAGGGCAGCAACTGCGCCGGACAGGTGGCTGCGTTTTTTGCCTGGCGCGCGGCGTCAGTTTCTAGCGCAATGACTGGCTCTGCGGTCGCCTGCTCCAGCGCCCGTTCGCTCAACAGGGTATTTGGCGGCAGAATTGATCTGAATGTGGCCATATTATTCAGACCTCGTTATGTTGATTGCCGTACACCACGGCGCCCCACCGGTAATGGCCTCAATATCCGCTGTCGGACTCGTCAGGCGCACGCGTGTCACCCCGGTCTGCTGCAGCGCGGCATAAATTGCTGACAGCGGCACCACGGTATTAATGCGATGGGCCAGTTCTGTGTAGGATGTACACGCATCAATTGCGCTTTGCAAAACGGTATCCGCATCCGGCCCATCCGGGATTTCCAGAGTTGCCGTAACCGCATATTGCACCAGCGTAGCCGTCTGGACTGTTACATAGTCTGTTAATGGGCGCGTTTCGTCAGCGCTCAGCGCGTCAGCAACGGTTTTTACCAGACTGTCCGTCGCCTGGCCATCGCCAGTGCGCGATAACACATAAACATCAACATAACCCGGTTTACCGTGTGTATCAGGACCGTATGCCTCAGCATCGAGGATATCTGAATCAGCTGATTTTGCATGATAGCGATATGAATTACGGGCGCCGGCAGTATTGAGTTGTGCCCAGGACAGCTGGATCCGCTCCCTGAGCGCATCATCATCCTCAAGCACCGCCTCAACGGGCGGGACGGCATCCTCATCAGCTGGCGTGATAACGAGCCGCTCAACGTTGAACGCCGCGCCCACCTGATCCAGATCATTACCAGTGGCGCTCGCCAGCAGTACCGCCCGCACAGCATCATTAATACGCTGAAATGCGAGGGTTAGCTGATATGCGCTGGCCTCACCCTGTTTATATGCCGGATCCGACTCCACCAGCGCATCAAAATCAGCATCAAGTTCACGCAGTCGCGTCAGCCAGTCGCTGAAAATAGTTGCAGAGGACGGGGAGTAAATGGCATCAGGTACAGCAAGATTAGAAAGATTAATTACATCGTAACTTGATGACATAAATCAGATTTTCACTCCATCAATGGTAACCACTTCGTTCCCTTCGCTACTGACACCCTCTATTGACAGGACAAAAACACCATCCCCATCGCGGGCTACATTGACAGTATTCACTGTTAGGCGCGGTTCCCATTTAGCTAATGCCGAGGCCGTGGCTGCAATGATTTTTAGTTTCGTCAATCCATCCTGCGGCCGGTCAACGAGATCAGGGAGATCACTTCCGTAGTCACGCAACATGACACGGGAGCCAACCGGCGTGGTCAGAATATCGACGACCGACTGGCGAAGATGTGCGCGACCCGACAGGCGCTGGCCCGTCTTTCTGTCTGTTCCGTTCATAATTATCCGTTAGCTAAAATAAGCCGGCCCTTTTTTCGTTCCGGACTCTTTTTTGCTGATATCCAGCGCAAGACTCCATGAAAACGACAGACCGCGGGTTGTGAGAGAAAAACTCAGGGATTCAACCAGCCATTGCCGATCCTCCACCTCCCCAAACCCCGATGTAATGACACGACATTCCGCCGTCATTGGGATGTGTTCTGGCAGGCATGGACCCGTTAATGTCATACGTTTGCCATTGCGGGCCGCATTCGATTTACGCGATTTAGCCCCCCATTCAGCCGTAGATTTATTAAACTGCGTGTATGGGTTATAAATGGCGGGGCCGTCATGCTCTATTGAGACAGATTTTGTTTTACCATCTGCCTCATCAAAATAATTAACACCAATTTTATTAGATTTATCTCCGGACGTGTTTCCGTGGGAGCCGTCACTGTATGACCATGAGCTCAGCTGATCCGGCGTAATCGTTATGCTGCCGGTTTGTTTTCCCGATGCCGTAGTAGCGGTTCCCTGCTCAAGAAAAAGCCAGTAACCACCGGCGGGTTTACTGACAGCGTTATACGTGCGGGCCAGGCGGCTCATTAGATTTGCGTCAGATTCTGCCGTCTGATCAATGTGATCAATTTTAATCGCCGCCAGTTTTTCAGCGACGCGCGGAATAAGTCCGTTATCTGCCGCCACCGTTTTCACAATATCCCCCAGCGTCAGAGAGTCCCAACTGCGGGTTTTATGACTCTGTACGTTACCGGATTGTTTGCTGGCGTTCATGGGCGCCGCGGTGGCGTAAATCTCTACTTTACGCGGCGGTCCGCTGCTGCTGACGCCGCAGACCACGAACCAGCCCTTGTCCTGCAAATTACCGCCAAACCCCATCCCGAGCCTCAGCCGCGCACCTTTGGATGGGAGTTTTAGTGTTGGTGACGTTACCGATATTTTCAGCTCATCAGATTTTTGCGTTGCGCCCCCGAAATCCGTCAGCGTTATTTCGCTCATATATTTTTGCAGAATAGCCGTTATGTCTTTTCCCTCCGCCACAATGCTGAACGCGGGAGCGTAGCGGTTATCATCAGCCATTTTAATCCCATAGAGAATTAGAAGAAGTTGCGACAGTTGTTACAATGTCCGGCAATGTAATTTGCACGCCAGCAGGGTAAACAGCGCCGCGATCTGCCAGCCCGCTATTAGCGTCCAGAACGGTCAGCACGTTAGCGGCCAGATTGTCAGTGCCGTAATGATCAGCACAAATGGCGTCCAGGACGTCGCCATCACGGGTTTGATAGATCGTCGCCATAGTGTTTAATCGTCATTGTCCATGTCTTGTTACGATATCCGCCAGCCGGCAGAAATTTTGTTACCGTATCTGAAAAATCAGTGATCACCCACCAGCCCAGCACGTCACCATTCCCGCTAACCAGCTGCAGGGGCTGCGCCTGATCCGCTAAATCGTACAGGTCATCAACGGCGCCCACGCCATTTCTAAAAAAAGCGTGCGTCTCGCCATCAAATTTCACTGTGCGCGCGGCTTTTCCCGTGTACTGGAGCAGATCCTGTTTACCGATCCGCTCCTGATCAGGCCAGCGCCAGGACGCTTCGCGAGCCATCTGGTTGTACGCGGTAGTATCGACAGAAAAGGCAAAATCACCCAGCATCATCATTACGCGGGGTTCGGCGTTTTCTGTCGTTTCCGACTGACTGTCAGAACTCGCTGTAATTTCACCCAACATTACCATTACCAGTTATACCCAGTATCATAGAGAGAATTGCTGCCATCAAAAACGCTGGTGCTTTTAACCCGGTCGATCACCTCATTGGCGATCCCGCGGCCGTCAGCTGCATCAGCAACATTAATTTCAATATTGAACGAGTTACGACTGTTGTTAGTAAACTCCTGTTGCCCCACCCGCCCGCCTGCGCCGCTAAGTTGCTGCGCAAGCGCTGGCCAGCCGCCGATCACACCAGTGGAGTCGCCAGACGTATCATCCAGGCTGAACATGCCACCCGGTTTACCTGTGTAGCGCTCCATCTGTCGCGAAAATGCCTCTTCATCATCGCTAAAAAGCCCATGCGTATCGCTGTACGATTTTTTTACCCGTTCAACAAAATCAGGGTTGTCCCTGAGTTGCTGATCAAACCAGTCGCCAATCCCTTCGGACTGCGCCCGGTTGCGGGCAAAATCAACAGATCCGGTCTGACCCAGAAGTTTTAGAACATTTTTTTTATCCTCGTCTTCATCAGGCAGCAGCCATGATAATTTTTTCGCTAATGCAAAAATGACTTTACCGACATAAACAATGCCGTTACCAAATGCTAATGCGCCAGGATAAAGATCACTTTTAAGAAAACGGGTTATTTTCGATATTCCGCCGTTTCTGAACCACTCCGCCAGATCATCAGTCAGTTTTTTGATATCAGGCGACAGCTCATTACCCAACTGCCCGGATATCTCTGCAATTGCGGATGTTAAAACCAGCCGCAGATTGCTGAACGCGCGATTCCCCTCCATTGCGCCTGCGGCGCCCGCTTCCGTGATTAATGTGTAGCGCTTCTGCTCTTCCATCAGGTCGCGATAGCTTTTGCCTGACTGTTTAACAATCATTAATAATTTGCTGGCCTCACCGCCAAACAGTGCATCAAGGGCATAAGAGGCTTTGTCATCATCAACTGCGAGTGATTGTTCGATCACTTTGTTAAACATTTCCAGGCCACTCAGCCCAGCCAGATCCCCGGCTTTAAATCCCAGGGTGTCCATTGCGTCCTGCAGCGTATCGAGTTTGCCTGTTTCCCGATATTCGCCGACTTTATGCATAAACTCTTCAAACAGATCGCCAAAATTCTCGCCGTTCATGTCGTATTGTTTAGCTATCGCGTCCCAGGCGTTAAACGTTTCACTACTGACACCATAGCTGCGGGCCACCCCCACCCGCTCGGCAGTTTGCGCATTGATGGCGGCGGGAGAGATAAGGGCGCCCATTGCTCCCGCCACCAGGCCGCCGCCGCCGATGGCCAGACCAGGCCCCATCATGCCGCCCAACTGACCAACAACGCCCATACCACGGCGGAGCAATCCGGCGCCGCGACCTTTGAATCGCTCAAGCCGCTCGGTCCTTTTTAGCGCCCGGTTTAACTTCTCCTGCTCCGCTTCTGTCTTTTTGATCTCACGTGATACCCCGGCATAGTCCTTTTTAAGTGAGGCGACAGCCTGTCCGGCCAGTTTCGCTTTTTTGAGTTCAGCGGCCAGCCGGGTCTGCTCTTTAGTCAGTTTGTCGGACTGTTTACCGACATCCGCCAGGCCTTTTTTTAGTGATGCGGCAGACTGTTTCCAGCTCGCACTCAGATTGCCGCCGAACTGGATGGTCGCCTTAAGATTTTGATTTATTCCGCCCACGCTCTGCCTCCTCAATTTCCAGATTTACCAGTTGCTCCAGGGTGCCAATTGGCATGTCCAGATAATCGGAAAGGGAAAAATTTAATCGCCGCCCGAGGGTTCGGATGATTCTGAGGATATCGCCTTCGGTCGCTTCGCGGGCGGGAGCATAAAAACGTTAAACGCCTCCTCCATCTGAATATAATCAGCGGCGGTGAGTTTATAGAGATCCTGCTCGCTAATACCGCATAACGACGCAATCATCCGCGCTTCTTTTTCTTCCTCCGTGCCACGATCTTTTGCAAACAGGATGCGGTCACGGACAACCGGCTCGCGCATGCTGACTTCTGTCAGCACAACGTCACCCGTGATCGTAACTGGTGTATATAATTTGATAGTTTTGGTTTCGCCTGGGTACATGGATTTTTCTCACAAAAAAGCAGCCATCAGGCTGCGGGATTCAAACGCGAATTTTAGCGGCCAGGGTCGCCAGCTGATCGACGCCGTTAATCCGCCGCATAAACCGCTCGGTATCAATTTCCACCAGTTCAATGCCGTCCAGGTTTTTTTTGTAATAACTGACCGCAATATCAACGGTGGTAGCACTCTCGGCCAGGTTGCTGTTTCCGCGGGCATCCGGGGTAACGGAAAACACAAAACCCTCAACAACTTCAATGGTTCCCTGCACCGCGCCGTTACTGAGATAGCCCTGATAGGCGGTAAACATCGGTTTACTACCGCTGATAAAACCGAAACTCGACAGCATAGTGGTATCAAGACCATAGAATTTTATCTGACACGTCAGCGCCTCCATGCCATCATCAACCGGTGTTGGCGCATCCTGCGCGCCGGTTCTTAGATCGGTTTTTGTGATTGCAATCACTGGCGGCGTAAATTCATGCGCGCCCTGAATACGGACGCCATTTTGGAAAAACGTCCACCCCTTTTGTATGGATTTCCCACTCATGCCGCTAACTCCTCAAGTGCGTAATTGTTATTCACGCGCACCCGCAGGGAAATGCGCTCTGTCGGTGATTTAGGTCCGAAATCGTAATTTATGTAAAGCACGCCCGCGGCCATCGTTTCGACTGTATTCAGCTCTTCATCAAGCCATGCGGTGCCGCCAAATATGGCCCCAAGGGAGACAAGGGAGCGCATATAGGAGTTGATGGTTTCGATAATGTCGTCGGCGTTCTCTTTATCGAGTGGACGATCAACATATTCCATCATTGTTTGCTGAATGCTGTCTTCAATAACATCAGCAGTGCGGCGTACAGACTCAAAACGCCACTGCGTATCAGTTGCACACAGCCGGTTACCCCAGTGCCTGAATCCGTCGCGGCGGATGATTGTTGAAATGTTTTGCATGTTGAGCAAATTAGCGTCGCAGTTTTCCTCACCCAAAATAAACTCGTCAATCTGTTCAACACCCAGGATGTTGTAAATTTCCTGATTCGATTTACTCCACCACCAGCCATTCTCGTAATCAATGCGCGCCCTGAGACCCGCAGCAAATGCCGAGCAGGGGCGGTAAACCAGTTCGCCGGCGTCATTGCTGACCTGTGGTCGCGCGCGGAGTAATTCAGTGCGCGCACCGTATGACTGGCGACGTAAAACTACCTCCTGGAGCGTCGCCATTGATGCGCAATCAACATACGCGACCGCGCGGAGTTTTCCGGCCTGCGTCTCCAGCGCTTTACCCACCGCGTCATCCTCACTGAATCCGGGGGCTATCAGGATGCGGGGGTGGTATGAGGTAACCGATTTGCTTTTAGAAAGCGCGGTGATCCCCTTCAGGATTGCGGCGCGTTGCGTTGTCTCTGTGGCGCTTTCTTCAACACGTACAACAACTGTTAACGCGTTACGCTGATAGTTAATTTCCTCCAGAGCCTCGGCGAGAGTACCGTCCGATCCCAGTGCCGTGATCTGTGTCGTACCCACGACAGCCACCGGGGTATAGAGCGGGAACGGCTCATCGGCGCCGCCGGTCAACTGAACGTCAAACGCACTGACCACACCCTCTCCGCTTCCGGTGGCCACTACAGGACAATTAGCAATATTACTAACCACGGAAACAACATCGGCAGGCGTGGCAGTGATTGTACCGTCAGCATCACAACCCAGCGTGATTGACAGCACGCTGTCGGCCCAGGTTGCCGATGTGGCGATTGCTGCTGAATTGTCAGCAGGTGTGCCGCCCACAGCGGCAACGGAATAATTGTTACCCGCCGCGCCGGTTTCAGCTGTAAATGTGACAACGTTATCAAGAATTGGCGTTCCCGATGTTGCCGTTGCCGCGCTGCCGCTATTCACCGCCGGCGCGGTGCCTACCAGACCGATGATTGCGGTCTGGATTGTTGTTACCGCCACTGTGCCGGACGTTAATTCTATTGTTTCAACGCCGTGTAACTCAGACATATTGAACTCCGGATATAAAAACCCCCGCAATCGCGGGGGCTGTAATTTAGAATTTGAATTTTGTTGATACTACATGGGGCTAAGGGGTTCTCCGGTTATTGATCCGGTTTCGAAATGCGTATGTCCGTTATAGACCACTCGGATCCAGCTCATTTTGCCCTGCCAGTCTGATATTTCGCCGTCAGATGCAATATTGCCCTCGACATTCAGATTGCCGATTATTTCAACATTTCCGGTGATTTTATAACTGCCGCCATCAGCCAGGGTGATCGTCAGAGTGTGCGCGGCGCGGTTATAGCGGATCTCCGTCCCGTCACTGTATTTTGTAATGTGTTCACTGGTTGTGCCATCCGGCACGGGCATGGCCTCTGTGTTCCATCCGGGGAAAACACGACCGTTATTCAAATCTCCCCCCTCTGACAGCACGGTGACCGGATCACCGACTGCGGCGGGGTTATAATCAGACCGGTTCGCGCCGGTAAAACTTTGGCACAGCGGGAGCCAGGCGGTAACGATTTCACCCAGCTCAACCCGGCATTTGGGGATCCCCCCCTGTTTTACCGAATGAATAACACCCCGGCGAACTATATTTGCCAGCCGCCGCTGCAAATCGCCGACCACATCATCCATCAGAATCCGCCTCCCAAATCAGACGATAATCATCTACATGCTGCTGTCCGATGTCCGGCGCAATACCGAGCCAAGCCTGTTTAAGTGGTTGGCCAGTTGACGCAAACGGATCCTCACCAAACGCGGCATTTTGATTAAACGTAATCCGCCAGACCAGATAATCATCCATTCGTGGATCAAATTCGTCTTTAGTAGCGGCAATAAACGTGGCTGGCTCAACACCGGACAGGCCGAACTGCTGGCCGTTGATCCACTGCGTTAAATCTGCCGCGGCCGCGCGAAGGAATATCGCGGGTTTCTCATTTCCCGCGCCGGCAGCATCAACAACAACATACAGATCGCAGTCAAGCGTAACCTCAAGCTGGCCAGTGGTACCGCCGTTATCAGTCCACTCATTCAACTCAAAATACACGGCTGGCGTAACGAGCCCGGAGAATTTTGGCGCGTCTTTTTCCGGATAGGTATCCGCATCACGCACCCATGAAATGCGCTGCAGCGCGCCGATCACGGCTTCGTGATAACGCCCCATCATTAGAGGATCTGACATCGGTTCCCCCTTTAAACATCAATGCGGGCTTTGATGCGCCCACGCAGATCAGTTTCAAAATGATGCATAAAAATGTCCATGACCTCTGCAAACGCGTGATCTTCTATGTAATCCAGCATGGGGGCGTAAACATCAATCTCAGCCTCACGGGTCCGGCGGGTTTCAGGATCGCGGATAACAATCGTCCGGCGTCCCTCGCGCTTTGAGCGTGACACCTCGCCATTTTCATAGGTTTTTCCTGCCAGCATTGCCCCCCTGGGATCGAAACCGGGCGGGTTCTGTTTCCGGCGGCGGGCCTTTATAAAACGGCCAGTTGCCGGATCACGCTGGTCATGATGTGGCCGGATCCGCCCCCTGATTTTGCCTTTCAGATCTTTGACTTTTATCGCGTTCAGACCAAACCAGAGTTTTGCTGTATCCAGCTGAGATCCACGGGAGATACTGAACGACAGAATGCGCCGGCGTATCATCTGCAAACTGCGCGGGGCAAGGCCGCTTTTCAAATCAGCCATTGCCTTTTTCCTGAGCGTTGCAGCTGTACGCCGCAGCGCGCGGGAGTATGCGTTTCTGAACTGCTTCTGCGTTGCCCCCACTTTTTCAGCAATACGCCAGATAGCGCTGACATCAATATCAACCGGAAGATCCCGCCTTAACCTGCTTTCACGAGCCATGCGTTAACTCCAGGCATCAATATCATTTACCGGGCGCCCTGGCTTGCCATGGGCGAGTTTTACGGTCAGTGAATCGCCGTCCGGGCGACCAATCGCTGTGACATAAAACGCAACGCCGTGAATGTAAACCGCGTCGTGCTTTTTCAGCCCGGCGACTTCATCGGCATTACAAAACAACTCTGGTTGCGAGTTAACAACCTGGCCCCCAGCAATTTGCTGGATGGTGTCCTCATCATCAAAAATCACATTGATGGAACGCTGAACACCTCCGATCACTGCAACGACCCGCCCACCGAACGTATCCATTACAATTTTGTCAACCTCTGACATTGCCCGGTCAAAAATGTTATCAAAGGTGGCCACCGTCAATCCTCTTTTTGCGCGATACCGGCTTTTTCCAGCGCAGCAAGATCGTTAGGCGTAACCCGGACGTGCGTACCCGCCAGGGCAATTTCCACGCGTTCGTCGTTTGTCTCATGCGTTGCGTGCATGTGAGCGGTTTTTAACATCAGCACCCGGACCAGCCCTGTTGATGGTTTCCCCTCACTACCTGCATCACCCCCAGCGACGGCGCCCCCTTCGGTAGAATCACCATCGGTAGAACTGTCATCGGAATCGTTCAGTTCTTCTTCCGCTTCAGTAACACGCTGCTCAAGCTCTGCAATGGTGCCTGTTGTATCAATTTCACGACCCAGCAACTCACCCAACTCCAGTAAGCGGGCAATCAATTCATTTTTTGACATTGGTTTTTTCTCAATAATGGCCCCGGACGGGACCAGTTGAACGGATTACGCCAGGGGTTACGCCAGAGTGACGACAACAAACTCGTCCGGATCGGTCAGCAGCATAAGCGGCGCGGATTGCGTCATTGTGAATTCACGGGCCGGATCGCCGGTCTGGATCCAGTTTTTCGGGTACCGGCTGGATTTTGTGATACCTTCGCCTATTGCCTCAATATCCTGTATGCCGCCGTATGTGCGAATACCGCGAGCCTGATTGTTGCCCAGTACCATTGTGTAATCCGGGAGATAGTGGGTTTTTTGACCATCAACAATATGCTCGCCGGTATAGACGACAATAGCCATGTCCCCATACATTCCTTTGTATGAAACGGCCAGTCCCAAATCTTTGACCGCAGTTTCCAGCACAGAATTAGAACCGCGGCGAGTGTCCAGCTTGTCTTTTACCGATTTAAATGACCGGAACAGCGCCCACGCTTTGGGATCCATCACGCAGATATTAATGATGCCGCTGGCCGCCAGCGCGTATTTTTCGATGTCGTCGGTGGGATCAAAGGTGTCACGGTCCTGCGCAGTCCACGCTGCTGATCCGGCCTGGGTGATATTGTTTGCCGCGCTACGCTGCATATCCACCTCAACGGGCTCAAACTGCTCCCCGGTCATGATGTATTTGCCGTACAGCACCGCGTCAACAGCCTGGCGTTCCTCAACCTGCTGAATCGCCAGCTCTTCATCCTGCAAATTTTGGAGAAGAATTCGGCGGCGGCGATAGGCGGGATCGGTCAGTAGTTGCGGATCCTCGTCAGGCAGGCGCCGGATTGTCATCTGCGGATTGACTTCATGTTTGGGCTTAACATAACCCGGTTTAAACTGACGAGTCAGCCCGCCCCGCGAGCGGATCACCTCACCAGAGACTGTTGGGGATATGTAAAGTGCCATTTCAACATTGCCGGGTATCAATGCGAGGTTGACCAGTTCAGTGTCAAACTCATACATTTCACGAAAAAATAAACGCAGAAACAGCGGATCAAATTTAAATTTCTGGCGTGTTACCGCCAGGAGTTTACTGGTCGTATAAAGAGACGTGCTCATAAAAAAATCCCATAAAAAAAGGCCGCTTTTGCGGCCCTGTTAACAAGAGAGGGTTTACACAACGCTGCAGGACGTCCCCGCGAATGCGTTGCGCTGGACGTCTTCAGCGACATCCGCCGGCCAGACCAGATCTTCGATCCGGAATGTGCCGGTTTTGTAATACGTCAGCAACGTTTCTCCCCCCTCCAGCGCCAGGGCCAGAACCCCAACCGCCGTCCCGGCCGCCTGACCGTCCCAGGCCACCAGCGTTGATCCGCTGAGCATAAGTGGGGTAAGCGCTGGTGTTGCGGAACTAATGCCGGATGGCGCGACGGCGGTATGTGCCTGATCGCTACCCCCGAGGGGTTGGTGATACTCGAATGTTTCTTCATTGATCATGACTGAAATCCTAAATTGGTGTGTTCATAAGTTCATCAACATCCGATACAACACCGGCAGCGGCAGACACCGCCCCGGGCGCTTCGGCCATTAATGTGTCAAGGCTGGTTTCGCTCCGTGCCTGCGCGCTGAGCGGCGTTGCTGACATAATGCGGACTGCATTTTCCGGCGTCATGCCGGGTGTAGACGCCAGCGCCATAGCCTGGGACTCACGCCCTTTCGCCTCATCACAGCCGAGGATCCCCATAATCCGTTCGTTTTCCGCCAGCGCTGCCGCTTTCGCTATTGAATCAGCATCGATTGTGGTCGTGGCCGCAGTGGTTTCCTGATTTTCCTGGATGTTTTCAGCCCCTGCGGTGGTTGTTGTGGCGACCTGCGCCGGTAATGTCAGTGACATATTTACTCCGGTTTTTGATTTAGTATTAAGAAATTCCCGCATCACCTGCAGGGCGTCTGTGTTAATGACCAGCTCATCTGCCAGCCCGATGTCGATCGCCTCGCCGCCGCAATAAACAGCGGCCTCTGTATCGAGTACGGACTGCAGGCCGAGCCCGGTATACAACGAAACTTTTTCCGCAAACATCTGCCGCGTAGCGTCAATGCTGCTTTGTAGCTGCTGCCTGACCGATTTGGGCAGCGACTGGAACGGATTCCCGTCTGTTTTGTGTTTACCGCTGTATATCAGCGTGATCTCAACCCCCTCTGTTTCCAGCGCCCCACTGTAATTGCTGTGCGCCATCACAACACCAATTGAGCCCGTGCGGGCGGTTTGCGTAACCAGTCGCCGTGAACATGCACTGGCCAGTAACTGGCCCGCTGAGCAGCTCATATCGTTTGATAACGACCAGATCGGTTTATCGGTACGCAATCTGGCAATCATGTCAGCACAGTCAAACGCACCCGCGACCATGCCGCCAGGCGTGTCAAAATCCATCAGGATCCCGTCTACGCCGGGATCGCTGACAGCCTGCTCCAGCCGGGTCACAATCCCGTTGTAACCGGTCATGCCGCTGTAAGGGCGTAGTGATGATGAGCGGCTAACCAGTGTCCCGGAGACAGGCACTATCGCGATACGATCTTTGACCTGATAACTCCGGACGTTGACACCGGAACGATCAGGACCATCAAAGAGTGACAGCCCGTCGCTCATCTCGTTGCGTTCCAGGGTGGTCTGGCTGACTGTATCGATGATACGATCAGCCCCCAACTGGTAACCCAGGGCGCAAAAGAAAATCCGCGCATAGGCGGGTTCAAGCATTAACGGGGCGTTAAGCGCCATGCTGGCTATATGCGGCAGATTACGCTGCATTCTGTACCTCTTTATCATCCTGTTGTGACTGCTGCAGGCCGTTAGTAAACGCGGTGGCGGCCCAGGCTGGCGGTTGCAGACCGGCGGCGCGGCGCTCCATTGTCTCTCTGACCTGCTGTGCAAAAATATCCCGGTAATCATGACCGCGTTTTGCGCACTCAATTTCATACGTGCTGAGACCGGCCTCGATCAACATGACCGCCTCCTGCACCTCTTTCAACCCGTCGATCGCCATCCGGCCAGCGCCAATCCACTCGCAGTTCCCCCACGCACTGCGGGCCTCCTGCAATGAATATCTGGCGCGCTGCGGCAGACGGACAACACCGCGCACGATGGCCTCCTCCAGCCAGCACAAAAACATCTGACTGGCCAGCCGTGAGGCAATGAATTTTCGACGGCCCATGAAATAACACCAGGACTCATTAGCCGAGGCGCGGGCTGTGGAATAGGACATCTGTGAATAGTTGCGGGATAGCTGCTCGTAAGAGACTCCCAGCCCCGCAGCGATATAACGGAGCAGGGATTGCTCAAACGCGGAATAACCGTTATCCGTATCCTGCGCTGACTGCAGGTTTAACGTGTCGCCGGGGTAGAGATGGGGCACTTTTGCTCCGCCCATTTTGACCTGTGCGGCGCTGTAATACGCCACCATCTGACTGAGCATTTTTGTTACCGCCCCGCCATCTGCTGCGGCTTTCTCGTCAGATCCCAGAATAAATTCCATCGCCTTTTCTGAATCAAGCTCACTTTCGATGGTGGCGGCATACATCGCCTTTATGAAAAGATAAAAATAAATTTACATTATTAACAATTAGTTACATCGCATTACATCGAAGGAATTAGCAGAAATGCAATACACATTGCAATACACCGTCTTTGCATAGAAAAGACTGCTCTTACTTTACCTTTTTCTTTACCCCCTTGAGCCCAACCCCTTCTACAATTCCTTTAACGAACCCTGTTTCCCACTTCGATTCATCAGCGTAAATGTCCACTCTCGCCAGCATCCTGGTGATGTATCTCTGTCGCGGCAATCCTGGCGTAAATAATTTTATGGATGGGGTCCCGCTTTCGAAGATTACTGTTGCGGGTGAATTCGTCGCCAGCCATCACATGAAAGTTGCTGTATCAGTTGTAGTATCAGCTGCACTTAATTTATTAATTTCAGGCTGATAGATTCAATTACTAAACAACAACCAACCTCAGGAAATGCTCATATATGGCGACTTTTCGCGCGTCCTCCGACCCCCGGCTTAGCGATCTGGCTGGAAGGACCCGCAAAATAATTCCCTTCTCAATTATTACATCTGCACTGATTTTATCTGACACAAAAAAACCCGGACAGTGCCGGGACCTTCTGTGTTGTGCTGGTGAAAGGGTCATGACGAACGGCGGGTCCGCCATGCGGGTTTCCTGACGATGTGAACCATCCCGGTAATCCTGGAGACTAAACTCTTTGAGAGAGAGGTAAACAGGATGACTAAAAACACGCGTTTTT
>NZ_RQVV01000052.1 GCF_009295515.1 Erwinia endophytica | reverse complement strand
AAATCAGCGCCCATGCATCATCAGGGAAATCGTAACGAGCCAAATTGAAGAATTTTTTGTAGTTAAACCATGAGCCAGATTGTACAAAAAATAGTTACGGGACACACCCTGGTTCTGACCGAGACTGTGTGGAAACGGTTTTGAATGCCGGCAGTATCTGAAATCTGGCCAAAACCCGTGCTTATGCGTAAATTCCAGATCCGCTGTGCTGCCGAACGCCGGGGTTGTGTATTCAATGTGGTGATTGGAATTACGATGCATAATGCTCACGCTCGATAAACGTACCAATGATCCTGTCATGCATTTCAGCTGATTTTGAGTACCCCAGTGTCTTGCGGTTCAGTCGTTTTAGTCTGTTGCGAAGGTTCAGGTTTTCACGTTCAATTCGTTGTGTGTAAAGCCTACCCGTAATGTGCTTTTCATTCAGTAACACGTCATAAGCACTGAAATTATCTGTACACCAGAAGGCCACATTAAAACCTGAAAGCCCCCCCAGTAACGTGCGTAGTGTTTTCTTGCTCCGGCGACCAAAAGCATGGGCAACAATACGTTTTAGACGGTGCTCCCATGCGTACCACAGCCAGCGTTGCTTCTTTTTATTGCCGACAAATGACCACATTTCATCCAGTTCGCAAATGCGCTGAATGTGCAGATTATCCAGTGGAAGAGAGGTGACGTTTTTCGGCGAGAGTTTTTTAGTGTGCGCGCAACGGCATTAATGCTGATATGCAACGCTCGTGCAGTGTCGCGAATGCCAGCATTATTCATGGCAAGATCAATGATCTGATCCTTCATGCCCTGCTGACAGGCACGGTATTTATATTCACGTTGAAAGCTTCGGCAGCATGCCTGACAGCGATAACGTTGATGCCCGACGCTCCCCTGTCCATGCTTTTTACTGGGTCTGTTTGCTTACAAAATGGACATTTTACATCAACCTTAGCCATCAGGATCCCTTTGATAAAAACGGTGAGTTTATATGATATTCAACGGATTGAATACATGACCCAGGAATGGTCCAGATTCTATTTTTGAAATCGATCTCAGACCAACGGGCGAAACGCAGTTCGCTGGAACGGATGAATAGGTGAAGGGTGAGTAATACGGCCAGGCGGGTTAACTCTCGTCCTTGCTGGTAGTCCTCAATGCGAATCAACAGTTCCGGCAGTCGCTCCAGCGGAAGGGCAGGGTAGTGGCGTTTAATGGGAGGAGCGATGATACCGTCCAGATTTGCTGCCGGATTGTGTTCTATCAACTCCTGATGTATGGCATGACGCATGATGTTGCACATATGCTGCCGGGTACGTGCTGCGACTTCCAGCAGACCTTTTTGCTCAATGCCTTTTAGCAGGTCGATAAAGTGACGAGGTTTCAGTTCAGCTACCGGCAAGTGTCCAATCACAGGGAATATATGATGGTTCATGCTGGCAAGCAGACGGGAGGTGTGGTTCCTCTGACCATGTTCGGTTGCTTTTATGCCAGTCCAGTGCCACATACTTGAAAGTTTTTTCTGGCGAGGAAGTGGCTCTTTCAGCAGAGCGCTGTTGTGCTGGATTGATATTATGCGCCAGCAATTTACGGATACCATCACGCTGTTGACGAGCATCAGCCAAAGATACGTCGGGGTAGGCGCCTAAGCCAGGGCGGGATTCTTTACCATCGATACAATATTTGAGATACCAGAGACGTGAACCGACTGGATTGACTGATAGGTACAGGCCGTGCGAATCGGAAACTTTGAAGGGTTTTGCAGATGATTTTAAGTTGCGGATTTTCGCGTCGGACAGGGACATATTGTGGTCACTCCATTATCGAACTGAAATGACCCCAAATCAGACCACCAAATTCTCCCGATGCGGAGGGAAAACTGAAAATGCATCGGGAAGATTTTTCACGCTAACTTACTGAATCTCAAACACATAAGGATTCGCAAAGCGGCATGAAAACAAGAAGTTGGCTCCTCTGACTGGACTCGAACCAGTGACATACGGATTAACAGTCCGCCGTTCTACCGACTGAACTACAGAGGAATCGTTGAACGGGGCGCATAATATCCAGAGCGCTCCGGGATGTCAAAGCCTGATTTCACCCTTTTTAACTGACTGCTGAATAAAACAGCATTTTGCTGAAAATTCCACGGATTAGCGTCAGAGTGGGGCTGTGCCGGTTTTGCGTGCCACCATGGATGTTTTTGCTGTATGCCGCTAATGCGATAAGACCGGTTGAGGTTGATGGAGAGCGCAGTGAATCTGCTGGATAGTGGTTTATCCGATTCACCGTGCGCTGTTAAAAACACCCGGTGTTCTTATGCTGTATGGCGAATGATTTGAGGGATAGCACCATTATTCTTTAATCACTTCCTTGCTGAAAAGGTCTGGTGCGGGCTTTTTCCACTGAGATTCCAGTTCTTCCAGCGATTTCCCTTTGGTTTCTGGCACAAATTTCCACATAAATAGTGCGGCCAGCAGCCCCATTACGGCATAGAGCCAGTAGGCAAATCCATTATTAAAGTGGGCGTTGAGAGTGCTGTTTTTATCCAACATCGGGAAGGTCCAGGAGACCAGATAGTTAGCCACCCATTGCGCGGCAACGGCAAGAGACATCGCTTTACTGCGGATTCGGTTGGGGAAAATTTCTGCCAACAGCACCCAACATACCGGCCCCCAGGAGATGGCGAACGAGGCGACGTAAAACAGCATGGCACCCAGTGCCACCACTGGGGACATTTTCATATAAAAAGCGCTACCGAGGGTAAACATCCCAACTGCCATGCCTAACGCACCAATAATTTGCAACGGTTTACGGCCAAAATTATCCACGGTCATAATCGCAATGGTGGTAAAGAGCAAATTAATGACGCCGACAATAATCGTTTGTAGCAGGGCGACATCGGTACTGGAGCCTACCGAACGAAAGACCTCCGGAGCATAATATAACACCACGTTAATGCCGACGAATTGCTGGAATACGGATAGCATCACGCCGATGACAATCACGCCGATACCAAAAGAAAAAAGCGGGGAATGTGGCGTGGAATGGGGGCTGACGGAATTAATAATACGCTGTAATTCTTGCTGACCTTGTGTTTTACCAAATAATTTTTCCAGTATGATAGCGGCTTTTTCATTCATGCTTTTGGTTGCCAGCCAGCGAGGACTTTCCGGCACAAAAAATAACAAAATAAAGAACAATAACGATGGTATGGCGCCGGAGAGAAACATATAACGCCAACCCATGGTATTAAGCCAGTCTGCATTACCTGACAGCGCGATGCGGTAATTCACACAATAAACTAATAGCTGACCTAATATGATCGCAAACTGATTGCAGGCAACCATCCGGCCACGGATGTTAGCTGGCGTAATTTCCGCAATATACATCGGGGAGACCATGGAAGCCAGGCCAACGCCAATACCACCGATGATGCGATAGATGACAAATTCGCTGAGGTAACCAGACAGATAATAAGGGATGCCATTATCCGCGCTGACAGTACGGTGGCCAATCTCCGGAAAAGCCGAACCAATAGCGGAAAAAAAGAATAGCACCGCCGCGACCAGCAGCGTTTTTTTTCTGCCAAAGCGCGCACTCAATGGACCGCCCAAAACACCACCAATAATGCAGCCAATTAATGCGCTGGCTACACAGAATCCCAGTAACGAATTTGCCGCAGATTCACTTAATCCCCTTGTCGCTATAAAAACGGTATCCAACGATGAGACCGTTCCAGAAATTACCGCTGTATCGTAACCGAATAATAATCCGCCTAATGTCGCTACCAGCGTAATGGATATTATATAGCGATTATTGGCTTTCATCTCAGATGTTATTGCCATAACGAGCCTCTTATGCAACGGAAAGATGGTAGTAAGGTTTTACTGTTTCTTATCTTTAGATGGTGGTGACTTTTATCGACTTGGCAGCAGAGGGGAATTTTACTGCTGTGGGATAAAAAATAGGCTCCCCGATCGGTGAAGGAAATTACAATTTTTAGTAATTATCGTCACTATTTTGCTTTTCATGATACGGGTCACAGAGTGAGGGATGAGGTAACAGCGGATAGCGTGACTGGAATATGTGAGCCGGGTCATGATTGCGACTTTACAGAACGGATTTATTAAATTTTATAATTGTCATGTTTATTCCCTTATTTGCATAGTGGCCGCGTGGTTGTTTATTCCGCTAATGATTGTTGTTAAGGAGGTCCGCTGTGGCAGAGTATTTTGATCGTGTTAACAAGATTGTTTACGAGGGCAGTGAAAGTCAGAACGATCTCGCTTTTCATTTTTATAATCCGGATGAGATTATTCTGGGTAAAAGAATGGAGGATCATCTGCGGTTCGCCGCCTGTTACTGGCACACTTTCTGCTGGGCCGGGACCGATATGTTCGGTACCAGTGCTTTTGCGCGTCCGTGGTTTCAGGGCGGGGATGCGTTAGCGCTGGCGAAGGTGAAAGCCGACATCGCCTTTGAGTTTTTCGACAAGCTCAATGTGCCGTTCTACTGTTTTCATGATGCCGATGTGGCGCCGCAGGGGAACTCGGTAAAAGAGTATTTGCACAATTTTGCGGTTATCACCGATATTCTGGCCGATAAACAACAGCAGACCGGCGTCAAACTACTGTGGGGGACGGCGAACTGTTTTACTCATCCACGTTATGGCGCGGGGGCGGCCACCAGTCCGGATCCTGAAATATTTGCCTGGGCAGCGACCCAGGTGAACGCGGCGATGGCGGCTACCCACCAGTTGGGGGGAGAAAACTACGTGCTGTGGGGCGGGCGTGAAGGGTATGAGACGTTGCTGAATACCGACCTGAAGCAGGAGCGGGCGCAAATCGGCCGGTTTATGCAAATGGTGGTGGAGAACAAGCACCGAATTGGCTTCAACGGTACGTTGCTGATTGAACCTAAACCGCAGGAGCCGACTAAACATCAGTACGATTACGATGTCGCCACCGTGTATGGTTTCCTGAAAGAGTTCGGTCTGGAACAGGAAATTAAGGTTAATGTGGAAGCCAACCACGCCACGCTGGCGGGGCATTCTTTCCATCATGAGATTGCCATGGCGGCAGCGCTGGGGATCTTTGGTTCTGTCGATGCGAATCGTGGAGATTTGCAACTTGGCTGGGATACCGATCAGTTTCCGAACAGCGTCGAAGAAAATGCGCTGATCATCTATGAAATCCTGAAGGCGGGGGGATTCACTACCGGAGGACTGAATTTCGACGCGAAAGTGCGTCGGCAGAGTACCGATCCTTACGACCTGTTTTACGGCCACATCGGCGGTATGGATGTGATGGCCCAGGGGCTACGTATTGCCGCCCGGTTGATCGAAGAAGGGCAACTGGAACAGGCTCGCGAGGCACGCTATGCGGGCTGGAATGGTCAGTTGGGTCAGGATATTCTGGCAGGTAAACTGTCGCTGAGCGAACTGGCGCACTACACCGAGAAATCAGCGTTGTATCCGCAGCACCGTAGCGGTCAGCAGGAACGACTGGAAAATATCGTCAATCAGGCGATTTACCGCTAATCCCTTGAGGATGATGCTTCGCCCGCTCATGCCAGAGGACATCGCGTAATGTATATAGGTATTGATCTCGGCACGTCCGGCGTTAAGGTCGTGTTGCTGAATGAAAATAATGAGGTGTTGGCCTGCCAGACGGAGACGCTGACGGTTTCCCGCCCTCATCCTTTGTGGTCAGAACAGGACCCGCAAATGTGGTGGCAGGCAACGGATCGGGCGATGCACGCCCTGGCCCGGCAACACTCGTTGCAAGACGTGCGTGCGCTGGGGCTGACGGGACAAATGCATGGCGCCGTGTTGCTGGGGCGTCAGCAGCAGGTACTGCGACCGGCTATTTTGTGGAACGATGGTCGTAGCGCCCAGGCCTGCCAGCAACTGGAGCAACAGGTGCCGGATGCGCGACAGATAACCGGTAACCTGATGATGCCTGGGTTCACCGCGCCTAAACTGTTGTGGGTCAAAGCGCATGAGCCGGACATTTTTCATCAGATAACCCGGGTACTGTTGCCGAAGGATTATCTGCGCTGGCGAATGACCGGGGATTTTGCCAGTGATATGTCGGATGCCGCCGGGACCCTGTGGCTGGATGTTGGCAAACGGGACTGGAGCGATAAATTACTGGCGGCCTGCGATTTAACACGGGCTCAGATGCCGACGTTGTTCGAAGGGAATCAGGTGACGGGAACGCTGCGGGCTGAGATCAGCGCGAACTGGGGCCTGCCGGCGAACCTCCCGGTGGTGGCTGGCGGTGGCGATAATGCCGCCGGGGCGATTGGTGCCGGGATCTGGCAGCCGGGGCAGGCGATGTTATCGCTGGGAACGTCAGGTGTTTACTTTGCGGTGAGCGAGGGTTTTTTAAGTAACCCCGCTCAGGCGGTACACAGTTTCTGCCATGCGCTGCCTGATACCTGGCATCTGATGTCGGTGATGCTCAGCGCCGCGTCCTGCCTGGACTGGGCGGCCCGTATGACCGGGCAGCCTTCCGTCGCCGCGCTACTGGCGCTGGCGGAAAAAGTTGAACTGACCGCGAGGTCGCCGTGTTTTTTACCTTATCTGTCCGGGGAGCGCACACCGCATAACAATCCTGCGGCGACGGGATTGTTTTGGGGATTGACCCATCAGCATGGCCCGCAAGATCTGGCGATGGCGGTACTGGAAGGCGTGAGCCTGGGACTGGCTGATGGGATGTCCGTGTTGCATGACACGGGGATCCGGCCATCCTCAGTCACGCTGATTGGCGGTGGAGCGCGTAGTCACTTCTGGCGACAACTACTGGCCGATGTGAGCGGCGAGGTTATTGACTACCGGACCGGTGGTGATGTCGGCCCGGCGCTGGGCGCTGCCCGGCTCGCCAGGATTAGCGGTTATCCTGGCGTTTCCCTGACGGACTTGCTGCCCGTATTGCCACTGGAATCCCGTTATATGCCGCGGGCGGAACGCCATGACTTTTTCCAACAACGGCAAACACTCTTCAGGAAACTTTATCAGCAAACCGTTTTATTGTAGGCGATGGATCCTCTTGCTTCCTCTGGCGTGTCCAGGGGAGGTTATCGCTGTTTTTCTTTTGATCGACCCGACAGGCCTGATGACGGCGGCTGTCAATCCCTTGTCTTTGCTGTAAAAATATATTGGTTAGGTCAATTTCAGGGGCAGGGTTATGAAGATAAGGGATTGCGTTTCCTCACGACAGGCAAGAATTTCGCTGCTTTTTAATGCAAACAAGGCGTATGACCGGCAAATCATTGAAGGTATCGGCGAGTATTTCCATCTCTCACAGTGCGACTGGGATATTTATATTGAGGAAGATTTCAGCGTTCGCCATCTGAATGATGACATCCTCTCCAGCAGTGGCATTATTGCGGATTTTGACGATGAGACACTGGCTGCTCAGTTGAGCCGGATAGCGATACCGGTGGTGGGGGTGGGCGGATCGTATAGTAACCATGAGAATTATCCGCCAGTCAGTTACGTCGCAACAGATAATGAAGCGTTAGTGGCCGCCGCGCTAAACCATTTGCTTGATAAAGGTATTGAGCGCTTTGCGTTTTATGGTCTTCCGGCACAGGCGGGTAAGCATTGGGCACAGGAAAGAGCCGCCGCGTTTTTGCGACTGACCACGAAGATGTCTTATCCCGCGATGGTGTATGAAGGGATGGTGACAGGCCGCAATACCTGGGAAACCGCACAGCAAAAACTGGCCGAATGGCTGCACTCCCTGCCTGATCATACCGGGATCATCGCGGTGACGGATGCCCGTGCCCGGCATGTGCTACAAACCTGTGAATACAGCGGAATTGCGGTCCCCGAAAGTGTGTGTGTGATGGGGATTGATAACGAGGAACTGACCCGTTATTTGTCGCGTATTTCGCTCTCTTCGGTAGTGCAGGGAACACGGACGATGGGATTTGAAGCGGCAAAATTACTGGATGCTCTGCTTTCCGGGCGCCGGGTTTCTGGCTACCCGGTGATTGTGCCACCGGAACGCGTCATCGCCAGGCAATCGACCGATTACCGTTCGATCATTGACGCCATGGTGGTCAGGGCGATGTGGTTTATCCGCAAAAACGCCTGTCGCGGAATAACCGTGGGGGATGTGTTGGAATCCGTTGGCACTTCACGCTCCAATCTTGATAAAAAGTTTATGGCGGAGTTGGGTATGACCATCCATAAAGTGATCCATGATGAAAAATTCGCCAGAGCGCGGGAACTGCTGGAGACCACGACGTTGCCCATAGCGGAAATAAGTCGCCTGTGTGGTTACAATACGCCGCAATATTTTTGTACTCTCTTCCAGCAAAAACTGCACCTTTCTCCGGTTAAATACCGCAATATCCACGGGGCGTTATTGGCGTCAGGGGGCTGAGTTTCCCCCTGGTCGCCACCTTAGCGGAAAGGGGGTTCGTTAAACGTCCGTAGCTTGCGCGAATGCAATTTATCGCCTTCGGCCCGCAGCAGATTAATCGCACAAATGCCAATCTGCAGATGCTCGGAAATCGCCCCTTCATAGAAACGGTTCGCCTGACCTGGTAGTTTAATCTCGCCGTGTAGCGGTTTATCGGAAACGCATAGTAGCGTGCCGTAAGGGACGCGGAAACGATAACCCTGGGCGGCAATGGTGGCGCTTTCCATGTCTACGGCTACCGCGCGACTGAGGTTGAAGCGTAGCGCGGAAGCGGAATATCGTAGTTCCCAGTTACGGTCATCGGTGGTGACGACCGTACCGGTACGCAGACGCTGCTTTACTTCATCTCCCGGCATCCCGCTGACCTGTTTGGTGGCATCGTAAAGCGCTCGTTGCACTTCGGCGATGCTCGGGACCGGAATATCCGGCGGCAATACGGTATCCAGAACGTGGTCGTCACGCAGATAGGCGTGGGCCAGCACATAATCACCGATGGTCTGGCTCTCCCGCAGGCCGCCGCAGTGCCCAATCATCAGCCAGCTATGCGGGCGCAGTACCGCGAGGTGATCACAAATCGTTTTAGCATTGGCCGGGCCGACGCCGATATTAATTAACGTAATTCCCTGACCTTCTTTGGCAATCAGATGCCAGGCCGGCATCTGGTGATTTTTCCATGCCAGGTCAGAGATGGTTTCCTGTGGATTAGGGGTCTCTGCGGTGAGGTAAATATTGCCTGCGCATGAGAGCGCCTGATACGGAGAGTCGGCATCGGCAATTTGCTCACAGCCCCAGCGCACAAACTCATCGACATAACGGGTGTAATTGGTAAACAGCACATAGGACTGAAAATGCTCAACGGGCGTGCCGGTGTAATGACGTAACCGCGCCAGTGAGAAATCGGTGCGCAACGCATCGAAGTGCGACAACGGGAAGGGTTCAACGGGCTGATAAAGACCATCGGCATTCTCATCGCCAATTTGAGCCAGTTCGGTGGTGGGGAAGTGTTGCGCCAGTCCGGCGCTCATGCTGCGGTCCAGTCCCAGGTTGGCGCCGTCAATGACATAGGGGAAGGGGATCTCCTGTGTTGACGGTTGCACCTCCAGCGAGACCGGATAGTCACTGCTCAGCATTTCCAGCTGTTCGCGCAGATAGTGATGGAACAGCGCTGGGCGGGTTATGGTGGTGGCATAGGTGCCGGGGCGACTGAAACGACCAAAAGCACGGGACAACTTATGCCCTGTGGCGTCGTCCTGCCAGGTGACCCGCAGTTCAGGGTAAACAAACAATCCGCCAGCACGGCGGGTTTCATCAGGTAATGTGCCATGACTGATATAGGCTGCTACGGCTTCTCTCAGGGCGTTGACGGCCTCTTCATACAGCGCGTCCAGCTTGTCCAGCGCTCCGGCTACGGACAAGCCTGTCGGGGCAAACGATAAGCTCATGGTTTCTCCTCAGGCGATACTTAATATTGTCTTAACAATATGTTAGCTGATATTGTGGTGGCGTGCTGCGCTAATAATCCTTCCTGCTTCCTGTGGAATGAACATATTCTGCCAGAGACGCTGAACGTTGCGGCCAGCGAAGCAAAGATTATTTAATCATTTCTTAGCAAAAGGCGTGATATATCTGTCAGGACGCAAGCTGTCGTTGCGTTGAGGATGAATCGATTGCGGCCCTGTTTGCTGCCGTCTTGATGACCCTGTATGGGTTGCCGAAGGAGAGGCTAAATGGATCATTTAAAGTCAAAAATACTCATATCGTTGGCGCCGCTGGTGCTCCTGGCGGTGATTTTACTCTTCCCCGTTCCTGATGGAATGCCAGCGCAGGCCTGGTATTTTTTCGCTATCTTCGTCGCGATGATCGTCGGGATGATCCTCGAACCCATTCCGGCGACGGCGATCAGTTTTATTGCGGTAACGGTCAGCGTGCTGGCCGCTGACTGGGTGCTGTTTGATAGCAAAGAACTGGCCGCACCTGGCTTTAACGCCGGTAAAGAAGCGCTGAAATGGGGACTGGCTGGTTTTTCCAGTTCGACGGTTTGGCTGGTGTTTGGGGCGTTTATCTTTGCCCTGGGGTATGAATCTACCGGTCTGGGCCGACGTATCGCCCTGTTCATGGTCAAATTTATGGGGAAACGTACGCTGACGCTGGGCTACGCGGTGGTTATCATTGATGTCCTGCTGGCGCCATTCACGCCTTCCAATACTGCCCGTACCGGCGGCACTGTGTTTCCAGTGGTCAAAAATCTGCCGCCATTGTTTGATTCTTTTCCCAACCATCCTTCAGCCCGTCGTATTGGTGGCTATCTGATGTGGATGATGGTTGTTGGAACCAGTATCAGTTCTTCCATGTTTATCACTGGTGCGGCGCCTAATGTGCTGGGCATTGAATTTGTTAATAAGATTGCCGGTCTGCAGATCAGCTGGATGCAGTGGTTTCTGGGCTTTTTGCCTGTGGGACTTTTACTGCTGATTATCGCGCCGTTGATCAGTTGGTACCTCTACAAACCTGGCGTGACTCACAGTCATGAGGTGGCCGCCTGGGCTGACCGTGCGCTGGTTGAAATGGGCTCCGTGACGCGAAAAGAATACACTTTGATTGGACTGGTATTACTGAGCCTGTGCCTGTGGGTTTTTGGCGGCAAGGTGGTTAATGCCACGGCGGTGTGTTTGCTGGCGGTATCCCTGATGCTGGTACTGCGGGTGGTAGCCTGGCAGGACATTACCCGTTACGCCAGCGCCTGGAATACTCTGGTTAACCTCGCCACGCTGGTGGTGATGGCCAGCGGCCTGACACGATCCGGTTTTATCGACTGGTTTGCCGCAACCATGAGTGCGCATCTGGTCGGTTTTTCGCCGGAGATGACCGTCATCGCATTAGTCCTGGTGTTTTACTTTGCTCACTACCTCTTCGCCAGTTTGTCGGCGCACACTGCGACGTTGCTACCGGTTATCCTGGCGGTGGGTAAAGGTTTGCCTGGCGTGCCGATGGAGCATCTGTCGATGTTGCTCGTGCTGTCTATTGGTCTGATGGGGGTGCTGACGCCTTACGCGACCGGGCCAGGGGTGATAATTTATGGTTGTGGCTATGTGAAATCGCAGGACTACTGGCGGCTTGGCGCGATCCTCGGTGTGGTCTACATCGCTGCTTTATTGCTGGTTGGCTGGCCCATACTGTGTTTGTGGTATTGAGGCGTTGCCCGTAACGATATTTTTCATCAATCGCGCCGTCTGTTCAGACGGCGTGTCATCATTATCACGTTAATCATCAAGTGCCGCGATAAACCCTCCCGTTTTGTCCGTGAGCTTTCATCTACCGGCACCGGTATCACTTAATCCCATCTGATTTTGTGTTTGATTTTTTTATATTGTTAACAATGGCAATGAGTTAACACGTATTCTTCTTTGAAAGTGGATGAATTTAACCTGATGTAAAAAAGTGTATTGATTTTTCTGGATGAGTAACTATATAGTTAGCTTCCTATTTAAATGAGCAGGGACGTATTGTTGATGCCAGAGATGACGCGCGCCAGAAAAAAACAGCAGATGCAGGTGACGGTGATGATGGGATTGCAACATCGCAGTTATCGTACCTGTGCCGACCAGCGTCTTGCTCATCTGGGGCTGTCTGCCGCGCTGGGCTGGCCGTTGATTATGATTGGACGCCATCCTGAAGGGGTCCGGCATGGTAAATTGTCAGAAGATCTGGGTATTGAAAGTCCTTCTTTGTTACGCCCGATAAACCAGTTGATTAACAATGGACTGGTGGTACGCAGCGATGATCCTACGGATAAAAGGGCCAAAATATTGCGACTGACGGCCGAGGGGCAGGCGATAAACCAGCGGATAGAGACCCTGCTGCATGATTTGCGTGCGGAACTGTTTGCTGATCTGAGTGACGATGAACTGACGATGCTGGCTCGCCTGATGGAACGCATGGGCCAGCGTCTGGCGGCGTTGCGTTCCGGTTCGTTGGTGGGGTAACGACGGGTGATGAGTTTATGGCCCCAACCTTTTTTTACCCGGGGAGAGATGATTTATTCTCTCAAATCATTTATTGCCGCGATGTTGGCGTTGTATGTCTCCAGCAGGGCGGGTCTGCCAAATACCTTCTGGTCGCTAATCACCGTTTATGTCGTCAGCCAGCCATGGGCTGGAATGGTGCGTTCTAAGGCGGTTTACCGTGTCATCGGGACATTTATTGGCAGTTCGGCGGCGTTGTTTATCCTGCCGCCGCTGGTACAGTCCCCGGCGCTGTTATCTGCGGCGTTGGCGTTGTGGGTTGGCATTTGCGTCTTTGTCTCGCAACTGGACAGAACGCCACGTTCCTATGTTTTTATGCTGGCGGGTTATACCGCGGCCTTTATTGCCTTTCCCGGCGTGACCAAACCACTGACTATTTTTAATACTGCAGTCACGCGTGTTGAAGAAATTTTTATCGGCATCATGAGCGCCACGATAGTGCACAGTGTGCTATTACCGGCCGGACTCACCACGCCAGTCATGGGATTGTTAGATAAATGCCTGAATAACAGTTTCAGTTGGATGCAGGAAATCTTCAACATTGATGCCCATACCGCAAAAGGTCAGACCACAAGGAATGAACGGATTTCGCTGTCGGCGGATATTACTCAATTGCGTTTACTGGCCACGCATATTCCCTTCGACACCACTAATTTTAAATGGTCAACGATGGCGGTGCAGGCCATGCAGAGCCATTTAGCCGGATTATTTCCATTACTTTCCGCTACGGAAGACCGAATTCAGGCGTTGCAACATACTGACCCTGGCTCACTGGATGATGTGGCCGCGATGACGCAGTTGCTGCAAGAATGGCTGCAGGGATTGCAACAGGCGCTGGCTTCTGCGCAGGAAAATACGCCAGCGGCGCTACCGGGATCGTCGATTCTTCAGCAGGCGATGCACTGTCTGCGCATTACGGCTAAACCTGCGCCGGATCAGGTGTGGCAGATGGCCCTGCGTGTTTCATTGCTGGATTATCTGACCCTGCTGGAACGTCAGTGGCAGCGCTGCATTACCTTGCGTAACGACATACAGCAAGGCCTTCACAGCGGTAAGATTCCGCGTTACCGGGAGGCGGCGACGCGTTCATTTCACTTACATCGAGATAAAGGGGTGGCGGTGTTATCGGCGCTGACGGCGATTGTCGCGGTAAGTATCACCTGCGCTATCTGGATCCTTACCGGTTGGCCGGATGGCGCGACGGCCGCAATGATGTCGGCGGTTTTTTGCAGTTTTTTTGCCTCGATGGATAATCCGGCCCCGCATATTACCGGGTTTATAAAATTTACCGCCTGGTCTTTTCCGTTCGCGGCGTTGTTCATTGTCGGCCTGCTGCCGCTGGTCAATGATTTCGCCATCCTGGTGCTGGTTTGCGCCCCTTTTTTTCTGATTACCGGCTGTTATATCGCGCGTCCGGCGACAATTGCTCAGGCGTTGCCTTTTCTGTTCGGCGTGGCCGGAACATTGTTGCTGCATGATTATGGTACGGCCACGTTGCCGGTGGTGATCAATACCTTTACTGCGCAACTGATTGGCACCTGGATAGCTGCAGCGGTAAATCAGGTAATGCGCACGCTCAGCAGTGAATGGAGCGTCAACCGTATTCGCGGCAGTGTGCGCAATGAACTGGCGCAACTGACCATTTCTTCACGTATTCATCAACGTGAATTTATGGTGCGGGCCGTAGACCGTACCGGACTGATTGCCGCCCGCCTGGCGCAGTACGATGCTCACCATCGGGCAGAAACGGCAGAACAGGTGCTGCGTGATTTACGTACCGGGGGGAACATTATCACCCTGCGTCAGGCAGAAAGTCGTTATCCCATCGCGGCGGTCTCGGCCTTGTTGTCCGGTCTGAGACACCATTTTCTTCGCGATAAATCGGGTCGGGCAACGCCTTCCGTGCAATTACGCCAACTGATTGACGCTTCATTGCTGGCATTATTTCATTTTTCGTCGGAATCCGGTTATTGGCACCGAAGTATCAGCGCCATTGTCGGCATCCGCAATAATTTGTTTCCGGATGCAGGGCCGGAATTGCTTATTAACCAGGACTGAATATATGGCAGGTGAAATCAGTATTTATGGTGTCTTTTTTCCGCTTATTCAGTTTCAGGGAATAGTGGCGCTGGTGTTTTTCTTTTTGCTGCGCAAAGCGATGGTGCGGGTAGGGTTGTATCAGTGGGTGTGGCATCCGGCTTTATTCGATATTGCTTTTTATGGCGTGCTGCTTTTCGTCGTTTTTAAACTCACCGACCTGGTGAAATAACAAAATAACATCATGAATAACACAATGATCTCTTTACGTTTTCTCATCCGCATGGCTGTCACCTTACTGGTCTGTCTGCTGGGGGCATGGGCGGTATGGCAAATCTGGCAGCATTATGAGCTGGCGCCCTGGACCCGGGATGGCCGTATTCGCGCCAATGTGGTGGTCATCGCGCCGGATGTCTCCGGGCTGGTTAATCGTGTCGCGGTAACGGATAACCAGCGGGTAAAAGTCGGGGATTTACTGTTTGAGGTGGATCACTCGCGGTATACGCTGGCGGTGGAAAAGGCGCAGGTTGAGCTGGCCACGCGAAAAACGGTGATGGAACAAGCCCGACGGGAATATGATCGTAATAAAAATCTTGGCAAGCTGGTACCGACAGAAGAACTGGAACGTAGCCGGATGAAATACGAACAGGCGGTCAATGATGTTAATAGTGAACAAGTTACCTTGAATGAGGCGTTGCTGAATTTGCAACGTGCCGAGGTGAAATCGCCGGTGAGTGGGCAGGTCACCAACCTTGAGTTACGCAGTGGCGGCTATGCCACCCAGGGAAAAGCGGCGCTGGCGGTAGTGGATGAGAATTCACTGTATGCGGAAGGCTATTTTGAGGAAACCAAACTGCCGCAGATCCAGATTGGCGATGCGGCACGGGTTATCCCAATGAGCGGCGGACCCGCGCTTCATGGCACGGTAGAAAGCATCGCCGCCGGTATTGCTGAACGGGATCGTTCGGTTGGTAATAACCTGCTGCCGGACATTAACCCCACCTTCAACTGGGTCAGGCTGGCCCAACGTATTCCGGTGCGTATCAAACTTGATCTTACAGACCATCCTCTGCTGGTGGCTGGACAAACGGTGACGGTTGAGGTGCAGAACGCCTCCGGCACGGTGTCTGCCGAAAATAACGGGAAACGGTAATGGCCAGGAGATCATTATTTCCCGTGATGAAGGCGGGTCATGCCCGCCGTGTTCAGCGCAGCGTACCCGTGATGCTCGCGTTATGGTTGGCAGGCTGCGGTTCTTTCGCCGTAGGCCCTGATTATAAAGCGCCAGATTCTGCATTGTTACACCAGGTGGCATCAACCCGATTGACACCGGACGGACAAGGGCGCGGGCCGATTTCTGGCGACGCCTTACCGCCTGACTGGTGGCGCCTGTATCAGTCTGCCGAACTGGACGGACTGATCCGACAGGCTTTGCATCATAATCAAGATTTACGCGCGGCAATGTACGACCTGACACAAGCACAGGCGGCGCTGAGAGAAGTTGAAAGCCAGCAACAGCCGCAGTTTGATGTTAGCGCTCAGCCCTATTATGGCCATCCTTCCGGTTTGTCAGAACTGCAACCAGGCTATGTACCGCCGAATGCGTGGCACTATTCATCCGGTTTACAACTCTCTTATCAGGTTGATTTATTTGGGCAGATTAAACGCGCGATTGAGTCATCACAGGCGGAAAGCGCCGCAGCGCAAGCGGCTTATGATTTGGTTAAAGTGAATGTGGCGGCGGAAACCGCGCGAGCCTGGGCTGACATTTGCGCCAGTGGCGTTCAGCTTCATACGGTACAACGGTCGCTAACCTTACAGCGACAGTCAGCCCGCCTGACCGGGCAACTGTTGCTGGCGGGCCGCGCCGGAGAACTGGACAGCATCCGGGCTAATGCACAGGTCGCCAGCCTGGAAGCGTCCATACCGCCGCTGTTGGCGCAGCAGAAAAATGCGTTTTATCGTCTCGCGACCCTGACCGGAACCGTGCCTGAAAATCTTGCGCCTGATATTGCACAGTGCGCGTCGTTACCCTCGCTGAAACAACCGTTACCGGTTGGTGATATGCCTTCTCTGCTACGGCGGCGGCCTGATATCCGCCAGCGGGAACGTTTACTCGCGTCGTCTACCGCACAAATTGGCGTCGCCATGGCGGATCTCTATCCCAAAATCACCCTGGGGCTCAATGCCAGTTCAGCGGGCTTAATCAGCGGTCTCGGTGAGCGGGATACGCAGGGATGGAGCCTTGGCCCGTTGATCTCCTGGACTATACCGAATACTGGCGCTGTACAGGCGCGGATCGAGTCTGCTCGTGCCGGTGCCGGTGCGGATTATGTCCGCTTTGAGAAAACCGTATTGACGGCGTTACAAGAAGTCCGTACCGCACTTAACAATTATGTCCAGGAGTTGCAGCGTCAGCAGTCGTTAAAGCAGGAAGTTTCCGCACGCCAGGTATCGGCAGAGAAAACCCGCCTGTTATATACCAGTGGTAAAGTCGGGTATCTCGATGTGCTGGATGCGGAGCGGACGCTGGCCGACAGTCAGCTGGCGTTAGCGCAGTCTGCTGGCCAGTTAACCGGCGATCAGATTACATTATTCCTGGCACTCGGCGGAGGATGGTGAGGGAGCAGCTCAACGGGGCGGCGGCGCTGGCCCAGGCATTAACGGCGAACGTCATCGTGTGTGGTTAAGCGTTGCGTCTGATATTACGCGGGTGGCGAAAAAGCCATAACCCCGGTTAAAAAGAAACAGTGATACTTTGGTTTGGATGCTATCGCCAGAATAATGCCATTGGGAACCGGGGGCTTGTGCCGCCAACATTGCTGAAGTTTAACGGGTATCGCCATGTCTCGAAGGCTCTTAGCGATAAATCCTGTGCCTGAATTCTGATAACGTTACAGGCACAGTTTTTGATCTGCAATTAATCGCAGGTTCGGTGGGAGACTTCATGTTTTTTAGCCACATGAGAATTGCCCGACCCGTCACCAATCTTGAGCAGTCCTGTCATCTGTATTATCAGGGACTGGGATTGCAACGGATCGGCGGATTCGCTGAGCATGATGGTTTTAGCGGTGTGATGATGGGGCATCCAGCGTTGCCCTGGCATATCGAATTCACGCGGTGCCATACTCATCCACTGCCCCCTTCGCCAGGAAAAGAAGATTTGTTGGTGTTTTATTGCGCGGATAAAACGGCATGGTGGCGTCAGTGCTCCAGGATGAAACAAGCCGGTTTTACTGTGGTAAGTGCCTTTAATCCTTACTGGGAGCGGCAGGGATGTACGTTCGTTGATCCTGATGGTTACCGAGTGGTGCTGCAAAACACGGAATGGTCAGCAACCCATTCGAATGGAGAGAAAAATGACGGCTGATAACGTACTCTGGCTGGACGATCACCGGATAAAAGCCGTTTCCCGGGTGGTTGATGTCGTAGACGGTGAGACCAAATTGCTGGTGGAGCGGATGTTTGCCATCATCGAGGCGACTAACGATTCCGGTCTGGCGGCAATCCAACTGGGAGTGGCGCAGCGGATTATCGTTATTGATATGGACGATGATGATAAAAAACATCATCGGCTGGCGCTGATTAATCCGCGGATTGTGGCGCAGTCTGTGGAAAAAATGACCCATCTGGAGCTGTGTTCCTCAATTCCTGGCCACCCCTTGCCGGCAGAGCGGGCGCAATGGGTCAGGGTGGCCTTTATCGATCTGGACGGTAACCCACAGGAAATTGAAGCGAAAGGGCGTTTTTCCGTGTGCCTGCAACATGAAATGGATCACCTCGATGGGCGATTGTTGACCGATACGCTGTCAGATCTCAAGCGGTCACGGATCAGGGCTCAGCTGGCGAAACAACGTCGGAAACGTGCACAATAAGCCATTATTGCCTGTCTTCAGTTGAAATCCATCAACATGTTACTGGCGTATCATTAGGGGATGCCATGAACACTCCTGGTATCGTCGTCCTGGCGGCTGGCGTTGGATCACGATTTACCCGTGCCGGAGGGCAGGGCAATAAACTGCTGGCGCCGCAGCAAGATAATCAGCCATTACTGGCCTTGACGTTGCAACAGGCGCAGGCCAGTGGCCTGCCATTGTTGCTGGTTACCCGACCAGAATACCAGGATGTTCTCGATCTTGCCCAGCGTTACGGGGTGTCCGCGATAACCCTTGCCAGCAACGGGAGCGGTGAGAGTATTGCGGCGGCGGTACGGCAGACCCGGCGTTGGTCAGGCTGGCTGATTCAACCGGGGGATATGGCATGGGTCACGGCGCAGGATTATCGGCATGTGGCGGCGCTGTTGGAACAGGGAGCACCGCAGATACGGCTGTATTGGGCACAGCAGCCAGGTCATCCGGTGGGATTCGCGGCTTGCTATGGCGAGGCCCTGAGCCGTTTAAGCGGAGATAATGGCGCACGGGCCTTGCTTGACGGGGCTCTCCTGCTGAAGATTAACGCGCATGCCGGAGTGATTCGTGATGCCGATCTGCCCGTTGTTACAAACCATTCCTGACGCGAACAATATCCGCCAATGCCGCCAGGGCAATCTCCGCGGGGGTTTTGCTGCCAATCGCCAGGCCGATGGGGGCATGAATGCGTGCCAGAGCCGGTGCCGATAATCCTCCCCGTTCAGCCAGACGTTGCAAACGTCGCTGGCTGTTTTTCGCTGATCCCATTGCGCCGATGTAAAATGCTGGCGTATTCACCGCTTCCATTAGCGTTAAATCATCGATCCGGGGATCATGGGTGAGACAGAGGATCGCCGTAGCGGCCGAGGCTCCCGACTGTTCCAGATAACACGCTGGATGTTGTCGGATCAGATACAGGTTTTCACCGTCTGGCCGCGTCGCGCGCAATTGTTCAAACTCGGCATCGCGATGTTCACATACCAGCACACGGAAACCGAGCATCAGCGCCAGGCGGATACACTCACTGGCGACCGCTGAATAACCCGCGATCAGCACCGTGGTCACCGCCCCCAGCGGCAGCACCACGCTGTTGTCGTCATAGCGCAGTTCCGGCAGCGGAGAGCCGGAAGCCAGAACCTGCCATTGATGATCGTGGCCCAGGGTAACATAACGGGCCAGTAACGGCCCCCCGCTCAGGGCCGTCTGCATGGACGCCAGCAACGTCAGGGCGCGTTCCTGCGGTGTAAAGCGTTCTACCAGCACATCCAGAATGCCGCCACAGGGTAACTGCACGGGGGGAGGCAGGCCTTTTTCTCCGTAACGAACCCGCTCGCTGGGGTGCGGGTAGGCTCCCTGTTGCAACCGCGCGAGAAAATCCTCTTCGATGCAGCCGCCCGAAAGCGATCCTGTCCACTGGCCCTGAGTATTCGCCGCCAGCATGGCTCCCGGCGATCGCGGTGCCGATCCCCAACTGTGCAGTACTGTACATAGCCAGACAGTTTGTCCCTGTCGCAGCCACAGCAATGCCTGGTCGATAACACGTTGATCGAGTGATAGCATAAATCTCCTCCGTGCTAATGGTTGCTGGGGTGGGCGCGCACCTGAGCGACTTTTTCCGTTAAGTCAGTCCAGGCCGGCTGGTCAGGCGCGTAACGCTGGCGCAGATACGCGGCGATGTCTGCCACCTGTTGATCCGACAGGCTGGCGGCGAAGCCGGGCATATAGCCCAGTTCATCGGTAGCGGGCTGATCGATACCGTGCAGCACCACTTGCAACAGGTTATCCGGTGTGGCGCTGGTCAGGCTGCTGCTGTTGGCCATGGATGGGCTAACGCCAAACAACTGCGGTCCACCGTCGCGGGCACTGTGACAGGCCAGGCATGCGCCATTAAACAGTCGTTCGCCCGCGGCGGTGTTCCAGGCCGGTTTGGCCGGGGAGGGCACCACTGATTCCATGCCCTCCGCCGGTTGATTCATATCCGCCAGATAACTCGCCATCGCCCGGACATCAGCTTCAGGTAATGTGGCGAGATGGCTGACCACTGGCGCCATCGGACCGGCAGCGACGCCATGGTTGTCGTCATAGCCTGTGCGCAAATAGTGGTAGAGCGAGGCGGCGGTCCAGGGTTGCGGCGCTTTGCTGAGCTGATTAAGCGCCGGCGCTTCCCAGCCATCAACCCACCCTCCCGCAAGAAACTGATCGCCGCCTTGCTCTGCGCCCAGCCGATTTCGTGGGGAATGGCAGGCTCCACAGTGACCGGCGGCATTGACCAGATAGGCGCCCCGGTTCCATTCAGCGCTTTTACCGGGATTGTACTGATATTCGCCGCTACGCAGATACAGCGCATTCCAGCCCGCCATCAGGAAGCGCATATTGAACGGAAAGCGCATTTCATTGGCGATCGGTGCCTGTTCAACCGCCGGTTGCGACATCAGCCAGGCATATAACGCCTGCATATCACTTTCGCTCAATTGACGAAACGCGGTGTAGGGAAACGCCGGATAGAGATGATGACCGTCGCGGCTGATGCCCTGACGCATGGCGCGGTCAAAGGCGTTAAAGGACCAGTTGCCGATGCCGGTGTTCTTATCTGGCGTGATATTGCTGGAAAACAGAGTGCCAAACGGCGTGTCCATTTTCAGACCACCCGCGTTAGTGGCCCCACCCGCGCGGGTATGGCAGACCGCGCAGTCACCGGCAGCGGCGATCTGTCGGCCATGTTCCAACATCTCCACGGACCAACTGCTGGCGGGGAGCGGCGTGACCGGTGCGATAGCCGCACGCCATGGCAGGGCATTCGTGGCGATCCCTATCGCCGCGCCAAGTAACCCCGCCGCGCCGCCGAAGGCCCATTTACGGCGACGGTTTTTTTTACGCGCAGGGGGCGGTAACGGCGCTTCTGGCCGCGGATCCGGTCCGTTCAGCGCCTGGCGCAGTTTTTCCGAGGTAATCGGCAGTTCGCGAAAGCGGATACCCGTGGCGTCAAACACCGCATTTGCGATGGCGGCGGCGCTGGGTACCGACGCGGATTCTCCCGCACCCAACGGAGGGTCATCGGGACGCGGCACCATCATCACATCGATATCGGGAACTTCCGGGAAGGTGAGGATCGGATAGCTGCCCCATTCCTGGCTGGCGATGATATTGCTTTCAATCGTCACCTGCTCTTTCAGCACCCGGCTGGTGGACTGGATCACATTGCCATGGATCTGGTGCTTCACACCATCAGGATTAACCATTAATCCCGCATCATGACCGACGGTAATACGGGTGACCGCAATCTCGCCGCTTTGTTTATCGATGGCGACATCCGCGACCCACGCCGCCCACGCCGCGCCGAAACCGGGGAACTTACTGTGGATATAGCGGGCATAGGCGAAGCCGCGGCCACGTAAGACGCCTGGCTCGCTGTTCTGCTGCATCGGCTCAGTACGCGGTGTCCAGCCCGCCCGCCCGGCGGTAGAGCGAATCAGTTCGACGGCGCGCGGGTCTTTAATGTAACGCAGGCGGTATTCCACCGGGTCGACACCTGCAGCATGAGCCAGCTCATCCATATAGGATTCATGGGCGAAGGTGTTTGGCAGCGCAGACACTCCGCGCATCCACGACGCACGTACCAGCGGCGCCATATCTTCAATGGTGACGCGCAGATGCGGAAAGTCGTAGGGGGGGATTGAGGTACGGTCACCCATTTCATAGGCCTGCGCCAGCGGTTCGACGCGTTGGGTCAACAACAGCGCCAGCGTGGGGGCGCCGTTGGAAGGATAGGCGGTGGTGAAATCATACACCTGCGGATTGCCTGCTGCATCCAGGCCGCCGTCCACATCCATCAATTGCGCGGTGCCTTTCGGCTCCCAAACGTGTTCCTGGGCGCGGGTCAGTTGCACTCGTACCGGTTGACCAACGGCACGGGATAACAGCGCCGCGTCCGCTGCGACATCATCCGCACAGTTGCGGCCATAGCACCCGGCCGCTTCCATGCGGTTCACCTCAATCGCGTTTTCTGGCATTTCCAGCAACCAGGCGAGATCGGCGCGCAGTAAATGCGGATTCTGTGTACCGCTCCATACCTGTAAATTCGTGGTGTGATAGTCGGCGACAGCGCAGGACGGCCCGATGGAAGCGTGTAACTGATAAGGCCAGACGTAGTGACGGGTAAAGCGCTGTGCGAGGTTATCCAACGCCGCATCGACTGCGCCGGTATCGTGTACTACCCGTGACGTTCGCGGGTTATCGCGGATCGCTTTTTCCACATCGCGCATATCCGGCAGCAGGTGCTGCCAGGGTTTCCAGTGTACTTGCAGGGCTTCCATCGCGGCGATGGCTTGATCTTCACGTTCCGCCACCACGCCGACAAAATCGGCGATTTGCACCACTTTAACGATGCCATCAAGATGTGCAATCGAACGTTCATCAATGCTGAGTAATGAAGTCCCGACAAATGGCCCGCTGTCATAACCTGCATAAGGGGGGCGGATCACCCGACCATGCAGCATCCCCGGCAAACGCAGATCATGGACCCAGGTCAGTTCGCCAGTGGCTTTCGCCGGGATATCGACCCGCGGTGAACTGGTGCCGACCAGGCGGTAGTCACTGGTGGGTTTGAGCGGGACCTCATCAGAAAGGGGGATCTGGCAACGCTGGCCATTGACCAGTTCGGCAAAGCTCAGGCAGGCTCCGTTCGCCAGACGGAATTCACCGGCATCGAGGCGTAAGTCGTTGGCCGCAACCTGTAAACGGGTTGCAGCCTGCTGTGTCAGCCAGCGACGCGCTTCGGCGGCCGCTTTACGTAGGGGTACCGCGGAAATCTGTAAGGTGGCGCTGGCAATCGTCGCTCCCTGGTTTGGTACGCGCAGGGTATCGCCCAGTACCATTTGCACTTGATCCAGGCGCAGATTCAGTTCCTCCGCGACGATTTGCGTCAGCGCGGTTTTTACCCCAGTGCCAAGATCGACATGGCCGTTGAACGCCCAGACCTGCCCACTCCCATCAATCGCCAGGAACAGTGCCAGTTCTTTCGGTTTGAGTGCCGGTGTCTGGCCTTTCGGTACCAGGCCCGGCGGCGGCTGTACCTCATCGACTATCAATAGCACATTGTCAGCATTCAGCAGTTGTTGCTGTGTCGGGATTGCAGAATGATTCATGGTTGCGTCCCCGGCTGTTGCAGGCAGAGTTGTACCGCCCGTTTCACGGCGCAGAGGATTTCCTGATGGGTGCCACAGCGGCACAGATTTCCGCTGAGCGCTGAGCGAATGTGTTGATCGCTGGGACAGGGGTGGGCGCGCAATAACGCGGCGGTGGTCATGATCATGCCATTAAGGCAGTAACCACATTGCGCGGCCTGTTGTTCAATAAACGCCTGTTGTACCGGATGCAGCGCATCGCGCTGGCCCAGGCCTTCGAGGGTGGTAATGGCTCGCTGTCGTACGCCATAGGCGGGGATGACACAGGCGCGGGCGGCAATGCCATCAATCATCACGGTACAGGCGCCGCATTCACCCAGACCACAACCATACTTAGGGCCATTGAGATGCAATTCATTACGCAATACCAGCAATAAAGACGTATCACGGTAGCTGGTCACTTCCTTTGCTTCGCCATTAACCGTCAAGGCATAACAGCATAAACCTACAGGTGAAACCGGGGTGGCAGACTGCGGTGCCATCATGTTCATTGTTACCGCCTTACCGAGGCGGTTCAGTCGCCCCGGGTTATGGCTGGCTCATGTCGTCCAGCATTTTCCTGAGTAGATAAACCAGCGCGACCCGTTCAGCGGGGTTTAGCTGCCCATATGTCATTTCAGTGATACGCAGCGCGTTGGCGGTGGTGTGCTGGATCAGTGTCTGTCCGGCGGTGGTCAGCATCACAATCACCTTGCGCTTGTCGGTCGGGTCAGGGCCGAGACTGACCAGACCACGCGCTTTCAATCGTTCAACCACGCCGCGGATCGTGGCCTGATCGACGGCGGTATAGCGCACCAGATCGTTCTGGGCGCTGGGGCCGTGATCACGTAGCGCGCAGAGCGTAATAAATTGCACGGCTGTAATCTGTGAATCGCCGATATGTTGCTGAAAAATGGCCACATGGCGCTGATAAACCTTGCGCAACAAATGGCCGACCTGCTCGGTGTAGTCGTAATGTTCCCCCTCAGGAGAGGTGTCGTCATGCGCCATAAAAAGGTCCTTTTCCCCGTAAACTGTCAGGCAGTGTAATGCATTGTCACTGTGCTGACAGCCACTCCCTGCGCAAGATTAATGAGCGCGTGAAGCCTCCGGCGCCACGACTTCGCCTTCTGCCACCACCAGCAGATCATCGACGTTGATATCGCAGCGGCGCAATGCGATATCCATATGACAGGGGGTTTTACGTTTACCGCCAACTTCGGTATTGGGACCGGTAGAGAACAGGAAGTTGCCGTAAAATGCGCGGGCATCCATACACATGCCGTCGTTTTTGTCGTACAACCCCATCGCCGTCCACTGCGCGCGCGGTTGCAATCCCCAACCGATATGCGAAATGCCATACACATCAGGATCGTTGAAGTAGCGCATGTAATCGCGCAGATATTCCGCCTCAAACCCACCGTGGATCCTGGTGACAAAACCTTGTTCAATTTCCAGCGTGATACGTTCACGGGCATAGGACTTAAAAGGCAGCAGGATGTCGCCCACTTCCAACACCAGTACCCCTTCGGCCTGCTCTTCATTCGGCCAGGTAAACAGGAAACCGCTCGGCCAGTGATCCCAGCGGCCTGGTTCATCGGCGTAACCATATTCGGTGACGGTCGGATACTGTCCCAGTGGGGCACGAAAATCGCTACCCGCCGACGATTTCACGGTCATCATGCGCGCTTTTTCCAGTACGGCGGCGGCGGCCAGTACACGCGATTTGTCTTCTTCGGTTGGCAACATTCGTGCCAATACTTCCGGTGGTTCAACGGCCAGAAGGATACGCGTACCGGTTTTGAGGATTTGTTCCTGCTCTGGAGAGTGCAGCAGCATCATGGTATCGACAACCAGATCCGCCGCTTCCAGCGCCCGCTGAGCAGCGATGTTGCCGGTCAGCGCGGTATCGCCGCAATAGGCGGTCATATCGTTGCCCATCGCGGTGGGATGGTTAAAAGCTGGCAGCTCAACGCAATACACTTTTGCGCCCAATCTGAGTGCAGCATCGGTCGCGGCTTGCACGGTACGTGCATCAGAATAGTGACTTTTCAAAATGGCGACGCTCTGTGTCGCATCAACGTTAGACAGACGTAATACCTGTTCAAACATCTGGCCTAACTGACTCTGATTTACAGCCATTACGGGGTCCTCTCAGGTTAGACGACAGAGAATATCCACTGCTCAAAATATCAGCCATTTATAGTGAATACACTTCATGTTTTTGTTATAGACGCGTTCCTGATAAGAGTGCAAGCATTTCTTCTTTCCATAAGAAAAGCCTATTTAACGCGGCGTAAATACTGTGTCTAACATCATTCCATGCGGAGAATAGCCCATAGACATGACATAACATGAAAGCGAAATTTTTTAGATAAAATAGTGTGTACGCTTCATTTTTCAGGGTGGGGCGAAAAAATAATGCAGGGTATACCTTCAATTAAGTGTGAGTCTTAAGAGGAAAACATGAGCAATATGAAACGCATTGCGATCGTTGGTGCAGGTCTTGGCGGACTCGCCGCAGGTTCGTTGTTACAGAAAGCGGGCTTCGAGGTGCAGGTTTACGAACAGAGCCCGGTATTTTCGCGGATTGGCGCCGGTATTCACATGGGGCCGAATGTGCTCAAAGTGTTCCGTCGTATGGGGATCGAACAACAACTGGAAGAGTTGGCTTCACATCCGGATTTTTGGTTCAGCCGCGATGGCGAAACCGGTGAGTACCTCTCACGTATTCCGCTGGGAGAATTTGCGCGCAAAGAGTACGGCGCGGCCTATGTCACGGTACATCGCGGCGATTTGCAGGCGATGCAGATGACCAGTCTTGAACCTGGATCGGTACATTTCAACAAGTGTCTGAGCAGCGTGGAAGACAGCGGCAGTGATGTACTACTGCGTTTCCAGGATGGTAGCGAACAACGTGCGGATATCGTCATTGGTGCGGATGGCATCAACTCAAAAATACGCGAGCATCTTCTGGGGGTGGAAGCGCCGACTTACAGTGGCTGGGTTGCGCACCGTGCGTTGATTCGTGGCGAGCAACTGCGTAAATACAACCTGAGTTTCGAAGATTGCGTTAAATGGTGGTCGGATGATCGTCACCTGATGGTTTATTACACCACAAAATCACGTGATGAGTATTACTACGTCTCTGGCGTGCCGCATCCGTCATGGGAATTCACGGGGAGTTTTGTTGACAGCAGCCAGCAGGAAATGCTGGAAACCTTTGGTGATTACCATCCCGTGGTACAGGCGTTGATTGAATGCAGTGAATCGATAACCAAGTGGCCGCTGCTTAATCGCCAACCGTTACCGGTGTGGAGTGAAGGGCGCATCGTATTGCTGGGCGATGCCTGTCATCCGATGAAACCACATATGGCGCAGGGCGCGGCGATGGCGATTGAAGATGCCGCGATGCTGACGCGCTGCCTGACTGAAACCGGCCTTGATGATTACCGCACCGCTTTCCGCCTGTACGAGGTTAACCGCAAAGAACGCGCTTCACGCGTGCAGGCCGTCTCTAACGCCAATACTTTCCTGCGTACCCAGGAAGATCCGTCCTGGGTGTATGGCTATGACGTATTTTCGGCGCCGCTGAACAGCGAGGTGTCCTGATGAGTCATTATCTGTACGGCGGCCAGGTTCAGGCCAACGGCATTCGCCAGCACTATCTGCGTTACGGTGGCAAAGGCCCGGCGCTGATCCTGGTACCCGGGATTACCAGCCCGGCGATCACCTGGGGTTTTGTCGCGGAAGTGTTTGGTCAGCAGTTTGATACCTGGGTACTGGATGTGCGTGGTCGCGGTTTATCCAGTAGCGGCGAGGGGCTGGATTACGGCAGCGAATGCTGTGCCGATGACATCAATGCCTTTGCGCAAGCATTGGGGCTGCAACAGTATCACCTGGTCGGCCATTCGATGGGGGCGCGTTTTATCATCCGCGCAGCGGTAAAACAACCGGATGGCGTGTTGTCGCTGTCGTTGATTGATCCACCTGTTTCGGGGCCAGGCCGTCGTCACTATCCGGGGCTGTGGCCATGGTATCAGGATTCGATCCGCGAGTCAGAGCAGGGCATGGATGCTGAAGCGATGAAGAAATATTGCCCGAGCTGGACGGAAGAACAGCGCCAGTTACGTGCCGAATGGCTGCCGACTTGCTATGAACCGGCGATCCGCCGAGCTTATGACGACTTTCACCAGCTCGATATTCATCAATATTTCCCGCAGATCCCAGCCAAAACGCTACTTATGGTGGCAGGCAAAGGCGGGGTCATTCAGGCGGAAGATGAAGCAGAGATCCGCACGCTATTGCCTTCTATTGCAATCGTTCACGTTGAAAACGCCGGACATATGATCCCCTGGGATAATTTCCCCGGTTTCTTCACGGCCTTTGGGTCTTTCCTCGGCGTTCCCCTGCACGTGGACGCTCAGTCATGACGCGCCAATATCGCATCGGGCAGAGTGTGCCAAATGCCAACATCACCACGGAAACCTCACACCTCCGGTGATGGGTAAGGAGAAATACTGATGACACAAAGTGCCAGTGAAAATTACGCCGGTGTCTGGGGGAACCGCATCGGTTTTGGTAAACATCCGGCCTTGCTGATGGTCGATTTTCTACAGGGCTATACCACGCCGGGGGCACCGTTGTTTGCTCCGGGCGTGGTGGTGGCGGTACAGGAAGCGCAAACGTTACTGGAAACCGCCCGTCGCTATGCCATTCCGGTGGTGCATAGCCAGATTCGTTATCACCCACAGCATCAGCGTGATGGCGGTCGTTGGGTGCAGAAAGCGCCAGTGATGCGCGACATGGTGGAAGGTCATCCTCTGGCTGCGTTCTGTCCGGAAGTATTGCCATTAGCGGATGAAGTGGTGATCACCAAGCAATATGCCAGCGCCTTTTTTGGTACCGCGCTGGCCCCACTGCTGGTGAACGAAGGTATCGATACCCTGATCATCGCCGGGTGTTCTACCAGCGGCTGCGTGCGCGCCAGCGCGGTCGATGCTTTGCAATATGGCTTTCGCGCCATGGTTGTGCGTGAATGCGTGGGCGATCGTCACGCCGCACCGCATGAAGCCAATCTGTTTGATATTGATAGTAAATATGGCGATGTGGTCTCCAAAGCCGCAGTGCTGGCGTATCTCGGGAATCTCAGCGCCTGTTAAAGGCGCTATTCACCTGCACGGAGTATGCAAAAGAGCACGTTTCGACGGATGAGAAACGTATAACAACACGCCCATCAGGGGTTATTTCACCCGGAGAAAATCATGACTGTTGCTACAACCCGTCCTGCTGTGTTGGCAGCCGAGGACACTGCCGCTATCTATCGTAAAATCACCTGGAAGTTGATCCCTTTTCTCTGTTTATGTTACCTGGCGGCTTATCTCGATCGCATTAACATTGGCCTGGCGAAGCTGCAAATGGCCAGTGACCTGTCATTGAGCGAAACGGCGTTTGGTTTCGGCGCCGGGCTGTTTTTTGTTGGCTACATTTTGTTTGAAGTACCGAGTAATCTGATCCTGCAACGTGTTGGCGCAAAGGTCTGGATTGCGCGCATCATGATAACCTGGGGGATATTCTCCACCGCCACGCTGCTGGTGAAAACGCCGGTGCAGTTTTATATTGTGCGTTTCTTACTGGGGGCTGCGGAAGCGGGTTTTCTGCCGGGCGTGTTGTTCTATCTCACCAAATGGTTCCCCAGTTGGCGTCGCAGCCGCATCATCGCGTTGTTTATGCTGGGGCTGCCGCTCTCCAGCCTGATTGGCGGGCCGGTTTCCGGCTGGATCATGAGCCATTTTCATCAAGTCTATGGTCTGCAGGGCTGGCAATGGCTGTTTCTGCTGGAAGGGATACCGAGCATGCTACTGGGGGTGATGACTTTCTGGTTGCTGCCCAACAACGTGGTAAGCGCCACCTGGCTTAGCGAGGAAGAAAAACAGGCGATACAGCGTGAGCTGGATAGTGACGAAGCTCAGGCGAAAGGGGTGAAACATCGCCTGCGTGATGGCCTGTTGAATATTCGTGTGGTGATACTGGGCGGGATCGATTTCTCCATTTTGCTCAGTGCCTATGCGATGGCTTTCTGGATGCCGACTTTTATTAAAAAAGCCGGAACCACCGACATCCGCACTATTGGTTATTTGACCGCGATCCCCAGTCTGGCGGCGCTGGTCGGTATGCTGGTGCTGGGCAAGAGCTCGGATCGGATGCGTGAACGACGCTGGCATATCATCGTGCCGTTTATTGTCGGCGCGGCGGCGATGGGAGCCAGTACCTTTTTCTCACAAAACGTGATGATGACCGTGCTGCTGTTTTCGATTGCCCAGGCGATGATCATTGGTGCGGTGCCGGTCTTCTTCAGTCTGCCAGCGACCTTCCTGAAAGGTACAGCGGCGGCGGCGGGATTTGCGCTAGCCTGCTCGATAGCCAACATCGCCGGACTGGTCAGTAATTCGATCATGGGTATCGCGCTGGATCTTACCGGCAGCGGCAATGGCGCGTTATGGTTTTTTGCCGTTTGTCTGTTGTTAAGCTGTCTGCTGGTTATCGCTTTACCGGCGAAACTGGTTAACCGTTAATGACGTCACGGGTGCCATATGCCTCAGTGACAGGGTAATTTATTGTTGAATCAGTCGTTCATCCTATTCCTGAAAAACATCCTGCTAAGGAAACGTATGCGGGATGTTTAAATATAGTTTCCCTGGCTGATTGTGATCGACTGAATTTTTTATTGCGCCAGTGTGTTTTCATCACATCGTCGGTACGCTGAATAAAACACGTTATCCCGAAGGCCGTAAAGCGGCGCATTTTATGATGCGAATTTTGTCCGCTATATTGCCTGTCACCCGATGAGCGATTTCATTGCTGAGCGCTATCATCAGCGGACAGGGGAAGCGGATCTTAACGACCCTCCGTCATTGCACTGATCCGTGAATAAAAGTTGGTGACACTGTCACTTTTACTTCGCGAGATACTGATGATCTTTTTTCTGCGTTATCTACATCTACTATCCTGCATGACAGCACATGGCGCCAGACAGACTGGGGATGTTTCATTGGCCACTGATCTCTGACTCGGGTTCTGCATCTGCTTTTGCCGTGTCTGATGCGGGCTAATCATGATTATATCAGTCGCGTATCTACGATTGATGGGGGAGGCACAACGGTGTCTGGCAAACCGGTGGCGATGCCGTGTAGCCATGATGATGAGTAAGATCATGTGATGAAAATGTGATGTGACAGATAAGGTGGCATCGTGCCATGATATTTCAATAACGCCGGCTGTCGGCAGGTTACTGATAAGGATGGTTTGAACGATGATGAATTCTCATCTTCTTCCGTTAGCGATTATCCAGTTGGAAACACCGCCAGAGGCGGTAATGAAGCAGGTTGGCGAACAGCAGCACTGGTTTGTTGCCGCGCTGGGGTTGCAGGCGGATGAGTATATTGTCATCCGCCCCGATCTGGGCGAAGCGTTGCCCGACCCGGCGTCGATATCTGCCGCTATCCTCAGCGGTTCGTGGGCGATGGTCACTGACCATGCCGAATGGAGTGAACGTACCGCAGCATGGATCCGTCATGCTGTGGATAATAAGTTGCCGCTGCTTGGCGTCTGCTATGGACATCAACTGATGGCTTATGCGTTGGGCGGACAGGTGGATGATAATCCACGGGGCTGGGAGTACGGGCTACAGCAGTTGGAAACTAACCCCGCCAGTCAGCATGATCCGCTGCTCAACTCGTTGCCCGCGCAGTTTTCCGCATGGCTTTCACACCGTCAATCGGTGCTGCAGCCACCGCCAGGCGCTCAGGTTCTCGCGTCATCCGCGCGGGATGACTGCCAGATTATCCGTTACACCCCGCAGGCGCTGTCGGTGCAGTTTCATCCTGAGTTTACCGACGAAATCATGACTGTCTGTATGCAAAATAATGCGGTAAGCAGCCTGATGACGCATCAGACAGAACCGGTCTGGTCGCGTAAACTGTTGCTGGATTTCTGGCAGCAGCGGCGTCAGATCAGTAAACAGGCCTGAATACTCGTCGCGTCAGACAACGTTGCCGGTGTCATATTCAGCCTGGCCTACCGGGAGTTTCAATGACTCCCGGTGTTGTGCGTTACCTCACATCGACCACTAAAATTCCCCCTGGCAATTGGTTCGATCACAGTTTCTGCGTTGGCAATCTGACATTCTCACTTTGATTAATAATGTTAATTATTGGTTTTTCTTTTGTTAAATCCAAACAAAAGATCACCCGCAAAGGAGAACGATGATGCGTTACGCTTATCCAGGCAACAAAGATTCGCTGATCAGCCTCAGATCGCATTACGGTAACTTTATCAATGGTGAGTTCGTGCCACCTGTTAATGGTGTGTATTTTACCAATACCTCGCCGGTTAACGGTTCCATCATCGGCGAGTTTCCACGCTCCGACCAGGATGATGTTGAGAAGGCGATTGATGCCGCCCATGCCGCCGCAGAAGCCTGGGGGAAAACGTCGGTACAGATCCGTTCGCTGACGCTGTTGAAAATAGCCGATCGCCTGGAGGAAAAGCTGGAATATCTCGCGGTGCATGAAAGCTGGGATAACGGCAAGCCGGTGCGCGAAACGCTGGCCGCCGATCTGCCGCTGGCGGTGGATCATTTCCGTTACTTTGCGGGGTGTTTACGGGCGCAGGAAGGGGCGGCTGCCGAGCTTGACGAGTTTACTGCCGCATACCATTTTCATGAACCGCTGGGTGTGGTGGCTCAGATTATTCCATGGAATTTCCCATTGCTGATGGCGGCCTGGAAACTGGCACCCGCGCTGGCAGCAGGCAACTGTGTGGTGCTTAAACCCGCAGAGCAGACGCCACTGTCAATAACGTTGATGGGAGAACTGATCGCCGATTTACTGCCAAATGGCGTACTCAACGTGGTACATGGCTATGGCCGTGAAGCGGGAGAAGCGCTGGCCGCTCATCCGCGTATCGCCAAAGTGGCTTTTACCGGTTCTACGGCGACCGGTGGGCACATTCTTGAACTGGCCGCGAAAAATCTGATCCCTTCCACCGTCGAACTGGGCGGAAAATCGCCCAACATTTTCTTTGAAGATATTATGCAGGCCGAACCCTCCTTTATTGAAAAAGCGGCGGAAGGTGTGGTGCTGGGCTTCCTTAATCAGGGGGAGGTCTGTACCTGTCCGTCCCGCGCGCTGGTACAGGAATCAATCTATGCGCCATTTATGGCGGCGGTGATGAAACGCGTTAAAAGTATCAAACGTGGTGACCCAATGGACACCGAGACGATGATCGGTGCGCAGGCCTCGCAGCAGCAATTCGATAAAATCCTTTCTTATCTGGATATTGCACAGAAAGAGGGGGCCGAAGTATTGACTGGTGGTGGTATCGAACCACTGGAAGGCGATTTGTCGACGGGTTATTACATTCAGCCGACCTTGCTGAAGGGGAATAACCGTATGCGTGTCTTCCAGGAGGAGATCTTCGGGCCGGTGGTGGGCGTCACCACTTTTAAAGATGAGGCAGAAGCGATCGCCATGGCGAATGACTCCGTTTATGGTCTGGGAGCGGGCGTGTGGACTCGTGATATCAACCGGGCGTATCGGGTGAGTAGGGCGATTAAAGCCGGACGTGTATGGGTTAATTGCTATCACCTGTATCCGGCTCATGCCGCCTTTGGCGGCTATAAAAAATCGGGTATTGGCCGCGAGACTCATAAGATGATCCTCGACCACTATCAGCAGACTAAAAATTTACTGGTGAGTTACAGTGTGCAGCCACTGGGGTTGTTCTGATCCTGAGCAGAGACGTGTGCGAAACAGGCTCGCTGAGTACAGCGTCAGTTGCCAGGGATGGCATGAGCAGGGCTGCACAACATCACTCATGTCGCCTACAACACATTGATTTTTCTTATGACCTGAGATCTTGCCGACCTCCAGGGAATATGTCACGCTGACATAGGGTTGTATATACAAGGTTAATAACAGGTCAGGGGTGAGTTATGTCGTCAGCATCATCTGCTCCACACGGCAGTGAACGTTCGGGTTCCCGCCTTATTGAAACACGCAGCATTGATTACATTCCAGAATCAGAACGCCACGGTAATGTGTTCAGCCAGTTCACGTTGTGGTTCGGCGGCAACCTGCAAATTACCGCGATTGTTACCGGTGCGCTGGCGGTGGTACTGGGCGGCGATGTGGTCTGGTCGCTGATTGGTTTGCTGGTTGGGCAGATCCTCGGCGCCGGTATTATGGCGCTGCATGCGGTGCAAGGCCCGCGTCTGGGACTGCCGCAGATGATCACGTGCCGTACGCAGTTTGGGGTTTATGGCGCGGTGATCCCACTGGTGCTGGTCTGTGTGATGTATGTTGGCTTTTCGGCCAGCGGCACCGTACTGGCTGGCCAGGCGTTGGCGCATTTAGCCAGCATCAGCGATCGGGCTGGAATTATTGCTTTCGGGGTTATCATTATTGTGGTCGCCACTCTGGGATACCGGTTGATCCACAGCCTGGGGAAAGTGGCCAGCGTTGTCGGGGTACTGACCTTTATTTATCTGTTCTTTCGATTGTTTCTGGAAAATGATGTCAGTGCGTTGCTGAACAACCGGCATTTTTCGTTGTCGATGTTCCTGCTGGCGATGTCGCTTTCTTCTTCATGGCAAATTGCTTTCTGCCCCTACGTTTCTGATTATTCACGCTATTTGCCGCATGATGTCTCGTCGGGTAACACCTTCCTGGCGGTGTTTGCCGGGACTGCATTGGGAACACAGCTTTCAATGACCCTCGGGGTGATTGCCGCCGCGCTGGCAGGTAAGGCTTTTTCCGGCAATGAAGTGGGGTATATCGTCGGTCTGGGGTCCTCCGGGACAATGGCGCTGGTACTCTATTTTGCTATTTGCTTTGGCAAAATCACCTTTACCACGCTTAACGCCTACGGCAGTTTTATGTCGTTAACCACCATTGTGTGTGGTTTCAGAAAGACAGCGACCATCACTGCGACCGGACGCATCATCTTCATTATCGGGATGGTGGTTATCAGCTGCACCATTGCGATGATCAGTGAACCTTCTTTTCTGAAGTCATTCACCCAGTTCCTGCTGTTCCTGTTGGCTTTCTTCGTCCCGTGGAGCGCCATGAATCTGATGGATTACTATTTTATCTCTCACGGGCACGTGGATATTCCGGCACTTTCCAACCCGGCGGGGCGCTACAAGCGCTGGAATATGATCGGTATCGGGACTTACGTGGTGGGGGTACTGATTCAGTTGCCCTTTATTTCCAACGGCTTTTACAGCGGTTCGCTGGTCTGGTTGTTTGATGGCAATGATATTTCGTGGATTATCGGCTGGGTGGTCACGGCGCTGTGTTGGCTGCTGGTCAACCGTAGCGCCAGGCAACATCGCTTGTCGGCAACGATTTTTCCAGAGAACAGTTAACCGACGGCTGAAAAGGGCGGAAGCTGTTTCCGCTCTGATCTATCGCGCTTTAGCGGATGGCAATCGTTGCCTCACCGTGCCGCCGGATGGCTATCGGGCAATGTTAAGTGTTGATGCTAATCCGCTGTTTTAGTCGGATAAAGGGAGAATGCTTAAGAATTATCGACGTATTAGCTTATCGGTGGTTTGCAAAATGACGCTGATCCTGGTGTTATCCCACTGCTCAACGCTACCATTCCACTGGCGTGGAGAGCTTTTTATGTAAGGAGATTTAGTCAACATCTTTTTACATAGCGATGATAATTCTAAAAACGGGTCTTATTAAAACCGGGATTAATGATGAGGGAACTGCTTTATCCTTGTTGCTTTTTCATACAGAATATTACTCTTATAAATAGCCAGAAAATATCTTAGTTTTTTATTTAAAGTGTATTATTTTTTATGTTAATAATTCTTATTTTGCGTCAATAATGGCTAATTATTTCTATTGCTCATACATTGTATGTTACATAATTAGTATAAGTATTGATTCCGTTATGTTTTACACAATTTTTTTCTGGCACTAATGTGGCTGGTATTATCCTAATTCCTGACGTTACATTGTCTTTTTGATTTCATTGTTGTAACTTCATCAACATGCATTTTTGTAAAAGATGAAGACTATGACCTGTAAACTGTTATCAGTGGTTATCCCGGTTGATCACGCCGAAAAAAATATAGTCCAGTGTGTTTCAGCATTTCTCTGCCAGTCTCCTGTACCGGATGAAATAATTATTGTCCATCGGGAGTCTGATATTGCTACGGTTGATTTACTCAGGGAATTTAGTGGGCAGAATAACATTATTATTGCTGCGTTGCCGGCTTGTGAACCCCTGAATATCTGTGATTTTGGTATCGGACTGGCGCAGGGGAAATGGCTGTATTGCTGCGATCCTGCCGGGATAGTCAGTGGCGGTTTTTGTGCGGATTTCGCTCAGGCCATCAGTCGCCATCCCGACATCGATGTGTTTTGTTTCAATACCAGAACCGATGAGGTTAATCCGTCTTTTATCACTCAGACGCGGGTTGTTCACCGTCGGCAGGGCCTGATGACGGCGCAGCAGGCATTAAGTGATCTGTTGCAGAATGATGCCGGCTATGCTGCCGGTTGTAACTTTATTGTACCGCGGACCGCATTGAGTCGCTGGCAGATTATGCACCGTGGGCGTTTATATCAGGATGCGACATATGCGCTGGAGGTTTTCCTGCGTTCCAGCCAGGCATGGGTGAGTGATAAATGCCATTACAGTCTGCGGTCACCTTCTGCTGTGACTGCGATCACCATGAAAGATGAGGACAATTTCCGCGCCCGTTATGACGCATTTATCAACGGCTATGAGACATTAACGCGATTATCAGGCAGCGCGCATTCCTCCAGGGAATTACACCAACTTTATCTTATTCAGTCATTTAAATCGATGTTGTCACTTTCTCAGGCTAATGATTATCAGACTCTTGAGTTTTTGTTTAATGCAATTCATTACTTTGGTCGCGATTTAAAAGCGGGCTCATTCAGTGACTGGATATTATTGAGAAAGCCAGAATGGTATAGCCTGCTTTTTTGTCGCAGGTCAGTTACTGCGCATGTTTAGTTTTTCTTAAGTGTTGCGATCGGTGAGTTTTAGTAACTTGAGTTTTTTATTGTAAATAACAGAAACACAGCCTGACAAAAACAAGTCAGATATAACAAATTTTTGCTAAAAAACGCAACGCAAAGCCAGGACTTCAGCCACTGTATGGTCTTTTAAGATTATTTCCCAGGTGTGGTATCAGCGGCAATTTGTTAGTCTGAATTATTGGAATTTGATAACTCAGTCACAAAATTTAAGAAGAGTCTATGTCGATTAAGCGTAATGCGGTTGCGAATTATGTTGGTCAGCTCTATTCCACTCTGGCTGGCATTCTGGTTGTGCCGCTGTATATCCATCAACTGGGAATGGAGATTTATGGCCTGATTGGCTTTTTTTCTATACTGCTGACATGGCTACAGTTGCTGGATGTCGGTATTTCCACCACATTATTACGCGAAGCAGCGCGTTACCGGGCGAACAAAGAACAGAATCCTTATTTTCCCGCGCTGTTTGCCACGTTGGGCAAGTTTTTCCTGATCTCGGCTGGCGTACTGGTGGTGCTGGGCTGGATTGCCTCGCCTTACATTGCATCGCACTGGCTGCATGCGAAGACCATCCCTCACCAGGACTTGATTGTTGCTGTGGCGGTCATGGTGCTGACGGCGGCGATTCGCTGGCGTACTGGTCCTTTCCGTAGCGTCATTGTTGGCTATGAGCATCAGGTCTGGCTGAACGCGTTGAACCTGATTGCTATTACCCTGCGTACTTTTGGCGCGGTGTTTGTGATTCGTTTCGCCTCCAACCCAGTGATTTTCTTCTTTGGCTGGCAACTGGCCATCTCCATTGCCGAAGCGTCCTGCTGCATCTGGAAATCTTATCAGTTGGTCCCCCGCAGCGGTCGTGGCAGCAAGGCGCCTGATTTTAACACCGTCCTGAAGCCGTTCCTGAAATTTGCCCTCGGCGCGGCTTTTTCCAGCGCTATCTGGACCTTTATCTCGCAGATTGACCGCCTGGTTCTTTCCAAAACATTGCCGTTGGCAACTTATGGTTCCTTTACCGTGGTGGCGACGGCCGCGACGGGTATTGTGATGCTGAGCAGCCCGATCATGCAGGCCATCGTGCCGAGAATGACCGGGATGAAGACCAATACGGAGAAGGGCGAGCAGGAAACACTTACGTTGTATCGCTGGACGACTCAGGCGGTCAGTATCTTTATGGCGCCGTTGAGTATCACCATTGCGCTGTATCCGACGCAATTGATCTGGGCATGGACGCAAAATATGCAGATCGGCGAGCAGATGTCGCTGGTGATGACCCTTTATGCGTTGGGAAGCGGTATTCAGGCGATTTGTGGTCTGCTTTATAACCTGCAGTACGTCAGCGGTAACCTTTCGTTGCATATGAAAGGATTTAGTGTTTTCGCCATCATTTTGATCCCATTGAACATACTGGCGGCGATGCATTATGGCGCGTTGGGTACTGGCGTGGTCTGGCTGGGGCAGAATATCTTCTATTTGCTGGTCTGGGCTTACATCGTGCATCGCAAGTTTGCGCCGAAAATCCATATTCCCTGGCTGACCCGTGATGTGATGTTGATCTGGTGTGTCTCAGCCGTGGTGGCCTGCGCATCGCTGTATATCCCGTTCGAGTGGAATGTTAATCGCTGGCTGAACCTGCTGTTCCTCGGAATTATTGGTTTTATCAATCTGGTTATTTGCTGCCTGTTCCACAGCAAAGTAGGGGAGTATCTCAAAAATATGACGTTTCGTCGTTTAAACCTTCGAGGTGAGAGATGAGCACGGTCAACGGTCTGGCGCAAAAGCCGACCCTGTCGGTCATCATACCGGTCTATAACGGCCGGGAGTACCTGAGCGAAGCCATTGATTCATTGTTACAACAAACATCGCCGCCGGAAGAGATAATTGTTATCGATGATGGTTCTACAGACGGTACTGACCAGCTAATAGCGGAGTATTGCACGACTTATCCGCACATCAGGATGATCCGTAATGCCCGTAGTGGGGTGAGCGCGGCCCGTAACAAAGGGCTGGATATCGCAACAGGTCAATTCATCTATTTTATGGATGCGGATGATTACGTTGGGTCAACGCTGTTTGCGGACTTTATCCGTGCAAAGCAGGCCAACCCGGAACTGGAGTTGTTTGGTTTTTCGGCGAAGATGTTTACCGACGTACCGGTAGCGGAGCGACGATTCATCAGTGCTCACCGCCGTACGATGGCGGGAACGTATCCTGGTGGTACACCACTGCTGCGACAACTGCTCGACAGCGATTCCGCACATCGGGTGTTGTGGTCCAGTATTCTTTCCCGCGAGTTGATTAACCGTAGCGGTAGCGTTTTTCTGCCTATCCAGAATCATGAAGACGCGCCGTTTATGTTGAATATTTATCTCCAGGCCCGATATGCTTTTTTTACGGCTGACGTTTATTACTTCAAACGTTACAGTTTGGGCTCGCTGTCGGTGAGTTCCCGGGATTTTTCATGGGTGAAGAACTACTTTATTGCCCGCGAAGAAACCGAGAAAGACATCCAGGCTTCTGGTATCCAGGTGGACGATAATCTGGTCGACAGATATTACTTCCCGGTGATGAGTGGTTGTCTGACGATGGTGAGAAAGTACGATATGGTGGTACCACAAGAGTATCAGACCGTGTTCAGCGCACTGGTACGCAAAATGACGCGTAACAGCCTGAAGCTCCGTATTTTCTGGTACTGTCATCCGCTTTATTCCAGCCTGACCTGGTGTAAAAGAAAACTTTCCGCTTTCAGCCCCCCCTGAGTTCGTTATTCGGGAATTTTATCGCGGATATTGATTCTGTGGCGTTGTCATAAAAACGCAGTGGACCATCACGCTGGCGGCAATCAGCGAGGTGGTCATATTTGCCATATTATCCCCTTGTGCCCCTCTATAACTCAGGCGATAAAGTTGGCAGGAGATGAAGCCGTAATGAAGGCTAACATAGCGGTGAATATACACATTCTGTGCCGTTAATGGGCTGGGGAGCATCGCAAAGATTGTCAGAAAGTACGTGGAGGTATACTGTTAACGGACCCACTTTTTTATCATCGACGGTTGTTTTATCGCCGCGCTATCCGTTAAACCGAGGTTGTTTTGTCCAGTTACTCTCCCAGCCTGCGTCCAAGACGTTTACGTCAGACCCCCGCATTTCGCACCCTGTTTCAGGAAACCACCCTCAATATTAATGATTTAATATTGCCAATTTTCGTTGAGGAAGGCCTTGACGAGTACAAAGAAATTCAGGCGATGCCTGGTGTGATGCGTATTCCGGAACGACGTCTGGCGTATGAAATTGAGCGCATTGCCAGCGCGGGGATCCGCGCGGTGATGACGTTTGGTATCTCTCATCATACCGATGAGGATGGCAGCGATACCTGGCAGGAGAACGGCCTGGTCTCCCGTATGTCACGGATTTGCAAAGACACCGTGCCGGAAATGATCGTGATGTCGGATACCTGCTTCTGCGAATATACCACTCACGGTCATTGCGGCGTATTGCATGATCATGGGGTGGATAATGACGCCACACTGATTAACCTGGGCAAGCAGGCCGTTGCTGCTGCACGTGCCGGTGCCGATTTCATCGCCCCTTCTGCGGCAATGGATGGGCAGGTCGCGGCAATCCGTTACGCCCTGGACGAAGCCGGGTTTACCAATACTGCCATCATGTCTTATTCCACCAAGTTTGCTTCTTCTTTCTATGGCCCGTTCCGTGAAGCCGCGGGTACTTCGCTGAAGGGAGACCGTAAAACGTATCAGATGAATCCACTGAACCGCCGTGAAGCCATTCGCGAATCGTTAATCGATCAGGCGGAAGGGGCCGATGTGCTGATGGTGAAACCCGCTGGTGCCTATCTGGATATTATCCGCGAGGTACGCGAGCGAACCGATCTGCCGTTGGCGGCTTATCAAGTGAGTGGTGAATATGCGATGATCAAGTTTGCAGCGCTGGCGGGTGCGGTGAATGAACAGGATGTGGTGCTGGAAAGCCTTGGCGCGATCAAACGTGCGGGGGCGGACATGATCCTCAGCTACTTCGCATTGGATTTGGCTGAGAAGCACCTGCTGTAACACCTTGAGCGGCATGATCCTGCTGATAAGCAGTGAGACGGCGTGGGGAAGTACGCTCACGCGTTATTAACGATACAACATCGTTATATGTGATCCCTGTCTCGCACCGTCCTCTGGTGTGAGACAGGTCATTCTCCGGCAGAGAACGTGTCTCTCACGCTTGTGTCCCTTTCCCCGGTAAAATTTATGCCACCACTTCTGAAATCCATTTCACTGATGTGATGTTGGTAAAATTCGCGATATCGCCCACGATTTCATCAACATGGCCCGCCATACCTTTCTGCAGGTCGTCGACAGAATGACAGATTAAATGACAGGCGGCGATATAGGGGGCCGGAGTGCCTTCCGGGGTGGTGATGATTTTGTCAATGGAATAGGACAGCAGGTAGGACCCCATTCTTTTTTTGATCAGTGGCAGATGCACGTCGCGATAATAATCATGGTCAAACTTACCGTTTTCAGTGTTCGGGTACAGCACGCTGTATTTAATCAAAACATGACCTCTCTGGTTGCGTCTGGTGCGCTTTCCACACCGGTGGCTCCCATTATAGCGAGGATGCCCGCGAGCCGATTAGCGCTCTGAGCCACGACGTCACCAATGCTTTGCTCTGTAGCGACCTGCGTTTCCCTTTACCACTAACTTTTGCGGATGCGCTGTTAATTTGAGCAATCCGTTTTCCATCACCCCGGTGTTATATTTCCGCCACAGGTAACGATGGTTGTGAGGGCGCGATGGGATTGCTGGGAGGATTGCGGATGGGTGGGGTGATTACCCGGAATACGTGGCGCGAGTGATCACCGTCGTTACGGTAAGCGGAGCACGGCGGTTCCCCGCCTGCCGGTGCCAGGTCTGGTAAATCTGTGCTCAATGGTTATACTGAAAATTAATGTTGTTGCATATCTGGCAACAAGGCGGGCCCCATTGCACATTTGTCGTGCCGATCTGATAGTGGAAGGAAACAGTACCTGTAGACGATGAAACCTGACGACATTTGTCCTTGTTATCTCCCTTGTTGAATAACCCGGCTGGATTGCGGTTATTGCTTGCCATCATTGTAAACAGCACTTTTTCCTCGTGCGTTGTGGGTGATTCAGATACGCCATCTGACCCCGCCAGCGTAAGTTGGGCTTCAAAAAGCCTGATGAACGTATCGCCGTAACACACATAATCAGGAGGAAATACGGGTGAATATTCAAAACGAGCCAGTTCCCCCTCTATCCCCAACTGAGCGCTACGCTTTCTTTTTTGACGTTGATGGCACACTGGCTGCTATTCAGTCGCGTCCGGATGAGGTCTTTATCCCCGCCTCAATCCTTGCCAGTTTGCACCAGTTGGTCCAGCTCAATGAGGGGGCCGTGGCGTTGGTTTCGGGCCGCCCGATGAGCGAACTGGATGCACTGGTCTCGCCTTTACATCTTCCTCTGGCTGGCGTACATGGCGCTGAGCGCCGCGATGCATCGGGCCATATCGAACGTCTTTCATTACCGGATGAGGTGGCAGAGTCGATTTCTTCATTACTAAGAGAAGCGATAGATGCCATGCCGAACACGCAGTTGGAAATCAAAGGAATGGCTTTTGCACTGCATTATCGCCGCGCGGAGCATTTTCAGAAGGAGATACTGGCGCTGGCGGAATTGATGACCAAACGCTTCCCGATGCTGACTCTGCAACCCGGTAAATGCGTGGTGGAAATTAAGCCGAAAGGTATCAGTAAAGGGAGTGCTATTCATGCATTTATGCAACAGGCTCCTTTTGCCGGCAGAACACCGGTATTCCTGGGGGATGATTTGACCGATGAAGCTGCATTTAAGGTGGTCAATATCATGGAAGGTCTCTCAATCAAAATTGGTGAAGGGCCGAGCGAAGCGGCGTATCGTTTGCCGGATGTCGGGGCGGTAGGTCAGTGGCTGGAACAAATACTATTACAGTTAGATCAAGGCGTAGCAACGTCGGGAGGGAGTCAAGGTTATGAATCGCTTAGTCGTCGTATCTAACCGCATTGCAATACCCAATGGGACGAAAGCCAGTGCAGGTGGTCTCGCTGTTGGCATTATGGATGCGCTGAAAACCACCGGTGGAATGTGGTTTGGCTGGAACGGCGAAATTAATGAAATAGGCGAAGATGATGAAGAAATGAATGTGTTCGAGCAGGACAACATCACCTACGCCTCTTTTGGATTGAATCAGAATGACTACGATCTGTATTACCTGCAATTTTCCAATGCGGTCATCTGGCCCGCTTTTCACTACCGCCTGGATCTGGTTAACTTTCAGCGGGAAGCGTGGGATGTCTATTGCCGCGTGAACAGAATGCTGGCCAGGCGTTTGCTACCCCTGCTGAAAGCAGATGATGTGCTGTGGATCCATGATTATCACTTGTTGCCGTTCGCTGCTGAGCTGCGCAAGCTGGGGGTCCAAAATCGTATTGGATTCTTCTTGCATATCCCATTCCCCACACCGGAAATCTTTAACGCGCTGCCGCCCCATAAAGAGTTACTGGAAATGCTGTGTGATTACGATCTGCTGGGCTTCCAGACCGAAAGTGACCGTACTGCTTTTTTGGAATGTCTGTCATTCCTGACATTGATGCAGAGCAAAGGCAAAAAACACACTGCGTTTGGCAAACATTTTATTACCGGTGTTTACCCGATTGGTATTGAGCCGGACAGCATTAAAGAGATGGCTGAAGGGCCGCTACCACCCAAAATGGCGGCGATGAAAAAAGATCTTGGCGATGCAAAAAATATTATTGCCTGCGAACGCCTGGATTACTCCAAAGGTTTGCCAGAACGCTTTCTCGCTTATGAGGCGCTGCTGGAGAATTATCCTGAGCATCGGGGGAAAATCCGTTTTTCGCAGATTGCCCCCACCTCGCGTGGCGATGTGCAGGCCTATCAGGATATCCGCCACCAGTTGGAAACCGAGGCCGGGAGGATCAATGGTAAGTACGGCACGCTGGGCTGGACACCACTGTACTATCTGAACCAGCATTTTGAGCGCCGTTTGCTGATGAAAATCTTCCGGTTGACTGATATTGGTCTGGTGACGCCGTTACGCGATGGGATGAATCTGGTCGCGAAGGAGTATGTCGCTGCCCAGGACCCACGAGATCCCGGCGTGCTGGTGCTGTCACGTTTTGCTGGCGCGGCTAATGAGTTAACTTCGGCATTGATTGTTAATCCTTATGATCGTGACGAAGTGGCCGCAGCGCTGAATCAGGCAGCAACAATGCCTCTGAACGAACGTATTTCTCGCTATAAAGACATGATGGCGGTGTTGCAGAAGAATGACATAACCCACTGGCGCAAAACCTACTTAAAGGATTTGCTGGCGATTCCGGCACGTAGTCAGGTGTTGGGGGAGGCGGGTAAAGTCGCCACCTTGCCACGATTAGCCTGATACGAGGCAAAAGAGCCTGGGGCGTCTCAAAGCGCCCCGGCTGTGTCGTGAGAAATATCCTGGCCTATTCAGTGTAAGACAAAATGCCCGGTGCCTGTTTGAATTTAGAATGCGAAACTTAATTAATTTTCGCGCGTTTAATGACGTTATAGAACGAATTACACGGCAGCTCATTGTCCAAAACTCTTATTTTTCTTTCGCGGGAGGGATGTACATTCTGACGGAATTGGCGTTACGGGGAGAAGGTGAGGAATATACTATTCCCACCGATGATTGGTTTACGTGAGTATTATTAAGTTATGATGATAAATTTATCTTAACTGCATGATATAAATGAATAATGTAATTAATTTTTTGGTTTGTATTTAAAACATTTCGTTCTCTCGCATTAAATGGTAAATGAAATTTTATGCTGGCTATAAAATGGAATGTTTTATAATTAAAAAAGGGATTGAGATGCATTCTGATTTAATTTTTATTCGCAGCAGGATCGCTGGATTTTTAGCTTGCTCGCTCTTTCTGTGTCTGATGATGAGCCTGATATATATTGATGTCCACTGGATGCATGATGCTGTTCATGAGTTATCATTTACTGAAATCGTTCAGGAACTGATCCTGCTGGTTATTGTACTGCTGTACTTTTACCGTGCCAGAAGACAACGCAATGAGCGTCCGGCGTTGGTTCTGGTGGGGGGGTTCTTTAGTTGCATGTTGATCCGTGAAATGGACTTTCTTTTTGATAAACTCCATCACGGCAGTTGGAGTTGGTTCGCGCTGGTTGTTACGGTTGTTTGTTTGGCCATTGCCGCCCGTCAGCCACGCCAGGCTGTGGCCGGACTGGTCGATATCCTCCGCAAGCCATCATGGGGGATGATGAGTGCGGGGTTGCTGATTATCCTGGTATTTTCCCGTCTGTTTGGCATGCAGGATCTCTGGCGGACACTGATGATGGCAGGTTATAACCATACGGTAAAAAATATGGTGGAAGAAGGTTGTGAACTGCTGGGTTACAGCTTGTGTTTCCTGGCCACTTGTAGTTATTTTTACGGCGACAGGACCAGAAATTAACGATACAGGCGGGATGAATCACTCATCCCGCGTTATTTTTCTGGTGTTACATTCTTTCTACGGTCTCAATGCCGAGTGTTTCCAGCCCCTGTTTCAGTGTCCTTGCTGTGAGCAGCGCCAACGTCAGACGGCTTTGCTTTGTCGTTTCGTCATTTGCTGACAGGATTGGGCAGTGCTCGTAGAAACTTGAGAACAAACCGGCCAGATCGTAGAGATAAGCACACATTACATGTGGCGTACCGTCGCGGGCCACTTGCGTTATTGTCTCTTCAAATTGCAGCAAACGTACGGCCAGCGCCGATTCTCGTTCCTCGCTGAGCACTGTTTTACCCGTCACTGCCGCTTCATCAATTCCAGCTTTACGGAATACGGACAGCACGCGAGTATAGGCATACTGCATATAAGGCGCGGTATTGCCTTCAAAGGCCAGCATGTTATCCCAGTCAAAAATGTAATCAGTGGTGCGGTTTTTGGACAGGTCGGCATATTTAACCGCGCCGATCCCAACGATGTTTGCCAGACGCTGCAACTCATCCGCAGGCATCTCTGGATTTTTCTCACTGACCAGGCGGGTCGCGCGCTCAACCGCTTCATCCAACAGATCGGACAGCTTGATGGTGCCCCCGGCACGGGTTTTAAACGGTTTGCCGTCTTTGCCCAGCATCATGCCAAAGGCATGGTGCTCCAGCGGCACGGAATCTGGTACATAACCCGCTTTACGCACAATAGCCCAGGCTTGTTGCAGATGCTGATGCTGACGAGAGTCGATGTAGTACAGCACCCGATCGGCATGCAGTGTTTCATAACGATATTTGGCACAGGCGATATCGGTAGTGGTATAGAGATAGCCGCCATCCTTTTTCTGGATGATCACCCCCATTGGCTCGCCGTCTTTATTTTTGTACTCGTCGAGAAAGACTACGATGGCGCCTTCGCTTTCTACCGCCAGGCCTTTGGCTTTAAGGTCCGCGACAATGCCTGGTAGCATATCGTTGTACAGGCTTTCACCCATCACATCCTGGCGGGTCAGGGTGACATTCATGCGTTCATAAGCAAGCTGGTTTTGCGACATGGTAATGTCGACCAGCTTCTTCCACATCTTCCGGCAGTATTCATCGCCCCCCTGTAGCTTGACCACGTAACCACGGGCGCGCTCGGCGAAGACGGGATCTTCGTCGTAAGTCCGTTTTGCTTCACGGTAGAAGGATTCCAGATCGGCCAGCGCCAGATCGTCGTGATGTTCGTTCTGCTGCTTTTCAAGGAACGCTATCAGCATACCGAACTGCGTCCCCCAGTCACCCACATGGTTGGCACGGATCACCTTGTGGCCGAGAAATTCCAGTGTACGGACCGCGGCATCGCCGATAATCGTTGAACGGAGATGTCCGACGTGCATCTCTTTCGCAACATTAGGCGCGGAGTAGTCGATAACCACGGTCTGTGGTGTTACTGGCGTAATCCCCAGGCGGGGAGCATTCACCACGCTGTCGACTTGCCGGGCGAGCCAGGCGGGGTCAAGGAACAGGTTGATGAAACCGGGGCCAGCTATCTCGACCTTGCTGGCCATTCCCTGCAGGTCAAGATGGGTCAGCACTTCTTCGGCCAGTTTTCGGGGGGCTTTACCCAGTTTTTTCGCTACGGTCATAATGCCGTTTACCTGGTAGTCGCCAAATTGCACTTTGGCTGACTGACGAACCTGGGGTTCGCAATCGGCTGTAGCCCCTGCCGCGATCATCGCCTGACTGACTTTTTCTGAGAGAATAGCCTGAATATTCACCGGTTTACCTTATAAGCTAAAAAAGACCTGCGCCAGAAAGCGCAGGCCGTCATTCTGCACGATACCAGACCACGATGTGCTCTGCAGTGGACTGGCCGCGCTAAAAATAAGGGGAAAAGTATACTGCATTTCTCGTGCAGTTATCCAGGAACCTGAGCGGCTGTATGGCGAAGATGGCGGAGAACAGTTCGTCGCTGTTTCCCGCCTGAATCATTAAGAACGTCGGCGATGAGGGCGATGAGGGCTCGCTATGGTGGTTTTGTGATTGCGCACCTTCCAGTGGCGTACCAGAGCAAAGCCCATCATAATGATCAGCACTGCGACAAGTATCAACAGAAGCATTTTGCTATTCCTTGTGAGAGAGTCGGAACAAACTCTATAAGAATCCAGAGTGCCCTACAAGTAGCGGCAATGGTTTAAGATTATTCTTGTTGTATAAATTTAATTTAAAAAAAACATAATGTTAAGAAACATTTTCCAAATTAAAGAGTGAATTTGAGCCAGTTTAAACTGCAGTGATTCCAGTAGGCTTCCATATAATGGCCTTTATATTAAATTCAGGCTTGTTAATATTGCGAATTTACTGGAGTGATAATTGGCGCGTAATATTTTCTTTAATGATTAGAGTGATTACAGTAATAGTGAGGGGAGAGGATGTTCGAGAGCCACATCGCCACAGAACTGAGCGATTTGTCTGATGATTTACCACATTTTGTGCTATCTGTTTATGCATTGGCAGATCGTTTAGGGTTGGATCTCGCGGAATTAGACGCTGATCATATCGCCGTGCGTTGTCAGCAAAACAGTACCGCAGAGCGTTGGAAGCAAGGGTTTTTGCAGCATGCGGTCCTGTTTTCTGAGAAGGTAATCAATGGCCGGCCGATAGCACTGTTTGAGTTGAACACGCCGCTCAGTGTCGGTCCCTGGAAGATAAACGTTGTTGAACTGCCATGGCCGGGAGACAAGCGTTATTCTCATGAAGGCTGGGAACATGTGGAAATTGTTTTGCGGGGAACGGGGAGTCAATTGGCCTCTCACGCGTTGGCGCTCTGTTCGGATAAAGGGTTATCTGAACCGGGAATTTCAATCAAAAACAGTGCGCCAAAAGGGGAAGGCGAGCGTTTGCTCAATCCGACACTGGCTATCTCTGATGGTCGTGTCACCATCAAATTCCATCCCTGGAGCCTGAAAGAGGTAGTCGAGAGCGAGCTATAAAGAGTTGACGGCGCTTTCAATCCGTCGCAGAGCTTCTTTAACCAGACTTTGTGGGCAACCGAAGTTAAAGCGGACAAAACCATCGTCACCGAAATCTCGTCCGGGTGAAAAGCCCAGGCCGTGACGTTCGAAAAACAGTGCCGGACTGGCCACGTTCAGCGCGCTGGCATTAATCCATGCCAGATAGGTGCCTTCTGGCGCAGCCAGTGAAAGACCGCTGACGGCATTGATTTGACGGGTCAGTAAATCACGGTTATTGCGTAGATAATCCAGTTGCTGATTTAGCCAGGGTTGCCCATCTTTCCATGCCGCCGTGGCGGCGACCAGAGCCAGAATATCGACCGTGGGCACGATGCCCTGACGGACCGAGTTGAAGCGGGTCCGCAATCCCTTATCAGGAATAATGGCCAGCGACGCGCCCAGGCCCGCGATGTTGAAAGTTTTCGACGGCGAGAGCAGTGTTACCGAGCGTTGCTGGGCATCCTCACTGAGGCTGGCGAACGGAATGTGCTTCACTCCGGGTTCCAACAGGATATCGCAGTGAATTTCATCAGAACAGACAATCAGGTCATGGCGTTGGGCAAAGCGTAATTGATTTTCCAACTCATTCCGGCGATACACTGTGCCACCCGGATTGTGCGGGTTACACAGCATCAGCAACTTTTCACGGCCGGTCAGCTGTGGTTCGAGCGCGTCGAGATCCATCAGCCAGCGTTGCTCTTGTCGCCGCATTTGTGCGTTAAGCTGAAAACGATGGGCAAGTTTTGCGGCAGTACGGAAGGGCGGATAGATTGGGGTCGGCGCGATGGTGCCTTGATCCTGGGCGGTAAAGGCGCGTACCGCGATATTTAACCCGCTGACCACTCCAGGCAAAAACACCAACCACTCGGGTTCAACCTGCCACTGGTAACGATCGGCCATCCGGGTGATAACCACATCAATCAGCTCAGTAGGGGGGGAACCATAGCCAAAAATGCCGTGTTCAACCCGCTGTTTCAGGGCGTTAATAATGCAATCGGGTGACCGGAAGTCCGTATCAGCAACCCATAATGGCAGGATATCTCTGTCACCATATTTTTGCCATTTTAGACTATCGCTGTGACGGCGATCTATCCGTTGGTCAAAATTGCATGCCATGTCGGTGATACCCGCTAATATAAGTCTTATATTCTTCGGTCATAATAGCCATCAGGATCCACTTACACAACCAGCTGGCAGTCATTTACAGGAGGACGGGATGCTAAAATTGGAAGTATGCTGCTATGGGGTCGACTGTGCTGTGGCCGCTGAAAATGCGGGAGCCGACCGTATAGAACTCTGCGCCGCTCCAGCTGAAGGTGGTTTAACGCCCTCAGCCGGGAGTCTGATACAGGCCCGTGAGGCAGTAACCATTCCCGTTCACCCTATTGTTCGCCCACGAGGTGGCGACTTTTGTTTTAGTGTGAACGAATTCAACGAAATTAAATCCGATATTGCTTTTATTCGGGAAGTAGGTTTTCCTGGTTTAGTGGTAGGATTACTGGATGTCGATGGGCACATCGATTTACCCCGCATGCAGCAAATTATGTCGCTGTGTGACGGCATGGCGGTGACTTTCCACCGGGCCTTCGATCTCTGCCATAGCCCATTACTGGCATTAGAGCAGTTGACTGATTTGGGAGTTGCGCGGATCCTGACATCAGGGCAGCAGCAGAGCGCTGAAAGTGGTTTACCGTTGTTGAATGAACTAAATCGCCTGACGCGTGGTCCTATTATTATGGCTGGCGCAGGTGTGCGCCTCAGCAATCTTCAGAAATTTATTGATGCTGGCCTGAGTGAACTACATAGTTCGGCCAGCCAGCGAATTGCTTCGCCGATGCGCTATCGTAAAGCTGGCGTTTCGATGAGTTCAGTGGCGGAAACGGATGAATTTAGCCGTACCTGCGTAGACAGTGATATGGTGGAGGCGATGAAAGTTGCGATGTCTCTTGGTTCGCCAGTCAGAGTCGCCTGACCTCGATTTTGCCGCGCAGCACGCCAGTTCAGCGACGTGATGTTTGCTCGTACCAGGCCCCATCGTTTTGATGGGGCTTTTTTTATTTATATCAAGTGGTTATTTTTATGGAAGCAATAAAGAACGGATGGGATCAGCGTTTTATTTTTTTATATGCGATGATTTAGCGTGAAATCACTTTTCAGCAAAATATAGAAGCGTTCACCGGCTATTATCAGGCAGTGAGTGCGTCATGCGATGAAAATTTCTATTAGCAGCGCAAATCATTTTACACTTTACTTACTCCCACTTTCTTTGACGAGATTTTTGATGAAGATCATTATGCTGAGTGCAGGAAGCCTTGCTCTGCTGACGACCATGACGCTAAATGTGGCATTCGCGGCAGAAAAATGCCCGGAAAAGGCTCAGCAAATTAATGACAGTAACAGCTTACTGTTGCTGGGGGGGACGGTTAAAGGACCGGTAAAGCAGGTGGTGGTGGGCGAGTTTGGTAAAGATGTTGATCAGCAAAAACGTATTATCAGCGAGTTCGACCGCTGCGGTGGGCTGGCGCGGGCAGATGTGACCTTCGATAAGCATGAGGGCGATGTCATGCTGAAAATGGTGCAAAATATTGTTCGGGTCGCCACCGGCTGGGAATCTGTTTACGACCTGTCGGTGTTTGTGATTAAAGAAGGACAGCCCATAGAGGTCAATCGCAAGCAGGGCATCATTAATTATCAGTTGGGTAAACAGGGTACCATTGCCAGCTCATCAGATGTCTTCCTGCTTCAGGGCGAGAAGGGATTTACCGAAACCATCAATACTTATGATAGCGATCAACGGCTGATAAAAAGTGTGGCGAGAGGATCGGATGGCAGGGCAAACGGCGAATACTCTTATCACTGGAACCGGAAGAATCAACTGGTATCCAGCAACTCAGACACCAGTAAGATGACCTGGACTTATGACCAGAAAGATCGTGAGTTGCGTTTACTGACTTTGACGCATAACAATTACAGTGATTTGACCTCGTCAGATGAGTGCCAGCTTTGGGACGATCACGATAATTGTACGCTGAGTTATTCGCATGAGATTGAGGTGTTCGCGACGGTTATCCTGCTGACACCTCATCATGCCTGCCGACAGGGGTGACCGCGCGTTACTTCACGGTCTGACTAAACGCATCAACGGCCAGGATGGCGCTGGCAATGTCTTCAGCTGTCAGGTTGGGGTTAAGGTTCTTAAGGGTATCACCCTCACTGTTTGCCAGCGAACCTACCTTGAGCAGGTTTTCCCAGCTCTCGTTTTCCAGGTGCATCTCTTTCAGCGTCGTTGGCATCTTAATGGCGCGGTAAAAACGGATGTAACGGGCAATTTCATCATCAGGACGCTGTTCCAGTACCATCTGTGTCAGCGTCCCATAAGCTACTTTTTCGCCGTGTGTCAGATGATGAATTTCACCGTCGATGGCGGTGAAACCATTATGGATCGCGTGCGCGCCAGCCAGACCGCCATTCTCAAATCCCAGTCCCGACAGCAGGGTGTTGGCCTCAACGACGGCTTCAACCGCTGGCGTGACGCGTTTTTTCTCCACCGCCTGATAGGCGCTGAAGCCCCAGGTCAGCAGGGTTTTTTCACAGGCTTCAGCAATGGCCATTCCGGCAATGGTTGGATCGCCATTAACCATTGATTTGCTATGTGAACGTTTTACTGCCTGCGCCTCGACAAATGTCGCCAGACCATCGGCGATACCGGATGCAAACAATCGGACGGGCGCACGGGCGCAGACCAGGGTGTCCACCAGCACCAGATCGGGGTTTTTGCTGTAAAAACGGTAGCTCTCAAATACGCCGCTGTCAGAGTAAATCACCGAAAGGGCGCTGCATGGCGCATCGGTTGAGGCAATGGTCGGGACGATGACCACCGGTTGTTTAAGTTCATCGGCCACGGCCTTGACCGTATCGAGGGTTTTGCCGCCGCCCAGCCCAATAACCAGATTGCTCCCTTCGTTTTTAGCCATCCCCGCCAGGCGGGTGATTTCATTTTTGGAGGCTTCGCCATTGAACTGCTGATAGTGGAACTTTATTTTGTACTGCTGCAAAGAAGCCTGAACCTCTTTACCAATCAGTCCCCAGACGGTTTCATCGGCTACGACAAAAACAGAGTCACCTAATTCTGCTACATACTCGCCTAATTGCGCCAGAACACCAGCCCCCTGGACATATTTACGTGGAGAGGAGAAAACGAACTTACTCATGGTGAGACTCCTTTCAGATAAATGAAAAAAGATGTCGTGCGGTATCCAGGATAATCCTTTCTTCCTCAGAATATTTGTTCAAAAACGGCATTGGGTGGATGGCGAGATGTTTTGAATGACAGCCAGCAGTTCAGTCAATTGAACATTACATAAAAAATGCTAATATTAATTTTTTATTAATGGACTCAGTGATGGCTACCTCATTGTTCACGTTTCTGATTGCTATCACTATCCTGACCATGACCCCAGGTTTTGATACCGCGTTAATCCTCAGAACATCCGCCACCAGCGGCTGGAAAAAGGCGCTGGTAACCGGGATGGGCGTCAATGCCGGCTGTATGGTATGGGGCGCGGCAGTGGGGCTCGGGTTAGGCGCGTTGCTACTGGCGTCGGAAATGGCTTATAACGCCCTGAAATTGCTGGGCGCCGCCTATTTGCTCTGGCTGGGGGTTGGCTTACTGCTGAAACCGCGTTGTAGTTTTCAGCACCACGCGCCAGAAGACAAGCACCAGAGCCGTTATCGTGGGGTGTTTATGCGTGGATTACTGGGTAATCTGTTGAATCCGAAAGTCGGGGTTTTTTATGTGTCGTTTCTGCCGCAATTTATCCCGGCAGGCGCGTCTGTGGCGTTGTGGAGCCTGGGGATGGCATTCACTCATGTGGTGATTGGCACGTTGTGGAACAGCATATTAATCGCCTCCACACAGTATTTCGCTGAAAAATGGCGTAAGCCAGCCGTGATGAAAGTCATGGATCGACTGACTGGCTGTGTTTTTATCGGTTTCGCCGCGAAGCTGGCGCTGTCGCGCCGTTGATGACCCGGGGCGGCGTAGTTAAGCCACTGAGTGTCGGGGAAGGGCGACTGACATCGGGCCGCCAGGGATTGATGCATGGCGGCCCGGCGTTCAGTGGCTGGCTAATGGCCATTCGTCGTCAGCAGAACATTAAGGTTTCCGCGCCACCAGAACGGCCCGTAATGGGGCCGGATAGCCTTCCCGTGTTTTGTTGTGGTCGTCAGGGTCAAGGAATTCCGCCAGTGACTCGCTGGTCATCCAGTCGGTACGGCGCTGCTCCCCAGTGCTGGTCACGGAATAATCAACAACCCGTACGTCGACAAAACCACACTTCTCCAGCCAGTTCTGCAAGGTGCCTGTTGAGGGGATAAAATAAACATTGCGCATCTGCGCATAACGCTCACCCGGTACCAGGACCTCGCGGTCGCCACCCTCTATCACCAGTGTTTCCAGCACCAGCTCGCCACCGCTTACCAACTGATTTTTCAACTGCAACAGATGATCCAACGGCGAACGACGGTGGTAGAGCACGCCCATCGAGAATACGGTGTCAAACGCTTTCAGTTCTGGTAATTGCTCAATACCCAACGGCAGTAAATGCGCCCGTTGATCGTTACCCAACAGTTTTCTCACCGCTTCAAACTGACACAGGAACAATTGCATCGGATCGATACCCACCACCAGATGCGCGCCTGCGCCGATCATTCGCCACATGTGATAACCACTGCCGCACCCCACATCGAGGATCGTCCGGCCCGCCAGCGGTGAAATATGCGGTAACACCCGTTGCCACTTCCAGTCTGAACGCCATTCAGTGTCTATATGCACGCCATAAAGGGAGTAGGGACCTTTGCGCCACGGCATCAGGTTACGTAGCAGTTTCTCAATTCCGTGGCGTTGGCGATCGCTCAAATGGCGGCTATCCGCGGTGACGCTGTGCAGTAAATCCAGTGTTTCCGGTTGCAATACAGGTAAATGTTCTACTGAACGGTCCCAGTTTTTGAAATGACCATGCAACTGCTCGCGCTGCCAGGCGGCAATCTGTCCTGGCAACGTCTCCAGCCAGTGAGAAAGCGGGCTTTTAGCGATAAGCTGATAAAAGTTTCCAAAATCCATCAAACTGAACCTGCCTTCAGGGCGATGAGCGAACCGAAATTAAAGCACTGGAACCAGAGATCCACATGTTCAAATCCGGCGGTCCGTAAACGCGCTTTATGGCTTTCAACGCTATCGGTCAGCATCACGTTTTCCAGCATGCTGCGTTTTTGGCTGATTTCCAGCTCGCTATAGCCATTTGCACGCTTAAAGTCGTGGTGCATATTGAACAGCAGTTCATCTACCACCGGATCGGCAAAGCTAAACTTCTCAGACAATACCAGAATGCCGCCGGGACGCAGACCATGCCAGATAGTATTCAGCAATTGCTGGCGTTCATTCGGATCCAGAAACTGCAGCGTAAAGTTCAGCACCACCATTGAGGCATTCTCAATACTGATGTTGCGAATGTCCGCTTCGATAACGTCGACCGGCGTGTCAGCGCGGAATGCATCAATATGGCGGCGGCAACGTTCAATCATCGCCGGGGAGTTGTCCACTGAGATGATTTTACAACCTTCGACATTGATATTGCGGCGCACGGAAAGTGTCGCGGCACCCAGGGAACACCCCAGATCATAAACCTGAGTATGTGGTTGAACAAAACGCTCAGCCAGCATGCCGATCATCGAAATAATGTTCGAATAACCGGGCACCGAGCGTTGGATCATATCGGGAAAAACTTCAGCCACGCGCTCATCAAATGTCCAGTCGCCCAGTTTGGCAATCGGCGCAGAGAACAGCGTATCGCGGTTAGACATAATGGGTAAGTCCGGCAGAAAAACGGAAAGGCGCTATTTTGGCAGAAAGTCACGTTGGCTGCATCCTTTCTGCCCACGATCATTACCAACCTGTCAGGTTGGGGTTGGGTTAACGCTGCGTCAAGACCAAATCCCACGGCAGGAAAAGCAGGTTGAGGATAATCATCGCCACCAGCGACATCAGCGTAATTATCATGCCGTTTTTACGCCATAACAAAGTACTGGTACGCATACCATAGTAGTGCAGACAACGGCCGAGGAAGAACAACAGCGCCACCAGGTGCAATAGCCAGATATCGGCACCGTTCATTTCCATCATTACCAATAGCAACATGGCGATGGGGATGGTTTCCACCGAATTTCCGTGGATACGAATAGCGATTTGCAGCTCGTAAAATCCGCCATCGCCATGAGAAACATGATACTGGCGGCGCAGGCGAACAACATCGAACGAAAACTTAATCAGAAACAGTGCTCCAAGCACGACATACAGGGCGCTGACCATCCTGACTCCCATCAAGCACAAAAAATTTCAGACGCCATGATAGCGATGAAAACGGGGGCTGTCATACCCCAACACATAGCATGATTAAATAACAGTGATGCATCGCCAGCGCTAAAACAGGCGCTCCTGTTGCGGCCAGTCTGGGGCGTTTCCCACCTCTGGCACCACCTGTTGTAACGCGGGCCACAGATGTTGCACCAGTTTTGGCGCAAAAGCGATATCCGGAGTGTGAATAAATAGCCAGGGCTGGCCTTGCTCGCGCCATTGCGGCAACTTATTCAGCCAGGCTTGAAACCACGTCAAGTTGGCTTCATCATCATCACCGCCGATAAAACGGATTATGGGTTGCTCCGCTGTCATGATCGCATGCACCGGCAGTTGTGGTTTCTTACGTTGGGCCGCGATAATTTCCGGATTGCTGGGCACGGCCGAATGCACGCCTCGCGTATCAAGGATAACCCGGTTAACCCTGCGCTGGTGCAGGCCGCGGTTCAATGCCTGTTCGGCTGCACCTTTGGCGAAAAACTGCGGATGACGCACTTCCACACCATAATGGAAGGTATCCGGTAATCCATCCAGAAAAGCCCACAACACCGGTAAATCCACCGGACCGAAGGTGGCGGGAAGTTGTAGCCAGTATTGCCCCAGACGCTGAGCCAGCGGTTCCAACAGGGCAAAAAATTCAGCGGTAAGGTCGCCGCACTGGCGTAAGGCGGCTTGATGACTGATAGTGGCGGGAAATTTAAAGCAAAAGCGAAAATCGTCATGCGTCATATCACGCCAGCGCTGAACCGTTTCCGGACGAGGCAAGGCATAAAGGGTGGTGTTGCCTTCAACGCAGTTAAAATAGCGGGCGTAATCGGCAAGGGTACTCATTCCTAATTTTTTCCATTGCGGATGTTGCCACTGCGGCAGTCCAAGATAACAAGGTTTCACGGGGTCTCCCTGAAGGTCCTGCTGGCTTGCAAGGGCAGAATGAACAGGTGGAGAGGCACCCATCGATCGAATCCCTTCAATCGATGGCGGTAAAAACTACAGAGCGGCGATAACCTCTTCGCTGGTGCGCACCCGGCCCAGACGAGGAAAAATATTTTTGAAGCTACCGTGGTGTTCTTCAGCGCTGCCGGCACTACAGATATCCTCTACCGTGACCAGGTTAAAGCCCAACTCCCAGGCATTACGTGCGGTGGATTCTACCCCAATATTGGTTGAGATACCGCCCAGCACAATGGTATCGATACCGCGGCGGCGCAATTGTAATTCCAGATCGGTACCGTAAAACGCTCCCCACTGATGTTTGATCACTTCAATGTCGCTATCCTGTTTGCCTAACGTGGTCGGGTAAACCCACCAGTTATCAGGCAGTGCGCCACTCTGACTGGCATCGGTCGGTTGTTTTGGCGCATCACCGAAATCTTTCGCCCAGCCCACTCGTACCAGCACTACCGGGGCGTTTACCGTGCGAAATTTCCCGGCCAGCCTGGCGGCCCGTGAAACCACATCGGACGCCGTGTAGGGACCCCGAGCGAAAGGAAGGATGCCTTCCTGCAGGTCAATCAGTACCAGGGCGGTGGATGCCGCGTTTAATTCCAACATAGTCTCTCCAGCAAAAAGGGGAAATCATTGAGGTTACAGGCTATCAGCGGTTATGAGCGATCACGAGAATGTTCGAAACGCGTGAAATTTGTTAGCTTTTGTGAGTAATGGGAGCATTGTGGAGAAGATTGCCTGTTATCAATAATACAGAGTGCGTGACGGCACTTATCGCGTCGGGCTTTTTCCATTATAATAGCCGCCTTTTTTCGCGGCAGCATCGCCTTATAAAGGCTGAAAACTGAATCATGCTGCGGCGAAGCGGCGGAGTTTAAAGGATATCGTTATGCGTACTGAGTATTGTGGACAGCTCAACTTGTCTCACGTAGGCCAGCAAGTGACACTGTGCGGTTGGGTCAATCGCCGCCGCGACTTGGGAAGCCTGATCTTTATTGATATGCGTGACCGCGAAGGCATCGTTCAGGTCTTTTTCGATCCCGACAACCAGGACGCTTTCAAGCTGGCTTCTGAGCTGCGTAACGAATTTTGCATTCAGCTTACCGGCATCGTGCGGGCCCGTGACGACAAGAATAAAAACAGTGAGATGCCGACGGGGGCGATTGAGGTTTTCGCCACTGATCTGACCATTATCAATCGTGCTGAACCGTTGCCGCTGGATTCAAATCAGAACAACAGCGAAGAAGCCCGTCTGAAATACCGCTATCTGGATTTGCGCCGCCCGGAGATGGCTCGTCGGCTGAAGACCCGGGCGAAAATCACCAGTTTTGTGCGTCGTTATATGGACGACAACGGTTTTCTGGATATTGAAACGCCGATGCTGACCAAGGCCACGCCAGAAGGGGCGCGAGACTATCTGGTGCCAAGCCGTGTGCATAAAGGTAAGTTTTATGCGCTGCCGCAGTCACCACAACTGTTCAAACAATTGTTGATGATGTCTGGCTTTGATCGCTATTACCAAATAGTGAAATGCTTTCGTGATGAAGACCTGCGCGCTGATCGTCAACCTGAATTTACCCAGATCGACGTAGAAACCTCCTTTATGACCGCGCCTCAGGTGCGGGTAATCATGGAGAAGATGGTGCGTGAACTGTGGCAAGAGGTCGCGGGTGTCGATCTGGGCGATTTCCCGGTGATGACCTTTGAAGAAGCGATGCGGCGCTATGGTTCTGACAAACCGGATTTGCGTAATCCGATGGAACTGGTGGATGTTGCGGATCTGCTGAAAGAGGTTGAATTCAAAGTTTTCTCTGGTCCGGCCAACGATGCCAAAGGTCGCGTGGCGGCATTGCGGGTGCCGGGTGGCGCTCAGCTAAGCCGTAAACAGATTGATGAATACGGTAAATTTGTTGAAATTTACGGTGCCAAAGGCCTGGCGTGGATGAAAGTTAACCAGCGCGCCAACGGTCTGGAGGGGATTAGCAGCCCGGTGGCTAAATTCCTCAGTGCGGAGATTGTCGAGGCGGTCCTGAGCCGTACTGGCGCGGCTGATGGCGACTGCATTTTCTTTGGCGCGGACAACGCTAAAGTGGTCGCCGATGCCTTGGGCGCACTGCGTCTGAAAGTGGGCCGGGACCTGAATATCAGCAAAGCTGATGCCTGGGCGCCGCTGTGGGTGGTGGACTTCCCGATGTTTGAAGACGATGGTGAGGGTGGGCTGACCGCGATGCACCATCCCTTCACCGCCCCTCGGGACACGACGCCGGAGACGTTGAAAAAATCGCCGGAAACGGCTATCGCCAACGCTTATGACATGGTTATCAACGGTTATGAAGTGGGGGGGGGGTCGGTGCGTATTCATAACAGCCAGATGCAGCAAACTGTTTTCGGTATTTTGGGCATTACCGAACAGGAGCAGCGTGAGAAATTCGGCTTCCTGTTGGATGCGTTGAAGTACGGTACGCCGCCGCACGCGGGTCTGGCTTTTGGTCTGGATCGTTTGGTGATGTTGCTGACCGGTACCGACAATATTCGCGATGTTATCGCCTTCCCGAAAACCACCGCGGCGGCCTGTCTGATGACCGAAGCGCCAAACCTGGCTAACCCGGCGTCTCTGGCGGAGTTAGGCATTGAGGTGGTGAAAAAGGAAAAAACCGAGAGCAACTGAAATGGCCTTTAAGCATCCCGTATCGGTGCTGGTGGTTATCTTCGCTCGTGATACCGGGCGGGTGCTGATGTTGCAACGGCGTGATGACCCCAGTTTCTGGCAGTCGGTTACCGGTAGTCAGGAGCAGGGAGAAACGCTGGCGGAAACCGCACGGCGAGAAGTGCGTGAAGAAGTGGCCATTGATATTAACGCCGAACGGCTCACTTTAGTGGACTGCCAGCGTCAGATACAATTCGAGATCTTTGCCCATTTCCGCCACCGTTATGCGCCGGAGGTGACGCATAATAGCGAACACTGGTTTAGCCTGGCGTTACCCGCCGAGCGGGATATCGTGTTGAGCGAACATCTCGCTTTTCGCTGGTTGCCAGCCACCGAAGCGGCTGCGTTGACCCGTTCCTGGAGTAACCGCCAGGCAATCGAAGAGCTGGTGGGTTAGAATATTTTGAATAGCCTGTCCCCTGAATCATTCAGGCTGCCGGGTTCTGGCTGACTGAACTCTGCCAACGCACCCGCGCTGGAAGCATGAGGGGAATAGCTTTGTTTGTAGACGATATGGTTTTAGTTGAGAATCCAGGTGTTATCGTCGTCGTGAATTTGTTTACTGTGCTGTGCGGGAACCGCAACGTACTTAAGTCTGTAAGACGTGTGGGCACGGTCAGCGAATAATATTGCAAGTCAAGATAACCTGTAAGGGTTCGAGGAGAGAATTAAATAGATGGCTGGTCATAGTAAATGGGCTAACACCAAGCACCGCAAAGCGGCACAGGATGCTAAACGCGGTAAGATTTTCACCAAAATTATCCGTGAGCTGGTGACGGCGGCTAAATTAGGCGGCGGCGATCCGGATTCCAACCCGCGGTTGCGTGCAGCGATGGATAAAGCATTGTCCAACAACATGACGCGTGACACCATGAACCGCGCCATTGCTCGCGGTGTGGGGGGGGACGATGACAGCAATATGGAAACCATCATTTATGAAGGTTACGGTCCTGGCGGTACAGCGGTGATGGTGGAATGCCTGAGTGATAACCGCAATCGTACCGTGTCTGAAGTGCGTCATGCCTTCAGTAAAAGCGGTGGCAATTTGGGAACGGATGGCTCAGTCGCTTATCTGTTCAGCCGTAAAGGTGTGATTTCGTTCGCGCCGGGTCTGGAAGAGGACGTCGTGATGGATGCGGCGCTGGAAGCTGGTGCCGAGGACGTGGTGGCCTACGATGACGGCGCGATTGATGTTTTCACCGCATGGGAATCGCTGGGTGAGGTGAAAGACGCGTTGATTGCCGCAGGTCTGACCGTTGAGTCAGCGGAAGTCACCATGATCCCGTCAACTAAAGCGGATATGGATGAAGAAACGGCGCCTAAGCTGCTGCGTTTGATCGATATGCTGGAAGATTGTGACGACGTACAGGAAGTCTACCATAACGGTGAGATCTCCGACGAGGTGGCGGCAACCCTGTAATGGCGTTGCTCCGACGACAGTTTCCCCTGGCCGGAGAGGCGTGATGGCGATCATTATTGGTATCGACCCGGGTTCACGCATCACCGGCTACGGCGTTATCCGCCAGGTGGGACGGCAATTAACCTATCTTGGAAGCGGTTGTATCCGTACCAACGTGACTGATCTGCCGTCTCGCCTGAAGCTGATTTACGCTGGCGTCAGTGAAATTATCACCCAGTTCCAGCCGGATTTTTTCGCCATTGAGCAGGTCTTTATGGCGAAAAATGCCGACTCAGCGTTGAAGTTGGGCCAGGCGCGCGGATCAGCGATTGTGGCGGCGGTAAACCATGACCTTCCCGTGTTTGAATATGCTGCGCGTCAGGTCAAGCAGACAGTGGTTGGCATCGGTAATGCTGAAAAAAGCCAGGTGCAGCATATGGTGCGAACCTTGCTAAAGTTGTCGGCCAATCCGCAGGCTGACGCGGCGGATGCGTTAGCGATTGCAATCACGCATTGTCATGTTAGCCAGAATGCGAACCGCATGGGCGCAGGGCAACTCAATCTGAGTCGTGGGCGGTTGCGGCCCTGACAGGCTGGATATCCATCCAGCCTTTTTTATGATATAACCCCGGCATGACTTATCTTGTGGCAGGTGCTAGCTGACCGATGTCGGGCGCGGCGGCAAGGCGATAAAACGCATGGATCACGGGCGCTGACTCAGGTAAGTCACCGGTGTGAGAGAGCAGCCATATAGCTGCAACCTGAATGATAAGGGGTAAAACGTGATTGGTCGTCTGAGAGGCACTATTTTGGAAAAACAGCCGCCGCTGGTGCTGCTGGAAGCCAACGGCGTGGGTTACGAAGTACACATGCCGATGACCTGCTTTTATGAGCTCCCTGAACTGAATAATGAAGCGGTCCTGTTCACGCACTTTGTGGTGCGTGAGGACGCTCAACTGTTGTTTGGCTTCAACAGCAAGCAGGAACGGGCTTTGTTCCGCGAGCTGATCAAGGTGAATGGGGTTGGCCCAAAACTGGCGTTAGCCATCCTTTCGGGTATGTCCGCACAACAGTTTGTTACTGCTGTGGAGCGGGAAGAAATCGCGGTGCTGGTTAAACTGCCCGGTGTTGGCAAGAAGACCGCTGAGCGCCTGGTGGTGGAAATGAAAGATCGCTTCAAAGGGATGCATGGCGATTTGTTTGCTGCCGATGCGCCATTTGCTTTGACCAGTGAAGTTCAGACGACTGATGCGGCGAATGACGCGGAAGGGGAAGCGGTTGCTGCGCTGGTATCGCTGGGGTATAAACCCCAGGAAGCCAGCCGGATGATCAGTAAGGTAGGGCGTCCTGATGCGGATTGTGAGACATTGATCCGCGAAGCCCTGCGCGCAGCTATTTGAGGTAATGCATGATTGAAGCCGACCGCCTGGTCACGCCGGGAACGATCCCTGAAGAAGAAGTCATTGACCGCGCTATTCGTCCAAAGCTGCTGCAAGAGTACATTGGGCAGCCGGTGGTGCGCGAGCAGATGGAAATCTTTATTAAGGCGGCCCAAATGCGCGGCGACGCGCTCGATCATTTGCTGATTTTCGGGCCGCCAGGTTTGGGCAAAACCACCTTAGCGAATATTGTCGCCAATGAGATGGGGGTAAACCTGCGTACCACCTCTGGTCCGGTGTTGGAAAAAGCAGGGGATCTGGCGGCGATGCTGACTAACCTTGAGCCGCACGATGTGTTGTTCATTGATGAGATCCACCGTTTATCGCCGGTAGTGGAAGAGGTGTTGTATCCGGCGATGGAAGACTACCAGTTGGATATCATGATTGGTGAAGGTCCGGCGGCGCGATCAATCAAACTGGATCTTCCACCGTTCACGCTGATTGGCGCGACAACCCGGGCGGGAGCGCTAACGTCGCCTTTACGTGATCGTTTTGGTATCGTCCAGCGTCTGGAATTTTACAAAGTGGATGACCTGCAGTATATCGTCAGTCGTAGCGCCGCCTGTCTGGGGCTGCCATTGAGTGAGGAAGGGGCGCGGGAAATTGCCCGCCGTTCCCGTGGTACGCCACGTATCGCTAACCGCCTGCTACGCCGTGTCAGGGATTTCTCTGAAGTTCGTGCAGATGGCGATCTCAGTGGAGAGGTGGCGGCACGGGCGTTGGATATGCTCAGTGTGGATACCGAAGGGTTTGACTACATGGATCGCAAGCTGCTGTTGGCGATCATTGATAAGTTCACCGGCGGACCCGTGGGGCTGGATAACCTGGCCGCGGCCATTGGTGAAGAGCGAGAAACGATCGAGGATGTACTGGAACCCTATCTGATCCAGCAAGGTTTTATTCAACGTACCCCACGTGGCCGCATTGCCACCCAGCATGCCTACAAGCATTTTGGTATCACCCGCGAAGAATAAGGACTGGCCGCGATGTTCCCCGGACAGGGGAGAAGCTAAAGTATAGGCGTCTCTTTCCTGTTGTGAATAAATCCTCTTGCGCCATGACTGACGCGAGAGGGGTATCCGGTGAGAATGCTTTTTGCGCTTCTGTATGAGAGAGGTCCCGGCTTGTCGTTCGCCGCTATATCGCCAGTTTTTTCACCATACTCAGCATAAACATCAGTGAGGCGCCCAGCACCACGGACGGGCCTGCCGGGGTATCATAAAAGGCGGAAAAGGTCAGACCCGCGGTGACGGCCAGCATCCCTACCAACACAGCATAACCCGCCATTTGTTCCGGTGATCGGGCAAAACGGCGGGCGGTGGCGGCAGGGATGATCAGCAGTGAAGTGATAATTAACGCGCCGACAAACTTCATCGCCACCCCAATCGTTAGCGCGGTCACCAGCATCAGTACCATTCTGGTTCGCGGAATATTCACGCCGTCAACTTGCGCCAGTTCCGGACTGATTGTCATCGACAACAGTGATCGCCAGTTCAGCGCCAACAGACCCAGCACAATCGCCACTCCGGCGGCGATGATGTAAAGATCGGTTGGGGTCACGGCCAGCAGATCGCCAAACAGGTAGGCCATCAAATCCACTCGTACGCCGGACATCAGGCTGACCACAACCAGCCCTAGCGACAGCGCGCTGTGTGCCAGTATCCCCAACAGGGTATCAATGGCCAGATGTGGACGCCGCTCCAGCCACACCAGTAACAATGAAATCAGCAGGGTAATGGCAATCACCGCATAAAATGGATTGATGTTAAGCAGCAAACCAAAAGCCACTCCGAGCAGGGAGGCATGAGCCAGGGTATCGCCAAAATAAGACATACGGCGCCAGACCACGAATGAGCCCAGCGGACCCGCTGCCAGTGCCAGTAAAGTTCCCGCCAGCCAGCCAGGTAATAACAATTCAATCACTGTTCTGGTCCTCTGCGTAAAATAATGCGTCCCTGGAGATCGTGACGATGATTATGATGATGACGATAGATAGCCAATTGTCCGGCGCCGTGTGAGCCAAACATGGCTATAAATTCCGGGTGTCTGGATACGACTTCCGGCGTACCGGAACAACAGATATGCTGATTCAGGCACAGTACTTCATCCGTTTTAGCCATGACCAGATGCAAATCGTGGGAAACCATCAGTACGCCGCAGTTGAGCTCATGACGCAACTGGTCTATCAGATCGTACAGCGCGACCTGACCGTTCACGTCCACGCCCTGAGTCGGTTCATCCAGTACCAGCAATTGGGGATGATTGAGTAGAGCACGGGCAAGCAGTACGCGCTGCATTTCACCGCCAGAGAGCTTTTGCAATGGATAATCCAGCAATTGAGCCGCGTGGACTCTTTTTAGCGCGGGTAAAATTTCGGCAGGTTTTACACCGTTTCGCAACAGCATAAAGCGCGCAACGGTGAGGGGCAGCGTGGCATCCAGATGAATTTTTTGCGGCACATAGCCAATTCGTAGTCGATCGGTACGGATGACATTGCCCTGTTCAGGCTGAATAAGTCCCAGTACTACACGCACCAGCGTTGATTTACCGGCACCATTGGGGCCCAGAAGTGTGAGAATTTTGCCGGATTGTAGCGCCAGAGAAACATGAGACAATACAATTCGTTGACCAAAGCTGACAGAAATTTTTTCCAGACTAATCAGTGATGACATAGTGATTACAGCTTGCAGAAGTTTTAGAATGTTATAATATCACACACCATCGACTTGTCACGATGGATTGAAGCATTATGTTACAGAATAAACGGCCTCTTTTAGCACTTATTTCTGCTTTTGGCCTTGCTCTTGGCACGTCATTAGCACCGCCAGCTCAGGCGGCGGTAGTTGCTTCTGTTAAGCCCTTAGGATTTATTGCGGCGGCGATTGCTGATGGGGTCACTCCGGTAGAAGTTCTGCTCCCTGATGGGGCATCTGAACATGATTACGCCTTGCGTCCTTCCGACATTAAACGCTTGCGGGCTGCGGATCTTGTGGTTTGGGTTGGACCTGAAATGGAAGCTTTTATGCCGAAAGTCGTGGCCCAACTTCCGGCCAAAAAATCCATTGAACTTGCCACTCTGGACACGGTTAAACCGCTATTGGTACGCGGTGAGAGCGACGATGATCACTCGCATGAAGGGGAGGATGAAACGCAAAATGACCACCATCATGGCGAATATAATATGCATTTGTGGATGTCCCCTGAAATCGCCAAACAAACGGCGGTTGCAATCCACGAAAAATTATTGGAACTTATGCCACAAAGCAGAGACAAACTAGACGCGAACCTGCAGCATTTCGAGGCAGAATTAGCGAGCGCCGATGCGCAAATAGGAATTCAGCTTACTCCGGTTAAGGGAAAAGGGTATTTCGTTTTTCACGATGCTTACACCTACTTTGAAAAACACTTCGGTTTGACCCCTACAGGTCATTTTACCGTCAATCCCGAGATCCAACCTGGAGCTCAGCGTTTACATCAAATTCGAACACAGTTGGTTGAGCACAAGGCCGTATGTGTCTTTGCTGAACCACAATTCAGGCCAGCCGTGATCGATGCTGTTGCCAGGGGAACCACAGTGCGTTCAGGAACGCTGGATCCGTTGGGAACCAACATCACAGTGAGTAAAGACAGCTATGTGAAATTCCTCTCACAGTTGTCTAATCAATATGCGAGCTGCCTGAAAGGAGCCTAGAGGAACTGGATAATTGCAGCAGATTGCCCGCGCTGTCGCGATGGCGTTTAACACATTGCCGCGAACTCACCGCATCATGTTGGGTTCACTCACCGTTGTAACTCTGGCCGTCTCCGTCTGGCGGCCCTATGTCTATCATCCTTCCGACGCAGGGGACAACCCGGTTGTAAAGAATATTGAGTTGAACAAAAATCCGCCCACGTTGTTGCCTGACGCCAGTGAACCTTTTGATGAGGAGACACCCGCGCTGGAAGACGATGTCCCCAAAGATGAGATCGATGAGATCGATGATGCGACGCCTAATCAAACGGGAAGATATGATTATGTCGTGTCCTCTGGCGATACATTAAGCAGTGTGCTTAATCAGTATGGCATCGATATGGGGAATATCAGCCAATTGGTGAAAGTTGATAAAGATCTGCGTAATTTGCGGATCGGTCAACAACTCTCCTGGACTTTGAACGAGAATGGTCAATTGCAGAGTCTGACCTGGGAAGCGTCTCGTCGTGAAACACGGACTTATGTGCGTTCTGGCGATACCTTCAAATTATCTTCTGAAATCCAGAAAGGGGAATGGAACAACAGCGTTCTTGCCGGTACCGTGAATGGCAGCTTTATTGGCAGTGCCAAAGACGCCGGTTTGAGCAGCAGTGAGATCCGCGAGGTCATCAAAGCACTGCAGTGGCAAATGGACTTCCGTAAATTACGCAACGGCGATAAGTTCGCAGTATTGATGTCTCGCGAGATGCTGGACGGCAAGAGTCAGCAGAGCCAGTTGCTTGGCGTACGCCTGCAAATGGGTGATAAAGACTACTACGCGATCCGCGCTGATGATGGCAAGTTCTACGATCGCAGTGGCTCTGGATTGTCACAGGGCTTTATGCGTTTCCCCACCACCCGACAGTACCGTGTGTCATCTAACTTCAATCCACGTCGTCTGAATCCCGTTACCGACCGCATTGCGCCGCACAAGGGAGTGGATTTCGCTATGCCATTGGGTACGCCGGTGCTGACTGTGGGAGATGGGGAAGTGATTGTCGCCAAACGCAGTGGCGCAGCGGGTAACTATGTCGCTATTCGCCATGGACGCCAGTACATGACGCGTTATATGCACATGAAGAAATTGTTGGTTAAACCTGGTGATAAAGTGAAACGAGGTGAGCGCATTGGGCTGTCAGGCAGTACTGGCCGTTCCACCGGGCCGCATCTGCACTTTGAAATCTGGATTAACAATCAGGCGGTTAACCCACTGACGGCGAAGCTGCCACAGATGGAAGGACTGACAGGTAAAGATCGTTCAGAATACCTGGCTCAGGTACGCGAGGTTATACCGCAGCTGCACTTTAAATAAACCCGCGGTTTTCCCATATCTGTAAGCTGACGGGATTTTCCCGTCAGCTTTTCCTTTTTTGGGGTTGAAGGTGGACATTGCAATATTGTCTGCCAGCACTATCATTAGCCGATTATGTTTGAGGCGAGTGCATGCAAAACAGTCAAAAAAACAATATTGAGTTTATTCCCGTCTTTCAACGGTCCTTTCTGCTGCCGCGCTATTGGGGAAACTGGCTGCTCATCGGCGCTTGTGCGGGACTGGCCTGGATCCCTGCCGGGATACGAGATCCGCTGCTTGGCGTACTGGGGCGAATGGCGGGAAAGTTAGCCAAAAGCGCCCGCCGGCGGGCGCAAATCAACCTGTATTACTGTATGCCAGAGCGCTCTGAATCCGAGCGGGAAAAGATCATTGACGAGATGTTCGCTACCGCGCCGCAATCGATGGTGATGATGGCGGAACTGGCGATGCGTCCTGAGCATACCCGCTCACGTATCACCTGGTACAATAAGGAAATCATCGATAACCTGCGGAGTGAAGAGCAGAACGTGATTTTTCTGGTTCCACATGGCTGGGCAGTGGATATCCCGGCGATGGTACTGGCTTCGGAAGGGCAGAAGATGGCCGCGATGTTCCATAACCAAAGCAACCCATTGATGGATTATATCTGGAACGCAGTCCGTCGCCGCTTCGGTGGTCGTATGCATGCAAGGAATGACGGTATTAAACCGTTTATCAGCTCGGTGCGGCAAGGCTATTGGGGCTATTATCTGCCGGATCAGGATCACGGTGCTGAGCATAGCGAATTTGTGGATTTCTTCGCCACCTATAAAGCAACCCTGCCTGCGGTAGGGCGTTTGATGAAAGTCTGCCGGGCTAAAGTGGTTCCGTTGTTTCCGGTGTACAACAATGAAACCCACCGGCTGGAGGTGTATCTGCGCCCACCGATGGATGACCTGCTCACGGCGGATGACACCACACTGGCGCGTCGTATGAATGAGGAAGTGGAGATTTTTGTGCGGCCACATCCGGAGCAGTACACCTGGATCCTCAAATTGCTGAAAACGCGTAAAGAAGGCGATATCGAGCCTTACCAGCGTAAGGATCTTTATCGTAAGAAGTGAGGGGGAGTGGGTGAATGAAGTCGGTCTCCACACGCCTTGTGCCTGGAATAGTCCTGCCGTAAAGCACCGTACCAGAGAGATGAGTGGACCAGAAAATGTTATTGAGCCTGACGGCTCAATAACATGGCGGAGATCTAGTCGACACGCAATACGCGACTGGTGTTAGTGGTACCCATGGTGCTCATTACGTCACCCTGTGTGACGATGACTAAATCGCCGGACATCAGGAAACCTTTATCACGCAGCAGATTAATGGCGTCGTGAGCGGCGGCCACGCCGTCGTTATTGCTGTCGAAATAAACCGGGGTTACACCGCGGTATAGCGCGGTCAGGTTTAGGGTACGTTCGTGTCGGGACATGGCGAAAATTGGCAGGCCGGAGGTAATTCGGGAGGTCATCAGCGCGGTACGACCAGACTCGGTCATGGTAATGATCGCGGTGACGCCCTGGAGATGGTTGGCCGCGTACATGGCTGACATCGCAATCGCTTCTTCAATATTGTCGAATTGCACATCCAGGCGGTGCTTGGAAACGTTGATACTGGGGATTTTCTCCGCGCCCAGACAGACTTTAGCCATGGCAGTGACGGTCTCGGCAGGGTACTGACCGGCGGCGGTTTCCGCCGACAACATCACCGCATCTGTGCCATCCAGCACGGCGTTAGCCACATCCATGACTTCTGCGCGGGTAGGCATTGGGTTAGTGATCATCGACTCCATCATCTGGGTCGCGGTGATAACCGCACGGTTCAGTTGACGGGCGCGGCGGATCAGGGCTTTCTGGATGCCGACCAGTTCAGGATCGCCAATCTCTACCCCTAAATCGCCCCTGGCAACCATTACCACGTCAGAGGCGAGGATGATATCGTCCATGGCTTCCTGGGTGGCAACCGCTTCAGCACGCTCAACTTTGGCGACGATCCTGGCCTCACAACCCGCTTCACGTGCCAGGCGACGCGCATAGTTCAGGTCTTCACCACAACGCGGGAAGGAGACAGCCAGGTAGTCGCAGTTAATTTGGGCTGCGGTTAAAATATCCGCTTTATCCTTCTCGGTTAACGCTTCAGCTGACAGGCCGCCACCGAGTTTGTTGATGCCTTTGTTGTTGGATAGCGGGCCACCGACGGTCACTTCGGTGTAAACCTTCATGCCCTGGACTTCCAGCACTTTCAGTTGTACCCGGCCATCATCCAGCAGCAGAATGTCGCCTGGCACCACGTCAGCGGGTAGCCCTTTGTAGTCAATACCGACTTTTTCTTTGTCGCCTTCGCCTTTACTCAGGCTGGCATCCAGCAGGAAACGATCGCCGACACTGAGAAAGACCTTGCCTTCTTTGAAGGTGGATACCCGGATTTTGGGACCTTGTAAGTCGCCGAGAATAGCCACATGACGGCCCAGCTTCGCTGCGATTTCGCGCACCTTGTTGGCGCGTTGTTGGTGATCTTCTGGGGTGCCATGTGAGAAGTTAAGACGAACAACATTAGCACCCGCAGCGATGATTTTCTCGAGGTTATTATCACGATCGGTAGCAGGGCCTAACGTGGTTACAATCTTGGTTCTTCTGAGACGTCTGGACATGTATGACTCCGTTGGCTTTGAAAGGGATAATGCTGGAGCAATCCCTGTAAAGGTTCAGTAATTATAATGACCAGGCCACGTCTTTCTTAGGAACGTGTGGGTGGCGCAGCCTGGGTTTCCTTCTCAAACCGCGATTCTTTAAGCGCCGCTTTGACGCGCTTAAGATTGTCGCGAAATGGCGCACCTCGCCGCAGTGTAAAGCCAGTGGCGAGCACGTCTATCAGTGTCAACTGGGCCAGGCGTGAAACCATCGGCATATAAATGTCGGTATCTTCCGGCACGTCCAGGGTCAGTGCCAGCGAGGCTTCACGCGCCAGTGGTGAGCCTGGTGAGGTGATTGCCAGTACGGTGGCATCATTGCCTCGCGCAAGCTGCGCCAGTTCGACTAAATTTTTAGTGCGTCCGGTATGGGAAATTAGCACTATCACATCGCTTTCCGTGCTGTTGATGCAACACATCCGCTGCATCACAATATCATCGGAATAGATGACAGGCACATTGAAGCGAAAAAATTTATTCATTGCATCATAAGCGACAGCGGCGGAAGCCCCCAAACCGAAGAAGGCGATTTTTTTTGACTGGGTCAGCAGGTCCACAGCGCGGTTGATGGCATTGACATCCAGACTCTTTCTGGCCTGCTCAAGTCCGGCCATCGACGACTCGAAAATTTTGCTGGAGTAAGTCTCTGCGCTGTCATGCTCGTCGATATTACGGCTGACATAGGGCGTACCGTGGGCAAGACTTTGCGCCAGCCGTAGTTTGAAATCCGGGAAGCCTTTGGTCTCCAGTCGGTGGCAGAATCGATTAACAGTAGGTTCGCTGACTTCAGCGTCACGGGCCAGCAGGGTGATACTGGCATGGATGGCGGAACCGGGCGAGGCGAGGATCACTTCCGCCACTTTGCGCTCGGATTTGCTAAGGTGCTCCAGGTGAGACTGGATTTTTTCCAGCATATTCATAACAGCGTCCATTCATATATTCTGGCGATTTCAATCAAAGGTGAAATCGATGTCAATTTGTAGAGAATATATGATGCGCTAATTATGTGGAGCAGCGACTTAGCCCGCTTTGTCGTTCTTTTTTATCAGACTTTGAGCTGTGTCTAACTTTCACAGTTGTAAACGACGTAACAAAAAAGCCGAAAAATTACGCACAAACTGTCCGCCCGGTGCGGCAAAATTTGCACAATCTGGCTACTCTGTGCTGATACGCCGCACTCAGGTTTACGTGGCCACAGCAAAAGCAGTACATTGTATTGAAAGAAAATTACAATAAGGGCCTGAGTGCTTACGGATCCCGCAGGTCAGGCTCACCCTGCAACGAGGAGAATATAATGGCGGATACACAAACAGCCCAGGCATGCGATCTGGTTATTTTCGGTGCCAAAGGCGATCTTGCTCGCCGCAAACTGTTGCCTTCCCTGTATCAATTAGAGAAAGCCGGTCAGATTCACGAAGAATCACGCATTATCGGCGTGGGACGCGCGGACTGGGATAAAGTAGCCTACACCAAAGTCGTTCGTGAAGCGCTGGAAACCTTTATGAAAGAGAAGATCGACGAAGCATTGTGGGACAAATTAAGCAGCCGGCTCGACTTCTGTAATCTTGATGTCAACGATACCACGCACTTCAGCAAACTGGGTAAAATGCTCGACCAAAAAAAGCGCGTTACCATTAACTATTTTGCCATGCCGCCAGGCACCTTTGGCGCCATTTGCAAGGGGCTCGGTACAGCTAAACTGAATGCTCAGCCTGCGCGAGTGGTGATGGAAAAACCGCTGGGAACCTCGTTGGAAACTTCCCGGGAGATCAATGATCAGGTCGGGGAATATTTTGAAGAGAACCAGGTTTTCCGTATTGACCACTATCTTGGTAAAGAGACCGTGCTTAACCTGTTGGCGCTGCGCTTCGCCAACTCCCTGTTCGCGGCTAACTGGGATAACCGTACCATCGACCACGTACAGATAACGGTGGCGGAAGAAGTGGGTATCGAAGGGCGCTGGGGTTATTTTGATAAAGCTGGCCAGATGCGCGACATGATCCAGAACCACCTGTTGCAGGTACTGACCATGATTGCTATGTCGCCGCCAGCGGATCTTTCTGCGGATCGTATCCGTGATGAAAAAGTGAAGGTGCTGCGCTCGCTGCGCCGTATTGATCATTCCAACGTGCGTGAGAAAACGGTACGTGGCCAATATACCTCCGGTTTTGTGCAGGGTAAAAAAGTGCCTGGCTATCTGGAGGAAGACGATGCGAACAAGACGAGCAGCACCGAAACGTTCGTCTCTATCCGGGTGGATATCGATGACTGGCGCTGGGCTGGCGTACCGTTCTATTTGCGCACCGGTAAACGCCTGCCGACCAAGTGTTCGGAAGTGGTGGTCTATTTCAAGAACCCGGCACTGAACCTGTTTAAAGAATCCTGGCAGGAATTGCCGCAGAACAAACTGACTATTCGTTTGCAGCCAGATGAAGGCGTGGATATTCAGATTCTGAACAAGGTTCCTGGTCTGGATCATAAGCACAAGTTGCAAACCACCAAGCTGGACTTGAGTTTCTCTGAAACTTTCAATCAGTCGCATGTCGCCGATGCTTACGAGCGTTTGTTATTGGAAACAATGCGTGGCATTCAGGCCTTGTTTGTGCGTCGTGATGAGGTGGAAGAGGCATGGAAATGGGTTGATTCCATCATGGAAGCCTGGGCTGCTGATAACGAACCGCCTAAGCCTTACCAGGCTGGGACGTGGGGACCGGTCGCCTCAGTGGCCATGATCACCCGAGATGGTCGTTCATGGAATGAGTTTGAATAAAAAACGTGATGGTTAATCTGCGGTGTTATTCCTGTTCTTAACGAAAAAATCAAAAGTAACGGCCTGTGATTACAGGCCTTTTTTGTGGATAAGGGACATAATGCTGATGCCGGTTATCTCTGATTAAGTCACATTTGTCGGGCGGTTTTTTAAAATGAACCGTGGTTTCAAAAACAGAGTAAGCGCATGGACGAGGCCGGTAACAATCCTGTATGGTAGAGGATGAAATCACTTTTCGGACGTCGAGTGCGTCGTTTTAGCCAGCCTCCGTTTCAAAGGATACAGGCTGGTCAGACAGGAGAAGCAGGTCAATGAGTAACTGGAAAACAAGCGCAGAACAGATTCTGACTACTGGACCGGTTGTGCCGGTTATCGTGGTGAACAAACTGGAACATGCGGTGCCCATGGCGAAAGCACTGGTTGCGGGTGGGGTGAAAGTACTGGAAGTCACGCTGCGTACAGCCTGTGCGATGGACGCATTGAAAGCGATGATCAGGGAAGTACCGGAAGCGATAGTCGGTGCCGGTACGGTACTGAATGTTGAGCAATTGAAAGAAGTGACCGATGCCGGGGCGCAATTCGTCATTAGCCCAGGCATTACGGAGTCACTGCTGAAAGCGGCGGTGGCAGGGCCGGTTCCGTTGATTCCTGGCATCAGCACCGTGTCGGAACTGATGACCGGAATGGATTATGGTCTGCGTGAATTTAAGTTCTTTCCGGCGGAAGCAAACGGCGGCGTGAAAGCGCTGCAGGCGATCGGTGGGCCATTCCCTCAGGTGCGTTTTTGCCCAACGGGGGGGATTTCGCCAGCCAACTACCGTGATTATCTGGCGCTGAAAAGTGTGCTCTGTATCGGCGGATCCTGGCTGGTTCCGGCTGATGCGCTGGACACTGGTGACTATCAGCGGATCACGCAACTGGCGAAAGAGGCTGTTGCTGGCGCGCGCTGAGTAGGTTAACGCAGTCAGTCAGAAAGAGGGTTGCTTCCCTCTTTCTGACGACTAAAAGCACCTGACATTGACGATGTCAGTCAGGGCTGCGATATTTTATCTTTAGGGTATCGACTGATCGGCGTTTTTCACGTTTATGTCGTGTGTATACATTCAGACGCGAACGTCAACGCCAGCTGCGCAGTTGACTGCTCGCGCGACGGCATCATCCGTATCCCGGCCCGTTGCCAGTGCCACGCCCATACGGCGTTTGCCGTGGATCTCCGGCTTGCCAAACAGGCGAATTTGCAGGCCAGCGCCGAGCACGTCCCCCAGGTCATATTGTACATTATCGCTGTCCAGCGCTGGCAGGATAACCGCGGATGCGGCCGGACCATACTGGCGGATACCACCAATCGGCAGACCGAGAAAGGCGCGTACATGCAGGGCGAATTCTGACAGATCCTGAGAGATAAGCGTCACCATGCCTGTATCGTGTGGGCGAGGGGAGACTTCGCTGAATATCACTTCATCGCCGCATACAAACAGCTCAACGCCAAACAAGCCATAGCCTCCCAGCGCTGTAACCACTTTTTCTGCAATGTGTTCAGCACGTTGCAGGGCTAGGGCGCTCATCTGTTGTGGCTGCCAGGACTCGCGATAATCGCCATCTTCCTGACGATGACCAATCGGCGCGCAGAAATGGATCCCATCCACGGCGCTGACGGTCAGCAGGGTGATTTCAAAATCGAACGTAACCACGCCTTCCACGATGACGCGACCGGCGCCGGCACGGCCACCTTGCTGTGCATAGTCCCAGGCGGTATGGCGTTGGGAAGCATCGCGGATAAAGCTTTGGCCTTTACCGGAAGAGCTCATCACTGGCTTAACGATGCACGGAAAGCCAATTTCCTGTACTGCCTGACAGAATGTCTCTTCATTGTCGGCAAAGCGGAAGGTTGAGGTTGGCAGGGACAGTTCTTCCGCGGCCAGACGGCGGATGCCTTCGCGGTTCATCGTCAGGCAGGTCGCGCGCGCGGTTGGCACCACGTGCTGGCCGTGTTTTTCCAGCTCAAGCAGCATATCGGTAGCGATCGCTTCGATTTCCGGCACGATGAAGTCAGGCTGTTCCAGCGCGACCAGGGTTTTCAACGCTTCACCATCCAGCATATTGATGACATGACGGCGGTGAGCAACGTGCATAGCGGGTGCGTCGGCATAGCGATCGACCGCGATCACCTCTATGCCAAGGCGTTGGCATTCCAGCGCGACTTCTTTGCCCAGTTCACCAGAACCCAGCAGCATTACGCGCGTGGCGGCAGGGCGCAGCGCAGTACCAAGAGTAGTCATATAATCTGTACCTGAATGGATGAAAAACGCGCGCAGTATAAACGAAAACGATTGCGTATACATCTGCTTTACGGGCTTGAGGCAAAATTTTATCACTGATACACTGTACAAAAATACAGTTAACCAAGGTGGGCATTATGGCTGTTGAAATTAAATATGTTGTGGTCAGAAAAGGTGAGGAAAAGATGACATTCGCCAGTAAGAAAGACGCTGATGCGTACGACAAAATGCTCGATATGGCAGAAGTGTTCTCCGACTGGCTGAGCGGGGCGCCATGCGATATGGAAGATCAACAACGTGAAGCGCTTGGCATGTTTTTCGCCGAAAACAAGGAGGTCGTTCAACATATTTTGCGCACCAGTAAACTGCCGGAGCAGGCAGGGGTGGTTGAAGAAGGGAAAGGTGATGAGGCTACTGAACGGAATGAAGAAGACAGCGCCGTTGAAATGACAGAAGCGGCTGTTGCCGACCAACAAGCGGAAAAACCCGCTAAATCTGGTCGTTCCAGCAAAGCGGCATAAGGGAAAGTAATTTAGTGATTCAATCAGGCGCTGCGTCAGTCGGTTGACAGCGCCCGCTCCATGGCGCTGCGCAGGTTTGGCTTCAGATCCAGGATATTCTTCAGCATCCACTTGAGATAGCCCGGATCGTGTTTGGCTACCTCATCGATTTTTTGTCCACGATACTTGCCAAACGGGAAGGTCGCGCTGGAACCGCGCACCTGCATTCTTCTGACCATTTCAGCAGCATCCCAGCCGGAAAAATTCATGATGCGCAGTAGAAGTGACGCTGTCACGTAACAGTCGTAAAGTGCACGGTGCGCATGTAGCCCTGCGGGCGGGTTAACCTCTAATTGCAGGGATTCTCTGAGTGCCTGGTTGCCGTATTTCCGCCCCGGCCACAAGCTTTTCGCCAGTGACAGGGTACAGATCCACTCGCCAGGCATTTCCGGTAGCACGCGACGGTCAAAACTGGCATTGTGCGCCACATAATAAGGGCTGCCATGATAACGGCTAATGACCTTTTCGATTGGGGGTTTGTCGGCCACCATGGCTTCAGTGATACGGTGGATAGCTATTGCCTCACGGCTGATGGGGCGGTCGGGGCAAATCAAATCACTCATGGGATTAACGATCTGGCCATTAATCACATCGACAGACGCCACCTCGACAATGCCGCCTTGCAGGCCGCAGGTTTCGGTATCAATCACACGTAACATCATTCACATCCCTATCAAAAAAGTGGCGGCTCGCGTAGCGAATGTACCGTGCCTTGCCAATCGTTACCCATTTGCCGGGCGATAACCAACTGTTCTCCAGCACCTCCCTGTACCACCTGGCGGCCATGCGGGTCCCAGAATGCGCTTTTACCGGCGCTTTGATACTGGCTGGCGGCAATGGAGAAAGGAATAAGCCGGGGATCGTTTATTTCCATTGCCAGTGCCGGACTGAAAGCCAGTTCATAACCGCTGAGAGACAGTTCGGGGAAAATCAGCACATCGACCTGAAGTTCAGCGGCCTGTTGGATAAAATCCATATGGTGCGAAATATTCCAGTCAATCTCACCGGCACGCGATCCCGATTGCGCCGCCGCAACGCTCCAGACGGACATAAGCTCTCCACTAAGGTTGGGAATGAGTCAAATACGTCACTGGCTCACCGAGAAAACACCAAACAGCCGAATTAATCTGTTATTTTTGCTTCGGTTCATAAGGCAAACGGGAGAGGCTCAGCGAGATCTGTCGGTACTGTGCCAGCCGCTGACGAAACCAGTCACGCAGGGATTCAGGCTGTTCACGTTCGACCGCCTCAGCAATGACTGGCATGTTATAACGCTCTTTAAACGCCACGCTGGCAGCAGCCAACTCAACGTTAACTTTATCTTTTTCTTCCTGTGGCAGCTCGGCCAGATTGTAATTCATCGAATTCTCCTGAGATTCGAGGCAAACATAAAGTACCCAGAGAGATTTCGCAAGTCTGGCGGTCAGTGGCTATCTTGCTGGACTCGACACCCTATTTTAAGCGGAGTATCCTTTCGAGCTTACCCAGGCTACAGCACCAGCACTGCAGCGCTGCTTTGTTCAGGATGACACGATGTTAACGCGTAAAATCTCTCTGTCCTTTGCATTCCTCCTGGCGGCGACTTTCTCGCAGCAGGTATCCGCTCATGCCCATCTAAAAAACCAGATGATGATACCGTGGGAAAAATCCCCGACCCATGGTCATTATCAGGTCAATGGGCTTGTGCTGTCAGTGGACGGTCATAAGGCCATGGGGAACGATAGCTGCAGCGTGAAGTAATATGTCTCTCAGTCTGTTTTATTTCCTGTGCCGCTGGCTGCATTTTACTGCGTTAATGTCGCTGACTGGAGGCAGTGTTTATACCGCATTGATGGCCCCGGCCAGATTCCGCAGCTATCTGGCAGAAAAATTTCATTACCTGCTGGCGACCAGTGCTGTGCTGGCGCTGCTTTCAGCTATTTTGCTGTTCGCTGTACAAACTGGCCTGATGGGCAACGGCTGGGCTGACCTGTTTAATGCTGATATCTGGCAGGCGGTTCTACAAACGCATTTTGGGCAGGTGTGGCGGTGGCATCTGATGGTATCCACTGCGGGAGTTGTGGCTCTGGCATTTAAAGGCAGACTTCGACAACAGCTGTTGTTACTGAGTGGGACAGGGCAGTTGATGGGGCTGGCATTTGTCGGACATGCCGCAATGCTCGACGGTGCTATGGGTATGTTGCAGCGCAGTAATCAGGCTGTACATCTTATCGCTGCGGCTTTCTGGGCTGGCGGTTTGTTGCCGGTACTGCTGTTGATGCGTGAAGCACACCAGTTGAATACGCGCTATGACGCAATTAGATCTCTGATGCGCTTCTCACGTTATGGACATCTTGCCGTTGCACTGGTAGTGATCAGCGGAATTATCAATGCATGGCTGCTCCTGGGCTGGCCGCTAACAAGTTTCCATCTGTACAGCCGGTTATTGTTGCTGAAAACAACTCTGGTGGTTGTCATGTGTGCCGTTGCATTATTTAACCGGTACTGGCTGGTGCCACGTTTTCAGCGCAGTGGCGCGCACGCTCAGTACTATTTTATGCTCACCACGTTATTGGAGTTGTTCCTTGCTGCGCTGGTTTTGCTGCTGGTCAGCGTGTTTGCCACGCAGGAACCGGCCTGAAATTGATTATTTTTACCGCCGCTCCAGGCGTTATCCAAAGAGGTTGCTAGATCATGAAAAAAATGGCCAGTTTGATGATTGCTCTGAGTTTTTGTTCCAGCGCGATGGCCGCAGAAATTATCACTGTCAGCCGTTTTGAAGTGGGGAAAGATAACTGGGCGTTTGATCGGGAAGAGGTCATGCTGACTTGTGCTAAAGGCGGTGCATTGTTGGTTATCAACCCGAGTACACTGATGCAATATCCGTTAAACGACGTTGCGCAGCAGATGATGAAAAGTGGCCAATTGAAAGGACAGCCGGTCAGCGTCATCCAGATTGACGATCCGCAACATCCTGGACAGAAGAAGAGCCTGGCGCCGTTTATCGAGCGTGCTCAAAAACTGTGTGACTGAGTCAGCCAGTAACATCCAACATTGGCATATTCGGCCATAACCTCCGTGAAGTAACCATTCTGCCAGCACGATCACAGAGCTGGCATCTTTCTGTTTCGTTGTTGACAACTGGCTGGAAAACCCCCACATATCGACTACCTTTTAAAGGGCAAGGCGACATCGCCTGCATAATGCCAACTTTTAGCGCACGGCTCCTACAGGAGCCATTTCCCTGGACCGAAGATAGGAATCGTCTTCGGTCTTTTTTTATTTGATTGTTTTTATTGGTTTTATTTTCGGTTACTCGAAATATGATCTTCGGTGTTTTAAAGCATCACGTATTCTTTGCCCCTGGTATCAAGGTACTAACCTCTCATGGCCTCAGATTTATGGTTCAGCAGTTTCTGCGCGAATTCTTTCCCTTTCTCCTGTTCATGGAGGAGACCGTCATATTGTAAGGCGGCCGTAACTTTGCCAATACGGCGGTTTTACGTTCCGGGGAATAATGCGTCATACAAGGCTCTGTCACCCCCATTATTCGAGGGGGCATTGTCCAGGGGGGGGAACCACCAATAAAGGTTGGCAATCTAATTACATTGAGGACCAGCATCAACGACAAGTACATGTTTACCTGGGTCAGCAATTTTCCAACCAAGATGAAAAACGGTTATTGCTTTACTGACACCACCTTTGTGATTAAATAGTGATATTAGACTGACCAATTTTTCTGATCCTATGCTTTGAGTTTCAAGGGTATCGTATGTTAAATCTCCATCATTTTCCATGTGATATTCCTCCATGAGATTTTCCTAAATGGTTAATCGATAAATTTAGATATTGTCCTAGAACAATTGATATGCGGTCCGATCTAACTGGCGGCTGAAGTTTACCAGCCGGAAGGACCGCTTTGCGGCCAGGCTGAAAGGCCTGAGAGACTCCCTGTGGAAGAACCTGAACGCCAACAGAAGACAGACCCTGAACACGGTTATCCGGGTAGTGCGTGGATGGATTAATTACCATGGCATCTCAGATAACAAAAGACGTGTGGGGCAGTTCGTCTACCAGAGCAGGCGGATCATCTGCAGGTGGTTCAACCGTAAAGGTGGCCGACACCCAATGACATGGGAAAAGCTGGATCTGATCCTCAAAATGCTGGGATACCCATCGCGATGGAGAACTCAGTCAATGTTCCACTCTCGCTGAATATGTGTGGGGACACTGATCTGTCGGGAGCCGGATGCGGTAGTTCCGCAAGTCCGGTTCTGAGGAGGGGCCCGTCCGGGTAACCAGCGGGTCTACTCACCTCAAACCCCTATACCGTCAGATCACAATTGGCCATTAGGGGATATATGTCTGTGAAATATTTTCTGGGTTATCCCCATTTCATGACATAGAGTATTGACTCTGAACATCCCATTGGTACCATCACCAGTCGGTCTGGTGTAGGCGAACCTATGATTTGACGGCACGCACAATTTCTCGGTAATGATTCCAATTTACTGATAGTGTTTTATGTTCAGATAATGTCCAATGACC
>NZ_RQVV01000051.1 GCF_009295515.1 Erwinia endophytica | reverse complement strand
GCAGACGAAGGCCCAGGGCCAGGTGCTGGAGATGCAGCCGGCGGTCAGCAATCTGGGTGATGCCCGGGAACAGATGACATCCATTTCGGCGGATGCGCAGTCGGCGACGGCAAATCCGGCGGACCTGCAGGCGCAGATTACGCTGCTGGAACAGCAACTGACGGATCTCAAAAAATCGGTGCTGCTGCTGAGTGCGCCGGAGGGTATGGCGATGACCAGCGGGGAACATCTGCAGGTGTCTGCTGGCCAGAACCTGATTGCCACTGCCGGTAAAAATGCTGACGTCAGCGTGATGAAGAACTTTTTCATTGGGGTTGGCAATACGCTGAGCGTGTTTGTGAGAAAGCTCGGCATCAAGCTCATCGCGAACCAGGGTCCGGTGCAGGTGCAGGCGCAGAACGACCTGATGGAATTGCTGGCACGTAAAGAAATCAGCATTGTCAGCACGGAGGATGAAATCAAAATCATCGCGAAAAAGAGGATCACCCTGAATGGTGGCGGGAGTTATATCACGCTGGATGGGAATGCTATTGAATCAGCGACGGCCGGGGAGTACAGAACAAGGGCCGGGTATTACGTCAGGCGGGAAAAAACGCAGCATAAGCCTGAAATGATGGTCTTTCCGCTAATTAAGCTAGATGAATACATTCGTTTCATAGATTTCAAAAGTAATATAACCGGTGAACCTGTTCCTTTTGTGGACTATACAATAAAATTTGAAGATGGAACTATAAATACAGGGGTGGCTGATGAAAAAGGTCGCGTATTAATAAAAACTGGGGAGAGGCCTCTTCAGTTTGAAATAGTTGCAAACTTTGTGTCTGAGGACAGTTTAAATGGCTCAATCAAATGAGAATTCTTTAAAGCATTCTACTGAATTGGCTGAATCAAAGCCTCATTCAATAGTGCTGATTAATGCTAATAAAATAGGTCTGGCTCGCGCAATAGACAAGCATACTGGGGAGCCTCAAAAAAATATTGATTACTATATCAATTTCAAGCCGGGAAAGGTATGTGGTGGGAGAACCGATCAGTTTGGATTTACTCAACCAATACGATTTACAGGGAAAACACCAACGGTTTCATTTAATTTTATTTCACCCAAGAAAGAGGTTTTCTTGGATGATGAGGTTATGTCAGATGATGATGATTTAAAGAATAGTAATTTTAATTCGGAATGTACAGTGGTATCGGTGCAGCAATTAGATAAGAAAAATTATAAAATCAATCCTGTTCAGTTAGATAATAGAGCCGCAGTGCGGCAAGCGATAATATCAGAGGTGAGAAAGAGTGGATGTGTATTCAAAACTCGGTCAGACTGGAAGGCCAATGATAGTCAGAAAGTTTCCCCTGACTGGAATTATACTAAAATCGCTATTCATAATGCTGGGAATAGTTATTCATGTTCAGATTTGAATGGTGATAAAATAAAAAAAATTGAAGAAGAGCATATGGGTAAATTTAACCAGTTTGGTTATCATTATGCTGTTGGATGTGATGGTGAAATTTTTGAAGGGCAGGATATAAGAAATAAAGGTGCTCACATCAGTTTTGGCAATACATCTATTATAGGCATTGTATTAATGTCTGACTTAGATGAACAATGGTTGGATTCTGATGATGAGGTAACCCCTTTGCAAGAAAAGGCAGTAAAAAAAATCATATCCACGTTGCTTAACTATTTTAATATTACGGAACTTGGTGGGCACAAGGAACACCAGATTTTTTACCGTAATCCCAAAAAGCCTAACGAGGTAATCGAAAGATCCTGCCCTGGTAATTTAGGTATGGAGTTTGTTGAAAAATTGAGAAAAGAATTTAATCTGGGTAAACCAACTAAATATAAACAATCTTAGGGGGGGGGGGTATGGGTAATGCTAACAGGGTAAATTATTGTTGGGTTGTTGTCATAATGGCATTAATATTGACCCTTGCATGGTTTTTTGTTGGTGTTGAGCAGGTATCTGGTGAATTCAAGGAAGATACAGAATATGTCTTTTTTATTAAAAAGCATATGAGTGCAAACCTTTTTTTTGTTGATCCAACAAATTGCAATGCAGGTTGTGATACACCATTACTTAGTAATTTAAATGAAAAAAAACTTAAGCAATTCTCAGATTATTGTTTTTATAGATATGATTTATCTTCTGAAGAAAATTGTTATAACATGTTGTATAAAAAGTAACGATTGAATTAACAGAGGGGTAAACTGCGAGAGGTACATTATTCATGCAGTGGATTGATTGCTTTTTAGTTATGCTAAAAAATAGGCATTCAATAGCCAGAGCCTAACTGTAAGTGGTTTGATATTATTCATTTCAAGTGGATGTGCGTAATAAATATTTATGGCTTGATGAAGTACATAACTATTTTTTCATATTATCAGCAGGCATGAAAAGTTGGGCGTGAATTAACAATCCATTTTGGCAAAGACTTTCATAAAGAATATGCGATAAAAATTAAGCAATAATTAACTTACTTAATGCATGTCTGCTTTTTTCAGAGCATAATTTTTCTGCCGATGTGAAGGAATACAATGAGCACCAATCCCCCAGGGAAAGATCATGAAAAGTACATTTTACATACTAAAAATGTACGGTTTTCACTCAGGTGAATACCGTTCATAACGGTGAAAGAACTATCATTTAATTGTTATTTGTGATCAAATTCTCCTGAATAAAGGAGAATAAATATGGATATTACAAAACTCATGGAGCACATCACTGTCATCCCTGATTACAGACAATCCTGGAAGGTGGAGCATAAATTATCTGATATTCTGTTGTTGACGATATGTGCTGTTATTTCTGGCGCTGAAGGTTGGGAGGATATTGAGGATTTTGGTGAAACCCATCTTGATTTTCTGAAACAATATGGCGATTTTGATAATGGCATTCCTGTCCACGACACTATTGCCAGAGTTGTGTCCTGTATCAGTCCTGAAAAATTTCATAAATGCTTTATTAGCTGGATGCGTGACTGCCATATATCAGACAATAATGACATTATTGCAATTGATGGAAAAACGCTTCGTCACTCTTATGATAAAAGTCGTCGGCGGGGAGCCATTCATTTAATAAGCGCCTTCTCCACAATGCACAGTCTGGTACTGGGTCAGAGAAAAACGGATGAGAAATCTAACAAGATTACAGCGATGCTGGAGCTTATTAGCCTTCTGGGTATAAAGGGAAAACTGATAACAACCGATGCCATGGAATGTCAGAAAGATAGAGCGAAAAAGATACGCGCTCAACAGGGGGACTATTTATTGGCGTCATGCTCTACTCTTTGTGCCGGAAGGACTGCAGAAGCAGGGGCGCGAACTGAACCCCAACCACCAAAGGTAGCGAAGTTGTTCGCTACCTTTGGAGAGTTAAGCGTTCTGAAGAAATTCCCGGTATTCATCCCTGAAATCGTCGAACAGGCGATAAATTAACTCGCCGCCCAGGGGGGCTACATTGCCCTGTTCTTCGGCTTTGGTGAGGGCATCGAACAGGCGATGTTTGATGTGAAAACGCCAGATAATCGGTACGCCAGAGAGAATATCAGTGAGTGCCTGGTAGCGTTCTGCTGTCCAGCTTTGTTCAAACCGGGTGCGCCATGGACCGTAATCAAAGTGCGCGACGGGAGGACAGGTTGCTGACAGTTCGGCACGCTTTTGTTGGGTGGCAGTGTTATCTATTTCGCCGTGACGGATGATCACGCCGTAATCCTCTTCTGCGCGGGTTGGTGAGACATAGCCGCTTTTGACATCGCGCAATACCTGCTCAGGATCGCGCGCCAGCGGCGAACCGTAACCGCCGCCGCCCGCACCTGTCAGGCGGATAACATCGCTGGCCTGGCAGTGAATAACGTCACTGTTGCCCAGCATTTCTGGTGATGCGCTATCCGGATTACGCACAAAGATGGCATTGCTGCCTGCCTTACCCCCCAGCACGCCCCATGAGGCGAAATGCGTACGGTCACGGTTACGTGCAGTTACCGTGGTGTCCGGTGCAAATACCTGAAACTCCATCATCAGGCCGGAGCCTCCGCGGTATTGACCCGCGCCACCGGAATCCGGGACCAGACAGTAACGCGTGATACGGATCGGGACTTCTGCTTCGTTTATTTCTACCGGCGTGTTACGCAGGAACGCGACGTTCGCGCCGGAACCCTCTTCGCCGTCACCGAAAGGCATACCGCCAGCGCCGCCGCCCACCGGACCAATCGAGGCGATCACTGAGCGTCCTGAGGCGTTGGTGGTTTTGACATTCAAAATGGCCAGGCCGCAGGCGGCGCAGGCAGGCAGACGATCGGGGATTGCCTGTGAGAAGGCGCCGAAAGTTAGCACATGCGTCAGCTTACAGGTGAGACTGCGCATACCGACCGCCGCCGGGTAAACTGCGTTCATGACGCTGCCTTCAGGCAGCACGCATTCCACGACCCGATCCAGGCCAGCATTCAGCAGAATATCGGGGTTGAGGGTGTAGAGCACATAGTGATACCCGACCAGCGCCAGCGCGTGACGCGTCATGCCACCGGTGGGCATGTTCAGGGAAGAGAGCAATTGTGGGTCACTGCCCGTGTAGTCGAGCAGCGCACGTCCACCCCGTATTTTTAGCGTCATCGCGACACGCATCGGTTTGCCGTTCACACTGTCCTCATCGGCGTACTCCGCGAAGAAGTAATCGCCGTCCGGTACGCTTTCCAGTATACGTTCCGCCTGCTGGGCCGCGTAATCGAGCAGTGCCACCATACCTTGCTTAAAGTTTTCCACGCCAAAATGGGCGATCATTTCGTATACGCGCTTCTCACCGTTGGCCAGCATCGCCAGTTGCGCATGAAGATCGCCCATATTCTGTTCCGGTGCGCGCACATTGGTTCTCAGCACGGTCAGCAGCGCTTCATCCAGTACCCCTTCACGCACGATTTTTGTCGGTGGGATGCGGATCCCTTCCTGATGAATCTCGGTCAGGGTACGTGACAGCGACGCCGGCACCGCGCCCCCCACATCGGTGTTATGAATGTGTCCACCGACGAAGCACACCAGCTCACCTTCCCAGAAAACCGGTTTCCACATCACGATATCCGGGCTGTGGGTCGCTACATGCCCACTGTAGGCATCATTGGTCATCGCCACATCACCAGGAAGGTAATGGTCGATCATGCCCAGTACCGGGCCGTAGTCCAGCCCGATGTACCAGGTTGCGCCAAGGGTTTTGGGTGAGGCAAACGCGAGGCCTTCTGGCGTCAGTAACGCACAGGAGAAATCTTCCGTCTCTTTCACGAAGGTGGAATGCGCGGTGCGTACCAGGGTGTGTGCCATGCTTTCAGCCGCGGCCACACAGTAGTTCGCCAGAATCTGCAAGCCTGAAGTATCAAACGCCATGTCCGGGCTCCTCTATTTCGCGGTGTGGGTAAGATCGGTCAGGATCAGATTGCCAGTGGCATCGACCTGCGCGTGAAAATCAGGTAATACGGCGATGGTGGTGTCAGACTGGGTGATCACCGCCGGACCGGTAAACTGCTGGCCCGCAGTCAGTTGACTGCGCTGGTAGAGCGGGACGGTGTGATAGCCGCCGGACATCCATACATCAATCTGTTGTGTGGGAATGGGGGCGTCGTCGCTTTGCGGGAGCGGTTCTAACTGGGGTTTGGGGGTTGGCATGCTCACCACCAGCCGCAATGAGACTACCTGAATCAGGGCATCTCGGTCACTGTAGGCATAAAGGTGTTGATGTTGCTGGTGAAAAGCGTCACGTAGTGCGGCGAGATTCCCCTGAGCCAAATCATCACGTTGTAATGGTGTTTCGATCTCAAATGACTGCCCCTTGTAACGCATTTCAGCAGACAGTCTGAACTGACCACGGCGGGCGTCAGCCACTTCGTGACTTAACCAGTCACGCGCCTGACTTTCGAGTCGCTGATATTCGGCCTCCAGCAGTGGGAGACGGTCTGCGGTCAGGTCGCAGTAAATAATACGGACAAAATCGTTCTTCACGTCAGCGACCAGCCCCCCCAGTGCGCTTAATACACCAGGGATCAGGGGCACCAGAATTTCACGCATACGCATGGCGCGAGCCAGATAACAGGCCATCATCGGCCCGGCGCCGCCAAACGGCATCAGCGAGAACGCACGCGGATCGATACCAAAGCGGGAAACCAGGCGGCTGATACCGGCGTACATGCCAGACACCGAGACATTAATGATCGATTCAGCGATGCTTTCAATGGATTGTCCGGGTTGGGTGGCCAGCGTGCCAATGGCCGCTTTCGCCGCCGCCACATCCACATTAACCGAGTTGTAACCGAGTTGCGCCTGACCGAGGATACCCAGAGTCACAAAGGCATCGGTAATGGTGGGTTGGCTGCCACCGCGGCCATAGCAAACCGGGCCAGGCGTCGAACCGGCACTTTCCGGGCCGACTTTCAACACGCCAAATTCATCAACGCGTGCAACAGAACCGCCTCCATCACCAATCGAGGTGACTGATACCGAAGGGATATGGATCTGGTAATCACCGATGTATTCACCGGTGTCGTACTGCGCTTCACCCTTGACTATCAGCGCCACATCGGCCGTGGTTCCGCCGATATCCAGACTCATCACGTTTTCCCGCCCACACTGGCGCGCAACCCAGGCCGCCCCCATCACGCCGGATGCCGTACCCGAGAGGATCATCTGCACACATTCCGCTTTGCCGCTTTCAGCACTCATCACGCCGCCATTTGATTTGGTGACTTTCAGTTCGGCGCCAACGCCCGCCTGCTTCAGCGCCTGCTGTAACGCACCGAGATAGTGTGCGACGCGTGGCTGCACATAGGCGCCGATCACCGCTGTTTGCGTGCGTTCGAACTCGCGAATCGTTGGCCAGACATCGCTGGAACAGCAGACGAAAAAGCCCGGCATCGCCTGTTCAATCAAGGCCTGTACCTGTTTTTCATGCACAGGATTACGGTAGGCATGCAACAGAGCGATCACTACGCCTTCGCAGCCGGCGGCACGCAGGCCCTCAATCGCGGTGAGTACGCTGGGTACATTGATACTGTTCAGTTCCCTGCCGGTGGCATCCAGACGACCGTCGATGCCGAATACGTGTTCGCGCGCCACCAGTGGTGTCGGGCGCAGTGAATGCAGGTTATACATATCCGGGGTTTTCAGCCTGCCAAGTGCCAGTACATCTTCAAAATATCGGTTGGTGATCAGCCCGAGTTTTGCGCCTTTTTTCTGTACTACCGCATTCACACCCACCGTGGTGCCATGGGTAAAGTAGTGAATATCAGCCGGGTTGATGGCATAACGCTTCACCAGTTCCTGAATGCCATGCAGCACCTCCTGACCCGGTTGATCCGGCCGGGAGAATACCTTGAGACTGTGAAGGGAGCCGGACTCTTCATTAAATACGGCGAAGTCGGTAAAAGAGCCGCCAATATCGACACCAATTCGTAATCCCATACTTTCCCCTTAATCAGATTTTTGCGGATGTACGGATTTATCCCGCTGATCGCGCCCCGGGTAATAACGGCAAGCCATGGCATGAATCCGCCGTCACCAAAATCAAACTGATCATATTCAGTGGGCGAATAATTAATCATTCCACAATGAGGAATGATATTCCATTTTTATAATTTGGCATGGTTTCATCACCGTCGCAAGGGTAAAAAATAGGCGAAAGGATCAAATTATGGCGGTAATGGGGGGAAAGGCCGGGCAGGATATGGCGGGCTGTGCCATATTACGGCACAGTCATCGATGACATTGGCATCAAATAACGGACGGTTTATCAATGCAAAGTCTGATTAAGAGCCTGAAAGTACTGGAGAAGGTGTCGGAGAAGCAGCCGGTGAGCGTGGGCGAGCTGGCGAAAATGATGTCGATGCCAAAAACGACTGTTCAGCGGATCCTGTGGACATTTCATGAAGCAGGGTGGCTGCGCCTGGTTGAGGGCGACATGCCGCGTTGGACGGTCAGCCCCCGGGTGCTCAGTGTCCGGCCCAGCGAACTGACCAGAGACGGTCTGGCTGCGGCGGTGCAGGAGCCGATGGCCGAGTTGCACGACGCCACCCAGGAGACGGTGTATGTTTCGGTGTATGACGGTAACAGCGCGGTGGTGGTGGTGGATCGCCTGGAGAGCCCGCATCCCGTTCGCGCCGTCAGCCCAATTGGCGATATTGCCCCCATTTACTCAACCGCCAACGGTATGGCGATACTCGCCTTTTTGCCTGAGTTGCAGAGAGAAAAAATATTGAACGGCGAACTTAATGCCTTTAACCCGGCCACCATCACTGATGCCCGCAAATTGCGTGATGAACTGGCCCTGGTACGCGAGCGTGGCTTCTCAATTAACCGTGGTTATTACCGTTCCGGTATCTTTGCCATTGGCGCCCCCATTTTTGATGCGGCGCACCAGCCGGTGGCAAGTATCTGCATCTCAATGCCGGACTCACGCTACCGTGAAGATAAGATTATGGCGTGGGGCGCGTTGACAGTGAAAGCCGCCCGGTCAATTGGTTTTCAGAGCAGCGCCAGAGGCTGACAAGATGCTATTCTGGCAGCAAGTTATTACTGCCAGAATATCCAGATCACCTCGTTTGTATTGATTTATCCCGGAAGAGTTACCCATAGCAAAATCCTCTTACCCGCACATTGACGGTTATTTTTTCCTCAACTAACGTAATAAACGGAATGCCATACCGTAATGTGGAATGATGGCGAGCCATGCTGACTCACGTTCAACCAACCGTGGTAATGCGGTGAAGAGAGGGTAACGATGACAACTTCAGCAACGCCTCCCAACGTGACGCCAGAGATGCAGCGCAAGACGCTGATCGGCGCTGTCGCGGGTAATCTGGTCGAGTTTCTCGATTTCGCACTTTATGGTCTGCTGGCCAGCGTCATTTCCAGGATTTTTTTTCCGCAGGATGCGCCAGTCACCGCACTGCTGTCCGTACTGCTTCTTTACGCTTCAAGTTTTTTGGTGCGACCGATCGGCGGCATTGTTCTGGGGCTGGCCGGCGATCGCTGGGGCAGACGTTCCGTGCTGATGATCACCATCACCGGCATGAGTATGGTTACCGGACTGACTGCGTTGCTGCCCACCTATGCACAGGCTGGCACGACCGCGACCGTACTTCTGGTGATTTTCCGGCTGATCCAGGGTTTTTTTGCTGGCGGTGAATACGCCACGGCTACGGATTACATCGTGGAAAACAGCGATCAGAAACGCCGTGCTTTCCGTGCCTCGTTTTCACCGATTGGCGCTTACATCGGTACAGTTTCCGCCATCGGTCTCTATATGTTGTTGTCATCAGTGATTACGTCGACACAAATGGAAGAGTGGGGCTGGCGGGTGTTGTTTGCCACAGGATTGCCGCTTGGTCTGGTCGGCCTGCTTATCCGCCGCAAACTTGATGAAAGTCCGGCGTTCCGGGCGATAGAGCAATTGCGGGCAGAGCAACGGCTGGATCCGCCCGCTATTCGCCAGGTCATCCGCTCTCAGTGGAAAAATATCCTGGTGTTTATATCGATCCTGATGAGTCACACCCTGCCGAATTATCTGATTCTGGGCTTCTTTGCGACCTATCTCACTACCTTTGTCGGCATGCCCAGGCCGGATGCGGCAATGGCGGTGCTGGTTTCACAATTTGTGCTGATATTCAGCACACTGCTGCATGGTTATCTGAGTGATGTTGTCGGGCGAAAACGCTGGATGATGCTGGGCTGTGTGCTGATTATCCCGGCAATGTTTTTTGCCTTCAGTTGGGCGAAACAGGGGACATTGCACAGCGCAATAATCGCTGTCGTTGTGCCGGTGATGATCTTTCCGATGGTAACGAGCGGCATGACCATCAGTCTGGTCGATATGTTCCCGGCAGAGGTGCGCGCGTCAGCGGGGGCGATAGCCTATAACGTCGGAACCGCGTTGTTTGGCGGCACCGCACCGTTAATCGGAGCCGCGCTGATTAGCCGGTCCGGCAATGCGTTTATGCTGGTTTACTATGTCGCCGCGGTGGCGGTAGTGTCCTTTATGTCGATTGGATTTTTTTTCAGCTACCCGCAACAGCAGAAAACATATTCATCAGGGACACAAAAGGATGTGACGGTCAGTGAACCGGCGGTTCAGCGAACGCAAGGAATAGAGTAATGGCCGTGTGTTAATCAGAAGGGAGCAGAGGCTCGCCTGCGGGTAATGTTCAGCCTACGGGCAGCGCGCTGCGTCAAGGGCATGAAGTAAGGAGGTCAAGAGGAATAATCACCCACAGCGATAAGGCGAGACGGCGACTTTCAATTTTTGTCCTGATTGTAATGATGGTCATCAATTTCATTTCTTGATTTGTTGGTGAGGATTGAGTCATGAAAATTGCCCAGCTATGTTAGCGGGCGCCTGGTACCGGCAGACGGCTAATCGGACTTTTATTACGGAGATATGGCCGCCGCTGCGGCTGCCGGCACTGTGCTGTGGTTTCCGGCGGGATGCGGACGAGCAACCCGTGGCGTATCCGGTGGCATGTCGACCACAAGCCTGGGTGTCTGGCGCTGTATTTATGTTGCTTCAGGCGATACTGGGGCTGGAGACTGACGGTTTTACCCGTACGGTGCGGCTAAGGCAGACGTCGCTGCCCTCCGGGGTCGACCGCCTGAAACTGGAAAAACTGCCGGTGGGGGAGGGGCAGGTCACGCTGGAATTCCGCCTGCTGAACGGCGAAGTCAGCGCACAGCCAGTGCAGGACGCGGGTCAGCCTCAGGTGGGACTGGAAATATTGCCAGCAGGACGTGGATAAAAATTCATCCTGGCGGCCTTGAAAAATGTCGGGATGCACCTATAACTGTTAATGGGCGATTTGCCCAGATGAGCTTTTGGATGAGTCGTTTATTCAGGAGGTTATCATGTTATCTGTACGTAATTTTCCGGTATTTCCATCCTTCAGCGATGCCTTCTTTTCTGACCGGTTTAACCGGATAGATCGTTTATTTAGCCAGCTTACTGGCGATACACCTCTTTCCCTGACGCCCTCTTACGACCTGAAGCAACTGGATGATGAGCATTATGCGCTCACCGTCAGTGTGCCGGGCTGGCAGGCGTCTGAACTGGATATTGAGGTGGCGGGAGGGCAACTGACCGTGACGGGTAAGAAAGAAAACACCCCTGATGAGAGGGACAGCAGTAACGGAAGCTGGTTGCATCAGGGCATCAGCCGCACTGATTTCCGTCTCAGTTACCGTGTGCCGGAACACATGCAGGTGACACAAGCCCGATTGCAGGATGGGTTATTGAGTGTCGGTCTGCGACTGGAGATCCCGGAAAGTGAAAAACCCCGGCGCATCCCGATTGAACGTTACACGGCGGGTGTTATTGAACACCAGGCTTGATTAAGCGAAGCGGCGATAATACGGCGGAGGAGTGCGATAGCGTCCTCCTCCGCGTCAGATGATGAATGGTGCTGAACATCAGGAGGTCGGTGATGAAAACGATAGTCGTTCCGGCAGACCGCGATCAGTATCCGGATATCGCGGTTGAGACCGTGATGACGGTCAGAATGAAAATGGGCGACTCTCGCCTGTCGATCAACTACCGTCGGGTGCCGGGGGGGATTATGCCCGTGGTGTTGGTCGATTTTTTCAATGAAAAAGGCAAGCTGTATACGCTGCGCTATCATCTGCCGCCAGACACCCCGGAGCGGACAGATCGCCGTATCTCGTTGCTGATGCGCCTGATCGAAAAAGAAGCTCATCCGGAGAGTATGTCAGTGGCCGCTTGAGCCGTTATCGCCGCCATACGGTACGTCGCAGCGAGCGTTTTGGCCGCCCTGTCATTGACGAAGGCAGGAACCTGCGGCGCTATCATTTTGACGGCTCAGGCTCAACCAGGTTACAGATACAGCCGTTATCTTTCAGTTTGAGCAGCCAACTGTCAGGCAGCGCACTATCGGTGATGACGCTAATCTCGCTGTTCAGACGCGCCACTTTATACGTTGCGCGTTGGCCAAATTTACTGGAGTCGACCAGCAGGGTGGTGGTGGCCGCCCGGCTGAGCATTTTTTCATTCAGCCGGGCTTCTTCTTCGTCCTGAGTATAGACACAGTTATCTTCGGCGATGGCGCCTGCGCCAATAAACAGTTGATCGAAGTGCAGTCGTTCCAGCGAGGCTTCCGCAAGGGTACCAACCATCGAGGCATTTTCCGGGCGCAAACGTCCCCCCAGTAAGGTAATTTTCAGTTCAGATACATCCATCAACAATTGTGCAACTGTGACGCAATTAGTAAATACCGACAATGGCAGTGGATTCAGACGCAGGCGCCGCGCCAGTTGCAGGACGGTGGTTCCCGCATCGAGAAAAATAGCGCTGTGCGGTTTCAGACGCTTGAATGCCGCTTCGGCGATTTCACGTTTCGCCGCCAGGTTATGTTGTTCGCGTACCGCAAACGCGACTTCACTGCCTGCTTCTGCTGCAATTTGCGCACCGCCATGAGTGCGGGAAATAAACCCCTGTTTTTCCAGGATCAGTAGATCGCGGCGAATAGTGGCTGGAGAGGCTTTGACCGCTTCTGATATTTCCTGAATGCTGCTGTAGCCACTGCTGTATAAATGTTGTCGGATTGCCGAATAGCGATCATTTTTCACAGTCATTATTAGTCCTGCGTCTAAGCTCCAGTAGGCGTCATTCTGCTGAAGGGCATCATTCTCTTTCAAGTGATGGTGCCATTGCCCCTGGGCGAATCATTTATTGTCGGCAAACATGCCAGAAAAAAAACAGACTGGCAATTGCAGGGCTGGCTTTATTTGCGCGTCAGTACGGGTGCTGCCGGGCATTATTACGGTACTGAAACCGTCAGATAGCACGACAGTGGCGCGCGAGATGACATTCGCCCGCGCTGGGATTTGCATCATGAGAAAGGGGGCATTAATGGGCGAAATGGTTCTGTGTTTCGCTGATGCGTGTACCCGATCCGCTCTCAAACAGATGTTCACAACCGGTTTGCGGCTGCACAAAAATGCGCTCGCCCGGCTTAAGATGATGTCGTTGGCGTAACACCATACACAGCGGATTGCCTGCGTTCGCCGTCGTTTCAAGCATGACAATCATTTCCGACCCCGTTGGTTCGACGACCAGCACGTTGGCCGGGATTCCACTGGCGGCAAGGTGTAAATGTTCCGGGCGAATGCCAAATACTACCGGCCCACCATTGCGTGTCGGTCTGCTGTCATGTAGCGCACAGCTTGAACCATCGGCGAAACGGATTTCGCTTCCCTCGTTTTGCAGGATGCCAGGCAGGAAATTCATCGCGGGCGATCCAAGGAAGCTGGCGACAAATTGATTGGCGGGGCAATCATACAGCGAGAGTGGATCGCCAGCCTGTTCAATCACCCCGTCGCGCATTACCACCACCAGGTCGCCCATGGTCATGGCTTCAACCTGGTCGTGAGTGACATACACGGTGGTGGTATGCAATCTTTGATGCAGTTGTTTGATTTCTGAACGCATTTGCACGCGTAATTTCGCATCCAGATTTGACAAGGGTTCGTCGAACAGGAAAACCTGGGGCTGACGTACTACCGAGCGTCCCATGGCCACGCGCTGGCGTTGGCCGCCGGAAAGTTGACGTGGATAACGGCTTAATAACGGAGTAAGCCCCAGACTGGCGGCCACTTGTTCAACCCGGGCGTTGATTTCCGCTGGAGGGAAATGGCGTAACTTTAATGAAAAAGCCATGTTATCGCGCACGGTCATATGTGGATAGAGTGCATAGTTCTGGAACACCATGGCAATATCGCGCTCTTTCGGCGGCAGATCATTCACAATGCGTTCGTTGATGGCGATATGTCCGCTGCTGACCTCCTCCAGACCGGCAATCATGCGCAGCAACGTGGACTTGCCGCAACCCGACGGACCTACCAGCACCACGAACTGACCATCTTTGATATCCAGATTGATGCCGCGTAGTACCTGAGCATGACCATATTGTTTTGTTAACTCACGTATTTTTACTGTTGACATCGCAGGGACCTCGGTTAAATCGGCAGCGTATCCGGCTGACTCAAGGCGGCGTTCAGCGCTAAACGAAACGCGGCAACATCGTGCCATGGGCAAGGATCATTTCATCGACCATCGTGACAATCTGGTCGGCGGATAATTCTGCCGCAGTATGCGGATCGAGCATGGCGGATTGATAGATATAGCTTTTTCTGCCGGTTAGCGCCGCCTGTACCGCCAGTTCCTGCACGTTAATGCTCAGGCGCATCACCGCTGCCAGTTCCGGTGGCAGATGCCCCATGACGATGGGCTGGATGCCATTACGATCAACATGGCAGGGGACTTCGACGATGCAGTTATTCGGCAGGTTGGTTATCAGCCCCTTATTTTTTACGTTGCCATAAATCACCCGCGACTGGCCGCTGACCATGGAGTGCAAAATACCTGCGGCGTATTCATCACTGCGACAGACGGCTAGCGGTTCGCTGCCTTCTAACGCCTGGCGTAAGCTGTGCCAACTGGCGATACGGCTTTCACAACGGCGGGGGTATTCATCCAGCGCAATATTGAGTTCATCCAGTAAGTGGGGATGGTCGCGTTTAATATACCAGGGAACATACTCGGAAAAGTGCTCACTGGATTCAGTGACGAAATAGCCAAAACGTTTCAGCATATCAAAACGTACCCGATCGTCTTCCGGTACCTCCCCGCTGGCGGCTAATGCCTGCAGACGCGGATAGAGATCCTCCACTTTGCCATCGCGGTGGCGTTTACTGAATTTGGTGAAGAACGCCACATGGTTGATACCGGCGGAGAGATAATCGATATCGTTGATATTCTCGCCCAGACAGTCTGCCAGATGCTGCGCCGTATGTTGTACGCTGTGGCACAAACCCACCATCTGGATATGCGGTGCCAGCTCGCTGACAGCCCAGCAGTTCATCGCCATCGGGTTGACGTAATTCAGCAACAACGCCGTGGGGCAAAGTTCCGTCATCTCATCGCAAATGGCTTTAAGCACCGGAATAGTACGCAACGCGCGAAAAATACCACCAATCCCCAGGGTATCGGCGATGGTCTGCCGCAGGCCGAATTTTTTCGGGATCTCAAAATCAATCACCGTCGCGGGGCGATAACCGCCCACTTGCATCATCAAAAACACAAAATCAGCATTTTTTAATGCGTTACGTCGGTCCATCGTGGTTTCGATTTTCACCTCTGGCAGCGACAGGGTTTCACAGATCCGTTTGGCGACGATCGCGGAAGTACTGAGGCGATCGCCATCAATATCCTGCAGGCTGATGGTACAGTCGGCAAATTCAGCATGACTCAGAATGTCACCCAAAATGTTCTGGGCGAATACCGTACTGCCCGCGCCAATCAGCGTAATTTTGCTCAACGTCATTCTCCTCGACAGTGGGTTGTTATTACTTACCGGCGCCAGCCATCAGACCGCGCATCAGGTAACGATTAAGAAATATCACCACCAACGCGGGTGGGATCATGGCTAATATTCCGGCGGCATTAATCAAGCCGTAATCGATATCGTTTTTGGTCGCGAATTCAGGGATCAGCACGGTAAGGGGTTTGGTTTCCAGGGTGGGGGCGAATACCAGTGGTACAGAAAATTGTCCCCAGGCACCAAGAAAAGTGAGGATTGCCGCGGCAATCAATCCTGGGGCGGCCAGCGGCAGCACAATACGTATCAGGGTATAAAAACGTCCGGCGCCGTCAATCCACGCCGCTTCTTCCAGCGACAGCGGCAGGGATTCATACACGCTGCGCATCAGCCACATCGCCAGTGGCAGAAAAGCCGAGACATAAATCAGGATAATGCCGGTATAAGTATTGATTAGCCCGAGGCTGACCATCAGACGATACAGCGGAATGAGTACTGTATAACCCGGTACGGCCATGGTGGAGACGATCAGCACGAATACCAGATTGCGACCAGGGAAACGTAAGCGCACGGTGGCATAAGCGGAAAACGCCGCCGCGGTGACCGTGACGACCGTTGCACCCAGCGCCAGAACGATGCTGTTGCGTAACGCCCGTGAGAAATCATGCCAGACGGTGTTATTCAACTGACCCAATAACCCGCCCAGTAGTTTTCGGTAGTGGTCCAGCGTCAGCTGCGGCGGCAACAGGTTAATCGGACTGGTCGAGAGATCACTCTGTCGCATCAGGCTGGTGGCCAGCGACCAGTAAATCGGCCCCAGCGACCAGGCCAACAGAATGGTCACCCCCAGATAAAACGCCAGGCGGCGCGGATAAGATATTTTCATCAATCGTACCTCGTGGCACGGTAAACCCGACGGACATAAACTGCTGAAACAACAATAGATACGGCCATTACGGTAATGGACATCGCCATGCCGTAGGAGAAGTTCAGATTTTGGAAGGCGGTCATATAGATTTGCGTCTGGATTGGACGCGTCGCGGCACTGGGGCCGGTAAGGATCCAGGCTTCATCAAACAGATTGAACGCGGTGATGGTTGACTGCGTGAGCGCAATCCCAAACGCACCCGCGATCAGCGGCAGGGTAATGGTGCGAAAGGTACGAAATGGCGTGGCGCCATCGACTTTCGCCGCTTCATACAGTTCGGCAGGAACGGTTTGCAATGCCGCCAGAATAATCACAGCGTTGAGCGGTAACATGCGCCAGACATGGACCAGCACAATCAGGAACAGCGCGGTGTAACGATCATTCAGCCAGACATGGCTGTCAGCAATCAGACCGAGTTTCAGCAACAGACCATTTAATAAACCGTAATGCGGGTTATAAATCCACGCCCAGACGATAGCGTTGACCACCGGCGGTAACGCCCAGGGCAAGATCACCGCCGCCAGTAACCAGCGACGGCCGGTATTCACGTTATTGAGTAATAACGCGGCGCACAGACCGCCGAGGATCTCCAGGATGACCGCCAGAATCACGTAAATCCAGGTATTGATCCAGGCGTTATGCACCGCGCTGTCTTTAGCCATCATCGTATAGTTTTTCAGACCGACAAACGGGGTGCCGGGCAGCATGGGATTCACCCGATGAAAACTTTCCCATACGGTAATGACAAAAGGGACGAACACTAACGCCAGCATTAATATCACCACCGGTACAGAGAGCACTAACCCGAGGCGAGCCTCAGCATTCAACCTTCCTGGCCGCTGACGTTTGCCATGCCGTGCTGCGGCTGATGCTTCAATACTCATGGTCATACCCGTCACCTCCGCCGATCATTATTCGCCCGCCATCGCACTGTTCGCGGCATCCGCGATCGCTTTCGCCGCTTCATCCACGCTGAGCTGGCCTTTGGCCATCGCGTTGATTGCCGAGGCGGCGCCGCTGCTGAAGGCCGGATACCATGACGGTGTGCCAGCGGCGAACAACGGGCCGATACCGCCGATTTGTTGCAAAATGGCGTCGCCGCTCTGCAGTTTTTCGGCCTTATTTAGTGTGATCAGCGCCGGGGTACTGGTCGGCAGGGTCCCGGCGGCGATATAAATTGGCACCTGATGTTGCGGGTCGATCATCCAGTTAATAAAGGCTTCCGCTGCGGCTTTTTGTGTTGAGGCGTGTGGGATAGCCAGCGCTTCAGGCAGACCGTAAGTTTTGCTGGTGCCAGTGATGTTGGGCACCACCGCCGCGAAAGCGTTACCGGCGATTTTGGACTGCGTTTTATCGTTATAGGTCGACAGCGGTCCGGGACCGTCGGACAGGATCATACTGACGTCGCCGCTCTTGAACATGGCACGGACCTCTTCGTTGCCGTAGTTGGTCGCGGCAGGATCAATTAAACCGGCATCCAGCGCCTGTTTGATAAACGACAGCGCCTTGTAACCGGCGGAATCTTTACGGGTAAACGCCGGTTTCAGTTGGTTCGTGAAAACCTCGCCGTTATACATCATGGTCAGCAGGAACCAGGCGGTGGACGTCGCTTCTCCCACGCTCAGAGGCAGGCCAAAAGGGTATTTCACCCCCGCTTTGTCCTTTAACGCTTTACCATCCGCCAGCAGTTCATCCAGCGTCGTGGGGGGATGTTGAATACCGGCTTTGGTCAATTGCGCTTTGTTATAGACCAGCATTTTGAAATCGTTGTTATAAGGCGCGCCAAGTAGTTTCCCCTGATATTTGAAGATGGGAGTGATGGCGATGTGTTTTAACAAGTCGGCATTAAGACTGCCGTCGAGGGGGGTTAACCATGCGGCGGCGCCAAATTGTCCCACCCATGACCAGTCCAGTTCGATAACGTCCGCGGGTGAGGTTCCCGCCACTAATGCGGTGACAATACGGGTACGCAATTGATCCCAGGCCAGGGTTTGTTGATCAACGTTAATGCCGGTTTGGGCCTCGAACTTTTTGATTTCGGCAGCGGGATAACCTGGGCTGGGCAACAGCACGGTGATGGATTTACCGTTCAGGTTTTCTGCGGCCTGGCTGGCGGACTCTGAACTGACAAGGTAAATCAGGCTGGCAAGGATCCCTGAGGCAAGGCGCGATGTTATTACCCTGGTCTTTATGCGCTTCATCGAACACTCCAAAAAGATTGAGATCAAAGTTATCGCCGGTCATGCAGGGGCCGACGCGCTATCGAATAACCCATTTTTCCAGGTGATGATTTATTGCGCTCTCATCCTTGCGGCAAAAATAATCACAGTCAATACAATATTTGGTTTTTTATGATTTATATTGTGATTTTACGCGTCAAATATGCCGCCAGCAGGCGCCAGGCCTCGGTGCTAAAGGGCTGACAGCCGGTCATAGGACTTTATTATTGTTGTACGCTGCCTAACTGTTGTTGCAGATCTTCGGCAAGTTGATTAATCCAGGTCGCGTCTGGTTGCCAGCCAGCCTGCTGCGCCGCTCGCAGCAGCGCACCGCCAATCGGCGGCAGACGAGGCGCAGTAGCGCTATTTTTTATTATTTCAACCAGATACTGCCGCAGTAAGCGACTGTTGAATACGCCGCCGGCATAACTCCATGTTAACGGACCACGACCGCCAATACGGCGCCAGGCGGTGGTAAGATGTTCCGCCAGGTGCTGGGCGGCCTGACGTAAGATGTGTTGTGCCGGTTGATCGCCCTGTTCGGCCAGTTGCGCCACGCCCTGAGCCAGGCTGGCGACGCGTTGACGGCGTGTGCGACCCAGCGCGAAGTAATATTCGATCAGCCTTTCTGGCTTTATTGCAAAGTGTTGGCAGAGATAAAGAGTGAGCGCGGGCGCGGCCTGGCGCCCATCAAGATGGCGGCAGGTCGCAATAATCGCCTGGTTGCCAATCCAGTACGCGCTGCCTTCGTCACCGATATCTTCTCCCCAGCCGCCGACGCGAATATGCTCGCTGTCGGGTTGATGATGGCTGGCCCATGCCATGGAGCCGGTTCCGGCCAGGATCAGTACTCCTGCCATGCCGGGGAGCGCACCGTCAAACGCGATACGCACATCATTTTCCAGAGTGGTCGGGCAAGGTAACAGTGCACTAATCGCCTGTGCCTGTCGTCTGGATTGCCGGACATCCTCGCCATATCGCGGCAAGCCCGCCACCGCATAGCTGACGTGTGTTGTCAGCAGTTGTTTAGCCGGTAACATCGCGCTAAGTGTTTGTGACCATTGCGTATCCGCGAGCGGATCAAGGGTGCTTCCTGTGTTCAGCAAGCGCAGCCTGCCAGCGGTATCGGCCAGTGCCAGCAAGGTTTTGCTCCCGCCACTATCGATTCCCATTACCCGTTTCATGTTCTCCACCTTGTGCTGGAGTTCGCTCCGGTTGTACAGGGTGATGCCTGTTCTCCACGTTATTCAAGACACAGAGTTATAAAAAAATCAAACATTGATTAATATTGATTATTTTATTTTCATATGGCTTTGTAAGGCCATTTAATGGGTGTTTTATCCTCATTTTACGACGTCAAAAAAGCTGTATTTATTTAAATAATCACAAAAGATCAAAATAATGATTGATTAATTCCTTTATCTTCCGTTAGATTGCGTTGGTCTAACGACGGTCTGTCGAGGCGCGAATGATGCGATGAGGGCTTGCCATGCAGCAGCTAATGAGTCTTATTGCCAGGCATAAAGCTGGCGAGGCGATCGGAATTTATGCGGTGTGTTCCGCGCATCCCTGGGTAATACGCGCCGCGATCCAACAGGCGGCGTTACGGCAGCAACCGCTATTGATCGAGGCTACCTCGAATCAGGTGAATCAATTCGGCGGCTATACCGGCATGACGCCGGTCGATTTTCGGCAGAGGGTCGGCGAGATGGCGGCGGAATATGGGTTAGCGCCAGACCAACTGTGGTTAGGCGGTGATCATCTTGGTCCTAATGTTTGGCAGGACTGTCCCGCCAGCGAAGCAATGCGACTGGCTGAACAACTGGTGGCGGATTATGTGCGTGCGGGGTTTCGCAAGATCCATCTTGATTGTTCCATGTCCTGTCTGCATGACCCGCAGCCGTTGTCGGATGAAGAGATTGCGCAACGCGCTGCCAGATTATGTCAGGTGGCCGAACAGGCCTGGCATACCAGTGGCGGCGAAGCGCCGGTCTATGTGGTGGGCACTGAAGTGCCCGTGCCCGGCGGCGCACAGGAAACGCTGTCCACTATTGCCGTGACCACGCCTGCGGCCGTCGACGCTACACTGGTCGCGCATCAGCAAGCCTGGCGTCAGGCCGGATTGGCTGAGGTCTGGCGACGGGTGGTGGCGGTGGTGGTTCAGCCGGGTGTGGAGTTTGACCATCAATCGGTGGCGCATTACCGGCCACAACCGGCGACGGCGCTAAGTCAGTTTATTCAGCAGCAGCCGGGGTTGGTATATGAAGCGCATTCAACCGATTATCAGACCGCCGCCGCCTGTCGACAGTTAGTCATTGATCACTTTGCTATTTTAAAAGTCGGACCGGCTCTCACTTTCGCTTTACGCGAAGCATTATTCGCGCTGGCGCATGTTGAACAACAATGGATTGAACCACCGCGACAGTCGCAGCTTCTCGCCTGCATTGATCAGGTGATGTGCCAGCAACCCGCGATGTGGCAACGTTATTATCATGGTAATGCCGCGCAACAGCATTTATTACGCCAATACAGTTTGAGCGATCGCGTGCGTTACTACTGGCCATTCCCACAGGTCAACGCCGCGGTAGACCGTCTGCTCAATAACCTCCGCCATTATCCGGCACCGTTAGGGTTGTTGAGCCAATATCTGCCTGAACAGGCGCGTCTGTGCCAGTGCGGCGAGCTCAGTGCTGACCCGGAAAGCTGGGTTTCCTGGCATATTGGCAAGGTATTACGTGATTACACGGATGCCTGTCAGCTGACAGTAAAGGAGTAAACGATGTCCGAGATGTTTTTTTATGACTACGCATGGTTATGTCAGCATCAGGCACAACATACCGCGTCGGAAATCTGGCAACAACCCGATTTATGGCAGACGCTTGGCGATGAACTGATCACACATAAGCCAGACTGGTTTACTTTTCTGGCGCCGATTCTGGCACAAGCTGATCTCCGTATTATTTTGTCCGGTGCCGGTAGCTCAGCGTTTGTTGGCCGTGCGCTGGCCCCCTGGCTGCGTGAAAAAATCGACCGTGATGTCATCGCCTGGGGGACCACCGATATCGTCGCTGCACCGATGCAATATCTTAGCGCCAGCCGTCCAACGTTGCTGGTGTCCTTCGCGCGTTCCGGCGACAGTCCGGAAAGTCTCTCCAGCGTGCAACTGGCTGATCAACTGCTGCCGCAGTGTTATCACCTGATAATCACCTGTAATCCGCACAGCCAACTGGCGCAGTATGCACAGGATAATCCGCGAGCCTGTCGCATGATCATGCCGGAAGGCAGCCATGATCAGAGCTTTGCGATGACCTCCAGCTTTAGCTGTATGTTACTGTCGGCGGCGTTGATGCTGGCGGGGGAGACCCTGCCAGACTGGCGGCATGCGTTGCAAAGAATGACCGATTGCTGTCGTCAGCTGCGCGAGACGCTGTCGCCGCAGAGCAAAAAGATCGCCAGCAGTGCGTTTCAGCGTTACCTCGTCCTGGGGAGTGGGCCCTTTGCCGGAATAGCGGAAGAGGCGGCGCTAAAAATGCTGGAACTGACCGCAGGAAAAGATATGACCCGCTTCGATACCCCGTTAGGCGTGCGCCATGGGCCAAAATTCATGATCGATGGTCAGACGCTGTTGGTGATGATGTTTTCGCCTGATGCTTACACCCGGCGTTATGAACGTGATCTGTGGCGGGAATTGCAACACAACAATCGCGCGTTACAACTGGTTGGTTTAAGCCATCATCAACATGGTATGACCGATACGCTGGCACTGCATGATGATCATGAGGCGTTATGGATGATATTCCCGTATTTGCTGTTTCTGCAAATGCTGGCTTTTGAACGTTCGCTTCACCATCAACTTTCACCCGATAACCCCAGTCCTAACGGGGAGGTGAATCGGGTGGTACAGGGGGTGGTTATTTATCCGTTTCACGGTTCAGGCGTGAGCAACGTGCAGGGTTAAGGTATGTATCTGGTTTCTAATCGTGACATGTTATACCGCGCGCAGCGGGGGGGTTATGCCGTTCCGGCATTTAATATCCATAATCTGGAAACTGTGCAGGTGATTGCCGAAACTGCCGCTGAAATGCAGTCGCCAGTGATTATGGCTGGCACGCCAGGGACCTTCAATTATGCCGGCGTCGATTATCTGCTGGAGATCTGTCAGGCTGCCGCCCGACGTTATAAGTTACCGCTGGCGTTGCATCTGGATCATCACCAGGCCATTGATGATATCCAGTTTAAAGTGCAGCAGGGGGTGCGTTCGGTGATGGTTGATGGTTCGCATTTACCGTTTGTCGATAATATCGCGCTGGTGCAGCAGACGGTGGCCTTCTGCCATCGTTACGACGCCAGCGTGGAAGCGGAACTGGGCCGGTTAGGCGGCGAGGAAGATGACCTGATGGTGGAGGGGGCTGACAGCTTTTTTACCGATCCCGATGCGGCGATACATTTTGTTGAGCGAACAGGAATTGATTCGCTGGCGGTCGCGATTGGTTCAGCCCATGGCCTGTATTCAGGCGAACCAAAACTGGACTTTATCCGTCTGGCGGCCATCCAGCAGCGGGTATCGATTCCGTTGGTGCTGCATGGCGCCTCTGGTATTCCGGAAGAAATGGTAAAAAAAGCCATTGCCTGTGGTATCTGCAAGGTCAATGTTGCCACAGAGCTGAAAATTGCGTTTGCTGAAGCGATAAAAAGTTATTTCACGCAGCATCCGGCGGAAAATGATCCGCGCAAATATATAGCACCGGCGAAAGTCGCTATGAAAGCGGTGGTGGCGGATAAAATCCGTATCTGTGGCAGCAGTGGACGGCTGTAAAGGACGCACCCGCCTGGGCGACAGGTACAAGGCGCTGCGGATATCAAGGGGCAGGTTGCCACAGTGAAACATCTCGCGCATCAACGGCTCGGGGCAACAATTTCGCCTGAAAAAACACATCGGCGATCTGCTGTTGTTCACCAAGGTCGTTTTTGGTGACGGGCCTGACCTGATAACTACGATGGCTATTGGCTTGTTTAACGATGGCCGGATCGAGATTGCCCCATAGTGGCGAGAGAATTTTCGCCGCATCGTCAGGGTGGGTTTTCAGCCAGTCCGCTTCATTCTCCAGGCTGTGATAGACGGTTTGTAACACCTGGGGATGGGTTCATTGCCTGAACCGGATGACGGGGCAACGTTACCGCCCCGTTATTCAAGAGATCGCGGTGTCATGCTTGCGCCTGGCGCATAAAACGCGCACGCCAGGGTTTCAGCACCAGCAGTGCCAGCAAGGCACAGACAATATCCAGGCTGATGGCACACCAAAATACCACCCCCCAACGTCCAGTATGCTGATAAAGCAACGCCGCGAGCGGACCGCCCAAAATCGAACCAATCCCCTGTGAGATATACAGCCAGCCGTAGTTGGCGGTTGCGAAACGGCTACCGAAGGTATCGGTCAGTGTCGCAGGAAACAGTGAAAAGATTTCGCCCCAACCAAAGAAGACCACCCCGGAAAGCAACACAAATAACAGCGGATCTTGCTGGCATAACAGCCACAATATCATCGCGCACCCTTCCAGACCGAATGCGATAAACATCATCGGCTCGCGACCCAGGCGATCGGAAAGATACCCGCATACCGGCCGTGTCAGACCATTCATTAAGCGATCGATACTCATTGCCAGCGGTAGCGCCGCCATTCCTAATACGCTAACCGACGTAATACCAAAATCACTGGCGAAGATGGCCATCTGCGAGGTCACCATCAGGCCGGAAGTCGACATCATCGTCATCATGATGAACATCAGCCAGAACAGCGGCTGGCGCAGCATTTCCCGTGAGGTGAAGTCTTTGGTGGTCATCTGCAGCGAGGGGCTGCTGATGGCAGGTGCCTGATGATGTGGTGTACGTAGTCCCTGGCTGGCGAGAAAGCCAACCACCGTCATCAGCAAACCAAACTGCCAGAGGGTGTTTTCCAGACCTTTTATCGCCAGCGAGTGGCTGATCGGAAAAGTTGTCAATATGGCGCCCATACCGTATCCCGCAGCCACCATCCCGGTGGCGAAGCCGCGTTTTTCCGGGAACCAACGGACCATCAACCCGACCACGCCGATATAAACAATGCCAGTGCCCAGGCCGCCCAGCACACCATAAGAGAGGTATAGCCCGATTAAAGAATGGATCTGAGAGGCGATAATCCAGCTAACGCCGGTCAGTGCCGTGCCCAGAGATATCAGGCGGCGTGGGCCAAAACGCTCAATCAGCCGGCCCTGAAACGGCGAAAAGAACGTTTGCAGAATAATCAGCAACGAGAAAGTGAGCTGAATTTCGCTCAACGGCGCCTGTAGCCGGGTCATTAATGGCCGGGTAAAAAGCGCCCAGACATATTGCGGGCTGGAGATAGAGATCATGCACAGTAACCCCAGAGCCAACTGACCCCATTTTTTCTTCTGGCTGACAGTTGGCACGCTCAGTAACGTGGTGTGGGTCATAGTGTTGCTCCGACTGAGTGACAGGACGTCAGTCGGTCGTGCATGAACCATGCCATGATGCAGCGAATATAGAGCGGGACATTAAATGTGGGCCGTTAGTGCCGCTTCATATAATGAAAAGCCGTTTTTCGTTGCCCTGCCATGAAGCAATGGGGCGCAATGAAGGGGCAATACGCGATGAAAAAAACGGCTATTAAATCGCCACATCATGGCTGACAGAACCATGAACGCGGCTATAGCGAAATTTAGCATATTTATTTCATTATTATCACTTTGACAAAAAACACCGCCCCATAGAGCATAAGCCCGAATTTTAAAATAACCGTAATAAGGTTCGATAAATGAAAATGCGTAATATCAGTCACGTTGCGCTTGCCGGATTATTGCTTGTAACATTGAATCAGGCCGCTTTTGCCGGAGACACGTTGGATAGGGTGACGAAAACCGGAACGCTGGTAGAGGTTGTCAGCCAAAGTTATCCGCCGTTCTCTCAACTGGGCGCTAATGGTGAGGAAGAGGGCTATGATATTGATGTATCAAAGGCTATTGCCGCTAAGTTAGGCGTCAAATTACGCGTTGAAACGCCGGACTGGTCAGTCATTGAAAGCGGCAACTGGTTTGGTCGTTACGATGTGTGCGTGTGTGCCATTTCAAAGACCAAAGACCGCGAAAAAGTATTATCTTTCGTGCGCCCTTATTATTTTAGCCATACCAACATTATTGTGAATAGCGATAATCAAACTATTCATGGACCTGCGGATTTAACCGGTAAAACGGTTGGCGTCGGTGTCGGGTCAACGAATGAACGTTATATTAATAAGACGCTGAAAATAGCGGATGACGGTGCAAAGCCGCTGATCTATCCATTTAATAATGTGACCGCTAAAATTTATGATACGGAAGATATCGAATATAAAGATCTGGCGTTGGGCACCGGCAAACGTGTTGATGCGTTGATCAGTGCGGAAACGGTCGCGCTGGGACAAATAGCCAAAGGCGGGAAATTCAAGATTATTGAGCCTCCGTTGTTTAGCGATGGCGGTTGGGTCGCCGTTGATCATGGTTCCCCGGCGTGGGAAGCCAAACTGGCGCAGATAATCGATGGCCTGCATCAAGATGGCACCCTGACAAAAATTTCGCTGAAATGGTTCGGCAAGGATATCAGTTCGCCATGACAGCACCGACCCGTTCCCATAAAACGCGACCTGAGGTCAAAGACACCGGTCGTTCTGTCATGCTGGCTGGATTTAACAGCTAGGTCGTTTTGGTTTGGATCCTGATGCTGGTCGCGTTATTGGTTTTTTTCTGGAAGCTCAATCTGGATTTTTCGGTCATCTTCGATAAGTTACCCGCGCTCTTAGGGCTGCATCTTACCGCGCAGGGCGGCTTGCAGGGTGCAGCGATGACGTTGTTTTTATGCGCAGTATCAATGTCGATAGCGGTGGTGATGGGTTTTGTGGTCGCGCTGGGCAGGATGTCAAATAATGCCGTGCTGTTTGCTGTCGCCACATTTTATGCCTCCTTTTTCCGGGGGACGCCATTTCTATTGCAGGTGCTGCTGATTTATCTGGGCTTGCCACAGTTTGGATTCGTGCCTGCCGCCGTACCGGCCGGTATATTGGCGTTATCATTGAACTATGGCGCCTATTTTAGTGAGGTTATTCGGGCGGGGATCAGTGCCGTGCCCCGTAGCCAGCGTGAGTCGGCCTTAAGCCTGGGGTTGTCTCCGGCACAAGTTTTCTGGCTGGTGGTGTTACCGCAATCCATGCCGATTATCGTCCCGCCCGCCACCTCGTTGTTTATTTCGTCCCTCAAGGATTCTTCACTGGTTGCGGTGATGGGGATTTGGGAAATCATGTTCCTCGCACAATCCTATGGTCGTTCACTGTTTCGCTATATGGAAATGCTGACTGCCGCCGCGATTATTTACTGGATCATGTCGTTGGTCCTTGAGGTCTTACAAATAGCGATTGAAAAAAGAGTCGCCGCCAGCAACACACATCAACCCAGGAGACCATAAATGTCAGCGAATTCTTCAGCGTTAACGGCTCAATCTGTCACCGTTTATGCCCCGGTACCCGTCAATGATGACGCCGTCAAATTAGGGCGAACGATTGTTGCCGAGCGTCTGGCCAGCGCGGTAAATGTCATTCCGGGAGTGACGTCTTATTACTGGTGGGAGGGTGAGTTGGTTGAGAAGGGCGAAACCATTTTGCTGTTCCAGACGCTGCAACAACATGTTCCCGCCCTGGTGGCGCGGATTAAACAGTTACATAACTACATCACCCCCGGTGTAGGCGCCTGGCCGATTGTTGCCGGTAATGAAGACTGGTTGCAGTGGATCAACCAGCAGGCACAGCCATCAGCCCGGCAATAACTTCACATAAAGCGGTCCGCGCCACCAGATGCCTCCACGGTGTGACCGGTAACGAACTGATTGCGTGCCGAGAGCAGGAATGCGGCAATCGCGGCGATATCTTCCGGGCGTCCGAAGCGCCCGACAGGGGTTTTTTCCTTACCGAGGATCGCCATGATTTCCTGATCGGTTTTACCTGCCAGTTCCGGGCGACGGAGGCGGACATTGGGCAGCATGTTCTTCGCCCAGTTTTCCGTCGCTACCGCGCCCACCCCGATGGCATTGACCAGGATACCCAATGGGGCGACATCCAGCGCTATGCTACGAGTCAGATTATTGATGGCCGCGCTCAGAGCATGGGAAACGGTCAACGGCGGATTGGGATAGAGTCCGCCGATGGAAGAAATATTCACGATACGTCCCCATCCGCGCTGTTGCATCCCCGGGATCACTTCACGGCAAAAGCGGCGCATGGCGGTGAATTTGGTTGCCGTCATCGCCTCCCAGTCTTCATCGGAGGTGGTCAGTAAGGTGCCGGTGTGGGCCCGGCCCGCATTGTTGACCAGCAGATCAATCCCCGGGAAATGCGACCCTGACTGTTGAACCACCTGACGGGGAAAATCAGCGTCGGCCACATCGCCCGCTAACGGGAACGTGGTGATGCCATAGCGCCGGGTCAGTTCATTGGCGGCATCCTCCAGTCGCGACGAGGTTCTGGCCACCATCACCAGATGTACCCCATGTGCCGCCAGTTCTTCACAGATGCTGAAACCGATACCGGTGCTGGCTCCGGTCACCAGCGCGACTTTATCTTTAAGGCCCAAATCCATCATGATTTCCTGCTGTTTCATTAGGGTGATGTCATCAGAAATAACGCATTTCCAGGCACATGCCTGATGGTGCAGAATGATCGCAAATCGGCCGCTGTGCCCGAATTCCGTCAGCAGCAGGTTGCGGTCTCTCCCTGGCTCGCGTCGTGTTACTGAAATGTACGCCTGAAGATTATTTTCTTCCATGGTTTCATTGCGCCAGAGACGGTGCAGGCGCGCGTGATACGTTCAGATAATCCGTGTGAGGAGAGGATGAGTAACAAAGCCCATGCTCCGACAGTGTGAAATTATGACGGGGATTGAGCATGAGGGGTTGCCCGGCAGACGCCGGGCAAACGAAGAAAAACTCAGAACTGAACGGAGTAGTTCATCCCAAAGGTGCGTCCGCGGCCTTTGTAGTCATACAACGACGGTGCGCCGTAAGTCGGGCTGTACAACAGGGGTGCGCGTTGCCCCCAGACGGTGGTGTAATCTTTGTCCAGCAGGTTTTCGATGCTGAAGCTAAGTTTACCCACCGGCAACGTGTAGCTGCCGATAAAATCGAGGGTGTTGTAGCCATCGATCTTATTACCGCTGGCATCGGTCAAATCAAAGGACTGGGTGCTTTGAACGCGCAGGTTCCATGGGTCCGGCGCCCAACCGATGTAAGCGGTGGCTTTAGATGAGCTGGCATAAATGACGTCCCACTTCTGAATCGCCACGGATAATCTAGACACTTCCGAGTCGTTGATAACATAGGTTTTCATATTCAGCCGGTGGCATCTGATTGCCCGAACCATGCCGACGCCTACAGTTATAAAACATTTCGATATAATCAAAAATATCGCTGCGGGCTGCTTCCCGCGTTTCGTAGACCTTTTTCTTTAATCCGCTCATGCTTCAGTCGCTGGAAAAAGCTTTCTGTAACTGTGTTGTCGTGGCAGTTACCGCGACGGCTCATGCTACCTTCCAGACTGTGTGATTTCTGGAACAACTGTCACTCATGGTTTGTATACTGGCTGTCCTGAATCAATATGGATAACAATTTTCCCGAATGGTCCTCTCTCCAGATGTGTAAAAGCTGTTCTTGCGTCTGAGAAATCGTATATTTTATCAATAACGGGTTTGATCTGATGTCGGTCAACAGCCCGACACAAATCGTCAAACGCCCGTCGGTGACCTACTGTAATCCCCTGAATAACGGCTCTTTTAAGCATCAGGGGCAGGGCAGGAAGGATCATCTCACTGCTTTTCAGAAAACCAATCTGAGATATCTGTCCTCCCGGTGCAAGGGCATCAGCAGACTGACGCAGGTTATCCCCACCAATAAGCTCCAGGATATGATCAAATCCATCTCCACCAGAAAGTTCAGCAGCCTGTTTCGACCATTCCGGTGCCATACTGGTATTAATTAAACCTGATGCGCCGAGCGCTTTTGCACGTTGTAGTCTTTCTTCACTACGAGAGATAACAGTGACTTCCGCTCCTAAAGCCAGGGCCAATTGAAGCCCCGCCAGTGCTACTCCTCCGGTCCCCTGGACAAGAACTCGCTGCCCCTTTCTGAGTTTCCCGGTTTCCACTAGCGCAAACCAGGCCGTCAGGGCAGCAACCGGCAGTGTGGAAACCTCTTCGTCGCTCAGAGAGGTCGGTGATGCCACGGCTACATTTTCGTGCAGTACGACGTATTCCGTCAGCATACCCGGCAACGGGCCACCGAGTGAGCGGCCATGGCGGATCATGTCTTCTGGCGCGTCACCTTCCAGCCATTGTGTCCAGAAATTTCCTGTAACGCGGTTTCCGGGACTGAAACGGGACACTCCTGGCCCGATTGCGACCACAACACCCGCCATATCAGACACGGGGGTGAAAGGCATCCGGGGATGGTCAGGCAATAGTTTTCCATCTAAAACCAGTTTATCTCTGTAGTTAAGAGAGACGGCGGACACTTTAACCAGTAACTCATTATGCCCCGGCTCCGGTAAAGGCACTTCTGCAATGTACAGGTTTTCGGCGCCGAAAGACGATAACTGCCAGCGTTTCATCATTTGAGTCATAGTGATTTCTCCTGAAAGTTGGAAAAATCATTTTATTGACAACAATTCAGCGTGTATCGCGATATAAATGAATAATATTTCCTCTCTTATGGAGACAATTAAATGGGATTTTTTCTTCATTCACAATTACTCAGTATGGTCGCGTTTGTACACACGGTGGAAACAGGCAGTTTTACTGCCGCTGCTGTCCGTATGGGAGTATCTAAATCCGCCACTGGTAAAAATGTAGCCCGACTTGAACAGCGGCTCGGCGTGAAACTGCTGAACCGTACCACGCGAAGCATAAGTCTGACTGAAGAAGGAGAACTGTATTATCGGAGCTGTCTCAGAGTCATAGATGAGCTTGATGAGGCTGAATCTCTTCTGGCTTCACGTAGAAAAGTGGTTGCAGGTACGCTGCGCATTAGTCTACCCGTTTCATATGGCAGACTCTGTATCATGCCCATCCTTGCAACGCTAAGCTCAGAGTACCCTGAACTCAGACTGGAAATTAGCTTTACTGATCGCCGGGTTGACCTTATTGAGGAAAACATTGATCTCGCAGTACGGCTCGGTGACACAGGGAACTCTGCCAGTCTTTCAGGCCGAAATATTACCAGCCAGCGGTCTGTTATTTGTGCCTCTCCTGCCTATATTAGCCGTCACGGATTACCTGGTAATGCAGAAGAGCTGGTGACACATGATTGTCTGGGCTTGGCGAGGGATGGCAGAGTACTCCCCTGGAAAGTACTGGACGGAAATGGTGGTATAACCACTATTGAACCCGTTACCCGCCACATTGTCAGTCATGGGGAAGCATTGCGGGATGCAGCTGTCAGTGGTATGGGCATTGCGTTCCTGTCAACATGGTTGGCCGGAGATGATATCAGGAAGGGGAATCTTCGAATAATACCGGTTGCCACCCCTGAATATGATGCACCGGTTTCAGCACTGTGGCCGGTTTCACGGAATCTCTCACCCCGGATCCGCGTGGTGGTCGATAAATTGTACTCGGTACTCAGTAAGGCTCCTGGCCTCTTTTAGGCTGCAAGCCACATTGAATAAACCAGTGCGGTTCAATCCGTTATGTAACGCCGGTGCAGCGACACCGTGGTGAAGACAGGGAAATACTGAGGAGGCGCGATGAAGTATACCGGTCGGCCCGTTCGGTCCATCCGGAACGCGGGTCAGGAAGGACAAGAAACTGGCAGCCGGCAGGTTCTGTGACATTAAATCCGGAGCGGGAAAAACAGGCGGCCTGAACCAGCAAGGGGTGACAACAACCTTGACACTTACCGCACTGGACACGGCCCTAAGCGAGGTTCTGGTTTTCAAACTGTTCCGGGCTGAGACCGCCACACGCACTGTGACGACGCCAGCGATTGTCATCGCACTCGATATAATTAAATACTGTCGTTCGCATCATTTCACGACTGGCAAAGCGTTCTCCGTGGATGCATTCCACCTTCAGTGAATGAAAGAAGCTTTCCACGCAGGCATTATCATAGCAGCACCCTTTTGCACTCATGCTGCCATGCAGATAATACCGTTGCAGTAACGCCTGATAATCCAGTGAGCAGTACTGACTTCCGGGTCGTGTATTCAATCCGTTGAACATCATATAAACTCCCTGTTTTTATCAAAGGGATTCTGATGGCTAAGGTTGATGTAAAATGTCCGTTTTGTAAGCACACAGACCCAGTGAAAAAGCATGGACAGGGGAGTGCCGGACATCAACGTTACCGCTGTCAGGCATGCTGCCGAAGCTTTCAACTTGAATATAAATACCGTGCCTGCCAGCGTCAGATCATTGATCTTGCCATGAATAATGCTGGCATCCGCGACACCGCACGAGCACTGCCTATCAGCATTAATGCCGTAAAAAACTCTCGCCGAAAAACGTCACCTCTCTTCCACTGGATAATCTGCACATTCAGCGCATTTGCGAAGTGGATGAAATGTGGTCATTTGTCGGCAATAAAAAGAAGCAACGCTGGCTGTGGTACGCATGGGAGCTTCGTCTAAAACGGATTGTTGCCCATGTTTTTGGTCGCCGGAGCAAGAAAACACTACGCACGTTACTGGGGTTACTGTCAGGCTTCAACGTTGCCTTCTGGTGTACAGATAACTTCAGCGCCTGGAACATGCTGCCGGATAAAAGACACATACTGGCAAACGCATTGAACGTGAAAACCTGAACCTTCTTAACCGGTTAAAGCGACTAAAACAAATTAGAATTGATATTTAACGCCACCATCGCGCGTGCGCCAGATCATCATAAGAATGTTTTTATCAATACAATTTTTTGGTGGTTTTATATCTGAGAAACAAAGCCTGTCTTCTTTACCTTCTTCCTGATAGCCATCACCGAAAGCATAGATTACAATAAGAAATGGTATTTTATCACCAGTTGGAATGTTATATTTTTCAAGGATTTCATTTTGGTTTTTTTTCCACCAATTGATCTTATCTGAGTCGGTCAAAGGTAATTTATTAACAATAACTTGTGCTGTACTACCATCGTAATGTGCACCGATAACAGAAACATTAGGCTTTCCTGTAAACAGATAGCCAATAATACATAAAACCACAATGAGTGAAAAAAATACTAGTTTACGCATTATCGTTTTCCTTCTATATCAATCACAGCTTCCATATTTGTCAGGAATGGACGAAAGCCAAATATATCAAATCGTTGAAGAACGAACCATATTTTGAAAAACTGAAACTGATTGAATTTTTTCTTACGTATATCACTGACATCCAGACCGAAATGATCCTGTGCTGTGAATCTGACACTTGCTTTCCAACCATAATCATTAACATCAAGACGAAGAATTTCTATTTTTGTTGCATGAACATCGTGGATAGTAATTCCCATCCCATTAATTTTGTCAAGTATTAAAGAGTCAAATTTTGGAAGTACAGAGAGTTTAATGGCGGAAGCTAAATTATCCAATCGTTCATGAGGAAATCCTTTACTGGTGTAATCAATGAATAATCCAATCGTTTCTTGCATGACAGATGTTGTTTTCTTGGAAGCATAGTCAGAATATAACTTATCGCGATAAGCGGTATTCAACAGTGGATCACTAAATTCTGAACCTCGTGAAAGCTGAAAATGCCTCAACATCCGATTAATTAAATGTTTGTACGGACCAATAAAAGAATAAGGTAGAGACGTTGTCTGCATTTCTTCAAACAATAGTTGCGCACATTGCTGAATGCTTAGTTTAGCGTCATGGTGAATGCTACCATACGCACCAGCGAACCTGGATTGGGGGTTATCAAACGTTGTTAATCGGGTTAAGGTGTAAGGATCAACCACATTCGATATGTTGACCAGTCCGAACTCTCGTTTTAGCCTGCTCTCTGATATATCCCCATAACGCATGTCATCGGAGGAAAAATTATTAAAGCGCCTCTGTGTCGTGAAAACCGTCGCTGGAAATACAGCGTTGTTCATAGCAGGTACTCCCTTACTTTTGTTCATCCTAACGGACATGTGATAAACCTGACTATCCGAGTATATAGTAAAACCTTGCTGTTGATAGCAATACGATACGGTCAGTGCATGCGGGCAAGATACTAAATAGTATTGCTCGTCATGTGGTTATCCGGACGTGATCTTACCCAGCAATAGTGGACATGCAACTAAGTGAGTAAACTCTCAACCAGGAGGTAGCTCACATGACAAAACCCGCATCAACCACGAAGAAACCCCGTAAGCAGCATCCCCCCCGAATTTCGTCAGGAAGCCCTGAAGCTCGCTGAACGTATCGGTGTCGCTGTGGCAGCCCGCGAGCTCAATCTGTATGAATCGCAGTGATACAACTGGCGGAGTAAAAATCAGCAATCTTCCTCTGTCTCTGAGCGTGAACAATCCCAGGCTGCTGAGATTGCCCGTCTCAAACGGCAACTGGCTGAACAGGCAGAGGAGCTGGCTATACTCCAAAAGGCCGCGACATACTTCGCGAAGCGCCTGAAATGAAGACTGTCTTTATCGAAAAACATCAGGCTGAATTCCGCATTAAAGCCATGTGTCGTGTGCTGAAAGTGGCCCGCAGCGGCGGGTATGCCTGGCGAAACCGACGCCTGCGACTGAATGCACGGCAGCAATTTCGCCAGCATTGCGATACCGCAGTCAGCACGGTTTTCCATCAGGCAAAACAGCGCTATGGTGCGCCACGTCTGACGGACGAACTGCGTGAACAGGGACAGGCATACAATGTGAAAACAGTTGCTGTCAGTCTGCGTCGTCAGGGACTGCGGGCGAAAGCGTCCCGTAAATTCAGGCCGCCTGTTCTCCGCTTTCGCTCTCATGCACTTCATAACCCGTGATTTTTCGGCTGTACAGGTCTTCGATAAGATACAGATAAAACCAGCGCCCTTTCACCACTGAGGCGAGCCAGGTGATATCCTTCATCCACACCTGATTCGGCTCCGTCGCTCTCCAGGTGGTGGCCGGCCGGGCTTTCTCTCCCGTCCGCTGCCGCCCCCGTCGATGCGCTTCGCCATGCCGCCGCAGCACCCGGTAAAACGAGGACTCGCTCGCCAGATATCTCCCCTCATCCGCCAGTCGCGGCACGATTTGCGACGGCGGCAGGCTGGCATATGCCGGCTGATGGCACATCGCCAGTATCTGCTGCTCTTCCTCTGCCGTTAAACGGTTGCCCGGCGCCGGCTTTATTGCCCCCGGCCGACCGTCTTCCGCACTCTTGCGCCATCGCCGCCAGGTGCGTTCACTCAGGTTGATTTCCCGCAGGGCAACGGACAG
>NZ_RQVV01000050.1 GCF_009295515.1 Erwinia endophytica | reverse complement strand
CCTGGCAACAAACACGGGCTAACGAAAGTGAAGCGGTATTAAGCGCAGTTATTTAGTTATGCAGAGAGAAATGGATATAGTAGGGAGGATGATTCTTATGGTGGTAAGTTTACGATAATGATCAACCCGGATTATGCGGTCGTGATTTATGATGGGCTTAACGGCGGCGGCATGGTCTACAAAGCGTTGTCATCCAATGTAGTTCTGGGTTTAACTACAGAACCAGGTAAACACGCTATGGAAACTTGGGTGATACAGGATGATGGAACGGTGTTGATGACCAAAACAACTTCTGGCTTTGGTGGCTTCGATTCAGCTAAGGCTCTGGTAGGTAAGGTGACAGGGCGCTGTAACTAGGCACAAAAAACCCGGCGCGGTGGCCGGGTTAGTTATCTAATCTTCGAAAAGATGATTGTACTCCCCTAAAGCCATGAGCTCAGGATCATAAACCTACATCAGGACTCACGAAGGCTGGCTGTATCTTGCCGTGGTTGTTGATCTGTTCTCACGTAAAATTATCGGCTGGTCAATGCAATCCCGGATGACAAAGGACATTGTCCTGAACGCACTGCTGATGGCTGTATGGCGGCGTAACCCCCAAAAACAGGTGCTGGTTCACTCGGATCAGGGCAGTCAGTACACAAGCCATGAGTGGCAGTCGTTCCTGAAATCACACGGACTGGAGGGCAGCATGAGCCGTCGCGGTAACTGCCACGACAACGCGGTTGCGGAAAGCTTTCTCCAGCGACTGAAACGCGAACGGATAAAGAAAAAGATCTACGGAACGCGGGAAGAAGCCCGCCGCGATGTTTTTGATTACATCGAACTGTTTTATAACTGTAGGCGTCGGCATGGTTCGAGCAATCAGATGCCACCGGCAGAATACGAAAACCAATATTATCAACGGCTCGGAAGTGTCTGGATTATCCGTAGCGATTCAAAACCTCCGGCTTTGCCGGAGGAGACTGACTGTTGTTGCATCGGTACTGATGTGATTGGCGATTCTTTAGAAATCAATAATGACCTTCATGGCGTTTTCATCAGCCGCATGTTTGAAAACATCGTAGGCTTTTTCAATTTCGTTAAAATTGAAATGGTGAGTGGCCAATTTTTCTGTCGGCAGTTTTCCTGAGCAGCATGTTTTCAGGAGCATGCCCGTCGTGTTTCCGTTAACGAGGCCGGTTGTTATGGTGAGGTTTTTTATCCATAGTTTTTCAATCGAGAAGCTGACTGATTTACCATGAACGCCTACGTTGGCTAAGTGGCCACCTTCTTTTACGATGTTTTGACAGATGTTCCATGTGGGTTCTATTCCAACGGCTTCTATGGCACAGTCCACGCCGCGCTGACCCGTTAGTTCCATGACTCTGCGGGTGGCATCTTCTTTCGCTGAGTTAACGGTGTGCGTTGCCCCCATTTCTCTGGCCATAGCCAGGCGATTTTCATCCATGTCGATCATTATTATCTGAGAGGGAGAATAAAGTACTCCGGTAAGTAAACAGCTCATACCTACCGGGCCTGCGCCAACAATGGCGACAGTGTCCCCTGGTTTTATTGCGCCGTTCTGAACGCCAATTTCATGGGCTGTCGGTAATGCATCAGAAAGAAAAACGCCAGCATCTTCTTTAAGTTCATCAGGGAGCAGGTAAAGGGAGTTATCGGCATAAGGGGTGCGTACGAATTCTGCCTGAGTGCCATCTATCATATATCCCATAATCCAGCCACCGTCATTCAGGCAGTGGGCGTAAAGCTGTTTTTGGCAGTTCTCACAAGTCCCGCAGCGGCTTATACAAGAAATGATAACTTTATCACCTTTTTTGAAATTACTTACTGCAGAACCCACTTCTTCTACAATGCCAATTCCCTCATGGCCAAGAATACGTCCATTAAACTCACCGGTTTTACGGCGTGCGGTTTCTTCTATCTCAGGGTTTTTCCCTTTCAGTATCCCTAAATCGGTTCCACAAATAGTGGTTTTTGTCATGCGAATAATGGCATCACTGGGGTGGATTATTTGCGGTTTGGGACGTTCCTCGATACGAACATCATTTTCTCCATAATAAACGACTGCTTTCATTGTATTTTATCCTTCAAGGTTGTTGTATAGCGTTCAGTAACTTCGCACCATGATGCTGTATTTTGCAAGACCAGCGCTGGCGGGATGTCATCCCACGTAAGTGTAGTGCCATTATGCGATGCGATTAAAATTATTGTAACAGGTCAGAGTGTCATCGCTTGTATTTGGAAAGTTACCGTCTTGTATTTCTCCCTTTTTCCGCTTCAGGTTAAATGCCAATGAAGAAAAGGTTTCATTGAGCTCTGGAGGTTGAATGTGGGGTATTTGTCAGCCGGGCTTAATCCTTTTATGAGGCGGTGTCAGTATGTCATTGGGGGGATGTCTGGGAGGATAGGCCCTGGACGTTCAATGGCAGCCCTGTATCAAAACATGAAATATCCAAACCCGCATTTTGTAACAGGGTAATTTTTGCCCCCGAATCTCTGGTATTGTGAAGGATTCGCATTTGGATGATGACGAAATATCGTGAAGCCGGTGCTGGCAAAAAAAGGGAAACAAACCTTGCCAGCACTGAAGCCAATCGTTTGCGTAAAAAGCGCGCTTTCCGGCTACCCCTCGGTAGGCAAAACGGTTTACACTGTTGGCCTTTACCCTCACGGGTTGTTCAATGCCGTATATTAGTTAGCTGAGTCAGGAGAAACGGATGTTAAAGCGTGATATGAATATTGCCGATTATGATGCCGAATTATGGCAGGCAATGGAGCAAGAGAAAGTGCGTCAGGAAGAGCATATTGAACTGATTGCTTCTGAAAATTACACCAGTCCGCGTGTCATGCAGGCACAAGGGTCTCAGCTGACTAACAAATATGCCGAAGGCTATCCAGGCAAGCGCTATTATGGCGGTTGTGAGTATGTGGATATCGTTGAGCAACTGGCCATTGACCGTGCTAAAGCGTTGTTCGGCGCTGATTATGCTAATGTGCAGCCACACTCTGGTTCTCAGGCGAACTTCGCGGTATACACAGCTCTGTTACAACCGGGCGACACTATTTTGGGGATGAACCTGGCACATGGCGGGCACCTGACGCATGGTTCTCCGGTCAATCTGTCCGGTAAGCTGTACAACGTGGTGCCTTACGGCATCGACGAAAGCGGAAAAATCGATTATGACCACCTGGCTGCGCAGGCGCAGAAGCACCAGCCGAAAATGATTATCGGCGGTTTTTCTGCTTACTCCGGTATTTGTGACTGGGCAAAAATGCGTGAAATCGCTGACAGTGTTGGTGCCTATCTGTTTGTCGATATGGCACATGTGGCTGGCCTGGTCGCGGCTGATGTTTACCCAAATCCAGTTCCTCACGCACACATCGTGACCACCACCACCCATAAAACCCTCGCAGGACCGCGTGGTGGTTTGATCCTTGCGAAAGGTGGGGATGAGGAACTGTATAAGAAGTTGAATTCTGCCGTGTTCCCAGGTGGTCAGGGTGGGCCGCTGATGCATGTGATCGCGGGTAAAGCGGTAGCATTAAAAGAAGCAATGGAGCCAGAGTTTAAAGTTTACCAACAGCAGGTGGCTAAAAACGCTAAAGCGATGGTGGACGTGTTCCTTGCGCGTGGCTACAAAGTCGTTTCCGGTGGAACCCATAACCACCTGTTCCTGCTGGACCTGGTTGACAAAAATCTAACCGGTAAAGAAGCCGATGCCGCGCTGGGGCGCGCTAACATCACCGTGAACAAAAATAGCGTGCCGAACGATCCAAAGAGCCCGTTTGTGACTTCTGGTATCCGTATTGGGTCGCCGGCGGTGACGCGTCGTGGCTTTAAGGAAGCAGAAGTACGTGAGCTGGCTGGCTGGATTAGCGATATTCTCGACAATATCAATGATCAAAGCGTCCAGGAACGTGTGAAGGCGCAGGTGTTGAATATTTGTGCCCGCTTCCCGGTCTACGCGTAACCGGCCGACATCGTTCCCCTTTTCTCCGGGGCGGTTCAGGACTCCAACAGCAGGCGGATGCAATGCTGTTGGTGGTCTTGCAGGGGCAATTCGGCGTGGATGAGCGGTGGCGAGTAGAGTGGCAGAGGGGCTGCGTAAGGGGTAATAACCAGCGTAATCCCTTTTGGTGCGCCGTGGCGCTGGTACGCTTCCACATCGAGATATTTGATATTGAGCGGCAGTAATGTCAGTTCTCTCAACTGTTGTTCCACTTTCTGTTCCAGTTGGCTGTCTTTACCCGTCAGCAGTAGTACCTGTTTTTCCTGTAGCGCATTTTCCTGCATCAGCCACGCGCCAAAAATAATTGCTATCAACCCCAGTTCCTCTGGCGAAAACGTCAGGCCATAAAGCTGCTCAACGTTTGTCACGGCGACTTGGGTCGTGCGCAGTAGTCGGGGATAGAGTCGCACAACATCTCCCGTCAGGCAGCTATCAGTGCCAATGCCAAACTGGATACGTTCTAATGCCTGCGCAAGGTGGGTGTAAAGCTGTGAACACAGTCCTTGTTGATCACTGAAGCGCACCGCCGAAAGCTTCTGGAAGTGTTCAATCATCTGTCGGACCGCCTCCAGCAACTGGCGTTCATAGTCGTGGCGGATATGGCTTACGACAGGGAGATGTATTTGACTGAACAGCAGGGAAAATAACCAGATTACACTGGCATCAGGCGCGGACTGGCTGCGTTTTTGCCAGTGATGCACAATTTCTTCTGCCACCTGATACTCAATATGCGCTTTCAACCAGGTCTGCTGGGTTTCACTGAACTCAATATGCTGACGACGGCAAAGCGTATGCTGCATAAAGAGCAGTAAAAATTGTCTGTCGCGGTTGTTGAACTCACGTGAGAGCCTTTGTGCGCAATACTGCACCAGGGCCTGAAGATTGCGTTCATCGTACAGTACCTTTTCTGTCCGCTGCGCTTTCAACTGCTGTTTTACCGCTGTGGCAAAGTGATGATGGATAAAGTCCGGAGTTAGGCGCAGCCCACGACGTAACCAGTGTAGCAGGCACAGTCGCAGATCCAGTTCCGGACCATCGATCCAGTAGTTGCCGTTTGCTTCCTGATGCAGATTAATTCGATGATAGTGTTGGATTTTCTCTGCTACTGCCGCGATATCCTGGCGGGTAATGGATCGATCCACCCCGTTGAGTTGACACAGCGAATCAAGGGTTACACTTGCTCCAGGGAGATACAGTAGCAAAAGCAGGTGACAGTGACGCTGCGAACTGGAGAAGGCGGAGTGGGGAGGTGAGGGTAAACTCATCGTCTGCAATCCCAGTTAAAAGTTATCTCGCTAAGAATAGCGTGGTTACTGTTTACTGCGTTTATGGTGAGCAGATTTATTCACGACTTTTAAGGCAGATCACAGAATATTTGCCCAATAAGCAAAGAGAGAATAAATAATTGTTATGTTATAACAAATTAATCAGGCTGATGGTGGGTATTAGCATGCTGGTATTGGCACCACAAGCCTGGAGCCACCCCACAGCTTTATCGATATGCAGGTGACACCGGTTCATAAAGATAACCAACTGACCGGGTTAAAGATGCATTGGGTGTGATGGATGAAATCACATCAGCTGATTTGCTTTATGTGTGGTTCATAGACATCGGGCATCTGCATGGCGATGGCGCGCATTGTGGCTGTGGTTATCTGCATGTGCCAAACAGTGAAATGCTGGATAATGTGGTTAACAGCAGAACCAAAGCGATGGTGGTGGTGCGTCCCTGTTCCGGCGCCATTATTAGTGCGGGGATTGCATGATTTGCTGTGAAGCATCGATGGGGGAAGTTATTTCGTGCAGACTCTGTTTTATGTTGCGTCTGCACTTTTACAGGAGATGGCGACTTAACGTTTCAGCGCTTCACTCAGCTCGTCACGCATGGTAGCCAGCATGGCTTTCACCACGCGTGGATTACCGGCCACAATGTTACCGGAAGTCATATAGCCGTGTGCGCCGACAAAGTCGGTTACCAGACCGCCAGCTTCACGAACCAGCAGCTCGCCAGCAGCAAAATCCCATGGCTTCAAGCCGATTTCAAAATAACCGTCCACTCTGCCTGCGGCTACGTAGGCCAGATCCAGCGCGGCTGAACCGGTGCGGCGGAAATCGGCGCAATGGGTAAACAGTTTGCCAACAATGTTGATATAAGGGGCTGCATGCTGTTTCAGTTTGAAAGGAAATCCAGTTGCCAGAATGGTGCCGTTCAGATCGCGAGCGGTGCTGCCGCGCAGACGGTAACCGTTCAGTTGAGTACCCTGACCGCGCACGGCGCTGAAGAGCTCATTACGCATGGGATCATAAACCACGGCGACTTCAGTACGGCCTTTAATGCGCACCGCAATAGAAACAGAGAAATGAGGAAAACGTTTGATGAAGTTGGTGGTGCCATCCAGTGGATCGATAACCCATTGCACATCCTGGTCTTCGCCCGCTAATTCACCACTCTCTTCAGTAATAATGGTGTGTTGCGGATAAGATTTGCGGATAACCTCAATAATTTGACGTTCGGCGTCGCGGTCAACATTGGTCACGAAGTCGTTGCTGCCTTTCTGGCTGGCTTCGACAGCGTCCGGGGTTTCGTAGTTTTTGGCAATTAAATTTCCGGCCTTGCGCGCAGCGCGCACGGCGATGTTGAGCATCGGATGCATCGGTTTCTCTCACTGGATGTTAAAGAACGGGAAAGCGGCGCGGATTATAACAGGGCAAACAGAAAATGTCCTGAAAATATGTTAGCATTCGCAGATTATCTCACAGACCTGAATTCCTATGCTGCAAAATATCCGCATCGTGCTGGTGGAAACCTCGCACACCGGCAATATGGGTTCCGTCGCTCGCGCGATGAAAACCATGGGCTTAACTAACCTTTATCTGATTAACCCACTCGTTAAACCTGATTCTCAGGCTATTGCTTTAGCCGCCGGGGCCAGCGATGTGATTGGCAATGCTCACATCGTTGATACCCTGGACGAAGCGTTGGCTGGCTGTAGCCTGGTCGTCGGTACCAGTGCCCGTTCCCGTTCACTGCCGTGGCCGATGTTGGACCCACGTGAATGCGGAATTAAAAGCGTGCAGGAAGGGCGTCAGGCGCCAGTCGCGCTGGTTTTTGGCCGTGAACGCGTTGGCCTGACCAATGAAGAGTTGCAGAAATGTCACTATCATGTCGCTATTGCGGCTAACCCGGAGTACAGCTCGTTAAACCTGGCGATGGCCGTGCAGATCATCACCTATGAAGTGCGCATGGCATTCCTGTATTCACAGGAAGCCACTACGCAGGAGTATGAAGAATCACCTTACCCGCTGGTCGATGATCTTGAACGTTTCTATCAGCACATGGAGCACATGATGATCAAGAGTGGTTTTATCCGCGAAGGTAGCCCGGGTCAGGTGATGAGCAAAATGCGTCGCCTGTATACCCGCGCGCGTCCGGAGCGTGATGAGCTGAATATACTGCGTGGTATGCTCTCTTCGCTGGAAAAACCAAAGGGTGAAAAGTAAGCCATGCGGCTTGCCGTGATCGGGTTATGGTTAGCATCGCGGCCAGGTTAAATAATAGTTGAGTATTTTACCTGGTTAAATAGTTGACCAAATCACTCGGGAATGTCAGACTTGCGACCATCTTTTTGTTAAACCCCAACTATGGGACAATCGAGGTCGTTTACGCTATGAGACTGACATCCAAAGGCCGTTATGCCGTTACCGCTATGCTTGACGTTGCTCTTCACTCTCACGAAGGGCCAGTACCATTAGCTGATATTTCCGAGCGTCAGGGGATCTCCCTGTCTTATCTGGAACAGCTGTTCTCTCGTTTACGCAAAAATGGCCTGGTGGCCAGCGTGCGGGGACCGGGTGGAGGTTACCTGTTGGGGAAAGTGTCGAATGCTATTTCAGTGGGCGCGGTTATCACGGCAGTGGATGAATCGGTTGATGCCACTAAGTGTCTGGGGAAAGAAGGGTGTCAGGGAGGAGAACGCTGCCTGACTCACGTGTTGTGGCGCGACCTGAGCGAGCGCATCAGTGATTTCCTGAATAACATTACGCTGGCTGAGCTGGTCAACAACCAGGAGATCCTGGATGTGGCTGACCGCCAGAATTATACCGAAAAAGTTCGCGTGCCAACTGGCCGTATGCACGAAACCATTAACGTCAATCTGCGTGCCTGATAAAGCACCGGCGAAGCCTGTCGTCCACCACCAGTCACCCTCCGTGGACGGCGGGAACTGACGCCCCAGCCAGAACGCATTGAATGACGTGATGTAACGGAGTTCAATAGCAATGAAATTACCGATTTACTTCGATTATGCCGCAACCACCCCGGTTGATCCCCGCGTAGCTAAAAAAATGATGCAGTTCCTGACCATGGACGGCACGTTTGGCAATCCTGCTTCACGCTCACACCGTTTTGGCTGGCAGGCTGAAGAAGCTGTCGATGTGGCTCGCAATCAGGTGGCAGAGTTGATCGGGGCTGATCCGCGTGAAATTGTTTTTACTTCCGGGGCGACGGAATCCGATAATTTGGCAATCAAAGGCACGGCACATCTCCATCAAGAGAAAGGCCGCCATGTCATTACCAGCCAGACCGAGCATAAAGCGGTGTTGGATAGCTGCGCCCAGTTAGAACGCGAAGGGTTTACGGTGACTTATCTCGCGCCACAAGCTAACGGTTTGCTCGATTTGCAGGAACTGGAATCTGCGATACGTGATGACACCATTATTGTCTCTATCATGCATGTTAATAACGAGACGGGCATTGTGCAGGACATCGCCGCAATCGGTGAATTATGCCGTGCGCGTGAGATTCTTTTTCATGTCGATGCCACGCAAAGCGTTGGGAAACTGCCGCTGGACGTCAGCCAAATCAATGTTGATCTGGTCTCTTTCTCCGCCCATAAAATCTATGGTCCAAAAGGTATCGGCGGTTTGTATGTTCGTCGCAAGCCCCGAACCCGTATTATTGAGGCGCAAATCCACGGTGGCGGTCATGAACGGGGGATGCGTTCTGGCACGCTCCCGGTGCATCAGATTGTTGGTATGGGAGAAGCGTACCGAATTGCGAAAGATGAAATGAGCGCGGAGATGGCTCGTCTGGCAGTGCTGCGTAGTAAACTGTGGCATGGCATCAGTGAACTTGAAGAAGTGATGCTTAATGGCGATTTTGATAACGGTGCGCCCAATATTCTCAACATCAGTTTCGGTTATGTCGATGGCGAAACGCTGATTATGGCGCTGAAAGATTTGGCCCTCTCATCCGGTTCTGCCTGTACCTCTGCCAGTCTTGAACCTTCCTATGTGCTCAGGGCGTTGGGGCTGGCGGACGAACTGGCCCACAGTTCACTGCGTTTTTCTCTTGGCCGTTTTACCACGGAAGACGAAATTGATTATGCTATCTCTCTGGTGAAAAACACCATTGGCCGCCTGCGTGAGCATTCTTCTCAGTGGGCTGATTTTAAAGCCCAAAAAAGCAATCGCGACGTCAGTACGCAATCTTGAATCGCTGAAGCCAAACTCACTGCGCGGTTGTGGCCTTGTGCCATGGATGGTGGTCGGCGCGAGGCCATTCCCCAGCGTTAGCACGATGGCAATAATTCTGTTTTATGATTTCTGTTAGCCTGCATAAGACGATAACGAAGAAAGGCTTAAGGTATATACCCGTCACGTTAAGTTGTAGAGACGTTGCCTGCTTGAGTGCGCCAGAGTAATGCTCGCTGACCGCTTTCCTGCAACTTGAATGATTTAGGGTATAGTGTCCGCGCGTTTTTTTAACGACGGACCATTTGCAAGATCAATTAAGGAGTCATGCGCGATGACCACAACACCAATGAAAATAGCACTGTCAGCAGCAGCAGCGGATCCGCGCTGGGGCGAAAAAGCGATCCTGACCAGTAACGACAATGGCATGACCATTCATTTAACGGGTGGTGATGTGTTGGCCACTATTCAGCGTGCGGCACGTAAAATTGATAGTCAGGGGATCCGCCACGTTAGTCTGAGCGGCGACTGGGATTTGGAGCAGTGCTGGGCGTTCTGGCAAGGTTATCGTGCCCCGAAAGGCGCACGTCAAGTTGACTGGCCAGTACTGAATGACGCTGACCGTGCGGAGTTTGCCCGTCGCCAGAAAATTATTGATTGGGTGCGCGATACTATAAATCTGCCCGCTGAAGATCTCAGCCCCGAGCAATTGACGCAGCGAGCGGTGGATCTGCTAAGTGATGTTGCTGGTGATAAGGTCAGCTACCGTATCACCAAGGGTGAGGATTTGCGGATGCAGGGCTATATGGGCCTGTACACTGTTGGCCGTGGTTCAACGCGTAACCCGGCGCTGTTGGCTCTGGATTACAATCCAACCGGCGATGAAAATGCCGCGGTGTTTGCCTGTCTGGTGGGGAAAGGTATCACCTTTGACACCGGTGGCTACAGTCTGAAACCGAGTGGCTCGATGGATTCGATGAAGTCGGATATGGGCGGGGCAGCGACGTTGACTGGCGCACTGGCGCTGGCTGTCAGCCGTGGATTGCAAAAGCGCGTGAAGCTGTATCTGTGTTGTGCCGACAACATGGTTAGCGGTAATGCATTCCGTTTGGGGGATATCATTCACTACCGTAACGGCAAAAGCGTGGAAGTCATGAACACCGATGCGGAAGGACGATTAGTGCTGGCCGATGGGCTGATTGACGCCAGCGAACAGCATCCGCAGTTGTTGATCGACGCCGCCACGTTGACGGGGGCCGCCAAGATGGCGCTGGGCAATGATTACCACGCCTTGTTCACTTTTGATGACGAGGTAGCGCAGTCGCTGCTCAGCAGTGCTGCGGGCGAAAACGAGCCTTTCTGGCGTTTGCCACTGGCTGAGTTTCATCGTGGTCATCTGCCGTCTAACTTTGCCGATTTGAACAATATCGCCGCGCCTTCACACACCGCGGGGGCCAGTTCCGCCGCTGCATTTTTATCGCATTTTGTGAAAAGTTATCAGCAAGGCTGGTTACATATTGACTGCTCCGCAACGTATCGTAAGGGCGCTGTCGAACAGTGGTCTGCCGGAGCTACCGGGCTTGGCGTACGTACCGTTGCCAATATGTTGTTAAAATAATCTGTGGTTATTTTTTTCCGGCCGTATGCTTTCCCGGCCGGAAGCCAATATTGTCTGACTGGACCCAACCGATGAATGAAAACAACCCGCGTCTTGAAGAAGTGTTAACGCTGGCGGCAACTGAACCGGCGCATTGTCCTGAATTCTTTGCATTGTTGATGGAAGCCAGTGTCCTGGTATTGGGGGAACGTTCAGACGACGGGGATATTACCGCCACGGCCCAGTTGGATTTAAAGCACTGGAAGAAAGAGGATGGTACCTCGGTTATCCCTTTTTTCACTTCGATAAGTGCAATGCAACAGGCGGTAAGAGAGGAACAGGCGTTTTTGGTGATCCCCGTGCGTACGCTGTTTGAAATGACGTTGGGCGAAACACTGTTTCTTAACCCTACATTGCCTGTTGGGAAAGCGTTTTCTCCGCATGAAATTAGCAATCTACTGAGAGAAGGGGGGCTGGCACTTAGTCAGCAGAGCGTACTGGAAGGGGGGACGTCGTTACTGCTTTCTGAAATGGCCGATCCGCCCGTGCAGATGATTGATTCACTGACGCAACTGTTTGCCAAACATAAGCAGGTGCGTCGGGCTTATGTGGCGCAGATTAAAGAATCGGTCGATGAACAACCTAACCTGCTGATTGGTATTGAGGCGGACAGTGACGTTGAGTCCATTATTCATGCCGCAGGTCATGTGGCCACGGATACATTACTGCATGATCAGCCGGTTGATATCTGTCAGGTAGTGGAAAATGAAAACGGTATCAGCCACTTTTTCACCGCGCATATCACCCCATTTTACGAACGTAAATGGGGCAGTTTCCTGCGGGAATTTAAGCAGACTAAATGATGAATGATGCTTTATTGCGCTTATCACGTGGCGGTACTGGTTGCTGTTAACTGTTCTTGAAGCGAATACTTTTTTTGCGACGAACAGTTTGTGAAAGAACCGTCTCACCAGACGTGAAGACGGCTCTTTCCGGTCAGTGTTCGATTACGTCAATTGTGTGGCAATTGGCAGATCATCACGGCTGCCCCATTCGCTCCAGGAACCGTCATACAGTGTGACGTTTTTGGCCCCCAGCGTTGTCAGCGCCAGGACAACCACCGCCGCAGTCACGCCGGATCCACAGCTCGCCACTATCGGTTCAGCTAACTCAACGTCATGATGTTGAAAAATCGCCCGCAGTTCATCAGTCGGTTTTAACTGGCCGTTTTCTACCAGTTCATTCCATGGCACATTCTTGCTGCCAGGAATATGTCCGCGATGCAGACCAGGCCGGGGTTCATCGACTTCGCCCTTAAAACGGTTAGCCGCCCTGGCATCAACGATCTGCGCACCGCCTTCATGACTGATGAGCATGACATCTGTCAGTCGCTTAACAGCTTGTGGGTCAAAACGGGCTTCAAACTCGCTTTCCGGTAACGTGACGGCGCCGTTTTCCAGTGGCTGGCGGGCATCTTCCCATCCCTTCAGACCACCGGCGAGGATTGAAACCTTCGCCACGCCGAACTGGCGCAGCATCCACCAGGCGCGCGGGGCGGAGAACAGATTGCCTTCATCATACACCACCAGGTGCTTATCACCGCAGATCCCCAGCTCGCGCATGGCGACGGCAAAGGACTCAGCGCGGGGCATCATATGAGGATAAGGGCTGCCAGGGTCGGAGAGCGCTTCGATATCAAAGAAAGGCGCGGCAGGTAAGTGTTTTGCCTGATATTCCACCGTAATATTGCGCAATTTTTCCTGACCTGGAGGCAGCATGCGTGCATCAATAACCTGAAGATTCTCATCACGATAATGTTCCGCCAGCCAGTCGACGGTCACGAAGAAAGAGGATGTCATAGTGGCCTCGTTGTGAATGTCATGTTCTGAGTGTCAACTATCCCGGCAGTCATCACAAGATTTTCTGTAAAATAGCGATAAACCGTTATAAATATGTGGAATTACAGCGTGTTTTTTTAATAAATTGTTGAATCTCCGATAGGCAAGTCAGATGATGACCTCTATAATCTGCGCCTTTCCCGGGCCGGGGAGTCATTCGCTGGCTACTTTCGCTATTAAACAGAGGGTCCCTATGACTATTGAACGTACTTTTTCTATCATCAAACCGAATGCGGTGGCGAAGAACGTTATTGGTGCTATTTTTAACCGTTTTGAAAGCGCTGGCTTCAAAATTGTTGGTTGCAAAATGCTACACCTGACCAAAGCGCAGGCCGAAGGTTTCTACGCAGAGCATCAGGGCAAACCGTTCTTCGATGGTCTGGTGGAATTCATGACATCCGGCCCGGTGGTCGTTTCTGTACTGGAAGGTGAAAACGCTGTTCAGCGTCACCGTGACTTGATGGGGGCGACTAACCCGGCAAACGCACTGGCGGGGACGTTGCGCGCTGATTATGCTGATAGCTTCACTGAGAACGCGACTCATGGCTCTGATTCTGCAGAATCAGCAGCGCGTGAAATCGCTTACTTCTTCGGCGAAGGCGAAATTTGTCCGCGTACTCGCTGAGAGCTGAGATTAGTGTTGTACAGTGCGGGGTGAATGTTTACAAATTATTTTGCTGACGAGCTTTAACCTGCCATCCTGTACTTGTACAATAATGCGCCCCTGCTGAGCTTGTTCTCATCAGGGGCGTTTCATTTATATTATTCACCCCCAGTGCCATAACGTGTAATAACGAGGCCAGAGAAAATTATGTCTGAACACATTGTGACCCCGTCGTCCGCATCCCTGGCTATCACCGCGCCAAAAAAAGAAAAAATTAACCTGCTTGATCTGAATCGGCAGCAAATGCGCGAATTTTTCGTCAGTTTGGGTGAAAAACCGTTTCGTGCCGATCAGGTGATGAAGTGGATTTATCACTATTGTTGTGATGATTTCGAGCAGATGACCGATATCAATAAAGCCTTCCGCAGCAAGTTGGCAGCGCTGGCTGAGATCCGGGCGCCAGAAGTGGCGGAAGAACAACGCTCTGCGGATGGCACTATCAAATGGGCTATCACCGTTGGTGACCAGCAGGTCGAGACGGTTTATATCCCAGAAAAAGATCGCGCCACCTTGTGTGTTTCTTCCCAGGTGGGGTGTGCGCTGGAGTGCAAGTTTTGTTCCACCGCCCAGCAGGGATTTAATCGCAATCTGCGCGTTTCGGAAATTATTGGTCAGGTTTGGCGCGCTGCTAAAATTATTGGCGCGTCGAAAGTTACCGGACAGCGCCCAATCACCAATGTGGTGATGATGGGGATGGGGGAGCCGTTGCTCAACCTGAACAATGTGGTACCGGCGATGGAAATCATGCTGGACGACTTCGGTTTTGGCTTGTCAAAACGCCGCGTAACGCTATCTACCTCAGGTGTGGTTCCCGCGCTGGACAAACTGGGCGATATGATTGATGTGGCTCTGGCTATCTCTCTCCATGCCCCGAATGACACAATTCGTGACGAAATTGTTCCTATCAATAAAAAATACAATATCGAGACCTTTTTACAGGCCGTCAGTCGCTACATTACCAAGTCCAATGCCAATCAGGGGCGTGTAACCATTGAATATGTGATGCTGGACCATGTCAATGACAGTACCGATAATGCCCATGAGCTGGCGGCCTTGTTGAAAAATACGCCGTGTAAAATCAATCTTATCCCATGGAACCCCTTCCCGGGGGCGCCGTATGGTCGTAGTTCGAACAGTCGCATCGATCGCTTCTCTAAAGTATTGATGGATTATGGTTTTACTACTATTGTGCGTAAGACCCGGGGAGATGATATTGATGCGGCCTGTGGTCAGCTGGCTGGTGAGGTCATTGACCGCACCAGACGCACGTTGCGTAAAAAGATGGCCGGTGAGCCGATTTCTGTGAAAGCGCTCTGAAACCTGAGTGTTCTGGCCCGTCGCGGCTGTCAGCCCTGATGTGATTGGCGTAGTATGCTGAAATCACGCCAGGGGGCAATATGGGTAAAGGATTACTGATCTGGCTGGTTGTGCTGCTGAGTGCCTGCAGCCAGTCGCCAGAGTACAGCGAACGGGTGCAGACGAGGCTACAGTTAGGACTGGAATATCTCTCCCGCAATGAACTGGCTGCTGCACAGCGCAATCTGATTCAGGCGTTACAACTGGCACCTAAAGATTATCGCTGCCAGTTGGCAATGGCCCGTTACCAGCAGCACGTCGGGGATCGGGATGCGGCACGGCGTTACTACCAGAATGCTCTGCTACTGGCAGGACAAAACCGTGATGTAATCAATAATTACGGTGCGTTTCTCTGTCGTTTAGGGCAGTATAATGCGGCCCAGCAGCAGTTCAGCAAAGCCGCGGAATTATCTGGAAATGATGGCCGGGCGGATGCGTTTGAAAATGCCGGATATTGTTATCTCCTTGCCGGAGAAAAATATAAGGCTGAAGTGGCGCTGATGGTAGCGACGCAGGATTATCCGCAAAAAAGTCTGGCTCTGCTGGCGGAAGCCGAAAGGCGATTTGGAAAGGATGATCGCGATACTTCGCGGTTTTTATTAGATGTTTATCAACGCAACTTTGCTGTCTCGGCAGAAAGTTTGTGGTTAGAGATTCGCTTCGCCGCGCAGGCAAAGCACCCTGAAGGCGTAAAGCAGGCAGGGGAACAGCTGGCGCGAAATTTTCCACAATCGATACAGTACCTGCATTTTTTAGCTAATGAATACTGAAGCCACTCAAGATAACTCAGCAGTAAACTCAACAGGCCAGCGCCTGCGTGGAGCCCGTGAGCAAATGGGCCTGACTCAGCAAAATGTTGCTGAGCGCTTATGCCTGAAACTTTCCACCATTCGTGACATTGAAGAGGACAAGTCGCCGACCGATCTGGCGTCGACCTTTTTACGTGGCTATATCCGCTCTTATGCGCGCCTGGTCCATGTACCGGAAGAAGAACTGCTGCCGATGATGGCGAAACAGGCGCCTGTACGTGCGGCAAAAGTCGAACCGATGCAGAGCTTTTCATTGGGTAAACGCCGTAAAAAGCGCGACGGCTGGTTGATGATTTTTACCTGGCTGGTGCTGTTTGTGGTCGTCGGTCTGACTGGCGCATGGTGGTGGCAGAATCATAAAGCGGCGCAGGACGAGCTGGTGTCGATGGCGGATCAGAACTCGGGAACCAGTGGGGATAACAGTCAATCTATCCCGCTGAATAATAACAGTTCAGATAGCAGTACCACCGACAATACTGCGGCGCAAAACACCCCAGTGCAAACACCACCAGCGCAAAGTGCCCCGTCGGAGTCTGTTCCCCCGTCGGCGGTGGCCCCGACCGCCAGTGCTTCGACCGCGTCACCGGCCTCTGCGGCTCCTTCTGCTTCTGCGGGCGACGCGAACCAACCTGTTGTTGTATCGCCAAGTCAGGCACCGGTTGACAGTATCGCCAACAGACAGATGCCGACCAGTGCAGCTGGTGTTAGTTCTGCGGCTACTGACGCTAACGCGCTGTTGATGAATTTTAGTAACGACTGCTGGCTGGAGGTGACCGATGCCAATGGCAAAAAACTGTTCAGCGGAATGCAGCGTGGTGGTGGTAAACTCAGTCTGGCCGGTACGGCGCCGTATCGCCTGAAAATTGGTGCGCCGGGTGCGGTGCAGATCCAGTATCAGGGTCAGCCAGTCGATCTGAGTCGTTTTATCCGTACCAACCAGGTTGCCCGCCTGACAGTCGGCGCGCAATAACGCATCGTTCTGGTCGCGAGTAATTTCGGAGAAAGAATATGCATAACGAAGCACCCATTATCCGCCGAAAATCGAAGCGCATTTACGTCGGCAAGGTGCCCGTAGGTGACGGTGCGCCGATAGCCGTTCAGTCCATGACTAATACGCGGACTACTGATGTGGCCGCGACAGTTAATCAAATTAAGTCGCTTGAGCGTGTCGGTGTGGACATCGTTCGCGTCTCTGTTCCCACCATGGATGCAGCTGAAGCTTTCCGCCTGATCAAGCAACAGGTGAATGTGCCGCTGGTCGCTGATATTCATTTCGACTACCGTATTGCGCTGAAAGTTGCCGAGTATGGTGTGGATTGCTTGCGCATAAACCCTGGCAATATTGGCAACGAAGAACGTATCCGCCAGGTGGTTGATTGTGCGCGTTACAACAACATTCCTATCCGCATCGGTGTTAACGCTGGCTCTCTGGAAAAAGATCTCCAGGAAAAATACGGTGAACCCACCCCGCAAGCCCTGCTGGAATCCGCCATGCGTCACGTTGATCATCTCGATCGACTTAACTTCGATCAGTTCAAAGTCAGTGTGAAAGCATCCGACGTGTTTCTCGCCGTAGAATCGTACCGTTTGTTAGCCGGGCAGATTGAGCAACCGCTGCATCTGGGGATTACCGAAGCAGGCGGCGCGCGTGCTGGTGCGGTTAAATCCGCTATTGGGTTAGGATTGCTGCTTGCGGAAGGTATTGGCGACACGCTGCGTATTTCGTTGGCGGCAGATCCGGTGGAAGAAGTGAAAGTGGGATTTGATATCCTTAAATCCCTGCGAATTCGCTCACGCGGCATCAATTTTATTGCCTGCCCAACCTGTTCGCGTCAGGAGTTTGATGTGATAGGTACAGTCAACGCGCTGGAGCAGCGTCTGGAGGATATCATCACGCCAATGGATGTTTCCATTATCGGTTGTGTGGTGAATGGACCAGGCGAAGCCCTGGTTTCCACGTTGGGTGTGACGGGCAGCAACAAGAAAAGCGGTTTCTATGAGGACGGCGTGCGTCTGCGCGAGCGTCTGGATAACCATGATATGATTGACCAATTAGAGGCGCGTATTCGGGCCAAAGCGTCGATGATGGATGAATCCCGCCGTATTGATGTTCAGCAAGTTGAAAAATAATTTGCAGCGTGGTGCTGGTTAGATCCGGTCACCAGGCGCAATCGAAATTGTGAGAAAAAGTAGTGGCGAAGAATATCCAGGCTATTCGTGGCATGAACGATTACCTGCCCGAGGAAACCGTAGTATGGCAACGTATTGAACAGATCCTCAAGCAGGTGCTGGCCAGCTATGGCTATAGTGAAATCCGCCTGCCGATTGTAGAGCAGACCCCGTTATTCAAGCGCGCCATTGGTGAAGTGACTGACGTGGTTGAAAAAGAGATGTACACCTTCGACGATCGTAATGGTGAAAGCCTGACGTTGCGCCCGGAAGGAACGGCCGGCTGTGTGCGGGCTGGTATCGAACACGGTCTGCTGTACAATCAGGAACAGCGTCTGTGGTACTCCGGCCCGATGTTCCGTTATGAACGTCCGCAGAAGGGCCGTTACCGACAGTTCCATCAGATAGGAGCAGAAGTGTTTGGTCTGCAAGGGCCGGATATTGATGCGGAACTGATCATGTTGACTGCCCGCTGGTGGAAAGCGCTGGGCATCGCTGAGCATGTCAGCCTGGAGCTTAATTCAATCGGATCACTGGACGCGCGCGCTCACTACCGTGATGCGTTGGTCGCGTTCCTGGAACAGCATCAGGACGTGTTGGATGAAGACTGCAAACGTCGCATGTATACCAATCCTTTGCGTGTGCTGGACAGCAAAAATCCGGACGTACAAAATCTGTTGAATGATGCGCCTCAACTGGCTGATCACCTGGATGAAGAGTCCCGCGAGCATTTTGCGGGTTTGTGTCAACTGCTGGATGAGGCCGGTATTGCTTATACCGTCAACCAGCGTCTGGTACGTGGACTGGATTATTATAACCGCACCGTCTTTGAATGGGTGACCAGCAGTCTCGGTTCTCAGGGGACGGTTTGTGGCGGCGGACGTTATGATGGTCTGGTAGAGCAACTGGGCGGGCGTGCCACGCCAGCGGTTGGTTTCGCCATGGGCATGGAACGTCTGGTTCTGTTGGTACAGGCAGTGAATCCAGAATTTGAACCGACGCGCATTGTCGATGTCTATGTTATCGCTTCCGGACAGGGCGCACAGTCAGCCGCGATACGACTGGCCGAGCAGCTCCGTGATGCAGACCCGTCACTGAAGCTGATGACCAATTTCGGCGGGGGTAATTTTAAGAAGCAATTTGCCCGAGCGGATAAATGGGGCGCTCGCGTCGCGCTGGTATTGGGCGAGACAGAAGTCGCCAACGCCGAAGTGGTCATTAAAGATTTGCGTAACGGCGAACAACAAACGCTGGCACAGCGTGATGCAGCGAGTACGCTGACAGCGTTGTTGAATCAGACCGCCGCTATTTAAGGAGAAAGTTTGCGTGGAAGTTTATAGCAACGAAAACGAACAGGTTGACGCGCTCAAACGTTTCTTTACCCAGAACGGTAAAGCTTTGGTTGTCGGCGTGATTATTGGCGTGGGCGCCTTGGCGGGCTGGCGTTACTGGAGTTCTCATCAGGAAGGCAGCAATCAGCAAGCCTCAAATGCCTATCAGCAGGTTGTCACTGAGTTAGATTCCAGCAAGCCTGAAACGCTGGATACTGCGGCGAAGTTTGCCAGTGACAATCACAATACTTATGGCGCGTTGATTTCTTTGGAACTGGCAAAACGCTATGTGGACGGCAACCAGCTTGATAAAGCAGCGGCTCAATTGCAGAGTGGCTTGAAGGATACCAAAGACGCCAACCTGCAAGCTGTGCTGAATCTGCGTCTGGCGCGTATTCAGTTGCAGCAGAAACAGCCGGACGATGTACTGAAAACCCTCGATGCGATAAAAGGTGACAGTTGGACGGCGATCGTGGCTGATGTGCGTGGTGAAGCGCTGCTCAGCAAAGGCGATACGAAAGGCGCTCGCGATGCCTGGAGTAAAGGCATTAACTCTGACGCATCTCCGGCGTTGAGAGAGATGCTGCAGATGAAAATGAATAATCTCCCGGGTTAAGTCCGCTACGGGTAAAAAATGGCCTCAACAGGCACAAGAGGGATTTCATGGAATTGCGTAAGATACTTCTGCCAGGACTGATTTCAGTCACTTTACTCAGCGGATGTTCATGGTTCAGTGGTGAAGAAGATGTGGTCAAAATGTCGCCGCTGCCAAAAGTTGAAAATCAGTTCACCCCAGAAAAAGTCTGGAGTACCTCGGTAGGCGATGGTGTTGGTGATTACTATTCCAACCTGCATCCGGGCTGGTCAGACAGTACTGTTTATGCGGCCGAACGCTTCGGTGTCGTGAAAGCGCTGAATGCCAGTGATGGCAAGGAGCTGTGGAAAGTCGATCTGTCGGAGAAGACGGGGTTCTTCTCTAAAAATTTGTCGGCATTGCTTTCTGGCGGGGTGACGGTTGATGGCGGCCATGTTTATATCGGCAGCGAACGTGCTCAGGTTTATGCCCTGAACGCCAACAATGGTTCTATTGCCTGGCAGACCCAGGCTGCGGGTGAAGTACTTTCCCGGCCGGTTGTCAGTGACGGTCTGGTGCTGATCCATACCAGCAACGGTATTCTGCAAGGCCTGGATCAAAGCAGTGGTGTCGTGAAGTGGACTGTTAACCTCGACGTGCCTTCGTTGTCTCTGCGTGGCGAATCGGCACCTGCGGTCGCCTACGGTGCGGCAATCGTCGGAGGAGATAGCGGTCGCGTCAGTGCGGTAATGTTAAATCAGGGCCAGATTATCTGGCAGCAGCGCATTTCCCAGCCGACAGGCGCGACGGAGATCGATCGTCTGGCGGATGTCGATACCACGCCAATTGTGTTGAATAACGTGGTCTATGCCCTGGCTTATAACGGAAACCTGGCTGCGATGGATCTGCGTTCTGGCCAGATTATCTGGAAACGTGAAATTGGCTCCGTGCACGATATGGTTATTGACGCCGGGCACATTTACCTGGTCGATCAGGATGACCGCGTAGTGGCGCTCAGCACCGAGGGTGGTGTAACGGTGTGGCGCCAAAGCGAACTGTTGCACCGTAACCTGACTTCACCGGTACTGTATGATGGTTATCTGGTGGTGGGAGATAGCGAAGGGTACTTGCACTGGATCAATACTACCGATGGGCGCTTTGTTGCTCAGCAGAAAGTGGACAGCTCTGGCTTCCAAACTGAACCGAGTGTTGTCGGAGACAAGCTGTTAATCCAGGCGAAGGGGGGTAAAGTCTACGCCTTTACCCGCTAACAGCGATAAATTGGCTATCGTCTGCAACGGCTCCTGATTCGTCAGGGGCCGTTTCGTTTTTCTCGAGGCGTGGTATTCTTTACGCCGTCAGCCTGCCTGGTCGTCAGTTGTTTTTGTCTGTTGCACTGACCAGGATGTATGTCAGGCGCTTAATTTTTGTAATGAGGCTTCAATATGGTACCTGTGGTCGCGCTGGTCGGGCGTCCCAATGTGGGAAAATCCACCCTGTTTAACCGTTTAACGCGCACACGAGATGCGTTGGTGGCGGATTTTCCTGGGCTCACCCGAGATCGTAAATATGGTCGCGCCGAGGTCGAAGGGCGGGAGTTTATCTGTATCGATACCGGGGGTATCGACGGTAATGAAGAGGGCGTGGAGACACGCATGGCTGAGCAGTCGCTGTTAGCTATTGAAGAAGCTGACGTAGTGCTGTTTATGGTTGATGCGCGTGCGGGACTGATGGCGGCCGATCAGGCGATTGCCAAACATTTACGTACCCGTCAGAAACCCACCTTTCTGGTAGCCAACAAAACTGATGGTTTGGATCCAGATTCCGCCATGGCAGACTTTTGGTCGCTGGGACTGGGGGATATCCACCCGATTGCCGCTTCTCACGGACGTGGCGTCACCAGCCTTTTGGAGATGGTGTTGCTGCCGTGGATGGATGAAATCGACCCGCAGCAGGCAGTGAGCGAAGAAGATGAAAACGACGCTTACTGGGCGGCTCTGGCGGCGCAAGAGAGTGGGGCGGAACCGGAAGAAGAAATTGATGATTTTAACCCGCAAGATCTGCCGATCAAGCTGGCTATTGTTGGTCGTCCTAACGTTGGTAAATCTACCCTGACCAACCGTATCCTGGGTGAAGAGCGGGTGGTGGTTTACGATATGCCGGGCACCACGCGCGACAGTATCTACATTCCGATGGAACGTGATGGTCGTGAGTACATCCTTATCGATACTGCCGGGGTACGTAAACGTGGAAAAATCACCGATACCGTTGAAAAGTTTTCGGTTATCAAAACCCTGCAGGCGATTGAAGACGCCAATGTGGTGATGCTGGTTATCGATGCCCGTGAAGGTATCTCTGATCAGGATCTCTCGTTGTTGGGTTTTATCCTCAACAGTGGGCGTTCGCTGGTGATCGTAGTCAACAAGTGGGATGGTCTGTCGCAGGAAGTACGTGATGAGGTGAAAGAAACTCTGGACTTCCGTTTGGGCTTTATTGATTTCGCCCGCGTGCATTTTATCTCCGCTTTGCATGGCAGTGGCGTGGGTAATTTGTTCGAATCCGTGACGGAAGCATATGATTGCTCAACCCGGCGGGTGAACACTTCAATGCTGACGCGCATCATGAATATGGCGGTTGACGATCACCAGCCACCACTGGTGCGCGGACGCCGTGTGAAGTTGAAATATGCGCACGCTGGCGGCTATAACCCTCCGATTGTGGTTATCCATGGCACCCAGGTGAAAGACCTGCCGGATTCCTACAAGCGCTATCTGATGAACTATTTCCGCCGTTCGCTGGATGTGATGGGGACGCCGATCCGGATCCAGTTCAAAGAGGGAGAGAACCCGTTTGCTGGCAAGCGTAATCTGCTGACGCCAAATCAGCAACGTAAGCGTAAACGTTTGATGAGTCATCTGAAGAAAAATAAACGGTGATTCCGCCGGGGGCTCTGGGCCCCTGGTTTTATATGACATTCAGTGGTATTGCCCATATGGCACGTTGCTGGAGTGTTAGTTGCATGAATGTCCCTGGTTCCCTGCTGGAGTAAACGCCAGAAGATTTACTCGCTGTTTGCCGGGACGCATGGGTTAGCGTCCAGTCAGTGCAAACAGCGTTCAAAAGCGTTTTTATCCTGGTGTTTGGGCGATAAAACAGGAGAGTGCCATGAATTTGTCATGCCCGGTTTGTCAACATTCTCTGGATGTGGAAGAAGATCGCTATCGCTGTGCCATTTGCGATCGCTTCTTTGCTATGCAGGCTATTTGTCCTGATTGCCATCAGCCTTTGCAGGTGTTAAAAGCCTGTGGTGCGGTGGATTATTTTTGCGTGAATGGCCATGGACTGATCTCAAAAAAACGTGTGGAATTCTCTCCATTGCTGGAGTCGCTCTGATTGAGATGTTCTGAATGTCTGGTCGCGTTTTTTACTCCCATTATTTACCCGGTAAACGCATGGGATTATAAGTAATAAATCACATTTTAAATCTCCCTTTCTCTCCGTATGGCATTATGTCGCCATCCGCCAGATTCATTGGTGTTTTTTGTCATCCAGTCCGTGGATTCTCTCTCGCCGTAGCGACCAGTAGCTCTCCCTCGCGCTGTTTAAAGCGCTTTTAACAATGTTGTCTGCGATTTGAAATGATTTCAGACGGGTGAAAAATACCCATGAAATAATTACCTTTGAAATTAAGTGGTTTTTAATTATTGAGGAAAGTTTTTTATCGAAGTACAAGAGTTGCGCAAGTATTGCTAAATATGGCAAGAAAAGTAAATTTTGTTGGCTTTATGTTTATTAAGTTATGAACCACATGGTACAATTATGACGTGATTTGAACAATGTCCTAAGTCTCACCTTCTTCAGGAGTATTTTTGCCATGTCTCAAACTAATGCCCGGTCGTCTAAATGGCTGGGCTTGTGGTGTTTTGTGCTGGGCCTGATATTACTGGCAACCGGCCTGTTCTTTGTGATTGGTGGTGGAAAACTGGTTTCACTGGGCGGTAGCCGGTATTTCGTTATTGCCGGTATTTTTACGGTCCTTTCCGCTATTCAATTCTTCCGCCGTAAATCTTCCGCAGTGCTGATTTTTGCTCTGGTGTTTATTGGTTCCGCTATCTGGGCGGTACTGGATGCCGGCATTGATTTTTGGCCGCTGGTTTCTCGCCTGATGACGTTAGCCGGTTTCCTGTTGTTGGCGATGATCACCCTGCCAGCACTGCGTAAGCACGAAGGTAAAACCTCCGCAGCTAAACCGGCTTATGCGATTTCTGCGGTGCTGGTCATTGGTCTGGTGGCGACCTTTATACAGATGTTCCTGCCACATCCGACGGTGGTCAATGGTCAGGAATTGCCTCTGATGCCAGTGGCTAAAGACCAGCAGCAGAAAAACTGGGATAACTACGGCAATACGCCGGAAGGTAGCCGCTTTGTGGCACTGGATCAGATTACCCGTGATAACGTGAAAGATCTGAAAGTGGCCTGGACCTTCCATACTGGCGATACCCCGCTCAGTCCGGATGGTAACGGTGCGGAAGATCAACAAACTCCGTTGCAGGTGGGCAACACAGTGTTTCTGTGTACGCCGCACAACAACGTGATTGCCGTTGCCGCAGACACGGGCAAGCAGATCTGGAGAGCGGATATCAATGCTAAATCCTCGGTCTGGATGCGCTGCCGTGGTCTGGTTTACTTTGATGCGACTAAACCGTTGACTCACCCCGCCGCACCGGATTCAATCCCGCCGGCCCCGGTTAATCTGCCAGAGGGCGCGACCTGTCAGCGCCGTATTCTGATGAATACCATTGATGCGCGTCTGATTGCACTTGATGCGGATAACGGCCATTTCTGTGCTGATTTTGGCGACAACGGTACTGTTAATCTACGGGAAGGAATGGGGGATGCCAAAGACCCAAGCTATGTCCTGACTTCAGCACCTACGCTGGCGGGGACCACTGTTGTGGTGGGAGGACGCGTAGCTGATAACGTCAGCACCGATATGCCTGGTGGTGTCATCCGTGGTTTTGACGTGATTACCGGTAAAATGCGCTGGGCGTTCGATCCGGGCAAAGATGATCCTAATGTGATCCTCGCGCCAGGTGAACACTACACGCGTAGTACGCCTAACTCCTGGGCGCCGATGTCCTATGATCCGAACATGAATGCGGTCTTTATCCCAATGGGGAGCTCGTCTGTTGACCTGTGGGGGGTTAACCGTACTAAGCTGGATCACAAATACGGTGCATCCGTGTTGGCCGTTGATGCCACCACCGGTAAAGAGAAGTGGGTTTTCCAGACCGTACATAACGACCTTTGGGACTTCGACCTGCCGATGCAGCCAAGTTTGATTAACTTCCCGATGAAGGATGGCAGCAGTAAACCGGCGGTAGCGATTGGCACCAAGTCAGGTCAGATCTATGTGTTGGATCGCCTGACTGGCAAGCCGTTGACTAAAGTCATCGAACAACCGGTTCCGCCGGCGAATATCCCGAACGAGCAGTATTCTAACACTCAGCCTCGTTCCGTGGGTATGCCACAGATCGGCAACGAAACGCTGAAAGAATCAGATATGTGGGGGGTTACGCCGTTCGATCAGTTGGTGTGTCGTATCAGCTTTAAGTCGATGCGTTATACCGGTCTGTATACTGCGCCGGGTACTGACAAGTCACTCAGTTACCCTGGCTCTCTGGGCGGGATGAACTGGGGTAGCATGTCTATCGATCCAAACCACAATTATCTTTTCGTCAACGATATGCGTCTGGGCCTGTGGCAGCAGATGGTGCCTGCGGCACCGGCGAAGGATGGTGCGGTTAACAACGGCGGTGAAGCGGTTAACGCCGGTATGGGTGTGGTACCGATGAAAGGTACGCCATATGCAGTGAACAAAAACCGCTTTATGTCGCCACTGGGCATCCCTTGTCAGAAACCGCCGTTCGGTACGTTGTCGGCTATTGACCTGAAGACGCAGAAAATCGTCTGGCAGGTACCTTTGGGCACTGTGCAGGATACCGGGCCGTTTGGTATCAAGATGCATATGCAGATGCCAATTGGCATGCCATCGCTTGGCGGTTCGCTGGCGACTCAGGGAGGACTGGTATTTATCGCGGGAACCCAGGACTATTACCTGCGTGCCTTCGATGCCTCTACCGGTAAAGAAGTGTGGAAAGCCCGTCTGCCAGTCGGTAGTCAGGGGGGACCAATGAGTTATGTTTCACCAAAAAATGGTAAGCAGTACATTCTGATTTCCGCTGGTGGCGCACGTCAGTCTCCGGATCGTGGCGACTACGTTATTGCTTTCTCGCTGGATAAATAAGTCATCAGGAAAAAACGCAGCCCCTTCAGTGATGAAGGGGCTTTTTTTCGTGTCCGTTTTGCCCGCGTTGTCTCGTTCTGGCGGCGCCTGATCCTCAGGCGTCTGATTTCGGTTTGCGTGTTTTTTTGACTGGGGTGATGGTGGTGACTTCACTTTCCACCCAGCCATCATCCAGCCGCGTTTTCAAGGTATCACCAGTATGGAGCTGTCGGGTCTTTTTGATCACCTGACCGTCCGCGGCGGTAGTAACGCTGAAGCCTCGAGCCAGTGTCGCCAGCGGGCTGACGCCTTCAAGCTGAGCCGTCAGGGTGGAAAAACGCTGCTTGTTGCCATTGAGCTGCACCTGTATCGCCTGTCGCAGACGATATTGCCACTGTTGTATTTGCTGCTGGGCGCGATGGATTTTATTTTGCGGTTGAAACGCGTGAAGCCGTTGTCCGGTTCGTTCATATCGTTGGGCCGCCTGATGCAGACGAAACCGTATTGCATCGTCCATACGGCGTTGTAGCTTCATCATCGCGGTCTGCTGACGAGCCAGACGCAGTTGCGGATGCTGTTGCTGCAAACGGTGCTGTAAGAGAGTAAAGGCGCGATTCTTTTGCGCGAGGTAATAATCCATCGCCATTTCCAGCCGGGTCAGCTGGGACTGCCACTGACGCAGCCGTTCAATCTGATTGCGGCTGACCAGCTCTGCCGCCGCGGAAGGTGTAGGCGCGCGCAGGTCGGCGACAAAATCAGCGATAGTGATATCCGTTTCATGGCCAACGGCGCTGACGATGGGAATGCGGCTGGCAAAAATAGCCCGCGCGACCCGGACATCATTAAAGCTCCACAGATCTTCCAGTGAACCCCCTCCACGCCCGACAATCAGCACATCGCATTCGCCACGTAAGTTAGCCAGCTCGATAGCCCGCACGATACTCTCTGGTGCATCAACGCCCTGGACCGGAGTCGGGTAGATAACCACGGGCAGCGAGGGATCACGGCGTTGCAATACCCGCAAGACATCATGCAAAGCGGCACCGGTAGACGAAGTGATCACCCCGACCTGGCGGGCAGGATCGGGCAATACCTGTTTATGCGCTGGTGCGAATAATCCTTCAGCCGCCAGTTGCTGCTTTAACTGTTCAAACTGCTGCTGCAACAGACCTTCGCCCGCTGGCAGCATACTTTCAGCGATCAACTGGTAATCGCCGCGTGGTTCATACAGAGTAATGGTCGCCTTGACTAAAATCTGCTGACCATTTTGTGGCCGGAAGGTGACCTTGCGATTGCTGTTGCGGAACATCGCACAGCGTACCTGTGCGCCATCGTCCTTCAGCGTGAAGTACCAGTGGCCGGAAGAGGGCTGGGAGAAGTTGGACATTTCCGCACTCAGCCAAATTTGTCCCATCTCCATCTCCAGCAGCTTGCGTACTGTAGTATTGAGACGACTGACGGTAAAAATCGTGGCTGATGGTGGTAGCGACATGTGATGAAGATCAAATTCTAAATCAGAGGGTTAATCAATCGATACTACATGGCTTATCACAGGGATCAAGCATTTTTAGAAATAAAGCTGGAGGCAATCAGTTACAGCCTGTATAATGCCGCGGCAATATTTTATACATTCTCATTCACCCTGAGGTTGAGATATTGCCATGCTAAGAATCATTAAAGAAGCCCTGACATTTGACGATGTTCTGCTCGTCCCAGCTCATTCGACTGTTCTCCCCAATACGGCCGACCTCAGTACCCAGCTTACTAAATCTATCCGCCTGAATATTCCTATGCTGTCTGCTGCGATGGATACCGTTACCGAATCAGGCCTCGCTATTGCGTTGGCTCAGGAAGGCGGCCTGGGTTTTATCCACAAAAACATGTCTATCGAACGCCAGGCGGAAGAAGTCCGCAGGGTGAAGAAACACGAAAGTGGCGTGGTGACCGATCCGCAAACCGTACTGCCAACCACGGCGCTAAGCGAAGTGAAAGCGTTGACTGAACGTAACGGTTTTGCCGGTTACCCAGTGGTGAATGGCGACAACGAACTGGTTGGCATCATTACCGGTCGTGACGTGCGTTTTGTGACTGACATGAGTCTGCCGGTTTCTGCGGTGATGACCCCTAAAGAACGTCTGGTTACCGTGCGTGAAGGTGAAGCGCGTGACGTTGTGTTGCAGAAGATGCACGAAAAACGCGTTGAAAAAGCGCTGGTCGTTGATGACAGCTTCCATTTGCTGGGCATGATCACCGTTAAAGATTTCCAAAAAGCCGAACGTAAACCTAACGCCTGTAAAGATGAGCATGGTCGTTTGCGAGTGGGGGCGGCAGTGGGCGCGGGTGCGGGTAATGAAGAACGAGTTGATGCGCTGGTAGCGGCAGGGGTCGACGTATTGCTGATCGACTCATCGCATGGTCATTCTGAAGGCGTGTTGCAACGTATTCGTGAAACCCGCGCAAAATATCCGGACCTGGAGATAGTTGGCGGCAACGTAGCGACTGGCGCAGGGGCGTTGGCTTTAGTGGACGCTGGCGTGAGTGCGGTGAAAGTCGGGATTGGTCCGGGGTCAATCTGTACGACCCGTATCGTGACGGGGGTCGGCGTGCCACAGATAACTGCGGTATCTGACGCGGTGACCGCGCTGGAAGGCACGGGTATTCCGGTTATCGCCGATGGTGGTATTCGTTTCTCTGGCGACATAGCTAAAGCGATTGCCGCCGGGGCTTCTGCGGTGATGGTTGGCTCAATGCTGGCAGGGACGGAAGAATCGCCAGGTGAAATTGAACTGTACCAGGGGCGCTCCTTTAAATCATATCGCGGTATGGGGTCTTTAGGGGCGATGTCCAAAGGATCTTCTGACCGTTACTTCCAAACCGATAACGCGGCGGACAAATTGGTACCGGAAGGGATTGAAGGCCGTGTGGCTTATAAAGGCCGCCTGAAAGAGATAGTTCATCAGCAAATGGGTGGATTACGCTCCTGTATGGGGCTGACCGGCTGTGCTACTATCGACGAGTTGCGCACCAAAGCGGAATTTGTCCGCATCAGCGGCGCCGGTATTTCGGAAAGCCACGTCCACGATGTGACCATTACTAAAGAGTCCCCGAACTACCGCATGGGTTCCTGATAACCCCTGAATCATCCGCCCGGCACTGCCGGGCGTTTTAATCCTAATCCCTGAATTTGTTATATCGCCCTGGAATAGCCCAATGACGACGGAAAATATTCATAAACACCGCATACTGATCCTTGATTTCGGTTCGCAGTATACGCAACTGGTGGCTCGCCGTGTGCGTGAACTCGGCGTTTACTGTGAACTGTGGGCGTGGGATGTCACCGAGGCGCAGATCCGCCAGTTCAACCCGAATGGCATCATCCTTTCCGGTAGCCCGGAAAGTACCACTGAACACAACAGCCCACGTGCGCCAGAGTACGTTTTCACTGCCGGTGTCCCGGTACTGGGTGTGTGCTACGGCATGCAAACTATGGCGTTGCAATTGGGTGGCAAAGTGGAAGGCTCAAGCGAGCGGGAATTTGGTTATGCCCAGGTTGAAGTGGCAGTGGAAAGTGCACTGACCCGCGGCATTGAAGACTCCCTGAACGCTGCCGGAAAACCGCTGCTGGATGTGTGGATGAGCCATGGTGACAAAGTGACGGCTATCCCGGCGGACTTCGTGACCGTGGCCAGCACCGAGACCTGTCCATTCGCCATTATAGCGAACGAAGAGAAACGGCAGTATGGCGTACAGTTCCACCCGGAAGTGACGCATACCCATCAGGGGCAGCGTCTGCTGGAGCGCTTTGTGCTCGATATCTGCCAGTGTGAAGCCCGCTGGACGCCAGCCAAAATTATTGAAGACGCGGTTGAGCGCCTGCGTGAGCAGGTGGGGAACGACAAAGTGATCCTGGGTCTGTCTGGCGGCGTGGACTCTTCTGTGACCGCGATGCTGCTGCACCGCGCTATCGGTGACCGTCTGACCTGTGTCTTTGTTGATAACGGCTTGCTGCGTTTGAATGAAGCGCAACAGGTAATGGACATGTTCGGCGACCACTTTGGCCTGAACATTATCCATGTACCAGCGGAAGCCCGCTTCCTGGCCGCGCTGGCCGGTGTTGATGAACCGGAAGCCAAACGTAAAATCATTGGCCGCGTATTTGTCGAGGTGTTCGATGAAGAAGCGACCCGGCTGACGGATGTCAAGTGGCTGGCGCAGGGCACCATCTATCCTGATGTGATTGAATCAGCGGCATCGGCAACGGGTAAAGCGCATGTGATCAAATCACACCACAACGTGGGTGGCCTGCCGAAAGAGATGAAGCTGGGGCTGGTTGAGCCGCTGAAAGAACTGTTCAAAGACGAAGTGCGTAAAATCGGTTTGGAACTGGGCCTGCCGCACGACATGTTATTCCGTCACCCGTTCCCGGGGCCAGGCCTGGGCGTGCGTGTACTGGGCGAAGTGAAAAAAGAATATTGCGACCTGTTGCGTCGTGCCGATGCGATCTTTATCGAAGAGTTGCATAAAGCGGATCTTTATAACAAGGTCAGCCAGGCGTTCACCGTGTTCCTGCCGGTACGCTCGGTTGGTGTGATGGGCGATGGCCGTAAATACGACTGGGTGGTTTCACTGCGTGCTGTAGAAACCATCGACTTTATGACCGCGCACTGGGCACATCTGCCTTATGACTTCCTTGGCCGTGTTTCTAACCGCATTATCAACGAAATCGACGGTATCTCCCGCGTGGTTTACGATATCTCGGGTAAACCGCCAGCAACGATAGAGTGGGAATGATTTCGCGTCTGGTAACAGCCTGCACGTAAAAGCAGTAAAGTACCTCTAAGCCCGCGTAACTGCGGGCTTTTTTGTTTTTGTGTCTGGCACTTTCTGGCAGCTTTTAGCAACGGGAAGCACGGTTTTTTCAATGGAATTTTTGATGGTACTCTCTAGTTTTGAATTCAGGTTTGAAAAAGTACCATGTGATAAATTTCGGTTGAGTTATGGTATTTGTTTTTTATAACTCAATTAAAAACAGAGAGTTAAATGACTTTTCTGAATTTTAGACAACATGGTATTTTTTGATAAAGGAAAACAATAAACCATGTTGACTGACACCAGGCTGCGTCACCTTAAGCCGAAGGAGAAACTCTATAAAGTTAATGACCGTGATGGTCTGTATGTTGCGGTCACTCCGGCTGGAACTATTTCATTTCGTTATAACTATTCAATAAACGGAAGACAGGAGACCGTTACTTTTGGCCGCTATGGTGTTGGAGGGATCACGCTTGCAGAAGCGCGTGAACGGCTCAATGAAGCCAAAAAAATGGTTGCCAGTGGAAGATCGCCTGCTAGGGAAAAAGCCAGAGATAAAGCGCGTATCAAAGATGCGGAGACTTTTGGTGCGTGGGCTGAGAAATGGTTACGCGGTTATCAAATGGCTGAATCGACACGTGATATGCGGCGTTCGGTATATCAAAGGGAGTTGAAGTCAAAATTTGCCCAGCAGAAACTTAGTGAGATTACACATGAAGACTTACGTGCATTAACCGATAACATTGTCGAGAGAGGGGCACCGGCGACAGCTGTACACGCCAGAGAGATTGTATTGCAAGTCTATCGCTGGGCTATTGAGCGCGGTCAGAAGGTGGAGAATCCAGCTGATCTGGTACGGCCTGCAAGCATAGCGAAATTTGAGCCTCGTGACAGGGCATTGACGCCAGTTGAAATCGGTCTGATGTATCGGTATATGGAACGGGTAGGAACGACGCCATCAATCAGAGCAGCGGTTAAACTTTTGCTGTTAACGATGGTACGTAAAAGCGAGCTTACTAACGCGACCTGGAGCGAGATCAATTTTAGTGAAGCATTATGGACGATACCAAAGGAGAGGATGAAACGACGTAATCCACATTTGGTTTTTCTTCCCCAACAGGCAATGGATATTTTGATTGCTCTTAAAACCTTTGCCGGTAGCTCTGATTTTATCCTTCCTTCGCGCTACGATTCCGATGCACCTATGAGTAGCGCTACTTTAAACCGGGTTTTGACACTGACGTATCGTCAGGCACAGAAAGAAGGGGAGTTGTTGCCTAAGTTTGGCCCCCATGACTTACGGCGTACTGCCAGCACCTTGCTACATGAGGCCGGGTATAATACTGACTGGATTGAGAAGTGCCTTGCCCATGAACAAAAGGGGGTACGAGCTGTTTATAACAAGGCTGAATATCGTGAGCAGAGGGCTGAGATGCTACAAGATTGGGCGAATATGATTGATGAATGGGTAAGTAATTGATAATAAATTAAATTGTAATCAATCTTTTTCTGGCGACAGAAGGAAAGTTTTAGCCGCTAAAATATGAAGGCATCTATGTCTCTAAATGCCACCTCTATGATTCAGCAAGTAAGATAGCACCTATTGAGCAAAGGGAAGGGCAACTGTAAACGACCCTTTGGCTTAGACTTACTCGCAGGAAAACTAATGCCTTTCATGATCAGAGGCAAGTAAGGTGATGAGCCATTGCATAACCATAGAATTGATCAGCCCTATGTCATTACAGATCAGCTTCTGTGGTTTACTGGTAAGGTAATATCACAGAGATCCATTTTGCATAATCGCTTACAGCTGCACTATAAATGATAAATCATAACACCATGAGCCATCATCTTAATACCGTTTAATCGCGGAAGATTTTACATAACTGGTTGATGATAATATTAAAATGTATTATGTATTTAATTTTTCTGCGAGAGATTTTAGCCGCTAAAATTTTGCCAGAAATGGAATTTTATAAGATGAACTCATCACGAATCGTTCCTAAGGCTTTAGAAATAGCTTGATTTGTTAGTACACTACCTGTTAAGCCCCCTAATTTTATACCAATTTCGCGATTGGAAAGCCCTTGCTTATGAAGAACCAGTATTCGCTTTTTGTTGTCAGTCAGTCGCGAATCTACCATTCTGCGTGCTAAGTTGCGCAGTTCAGCGACATTAGTTGGATCCAGTGAAGAATCAAAGAGGTAATGATAAAAGTACTCATCAACTAAATTATCTCCAGATTTTGCATTGTAGCGATCTGGATGGGCAATTTGTCTCCGTAGCCTCAAGACTTCTTGCTCAAATTGCTTTGTAGAACGTTTTGCCTGTTTGTAGGTCGCGTTCCAAGAACCATCGTGCAGTTTCGGTCGGTGATTTAGACAGTATGTTTGACTGAAGTCTGGTCTCTTTTTTTTTCCAAATTTCTCATTATCTTCGTTTTCTTCACCTTCAATAATTCCATTCTCTTTCCATGATCTAATAAATGATGAAAATTCAGTCGGGTTTCCACATAAGGCACAAATTCGCGTTTTTCTTTCCATATTTACATAGAGATCGGGGGCTAGTTTTGAATTTTTTGGGCTGTTTCCTTCACAATACATAAAAAATGATTTGAGCATGTCCTGAGTGGATATGAAAAACATGTCTTGCTCTGTATGAGAACTATGGTTAACAAAATTTCTCAGATGAAAGTGAATTTGAACGGCCGTATAAGAAAAGCCTCTGAGTTTAACAAGATCGCTATAGTTACAATTTTTTATTGAGGCAGGGCAAAAAGATAAATAATGATTTGGAAGTCGACTTAAATATTCCGATACAGATGGATCAATCAACTCTTTGATCAATTTTATGATGTTGTACCGTTTAGATTTATCAGAATATGAATGCCATTTTTCCCTAAAAATGCGGATGGCATGCACTACCGTTTCATCAGTATGTTCCCAAACAGGGATGTAATACAGCCCTAGTCTTTTTTGCGCATTTTCTTCCGTTTCAAATATTTTCATGTCCAACCTATTTGTCCAATTGATACCTCTAAGATACAAGAAACTTCAGGCAATATCTACTAAACAGTGTTGATAAGGAGGTATGGTATGAATTCGTCAATGACTAATAAAATGCTGATTAATCGCAGAACATTACTCAAGATGATTCCTTTGTCTGATCGAACAATCTATAACTTGGAGCAGCGTGGTGAGTTTCCTAAGCGTATTGTTTTGACTAGCCGAAGTGTTGCTTGGGATTTAGCTGAGGTTGAAAACTGGATTGAAGAAAAGCGCAGATCGGCTTTAAAGGCAGCAAGACCCGGTTTTTTTTGGTAAGTGCGAGTCATCATGATGATTAAATATGTAATGGATGCTCCATCTAGGGAACCGACTCAAAACAAAAAAGGGTCAGTGAAAGTTAAGAGAAATACGAGATATATAGATAAACTTTTGGCAATCCAGGAGTGTAGTGCTCTGGAAGCCAATGAAATTGGTTTTATTGCTCGGTTCTTAATTCAAGCAACCCTACCACACAGCAATCCAGGATTGAATGAGTGGTGCCGTAAAAATGGTAATTTAACCATGCATATGATGGCACCATCAGCAGTAGGTTTGCCTTTCGGTTGCTATGCTCGATTGCTATTAGTTTGGGTTAGTTCTCAAGCAGTTAGAAATAAGTCAAAACTGGATAAAGGATTTATTACAGAACAGGAAGCACGTAAGCTTGAATTGGGTCGCTCCCAACGGCGTTTCATGGAAGACTTAGGTCTTCGCTCAACCGGTGGAAAAAATGGTTCTATAAATCCATTTCGAGAACAGATGCGGCGATTATTTAAAACTACGGTCAGTGTTACGTTTGCAGAGTTAAATGAGGAAAGTGGATATGTTTGTGAGGATGAAGTGGGAGCTAGAGTAGCGGATGTATCCCATATTTTGTGGAGTGCAAAACAACCAGAGAAAGATTTTCTATGGGAGTCTTGGGTTGAGTTGTCACCTAAATTTTTTCAACTGATAACAGATAAACCTGTCCCATTGGATATGAGAGTATTGCGTTTGATTAAGCGCTCTCCGATGGCCTTGGATATATATTGCTGGGCGACGTATCGTGTGAGTTATTTAAAGCGAGGCACAATTATCCCTTGGCTAGGTTTGATGGAGCAAATGGGTTCAAATTATTCCGATGTCAGAGACTTTAGGCGACGGTTTAACGATGGGCTTGAAAAGGTACAGCGGGCATGGCCAGGGCTAGATGCTACACCGACCGACAAAGGACTTCTTATAAAACCAGGTGCTCCTCAAGTACCTCGAAGGAAAAAATACAGAACTGAGGGATATTGAAGCGTGATGAACGTCTATCAACTTAAACTTTACCAGTGTGTATAAGCTTGGGGATGAAGAAAGTTATCCACGCATATTCTGTCACGCTTTAAAGAAAGTATTCTGCGCATGTTCTGTCGAAGTTTACGCATGTTTTGACTCGGTATACGCATGTTCTGTCACTTGGATGGTTGTAAAATTAATTTATAACAAAGGGTTATAGAACACCCTGTAGTGTTTTCCTGTAGGTTTAACCTATATAAAAATTAACCTGTAGTTAAAGGAAAGATACTGTGGATAAGCTCGATGGGGTCAAATTCATTCCTGATTATCACTATTAGATTTTTTAGTGTAAATTTTATTGGGGTTTGTTTAGCTAAACATTAATTGCTTATGTTTGTATTGTTGACACATGAGGTAGAGGTTTTTAAGCATATAAAATAATTGGTTAGCTGTGATTAGGAGGCTTTAGAAATTTTAGCCGCTAAAATCCGATAAATTTCCCTATGAGTTAGGTGCGATGAAATCAGTTATGGCTGAGTTTATAACCAGTGAGACGGGGGCGAGAGTCACGATATACCGAAGGATTTTACCCGAGTAATCCTATATTAATACGCTAAGAAAACACATCCTGTACACTGAAATACACATTGATGTGCATAGATATACTACGGCAACAGGAGGGCAGGACATGTAAAGTAGGCCCACCTTGAACGGTGGCCCAACTTTACCACTCCCTATTCGCCGCATCGCGGCTCAAGAGCGTCCTGCTCTGCGAGGCTGCCAGGCTACCGCCTGTATGGAGAGCTATATGAAAATTGCTCAGACTAGAAAAAATAGTACGCCAATAAAAGTTTATTGCTTACCCGAAGAAAAAGTTCTCATCCAAGAAAATGCAGAAGCATCTGGATTAAGTGTTGCCGGTTTTGTTCGTAGAGTTGCAATGGGTTATCAGGTTGATTCTATCGTAGATATAAAACAGGTTCATGAACTTAGCCGAGTAAACGCTGACCTTGGAAGACTTGGCGGATTACTTAAATTATGGCTCGCAAATGATCCTCGAACAGTTGATTTTTCACCCACACTGATAAGAACCTTGCTTGCGAAAATAGAATCAACTCGGCAAGAACTAAGGAACATTATGGATAAAATCTTGGATAAATAAATGTGTGGTTTCCTGTATACCTGTATTTTTTAACAGGCTGAGTGTTAAATATTACAGATCTGATGAAAAAGAGGTAAGTAAATGAATTTAATGTTCCGAATGGTTTCATCACAAAGAAGAACTTTAGCCGCTAAAAAATCTTTAATAGTTGCTTTCGTGGCGTCCGTTATGGCATTACCGGTGAATGCCGGAATTCCCGTTATTGATGGTACTAATGTGGTTCAGACCACAATCAGCGCAGTCAATAACGTTCAGGCTGTTGCTAAACAAATCCAGCAGTACCAGACGCAGCTGCAGCAGTATGAAAACATGCTGCAGAACACCGTAGCACCTGCGGCCTATATCTGGGACCAGGCAAATTCAACAATTAATAAATTGTTGCAGGTGCAGGATACCCTTAATTACTACAAGAATCAGGCCGGGAGTCTCGATGCGTACCTGAAACGATATCAGGATGTTAACTACTACAGGTCATCACCTTGCTTTAACAGCAATGTTGAATGTACCTCGTCTGAAATTAGCGCATTGCGTGAAGCTGAACAGAACAGTTCAGGGGCACGTAAAAAGGCCAATGACGCGCTATTTAAGGTAATTGACGAACAGCAGAACACCCTGCAGAGCGATGCTGATAACCTTGCAGATTTGCAAACTCAGGCAACCGGCTCACAAGGGCAAATGGAAGCAATTCAGGCCGCTACCCAGCTTGCCAGCGCGCAGACAAACCAGTTACTGCAAATCCGCTCGCTTCTGGTAGCTCAACAAAACGCTGCGGCAACACTGGCACAGGCTCAGGCCGATAAAGAAGCCCAACAAATAGCTGCTGATGAGAAAGTATTAGCTGGACAGAACACACCAAGCCCGAAGCGAATTTGGTGAGGAACAACTGAATGAAAAATAAAATTATGATGGTTTTTATGCTAATCATTTCAATGATTATATGTTCTTGCGAAAAAAACGATAACGATTGCTCATCGACGCCAGACAATAAATTTGATGCACATAGATCCGATAATTGTGCATTGCGTAGTAATAACAATCCAAGCCCTAAACGAGAATGGTAATCATGAAAATAGTAAGTAAGCTCACCTTTTTAGGTATCATCCTTTTCTTTTCTATAAATGCCTATGCTGGTCAATTAGATAGTAGCGGGCTACTTGATACTTTATTAGATAAGTTTCAACAAGTAGCCAGTACATGGACAACAGTAATTGCTGACTATGCAAATTGGCTCTTCTGGGGGCTGGTATTAATAAGTATGGTTTGGACATTTGGTATGATGGCGATGCAAGGGGAAGGGTTGACAGGCGTACTTGCTGAAATAGTTCGCTTTTTTGCCGTCATTGGTTTTTTTTATTATTTTTTAATCAACGGCCCATCCATATCGCAATCCATAATTAATTCAATGAGACAACTTGCAGCAAACGCGTTAGGAATAAGTACTGGTATTTCTCCATCAAGCATAGTTGATATGGCGTTTGCGATATTAACAAAGGTCAGTTCAGCCGCATCAATTTGGTCGCCAATGATATCCACCATTATGATAACAGTCGCGATAATCGTTTTGGTAGTGATGTCCCTTATAGCGATAAATATGCTAATCATATTGGTTTCTGCATGGGTGTTATGTTATGCCGGAGTTATATTACTTGGGTTTGGTGGTTCGAAATGGACCTCTGATATAGCAATTAATTACTTACGAACTGTTTTATCGATTGGCATTCAATTATTCACGATGACATTAATTATTGGGATTGGACAATCATTTATAGATCAATATTTTTCTCTTATTAAAGATGATGTTCCTGATCTTAATAGTCTTATCATTTTGCTTCTGGCGTCAATTATCCTGTTAGTATTAACGAATAAGCTACCACTGTTGTTATCAGGTGTTGTAGGAGGGGCTTCTTTACAAGGGATTGGTGGATTTGGGGCGGGTATGATTACCGGCGCAGCCGCTACTGCCATCAGCGGTGCTGGAGCAATGGCAATGGGGGCATCAGATCAAGTCAGCGGCGGAGCCTCTGCATTAAAGGCAGCGTTCGAGTCTGCGCAAGCTGCCATGGCCGAAGAATCTGGTTCAGGAGGTGGAGGCGGTTCCGGTGGCGGATTTGGCGGCGGGGAAGATACCGGTTCCGTAGATACTTCTGGCGGCCAACCCTCAGGCGGTTCCGGGGGTTCGTCTGCTGGGAGCAGTTCAGGTAGCGCCAGAGGAGGAAGTCAGGGGTTTGCTTCATTCTCACGAGCTGGCCGCATGGCAAGCCATATGGGAAGCAGTATGGCTAACGGAGCTGCTGAATACCAGACAATGAAGCGAAGTAGCGATTCTTCTCGTGTCCAACGGACAATTGGAGGGGAGTTGGCGACTCAGATACGTAAACAAACAGCTACTCGTCGGGATAACCTCGACCATGATGATTTTGCCGGAGATAGCTTATCCGGCAATAATAATTCTTGAATCAAGCGCATCAGTTTACGGGGGAGCGCGAGCTGACGCTTCCACTGAGCGAACTTTACTTCTGCAACTCAAAGGAAAAACTATGTCCAGGACTTCCGATTCACGGTTACGCAATGAGGGCTTTCGTAAAGCAGAGGCTTCCCTGAGACTTGAAGGAATGGACTCCAGTGGTACGCCACTGTACGAGTCCATTAAGGCACGTATTATTTCAGGTGAACTGACGTATGAGCAGGGGCGTTCAGAGATTCTTGCATACTACACAAAAGCAGATACTGACGGGCCTGTGACAGTGGGAGAGATGCTGGTAGAGGAATTTTTAAAACCGCTGAACATGTCTCATGATGAACTGGCGGAAGCTATGGGTATCTGCAAGCAGTATATTGACGATATTATCTGCGGTTTGCGTCGTCTTACGGATGATGAGGCTCGCGTTCTTGCTGTCATATTTGGTACTGATGAGGATTTTTGGAGCAATCTGCAGATGTTGCAAGATCATAGGGAACAACGACGTAAGTAATTAATCTGCGTTCACCTCATGTTGCATTATGCATACCGCTCCTCAAGGGGCATAAAAGTAAGAATATTTGTTCAAAGTCATTTCTGGAACAAACTTCTCAGCAAGGGCTGGAAAAAATGTAAAAAATGTCCTCAAAATAAACGAAGCGAGTAGCATCAGTTTTCGGATTGCTATCTTGAAGTGTCAAGGAGGGATTAAATGAAAGTAAGTCATGTAGCGATTCGGAACTTCCGTCGATTGGAAAATGTGCAGATTGACATTGAAGAGAAGGAGTCCATTTTTGTTGGTCCCAACAACAGTGGCAAAACTTCTGCCACTGCGGTTTTTCGTTGCTTTCTGGGGGGACGAGATTTCAAGATCTACGACTTTTCTGTCGCCCGGATAGCAGATTTCGACACATTTGGATTGACCGGAGATGAGACGCTCCTCCCCAAAATTAGTCTTGACCTTTGGTTCACTATCGATCCCGAAAGCATCGGTTTTGGTAGAGTTTTCACATTATTGCCAAATCTTTCGGATTTCACGAGTGTAGGGATTAGGCTGTCGTATGAGGTCTCTGAAGTAAGGAAGTTATACGAGAATTACAACGCTGCCTATCCTCCCAAGGAAGATGGAACGCGCTCTAAGTCGCTTTCGCAATATCTATCTATCGACGGAAATCTTGGCCGACATTTTACGGTTTGTTACTACTCACTAGACGAGAAGATTCAGGAGGGAGCACCGTCTGAGATCTTGTCGAGTTATCTTGATCCTGACGAAGGCAAACGTCTTCTTAAGCAGCTCATACGTGTTGAGTTCGTGGACGCGCAGCGCAACATTAACGATGACAACAGCAGTCGCAGTAATAGGCTCTCTTCGGCATTTGCCACCTTCTACCAAAAGAACCTTGAGCAGGTTGACCATGCCGCTGATGCTCATAGCGTAATCGATGCGAATAACAAACAGCTGACTGATCACTATGCAAAGCAATTTGCCCCACTGATCAATCTCATCAAGCGCCTTGGTGTGCCGTCAATTAATGATCGCGAATTGCAGATTATATCATCGCTTAGCCCCGAGACTGCTCTTCGGGGGAATACCGAATTGCTTTATATTGACCCTAGCCGGAAGCATGAACTACCTGAGCTCTATAACGGGCTTGGATTCAAAAATCTAATTTATATGGCCATTCAGGCGCGTCACTTCCATTCTCAATGGGTAATGACCACCGAGAACAGACCTCTGTGCCTGATGATTTTCATTGAAGAACCTGAAGTTCATCTCCATGCTCAGGTACAACAAACTTTTATATCCAACATTTGGCAGGTAATTAATCAGTCCGCTGAGGTGGCTGGAGAACCGAATCTCGTACCGCAACTTGTCATAACCACGCATTCCTCGCATATCATGGAGGCTGTGGATTTTGAGAAAGTTCGCTATTTCCAGCGCTGCCATTGTGAGGGTGAAACAGAAGCTGCTGGCATTCGCAATGCGTCAATGGTTCGAAGCCTCCGCGCTTTCCAGCCGAATGTGGAGACAATTGATGGTAAGGTTATCCCACCATCAGAATCGCTAGCCTTCCTTAAACGCTATTTACGTCTAACACACTGTGACCTATTTTTCGCCGATGCTGGCATCCTTGTTGAAGGTGCTGTTGAGAAGTTGTTAATGCCGACCATGATTGAGCGTGCTGCAGAGCGATTACGGACTGTGTATCTCACAGTTTTGGAGGTAGGGGGAGCGTATGCTCACCGTTTCGAGGGTTTGCTTAGCTTCCTTCATATTCCCTATCTTGTTATCACTGACATTGATTCAGTTTCACCTACCGGTAATCCCAAAGCCTGTCGAGCGGATGTTGCTGGAGCAAAAACGTCCAACGCGTCCCTAAAGAAACTTTGTGGGCTGACAACAATTGACCAACTGATCGCATTGACTTGCGCGCAGAAGCAACACAACGATAAGGATCGTTGCATCGCTTTTCAGACAGATGTTTTGGTCGAGGAAAATGATGCCAGCGAGATGTTACGTCCGCGCACGTTGGAAGAAGCAATTGTATATGAGAATTTTGGGCTACTTCGATCTGGTGCTTTATCTATTGGCATTACTGTCCGAGCGTCTCTCAGCGACGCTTACCAGGATGTTTACGATAGGGTTCGGTCGGATAATTTCAAAAAAACTGATTTTGCTATGGACATCTTGGCTTGCGCTGAGCAATGGATTGTCCCTGGATATATTGCCGAAGGGTTGAAATGGCTTGAGTCGCGCCTATTACCCCCGCTACCAGTTGTGGTGGATACAGAAGCCTCTGTCGCGGCGGGAGAATAGCATGAGGACATGGATAGAAAGCGAAGCGGATATTCAAGTCCGTGCATGCATCGATGGCCATCGTAGTTTTGCGATGATAGCCGGCGCAGGCGCGGGCAAGACTAGTTCACTGGTAGATGCTCTTGGCCGGGTCCGGGATAATGAAGGGAATATCCTTAGAAAGCATGGTCAACGCATTGCTTGTATTACCTTTACCAAGCGTGCGGTTGAGGTCATCAAGAAAAGATTGGGGTTTGATGAGTTGTACCTAGTTTCGACTCTTCATGGATTTCTGTGGGGCTTGATTAGCCATTTCCACGAAAATATTCGTCAAGCGTTATATGAAAGCCGTATTCCAAATCTTATAGACAAGGCTAGGGAAGATGATAACGGCGGTAACAGCAAAAAGGCACTTAAAGCTCGCGCAAAAATAGAACGACTGACAGAACAGCTTGCCCTTCTCGAAGCAGTCAATCATTTTGACTATTCTGACACTAGCTTCAGTGATTACGAAAAAGGACAGATTGGGCATGATGATGTCATAGAAATTGCAACCTACTTGCTTGAAAATAATCAAACACTTAGACGGATCATTGGCCTACGTTTCCCTTACATCTTCGTCGACGAAGCACAGGACACATTTGAGGGAATCGTCTCAGGACTCAATCTCGTCTGTGCGGGTGATGAACTTCCTATGATTGGCTATTTTGGTGACCCCTGGCAGCAGATTTATGACCGAAGTGCCGGTGATTTTGCGCCACCAGACAAAGGTAAAGTCATCAAGAAAGCTGAAAACTTTCGCTGTTCTAAAAGCGTTATCCGACTTCTCAATGCTTATCGTGGGGATGTTGAGCAGTATGCTGCTGGCGAAAATGCTGAATGTGAAGGTAGTGTTGAATTTTTGCTAATTAAAGCAGAAGAGCCAACAGAACCACGCAGGCGCTATTCAGAAGAACAGATTGAGCGGGCGCTAGCTCGTATGGATGCTGCAGTCGAAAACTGGGGTTGGGCAGGTCGCGACGATGTCATGAAGCTCTTCCTGGCACGTCAAATGATCGCGCGACGGCTTGGCTTCGCTGATCTCAATCGCCTCTTCACTGGAGACTATGCCTCATCACGGGCTCAAGATGCTTTTGAGGAAGGGACCCATTTCCTTCTTAAACCATTTCTTTCGACGATTTGCCCTCTCATAACAGCTCAAAGCCAAGGTGACGATCGAAAAATTATTAATCTACTTCGTAGAGATAGTCCTGCTTTCGCGAGCGATGGATTAAATGCGGAAAAGTCACTGAAAGTGATGATTGAGACTTCGAGGTCTTTGGTTGAGCAGTTGCATGCTTTGTGGGATACCGAGACGATTGGAACGATCCTTCACTTTTGCGTCGAGATGCAGATAATCCAGCCCTCAGAAAGGTTGAGTGAGCATCTTGATCGTCCTCCACGTACTGAGCCTTTCAATGAGGAGCTTCACAGTTTCGACAAAGGAGATTGGCTCGCAGACTCATTTTTTAAAATGGCTACAGGGGGAGTCTCCCGCTATTTCGAATATCTTAACAACAATACCGCCTATAGCACTCAACATGGAGTGAAGGGCGAGGAATATCCAAAGGTATTGGTCGTTTATGATGATGTCGAAGCAGCATGGAACCAATACAGCTTTAGTAAAACCCTAACTCCTCTCACCGCTGGGGAGCCCTCTGATCGGCAACGCTCTGTAACTCAGAAGCTCGTGTATGTCTCGTTTTCCCGTGCTGAGGAGGATCTACGTATAGTACTTTTCACAGCTAATCCAGAGGGAGCTCAAGCTGAACTAATTGAAAGTAAACTATTGTCGCCTGATCAAATACGAATTATGGCCTGAGGATTGTTATTGCCTTTTGAATGGCTTATGCAGACTTCTACCGGGGTGGGGGCAGTCCAAAGCGTAAAATTGATACAAGCGGCTTATTTTTTAATTGCGTTGTCAACCGATAATTGAGGGGATTCTTCTAATCAGCGGAACTGCTTGCTGAAGCCCGCCTCGATTGCACCCCGACCGAGCTGGCCATTTTGTTGCGGTAGATGGCCACGGCCTCGGTAGATGCTGTGAGGTCGGAGGACGCCGATATAGGGCGTATTGATCCTACCCACGTAATGTGGACACCGCCCTAAGCGAGGTTTTGGTTTTCAAATTGTTCCGGGCTGAGTCCGCCACAGGCGCTGTGACGTCGCCAGCGATTGTAATCACACTCAATATAATTAAACACCGTCGCTCGCATGATTTCCCGGCTGCTAAAATGTTCACCGTGGATGCATTCTACTTTCAGTGAGTGAAAGAAGCTTTCCACACAGGCATTGTCGTAGCAGCAGCCTTTTGCGCTCATGCTCCCGCGCAGTTCAGCAACACCTGATATTCCGCTGAGCAGTACTGACCACCACGGTCGCTATGGACAATAACATTTTCGGGGTCTGACGCTCAGTGGAACGAAAACTCACGCTAAGAGATTACGGTAAACCAATATAAGCAAAAAGATCATTATTAGATCCTTTTGCTTGTGAGAACCTTAGCTGTTTCTAGGGCTTATGACGAATTTCAATCACCGTCAATTATATGATTTTTCCGGCAGCCCCATTTCGACCGTTTCAAGGGATTTGAGCATATAGGGGGTGAAATCGATGTCTTTTCCGTCGACGAGCATTGATCTTGAACCGCAGAAAGCAGAATAGCTCTGGTTTTGTATCAGGCAGAATGACAGTTTTTTCTTCACCCCTTTCTTTTTTTCCTCTAGGGAAATATTACTGTCGATAACCGCATAGCCACGGGCATTGACGGACCGGATATTATACAGCTCCAGAGGCTGCAGCTCGCTCAGGCTTTTGATACCATAAACGTTCAGAGAACGCAGGGTTTCTTCTCTGTTCCGGTTATATTTTTTCTTTTTCCACAGTTCCGTTTTTTCATCAAAATAGACCTTTTCAGCAAGCGATCTGTTTGGTCCGTATCCGTCATGGATGACATCAACAGGAAACAGGCAAATCCAAGGGCTGTGACCTGATGGTGGATATTTATTATGCTCAGTTGGGTGGAATAATTTTAATGAAACAATTCCGCAGTCTGCTGTATTCGCCAGGTAGTCATATCGATGTAATGTTTTTTGGTAAAAAGGCAGAGCACTGAATTTTTCTGGAGTAGTAATCTCGGGGGTTATTTCTCCTGAGGAAAAAAACGGGATTGCCATCAGCAGTAATAATTTTTTCATCAGCCTCTCCTTAGCTGGTCTGATTCGGGTTTTTCGTTGACCGGGTTGTTATGGCTGTCCGGGAATTTCTGCTCGGTGAGGACGGCTATCGCGCTGCCGTAGACGCAGCAGCGGGTATCAAAACCATTCAGCCCCTGATAGTTTTCGTTGTTGACCTGGCCCGGCAGGTTAACAGCGGCGCTGGCACGCCAGAAGGCCGGGCTGCGGTAGTAAATTTTTATCCCACTCCGCCGGGGAGTGACGCTGCACCGCTCCAGCACGTGTTCCGCATCGGCGTAGGGAGCCATACCCCTTGCCACCCAGTAAAACCCGGCGCTGCTGGCCGCCTCATGGAGGTCGCTGCTGACGTTATTCCTCCACCGGATAATATTCTCCGGGACGTGGTTTTCGGTATCAGACAGGTGATTGTCGGTGTAGCGAAGGGGCCGTTGTGCATACAGGCGATTATATTCATTTATCAGGGTGTTCCTGATATTTTCCGGGCAGGCTCGTCCCCGGAAGCTGAAGTAATCAAAGTAATTCACCGGGCTGGTAAGCTGTAACAGGCCGCGCCCGTACCACGGGTAATACCAGATGTTGTAGTGCCGGATGACCTGACGCGTGCGCGGGTCTGTTTCCGTATAGCGGTACCCTTCCTCCATCGACCCGAGCCAGCCCGTTTCCTGAATGCCGTTCCCCAGGAAACAGGCGATGCGCAGCGGGGTGGTAATCAGGTATTTCTGCATTGCCCTGTTCATGTGCGTACGGATATTGTCCGGGACGCTGCCAGCACCGTCCCGGTAGTTGTTGATGGCCTCCCAGCGGTAATCATTCCGCCCAGCCGTTCTTAATGCGTTCCGGGGAATGAGCTGCTTCAGTTCTGATTTGCTTAGCCAGCAACACTTGCGGAAATGGGTGATGAAGGTTTGCGGATGGAAATGCCACAGTCTACCGGTACCGTGTTCGCCGGTATCAAAGCACAGCGCTGAGGCATGACTTTTCAGCCGTTCATAGTCTTCTTCAGACATGGCAGGAATATCGTCAGAGCCGGTTCTGAGCCAGGCATAGCGCTGGTCAAAGGTGGTAGCATTCCACTCCAGCGGAAAATGGCAGACCAGACGGCTGCTCAGGTCGCTGAAATGCCCGCTATCCTGTAATCCGGCGATAAGGGGGGAATTACACTGACTGTTGTTGTCCGTGTCATCGTCCACCATCCGCCACCCCGTCCAGTGCGGGAAGTCGGCATCGCTGAATTTTTTGATGTCAGGGGAAGCCAGATTGACCATGCCCGTTCCGCCGGGGAAGCTGATGGTACGCCACAGCGGGGCATCAGCGGGCGTCAGGGTTTCATGTTCAGTACTGATGACCCGCCCGAAACGGAGCAGTTCGAACCCGGCAGACGGATTCTGCGGGTACAGGCGTCTGGATGTCCGGTAAAGGTTGTATTCATACGGAATTTCATCATCATCATCATCATCATCCTGTACGGCATCAGTGTTGACCAATGGCTCCCCCACAGTGTCGAACCATGCCGTTGTGGTGGCGTTCTGCCTGCGGGTGAGCATCGTGCAGTCGCCTTTTCCGAACGTCATGCTGACGAAGAGTGGTTCCATGGTGGTATGAACTGTATTCAGGCGGTCCGTGTCCGGTGAGGCCGCGTCAGACACCGATTCATAAAAGTGTGTACCGGGTGGCAGATAAAAATGGATATCGCCGTATAGGGTATCGGTTCTGCCGTCACGGGTGATATCGAGTTCGGGTGTGGTGCGTCCGGTCAGTTTCAGCATGTTTTCGTTGTCACAGAATACCTCAAAGTGAAAGGCATTCACGTTATCCACCGTACCACTCTGCCCGATGCGGTCCTTACGCCAGACTCTGGCGCCGTCCCTGATGGCGGGGTCCAGCCGCTCCCGGAGATGCATGTACAGGGAGTAGTACACGACGCTGCAGTTTTCCCCTATATCGGTTTCATGTTTTAGCAGGACATAGCCGTCATCAGTTCTACCATTGTAATTCAGCGGGAAGGCATCGCGGCGGTCTGTGGAGGACGGCGCGCGACAGGAGACCACCACTCCGTCCGCGATGGCGCGGACAAACTCAGTGCGGTCGTACCCTTCCTCTGTGCGGTCAGTATGGAGAACGTGCACGCCTCCATGCCACGATGCATGTCTGTTGAGCGGGAAGTCCTTGTTGATATCTACGGGCATCATTCTGCTGACCCATGACGGTTCACTTTCTCCGGCGTTCCGGGGACGGACAAACGGCGGACTGATTATCATGCTGACTCCCTGTCTGATTTGTAGAATCTATAAAAGCGCAGAATAGCGCAATTTTATTTAAATAAGCATTGTCCACTGGCAAAGAAAATACGGAATACTTACGCCTCACCTGATATTTTATAGACTGTGGAGCGGGCAATATTCAGTCGGCGGGCTATTTCTGATGCACCCTGGCCTTCCTGCCGTAGAGCCAGTACCGGTTCCCTGTTGACTGTTCGCTTACGACCAAAGCGGATGCCTTTCAGTTTTGCTTCCTGTCTGCCTTCGTTTGTACGTTCCAGAATTCTCTGCCGTTCGGCCTGGGCTACAGCCGACAGAATTGTGACGACCATTTTCCCCATGTCACCATCAGTACTGATCCCGTCATCGATAAACCGGACAGCCACGCCCTGGGCGTCGAATGCTTTAATCAGCTGGATCATATCGGCGGTGTCACGGCCAAGACGGTCGAGCTTCTTCACAAGGATGACATCCCCTTCCTCCACCTTCATCCGTAACAAATCCAGCCCTTCCCGATCTGTTGAACTGCCGGATGCCTTGTCGGTAAAGATGCGGTTAGCTTTTACCCCTGCATCTTTGAGCGCTCTGATCTGAATATCGAGGGATTGCTGGCTGGTTGATACCCGTGCGTAACCAAAAAGTCGCATAAAAATGTATCCTAAATCACATATCGGACAACTGGTGTCTGTTATAACGAAAAATCGATTTAATAGACACAAAAATGATACTGTTTGCATGTGTCTGATAATTTATAACATTTCGGACGGTTGCGGAATTGTTAATATATAACCGTCAGGCAGGGAGGCCGATATGCCCGTTGACTTTCTGACCACTGAGCAGACTGAAAGCTATGGCCGGTTCACCGGTGAACCGGATGAGCTTCAGCTGGCACGATATTTTCACCTTGATGAAGCAGACAAGGAATTTATCGGAAAAAGCAGAGGTGATCACAACCGTCTGGGCATTGCCCTGCAAATTGGATGCGTCCGTTTTCTGGGCACCTTCCTCACCGATATGAATCATATTCCTTCCGGCGTCCGGCATTTTATCGCCAGACAGCTTGCCATCCATGATATCACTGTGCTGGCAGAATACGGCCAGAGAGAAAATACCCGTCGTGAGCATGCCGCGCTGATACGTCAGCATTATGATTATCGTGAATTAGCCTGGCCTGGACTTTTCGTCTTACTCGTCTTTTATATACCCGGAGCTGGATAAGCAACGAGCGTCCGGCCCTGCTTTTTGATCTGGCGACAGGGTGGCTGATGCAGCACAGGATTATTCTCCCCGGCGCGACCACGCTGACCCAGCTGATTTCAGAGGTAAGGGAAAAGGCAACGCTGCGCCTGTGGAACAGGCTGGCAATGATTCCGTCTGCCGTGCAGCGTTCACAACTGGAGACGCTGCTGGGACCCGCTGATTCCGGCCGCCTGTCTTTGCTGGAATCACTTAAGAAAGGCCCGGTCACCATCAGCGGCCCGGCGTTTAATGAGGCAATAGATCGCTGGAAAACGCTGAGCGATTTTGGCCTTCAAAATGAAAGCCTGAATGCGATCCCGGCTGTACGTCTGAAAAATCTCGCTCGTTATGCGGGAATGACTTCGGTGTTCAATATCGCCAGGATGGCTCCGCAGAAAAGGACAGCGATACTGGTTGCCTTTGTACTTGCATGGGAAACGCTGGCGCTGGATGATGCACTGGACGTTCTGGATGCCATGCTGGCTGTTATCATCCGTGACGCCAGAAAGATTGGGCAGAAAAAACGGCTCCGATCGCTGAAGGATCTGGATAAATCAGCACTGGCGCTCGCCAGCGCTTGTTCGTACCTGCTGAAAGAGGAAACGCCGGATGAATCAATCCGGGCCGAAGTATTCAGCCACATCCCGAGGCAAAAACTGGCCGACATCATCGCACTTGTCCGTGAAATTGCCCGGCCCTCAGACGATAACTTTCATGATGAAATGGTGGAGCAGTACGGGCGGGTTCGTCGTTTCCTGCCCTGTCTGCTGAATACCGTTAAATTTTCAGCAGCTCCCGCCGGGAGCACCACCCTGAATGCCTGCGATTATCTCAGCCGCGAGTTCAGCTCACGGCGGCAGTATTTTGATGATGCACCAACGGAAATCATCAGCCGGCCATGGAAACGACTGGTGGTTAATAAGGAAAAACATATCACCCGAAGGGGATATACGCTGTGCTTTCTCAGTAAACTGCAGGACAGCCTGAGACGGCGGGATGTCTACGTTACCGGCAGTAACCGGTGGGGAGATCCCCGCGAAAAATTACTACAGGGCGCAGACTGGCAGGCAAACCGGATTAAAGTTTATCGTTCTCTGGGGCACCCGACGAATCCACAGGATGCAATAAAATCGCTGGGTCTTCAGCTGGACTCCCGTTACAGGCAGGTTGCCGCACGCCTTGGCGAAAACGAGGCGGTCCAGCTTGATATTACCGGTCCAAAGCCCAGGCTGACAATTTCTCCCCTCGCCAGTCTTGACGAGCCGGACAGTCTGAAACGACTGAGCAAACAGGTCAGTGATTTGCTCCCGACTGTGGATTTGACAGAGCTGTTGCTCGAAATCAATGCCCATACCGGATTTGCTGATGAGTTTTTCCATGCCAGCGAAGCCAGCGCCAGAGTTGACGATCTGCCCGTCAGTATCAGCGCCGTACTGATGGCTGAGGCCTGCAATATCGGCCTGGAACCCCTGATAAGGTCAAATGTTCCTGCCCTGACCCGACACCGGCTGAACTGGACAAAAGCAAACTACCTGCGGGCTGAAACTATCACCAGTGCGAATGCCAGGCTGGTTGATTTCCAGGCAACGCTGCCGCTGGCACAAATGTGGGGTGGAGGGGAAGTAGCCTCTGCGGACGGAATGCGCTTTGTTACGCCAGTCAGAACAATCAGTGCCGGACCGAACCGCAAATACTTTGGTCATAACAGGGGGATCACCTGGTACAACTTTATGTCCGATCAGTATTCTGGCTTTCATGGCATTGTTATTCCGGGGACGCTGAGGGACTCAATTTTTGTGCTTGAAGGTCTTCTGGAACAGGAAACCGGGTTGAACCCCACCGAAATTATGACCGATACCGCAGGGGCCAGCGATCTTGTCTTTGGTCTTTTCTGGCTGTTGGGATACCAGTTTTCCCCGCGCCTGGCTGATGCCGGTGCTTCGGTTTTCTGGCGCATGGACAATGACGCTGATTATGGGGTGCTGAATGATATTGCCAGAGGGCAGTCAGATCCGCAAAAAATAGTCCTTCAGTGGGACGAAATGATCCGAGCTGCAGGCTCCCTGAAGTTGGGCAAGGTGCAGGCTTCGGTGCTGGTTCGCTCGTTACTGAAGAGTGAGCGCCCTTCCGGACTGACTCAGGCAATCATTGAAGTGGGACGTATCAACAAAACGCTGTATCTGCTTAATTATATTGATGATGAAGATTATCGTCGGCGCATTCTGACCCAACTAAACCGGGGAGAAAGCCGCCATGCCGTTGCCAGAGCTATTTGTCACGGTCAGAAAGGTGAGATAAGAAAGCGATATACCGACGGTCAGGAAGATCAACTGGGCGCACTGGGGTTGGTCACTAACGCCGTCGTGCTATGGAATACTATTTATATGCAGGCAGCCCTGGATCATCTCCGGGCACAGGGGGAAACCCTGAATGATGAAGATATTGCACGACTCTCACCGCTTTGCCACGGGCATATCAATATGCTAGGCCATTATTCCTTCACACTGGCAGAACTGGTGACCAAAGGACATTTGCGGCCATTAAAAGAGGCGTCAGAGGAAGAAAAAATTGCTTAACGTGAGTTTTCGTTCCACTGAGCGTCACACCCCTTTTCCAGGCGTTTACGCCGCCAGAGTGCCATTTGCAGCGCATCACTCGCAAGCCGGGCTGTCATTCGCGATGACATTGACCAGCCGATAACGGCACGCGACCACAGGTCGATGACCACCGCCAGATACAACCAGCCCTCATCAGTGCGGAGATACGTGATGTCACCTGCCCACTTCTGGTTTGGGCCGCTGGCGCTGAAGTCCTGCTTCAGCAGATTCTCCGACACTGGCAGACCATGTGCGCGATAGTTGACTGGGCCGTGCTTCCGGGAGGCTTTCGCCCGCAGCCCCTGACGCCGGAGGCTGGCTGCAATCGTTTTCACGTTATATTCCGGCAGCTCTTCAGACAGTCGTGGGGCACCATACCGATGTTTTGACGCAGTGAATGCTTTATGTACGGCCTCATCGCAGGTGAGCCGGAACTGCTGACGCGAACCGGGTTGATTGCGGCGCAGACGCCAGGCATACCAGCCGCTGCGGGCGACCAGCAATACACGACACATGGCCTTGATACTAAATTCAGCCTGATGATTTTCGATGAAGACATACTTCATTTCAGGCGCTTCGCGAAGTATGTCGCGGCCTTTTGGAGAATGGCCAGCTCCTCGTCCCTCTCCGCCAATTGGCGTTTGAGGCGGGCAATCTCTGCTGCTTGTTCACTCTCTCGCTCAGAGGACGTTGCCCGGCTCTGCTGCTTGCTACGCCAGCTATAGAGCTGGGATTCGTACAGACTGAGTTCGCGGGCAGCGGCAGCAACACCGATGCGTTCTGCAAGCTTCAGGGCTTCGTTGCGAAATTCAGGCGTATGTTGCTTACGTGGCTTCTTACTGGTTGATACGGATTTTGTCATGTGAGCTACCTCTGGTTGAGAGTTTACTCACTTAGTCGCGTGTCCACTATTGGCGGGTAAGATCATATATCTCTCTGATTTGAACGTGGTGTTTTTCATGGTTCAGCAAGCAATATGGTTGGTAACCTGCTGTTTTATATGTTTATTTTTATATAATTTATAATAGAGTGGGAATAGCCCCTAACTATTACCGCCTGGAATTTGGTGGTATTTAAGTATGACGAAGCCCGCGTGAATGCGGGTTTTTTTATTCCGAATAAATCTGGTGCTTTCTGATAATTTTTTGTGCTGCCATACATGTGGATTAACTATTCTGTAAGCATCTTGCTAAACCAAAGTATTCAGTGCAGTCGAAGCAGAGTCGATGGTTCTTGATTGTATCTCAAATGAGACGCACAATGAAGCTGGTCTTTTACCAGGAGAAATACGATGGCTGCTCAAACCTCCATGCTGCACATCCGTGTAGACGACAAGCTGAAGGCGGATGCGACCGAAACGCTCGCCAGTGTTGGTCTATCCGTTTCGGATGCCGTGCGTATTTTTCTGACCCGTGTTACCAAAGAAGGTGGGTTGCCTGCGGGTCTGACGACTGACCCGGAAGCGCATGACAAATGGTTCCGCGCGAAGGTACATGAGGCTTTGGCGGACAGCCAGCCGGGCGTGCCACATCAGCAGGTAATGGACGAGGCGCAGGCCCTGATCGACAGGAAGCGCCGTGCCCGAACTTGAATGGTCGCAACTGGCCCGAGCCGACCTATTGGCAATCGTCGATTATATATCAGACGATAATCCTGACGCCGCTCAATGGCTGAAAGATGATATTGAGGCCAGGGCAGGGCAGCTTCCGGAACATCCGAGGCTCTACCGGGCTGGTCGTATAGAGGGCACGCGGGAAATGGTTGTTCGGGCGAATTACATTGTTGTCTATACGGAAGATACTTTGACCGTGCGTATTCTGCGTGTGCTGCATGCAGCGCAGCAATGGCCGCCAGTGCAGTAGTAAGGGTGAGGTCCTTATGTAACGCTGTGAATGATAAATAGGCTGGGGTGTGCGCGTCAATTCCATCGACTTTGAGAATCTTGCAAGATCTTTCGGAATAACGAATCCAAAAGGTAGACCAATGGCAACAAAGGAGACGCCGGTAGATAAGGCGGAATTGGCTGCGCAACTCCGCACTCGCGGCCTGGTTCAGACTGTTGCGGACCGAGGGTATCGGTGATTGGATGATAGCCATTCTGCATTGATCGAGACGCTTGCAACTATATTGAACGCCACTGATGCGTCACCGATTGACCTTCATACCGAAGAAGCGCTGTCGGAGTTGGAGGGACCACGTTTCTTCCTTGTTCAGCATTTTCTATGCGATCTGATCCCCCTTTTTGAACGTAGATCAGGATGCCCTTCTTGCCTGGTCATGTATTCAATCCGTTGAATATAATATAAACTCCCCGTTTTTATCAAAGGGAGTCTGATGGCTAAGGTTGATGTAAAATGTCCGTTTTGTAAGCAAACCGGCCCAGTAAAAAAGCATGGACAGGGAAGTGCCGGACATCAACGTTATCGTTGTCAGGCATACTGCCGAAGCTTTCAACTTGAATATAAATACCGTGCCTGTCAGCAGGGCATGAAGGACGGTAAGTGTCAAGGTAGTTGGCACCCCTGGTTAATTTAAGCGGCCTGTTTTTCC
>NZ_RQVV01000049.1 GCF_009295515.1 Erwinia endophytica | reverse complement strand
CCATCGCCCTCGGGTATTTTTTCATAGGGGGTGACAACTATCCTGACACTGAGGGGTCATTCCATGCGTCAGCGTAGATTATATTTCCGTCACAGTGCTTCCAAGTGATCTTTTCATAACGCAATTCAACGGATTCAAGGTGGTTGTTATTTTTGTCTTCTGGTGATGCCATTGTTGGAGATATTGAGACAATCCGAACACCTTCGAGCAGCATGTTGAAATATTCGACTTCCTGACCAGCATCGTTGATTTTATACCATTTTATCTCAGCGGATTTCAGGTTCTGACCCGTGGCAACGGCTTTGTATAGGTATGGACTGGAATAGTCGAACTCTTTAACAATGAGCATAGGTGAGTGTTGACGGGTTCCTGTGGGTTTACCTGTGGCGTTATCAGTGGGTTATGGTGAAATCCTTTGAACTCAATGCTGAATTCCCTTCCTGCTACGTCACAGCCACCTTTAATGAGTGCGCCACCATCATCGTAAATCCACATATTGCCTGGAATAGCCATGTTCTTTTTTTCTTATGTTGTTGTAAATCCCTGTAAATAGTCTATCTATTGGACGGAGGTGAGTAAATGACCAATGTGTGGTTTTTTTAGCTTCTTCTCAGATTAGGCTTTCTACGTCTTCTACACAGACCTCGAAGTTCGATTTTCCCCAGAAATGTATCCCATCAGTAAACCAGAACCGATATTGAAATTACTTTATTCCTTTACTTCAATGAGTTAACTATTGAAAAAAGGTATTGCTGCAGCATGGGGGTGTGGCTGGCGAAGTCCGTGTCAATAGACTCTTTCATATATGATTTAACTCTTTTTTAAGTCTTTCAAGTGCTCATGTGGCCCCAAGTGAAACCCCTCTAAACCCACATAAGCCCGTAAGTTTGTCGCTCACGTGTAGTTCAGGATGGGGTAAGTTTTGGGCTACACATCGTGGTGATACGTTGAAAATAATTCTCACTCAGTTTTTTATTATCAATGAGTTAAGTGTCAATGTTAGGCCAGGACTCAGTTGCTCTGGAAAAGTTATTTTCTAACCTAACCCACAACAGAAACCTTACATCGTTTTTGACGATCACCGTGATTCACCCGTCGGTTTCGGAGTGAAGATCAGTGTGACTAAAAAAACCTATCTAATCCAGCGAAGAGTATCCTCGTCAGATCGTAACGTCAGTGTGGGTAAGAAGCCAAGTTCTGTCTTGAAGGTAAAGGTTGGAAATGTGTCGGATTTTCCAAGTATTGATGAGGCAAGGGAAGCCGGTCGTGTTCAGCCGGTTGGACGTCATTTAATATCAGACTGGCGCTTTTAGTCTCAATTTTAGGCTGGTACTCCGGCTTCACACGAAGTGGCAAGACGCAGATCCTGTACACGATCCGCTGGCTGATCCTGGATATTGCTGATGACGTAACGTCGCAGCTTGTGTTTTCTACCGTCCTCTTACCATTGCGCTATCAGGTTTGTTACGCAGACTGACAAGGTAATGGGGCGATTAGCGGCCTGAATCACCGATAAATTACCCTTACGTCAGGTTAAAATGTTTATTCGGTTGTGGCGGCGGCGGCAACGGGAAATCGCCATTCATGGCTTTCAGATTACGTTCAATCGCCACACAAATGGCGTCCAGCGGCAGGTCGTTAGGGGCGGTACCAAACGGATCTTCCAGTTCTTCCGCCAGTGATTCCAGCGACAGAAAGGTGTAAGAGATAAATACCGACACCAGTGGCGTCATCAGATGTAGATCGGAGACCAGGGCAAACGGTAGCAGGGTGCAGAACAGATAGACGGTGCGGTGCAGGATCAGGCTGTAGGCGAACGGGATTGGCGTGGTCGCGATACGGTCGCAACCGCCCAGCACCGTCGACAGGTGATTCAGATTTTCATCAATACTCTGCCAGACGATATCTGACAGATGCCCTTCATGGCGCAACTCAGCCAGCCAGTCCCCCAGCGCCATCAGGATCTGTGTGGTAGGCAGTGGGTTATTCAGCACGCTGTCGCGCCAGCGGACAGGTACGGTGCGCTGTAAGTCATCGGAGGGATCGCTATGGCGTAGTTGATGCTTCAGACTCAGGTTAAAAGCGATCTGCAGGTCGGCAAATTCCCGGGCCTGCGCAATACTCAGGGTTCGCAGGCTTTTCACCTGGCGCAGCAGTGAACGCTGGGTAATCAGCAATGTGCCCCACAGCGTACGTGCTTCGATAAAGCGTGCATAACTGGCGTTGTTACGAAAGCCAAGGAAAATAGCGATCGATACCCCAATCAGGCTAAATGGCGCGGTGGTTAAATGGATGCCAAGCGTTTCATACCAGGGAAAACTGAGGATGGCGATGAACGACATCAGCAGGTTGAGCGACAGGCGAAACAGGATGCTGGTAAGCACTGAACCGTGCCAGTCAAATAAGCGCAGGAACCAGTGTTGATAGGGACGAACAATCATTTTTGCGATGGTAATTTTTTGATTTTGTTCTCACAGAGTACGCCTGTCATGACTGAATGATCAACGATATTTCATCGTCATGCTATGGATAAGCTTGCTGATGAAGCCCTGTTTTTTATTTTAAAATCAATATAATAGTTGTGATATAAACACTGCATGAAATCTTTCGAGGTTGCTGAATTTATCCAGTAATAATGGTCCTGATGGGGCCCTGAACAAGGTCATCCGTCCATCGCGACAGATTATCCCGTTCAGAACCTTCTGCTGAAAACAGACCACGCGACTTTTGCTGACGTTGCGCGGCTCATCATTCAGCAGACCTGGGGCGCTACCGGCTCTGGTCGCTGATCTTAACTATTATTGCCGGTGAGTTTACTGATCAGCCGTTTTGCTACCGCTTCCGAACTGGCCGGGTTTTGCCCGGTAATCAGATTGCCATCCTCAACCACAAATGGTATCCAGTCGGGGCCTTTCTGGTAATGTGCGCCAGATGCGAGAAATTCATCTTCTATCAGGAAAGGAACAACATCGGTCAATGCAACCGCGGCTTCCTCGCTGTTAGTGAAGCCTGTCACCCGTTTACCTTTGATTAGCGGCTCGCCATTAACGGCTTTAACATGGCGGAGGACGCCTGGCGCATGGCAGACGAAACCCATCGGTTTACCTGCCTGATCAACAGATTCAATCAGACGAATGGAATGGGCCGATTCGGCCAGATCCCACAACGGACCATGGCCGCCGGGGTAGAACACCGTATCAAAAGCCGCCGGGTTAACGGTATCCAGTTTCACGGTATTCGCCAGTGCCAGCTGCGCGTCGGCATCTGTTTTAAAACGGGCAGTCATTGCTGTCTGGAAGTCAGGCAAGTCGCTTTTAGGATCAAGCGGGGGATGTCCGCCAGCAGGAGAGGCCAGTACGATCTCTGCGCCTGCGTCTTTAAATACGTAGTAGGGCGCAGCAAACTCCTCCAGCCAGAACCCCGTTTTGTTGCCGGTATTCCCCAACTGATCATGTGAAGTCAGCACCATTAAAATTTTCATTATAAATCCTTAATTAATTCAATTAATTATTACTATTCAGACTGGGTCAGCATCTCAGTGAGTAAGGCGGCCTTATCCTGATAAGGCGCCCGCAGCCGTAGATTAGTGGTTCCGGCTTCATCCTGAATGACCACCGCTTTTGCATGGCTAAAACGGCGGAAACCATGAATACCGTGATAAGCGCCGATGCCTGAGGCACCAACACCACCAAACGGTAAACTGTCGAGAGCTGCGTGGGCCATGACATCATTGATAACCAGCGCTCCGGAGGTGGTAAGTTGTGCCATCTGCTGTTGCCGCTGCGGATTGTCACCAAAATAATAAGCGGCCAGTGGGCGTGGTCGGGCATTGATGTAATTGATGGCTTCACTGAGCGACGAGGTATAATTTTTGACTGGCAGCAGCGGGCCAAAGATCTCTTCCTGCATGACCCTCATCTCTTCGGTGACATCCAGAATTAAATGCGGTGCGATTTTTCGGCTGCGGGCATCAAAATCAGGTTCGCCTTCCGGTGCCAGGCTTATGATGCGCGCGCCCTTCAGCCGTGCATCCTCGAGCAGATCGAGCAGTCGCTGATAATGGCGATCACTGATTATCGAGGTGTAATCCGGGTTGGACTGTATCGTCGGGAATGCCTGGCGTATAAATGCGCTGGCTGCCGCGGCAAAGGCCGATTCGGTGCCTTCAGGTAGCAGCAGATAATCCGGTGAGATACATATCTGACCGGCATTGAAGGTTTTGATGGTCAGTGTCCGCTCTGCCGCCACCACGGGATCCGCATCGCTGTCCAGTACGACGGGGGATTTGCCGCCTAATTCCAGAGTCACTGGCACCAGGTTTTCGGCAGCCGCACGCATGACGTGTTTGCCAACGGTGGTGCTGCCGGTAAATACCAGATGATCAAAAGGCAGACGACTGAATGCCTGTCCAACCTCGACATCACCAGGCACCACCGTCAGTTCATGCGGCGCGAAATAACGGGCAACCAGTTCAGCCAGCAGCTCAGAGGTTTTCGCGGTGAGTTCCGAGGGTTTCAGCATTGCGGTGTTACCGGCGGCGAACACGCCAGCCAGTGGACCAAATGCGAGGTTAATGGGAAAATTCCACGGGCTGATGATGCCAACCACCCCCAGCGGCTGTGGAGCAACCCAGGCCTGCATAGCGGATACGGGGACTTCAGCGCTTTCCGGTGCCATCCAGCGCTCCAGATTATCGGCGGAATGTTGCAGCATATTTATGGTCGTGACCAGGTCAGCCGCCATGGTCTGGTAGCCGCTGCGGTGACCGAAGTCAGCGCTGATCGCGGCATTGAGCGCGGCATGATTGTCACGGATGAGCGCAATACTGCGCATCAGACGATCACGGCGTAACGCCGCCGAAGCCGGGCCAGCCTGCAGGTGGGCGTTTTTCATCGACTGCAAAATACGTTGCAGCTCCTGATAATGGGTGTCATTGCTCATCATATCTTCCTGTATTTTCATTACGGTACTGGCAAGCGTAACCCCGCTGGATTTCTCTCGCTAATAAGACTATTTTTCATGGGGTATAAATAAATTTATGGCAAGCCATGTCACTCATACGATTACGCACATTTATGGAAGTTTACCGTCAGCGTTCGATATCCGGCGCCGCGCGCGCGTTGAACCTGACACAACCGGCGGTTTCCCAGCACATTAGCGGTCTGGAAGTCGCTATCGGACGGCCGATGTTTGAGCGCCAGGTTCAGGGGGTGATGCCGACACCGGCGGCAGATGATTTGGCGGCTGACATTGGCAACAGCCTGGATATCGCCGAATCAGCGCTGGCTTCAGCCAGAGCCCGTTCAATGGATGTCAGCGGTACATTGCAGATAATCGGCCATGCTGATTTTATGGCGGATAAACTGGCAGGGGAGTTACTGCCATTGCTGGAAAGCGGCATTCGGGTACACATGCATACCGGCGATGGGCCGCTGGTGGCGCAGATGATCATTGAGGGGCATTGTGATTTAGGCATTACCGCCCATCCAGTGACTGATAGCCGGCTCAAAGGCGAAGTGATTTTTACTGATAAGGTTGTGGCGGTGGCGTCACCGCGGGTGGCGGCACGACTGCATGACAGCCATGATTTCTCCGCTGATTTGCTCAACGAACCGTTACTGGCCTATAACCTTGAATTGTCCCTGATCGATGGCTGGCTGGGAAAGAATCGCATCAAGTACAAAACATTGCTTCCCGCCATGGTCGGTCAGGATTTGCGAGGGCTGCGCAGTATGCTGGCGCAGGGATTTGGCTGGTCGGTGATGCCACTGTTTCTGTGTCAGCAGCACATTCAACAGGGAAAGCTCATGCCTCTGCAGGCGCCGGTGGGGGATACCGCCGTCAGCTATAACCTGATCTGGTTACCCAGTGCCTTACGCCAGCCCCGTATCGCCCTCGCAAGACAAACATTGCTTTGGCAACTGAATCAAACTGGCTGAGATGACAGTATTAACGACCGGGCTCCCGTCACGTTATTGTCGTATGAGAGAAAGACAGGCCGGTATAGCCGGCGACTTCACAGGAGATCATGGCGCGTAGACGTCCATCAGTAAGATAAATTATCCCGCCACCTTACTGTTTTCCGCGTTGTAACAGGTGTTGCGTAGTTTGGCCAGCGCCAGAACGATATCAATGGTCGGCGTCGGTTTGCCTGAGATATTTTTGACCGCCGCAAGGGAGTTTTCAAAGGGATCGAGTTCAAGTGGGCGGTGTCTTTCCAGGTCTTGCAACATTGACACTTTATGTTGACCCGTACTCAGGGTGAAATCGATTCTTTCGGCAATCGATTGTGGCATTTTGAGGCCAAAGGAATCAGCTATTGCATCGATTTCACTCAGCATGTTTTCAATAATGGTCACCACCTCTGGCGCTGCCGCAATTCCATTCATATCCGCCAGGGTCAGGATCCCGATGGGATTCCAGCACAGGCTATTGGCGAATTTTATCCAAATTTCCCCCCGTATATTGTCCGTTATCGGCGCGCGAAGACCACCCTGTTCAAGCAGATGAGAGAGTAGGCGTGCGCGCTCCGACGTCTGCCCATTGAGTTCTCCCAATGGGTAGTGGCCCTGAACGCCGTCCTGATGGGTGACGCCAGGCTCTGTGCTGTGCGCTCCATACCAGAACACCACCGGCAACACCTGCGCTGGCGGCATGAGGCGCCATTGTTGATCGTCGGGGTCAATTTCCGGTAAATGACGGTCTTTGAAAGGTCCTTGTAACTGGTGGAAAAAGAAATAAGGAATGCCAGTAGACGGCGGCAAAATGGTGGTATCAGGACCGATAAGATGGGAAAGGGCGTTCAGTAATGTACTGGCTTGCTGGATCTTGGTGGCGATAATGACATAATCCTGAATCCCTAATTCTTCAGGACGGGTGGTTGCATGTACCTGAACAGTGACGTCGTTATTTGGCGTGATAACGCGTATTCCTCGTTGCTTAATGACCGTTACCACCTTTTCACGATCAATAATAGCGACTTCACATTGTTTTGACTGCGCGAGATGACCGGCTAAATGACATCCTATCGCCCCCGCGCCGTAGACGCAGATTTTCGGTATTCGTTGGCCCATCGTTGACTCCTTACTCCGGTTAATGAAATAAGTACAGAATTAGGCACGGAACTCAACCTGGGGCGCTGATAGCACAATATGGATGCGTTGAACCAGGCAGCGACTCAAAATCAGAGTAGCAGGAAAAAAGCGTGATCTGGTTTAACCAGTCTGCGGGGCTGTTTCCGTTATTTTTGTTGATCAGTCTCAGTCAGTATGGCGCCATATCATGTCGGGTCGGCAATGCCAATGCGCCATTGTCCGGGCGGCAGGGTTCCGTTTACCGCAAAATCCCCGACGATACGATCTTTATAAATCCGCGGATTATGCGAGGAAAGCGTGCGGGCGTTGCGCCAGAAGCGATCCAGCGCGACAGTTCGCAGCGTGGCGGAGGCCCCTAAGGCATCGAAAATAAGGGTTGTCGCATTCAGTATCAGGTCAGTCACTACATTCAGGGACTGACAAACGTCCAGTTCTGCGATGGCATTAACCTGCGCTTGTTGTTCCTCATCCCCGCTAAAGCGTACCTCAAAGGCACGCTGGATCGACTCGGCGCTGTGGAGCACAATGGCGCCGCTGGCATATGCCGCGCCGCGTACACGCCCCACAACTTGCAGGCATTTGCGGATGCTGGCGTTGATGGCTTTAATGTCGTGCCGGTGACAACGTTGGGCTGGTGGGATGAATGGGTGGAACAGGTGGTTCCAGTCTTGCAAAAACGCGGCCTGGCGCAACGGGAATACCGGGAAGGAACGTTGCGGGAAAAAATATTTGGTCAGGGTAGTAAGCTGGCGGCCTCTCACCCGCAACGAAAACTTTCTCTGGCTGAGCAGAAAAGCTAGCGTGCGCGACACGGTGTTTCAGCCGCAGAAATGTGTTTATTCGCACGCTATAGCGACGGCTCAAACGGAGAGAATCGTCATATCCCGACACGCCTGATGGCAGTTATTGTTGGTTACGATTATCCAGCGCGTCGCGCAGGCCCTCGCCAATACAGTTGAAGCAGGTCACCGCCAGAGTTATCGCCAGTCCGGGAGCCAGCGCCAGCCAGGGCGCGCGCACCAGATACTGCTGTGCACTGTTGAGCATATTGCCCCAACTGGGGAGGGGGGGTTGAATGCCATAGCCGAGAAAGCTGATATAGGCTTCCAGCAGAATGGCTCGCGCCACGGTCAGGGTCGCCGCGACGATAATCGGTCCGACCACATTCGGTAGTAATTCGCGGAACATAATCCAGCGACCAGATAGCCCCAGCATTTTCGCCGCGAGGATAAACTCCCGTTCCCGTAGTGAGCGGACTTCTGTTTCGACAATCCTCGCCACTTCCATCCAACTGGTGATGGCAATAATCACGGTAATCATCAGTGGACTCGGCTTGAGGAACGCGGCGAGCGTCAGCAGCAAAAAGACGCTGGGAAACGAGAGAAAGGCATCGACGATGCGCATTAACACGGCTCCGGTTCGACCGCCGTAATAGCCAGCGATAATACCAATAACCGCACCGAATGCGATGCTCAGCAGCATGGAAAAAAAACCGACCAGCAGCGAAATTCGCCCGGCCATCAGTAGACGCGCCAGATTATCGCGGCCTAATGAATCGCTGCCGAGCAGGTGCCAGCCGGTGAATGGCGGAGCGAAGCGCGCGCGTAAGTCGATATGCAAATCGTCAAACGGCAGGAGCAACGGGCCGATAGCACAGGCCAGAGTCATCAACATAATCACCACCAGACCGCTACAGGCCAGGCGATGGTGGAGAAAGCGCCCCAGGGTTCGATTATGCCACCAGCGTCTCCTGACCACTGACGGGGATAACAGGGATGAGTCAGACATCGCAGGCTCCTTTATGTCGGGCGAATACGTGGGTCGACAAACGCGGTAATCACGTCGGCCGCCAGATTGCCCAGCAGCACCATGATGGCGGAGAACATCAACAGTCCCATGACCACGGGATAATCGCTATAGCCCAGGCTGTCGAGGAATAATCTGCCCATGCCTGGCCAGGTAAACACCGTTTCAGCCACCAGCGCCCCGCCGAGGATAGCAGGCAACTGCATACCTGCCAGCGCTATCATCGGCAACAGAGCATTGCTGACCACATGACGAAGTAGCACTCGTCGGGGAGAAAGCCCTTTAGCGCGGGCGGTCTTCACAAAGTCCTGATTAATGGTTTCCAGTGTGGCGCTGCGCATATAGCGGCTCCATACCGCGACATCGACAAAGGTCAGTACCATCACCGGCAGCACCAGATGGTGAAGAACATCCAGTAGTGAACCATTCCCCATGGTGTACATGTTGCCAGCCGGGAACCAGTGTAATTTCAGCGCAAACAGATAGATGGCCACCAGGCCAAACCAAAAGGTCGGGATCGACAAGGCAATCATGGCGGCTATCGTGGCCAGATCATCGAACAGACTGTAGCGTTTTACCGCACTTTTCACCCCGACCCAGACGCCAATGCTGATAGCCAGTACAGTTGATGTCACCATCAACAGTAATGTTGCCGGAACGTGTGAGAAAATGATCGTCAGTACCGGCTGACCGTCCCGGTAGGAGCGTCCCCAGTCGCCGCGTAGCAAATGACGCAACCAGTCGAGATATTGCACAGGCAGCGGGCGGTTCAGCCCCATCTGTTCAGCAAGACGATTCAGCGTCTGCTGGTTCATCCCTGGCGTCAGCGCATATTGCGAAAGCGGGCCGCCTGGCGCCAGATTGAGTGCGGCAAAACCAATCAGAGAGACCAGAAACAGCACGACGATGCTTTGACCCAGTCGCCGGAGCAGAAAATTCAGCATAAATCGTTCCTCCTGTCACTCTGTCTGTCCGCCGAATTTACGCCCAGTACCAACTGCCCACGTTCCAGCTGTCGATACGCACGTTGACGTTAGGAATGATGTTGGTCGCTCCTTGTTTATGCCCCAGTACGTTGGCAAATGGGAACAGCGGCAGGAAAGGGAGGTCCTGGCGCACAAGTTCCTGCACCTTGAAGTACACCGCTTTACGTTGTTCAGGCACGAAAAGTTTACTGCCCTGCGTCAGCAGAGCATCCACCTCTTTGCTCTGATATTGAAAGGTGTTCTGGCCTGCGCCGCCTTTGGCTGGAACAGAGGTTGAGCGCATATAATCCGAGGTATCCGGATCGGCACCGGTGAGGAAACTCAGGCCGACAATCGCGGTATCGAATTTAGACATCATCCAGTATTCGCCCCACATAACGGCTGGCGGCAGGTTAGAGATTTTCATCTCGATGCCGATGTCCTGAAACGATTGCTGCATGAATTGCTGCATCTGTTCGCGCAGATGATTCCCTGCGGTAGTGGAGTTGGTAAAAGAGAGACGCACGCCATTTTTCTCGCGGATGCCATCAGCGCCGGGTTTCCAGCCCGCCTGGTCCAGCAATGCTTTCGCTTTATCAGGACTGTATTCATGCTTAGGCAGCGAGGGATTAAAGTAGGCCGAGGCAGTCGGCATGTAGGTCTCGGTGGGTTTGGGCAACCCGTAATAGAGTGAGTCAATAATGGTTTGCTTATCAATGGCGTAGTAGATCGCCTGGCGAACCGCCAGTTCCTGGAACTGAGGGCGTCCCAGATTGAAAGCAAAGTTTTCGATGGTGGCGCTGGACGCCACACTCACCACTTTGCCTGGCAACTTCTTTGCATCATCATAGTGATCGGCAGAGATCCACTGCAGGCCGACAACATCAATATCCCCGGCGGCAAACTGGGTATACATCACGTTGAGGTCAGGGATATATTTGTACACCACCCGCGCCAGACCCGGCCCTCCGGTGTAGTAATCGCTATTGGCAACCAGTTCGATATGATCACCCGGTACGCGTTGTTGCCACTTGAATGGCCCGGTACCGACCGGGGCATGATTAAATGGCGCGTTATTTTTATCTTTGACCGGTCCTAAAATATGTTCCGGTACAATAAATGTTGACGCGAGAATGGACGGGTAGGGGGCGAAAGGTTTGTCCATTCGCCAACTGATTTCTGTCGGCGAAATAACGGTGATATCACGCACCAGTTCATGGCCGGTTTTACGCCAACTACGGAAGTTTGGATCGACCAGCAGCTCCAGGGTGAATTTTACATCATTAGCGGTGAAAGGCTTACCATCATGCCATTTTACGTCGTTGCGTAGCTTGAGATGGAATTTCAGACCGTCAGCGGAAATCCCCCCGTTGGCGACGGTTGGCACCTCAACCGCCAGCGCTGGGGTAAAATCGCCTTTCTCGTTGATGGCAAACAGCGGATCAAACACGCTGAAGTGGATACCTTCATCCACCTCAATGTGCGGCATATGTGGATTAAAGACGGTCGGTTCTTGCGAAAATCCCACCACCATCTGACCTTTTCGTTGGGGGGGGACCGCCGCCAACGCGTTGCCAATGCCAAACAGATTCGGTAATGCCAGCGACGCCGACCCGGCCGCGAGGTAAATCAGCGCTTTACGTCGGGAAAGATTCAGCCTGTCATCAAATTTGTTAGTCATCGGTTTTCCTCTTGTCGGATTAAGGGGGGAGGGTCAGACGCCGCTAAAAACTTCAATTTTTGAACCGTCGGAAAAGCGAGAAAAACGGAAAGCATGCGGATCGACAATCGGTTGACGTCCTAATACCAGATCAGCCATTAAGCGTCCGGCTGCCGGGCCGATACCGAAACCATGGCCGGAAAAGCCTGTCGCGATATAGAACCCTGGTTTACTGTCCACCGCAGAAATAACCGGTACGGCATCAGGCACTACATCAATACAACCGGCCCAATATTGCGCGATTTTTGCCTGACGAAATGACGGCAGATGTTGTTGCAACTGACGGAACGCGCCGTCTGCCATGGCGTAAGAAGGTCGCGGATCAAGCACCCGGCAATACTCAAAAGGCGAGGCGCGATCCATCTGCCAGTGACGGTCCAGTCTGGCTTCATCAATAAAACGCCCCCCCACGCGAAAGCGCAGTGAACGCCAGTCATTGCGCAGCGCAGGCAAAAAATCCCGCGCGTAGCGGAAAGAATCAGGGACGATATCGGCAATGTTTTCATGGCCGGAAGCGACGGTATAACCGCCATCCTGGCGTTTTCGTAGGGCAAAACCCTGACACCACAGGGTTTCCGTCGGGCCTTCGCTCAGGGGCGCGGTACGTAATACGCTGTTGATCACTTTTAACTGCGGCAGGCGTAAATCATGGCGGGCAGTAAACAATGATGACCAGGCGCCACCTGCCAATACCACGCTCTGGCAGGCAATTTCGCCGCGTTCGGTAATCACCGAAGAGACACGACCCGCGGAGGTTTCAATACCCCGTACGGCGCATTCGGTCAGGATGTAGGCCCCGTTACGCCGGGCAGCTTCCGCAATGGCAGGGGCGACTTTTTGTGGCTCAGCTCGTCCGTCCTCAGGCGTGTACAGCGCTCCCCTGACCGTCATATTCGCCGCGGGAAACTTCTGCCTGAACTGCCCCTCATCCAGCATAGTGGAACTGACGGGAAACTCTTTTACCCATTGCAACCACTGTTGATATTTTTCTACCTGCTGGTCATCGTGGCAGGCAAATACAATGCCTGACTGCGTGTAGCCGGTATCGGCTGCAATGCGGCTGTCCAGTGTCTGCCAGATCTTAAGGGCTTCAGCCATCAGGGCGATTTCACGTGGATCGCGACGTGAGATACGCACCCATCCCCAGTTGCGGCTCGATTGTTCATGACCAATTTGTCCCTTCTCGCACAAGGCGACCCGGATACCCTGTTCGGCCAGTTCCAGCGCCGTCGAGACACCGATAATACCGCCGCCAATCACCACCACATCAACACGTTCAGGTAAGTCATTATCGCCGTAAAACGGCACTACACGGGGACCAGGCATAATTAAGACTCTTTTGTTCAGGCAGTATCGAAATAAAATATCCTGAGGGGATTGTTTATTTCCGACCATTTATGGTTCATCAATAACGACAGGGATAATTAACCGTCAGGGAGAGGATTAATCAAGACCCGGCCGATGCTGTTCGGGCACTTTATTGAACGCATTGATAATAACGGACTTAATCTTACCCCCCATCTGCCCATGGCGGAGCGGTCACGCATAATAAGTGCAGCGATGGCTGAAGGGCGGATCCCCGGATGGCGAGGAAAAATCAGTAACGTACTGATTTTTCCTGTTCCTTTCGTCACATCCAGACCCGATGATTTCGTATCCAGAGCGCGAGAAACAATGATGTTGATACTGCGGATATAAAAAATTAACAACTGTTCCAGCCCGCCTGAATCCCGATAAATGGAGGGACTGACTGCTGACTGGTGATCAACTACCCTCATTCAGACCTCACAAAAATCAGCGCGATTATTCCGACTGCCTGTTAATAGTGATGATAAATCCAGTATTAACAGATTAGTGGACAGTCACAACTATTTTTATCATAGGAATTTGTGATTACCTAGATTAAAAGAATTCTAATGTTGCTTATCATAATAAAACGATCTTGCTGACGAAATTAATGCAATGCCATGATACAGGCGGCCAGTGCGTTATTTTTTCAGTCATGTTCAGGACAGAGGCTTATGACGATGGTTCAGACGATGCCAGTGCAACAGCCCGCCTTATTGTCAGTTCGTCATTTAACGGTTTCATTACCCGCAGGGATGGATCGTGCGCTGGCGGTTGACGACCTCTCTTTCGAGCTGCTGGCCGGTGAGATCCTGTGTATCATTGGCGAATCCGGCTCCGGGAAATCGGTGACGGCGCATGCAGCGATGGGATTACTTCCCCAGGCCCTGACAGTGACCCGTGGCGAGATACTGCTTAATGGCCAGAATTTGCTTGGCGTCACGCCAGAAGCGCTGCGTAGTCTGCAGGGTAAGTCCATCGCCATTATTTTCCAGGATCCGCTGTCCGCGCTGAACCCGATTATGACCATTGGCAAGCAGATTGCGGAAGTGATGGAGGCGCATCAGGCTGGTTCATCTGCAACACGTAAAGAAAAAGTGTTGTCGCTGTTAAAGGAAGTCGGGCTACCTGAACCGGAGAGCGTTCAGCATCAATATCCGTTTAACCTTTCTGGTGGTCAGCGGCAGCGGGTGATGATTGCCATGGCGCTGGCGCTCGATCCGGATGTCCTGATTGCCGACGAGCCGACGACGGCACTGGATGTGACCACCCAGGCGCAAATTCTCCAGTTAATCCGCGTGTTACAGAATCGCAAAAAAATGGGCGTGATGTTTATTACCCATGATTTTGGCGTGGTGGAAGAGATAGCCGATCGGGTGGTGGTGATGCGCGGTGGGCAGATGGTCGAACAGGGGCCCGCCCGGCGGATATTATCCGCGCCGTCACATCCTTATACCCAGCAGTTAATTGCGGCGGTGCCTCATCTGCGGCAGGTAGAAAAGGAGCGGACAGCCCGCCAACCGGTGGTGTTACAAGCTATCGACCTGTGTAAAACGTATCAAAAATCATCCGGTTTTCTTCGGCGGGGACGGCAGGTCAGGGCGCTGAATAACGTCAGCTTCACTCTGCGCAAAGGCGAAACGCTGGGCGTCGTCGGGGAATCGGGGTCGGGAAAATCCTCACTCGGGCGAGTGTTGGTGAAACTGCTGGCGGCAGACTCGGGAAAGATAATGTTTGATGGGCGAGACATTGTTCCCATCCATGAGAATGAATTTCGGCCGCTGCGGCCCCTGATCCAGATGATATTTCAGGATCCGTTCGCTTCACTTAACCCCCGTCATACGATTGGCACCATCCTGTCTGTCGGGCCGCTGACGCATGGCGGCATGACCGCCAGTGAAGTGCGTAAAAAAGCGTTGCGGCTGCTGTCGCTGGTGGGGCTTGAATCCAGTGCTTATGATCGCTATCCCCATGAATTTTCAGGAGGGCAGCGGCAGCGCATCGGCATTGCGCGGGCGTTGATGTTTGATCCACTGCTGCTGGTGGCGGATGAATCGGTGTCCGCGTTGGATGTCTCCGTGCAGGCGCAGGTTCTGGCATTACTGGCCGAGGTACAACAGAAAACGCAAATTGCGATTCTTTTTATTACCCACGACCTGCGTGTCGCCAGCCAGATTTGTGATGAAATTCTTGTCTTGTATAAAGGTGAGGTGGTGGAAACAGGGACGCCGCAGCAGGTATTTACTGCGCCACGGCACCGTTATACGAAAACCCTGGTCAATGCTATTCCTGGGCAAGAATAGTAAAAATCCCCGCAGGCTTACAGGGATTTTTAATGAGAATGTTTTCGTTGGAAAATATCTCTCTACTATTATCTTCGATAATTAGTTTTTTAAAAATGATGTGTGGCAATGCGTCAGTTTTAGAAATTCATACCGGCGCCAATAAATGGTCCATCAATCAGTGTATGGCTTGGGCGACCGTTTTTACCATCAACGCTGGCGTGACGATAGCCGGCTTTTACCGTCAGCGGTGCAACAGGTGACCAGCTCACGCCGCCATCGGCTTCAACATAGTTTTTCACACTGTTATTTAAGCCGCGTGGTGCTGAATAGCCTTCACCATAGATGGCGAAATCTGCAGGCAGCGCAATACGTACGCCACCGCCGATAGGGAATGCCACCCCGTTGTCACCTTTTTTCGGGCCAATATAAGCGGCTTTCATACCCGCGCTGAGCATGACAGGCCCCAGATCCAGATTATAACCGGTACCCACTGATCCAACCTGAACGCCATCGTCGGTGTTTTTAACCCAGTTTCCATCCAGGAATAAACCGCCAGAATCTTTACCCATTTCTGCGTTCAGATTAGTAAAGTTTTTGCCTTGCTCCAGACTGACTCCCATCGCCATGGCGGAGGTGGAAGTAATGACCAGTGCCGAGATTGCCACTAAAGCTAATTTTTTCATTTTTTATTTCCTTACTCTGTTATCAGATGACGATTATTTTATCCCTGTTTATTAAACCATTCGTAAACCATAGGGTAATAAATAATAACTTTCCTTATTTTTATACGTAACAAATTAAATTATTAAGGAGATATTATTTTCCTGATGTCAGGGGGAATAGTGATGGCATAGTCGAATTTTTCTTTTTTAGCTGAAAATCAGGGACTGGAATAATAGTGTTGAAGAGAATGCAAAAGTAAACGGCAGGTTAATGGCCATCAGATATGACCGTTTTGCAAAGCCCACACGGCGGCTTCAACGCGGGATTTCAGTTTCATCTTCTTCAGTAAATGTTTGACGTGAACTTTGACGGTGCTTTCGGTTATTGACAGCTTACGGGCAATGGCTTTATTGGTCATACCCAGGGTGATTAATTTTAGAATATCGCGCTCGCGTCGGGTCAGTTGTTGGATGTCGCGCTCTTCTGCCGGGCGATTTTCCCGCAGGCTGGCGACCAGTATATTGGTCAGCGTTTCACTCAGTACCATCTGACCGGCGGCAGCCTGATGCAGGGATTGCAGCAGTTCCTCCGGTTCCATATCCTTCAGCAAATAACCGTCGGCACCGCGTTTAAGTGCGTTCACCACGTCATTTTCATCATTCGACACGCTGAATACCACGATGCGTCCCGACAGATCGATAGTACGAAGCTGAACCAGCGTATCCAGCCCGTTCATGCCCGGCATATTCAGATCAAGCAGGATTAAATCCGGATCGTGCTGTTCGGCCAGCTCCACACCCTGCCTCCCGTTACTGGCCTCGGCAATGACCTGGAGATCCTCATCCAGTTCAATCAATTGTTTCACCCCGTTACGCAGCATCGGATGATCGTCTATCAGTAATATAGTGGCGGCTTCTTTTTTCACTGCGCGGGTCCTTTTTGATGGGTGATAGCACGATAAGCAGTTAGTTTTGTGTCATTTTACTGATTGCCCGGGGTATAACCCTATACCACCAATGGAGTACCTCTTAATTTCTTGTGGCTGTGGTTCATCAAGTATAGTGGGAGATATTGACGATAAACCCTATGATTAACAAGGTTAAATTTAACTTGGTTTCGATACTCATTTGGGAGCGAGGCACTGACACGAGGAAAAACAACCTCACTTCAGGTTGATTTACGTCAACCTGGTCGTTGGGGTGGGGCAGCAGGATAAGGCGATAATCCTTCTTTAATGAGAAAATTATGTCGCAATCTACTCCAGGATGTTCTAAAAAAAGTGCGTCGGTGATTGAGGACTGGCAACCAGAAGACGCTGATTTTTGGCAACAGTGCGGTAAACGCGTTGCTAACCGCAATTTATGGATTTCAGTATTTGCTCTGTTGCTCGCCTTTTGTGTCTGGCAACTGTTCAGCGCCGTTGCCGTTAACCTGAATAAAGTCGGTTTCAATTTTAGCACTGACCAGCTGTTTCTTCTGACCGCATTACCGGCTGTTTCGGGCGCCTTGCTGCGTGTGCCCTATTCCTTTGTTATTCCTGTTTTTGGTGGTCGCCGCTGGACCGCCTTCAGTACCGGCATTCTGATGATCCCCTGCCTGTGGCTGGGTTTCGCGGTGCAGGATAGCAGTACGTCTTTCTCAACCTTTGTGATAATCGCGTTACTGTGTGGCTTTGCTGGCGCTAACTTCGCGTCCAGCATGGGCAATATCAGCTTCTTTTTTCCGAAAGCCCAACAGGGTGGTGCGTTAGGCATCAACGGCGGGTTGGGTAACCTCGGCGTCAGTGTGATGCAGTTTGTCGCCCCGCTGGCCGTTTCAATCGGTATCTTCAGTTTCTTCGGCGGTGAGGCGCAGGGCAATGGTAATGCTATCTGGCTGGAAAACGCCGCATGGATTTGGTTGCCGTTGCTGGTGATAGCGACTTTTGCCGCCTGGTTTGGCATGAATGACCTGTCAGCGGCGAAATCATCTCTGCGTGAGCAATTACCGGTGCTGAAACGGGCCCATTTATGGATCATGGCCGTGTTGTATCTGGCGACTTTTGGTTCATTTATCGGTTTTTCCGCCGGGTTTGCCATGCTGTCAAAAACGCAGTTTCCTGATGTGGTGATCCTGCATTATGCCTTCTTTGGGCCTTTCCTGGGGGCGCTGGCGCGTTCTGCTGGCGGTATCATTTCCGACCGTTTAGGCGGTGTCCGCGTCACGTTAATCAATTTTATCGCCATGGCGGTGTTCTCCGCATTGCTGTTCCTGACCCTGCCTGGCGAAGGTCAGAGTGGTTCATTTATTGCCTTCTTCTGTGTGTTTATGGGGCTGTTCCTCACTGCAGGTTTGGGGAGCGGTTCAACCTATCAGATGATTGCGGTGATGTTTCGCAAGCTGACCTTTGAGCGCGTCAAGGCAGAGGGCGGTTCGGACGCGCTGGCACAGCACGAGGCGAAAACGGAAACATCGGCCGCGTTGGGTTTCATCTCCGCCATCGGGGCGTTGGGCGGTTTCTTTATTCCGCAAACTTTTGGGATGTCTTTGTCGATGAGCGGCTCGCCAGCCGGAGCCATGAAAGTGTTCCTGGCGCTTTACGTTATGTGCCTCCTGATCACCTGGCTGGTTTACAGCCGTAAAAAAACACAATGAAAACGTTTCATCGGCCCGGATTGAACACGGGTCGCGAGTTCTTTTATCTGCCTCGCGCTCAGGTGCGTCGCAGGATTAGCAATGTCACTTAATACCCAACAGAGCCTTCAGGAGCACTCCGGATGAGCAAATTTCTTGACAGGTTGCGCTACTTCAAACAGCTGGCGGAACCGTTCTCTGGTGATCACGGCCAGACACTCAACACTAATCGCGACTGGGAAGAGGGTTATCGCAGTCGCTGGCAACACGACAAAATCGTGCGTTCGACCCACGGGGTCAATTGTACCGGTTCATGCAGTTGGAAGATTTATGTGAAAAATGGTCTGGTCACCTGGGAGACCCAGCAGACCGACTATCCTCGCACGCGTCCAGACTTGCCAAACCATGAGCCACGCGGTTGTCCGCGCGGCGCCAGTTATTCCTGGTATCTCTACAGCGCGAATCGTCTGAAATATCCGCTGATGCGCAAAACGTTGATCAAGCTGTGGCGTGAGGCGAAAGTACAGCACCACGATCCTGTCGAGGCCTGGGCGTCCATCGTCAGCGATACAGAAAAAGCCAAAAGCTACAAAGTGGCCCGTGGTCGCGGTGGTTTCGTGCGCTCCAGCTGGCAGGAGGTCAATGAACTGATCGCCGCCGCCAACATTTATACCGCCAAAACCTTCGGTCCGGATCGCATTATCGGCTTCTCGCCGATCCCGGCGATGTCGATGGTTTCCTATGCGGCTGGTGCCCGTTACCTGTCGCTGATTGGTGGCGTCTGCCTGAGCTTCTACGACTGGTATTGTGACCTGCCGCCAGCCTCGCCGATGACCTGGGGCGAGCAGACCGATGTGCCGGAATCGGCTGACTGGTATAACGCCTCTTACATTATGGCCTGGGGCTCCAACGTGCCGCAAACCCGGACCCCGGATGCCCATTTCTTTACTGAAGTACGCTACAAAGGCACTAAAACGGTGGCGGTGACGCCGGATTATGCCGAAGTGGCCAAGTTATGCGACCAGTGGCTGAACCCGAAACAAGGCACTGATAGTGCGATGGCGCTGGCAATGGGCCATGTCATGCTAAAAGAGTTCCACCTTGACCGTGAGGTGCCTTACTTCAGCGATTATGTTCGTCGTTATACCGACATGCCGATGCTGGTACTGCTGGAAGAGCGCGACGGCGGCTACTATGCCGCCGGTCGTCAACTGCGGGCCAGTGATTTGGTGGATAATCTCGGCCAGGACAATAACCCGCAATGGAAAACTATCGCCATCGACCAGACCAGCGGCGAGCTGGTGGCGCCGCAGGGATCGATTGGTTATCGCTGGGGGGAAAAGGGGAAATGGAATCTACAGCAGCGTGAAGGCAAGTCGCAGCGGGAAGTGGAGCTGCAACTCAGTCTGCTGGGTAGCCACGACGAGGTGGTCGAGGTGGGATTCCCGTATTTCGGTGGTTTAAGCAGTGATCATGTTAACAGTGTGGCGCTGGACGAGATCCTGTTGCACAAGCTGCCGGTGAAACGCCTGCAACTGGCGGATGGCCGCACAGCGCGGGTCGCCAGTGTGTACGATCTGATGCTGGCAAACTATGGCCTTGATCGTGGTCTGGGCGATACCCACTGTGCGCAGAATTACGACGAGGTGAAAGCCTACAGTCCGGCCTGGGCTGAGCAGATAACGGGCGTCTCACGTCAGAATATCATCCGTATCGCCCGTGAATTTGCGGAGAATGCGGAGAAAACGCGCGGTCGTTCAATGATAATTGTCGGTGCCGGGATGAACCACTGGTACCACATGGACATGAACTATCGCGGCTTGATGAACATGCTGATTTTTTGTGGCTGTGTCGGCCAGAGCGGCGGTGGCTGGGCGCACTATGTCGGCCAGGAAAAATTGCGTCCACAAACCGGCTGGACGCCGTTGGCTTTCGCGCTGGACTGGCAGCGTCCGCCACGCCATATGAACAGTACTTCGTTTTTCTATAATCACTCCAGCCAGTGGCGCTACGAGACGATTTCCCCTCGCGAGTTGCTCTCGCCGCTGGCGGATAAAACCCGCTACAGCGGCAGTCTGATTGACTTTAATGTGCGTTCAGAACGTATGGGGTGGCTGCCATCCGCGCCGCAGTTGGGGACGAACCCGCTGCACATTGCCGCACAGGCCAACGCGGCAGGTCAGTCGCCGGTTGACTTCACGGTTGAGCGGTTGAAAAACGGTTCGCTGCGCTTTGCCTCTGAGCAGCCTGATAACCCGCAGAACTTTCCGCGTAATCTGTTTGTCTGGCGTTCCAATTTGCTCGGTTCCTCCGGTAAAGGTCATGAGTATCTGCTGAAGTACCTGCTGGGAACGGAAAACGGTATCCAGGGCCAGGACCTCGGCGTACAGGGCGGCGTCAAGCCGGAGGAAGTGGAATGGCAGGATCAGGGCGGCGAAGGCAAGCTGGATCTGGTGGTGACGCTGGATTTTCGCATGTCCAGCACCTGTCTGTATTCCGACATTGTATTGCCTACCGCTACCTGGTACGAAAAAGACGATATGAATACCTCGGATATGCATCCGTTTATTCATCCGTTATCTGCTGCCGTGGACCCGGCCTGGGAATCCAAAAGCGACTGGGAAATTTATAAAGGAATCGCCAGGGCCTTTTCCGATTTGTGTCCCGGCCATCTGGGGGTGGAAAGCGATGTGGTGACATTGCCTGTACAGCATGATTCCCCGGCAGAGTTAGCGCAGCCGTTAGAAGTGAAAGACTGGAAAAAAGGCGAATGCGAGCTGATCCCCGGCAAAACCGCACCGCATATTATGGTGGTGGAACGTGACTACCCGGCGACCTGGGAGCGTTTCACTTCGCTTGGGCCGTTGCTCGATAAGCTGGGGAATGGCGGCAAGGGCATCAGTTGGAATACCCAGACTGAAGTCAATTTTCTCAAACAGTTGAACGACACTAAAGCCAGCGGCCCGGCCACCGGACGACCCAAAATCGACAGCGCCATCGATGCGGCTGAGGTGATCCTCTCACTGGCGCCGGAGACTAACGGTCAGGTGGCGGTAAAAGCCTGGCGTGCGCTGGGTGACATCACCGGGCTGGACCATACGCATCTGGCATTGAATAAAGAAGACGAGAAGATCCGCTTTCGTGATATTCAGGCTCAGCCGCGCAAAATTATCTCCAGCCCGACCTGGTCAGGTCTGGAGGATGAACATGTTTCCTATAGCGCCTGTTACACCAATGTGCATGAGCTGATCCCCTGGCGTACCCTCAGCGGTCGTCAGCAGCTTTATCAGGATCATGAATGGATGCGAGCCTTTGGTGAAAGTCTGCTGGTCTATCGTCCGCCGATTGATACCCGCGCAGCCAGCCCCTTGTTGAACCAAAAGCCGAACGGTAATCCGGAGATGGCGTTGAACTTTCTGACGCCGCACCAGAAGTGGGGGATCCACTCAACCTATAGTGACAACCTGCTAATGCTGACGTTGTCACGCGGTGGCCCTATTGTGTGGATCAGTGAGGATGACGCGAAAACGCTGGGCATCGTTGATAACGACTGGATTGAAGTGTTTAACGCCAACGGTGCGTTGACCGCCCGGGCGGTGGTCAGCCAGCGTATTCCAGCCGGGATGACCATGATGTATCACGCCCAGGAGCGCATCGTGAATATTCCGGGATCGGAAATCACCAGCCAGCGCGGCGGTATCCATAACTCGGTGACCCGAACCTGTCCGAAACCGACCCATATGATCGGCGGTTACGCGCAATTGTCTTACGGTTTCAACTATTACGGCACGGTCGGTTCCAATCGCGATGAGTTTGTGGTGGTGCGTAAAATGAACCATATCAATTGGTTAGATGGTGAAGGCAATGATGACTGCCAGGGGTGTCAGCAGGAGAATAAATCATGAAAATTCGTTCACAAGTCGGCATGGTGCTGAACCTGGACAAATGTATTGGCTGCCACACTTGCTCTGTGACGTGTAAAAATGTCTGGACCAGCCGCGAAGGGATGGAATATGCCTGGTTCAATAATGTCGAAAGTAAACCGGGCGTTGGTTATCCCACCGCCTGGGAAGACCAACAGAAGTGGAAGGGCGGTTGGATCCGTAAGATTAACGGCAAACTGGTACCGCGTATGGGCAACCGTGTCGGTGTGTTATCAAAGATCTTCGCTAACCCGAATGTCCCCGCACTGGATGATTATTACGAGCCGTTTGATTACGACTATCAGAACTTGCATACCGCGCCGGCGGGTAAACATCAGCCGATTGCCCGACCTCGTTCACTGATAACCGGTCAGCGGATGAAGAAGATCGAAAATGGGCCAAACTGGGAAGAGATCCTCGGCGGCGAATTTGCCAGGCGTTCGCAGGACAAAAATTTCGATAATATTCAGAAAGAGATCTACGGTCAGTTCGAACACACTTTTATGATGTATCTGCCGCGTTTGTGCGAGCACTGCCTGAACCCTGCCTGTGTGGCGACTTGTCCGAGTGGGGCGATTTACAAACGCGGCGAAGATGGCATTGTGCTGATCGATCAGGATAAATGTCGTGGCTGGCGTATGTGCCTGACTGGCTGCCCATACAAAAAAATCTACTTTAACTGGAAGAGCGGCAAATCGGAAAAATGTATTTTCTGCTATCCACGTATCGAAGGCGGGCAACCCACGGTCTGTTCTGAAACCTGTGTCGGGCGTATTCGTTATCTCGGCGTATTGTTGTATGACGCCGACCGTATTGAGCAGGCGGCGTCGGCAGAGCAAGAAAACGCGCTCTACCACGACCAGATGGCGCTCTTCCTCGACCCACATGATCCCGCGGTGATAGCGCAGGCATTGCAGGACGGTATTCCACAGAGTGTGATTGAAGCGGCACAGCGTTCACCAGTATATAAAATGGCTATGGAGTGGAAGCTGGCGTTGCCACTGCATCCGGAATACCGCACGTTACCGATGGTCTGGTACATACCGCCGTTGTCACCGATACAAAGTGTCGCCGATACGGGGTCTCTGGCGCATAGCGGTGTGTTGCCGGATGTTGAGAGTTTGCGGATCCCCGTGCAATATCTTGCCAATTTGCTGACCGCTGGCGATACGGCACCGGTACTGTTGGCGCTGAAAAGAATGCTGGCGATGCGGCATTACAAACGCGCGGAAACGGTGGATGGCATAGTGGATACCCGCGCGTTGGAGCAGGTCGGACTGAGCGAAGCACAGGCGCAGGAAATGTATCGCTATTTAGCGATTGCTAACTATGAAGACCGTTTTGTGGTGCCTTCCAGCCATCGCGAACTGGCGCGTGAAGCTTTCCCGGAAAGTAAAGGCTGCGGTTTTAGTTTCGGTGACGGCTGTCATGGCAGCGATTCCTCGTTCAACCTGTTCAACAGTCGCCGCATTGACGCCATTGATGTGACGAAAAAAACGACTCACCGGGAGGATGCCTCATGATCTCGGTGCGAGTGATTGGTCGTCTGCTGGATTACCCCGACAGCGAGTTGTTTCAACATCATCACGAGTTGATCACCGTGCTGGAAACCGCCAGCGAGCTGAACCTGCAACACAGTGCGCGGTTGGTACGGTTTATCAGCACGCTCTGCGCCCGACCGTTGTTGGACGTGCAGGCTGAATACGGCGAGCAGTTTGACCGTGGTCGCGCCACCTCATTGTTGCTGTTTGAGCATGTGCATGGCGAGTCTCGTGATCGCGGACAGGCGATGGTGGATTTGCTGGCGCAATACCGGGCCGAGGGTCTGGAGTTGGATGTGAAAGAGCTGCCGGATTTCCTGCCGCTGTACCTGGAATATCTTGCCAGCGGAACGGCAGAGCGCGTCCGTTGCGGCCTGCAAGATATTGTCCCCATTCTGGCGCTGCTGGCAGCCAGACTGCATCAACGCCAGAGCCAGTACGCGGTACTGTTTGATGCGTTGATTTTTCTGTCAGGGGCGCAAGTGGAATGTGATGCGCTGCAACCGCAGGTTGCGCAAGAAGCCCGCGACGATACCCCCGCGGCGCTGGATGCGGTGTGGGAAGAGGAGCAGATCACCTTTCTTGGCGAACAGGGCTGTGCTTCGGCGCAGCAGGCAGTGCACCAGCGCCGTTTTGCCGGCGCGGTTGCGCCGCAGTATCTGGATGTGGCGCAGGCCACTCAGCGTTACAAAGGAGCATAATTATGCATTATCTCACCCGATTTTTTTTCGATATCTATCCCTATCTGGCGGGTACGGTGTTTCTGGTCGGCAGTTGGTTACGTTACGACTACGGTCAGTACACTTGGCGGGCGGGCTCCAGCCAAATGCTGGATAAAAAAGGGATGCGCCTGGCGTCTAATTTGTTTCATATCGGCATTATCGGCATCTTCTTCGGCCATATTGTCGGCCTGCTGACACCGCACTGGGTGTATGAATCTTTCCTGCCGATTGAGGTGAAACAAAAGCTGGCAATGGTTGCCGGTGGTCTGTGTGGACTGATGACGCTGATCGGCGGCGGGCTGTTGTTGAAGCGCCGACTGACTAACCCACGAGTGCGGGCGACCAGCAGTGTCGGCGATATTCTGATCCTGACGCTGCTGGTGGTACAAGCCTGCCTTGGGTTGCTGACTATTCCCTTCTCGGCACAACATATGGACGGCAGCGAGATGATGAAGCTGGTGGCCTGGGCGCAGGCGGTGGTGACGTTTCAGGGGGGAGCATCGCAACATCTGGCTGGGGTGGCGTTCATTTACCGCCTGCACATGGTGTTGGGCATGACCTTGTTCCTGCTGTTTCCATTCTGTCGTCTGGTACATATCTGGAGCGCGCCGGTGGAATATCTCACCCGTCGCTATCAACTGGTGCGCAACCAGCGCTGAGCCGGTACGGTCAACAATGGCGGCACCCATTGCACGGCTATGATTAAACGGTACAACAGCGGCATCACTCCTGGTTAGGGAAGGGGATCCGGATGAAGCGGCCCGTTTCGCGCCATAGACGGGCGAAACGGGCTCCCATGGAGTGCGGATATTCCGCCAACAGGTACGGAGCTTCCCGCCGCTGCCGCCGTATTTTGAACAATACCGCCAGCGAGATTATTCATCCGTCAGTGACTTAAGCGTTGCCACTCCTCCAGTGATCAAAATAAATATGCTCAGCCTGGAAATCAGCGGTGTCGGTGTCACCGGTTAAACGCCACGCGAGTTGGAAGGCGAACTCAAAACTCTTACCCAGCCCCTTGCCGCTGATCAGGTTGCCGTCTTCTACCACGCTATCCGGGCAGTAGACGCCATCCGTCACGCTTTGATACAAATCTCCCGAACAGGTATAGCGTCGACCTTTCAGCAGGTGGTTACCGCCCAACACCCTTGCCGCGGCAGAACAGATAGGCGCTATCCATTTTCCCGCGTCGTCATGACGACGGATAAACGTTGTCACCTGTGGGTTCGCCGCCAGGTTCACCGTACCGTCCGGACCGCCAGGGATGACTACCGCATCAAACATCTGGTGCTGCAAATCACTTAGCAGGACATCGGTAAACACCGGTACGGCGTGATAGCTCGGTACTTCTCGTGCACTGTGGCAGGCAACGGTAGTCACTTTCACCTTTAGCCGGTTCAAGATATCAATAATAATAAAGGCTTCAGCTTCTTCAAAACCCGGTGCTAACAATATTGCGGCCTGTTTACTCATCATTCCTCCTGAATAATAAAATATATAATCAATATTATTGAAATATAGTTTTATTTTATCAATGTCAATCGTCACTGATACGGAATGCGCCGCATGGCAGAAAAAAGTAAACAAATGCCAACAAGAACGCATTTACATAACATCTGCTTTTCTTCGTGCCAGACAATGCTTTACCATGATGGCCTTTCTTGTCGCACTATGGATATGCAATGCGTTATCTGGTCAAACTTTTACCCGCGCTGGTTCTTCTTTCTGCTTGTAGTAGCAGTAAGCCACCACAACAGCAGGTGGCGCCGCATGGTAATCCCTTTAAAGGCAGCAGTAGCAGTAGCTTCCTGCTAGCCCCCTCAAACGATACAGCTATAGCTCCGTTGGGCGGCGATTTTGCCGATAGCCCGGCTGCCGCTGCTTTTATCGATAAAATGGTGCGAGAGCATAATTTTGACCGTCAGCAACTGCATGATGTGCTGGCACAAACCAGGCGACTGGATTGGGTCGTGCGGCTGATGGATCGCCAGGCGCCGTCTTATCAAGCGCCGTCAGGTCCGAATGGTGCGTGGATCCGTTACCGTAACAAATTTATCACGCCAGATAACATCCAGAATGGCGTACAGTTCTGGAACCAGTATCAGGATGCGCTGAATCGCGCCTGGCAGGTGTATGGTGTTCCCCCGGAAATTATCGTCGGTATTATCGGGGTGGAAACTCGCTGGGGCAGAGTGATGGGTAAAACCCGCATTATTGATGCGTTGGCGACGCTGTCCTTTGCCTATCCACGCCGGGCGGAGTACTTCAGCAACGAGCTGGAAACCTTCCTGCTGATGGCCAGAGAAGAGAATGATGATCCGCTTGAGCTGCGCGGGTCGTTCGCCGGGGCGATGGGTTACGGCCAGTTTATGCCTTCTTCCTTTAAAAAATACGCGGTGGACTTTAACGGTGACGGGCACATCAACTTGTGGGATCCGGTTGATGCCATAGGCAGCGTCGCGCACTACTTCAATGCTCACGGCTGGCAAAAAGGGGAAGCCATAGCCATACCCGCCAGTGGCCAGGCGACGATGCTGGCGACGGGGTTTGATACCCGCTACCCGCTCAGTCAGCTCGCGGCTGCCGGGCTGTCACCGCAGGTAGCGATAAACGGGTATCAACAGGTCAGTCTGCTGCGTTTTGATATGGGCAAATATTATCAATACTGGTACGGTCTGCCGAACTTCTACGTGATAACCCGTTACAACCATAGCAATCACTACGCTATGGCGGTGTGGCAATTGGGTGAAGCGGTACGCGACGCCCGTTAAACCGCTGAACGTGTCGCGCGGGTAAGCGCTGCAAAACTCCGCAGCGCTTCTTTCGTGGTGATGGTGGTACGGGCAGTGTGCTTTAATAGTTACGCTGAAAATGGCTGCTGACGAAGGCGCGGCAGCGATCCGAATGGGGATCGGCAAAGACCTGAGCCGGCGGACCCTCTTCTTCAATCATCCCCTGATGCAGAAAAACAGCTTTATTCGATACTTCGCGAGCAAAACCCATTTCGTGCGTAACAATGATCATCGTCCGGCCTTCCTCAGCCAACCCACGGATCACTTTTAATACTTCTCCCACCAGTTCGGGATCCAGCGCTGAAGTGGGTTCATCAAACAGAATCGCCTGCGGATGTTGGGCCAGCGCCCGTGCGATGGCGATGCGTTGCTGTTGTCCACCGGACAGATGAGCAGGCCAGGCATCCTTTTTACTGTACAAGCCAACCTTATCCAGCAGCGCTTCCGCCTCTTCAATGCATTCTTTGCGGTTACGTTTTTGCACGTGGATCGGTGCTTCAATGATGTTTTGCAGCACGGTGCGGTGCGGCCATAGATTAAAACTCTGAAACACAAAGCCCAGTTGTTTGCGGATATTTTTAATGACGGTCTGCTGCGCGTGGTTGAGCGAGCCATTGCTGCCGTTCAGGTCAATTTTTTCATGGCCTAACTGGATCTCTCCGCCCTGGGCCACTTCCAGGAACGGAATACAGCGCAACAGGGTACTTTTGCCTGAACCACTGGCACCAATCAGCGAGATAACATCACCGTCGTTGGCTGTCAGGCTGATATCGTGCAGCACCTCATGCTGACCGAAACTCTTTTTGATATTACGCAGCGCCAGGGTCGGTGTGCTCATGCTCTTGCTCCGGACTTTTCAGGTGAAAGAAACTGTTCAACGCGGGCGAGGAGGTGGGTAACCAGCAGTGAAATGACCAGATAGATAACCGCCGCACTGATAAACACTTCCAGCGCCCGATAAGTAGATGAAACTTCGGCGTTGGCGATACCGGTCACGTCCATCAGGCTGATGGTGCTGACCAGCGACGTCGACTTCGCCATGGAGATCACTTCGTTGCTCCACGCCGGTAATGCCTGACGAATAGCTATAGGCAGGATAATACGGCGCAGAATGGTGAACGCCGACATACCGCAGACACGCGCCGCTTCGATCGAACCTTTGGGGACGGCACGAATGCCGCCGCGCAGGATTTCTGAGGTGTAAGCCGCATCATTGAGGATCAATGCCAGCAATCCGCACCAGTAGGGATCGCGCAGGAAAGGCCACAAAACGCTGTGGCGGATAAAACTGATGTTACCCAGGCCGTAATAGATCATAAAAATCTGGATCAACAGTGGCGTGCCGCGAAACAGAAACACATAGCCTTTGGCCACATAGCTGCCTGGCCCGCTGGCCCGGAGCAGGTTGAGCAACAGAGCCAAAATACCGCCGCCCAGCAATGCCAGCACGGTCAGATTGAGCGTCAGCGGCAATCCGGTCAGCAGTTTTATAAAAGTCTGTTGTATAAATGAAATATCCATACATCGGGTCCTTAAAGCTGATGGTAATGCTGTCCGCGTAAGGACCATTTCTCTGCCAGGCGGATGACCAGTTCAGAAAAAGAGGTGATCACCAGATAGATCACCGCGCCGACGGCAAAGAAAAAAAACGGCATTTGGGTCGAGCCAGAGGCAACCTGCACCTGGTTCATGGTTTCAACCAGTCCGGTGACGGAAACCAGCGCTGACTCTTTGATGGCTGACTGCCACTGGTTGCCGAGGCCAGGGATCGCGGTGGCTAAAGCCTGTGGAACAATGACCCGGCGGAACATTAACCATTTTCCCATGCCTACCACGGTCGCTGCTTCCAACGTACCTTTGGCGATGGTGTTGTAAGCGCCGCGAAACACCTCGGCTTGCCCGGCTGCGGAAATTAGCCCAATCGCCAGCGCGCCCGCGACAAAGCCGCTGATGTCAAAAGGACCACTGAAGCCCAACGCACGGCCGATAAAAGCCAGCACCTGACGTCCGCCAAAATAGAAAATATAAATAACAATCAGGTCTGGCACGCCGCGTAGTACGACGATATAGCCCTCAGCCAGCCTGTTCAGCCAGCGGTTACCGGTGATTTTGGCCCAGGCGACCAGACTGCCGATCGCCGAGCCAAGTAGAAAAGCGCACAGAGACACGGACAGGGTGACGCCGGCTGCTTTTAGCAGCGCGAAGCCCCACCCCTCAGGACCGAAGCTCAGGAGTTGCCAGTCAACAACCATACTGCTCTCCGTTTATGCCTGTGGCGACAAGTCCATTCCGAACCATTTAATGATCAGGGCTTTCATCGTGCCGTCCTTCATCATTGAGTCGATTGCGTTGTTCAGCTTCGCTTGTAGCTCGGTATCATCTTTACGCAGTCCGATAGCGGAACCGGCACCCAACACCCCATTCTGGAAGGTATAGCCAGTCAGCTCGCCGTTCCCGTTTGAGCGTTTGACATAAGCGCTCAGGTTAGGCACTGCCGCCATCACCAGATCAACCCGACCGGCATCCAAATCGAAGAAAGCATCTTTACTGCCAGGGTAGGTGCGAATAGTCGCGATATTGCCAAAGTATTTCTGCAGGAAGTCAGCCTGGATGGTGGCAACCTGCACGCCGATCGTTTTCCCCTTAATGATGCTGGTTATGCTGTCGATGGCAGTTTTGCTACCGGCCTCATCACTGAGCGAAATACGCTTACCGGTACCGGGCAGACCAGACACACTGCTGTCTTTGGTGGTGACAAAACCGGAACCGCCATTGATGTAGGGGTGAGTGAAGTTAATGGTTTCCTGGCGCTTTGGTGTGATGGACACCGCATCAACGATGGCATCGTATTTGCCATCCAGCAGACCTGGGATTAACCCGCCCCAGCTCTGCGCGACCAGCTTGTAGCTGAAACCGGCACGTTTAGCGATCTCTTTCATCATATCCGGCTCAAAGCCGACGATTTCACCACCTGGCGTGGTCATATTGTAAGGCGGGAAGGCGGCTTCAGTGGCGAAGGTCAGCGAGGTGAGGTCTCTTGCCTGTAATGGTGGTAAAACCAGCAGGCCCAGTGTGGCGACTACCGCGCTAAGAAAACGTTTGCGTGTCAGATTCATAGACTACCCCTGTTGTTGTATAAAAAGTTTAAGAAAGAATATCCAGCGTTAAGCGGGTAAGAGCAAGGGTTCCGATACGGATGCAGCTCTCGTCTGGCTGGTAATCCGAATTATGGACATGGTCGTCGCGGCCAGGTTGTCCGGAACCGATAAGGATCTGACAGGCGGGCATCAAATCCGAGAAGTAGGAAAAGTCTTCTGCACCGAAGCTTCGGCCTTGCTGAATCTGAGGCCGTTGGTGGAATTGGCTGGTAATGCTTTTTTCTGCGAGGTTGACCATGTGGTCATCATTCAGTAGCGGCGGCGCACCGCGCTGGTAGTTAATGTCCACCTTAACGTTCATCGCCAACGCCACGCCGGTACAGATACGACGAAATGCGGCTTCTACCGCATCACGGGAGGCTGCAGAGCGTGCCCGAACCGTGCCGCGAAACAGGCAGGAGTCAGGGATGATATTATGGGTGGCGCCACCTGCGATATGACCCACCGTGAGAACAGCAGACTGTGCCGGATCCATCTCTCGGGAGATAACGGTTTGCAACTGGGTTATCAAATAAGCTGTCGCGACAATGGGGTCAACCGTAGCATGAGGACGTGCAGCATGACCTGATACTCCGGTCACCACCACGTCAAATTCATCGCAGGAGGCGGTGCTTGCACCACGTGTGAGCAAAATATTGCCCGCCGGCAGTTCCGGATGATTATGAAAAGTAATCGCCATATCCTGCCCTTCCGCCGCGCCGTCGGCGATCATGGCGGCTGCGCCACTTTCGGTGGTTTCTTCCGCTGGCTGAAACACCAGACGCAAGGCCCCCTTCAGTCGGGGTTGCAACTCTTTCAGCGCGGCGGCTACGCCAAGCAGAGTGGCGGTATGCAGATCGTGACCGCAGGCGTGCATTTTGCCGGGAAAAACGCTGGCGAAGGGCAGGGCGGTTTTCTCTTCAATCGGCAGGGCATCCATATCGGCGCGCAGTAGCAAGTTTGGTCCTGGTTCATCGCCGTGAATATCGAGTACCACACCCGTTTTACCAATGCCTCTCTGCGGTTGATAACCCAGTCTTTCCAGCTCTTTCGCCACTACTTCCGCCGTCCGGTGAGTATCAAACCCCAGCTCAGGATGTGCGTGAATGTCCCGACGCAAGGCAATCAGCCGGGATTCGATGTTTTCCACAATCCCGGCAATTTGTCCCTCTGTACCCTCTGTTTTAGACGATTTCATGCATAACCTCGTAGTGACCAGAATGGGGATCCTGGCAGAAAAATATCATACAAAACAATCAGCTTAAAAAGTCATGGTGTGCTGACAATCGATAATGGCTAAAAGGACGGGAGGAAACAAGTCATTACTCGGTGGGCGACCACACTTTTTTCACATGGTGGGCTGCTATAGTGAAAGATACGTCCAAACATGATTTATGAGGAAAAGATGAAAGACTGGGATCCTGATCTTTATCGTCAGTTTGAGGCTGAGCGTACCCGACCCGCCAAAGAGCTACTTTCCCGCATCCCCTTGCGTGAAGTGGATTCAGCAACTGATCTCGGTTGCGGCCCAGGCAACAGTACTGAGTTATTGCGTGCAGCCTGGCCCAGTGCGCGCATTACCGGGGTGGACAGTTCAAAGGCGATGCTGGAACAGGCGTTTAAACGTTTGCCTGACTGCCGGTTTGTGCAGGCGGATATACGGCACTGGGTGGCAGAGACACCCCAGCAGGTGATTTTTGCCAATGCTTCACTGCAGTGGCTGACTGATCACCAGCAATGGTTGCCGCATCTGGTGGCGCAATTATCCCGGTGTGGCGTACTGGCGGTGCAGATGCCGGATAATTTGGATCAACCCACCCACAGTCTGATGCGTAAAACAGGAGAACTGCCGCGATGGAAAGAGAAGATTAGCTCTGCTGCGAGCAACCGCGCACGTCCGCTCAGTACTGAAGCTTATTATGATGTGCTTTGTTCCGTGGGGTGCTCAGTGGATATCTGGCGAACCACCTACTATCACGTCATGCCTTCACCTCAGGCGATTGTGGACTGGTTGAGGGCAACCGGACTGCGTCCTTTTCTTGCGCCGCTGGAAGAATCTGAGCAGGAGACTTTCCTGGCGCGCTATCTGCAGGAACTGCAAGAGATTTACCGCATTCGTGAGGATGGGTGTGTATTGCTGCCTTTTCCGCGTTTATTTATGGTGGCGCAGAAGCGCTGAACCTCATCTCACCCTGTGACTTTTCATTTCAATTTGGGGTTTGTTTAGCTTTTATTGAAGAATGCCCCGTTTGTTTCTCTTTCCTCTATGTATATTGTAACTGATTGATAGTGAATTATTTTTTACTGATAGTAAAGTGCGTTATTAATTATTTTGAAAAATAATAATAAAAAATTAAGTCATGTGATCAAATGGTCGTATTTAATTTGTAATGGATGTAAATCGTTTTGGTTTTGTTTAGTTGAGGGGGAGTAGTATTTCATTACGAAATTCACCAGACTTTTATTCCTGGTATAAGGAAGTTCAGATAAAACTGGTGTTGGTAGTGTAATTATAATAATTGGTTGTATTTATTTTGTTATGGATGACTCTCTGCAAATGTTATCGAAAGGATAACGTTTATGTTTGTAGTTGACGTTAATAGTAACCTGGCAGCAATGAGTATCTTATATTGTTATTCATAGTTATTAAATGGTTGCTATTTATAGTGTTATTTTCATATGGAGAATGTGATTATGCGTTTTATGCTTAAATCAGTTGCAGTAATGTCAGTTTGTAGTGCATTAGCTATTGTACCTGCTTTGTCTTATGCTGATGATGAAGTTGTTCCAGTGACGGTTGATGGTGGTACCCTGAATTTTGAAGGGAGCGTTGTGACCGCAGCGTGTGCATTATCAAGCAGTTCGGCTGTTCAGAGTATCAATATGGGGCAGGTTCGTGCGGCCTCTCTGGCCACAGCAGGAACAACATTGTCAACAGGGAAAGATTTCACCATCAGTCTGGAAGATTGCGACAACAGTACTTATAAAAATGTTGCCGTAACATTCTCGGGTACTGCTGATGCTAATGATGCGACGGGTTTGGCTACTGGAGTCAATGGTGGTAGTGGTTCGGCACAAAATCTGTCTATCCGTTTTTATGACGAAACGGGTACTCAGATTAACTTAAACGAAACCAGTAGCACTACTGCACTACGTGCTGGCTCTAATACACTGAATTTCACTGCGAAATATCATACCGAGGTCGGTGATGTGACTTCCGGTGATGCAAGTGCAGTCGCGACTTACACCCTGACTTACTCTTAATTAAATTAATTTGGATTCAGAGTGTTAATAACTCTGAATCCTTTTTTCGAGGTAAATTATTATGCGTATTCCTGCGGTCTTGTTGGTAATGTTTTCATTGCTATTGCCAATGTTTGCCAGTGCCAATTCTGGTGGTGTGGGGCTGGGTACCACTCGTCTGATCTATAATGCTGGTGATAAACAGGCTTCACTTGATGTTCGTAATACTCATACTACTTCACCTTTTCTTATTCAAACCTGGCTGGATAACGATAATGGAGTAAAGACTCAAGACTTTACCGTTGTTCCGCCATTAGTTGTATTGCGCCCCAACAGTGAAAATACATTGCGTATTATCTTCACTGGAAAAGGATTGCCAACAGACCGGGAAACACTTTACTGGTTAACAGTAAAAGCCATTCCACAGAGTGTAGAGCAGGGCGCGAATACTTTACAGCTGGCAGCAGCTAGCCGAATTAAAGTTTTTTACCGTCCGGTTGGTCTGAAAGACAAAGCAAATGAAGCTTATAATAAAATAACGGTGTCCCTGAGTGGTGGGAAACTGACACTCCACAATCCAACTCCTTATTATCTGACACTGATTACGTTACGTGTGGATGGCAAAGAAGTAAAACCTTTAATGTTGTCACCCAAAGGCAGCAGTATCGTACCAGGTAATTTTAACGGAGCTAAAAGAGTTAGTTATCAGACTATTAATGATTATGGTGCATGGACACCTCTGGTGAGTAAAAATCTGAATTAAAATTTTTCTCATTATAATATCAATAACCTGTAGACAATAAATATCTATGAATACATACTTGTCTTTCCGGAAAAATGCAGTAACACTGGGATTGTTACTGGTCATTAATTCAGCTATGGCTCAGGATAAATACCAGTTCAACCCTCTTTTTCTGGCGGGTAAGGATGGAAACATAGCTGATTTGTCCTGGCTGGAAAAAGGTCATGAGCTCCCTGCAGGAAAATATCGCACAGCAGTATTTGTGAATAATGAGTTTGTCGCGGATAAAGAAGTTTCATTCGTTGCCAGCGATAATAACGGTACTCCGCAGCTTCTTCCCTGCTTTACTGCTGAAGAAATAGATGCACTGGGCCTGGAACGTAATAAAGCAGCCAAGCTATCATCGCAGAACGGCTGTATTTTGCTAAAAGATCTTTTCAGTGGTTATGACATTAAAAGCGATTTTGATGCCGGTAAATTGACACTGAAATTAACGTTTCCTCAGGTACTGATGCAGAACCGCCCACGTGGGTTCATCAACCCAGCCAGTTGGGAGAATGGCATTAATACTGCTTTTGTTAGCTATAATGTTAATGGTTCACAAAGTGAGTACACTGGAAATAATAATGACTGGCGGCAAACTAACTATTTCCTTGGTCTGAATAGTGGGATCAATTTGGGTGCCTGGCGGTTAAGAGACACCACTAACTGGAACTATACCAACAACCAGGGTGGGCAGTGGTCTCATATCAGTACCACTCTGCAACGGGATGTGGTGCCATTGCAGGCCCAGCTCACAATGGGGGATACCTATACTTCCTCTGCTATTTTTGACAGCGCGGGAGTCAGAGGGGTGCAACTGGCGTCTGATGACAATATGTTGCCAAACAGCTTGCGAGGCTACGCACCTGAAGTCAGGGGGATTGCCCGCAGTAACGCCACTGTGCGCATCCGTCAGAATGGTAATGTGATTTACCAGACTAGCGTTACGCCCGGTGAATTTATTATTAACGATCTCTTCCCTACGGCTTCAGGCGGTGATCTTGATGTATCTATTGAGGAAAGCGATGGTCAGGTCACCCATTATGTGGTGCCTTTCGCCAGTGTGCCGAACCTGGTCCGGCCTGGGCAGTTAAAATACTCTCTGAGTGCGGGCAAATTTCGGGGCGGCGATCAGCAAACGGATCCCGCATTCACCCAGAACGACTTTTTTTATGGCTGGCGTTATGGATTGACATTTTATGGCGGGGTACAGTTTTCAGAACGCTATCGTGCTTATGCTGTTGGTGCCGGTCAGAACCTGGGAGCGTATGGCGCGTTTTCAATTGATGCCATTCATGCCAACAGTACGTTGGTGGATGACAGCAATCACAGCGGTGATTCAATCCGTTTTCGTTACAGCAAGGTGGTGAATACGGTAGGAACGACCCTCAACTTCTATTCCTGGCAATACACGACCAGAGGTTTTTATACCCTGGGTGATACGGCTTACAAGCGGATGAAAGGTGGCGACAATACTATTTCACTGGATGAGCAGGGGCAACCAGTTATTGATACCAGTAACTACTATAATTTGAATTACTCGCGAAAAATGCACAATCAGTTGTTGCTTTCACAGCGCATGGGCGAGTATGGCTCTGTTTCCATGTCGCTGGATCAGCAGCGTTACTGGAATTCCAGCAAAACCAGTAACAGTACTCAGTTGGCATACAATACTAACTGGAAAATGGTTTCCTGGAGTCTGGCATGGCAGCACAGTCAGACTGTCTGGTCAGACAGAAGCGATAACACGGTTTCGTTCTCTGCTTCTGTACCGCTGGATAAATTCATGTCTGGCTCACGGGCCCGTTATACCATGACTAACAGCGGCCGTAATGGTACCAGCCACACGACCGGTATCAGTGGTTATATGCCGGGTAATGATAATTTAAATTATAACCTTAACGCGCGTTATAGCTCCCGAAATAATAATCAAAGTGGGGCAGATATGTCGATGCAGTATCAGGGTAGAACCGGGGTTTATAATGCTGGATACAGTTACACGTCGGACAGTCGTTATTATAATTATGGCGTTAATGGCGGTATTGTTTTGCACGAAGATGGCATTACCTTAAGCCAGCCGCTAGGTAATACTAATATTCTGGTGAAAGCGCCAGGCGCCGCCAATATAAAAGTGGGCAACCAGAAAGGTATTTATACCGATTCCCGCGGTTATGCTGTTATTCCTTATGCTTCTGCTTATCGGGAAAACCGCGTGGATCTGGATGTTAAAACGCTTGGAGATAACGTTGAAATTCCACAATCCATTGTCAGCAAAATTCCCAATGCGGGAGCGATGGCACGTGCCACGCTAGAGACACGTATTGGTTATCGGGCGATGTTTACCGTCAAAAAAGGCGGTTCGTGGTTGCCTTTTGGGACCAGCGTCACCTTAAAAAACAGTGAATATTCAAGCGGGATAGTGGGGGACGCCGGTGCACTCTGGCTTTCAGGTTTACCGGAAAAAGGTGTGCTGATTGCGCAATGGGGGCGGGATGCGAATCAGCGTTGCGTCATCCATTATCAGCTTGACGCCAGTAAATATAATCCTGATACGAATATCTATACACAAAGGCTGGTATGTCAATGAAATCGATAAAACGATGGATACTTTCGTTATTGCTTGCAGGTTGTTGGTCTATGCCTGCGTTGAGTTATGACGTATATATCAACGTAACCGGCGTGCTTTATGGTAATACCTGTACGCTTTCAACCGATTCAGAAAATATTAATATCCTTCTGGGAAGAATATCTAACCGCCAGTTTTTAAGCGTTGGTGCGGTCAGCCAAATAAAAACACCTTTCAGGATCCGGCTTGAAGAATGTGGGCCGACCTTTAAAGGAGCCAAAATAACTTTTAGCGGCGAAGTGGATGACTACGACAGCCGCTATATAAAAACGGATGAAGGGGGAGCGACCGGGGTGGCTGTTTCGCTTCTTGACCATAGTAATACGGTGATTCCGTTGAATACCGCGACCAGCGCCTATGGGCTGACCGGCGATGACAGCGTGGATATGCTTTTTTATGCACGTATCGTCGCTACACAGTTGCCTGTTACGCCGGGTAGCGTTACCGCAACGGCAACTTATACGGTTGAATATCTTTAATTGTGTACCTGCCATTTCCCTGACTCAAGGGGGAGTTTTAGATGAGAAATTTTAACAAGTATTTTATGGTGTTGATTCTGGCGGGTCTGTTTTGCCTGCGTCCGGCTTTGGCGCTGGAATGGAAGTCTGACATCACTCTTTCACCCAGTGACTTAGAGTATTCCGGCCCAGCGGATTCTGTCGCCAGCGGCAGCATCATTGGTGGCGACTGGAGCGCAACGATAACAGTGAACCAGGTTTTTTGGTGTGGCTATATCTATTTGTGTTCTCTGAGTACTATGGAACCCGATAGTAGTCTGGTTGCCTCTGGCCAGACGGTCGTTGTGGATGGCGTGAGTTACGCGGTGTTTGAAACAGGTGTCCCTGGTGTGGGATTTATTCTGGGCCTGAAAGATTCTAACGCTACCGCCTATGTTCCTTTGCAGAACGGTACTACCCAGACTTATCCGGCTGACGGAGCAAGTGGTACCGCAAATGACCTGGGATGGTCTGCCAAAGTAACTTTCGTGAAAACTGGCGAGCCTCTGGCCAGTGGTGTTTATGTCACGCCGACGATTAATGCGGCAGTGCTGACTGCGCATAATAATGAAACGGCAACGGCGAAAGTTATCATCAATCCGACGACGATTACCGTTAATGCCACCGGCTGTACTATCAGCACACCTAGTGTACAGGTTGATATGGGAAGTCTGGATGTGCGGGCGTTCAACGCAGTCAACAGTACGTCAGCGCTGAAGAATTTTACAGTTGGTCTTAACTGTGATGCCAACATCGCATTGTATGGTGTGGTCACGGATCAGACCGATCCGAGCAATACGACTGATACGGTTTCTTTAACCCCTGATTCCACCGCGACGGGGGTGGGAGTACAGTTCTTCTATAACAATAGTGGTCCGTTGTCGCTGGGTCCTGACAGTTCGCTGAATTCGACAATTGGTCAGTTTTTTATTCAAAGTACCTCGCAGGCCGAGACGCTGAGTCTGCCTTTTCAGGCCCGTTATATTCGCACTGGCGACATTACGCCAGGCACCGCTAATGCGGTTGCCAGTATCACTTTTTCTTATCAGTAATATTTCAATGCGTTGACGCTTAGCTGTGCAGCCACAGCTAAGCGTGTTGCCTGCCGTGAAGATTTTTATTGCTGGAAAGCGGCCCGCAAACCCCGCCTTTTCCTCTCTGCAAAAGTCAAAAAAATGCTAATCTTGCCGTTTTCTTCCTGAGGGAAGTGAGGGAATATCATGACGGATAATGAATTAGCTCGGTTGAGTAGCGAAGTGGGGCAACGGTTACTGCAGCGGCAGGCCTCTGTCACTACGGCAGAGTCCTGTACCGGTGGTTGGATTGCGAAAGTGCTCACCGATATTGCCGGTAGTTCCCAGTGGTTTGAACGGGGATTTGTTACTTACAGTAATGAGGCCAAACAGGATATGCTTGGCGTAACGGCGACCTCGCTGGAACGTTTTGGCGCGGTTAGCGAACAGGTCGTGCGGGAAATGGCGGAAGGTGCACGGAAAGTGGCTGGTGCTACTTTTGCCTTATCCGTTAGCGGTATTGCCGGGCCAGGAGGGGGTTCGGCAGAAAAACCGCCAGGTACGGTATGGTTTGGTTTTGCTGCGGAGAGTCGCCAAACGTTGGCACAGTGTAAAATTTTCTCTGGCGACCGGGAGGCTGTCCGGCGCAGGGCTACAGCCTGGGCGCTGCTGACGTTGCGTGATCATTTTCTCAAAAATTAAGCTTGATACTGTATGACTATACAGTATAATCGCTGTTATATTGAATTTATACAAAGCCGCGTAGATGGGGCTTTACCCGCGTGATTAGGAGTTGAAATGGCTATTGACGAAAACAAGCAAAAAGCACTGGCAGCAGCGCTGGGCCAGATTGAAAAGCAATTTGGTAAAGGCTCCATCATGCGCCTGGGTGAAGATCGCACTATGGACGTGGAAACCATCTCTACAGGCTCCCTGTCGCTGGATATTGCCCTGGGCGCGGGCGGTCTGCCAATGGGCCGTATTGTCGAAATTTATGGCCCGGAATCTTCCGGTAAAACCACGCTGACCCTGCAGGTTATCGCCGCGGCGCAGCGCAAAGGGAAAACCTGTGCGTTTATTGATGCGGAACACGCACTGGATCCGATCTATGCGAAAAAACTCGGCGTGGACATTGATAACCTGCTGTGTTCCCAGCCAGACACTGGCGAGCAGGCGCTGGAAATCTGTGATGCACTGGCGCGTTCTGGCGCGGTTGATGTCATCATCGTTGACTCCGTGGCCGCGTTAACACCAAAAGCAGAAATCGAAGGGGAAATCGGTGACTCTCATATGGGGCTCGCGGCTCGTATGATGAGCCAGGCAATGCGTAAGTTAGCCGGTAACCTGAAAAACTCTAACACGCTGTTGATCTTTATCAATCAGATCCGCATGAAAATCGGGGTGATGTTTGGTAACCCGGAAACCACCACCGGCGGGAACGCCTTGAAGTTCTATGCCTCTGTTCGCCTGGATATCCGTCGTATTGGCGCGATTAAAGAGGGTGACGAAGTGGTGGGCAGCGAAACCCGAGTTAAAGTGGTGAAAAACAAAATCGCCGCGCCGTTCAAACAGGCCGAATTCCAGATCATGTATGGTGAAGGGATCAATATCTACGGTGAATTAATTGACCTGGGCGTCAAGCACAAGTTGATTGAAAAAGCCGGTGCCTGGTACAGTTATAACGGTGATAAAATTGGGCAAGGCAAAGCCAATGCGGGTAACTTCCTGAAAGAAAACCCCGCTGTAGCCAACGAAATTGAAGCGAAACTGCGCGCTATGTTGCTGAATAACCCAGATGCCAAAGTTGATTCCGTTGCCGACGAAGCCCGTGTTGATGAGCCCAGTGAAGCAAACGAAAACTTCTGATTTTCAGCTTGAGGGCGATTAAATTTCGTCGGGTTGATGAAGATGAAAAGGAACGATTCAGACCCCGTTCCTTTTCTCTTTCTGTCTGCTATCTTTCCGCTGTATTTTTCCTGCGTTTGTTTCTTCCGCCGTTCCTCGTTACCCTTATCCTGACTATACCTTAAACTCTGCAAGCCTCAGGAAGACAGCAAGTGAAGGGCACCTGATGGGCTTACTCAGGTAAGTGATTTGGGTGATAAACATCGCCAACACATCTGCCGCTTAAAGATGGCGAGTCTCTATTAATTGAGCTGAAAACAGTGGAGTTTAGATGTCGGATGCCACTGCGCATAACCAGTTTTCCCGTTTACTGGACAGGGCGATGCGTATTCTTGCCCTGCGTGATCACAGTGAGGCTGAGTTTCGTCACAAGTTGTCATTGTCGGTAGCGCGCTCGGCCATGTATGCCAAAGAGCAAGCGCAGGTTCCTCCGACGCCAGAACAAATCGACCGTGTGGTCGTCTGGTGCTATGAAAATCACTATCTTGATGATGCCCATTTTGCCGAACGTTTTGTCGCCAGCCGCAGTCGTAAGGGTTATGGCCCGCAGCGTATCCGCATGGAGCTGGAACAAAAGGGGGTGGACAGAACGTTGACGGATGACGCACTGGCCAGTGCTGAGATTGACTGGAGCAGGCAGGCACGTGAAGTGGCAGAGCGTAAGTTTGGCCGACCATTGCCGGCAAACTGGCAAGAAAAAGCCAAAGTGCAGCGTTATCTGATGACGAAAGGCTTCTTTTCTGCGGATATTCGCAGCATTTTTTCAAATTTTGATGATTGAATTAACGATGGGATTTTACTTCCCCCCGAAGAAAATTTATCTTATTCACCACTTTTTGTTCGTGCGTTGCCGGGAGAAGGGAAAACCTGCCGGTGTATCAGACCCACGAAACATTCGTTAGCGTGATTCCAGGACAATTATGAGCAAGAGCACTGCGGAGATTCGCCAGACGTTTCTCGACTTTTTCCATAGCAAGGGGCACCAGGTTGTAGCCAGCAGCTCCCTCGTCCCGACTAATGACCCGACGCTGTTGTTTACCAATGCCGGAATGAACCAGTTTAAGGATGTTTTCCTCGGCCAGGACAAACGTAACTACTCGCGCGCGACTACTTCTCAGCGTTGCGTTCGGGCTGGCGGCAAACACAACGATCTGGAAAATGTTGGTTATACCGCTCGTCACCACACATTCTTCGAGATGCTGGGTAATTTTAGCTTTGGTGACTACTTCAAGCGTGAAGCCATTAGTTATGCCTGGGAACTGCTGACGGGAGCGCAGTGGTTTAATTTGCCGAAAGACAAGCTGTGGGTCACTGTCTATGAGACCGATGACGAGGCTTTCGACATTTGGGCTAATGAAGTTGGTGTACCCCGCGAGCGTATTATCCGTATCGGTGACAACAAAGGCAGCGCCTGGGCTTCTGATAACTTCTGGCAGATGGGTGATACCGGTCCATGCGGCCCATGTACGGAGATCTTCTTCGATCATGGCGAGCATATCTGGGGGGGACCGCCAGGCAGTCCGGAAGAAGATGGTGACCGTTATATTGAAATCTGGAACATTGTTTTCATGCAGTTCAACCGTCAGTCTGACGGTACCATGCTACCGCTGCCAAAACCTTCCGTGGATACCGGTATGGGGCTGGAACGCATTGCGGCAGTGCTGCAGCACGTTAATTCCAACTACGAAATCGATCTGTTCCAGAAACTGATCAAATCTGTGGCTTCCGTTACTGGCGCGACTGACCTGAGCAGTAAATCACTGCGTGTTATCGCGGACCACATTCGTTCATGTTCCTTCCTTGTGGCGGATGGCGTTATTCCATCGAATGAAAATCGTGGCTACGTGTTGCGTCGTATCATTCGTCGTGCAATTCGTCACGGTCATATGCTGGGGGTGCAGGGAACGTTCTTCTGGAAGTTGGTTGCACCATTGATTGACGTGATGGGGGCCGCCGGTGACGAGTTGAAAAGCCAGCGATCCCAGGTTGAGCAGGTGTTGAAAACCGAAGAAGAGCAGTTCGCCAAAACGCTGGAGCGCGGTCTGGCGTTACTGGATGATGAGCTGTCGAAACTGCAGGGGGACACCCTGGATGGTGAGACGGTCTTTCGCTTGTATGACACCTTTGGTTTCCCGGCAGACCTGACCGCTGATGTTTGCCGTGAGCGTAATCTGAAAATTGATCAAGACGGTTTTGAGCGTGCAATGGAACAGCAGCGTCAGCGAGCGCGTGAGGCCAGCGGTTTCGGTACCGATTACAATAACGTTATCCGTATTGATACGGTTTCACACTTCCAGGGCTATGACCAGTTGAAGCTGACTGCGACGGTGAAGGCGATTTTTGTTGATGGCCAACCCACTGATGAAATCGCGGCGGGTCAGCAAGGGGTGATCGTTCTTGATGAAACGCCTTTCTATGGTGAATCGGGTGGGCAAGTGGGTGACACCGGTGAGTTGCAGGGCAGTAATGCCTTGTTCAATGTAACCGACACGCAGAAATACGGTCAGGCAATTGGCCATATCGGCACGCTGGTTTCTGGCTATCTTCGTGTCGGTGACCGTTTGGCTGCCCATGTGGATGAGGCGCGTCGGGCCCGTATTCGCCTGAATCATTCAGCAACTCACTTACTGCATGCCGCGTTACGGCAGGTTCTCGGCCAGCACGTTGCGCAGAAAGGCTCTCTGGTTAACGATAAATACCTGCGTTTCGACTTCTCGCATTTTGAGGCGATGAAACCACAGGAAATTCGCCAGGTGGAAGAGATAGTTAATGCGCAGATCCGCCGTAACCTGGCTATCGATACTAACATCATGGAACTCGAATCGGCAAAAGCGCTGGGCGCTATGGCACTGTTCGGAGAGAAATACGATTCCCATGTCCGTGTACTGACCATGGGGGATTTCTCCACCGAGCTGTGCGGTGGGACCCACGCCAGTCGTACTGGTGATATTGGCCTGTTCCGGATCACTTCTGAGTCCGGTACAGCGGCTGGCATTCGTCGTATTGAAGCGGTGACTGGAGAAGGGGCGCTGAAGCAAATGTATGTGCAGAGTGAACAACTGCACGAGATTGCTCAATTGGTGAAAGCGAACAGCAGCAACCTGAATGAAAAAGTGCGCGCGATGATCGACAATATTCGCGGACTGGAAAAAGAGCTACAGCAGTTGAAAGATCAACAGGCAGCGAAGGAAAGCGCCTCTCTGAGCAGCAAAGCGGTGGAGGTAAAAGGTGTGAAGCTGTTGGTCAGGGAGCTGACCGGTGTTGAGCCCAAAATGTTACGAACCATGGTGGATGACCTGAAGAATCAGCTCAAGTCGGCGATTATTGTGCTGGCGACAGTGGATGAAGGTAAGGTGTCGCTGATTGCTGGCGTCACCAAAGATGTGACTGATCGCGTGAAGGCTGGTGAGCTGGTAGGGCAATTAGCCCAGCAGGTCGGCGGCAAGGGTGGTGGTCGTCCGGATATGGCTCAGGCCGGCGGCAGCAATGCTCAGGCGTTGCCTGGCGCATTGTCTGGCGTTGAAGCCTGGGTTATGACAAAACTGTAACACATTAAAAAGGTACCTCAGAGGACGCTGTGGCGAGGGTTCCACAGTGTTTTTGGTCAGGTGCGTTCTCAATAAAACACAAAGTCAGGTTGATGGTGTGTATTTCGGCTAAACTAAGTATCAGCAGAATGTATTGGTATGATGGTGCACTTGTGGTGTATTTGTCATAGTCTACATTTAGCGTTATATGATGGATAATGCCGGGAGACAGTTAGCCCGACTCTTTTAATCTTTCAAGGAGCAAAGAATGCTTATTCTAACTCGTCGAGTTGGTGAAACCCTCATGATAGGTGATGAGGTGACTGTAACGGTGCTGGGAGTAAAAGGGAATCAGGTTCGTATCGGTGTGAACGCCCCTAAAGAAGTTTCGGTTCATCGCGAAGAGATCTATCAGCGCATCCAGGCCGAAAAAACGCAGCAAACGAGTTACTAACGGATCCAGCGCCTCGCTAACATCATAGCGAGGCGCTACCGGTTTTCCCCTCTCCCCATTTTTCCCCATTTCCTCTGTTTCATCTTCTTATTGCTCACTTTGCCATGTTGTTGCTTATTGTCTTTCGTTACCCGAATTATTGTTGATAATCCACTCTTTTTGCCGCCAAAATACCCGTATTGGGCGGGAATTGCGCAATCAAACATTTGGTGGGAAAAATTGTTTGACTTATAAGTGCGGGAAAGTAATATGTGCGCCACGCAGTGCCGATGAGCGGAAACAATGTTCTGAAGCACAACTCGAAAGAGGGCGTGTGGTGAGGTGGCCGAGAGGCTGAAGGCGCTCCCCTGCTAAGGGAGTATGCGGTCAAAAGCTGCATCCGGGGTTCGAATCCCCGCCTCACCGCCATTTGCATCCGTAGCTCAGCTGGATAGAGTACTCGGCTACGAACCGAGCGGTCGGAGGTTCGAATCCTCCCGGATGCACCATTCTCTTTAGAGAAAAAGAAGTACCGATGCAGTGTCCCTGTATCAAGATGAATTTTAGCATTACTGTGTAGCATTGTTTTATTATGCATCCGTAGCTCAGCTGGATAGAGTACTCGGCTACGAACCGAGCGGTCGGAGGTTCGAATCCTCCCGGATGCACCATATCTTGTAGAGCGGTTGGCAGCATGTTTCTGTCTCTCTCTGAGATATATCAGTATGTGCAGAGTGTGATGGCGGTGTTTTGTAATAGATCGCAAGATTGAGGCAACGTTGAATCTCCCTGATACATCGCTGATTACTATGTCAACGAATAATCCCATTTCTTCTCTGTGTCATCCTCTGCGTATTTTCTGACATCAAATTCCGATAATAAAAAAACGTTAATTAATTCAAAGTATTTTCCCATTGCTCCCCCTCGCGACAATTCAATTGCTTTGCGCTAAAGTATTCATTTGCGGGTGCAAGGGGAGATGAGTGTATGTACGAGGGGTATGACGGTCTGATATTCGATATGGATGGCACTATCCTTGATACCGAGCCGACGCACCGTAAAGCCTGGGATGTTGTACTGACCCGCTATGGTTTGAGTTTTGATGAACGCACAGTGACAGGACTGAATGGTTCTCCGACCTGGCGTATTGCTGAAGTGATTATCGCCAGCCAACAGAGCAATCTTGACCCCATGGTGCTGGCAGCCGAGAAAACGGCTGTTTTAAGAGAGATATTGTTCGATACCGTACAGCCTTTAGCGTTGGTTGAGGTGGTAAAGGCCTATAAAGGGCGCCGCCCGATGGCGGTCGGCACCGGCAGTGAACATGCGATGGCGGAGGCATTATTGCAGCATTTAGGGCTGCGTGACTATTTCGATGCCATCGTGGGCGCTGATGACGTTACGCGTCACAAACCTGAACCTGATACCTTTTTGCGTTGTGCTGAGCTTATCAAGGTAGCGCCGACACGCTGTGTGGTGTTTGAGGATGCTGATTTTGGCATTCAGGCCGCGCAGGCGGCAGGAATGGATTTTGTTGATGTTCGCCTGCTGTGAACGAATGGTTTACCAGGGAGGTACTGTTTGCCTGGCTTTTCCTCCAGGCCATGTGGCTACGGAGTGGCTGAGTTGTGCGGTCTGCTGTCCGGTATGCTTGCCTGCTGTTCCAGGTATTGTTTTAGCGCCGCACGAGCGAACACGTTGAGCAGCCTGATAACTATTATCATTGCTTGCTGGTCTTCGTAACACTACAGGGCATGGAAAGGTAGCGTGGATTAGCGATTCATCCGCGCTGCGGTTAACATTATGCTGAACAATAATAAATTTTCCCCAAGCGGGAGGTCAATTTGATCCCGGACGTATCACAGGCGCTTTCCTGGCTGGAAGCCCACCCTGACGCATTGCAAGGTATTGGTCGTGGTATTGAGCGTGAAACGTTGCGTGTCAAACCTGATGGTCACCTGGCCGCTACCGGACACCCGTCATCGTTTGGCTCAGCCCTGACGCACAAGTGGATCACCACTGATTTTGCGGAAACGCTGCTCGAGTTTATTACGCCGGTTGATCACGACATCGATCATCTGCTGGCTTTTCTGCGCGATATTCATCGTCATGTTTCCCACAATCTTGGTGAAGAGCGGATGTGGCCGATGAGCATGCCTTGCCTGATCGAAGACAGCCAGCAGATTGAGCTGGCGCAGTATGGTTTTTCGAACATCGGTAAGTTGAAAACGCTGTATCGTGAAGGATTAAAGAATCGCTATGGCGCGTTGATGCAGGTGATTTCCGGGGTGCATTATAACTTCTCATTGCCGCAGAGCTTCTGGCGGGCGTGGGCCAATGTGGACGATGCTGAGAGTGGGAAAGACGCCATTTCTGCTGGTTATCTACGCTTAATCCGTAATTACTACCGCTTTGGCTGGATTATTCCTTATCTGTTCGGCGCTTCACCCGCGATTTGTTCCTCTTTCCTGCAAGGGAAAGAGACGGCGTTGCCGTTTGAGCGCACCGATAAAGGTATGCTTTATCTACCTTATGCCACCTCTTTGCGCCTGAGCGATTTAGGTTATACCAATAAGTCACAAAGCGGTCTTGGTATTACCTTCAACAATTTGCCAGACTATGTGAAGGCGCTGAAAGCGGCGATCAAAACGCCTTCGCAAGAGTATGCGAAGCTGGGGGTGAAGGATGAGCAGGGTAACTGGTTGCAGCTTAACACCAACGTGTTACAGATCGAAAACGAGTTGTATGCCCCGATTCGCCCCAAACGCGTAACACGTTCAGATGAGAACCCTTCAGATGCTTTACTGCGTGGCGGCATTGAGTATATTGAAGTGCGTTCGCTGGACATTAATCCGTTCTCGTCTATTGGCGTGGATGAAAATCAGGTGCGTTTCCTCGATCTGTTTCTGATTTGGTGTACGCTGGCTGATGCGCCGGAGATGAGCAGTGCAGAGCTGCAATGTACGCGAACTAACTGGAATCGGGTCATCCTTGAAGGGCGTAAACCGGGACTGATGTTGGGTGTCGGCTGCGGTGAAGCGCAGCATCCGTTGCAGGATGTGGGTAAAACGCTGTTCAGGGATTTACGGCGCGTGGCGGAAACGCTGGACCGTCAACAGGGTGATCATCAGTACCAGGTCGTCTGTGATCGCCTGGTTGCTTCGTTTGACGATCCCGGACTGACTTATTCCGCCCGCTTCCTGGAGGCGTTAAAAGAGAACGGCATTGTGGGAACAGGTCTGGCGCTGTCGGAGCAGTATCATCATCAGTTAGCGGAAGAAAGGCTGGAGATCCTCACTGAATCGCAGTTTGAGCAGGAGGCTATTCGCTCAAAGGATCATCAGCAGGAAATTGAAGAAAGTGATACGCTGAGCTTTGAAGATTTTCTGCAGAGTAGACGCTAACACAAAAGAAAATGGCCACACGATGGTGGCCAAACATAACATCTCTGTTGTCAGGGATGATGATAACAAAATGCGCGTCTTTCATATATTCAGACCCGGGACCACAGAGAAAGTTTCATCGTTGCAAAAATAAATTCATTTTAGTTGAGGTAACAATATGCCATTGCTGGATAGCTTTACCGTCGATCACACTATCATGGCGGCACCTGCGGTACGCGTAGCCAAGACCATGAACACTCCTCATGGCGATACCATTACCGTCTTCGACTTGCGTTTTTGCAAGCCAAACAAAGAAGTCATGCCTGAGCGTGGTATCCACACGTTGGAGCACTTGTTTGCTGGTTTTATGCGTAATCATTTAAATGGTGACGGTGTGGAGATCATCGACATCTCCCCAATGGGGTGTCGCACGGGTTTCTATATGAGCCTGATTGGTACGCCGGACGAGCAGCGCGTGGCCAAAGCCTGGAAAGAAGCGATGCAGGATGTGCTGAAAGTCACTGACCAGCGCACCATTCCTGAGTTGAATGAGTATCAGTGTGGCACCTGGCAAATGCACTCTTTAGCTGAAGCACAGGATATCGCCCGTCATATCGTCGACCACGATATTGGTATTAACCATAACGATGCGCTGGCCCTGCCGAAAGAAAAACTGCAAGAATTACATATTTAGTGCAATGCCGTTTTACCGTCTCGATCGCCGGGGCGGCAACGCTTTCCCCTGCAGTACTGAATACTATCAGCTGCAGGGGATGGATTTCTCTTGCTGGTTTTATTCCCTTAGCGATTTTTGCGGCGTGATGCGAACCTGTTTAATCATGTTTTCCTGTACGTCGAGAATATCCACCGCATACTGGCCGATATGTACCGTGGTGTTTGGTAAGGGGATGTCCTCAATAGCTTCCAGAATCATCCCATTAACCGTGCGAGCCTCATCTTCCGGCAGGTTCCAGTTAAACGCTTTGTTCAGTTCACGGATGTTGGCGCTGCCTTCAATCAGTACTGAGCCATCATTTTGCGGTACCACTTCTTCCGCCAGCGTTGGTGACATGGACGTGGTGAAGTCGCCGACAATCTCTTCGAGAATATCTTCAATCGTCACCAGGCCTTTGATATCACCATATTCATCGACAACCAGCCCGACCTTTTTCTTGTTACGTTGAAATTTCACCAGTTGTACGTTCAGCGGCGTACCTTCCGGCACATAATAAATCTCGTCAGCCGAGCGCAGCATCACCTCTTTGGTGAACTCTTTCTTTTCAGTCATCAGACGATAGGCTTCTCGCACGCGCAGCATGCTGATGGTGTCATCAAGGGAGTCACGGTAAAGTACGATGCGGCCATGCGGTGTATGGGTTAGTTGGCGGACAATCGACTTCCAGTCATCGTTGATGTTGATCCCGACAATTTCATTGCGTGGCACCATGATGTCATCAACACTCACTTTCTCCAGATCCAGCACTGACAGCAGCATGTCCTGGTTACGGCGGGACATCAGTGAGCGGGATTCATAGACGATGGTGCGCAGTTCTTCCTTGCTCAGCGCAGAGTTAACAGCCCCTTCGGTTTTCATGCCGACCAGGCGCATCAAAATACGGGTAATGGTATTCAGCAGCCAGACTACGGGCATCATCACCATTTGCAGCGGCCCCAGTAACAGACTGCTCGGGAAAGCGACTTTCTCAGGGTAGAGTGCGGCGATGGTTTTTGGCAGAACTTCGGCAAACACCAGCACACAGAAGGTCAGGATGCCAGTGGCAATTGCCACGCCCTCATCGCCATGAATACGCATCCCGACGATGGTCGCTAACGCTGACGCCAGAATGTTAACCAGGTTGTTGCCAATCAGCACCAGGCTGAGTAAACGGTCGGGACGGCGCAGCAGCTTCTCTACGCGGCGGGCGGCACGGCTGCCATTTTTGGCTTGATGGCGTAACTTATAACGGTTTAGCGTCATCATGCCGGTTTCAGAACCGGCAAACCACGCTGACACCAAAACCATCAGCACCAGAATCATGATCAGACTGGTCGTTGAAACGTGTTCCAACAGAGGAATTCCTTGTTGTTGTTAATCAGGAAGTCAGGAAATGCTGTAGCATACGGCTACCGAAATAAGCCATCGTCAGTAGAAACGCTCCACCAAAGTTGAACCAGGCAACGCGACGACCTCGCCAGCCTTCATGATAGTGGCCCCAAAGCAGAACGATATAAACGAACCAGGCAAGGATCGACAGCACCGCTTTATCGATATTTTCGCGACTGAAGAGATCATGCATATAGAACAGGCCAGTACACAACACCAACGTCAGCAGTACAACCCCTACCTGAGTAATATGGAACATTTTGCGTTCGATGGACATCAATGGCGGAATGTCGTTACTGAACGCCAGCTTTTTGTTTTTTAACAGATAGTCAATCCATGCCAATTGTAAGGCATAAAGCGCAGCAATGATCAGCGTGGCGTAGGCAAACAGTGCCAGGCCGATATGCACCATCATCCCCGGCGTAGTTTCCAGGTGAGTAATAAAGGCATTCGGCACAAAGGTGGCAAACGCCAGATTGATCAGCGCAAAGCTATAAACAATTGGCAACAGTATCCAGCCACGATTACGTGAAGCCACGATAGTCATGATGGTGCAAATTATCAGGCTGACCAGCGAACCGATGTTTAGCAGGCTGAGGTTTTGACCGTTGCCCATGGCAAAAATATGTTGTTGTAGCGCCACGGCATGGCAGATCAGCGCAATAAAGGCCGACATTACCGCCAGTCGCCGCCAGGCACTTTGTCTGCGCAATAGGCTGGGGATGATCAGAGCAAGGCTGAAGGAGTAGGCGAACAACGCCAGAATCGCAAATACAGACATAAAGGTTGTCAGGTACCGGGAAGACTAAGGAAAAAAGCAGTATAGCGCCAGCGGCTGCTGGCTCCAAACGATCTCAACGTAGATGGCTGAGATCGCTGTGTCTTCATGCTATAATTCGCGCCATTGTGTCGCCTGGCGACCTCTCAAATTACGTGAGCGAGAGACGATGTTTGATAATTTAACCGACAGATTGTCGCAAACCCTGCGCAATATCAGTGGCCGAGGACGGCTGACAGAAGACAACATTAAGGACACGCTGCGTGAAGTTCGTATGGCGCTGCTTGAGGCGGATGTTGCGCTGCCGGTCGTGCGAGACTTCATCTCCCGCGTCAAAGAACGCGCGGTTGGCCAGGATGTCAACAAGAGTCTGACGCCGGGGCAGGAGTTCGTAAAAATCGTGCAGAATGAGTTGGTTGCCGCGATGGGGGCGGAAAACAACACGCTGAATCTGGCCGCTCAGCCGCCTGCCGTAGTACTGATGGCCGGTCTGCAAGGGGCAGGTAAAACTACCAGCGTCGGCAAGCTGGGCAAATTCTTGCGTGAGAAGCACAAGAAAAAAGTATTGGTGGTGTCTGCTGACGTTTATCGTCCGGCGGCAATCAAACAGTTGGAAACGTTGGCTGAACAGGTCGGAGTGGATTTTTGTCCATCAGACTTGAGCCAAAAGCCAGTCGATATCGTTAAAGATGCGCTGCAGCAGGCTAAACTTAAGTTTTATGATGTGCTGCTGGTCGATACCGCGGGTCGTTTGCACGTTGATGAAGCGATGATGGATGAGATCAAACAGGTACACGCCGCGATTAACCCGGTTGAAACCCTGTTTGTGGTCGATGCGATGACCGGTCAGGACGCCGCTAACACGGCGAAAGCATTTAACGAAGCACTGCCGCTGACCGGTGTGGTATTGACCAAGGTGGATGGCGATGCCCGTGGCGGTGCGGCGCTGTCAATCCGTCATATCACCGGTAAGCCGATTAAATTTATGGGGGTCGGTGAAAAAACCGACGCTCTGGAGCCGTTCTACCCGGATCGTATTGCCTCACGTATCCTTGGCATGGGCGATGTGTTGTCGCTGATCGAAGATATTGAGAGCAAGGTTGATCGGGCGCAGGCAGAGAAACTGGCCAGCAAACTGAAAAAAGGTGATGGTTTTGACCTGAACGATTTTCTGGATCAGTTGAAGCAGATGCGCAACATGGGCGGTATGGCCAACCTGATGGGTAAACTGCCAGGCATGGGGCAACTGCCGGATAACGTTAAATCGCAGATGGATGACAAAGTACTGGTCCGGATGGAAGCGATGATCAATTCCATGACCCGTAAAGAACGTGAGAAACCAGAGATAATCAAAGGTTCCCGCAAGCGTCGTATCGCCACGGGGTCTGGTATGCAGGTACAGGATGTCAACCGCTTGCTGAAGCAGTTTGACGACATGCAGCGCATGATGAAGAAGATGAAGAAGGGCGGTATGGCGAAGATGCTGCGCGGCATGAAAGGTATGATGCCGCCAGGCTTCCCGGGTCGCTAAGTGAGCCGGAAAATCACTCAGGTGAATTAGATTGCTTTTTGCGCCAAAATGAGTAAAATTTTCGGGCTTTTTATATTGCATCCGGGCCCCGTTCCCTCAATGGGGCCCGGTTGTTTTATTAACTAAAGAGGATGTTATGGTAACAATTCGTTTGGCACGTCACGGCGCTAAAAAGCGTCCGTTTTATCAGGTAGTCGTTACTGACAGCCGTAATGCTCGCAATGGCCGCTTCATTGAGCGCGTTGGTTTCTTCAACCCGATCGCATCAGGTCAGGCTGAAGCACTGCGTCTGGATTTGGATCGCATTGAGCACTGGGTTGGCCAGGGCGCAACACTCTCTGATCGCGTTGGTGCGCTGATCAAAGAAGCTAAGAAAGCAGCTTAATCTGTCACGGTGGTCAACATGAGCAAGCAACACACCGCGTCGTCGCCCGAGAACCCATTAATTTTGGGAAAAATGGGTGCGGCTTACGGTATTCGTGGTTGGCTCAAAGTGTTTTCCTCCACTGAAGATGCCGAAAGTATTTTTGACTATCAACCGTGGTTTATCCAGCGGGCGGGTCAATGGCAGCCTATCGAGCTGGAAGGCTGGAAGCGCCACAATCAGGACATGATCATCAAAGTTAAAGGTTTTGACGATCGTGATACTGCCGGTCTGTTGACGAATTGCGACATTGTCGTGAGTGCTGAGCAGTTGCCTGAACTGGATAACGGCGACTACTACTGGAAAGACCTTATTGGTTGCCAGGTCGTTACCACCCAGGGCTATGCACTTGGTAAAGTCGCAGAGCTGATGGAGACTGGTTCAAACGACGTGCTCGTCGTGAAGGCAAACCTGAAAGATGCATTCGGTGCGAAGGAGCGGCTGATTCCGTTCCTTGATGGACAGGTTATCAAGAATGTCGATCTCACTACCGGCACGATTGAAGTCGATTGGGATCCTGGTTTTTGAGCTCCGAACCACACGGTAAAACGTCGGCGCAGTCGATGTGGATAGGGATAATCAGCCTGTTCCCTGAGATGTTTCGCGCGATTACCGACTACGGAGTGACTGGCCGGGCAGTAAAAAATGGCCTGCTCAGCATTCAGAGCTGGAGTCCTCGTGACTTCACTCATGACCGGCACCGTACCGTGGATGATCGTCCTTACGGCGGCGGACCGGGAATGCTAATGATGGTTCAGCCCTTGCGGGATGCCATCCATGCAGCAAAAGCGGCGGCAGGAGAAGGCGTTAAGGTGATTTATCTTTCACCTCAGGGACGCAAACTCGATCAACAGGGAGTTTGTGAACTGGCGACCCAGCAGAAGTTGATTCTGGTATGTGGTCGTTATGAAGGGATTGATGAGCGTGTAATCAAAACTGAAATCGATGAAGAATGGTCGATCGGTGATTACGTACTCAGTGGCGGGGAACTGCCAGCGATGACGCTGATTGACTCGGTCGCCCGGTTTATCCCCGGCGTATTGGGTAAGCAGGCGTCAGCCGAGGAAGACTCGTTTTCCGAGGGATTGCTGGATTGTCCACACTACACCCGACCTGAAGTGTTAGAAGGGATGGAGGTTCCGCCAGTTTTGCTGTCGGGCAACCATGCTGAAATTCGCCGCTGGCGTCTGAAACAGTCGCTGGGCCGTACCTGGCTTAGAAGACCTGAACTTCTGGAAAACCTGGCTCTGACTGAAGAGCAAGCAAAGTTGCTGAGCGAGTTCCGTGAGGAGTTCAACCAGCAATATAACGATGATGGGCAATCCCGGCAGTAGCCGTGGAGCCTGAATATCAGTTTACCCAGGATAAGAGAGATTATTATGAGCAACATTATCAAGCAAATCGAACAAGAGCAGATGAAACAGGACGTACCTTCATTCCGTCCGGGTGATTCCGTGGAAGTGAAAGTATGGGTCGTTGAAGGTTCAAAGAAACGTCTGCAGGCATTCGAGGGCGTGGTTATCGCTATTCGTAACCGCGGTCTGCATTCTGCATTCACTGTTCGCAAAATTTCTAACGGCGAAGGTGTTGAGCGTGTCTTCCAGACTCACTCACCTGTTATCGACAGCATTACTGTTAAACGCCGTGGTGCCGTACGTAAGGCCAAACTGTACTACCTGCGTGAGCGTACTGGTAAGTCTGCACGTATCAAAGAACGTCTGGGCGCGAAAGCAGCATCCTAAGTTAATAGTGAACAAGGGCTGACCGAAAGGTTGGCCCTTTTTTTATGCCTGTAATTTATCGCTGGGTCGCGTTAATCAACTCAACCACCAGTGGTGACAGCGCATTACGTAGCGCGGCTCGCTCAGACTGGAACAGTGTAGCGACGAAGTATTTATGCTCCGGCAGCTCAATGCCGCGTACGTCACCTTCACGGTCCCATGCGGTAATCCGCAGGGGGAAATCCGCCAACTCTTTTACGAACGCCGGGTTAACGCCGAAATTGCAGTGATAGCCTTCGCAGGCTTCCAGCTTACCGTAGGCGCTGGCGATAAGAGAGCCTGGTTTGAATACAATATCGCCTGTTTTCTCCACCAGTGAACAGGTGAGCGGAGCGATGACCATCCGTCCTTTGGTATCCGTCTCAGCGTGTGTGGCATCGGTCCAGCCTATGACATTGCGGGCATCTTCCACCACGGCATACTGGAAACCAGCGCACGAACCAAGAAACGGTACGTTATGTTCACGGGCATAAGTGATAGACAAAAACGCGCCCTGGGAATTTTGGTAGGGGCTACCAGGCGCCAGCCATATGGCGGCGAAATTTTCTAATATAGCGGGACTGGTGACAGCTCCCGTTGGCAACCATTCAGCGCTCACCGGGATATTGAGTGAGACCGCAGCAAGTTCGATCGCGAGGGGAATGGCCTGATGGGCAATGGTGGTGGGACGATAATCACCAACAAGTGCAATACGGACAGGTGAGTGCATTTTATTTTCCTGTGCAGGTAAAAGAGGATGCTATAGCAACCTTAATAAATTGACAATATTGCATTTTGTTAACGGGGTTCCGCGTATTGCTGCTGCCGTTGAGTCTTGTCAGGCGATAACATCTCTCGTAGGACAGTATTGCTCTCTTGAACCTCTGGATGCGGTTAAGCATTGCAACGATCTTTATACTGCCTGTGCTTCTGCGCCTGATGGGCGTGACTGGACTTATTTGACCGAGGAGAGACCGGCTACGCTTGAGGCTTTCCGTACCTGGTTGACTAAGCGTGCAGAAGAAGCTCACTGGGTCATCTTCACTATTTTCTGTGCCCGTCGTAACCGCCCAGTGGGGCTGGCATCACATATGCGCATCGATACCGTTAACGGCTCGCTGGCGCTGGGAGGACTGACCTGGTCTCCGCTGATGAAACGGACAATAGTGGGAACTGAGGCGCTGTATTTGCTACTGAAGAACGCCTTTGTGCTGGGTTATCGCCGGCTGGAGTGGAAATGCGACGCGCTGAATAGCGCTTCCCGTAAGGCGGCAGAACGGATTGGCTTCCGTTATGAAGGAACTTTTCGGCAGATGATGGTGCGCAAGGGGCGCTCACGTGATACGCAGTGGTTTTCGATTCTGGATGGCGAATGGCCAGTCATTGATGAGGCTATATCACATTGGCTGGCGAAAGATAATTTCGACGAACAGGGACAGCAGAACCAGCGCCTGTCAACGCTACTGAGGCCGACGAAAATGGTAGATGGCGGTGTTGACCGGGCCGCTGTCTAACATGATTAAGCCGTACTGAATACCGATAAAATCAGCGCCGCATTTGGTTGCTACCCTGCGGCTGGCGGCATTTTCTTCCGCCGCGAGGATTTCCACAATATCTCTTTCCGGGCTTTGCCACGCCAGGTCGACCAAATAACGTACAGCCTGGCTGGCGATGCCCCGGCCCTGTTCGCTACTACGCACCCAATAGCCAATCGAGCAGTGGTGAGTCTGTTCGCTGGAATAACGTAGTCCGGCACCGCCTAACAAGCGACCGTCTTCGGCAAACAGACCCAGCTCGTTCGCTGCGCCTGTTTGCCTCAGGGTATGAGTAGTAGCAAACCATTGACGGGCTTCTGCTTCGGTGAAATCTTCATGCGCCCATACCAGCCAGGGTCTCAGTGTATCCAGCGAGGCAATGACTGCGCTGGCAAAATCTTTGGCATCCGTATTGGTATAGGGGCGGAAAACGAGGTTCATGGTATTGCTCTCCTTATAAGCGCTAATGGGCAGACAGGGCGGAACGATATGACCCCCCTGCCTGCGTCTCATTGTCTTTGGCTATCCAGCCATAACGGACATCAGCATGACCGCATCGTACCCGCAGGAAAGTAACTCCGTGCCGGAAGAAGCGAGAGGGGAGTGGCGGCATCCAGCAAGTTCCGGTACACCGGCCAGGGTCAGTCGTTTCATGGCTGACCTCCTGATTTGTCCTTATATATCGACATAGTAAGTACGGATGTGAAAATTTACGAACTGATTTATGCTGCTGCCAGGGATTTTCTCCCGCCGGAAATTTGATAAAAGTAAAACGATCGGTTTACTTTTAAGGGTGTGGATAAAAAACTCGACATCATCCAGGCCGCAGAGCGGTTGTTCTGTCTCAACGGGTTCCATGCGACCAGCACGGATCCGCAGTGAAGCGGGCGTCTCAACAAGAACGCTGTATCGCTATTTTCCTTCGCGGGGGATGCTGACGGAGGCGGTTCTGGCTGAAAGACAACATCGCTTTTTCGCCGCACTGCTTCCGCCCGAAGATCCGCAATCAATCAGCCGCCTTTTTGTGGTTCAGAGCGAGTGGATGCAGGAAAATGGCCCGTCAGGATGCTTTTTCCTGAAAGCCTGGGGTGAATATGCGAAAGAAGATCAGCGGCTGTCGGCGTTAGCGCTTGATTACCGCTACAGACAGCGTGAATACATTGCGGCCTGCCTGCGAAATTCACCGGGTGCAGCGCTTTCCGATGCGGTATGGATGCTGTTCGAAGGCGCCATTCTTCTGCTCTGGTCATTGCTCCCCAGGCGGCGATTTATGCAGGCGAGGCGGCGGCAAGACTCCTGGCAGCCAGCGGTAAAAAGCCATGAAAGCTTCTCAGTGACTGGGTATCACCGGTTTTTCACTTACGGGATGGCGAGATCCTCCTGGGGATTGATGCTGCCAGCAGTCGTGAAAGACATTCCTTTCGGTTCTGTCGCATTAACGGAGCGGAGTCAGTAAACGTTGTGCTGCCGATATTTTAGGCAGCTAACAGATAAAATTGTTCTGCCGAGGATAAATGTGCTCCGGCGGAATGCTGAAGTTGTCCTTTGCGTATCATGTGTACTAACTCAATGCCCGCCAATATCGTCTGCGACCGCCGAGATGATTTGAACCCCAGCATCGCCCGTATTCGGCGTTTGATACTCCGGTGATCCTGCTCAACCTGATTGTTCAGGTACTTGCTCTGCCTGATGGTCATCCTTTCTTCTTCTGGTTTGTTGGCGTTGAGTGTGGTCAGGGCCGCCGTGTTGGCGCCACTTTTATCGATAGTGACCACCTCGGGTTCGTCATGATAACGAATGGCCTTGCGAAAGAAGCGCAACGCGGCTGGGGCGTCTCATTTGGCGGTCAGCAGGAAGTCGACGGTTTGTCCTGCTGTATCTACCGCGCGGTACAGGTATTTCCATTGGCCTTTGATCTTGATGTCGGTTTCGTTCATTCGCCACCGCCGACCCACAGTGCGCTTATTTCGACGAAACGCCTTATCTGGTAGCGGCACCAGGCGGATAACCCGGCAGTGAAGGGGGGAATGGTCAACGATAACGCCGCGCTCTGCCATCATTTCTTCAAGATTGCGCAGGCTGAGGGCATCAGCCAGATACCAGCGAACACATTGAGCAATAACATCGAGGGGATAGTGCAGGCGTTTGAACGCTTTTCGTATCAGAGGTATGAGATTGAAACATAATAAAAAAACAACACGTTATCCGACAACGCCTTAATGCGACAGAACCGGTCAGGTCGTGGGGGCCGACCTGTTTGGCCAGCTTTATGCTCTGGCTGGAGCCGCTCCAGCTTTGCTGGCATTCTGCGTTCTTGCATTGATGATTGCACTGTTACCTCCGGGCAACAGGCATGGTGCCACAAATCTTTGCCTGAACAGGAAAAAGCGAAGGATTTACTACACTGCAAAATTTAAGTGTAAAGTTAATTGTACATATGGGTAGTAGTTTTTTGATGACTTTTTAATTAACTTGCTATTTTTTATATATTTTTTAAATTCAAAAAGACCGAAATTGAAATGTGGTAATAAAAGTGTACATTCATGGATTGAGTTTTGTACCGGTTCTGATACATTGTTCACCACCTCATTGAGGGATGACCGACGCATAACGAGAGAAACAGGATGACTACCATGCAAAAAGACGCGCTGAATAATGTTCATATCGCTGAAGAACAGATTTTGATCACGCCGGAAGAGCTGAAAAAAAAATTTCCACTTAATGATGCGCTGGCCGCGCAGATCACCGCTTCCCGCCAGACCATCTCCAACATCATCAGCGGTAAAGATCACCGTCTGTTGGTGGTCTGCGGTCCCTGTTCAATTCACGATACTGAAGTCGCACTGGATTACGCGCGCCACCTGAAATCTCTCTCTGATCAGTTGAAGGATCAGCTGTATATCGTTATGCGAGTTTATTTTGAAAAGCCCCGTACGACAGTTGGCTGGAAAGGGTTGATCAACGATCCGTACATGGATAATTCATTCGATATGGAAGCAGGTCTGCATATTGCGCGTCGCCTGCTGGTGGATTTGGTGACCATGGGCCTGCCGTTGGCTACGGAAGCGTTAGATCCTAACAGCCCGCAGTATTTGGGTGATCTGTTCAGCTGGGCCGCTATCGGTGCTCGTACCACAGAATCCCAGACACACCGTGAAATGGCCTCTGGCCTGTCGATGCCGGTAGGTTTCAAAAATGGTACTGACGGTAGCCTGTGCACGGCGATCAATGCCATGCGTGCGGCGGCGATGCCACATCGTTTCGTCGGTATTAATCAGGGGGGGCAGGTTTGCCTGCTACAAACTAAAGGGAATCCGGATGGTCATGTGATTTTACGGGGGGGAAAGCATCCGAACTACGGCCCGGAAGAGGTAGCCCAGTGTGAAAAAGAGATGCTTCAGGCGGGACTCCGTCCGTCCTTGATGATAGATTGCAGCCATGGTAATTCTAACAAAGATTTCCGCCGCCAGCCTGGCGTGGCTGAGTCTGCCGTTGCGCAGATCAAAGATGGCAACCGTTCGATTATGGGCCTGATGCTGGAAAGCCATCTCCATGAAGGTAACCAGTCTTCCGAGCAACCGCGCAGCGAAATGCGCTATGGTGTTTCTGTTACTGATGCCTGTATCAACTGGGAAACAACCGAAACGTTGCTGCGTGAGATTCATCAGGCTTTGAACGGGGTGTTGGCGGCACGTCTGTCGTAAGAGGGGTAATTATGGTGGCTGAACTGACCGCGCTACGCGATCAAATTGATGAAGTTGATAAAGCGTTGCTCGATCTGCTGGCCAAAAGGCTGGAACTGGTGGCTGAAGTAGGCGAGGTTAAGAGTCGCTACGGATTACCGATTTATGTCCCTGAACGGGAAGCTTCGTTGCTGGCTTCTCGCCGTAAAGAGGCTGAATCGCTGGGCGTTCCTCCGGAGCTGATTGACGATGTCTTGCGCCGAGTGATGCGGGAATCCTATGCCAGCGAAAATGATAAAGGTTTTAAAACGCTTTGTCCGGCGCTGCGTCCGGTGGTTATTGTGGGTGGTAAAGGACAGATGGGGCGTCTGTTTGAGAAGATGCTGACCCTGTCTGGCTATCAGGTGAGGATCCTTGATAAAGATGACTGGGAACAAGCTGAAAGCATGCTGGCGGATGCCGGTATGGTGATGATCAGTGTCCCCATACATCTGACCGAGAGCGTGATTGCCAGCCTGCCGCCGCTACCGGATGATTGCATTTTGGTTGACCTGGCCTCGGTAAAAAACAGGCCGCTGCAGGCGATGCTCGCCGCGCATCGTGGACCGGTTCTCGGGTTGCATCCGATGTTCGGTCCGGACACTGGCAGCCTGGCGAAGCAGGTGGTGATATGGTGTGATGGCCGCCAACCTGAAGCCTACCAGTGGTTCCTGGAGCAGATACAGGTCTGGGGGGCGAGGTTGCATCGCATCAGTGCCGTCGAGCACGATCAAAATATGGCGTTTATTCAGGCTCTACGCCACTTTGCCACTTTTGCGTATGGTTTACATCTGGCTGAAGAGAACGTCCAGCTTGAGCAATTGCTGGCCTTGTCTTCCCCTATCTACCGTCTGGAACTGGCGATGGTGGGACGGTTGTTCGCACAAGATCCGCAGCTGTATGCTGATATTATTATGTCTTCGGAAAGTAATCTGGCGCTGATCAAACGTTACTATCAGCGTTTTGGCGAAGCGATAAAATTGCTTGAGCAGGGTGATAAACAGGCGTTTATCGACAGTTTCCGCAAAGTGGAGCACTGGTTCGGCGATTACGCCCAGCGTTTTATGCTGGAGAGTCGTACTCTTCTTCGTCAGGCTAATGACAGCCGTCAGTAATCCTTGAAAAGGCCGGAAACGGCCTTTTTTGTCACCCTGAAGCTATCGGCATGACGGGATGGGATCCCCGGTGAATAGCGTGATGGTTTAACGGTTGAACCCTGTTTTCTGTAAAATTTCCTGAGCCTGGGGTGATAACAGAAAATCAGCCAACGGTTGTGCTTTGCTGTGGCAGACCGCCAGAGCGTAATCCGCTCTGATCTGGTAAGGCTCAGGAATATCCAGGGTGACGATCCCCATCTCCTTACTTATCAGTGGCGCGTAGCTTTTATAGCCAATAAAAATATCCGCCTGATTGCTGTTGAGTATCCAACTGGCCGCCAGCATGCCTGGCGGAATTGTCGAGCTGTCTGGCCCGCCAACTAACTGCAGCGCCCGCTGTTTCAGCGAATATCCTGTTCCCTTATGGTGCTGTTCTATGCGATCAAACAGTTCCCACGTATAGTCGCCTGAAGGATCGCTGAGTGGCGTTGAGGTTGCTATGCGTAAAGCGGGATCACTGAGCAAATCCAGCCAGTCCCGGCGCGTGGCGGCCAGTTCTGCGGTGGTGCTCAGACACAGCTGATTATGGGCAAAGATAGCGGTATTGATAGCGTTGCCTGCGCTCATCAGGCTTTGTGGATGCGCCACATTCGCTGAGGCGAAGAGATCGCAAACTTCCCCCTGCGCAATACGTTGTCTCAGCAGCCCGGCAGGACCAAACGTGCTGATTACGGAGGTCTCATTCTGCTGATTAAACGCGGCGATCAGCCTGGGCCAGACAACCCGCAGGCTACCAGCCGCCAGTATCCGAAGCTCGCTCATCAGTGACTGCCCACATAGTGAGTGCGATAGAAACGCAGGTACCAACTGTCGGCTTTTTTCTGCATATCGATATCGCTGAATTTTTCCGGGTAGAGTTTCTTTGCCATCCACAGCTCGCCCAGCGCCAGCGCTTCCGGCATTGGGTAGCCCCAGGCCTTGGCATATTCCGGCATCAGATAAACGCGGTGGTTTTTAACCGCATCAACGGCCTGCCAGGCGGGCTGCTGATTGATTTCGTCAATGACTCGCGGATAACGATCCTGCACAAAAATCACCTGTGGATCCCACGCGAGGATCTGCTCCATGGAGACCTGTTTATAGCCTTTGACTGTGGCCGCTGCGACGTTCATTGCGCCTGCATGCGCCATCATCAGACCTGTGTATTTACCAGAGCCGTAGGTGGTCAGATCAGGATTCGCCATATAAACACGAATTTTCTGGGCTGCCGGGATACTTTTTAGATGATCGCTGGTTTGCTGGCGCTGGCTGAAGGCGGCAGTGATCAGATCTTCCGCCTGCATCTGGTGGTTAACTACGGTGCCAATCAGTCGGATGCCGTCCTTCAGTCCCTGGTTATAGGCCTGTTCTTCATCCTGAAGCTGAGGATTAAGACGATTTTCCTGCTTCTCATCGCCAGCGCGCAGCGAGATCGCAATCACCGCAATACCGAGATGCTGGATCTGATCGATCATTTCCTGCGGGGCATAGTTAGTGACAAACACAACCTGAGGATGCAGGGCAACCAGTTTTTCCAGATCGACATGAGTCAGAGATCCGAGTGTCGGCAGATTGGCCAGCTCGGGCACCAGACGCTGGTAGCCATCGCCCAACTGTTGTTTCCAGTTGCTCAGAATACCGACCAGTGTTTGGGTAGCGTCCAACTGAACTAAAATATTGAGTGTCTGATGCTGTAATACCACTACCCGGTCAACATGATCCGGAAGAGTAACCTGGCGGCCAAGTTGATCTGTGACCTGGCGATCAGCCCAGGCGGAAAACGGTAGTATGCTGATGAAGAAGAGTAAATAAGCGGTACGTAGAGTGCGGTACATGGTGTTTTCCCGATAGTCGTTATAAACACTATGATATAGCGATTGGCAGACTGGGGAAATCACTCTCTGAGAATAGCCCTTTCCAGCCGCAGGGGAACGGCTGGAAAGGGGACTTATGCGGGTTCGACAGGTACCACGTTCTCGCTCGGGTAGCAGCCAAGAACCTTCAGCGAACGGGTAATCAGAGCCAGCTCACGCAGGGCTTGCTGTACCTCATCTGAGCGTAGATTGCCCTGGAAATCGATATAAAACATCTCTTCCCACGGGTTGCCATTGATGGGGCGGGATTCCAGTTTACTCATGACCAGGTCGTGTTGGCGTAAAACCAACAGTGCTTCTACCAATGCGCCCGCCTGTTGCCCGGTAGCCATAATCAGCGTTGTTTTTGCTGGAACCTGCAGAGTCACCTCGATGGGCTTGCGGGCAAGGATAATAAAGCGGGTGATATTCTGCTGTTGGTTAGCCAGATTGCGTTCCAGCACTTGCAGCTCATACAGTTCACCGCCAGCTTCACTGCCCAATGCTGCCACTTTTGGTGAATTGAGCGCGGCCACTTTTTCCATCGCAGCGGCAGTACTCTCGGTATATTCAATTCTCCAGTGCGGGAAGCGGTGAATAAACTGGCTGCATTGCTGGAAAGGCTGAGGATGGCTGTAAACCGTCTCGATTTGTTGCAGGTCAGTGGTGCCGGACACCAGGACACAATGGTCAATCGGAATGGTCATTTCGCCCACGATAGACAGGCTGGTTTGCTGCAGCAGATCATAAACATCGTTGATTGATCCCGAGCTGGTATTCTCAATCGGTAGTACGGCATAGTCGGCCTGACCGGTTTCAACCTGGCTGAAAATGTCGCTAAATTTCAGGCAGCCGCTTTCAATGAAATTATCAAAATGGCGGGCGGCATAATGGCGTGCAGCCAGATGAGAATAGGACCCTTTCGGGCCAAGAAAGGCGATGCGGGCAGATTGTGCATTGGTTTTATTGAGGTGTTTTTGCAGCAGAGCCTGTTGGGTGAGAACCGAGTCCTCAATAATTAACTGAAACAAGCGGGTAATATAGTGGGCATCCAACTGGTGAGCTTTGCCCAGCGTGATGAGGTGTTCGAGCAGGTCGCGCTCGCGGTCGATATCGCGGATCGGACGATGAGTGGTCATTTTGGTGGTCGCCACCTCAATCGCCAGCGTCCGGCGACGGGCCAGTAATCTCAGCAGTTCTTCATCCAGCGCGCTGATTTTTTCGCGCAGGTCCAGTAGGGGATTTTCAGCGGTCATAATGCTACCTGTCAGATGTTCATAAAAAAAAAGCCTCCCGTTTGGGAGGCTTTGTTGTTCGTCTTCGCTTTCTTTCTTACACGACGAATTGCCTCCCAGTCAGGGGAAGGTAAAAAAGAAAGCGAAGAAGAACAAGGGTTGTTTCATCATGGTATCCAGTATTGATCAGCCTCTAAAGTAACCGCTGTAATTTCTCTCTGTCAATAAAAAACGCGCCACCGGCGCGTTTTTCCTTTTTACTGTTATTCCTGATCAATGACGCTAAGGTCTTTAACACTGGCCGTCGCACGGCGCGCTTCGCCTTTATGCTGAACCTTATTCAACTGGCGTTCCAGTTTATTAATTAGATCGTTAATCGCCGTATACATATCTTCATGTTTTGCACTGGCAACCAGAGGGCCATTCGGCGTGTTGATGGTCGCATCAGCAACAAATTCTTTCGGCTCCTTCGAAAGAACGATATGGGGATTAATCAGGTGAGTTTGCCATTTTTCAAGTTTGGCCAGACGGTCTTCGACATGTTGGCGGATAGCTGGGGTGATGTCCATTTGCTTGCTGGTAATGTTCAGAACCATAGTACTTACCTCTCTGTCATTTCCGTCGAATGTGAGTTTAGCATACCCGGAAAAAAGGGCTTATGTGTGATTTATATCACGTTTTTTTGTCACTTATTGTCAAGAATGCAAAATATGCGAGCTGTACTGATGATTGCCTCACAAAGACTTGTGAGGTGAGATAGTTGGGGGCAATATTGCTAAGTTGACCCAAAGGAAAAATCGGGATATTGGTGTTTTTCTGAACAAAGATATATGTAACGAATGCGCCACGCTATGGCCGTGATATTCCCCCCTGGGAACACGAAAGGAGAGGTCGCCATGTATCCGTGGCGACCTCTTGCAAAAAGCCCGCTGTCAGGGCTGTATTACGCTGGCAACGGGTATGTTTTGTTGCAGATCTTAGGCTTTATTCAGCGCAATTATCTTCGCAACTTTGTCCGCTTCGGCATTCAGTTGCAACTGGCGGTAAGCATTTTCCATCAGCGGAAGAGCCTGGCGGGTTGCCTGAGTATCCGGGTAATCTTTCATCATTTGTTCTACACGGTTAACTACAGCGACATAAGCTTCGCGCTTAGTGTAGAATTGGACGACGGATAACTCATACTTCGCCAGACGATCTTTCAGATATACCAGACGTTTTCTTGCATCGGCGGCGTACTGACTGTTCGGATACCCGCGCAGTAGCTGAGAGAAGTCATGGAAGGCATCACGCGCATGTGTTGGATCCCGGTCAGAACGATCGATGCCGAAAAAGCCTTGCAGCGCGCTGTCGTCAAGCGCCATGTCCGTCAGACCACGCATATAAATCACGTAATCAATGTTCGGATGAGTGGGATTTAAACGCATAAACCGGTCAATCGCCGCCTGCGCCAGTGGCAAATCGGCATTTTTGTAGTAAGCGTAGATCAGGTCTAGCTGGACTTGCTGGGAGTATGGCCCAAATGGATAGCGATTATCGAGCGCTTCCAGTTGCGTTATCGCTCCTTTAAAGTTACCGTCCTGCAGTTTTTGCTGGGCTGCGGCATAGAGCTCAGAAGGTGGATTATCGGGCACCGTATCCTTCGAGCCGGAACAACCTGCTAATGCCAGGCTCAACGTGGCTGCAGCCACCAGATATTTCATACGCGTCATGACGATTTGATTATCCTCAGAGTGTTATTCAGGCAGCTGTCCATGTAGCTCCCGATAGTGACCAGGTACAATAGCACATTATATTAAACGGCATCGCCGTGAAAACCCAACGTTAACGAAGAAGCTGTTTATGGCACAACAAGTAAAACTCAACGCAACGGTCTCCGAATCGCAACTCGGACAACGCTTAGATCAGGCTTTGGCCGAATTGTTCCCTGATTATTCAAGATCTCGTATAAAAGAGTGGATTCTCGACCATCGCGTCAGTGTCAATGGCGTAATCATCGATAAACCAAAGGAAAAAGTGCTCGGTGGCGAACAAATTGCTATTGGTGCCGAGATTGAGGAAGAAGTGCGCTGGGAAGCACAAGATATTCCGCTGAACATTGTTTATGAAGACGACGACATTTTGGTTATCAACAAACCCCGCGATCTGGTGGTCCACCCGGGGGCTGGCAATCCTGATGGAACGGTACTGAACGCGTTGCTTCATCATTATCCGGCGATCGCTGACGTGCCGCGTGCTGGAATTGTGCACCGCCTGGATAAGGATACGACGGGACTGATGGTTGTGGCGAAAACGGTACCGGCTCAAACTTATCTGGTGGAATCACTGCAGTTGCGTGAATTCACTCGTGAGTATGAAGCGGTAGCCATTGGCCGAATGACTGCGGGCGGAACGGTGAGCGAGCCGATCAGTCGTCACGCGACCAAACGCACCCATATGGCTGTGCATCCGATGGGTAAACCCGCGACCACGCACTATCGCATCATGGAGCATTTTCGGGCACATACTCGTATGCGGTTGCGGCTGGAAACCGGGCGTACTCACCAGATTCGTGTACACATGGCCCACATCAATCATCCGTTGGTGGGAGACCCGCTTTATGGTGGCCGTCCTCGTCCGCCGAAAGGGGCATCTGAGGCATTCATCACCGCCCTGAGAAAGTTTGATCGCCAGGCGCTACACGCCACCATGTTGCGTTTGTATCATCCGATTAGTGGTATCGAGATGGAATGGCACGCGCCGTTACCACAGGACATGGTCGATCTGATTGCGGCGCTGAAAGCCGATACGGAAGAGTTTAAAGATCAACTGGACTGGTAATGAGCCTGATTATTCCCCAATGGTATGCGCCTGCCAATGTGCGGGCCTGTTCGACAACCCGGCAGGGAGGTGTCAGCCAGGCGCCGTGGGATTCGTTGAATCTCGGTGGCCATGTCGGCGATAACGCGCAGGACGTGCAGACTAATCGTGAGCGTCTGGCGCTGATGGCGGAAATTCCGACAATGCCTGTCTGGCTGGAACAAGTACATGGGACTCGGGTGCTCCATCTGACGGCGAAAACGCCGGAGTCACTTCAGGCTGATGCTGCCTACACGCGTGAACGTGGAGTCGCTTGTGCGGTGATGACGGCTGACTGTCTTCCGGTATTGTTCAGTTCCCTGGATGGTAAAGAAGTGGCGGCGGCGCATGCGGGGTGGCGAGGGTTATGTGCGGGGGTGCTGGAAGCAACGCTTGATGCTTTTAGCGCACCCGCCGAAGAGATTATCGCCTGGCTGGGACCGGCCATAGGACCGGCTGCTTTTGAAGTCGGTCCTGAGGTGCGTGACGCTTTTTTAGCACAAAATTCAACCACTGATGTGGCATTTCGCCCTGTTGGGGAAAAATATTATGCCGATATCTGGCAACTCGCCCGGATACGCCTGGCACTCCGGGGAGTGAGCCATATCATGGGTGGCGGCTGTTGTACCGTTTCAGATCGGGAACAATTTTTCTCTTTCCGGCGTAATGGTATCACTGGTCGTATGGCAAGTTTGATCTGGCTGATATAACCTAGCGCCATAAGACGGTCCAGGATGATGTTTTTTTCACCGATATATTTGGGTCATTAAACTTGAAAAGTTGAGGGATGACCTCATTTAATCTCCAGTAGCAATTTGACCTGAATGGGGGAATTATGCGTCTGGATCGTCTTACTAATAAATTCCAGCTTGCTCTCGCCGATGCCCAGTCCTTAGCTCTCGGGCGTGACAACCAATTTATCGAACCTCTCCATCTGATGAGCGCTTTGCTCAATCAGGAAGGTGGCTCTGTGCGTCCTTTACTCACCACTGCTGGCGTTGATGTGGCGGCTCTGCTGCGTGGCGTGGAGCAGGCAATCGCTCGCTTACCGCAGGTTGAGGGAACGGATGGCGATGTGCAACCTTCTGCGGATCTGGTTCGTGTCCTGAATCTTTGTGACAAGCTGGCGCAAAAGCGTGCGGATAACTTTATCTCATCCGAATTATTTGTTTTGGCCGCTCTCGACTCGCGTGGCTCTCTGGCGGATTTGCTGAAATCCGCAGGGGCAACCAGCGAAAAGCTGACTCAGGCTATAGACCAGATACGTGGAGGCGAAACTGTGAATGATCAGGGGGCTGAAGATCAGCGACAGGCATTGAAAAAATACACCATCGATCTGACCGAACGGGCGGAGATGGGCAAACTGGACCCCGTGATTGGACGTGACGAAGAGATCCGCCGTACCATCCAGGTTTTGCAACGTCGTACCAAAAACAATCCGGTGCTGATCGGTGAGCCAGGGGTAGGTAAAACGGCCATTGTAGAAGGGCTTGCTCAGCGTATTGTCAATGGCGAAGTGCCGGAAGGCCTGAAAGGTCGCCGCGTGCTGGCGCTGGATATGGGGGCGCTGGTCGCGGGAGCAAAATACCGTGGTGAATTTGAAGAACGTCTGAAAGGCGTGTTGAACGATCTGTCTAAACAGGAAGGTAACGTTATCCTGTTTATTGATGAGCTGCACACGATGGTTGGCGCGGGTAAAGCCGATGGCGCGATGGATGCCGGTAACATGCTCAAACCAGCTCTGGCAAGGGGAGAACTGCATTGCGTCGGCGCCACTACGCTGGATGAGTATCGTCAGTATATTGAAAAAGACGCGGCGCTGGAGCGCCGTTTCCAGAAAGTGTTTGTGGCGGAGCCCAGTGTTGAAGATACCATCGCTATCCTGCGTGGGCTGAAAGAACGTTATGAGTTGCACCACCACGTGCAGATCACTGACCCGGCAATCGTTGCTGCGGCTACGCTATCGCACCGTTATATTGCTGATCGTCAGTTGCCGGATAAAGCTATCGACCTGATTGATGAAGCGGCTTCCAGTATTCGTATGCAGATTGACTCGAAACCCGAGTCACTGGACCGTCTGGAACGGCGCATTATTCAACTGAAGCTTGAGCAGCAGGCGCTGAAAAAAGAGTCCGATGATGCCAGCATCAAGCGTCTTGAAATTCTGGAAGACGAGCTGAATCAGAAAGAGCGTGATTACTCTGAACTGGAAGAAGAATGGAAAGCGGAGAAGGCCTCGCTGTCCGGTACTCAGACCATCAAAGCTGAACTGGAGCAGGCAAAACTGTCTCTGGAACAGGCCCGCCGTTCAGGCAACCTGGCGCTGATGTCTGAGTTGCAATATGGGAAAATTCCAGAATTGGAGAAACAGCTGGCTTCCGCCACCCAGTCAGAAGGGAAGACCATGCGCCTGTTACGTAACCGCGTAACTGACGTTGAGATTGCTGATGTGTTGTCGCGTTGGACTGGTATTCCTGTCGACCGAATGATGGAAGGGGAGCGAGATAAACTGCTGCGAATGGAAAAGGAACTGCATCAGCGGGTCATTGGGCAGGATGAAGCAGTTGAAGCAGTTTCAAATGCTATACGGCGTAGTCGTGCCGGATTGGCCGATCCCAACCGTCCAATTGGTTCATTCTTGTTCCTCGGCCCGACCGGGGTCGGTAAAACCGAACTCTGTAAAGCGTTGGCTAATTTCATGTTCGACAGTGACGATGCGATGGTGCGCCTTGATATGTCGGAATTCATGGAAAAACATGCGGTTTCGCGATTGGTAGGGGCGCCTCCGGGATATGTCGGTTATGAAGAAGGCGGCTATCTGACGGAAGCAGTTCGCCGTCGTCCTTATTCAGTTATTCTGCTGGATGAGGTGGAAAAAGCGCATCCGGATGTGTTCAACATTTTGTTGCAGGTACTGGATGATGGACGCTTGACTGATGGACAGGGCAGAACAGTGGACTTCCGTAATACGGTGGTGATTATGACCTCCAACCTCGGATCAGATCTGATTCAGGAGCGTTTTGGTTCACTGAGCTATCCGGAAATGAAAGAGGTTGTCATGGGAGTTGTGACCCATCATTTCCGTCCGGAGTTCATTAACCGTATTGATGAGCTGGTGGTGTTCCATCCATTGGGTGAGACACACATTGCGTCAATCGCCAAAATTCAGTTGCAGCGGTTATATGATCGTCTGGCGGAGCGCGGTTATGAACTGCATATCTCAGATGCGGCACTGCAACTGCTGGGTGAAAATGGCTATGATCCGGTTTACGGTGCAAGGCCGCTGAAACGTGCGATTCAGCAGCAGATTGAAAACCCACTGGCTCAGCAGATCCTTGCTGGTAGCCTGGTGCCGGGGAAAATGATCGAAATGGATGTACAGGATGGGGCAATAGTCGCTCATCAGTAATCGTTGTTAAAGCGTAAAACTGGGCCTTTGTGGCCCGGTTTTGTCTAAGAAAACAGCAAGGCTGGTCGTTTTCGGTGTTTTGGGTTGAATTTTGAGCGCCTGAAAAGGATTTGGGATGCGTTTTTGCTGTAAACAGGTTCTTGAATCGGTGCTTTTTTCCTCTTCTGATGAAAAAAGAAGCTGTCGGCAATTTATTTTTAAGAAACACTTGTCAGTTGTCAGGAACCCCCTATAATGCGCCTCCACTGACACGGAATAACGGTTTAGCGACC
>NZ_RQVV01000005.1 GCF_009295515.1 Erwinia endophytica | reverse complement strand
ATGCTGTTCAGGCTGAAGTTATACCGGCACTCGTGCATTGCGCTTATCTGAAACACCGTCTGCGCCACTGAGGGACGCAGCTCAAGATTCACGCCGGGGTTGCTGCGCCCGTTGAGGCCGTAAAAGTTCAGCAGGCTCCCGATGGCCGCCACCGTGTCAAACAGCCCCAGAAAGCGCACCTCTCCCGCCACCTTTCCGTGGTGTCCCGTCAGCGCCAGCCCCCTGTCTATCGCGGTCGCTATCGCCGCGTCCTGGTGCATCACCCGGTTGGCAAAGTGCCGTGCCGCCGCCGCACCGCGGCTGAACCCGAACACGTCAAACTGCACCTTCGCGATCGCCACTTTGTCACGGTTAAGTTTGATAAAGCGGGTCAGCTCTGCGCTGATCTTGTCCAGCGCCTCATCGGTCTTCGTCACCACCCCTTCAAACTGCCGGATAAGGCTGCTTCCCAGCCCCAGACCCAGCACCGAATCGCTCTCTCCGTCCGCCGTCCCGATCCCGCTGACGTAGGCTTTGACCTGTGCTTGCGTCTCGCTGTCGTTGAGTTCATCACTGAGCTGATAAAGGTCAAACAGCCGGGAAATATTGGTGATGCCGCCCTGCCAGCTGGCGTTACCCAGCCCTGCTCTGGCGTGCTTTTCGTACTTTGCGCACGATCTGGCCCGCTCCTCGCCAACCAGACCGGCACAGTGGGCATACGCCAGACGCAGATCGTCGGAGTTCGCCCGGTTGTTCCCCGTACCGTCAAAGAACACCCCCACCGTCAGCGTGATCCCCCTGACCGGTACCCGCCGGCACCGGATGACTTTTTCACTGCATAAAACATCGGTGTAGTGCGTGTCGTCTCCGGTAATTTCATACCGGTGATAGCCGGTATGACCCGGTTCAGTATTCTCGCCTGCTGCCATAAAAAATCCCTTTAATCTGAAAGGTTAAATCAGGCACATCATACCCGCATCCGCCCTTAACCCAAATCAGCCCGCTACAGCTCCAGCGACGGCCCCGGATACTCCCGCTCTTTCAGCTGTTCCTTCTGGCGCTGCTCATGCACCACCTGCGCACGCGCAGCCGCCACCTCGTACTCGTGCCGCTTCACTGACGGCTCAAACGACTCAGTTGCACGCTCAAGCGCTCCACCTGCTGACTCAAGCGACTGACCTGCCCGCTCAGCCGCCCCTTGTCCCGGTGCTCCACCCACAGGACGCTGTACTGGTCTTTATCGAGTCCGGGCATCAGAACCCGCTCAAAGCTCTCCATCAGCTTCTCACACTGGCCCAGCGGTAAATCTGCCTCCGCGAACGACAGTACCCCGGACGTGTATTTCTTCGCATACGGCGAGGCGTCGATAAGCTCCCGCACCTCTTCCGGCTTCCCCTGCAGGACGCTGGCGCCCTCCCGGTTACGCTCCTTCCCCAGCAGGTAATCCACCGGGCCGGAACCGCCGCCGCGCCCTCTGGCGTGAAATTTAACTATCATCGGCACGCCCTTTTTCCAGCACCGCATGGCGCAGTCGCTCAAGTCCGGCATCAATGGCCATCAGCGCGGCCACCACCTGCACCCGGTCATGACCGGACCACGCCTCGCTGTTCACTTTGCGGGCTGTCTGGCCCATCCCGGCAAGCTGTCGCAGCAGCGCCGGCGCAAGTGTGGGAAGTTTACCGGCGCGGGCCGGCTTCTCGTCCAGGCACGTCTTCCGTCACCCACAGGGTGAGCATTTTGGTGCGTTTCTCTGACAATCAGGCCTCCTGATAACCCCGGGACGGGCGGGAAATTCTTTCCCGGTCGGAGCAGGGTTGGACAAGCCGCAGGCGCGTCAGTGGCTTTCAGCGGGTTTCAGCGGGTTTCAGCGGGTTTCGGGGCGCAGCCCTGAACCAGTCACGTAGCGCTAGCGGAGTGTATAGGGGTTTGAAGCGCAATGGAACGGAAACGTACGTTAAGAACGTAACCATATGATTTTATATTTATAAAGTCATAGTCTGTCGAACAGGGTTACCTTGATTTGATTACCGGGTTTATTAACACTGGAAACGCCGAAAACCGCATGGCTACTGACATCAACAGAAAAAATAAACAAAACCCTCGTTTTCTTTACTCACTAAATATGCTCAAGAAATGCACTTAGCGTACGATCTCGTACGGTTGGGCTTCAGACCCCAACGCTATCAGCTGCTCCTTCCGATTTTTTTCTGTTTCAATCGCCTGATGATTGTCACTGTACCGCGACACGTGCAGTCAGTGGTTTCCGCTGCTGGCAGATGATGCAATGGCGGTATCAGATAAAACAGGAGCAAGACGATGAAGGCATTAATGACAATAGCGTTGGCTGTGAAGGTCGTGGGGTTGGTTCTGGAGGCGCTGATTCTGGCTATTGAGTCAGGTTTATTTCAGCGTTAAGGCGGCGGAAAACCCTCCGCCTTAACATCATGACCAGCCTGTTTCGCGCTGGTGTCGCACAGCCAGAATGGAAACAACATCGGTATCGATGCGATAGAGGACACGGTTACCGAAGCTCACAGGCCATTCCCGGTATGCAGAAGGGAGTTCTTCAACCGGGCGACCTGATGCTGGCTGATGGGCCAGAATTTTGACGCTATTGCGGATCTCGCTGACCGCATAACGGGCGGCTTTTAGATCCCTTGGGGCCAGAAAGCGGTACAGACGCTGAACGTCGGCCACTGCCTGTGGTGTCCAGCTCAGCGATGGCATTCAGGCGGCTCCACGTCGTTACCTGCTGCCAGCTGTGCAAGCCATTCGTCGGCTTCTTCGGCGGTGATATGCAGCCCGGTTCGCTGAAATTCTTCCCAGGCATTTTGTGCATCGCGTAAATACGCTTCACGCTTTTCTTCCCGCTCAACATACTGCGTGATGGCTTCACGCATGATCCAGTGTGCGGAACGGCGACGGGATTCAGCCAGGTGCTGAATACGGTCTTTGAGTTCATCGTCGAGTTTGACTGATGTGGCAGAAGTCATGCTTCACCTCGGTAGTGCAAGGTAATACCTTTGACTACTATAGTGTGAGGCAAAGGTAATTGCCAGAAATACGGGTTACACTGGCTGTTCATCGCCAAAACCGGGCTCATGCACCTGGCTACATAGCCATGCATCCGGGTATGATTTATCCGGTGTGTTTCTGGTGGATTTTCGGGTGGTTTGTTGCCTCTTTTACCGGTTATCCGTCAGAAACGCCCTGAGTGTGTTTTAGCGGTGCGTACAATAAGGGGTTATGGTAAATCGTTACCGACGGCAGACGTAAAAAAAAGCCCCGAAGGGCTTTTGACTGAATCAGGGTGTACTCCTGATTTTCTTACTTTTTACCTGTGGATTTACTCGGTTTTAACGCCGGATTATTCCCCGGGGTGTCTTTATTGTCACGACGACGTTGATCCGATTTTCCTGTTGATTTAGTAATCGGTTTTGGGCCAGGTTTAAGACTCATGATCGTTTTCCTTGAAATGAGCAAGAGACGACACCCGAATGATGTCGCTCCTTTCTTACGTGGGGGACCTGCCTGGTATTTCAATATCTTGCATTGCATTTTTTGTGGTTATTCGCTTGCGTTCACACATTTCGATGTTACTGATAATTTTGACGATTATGGAAAATCGGGGAAATTAATTTCCAACGTTACTTAGCCATTCCAGTGTGTCCGCGCGTTCCTGTGTCATCTCAAGTTCGCATCCAGAGCTGAACAATATATCGATCGTTCCCCCTGTTAACGTGGCTTGCATCCCGCAATTCGCCTCTTTGTATTTGAGCCATAGACGCTGTGTATCTCGCAGATTTATCTTTTGCTCTGCGGAGAGCGTAGACATTGCCCGCTTATAGTTTTTATTCAGTCGGGCATCCTGTTTCTTCAGCTCCTCCTGATTACAGTTGAGCATGCTGGACGTCACACCTTCACTTTTATCCATGCAGGCTTTGTAATCTGCGGAGTAATTTTCAGCAGCGGTGGCATGTGATGAGAGTATCAGCAGGAAAGCAGTTACTATGATAATCCGGTGCATGGAGCAGTTCCTTCTGTCAGTCGGTTGTTTATTTATTCGGTAACATATTAACCATTAAAGGGAAATTTTGGTTATGTCTTGTGCAGTGTATTATGGGGAAATGGTCAAGTATTCAATGTGTTGACATGTCTGTATAATTCTCGATTTTACGGGTAAGGATTTATGGCTCTGGTTGACGTGAAATGTCCCTTTTGTGAACGTATTGATGCTGTTAAAAAACATGGGAGCGGTAAGGCCGGGCACCAGCGTTACCGCTGTCAGTCATGCTGTCGTACTTTCCAGCTTGATTACGCTTATCGCGCCTGCCGGCCGGGTATGAAAGAGCAAATTGTTGACCTTGCAATGAACAATGCCGGTATCCGGGATACCGCACGGGCGTTACATATCAGCATTAATGCTGTCGTGCGCACGTTAAAAAACTCTCGCCCCGATGTGTAACCACTCTCCCTCTGGATAACCTGCAAATTCAGCTCATTTGCGAAGTTGATGAAATGTGGTCATTTGTGGGAAGCAAAAAGCGGCAACGCTGGCTGTGGTATGCCTGGGAGCCGCGTCTTAAACGTATTATTGCCCATGCTTTGGGGGCTCGGAGTAAAAAGACGCTGAAAAAATTACTGGGGTTACTGTCAGGCTTCAACGTTGCCTTCTGGTGTACAGATAACTTCAGCGCCTGGGACATGCTGCCGGATAAAAGACACATACTGGCAAACGCATTGAACGTGAAAACCTGAACCTTCGTAACCGGTTAAAGCGACTAAATCGCAAGACTCTCGGATACTCAAAATTAGCGGAAATGCACGATAAGGTTATCGGCACATTCATCGAGCGTGAGTATTACCTACAATAACCAGATCTACACATTGAATACATGACCTTTTTTTGTGATGTTACCTGCCCATGTCCCTGATCCGAAAAGCCTTCAAACGCCTGCATTATCCCGCTGATGTCATTGCCCAGTGTGTTCGCTGGTATCTGGCTTATTCCCTGAGCCTGCGTAATCTCGAAGAGATCATGGCAGAACGTGGCGTGGTTGTTGATCATTCGACGCTTCACCGTTGGGTCATCCGCCGGGTACCGTTACTGGATAAGGTCTTTCGGCAACGTAAACGCACAGTGGGTCGCCGGTGGCGAATCGATGCAACCTACATCAAAGTTAAAGAGCAGTGGAAATATCTGTACCGCGCGGTCGATACGACGGGTCAAACCGTCGACTTCCTGCTGACCGCCAGGCGTGACGCGGCAGCGGCGTTGCGCTTCTTTCGTAAGGTTATCCGTCATCACGGCGCACCTGAGGGGGTGACCATCGATAAAAGTGGCGCCAGTACGGCGGCACTGGCTACAGTCAATGCCGACAAATCAGAAGAAGAGATTATCACTATCAGGCAGTGCAACTTTTACTGACATCACACTGTTAATGCGACAAAACCCGTTAGATGTCATTGTTGTCTAAAACCACCCTGTTTTAGACAACAAAAAAACAGAAAACGAGCCGCTTTGCGGTCCATCTTAAAAAAACAGCCCGGGTGACAAACCAAAGCGCGCGCAGAGTGCGCGAATATGCGTGATAGTCAGTTGCCGCTCACCGTTCAGTATTCGGCTGACCAGCGACTTTTTGCCGATTTCATTCTCAAAATCGCTGAGAGTCAGGTTGTGCTGATCGATTAGTGTGCGCAGAACGCCCGGACCCGCCGCAATATCTTTCTGTCTGGCATTGAATTCAGCCAGGTCTGCAGCATTATCCTCATAGTGTTCAATCTTCGCGCAGAGCATATCGACAAGCGGGTTATCCGGTTCGTGCTCAACAAGATATTCAACCAGTTCCAGCGCCTCATCATAATCTTTGCGGTCGCTACTGCCAGCCAGCAGCGGGACGATAGCCGCCAGTTGGTTGGATAATTTAATGGCTTCGGTAATCATTCAGGTACCTCCCGGTACTTTTTCACTAATTTGTCATACTCAGCATGGGTGCAGATATGCTTAATAAATATCTTCCCCCGGCCAAAATCTGCGAAAAACATCACCCTCAGATGGTTGCCGCTGACATCTATCCCCCACCACTTTTCGCGGTACTTCATCCGGTCAAGACTGGCATACAGTGCTTTCAGTTCGTCCGGGTTGGTGAAATTACCCTGCTTCAGTTGTCGATAAAGTAAATCCAGTGCGCTGGCGCCATTGGGGTACTTTTTTGCTGCCAGGTCAAACGGCACTCTTGAAACTACATGCACTCTGCGGAGCCCCTTTCGTTTCCATCATGGAAACAATCATGCCATAACCTGCCTGTGTTGACAATATGGAAACCAAAATAGTGCGTATTTCGGCCTGAAAATTCATTGCGGAATTTTGCAGAATTTTGAATCCTGATTTTTCCTTACCAGTTCTTTGTCGCACCAGTGCTGGCGCGGTGTTGGCAGCTTTGCAGTTTGCAGAATTTCGTGCATAAACAGCGCGCGGGTGTGGTGGGGGACACGCGCCCGCTGAGGGTGTAAGGTGGTGGCCGTCATCCCGCGCTGGGATCTGCTGCCTGTGCAGCAGCATCCACACGCAGTCTGCCGAACACAGACGGATTCACGGGGAATGTACGCCATAGACTTGAACCGCTGAGAATGGCGTACAGACGCGCACAATGGAAAGATGCTTTCGCTACTGGTCTGATGATGGAATTAAAGGTGAAAAAAACCGGCCAGGACGGCCGGTTAGTAGATGCAGTATTCTGTCAGCGGTGGAGCATTATTTATATTGGCTCAGACTTGTTCTGCTAGTGCTCAGAATAAGAACATGACTAAGCCTGCCAGGCGGCAACGAGCGAAAAGCGGGCCTAAAAGCTCAAACTGAGTGCGTAGTAATATCGATACAGCTGTGTGTTCTCCTATTTCAAACCAGCCTGACTGGCTGGTTTGAAATCACCTGAGCTTAGATCCAGATATCGTTTTCTGCGGTGCGTTCCCCACCTTCATGTCCGGTATTCAGGACACCACAGGGCTCTATCATCATCATTTTTACCGTCGTTTCAGCTGACGTTTATGTTCAACGCCTTTTGGCACAACGTACATTTCCCCTGGATTGACGAGGACATGGCCGTCGCGAAGATCAATACGTAACACGCCCTCGACCACGATAAAGGCTTCATCGGTTTCAGGATGCGAGTGCCAGATAAAGTCACCCGCTATTTTCACGATTTTAAATTGGTAATCGTTCATTTGCGCGATGACCTTTGGCTGCCAGTGAGCGTCAAAGAGAGAGAACTTCTGTTCCAGATTTACCGGGAAATACATGGTGACATTCCTTTATTGTTAAGAAATGTCGAGGGTAAATAATAAGGCGGTGTCGGTCTTGAACGATCGTGCAACTCAGGCACGGGGTTGTTGAATAAATGTTTGCCAGCGGCCCGGTGAAATGCCAAAGGTTTTTATAAACTGGCGCGTCATATGACTTTGATCTGAGAACCCCGCCTCTGCAGCAGACTCTGCAAGTGACTGGCCCGTTTGAATCAGATAGCGGCAGTATGCGAGACGACGCATTGTTACATAACGATAGGGACTGGTGCCGAAAAGTGCACGAAAATCCCGGCTGAGGCTCCAGCGATCTCTACCGCTGACAGCAGATAATGTATCCAGCGTAATATTCTGACAGAATTCAGATTGTATATATTCGCGCGCACGTTCTGCAGACTGATAATCCACAAGACAACGGTGAAAACGTTGCCCGCCTACTACAGCCAAGGTCTGTGGGGCGGCCCCGAGAAACACCAGACAGTAGATGTATCTTAAAATAAAAGATAGG
>NZ_RQVV01000048.1 GCF_009295515.1 Erwinia endophytica | reverse complement strand
GGAGCACCTCAAAAACACCATCATACACTAAATCAGTAAGTTGGTATCATTACCCTCAACATCAGCTGAAATGCATGACAGGATCATTGATACGTTTATCAAGCGTGAGCATTATGCATCGTAATACTCATCACCATATTGAATACATAACCACTTTTTGCGTAACGCAGTAGAATTATTTATCATTGCAGCGAAATTATTTCATAGTGAACATCAAAGGGCCGATGGCGGCGACTGACTCCGCACTTTTACGCAGGCACAAATACGGAGAACTGATGCATGGCTCGTAATATTGCCCCTGGATATTGTGTGGTAGAACGACCTGGCGGTCTTGATTTTCAGGCCAGGGAGCTTTTCAGAGATACCCGCTCCCCGGCTGCCGGGCTGTTTATGAAACTCAATGCGGACACTCAGTGGCTGAAGCCTGGTCAGATACTGATTGTGGCAGATCCTGAGTCACCTCTGACAAACCAGATGTTATATACGCTACGGCAGGCCAGACAAAAAACCAGCGCGGCATTTATTGGCGTCAGTACCGAAGATGCAAACTTTATGCAGAAGCATTACGGGATGATTGCAGGGCTGACCAGCGCGGGTGATAGCATTTTCGGCGCAATCGGAGACTCCGGTGAAAAATATTTCAATGCCATTGAACAAACTCTGAAAAAAATAGAGGCCAGCTATCAGAACCAGTTTCGCACTCAGGGTACACTTAGCAGTCAGCAGTTCTTCGCTGAACGCAATCAGTTACTGAGTCAGTTAAAAAATCTGGTTAATAAACCTCTGCTAAAATCGCTTGTCCGGCACACAGTCAAGTTCAGACCGTATGAAGATATGCGGCATGCATTAAATCTGTCAAGCCGTTCTATTGTTCATGAGTGGTCAACCGTTGGAATGAGCGGTATTCCCGGTTATTCATATTATGTCGGCAATGCGGCCAAAGCCGCAAGATTCCTTAAGGCTGGTGGGTATATTGGCATTGGATTTGCCTTTGCCGGAACAACTAATGACGTGGCCAATGCCTGCTCTAAAGGGCGGGAAGGTGAATGTGGAAAAATTGCTTTTAAAGAATATGCTAAATTCACAAGCGGTACATTCGCTGGCATGGCTGGAGGTACTCTGGGTGCATCTGCTGGTATGGGTGTTTGCGTTGCGGTCGGCATAGTCACCGCTGGCGCGGGAGGCGTTGCTTGCGCTGCTGTGGGTTCGTTAGTCGGCGGGGCTGTTGCAAGTTCAGCAAGCGATCATCTTATGGACCTTTGGCTAAAATAGCATGAAAAATATTCTTCTTTATATAGCCATGGGATGCGCCATTATCCCTTTCTTTATTACTGTTCTACAGTTTGTGATTTTTTCTATCAATAACGAAAAATACAACACTTTGTTATCCATTTATCACAATAGTAAATTTGAACTACCACCACTGTATAAATTTTACGGGTCTATGGGTTTTTTTGGGTCTTTTGGAATGTCTTATTTTTTCTCAAGACTTAGAAAAGGTAAAAAAATAATTTTCCAACCAAAAGAAAAAATTGCCGTTTCCGAATTCCTGAGAAGTATTGATACAAGCTTCACAAAGTGGATCGATAATTATTATTACCTTTCAATTTCGTCTCTATTTTTGTATACGATTTTTGTTGTAATAAGTTTGATAAAAATGGTAATCACGCAGATTTAAAAGCCCACACAGTGTGGGCTTCCATCTCTATAAACTGAACCGCAAGACAACTGGGGTACTCGACATCAGCTGAAATGCATGACAGGATCATTGGTACGTTTATCAAGCGTGAGCATTATGCATCGTAATACGCATCACCATATTGAATACATAACCCATGAAAAGCCATCGGAGCCTTCATCGAAAAATACATTTTCTAATAATTGAGTCATCCCCGGTCCGTTACGCTTCCATCGGGAACAGGGGTCCTGCCGAAATAAATCATCTTTATGCATGAACAGATGATCAATTCATTATCTTTAAAGAAAACTATTATTATTTCGTTCGTTTCATGCCAACTATGCCTGGCCGGAAAATCACTGTCACCAATATCCAGGCCAAAAAACGTTTGACTAACAATTAATAAAATGCAGAATCAATTGGTTAGTTATAGCAAAATTCTTCAGTGAGGTGATTATTGTGGATATCACGCATTTTGGTCTTTTCCTTGTCTCTGTATTTTTCCTGTGTATTACTCCGGGGCCCGATCTGGCTTATGTTGTTGGGCAAAGTGTTGCTAACGGTCGGCGATCTGGCATCCTTTCAGCCGCGGGCGTCGCGTTAGGAAGTTGTACTCATGCGGTAGCCAGCGCGGTTGGTCTGACCGCACTGATTACTGCCTCACCCTTGCTGTTCACGGTGATTAAATATCTTGGCGCCGCTTACCTGATTTTTCTGGGAAGCAAAATGCTCATGAAGACTTTTTTATCTGTTCATCAGAATAACAATGAAGAGAAAGTTGAAATAAGAACCAGTACCTATAGTCTGCTTACCCGGGGATTTATTACTACGTTAACGAATCCGAAAGTATTGCTGTTTTTCGTTTCTTTCTTTCCGCAATTTGTCGTGGTTAATGGTGATCATCACGCAGTATCCTTTTTAATTCTGGGTTTCACCTATGCCGCGATCGCATTCTTAACCGATACCACTTTTGCCATCTTAGCGGGTGGAGCCGCAGGTGCTGTAGTAAAAAACACGATGCTGCAAAAGCTCCTGGATCGTGTTGTCGGCACCACTTTTATTGGGCTGGGGGTCAGATTAGCGCTGACCCGACGTTAAAATGATCAGTTTTTCTCTCATTGAGCATCACGTAGCGTGAGGGGCCATCGTCTTAACTGGATAAGAGATGTCAGTCCGCTATGGGTTATCATAGCGATAAAATCCCCCATAATTTTCTCGCGAATGCAGGCGTCACTCACGCCAGTATGCATTTTTTAATATGTGAATATTCATAGGATTATCTTATGGATACGTCCTTCATGACAACGGTATATCCTTCTATTTTTCACTGCGACGTCCCACCGTCGTCGCAGAAAAAATGACAGACATGAAGTGTTTCTTTTCTGAACACCCAAAAATCAAAAAAGCAATTTTGTGATTAACTTCACATTTTTGATGAATTAAAATGAAACAGACTTTGACAATCGTGAACAATCTCTATTTCCTAAATTGCGGATAACGGCACACTGCCGCAATCTGTGATGCGGGTGTTTGCCGTTGTAAAACCCCCTCATGCCTTCCCTGATAAAAACTTAACAAGACCACCGCGCAGTCTGCATAAAATGGTCAATAAGCATGTGGTAATATAATGAAATATAATATTATGATGGCTGGCGTCCTGGCGGCACTTTCCTGTAGTGCCTCTTCATTTGCTGCAACCGATAGTGCTGAATACGTCTCCGACTGGTGGCACCAGAGCGTCAACGTGGTTGGTAGCTACCACACCCGCTTCGGACCGCATCTGAATAACGATGTTTATATGGAATATGAAGCCTTCGCCAAAAAAGACTGGTTTGACTTCTATGGCTACGTGGATCTGCCAAAATTCTTTGGCGCGGGTAACTCAAATGACAGTGGCATCTGGGATAAAGGCTCACCGCTGTTTATGGAAATTGAACCCCGTTTCTCTATCGATAAACTGACTAACACCGATCTCAGCTTCGGTCCGTTTAAAGAATGGTATTTCGCCAACAACTATATCTACGATATGGGCCATAACCGTGCGAATCGCCAGAACACCTGGTACATGGGACTGGGAACGGATATCGATACCCATTCTGATATTGGCCTGTCACTGAACATTTATGCCAAACATCAGTGGGAGAACTACGGCGCCGCCAACGAAAATAGCTGGGACGGTTACCGCTTCAAGGTGAAATACTTTGTCCCCATCACCACCCTGTGGGGCGGTAATCTGAGCTACATTGGCTTCACCAACTTTGACTGGGGTTCCGATCTACGTGATAAATCAGATGCCTCACGTACCAGCAACGCTATTGCTTCCAGTCATATTCTGGCGCTGAACTATGCTCACTGGCACTACTCATTTGTCGCTCGCTGGTTCCACAACGGTGGACAATGGGCTGATGGTCAGGAACTTAATTTCGGCGATGGTCCGTTTACAGTAAAATCAACTGGATGGGGTTACTACCTGGTGGTTGGCTACAATTTCTGAGTTTATTATAAAACCGCCAGCCGCCATCATGGGCTGGCGCAACGTTTTTTATTCAGCCCCTGCTCGTCTTCGTGTCATTTTTTTCCGACCAATCTATAATTCTGCAGAACATAATAAGCCGCAATAACAAGGAAAATGTATGTCTGTCATACCTTCTGAAAAGGGAATCACGCTGCGACCACTGGAGCGGGAAGATCTAAGATTTGTCCACCAGCTAGATAACAACGCCAACGTGATGCGCTACTGGTTCGAAGAACCCTACGAGGCATTTGTCGAGTTGTCCGATCTTTACGACAAGCATATTCATGATCAAAGCGAGCGCCGCTTTGTCGTGGAATACGAAGGAGATAAAGCCGGACTGGTCGAACTGGTTGAGATCAACCATATCCATCGTCGGGCAGAATTTCAGATTATCATCGCCCCCAGCCATCAGGGCAAAGGGCTGGCCAGTAAAGCGGTTAAAATGGCGATGGAATATGCTTTCTCAGTACTCAACCTCTACAAGTTGTACCTGATAGTCGATAAAGAGAACCAAAAAGCTATCCACATCTATTCTAAGTTAGGTTTTGAAATTGAAGGAGAACTGATCCACGAGTTCTTCATCAACGGCGAGTACCGTAACACGGTCCGTATGTGCATTTTTCAGCCACAATATCTGGCTAAGCACAAACTGTCCCATGCGATGGTCCAGCCTACCGCGCAATAGAGGCGATGGCTGCGATATCGGCTGGCGTAGTCCGGCAGCAACCACCAATCAGCTTCGCACCGGCTTTTTGCCAGGCCTGCAGATGGTCAGGCAACGAGCAGGTAGCGGCGGCGCTGTGCCACGTTTTAGTGCTGGCATCGTACTGTCCCCCCGCGTTGGGATACACCACCAGCGGTATTGTAGTCAGTGATGACAACACCGTCAGGGCAGCGGTCACTTTCTCCATGGCAATGCAGTTAATGCCCAGCGCAACGACCTGTGGGCAACTCTCCAGTAAAGTCACCACTTCATATAATGGCGTCCCATCACTCAAATGTTCGCTGTCACGTAGCGTAAATGAAAACCATGCCGGCATTGCCGGGAATTCCTCCAGCAAGTAAACCAACGCTTTAATTTCCGCAAAAGAAGGCAGCGTCTCACAGGCCAGGAGATCCGCACCGGCATCAATCAGGGTTCTCACCCGGGCACGGTGGAAATCGATCATTTCCTGCTGGGGTAATGAATAATCGCCACGATATTCCGAGCCATTCGCCAGAAATGCCCCGTAAGGTCCAACCGACCCGGCAACCAGCAATGCCCCCGCTTCCACCTGTTCGGCAAGATAATCAGCCCTGGCCCGACTGGCCAGCTCAACGCTGCAGGCAATGAGCCGCAACGCATCAGCTTCATTCAGTCCACGCCTGGCAAAGCCCTGCGGCGTAGCCTGATAACTGGCGGTAGTGGCAACCTGAGCTCCCGCTTTAAAATAATCATAGTGCACCTGATAAATCAGCTCAGGATTTTCAATCAGCACCTTTGCCGACCACAGCGCGTCCGTTAAATCGCAGCCTCGTGATTCCAGCTCGCTAGCCATTGCGCCATCCAGAACCAGGCCAGCTGCAACCTGTTGTTGCACGGTCAGATTAGTCGGTAACATGCTGAGACTCCTTCGCGTTATCAAGTGGCTTCAGCCATTGCACGCATTAATCGAACATCTGAGTGAGATAACGTTCCAGTGCCGCGCGTGAACTAAAACCATGTGGGATGCCGTAATGTTCCTGACGGTCACCAGCCAGATACATGGGAAACTGCACATAGTGCTCACACGTTTTTATCCCGGAAGCCGGTTCAACAAAGTTGTGGCTTTTTTCTTTCAGCGTCGGATGTATCACCAACGCGGTACGGCCCAGCCGAGCTTCACGGTTGACATAGACGTAACTGTCCCCACGACGATATCCGTAGGTTTTTGCGGTGACCGTATCCATTTCAAATCCCGCATTTTCCAGTACACGAGCAACCTCATCAGGGCGTAAATACATGCTTAATCCTCTAAACCTTACCAACACCGCAACCTTACAACAGCGTGGAGGCCAGCTGCTGTCGGAATAGTCCATAAACGGATCGGATATCGGTCCGGATCACTAAAAATCGCCGTACCTGCCTACAGTAAATAGTACGTTTCATTCCCGAAGGAGAGAAAAATGTTTATCTGCACAGAGAGAAAACGCGGATATTGGTATCATCAGGAGATTCCACAGTCGGCTATCTCGTCACCTCCTGTGCCCAAGACAAATCATGACATGAGTGAAGATAAATATTATTGTCGCTATTTTTGTAGGTGCGCTGATAGCGATGATCACCATCTCGCGTAACTGATTCCGCCCGTTTGTTTCCCGCCTGAAATCCCCGCAATTGACGCGGTGGAGATTTTTTATCTGGCCTTACCCCAGGTGCGGCAAGGTTTTGCGACACAAAAGCAAAAGAAATCACAAAACCCTATATATTGTGTGATTGCAATTCACAGGCACTATATATAGTATTTGTATCATTAACACAGCCACTATATGTGGCACTGCGATGGTAGTGGTCATCAGCAAAAACCGTACCAGATATGCTCTAAATCAGACCAAAAGGCAAATACGAATCATGCGCATTATTATTTACACAAAGGGCAACTGTGTCCAGTGCACAGCGACTAAAAATGCGATGGATAAGCAGGGTATTGATTACCAACTGGTCAATCTTGACGATGAACCGGCCGCGGTGGAAACACTGAAATCCATGGGCTACCGTCAGGTGCCAGTCGTGATGGCCGGGGAAGAGCACTGGAGCGGTTTTCGTCCGGACAAAATTTCAGCCCTCCGCCAGCTATCCGCTGTGCAAGGCTAACTATGTCAACGCTGGTCTATTTCTCAAGCCAGTCGAACAATACCCATCGCTTTGTCCTGCGTACCGGCCTGCCAGCCCTTCGCATCCCTCTGGATAGCGGACAACGTCTCAGAGTCGATGAGCCCTATATCCTGGTCGTCCCCAGCTACGGGGGCGGCACAGCCAGGGGAGCCGTCCCTAAACAGGTCATCCAGTTTTTAAACGATGCCAGTAACCGCCAACAGATCCGTGGCGTCATTGCTGCGGGCAATCGTAACTTTGGTGAGGCGTACTGCCTGGCAGGCAGCATCATTGCACAGAAATGTCAGGTGCCCTGTCTGTACCGTTTTGAATTGCTGGGTACCAGTGACGACATCGCCAACGTAACTCAGGGAGTAACCGAATTTTGGCTGCGACAGAAAGTACACTCATGACCCCGAATCCGGCGGCGCTGGATTATCATTCGCTGAATGCGATGCTGAACCTCTATGATCCAGAGGGCAACATTCAATTTGATAAAGATCATGAGGCGACCCGCCAGTATTTCCTGCAGCATGTGCTGCCAAATAGCCTCACCTTTGATTCGGTAGAAGAACGCCTGCAATATCTTGTCTCTGAAGGATATTATGAAACGGAAGTCCTCAATGCCTATCCTTTCGAATTCATCAATTCACTGTTCGCGCAGGCTTATGCCCGCCGTTTCCGCTTCCAGACCTTCCTCGGTGCCTGGAAGTTTTATACCAGCTACGCGCTGAAAACGTTTGATGGCAAACGTTACCTGGAAGGCTTTACCGAACGCGTCTGCATGGTCGCTCTGACACTGGCGAAAGGTGACCAGACTCTGGCCCTGTCGCTGATGGAAGAGATATTGTCTGGTCGCTTCCAGCCAGCCACGCCGACCTTCCTGAATTGCGGCAAACAGCAGCGCGGCGAACTGGTCTCCTGCTTCCTGCTGCGTATCGAAGACAATATGGAATCGATTGGCCGGGCGGTTAACTCTGCCCTGCAACTCTCCAAACGTGGCGGAGGCGTGGCGTTTTTATTGTCCAACCTGCGAGAATTGGGTGCGCCAATCAAACGCATCGAAAATCAATCGTCTGGTGTTATCCCAGTGATGAAAATGCTGGAGGATGCATTTTCATACGCCAATCAGCTTGGGGCTCGCCAGGGCGCGGGAGCGGTTTATCTGCATGCGCACCATCCCGATATTCTGCGTTTCCTGGATACCAAACGCGAAAATGCCGACGAAAAAATCCGCATCAAAACACTGTCGCTTGGCGTGGTTATCCCGGATATTACCTTTCAACTGGCGAAAGCTAATCAGCAGATGGCGCTGTTCTCACCTTATGACGTCGAGCGGATTTATGGGTTGCCATTTGCTGATATCAGCATCAGCGAGAAATACACAGAGATGCTGGCAGACCAGCGTATTCGCCGCACTTTTATTCATCCCCGTGAATTCTTCCAAACACTGGCGGAAATTCAGTTTGAGTCGGGTTATCCCTACATTATGTTTGAGGATACAGTGAACCGCGCGAATCCGATTCAGGGCCGGATCAACATGAGCAACCTCTGCTCAGAAATCCTGCAGGTCAACACCCCCACCGAATACCACGAAGATCTCAGCTATCGCCGTATCGGTAAGGATATATCCTGCAACCTCGGCTCACTTAACATCGCGCATACCATGGATTCCCCGGATTTCGCCCGTACTGTCGACATCGCGGTACGCGGACTGACCGCGGTTTCCGATCAGAGTCATATCAAATCAGTGCCGTCAATCGAACGAGGCAATGCGCAATCACACGCCATCGGGCTGGGACAGATGAACCTGCACGGCTATCTGGCGCGTGAGCGGATCCAGTACGGTTCTGAAGCTGCGCTGGACTTCACTAATCTCTACTTTTACACCATCACGTACCATGCGTTGCGAACCTCAAACCTGATAGCCCAGGAGCGGGGAGAACGTTTTGCCGGTTTTGAACATTCACGTTATGCCAGCGGCGAATATTTTGACCAGTATGTGAACCAGCGCTGGGTACCGCGCACGCCAGAAATCACCAGGCTGTTTGAACGATCCGGTCTGACTCTGCCCACGCAGCAGGACTGGCTTGAACTTCGATCTCGGGTCATGAAATACGGCATTTATAACCAAAATCTGCAGGCCATCCCGCCGACAGGCTCGATCTCCTATATCAATCATGCCACCTCCAGTATTCACCCCATCGTATCGCGTATTGAGATCCGCAAAGAAGGGAAAACGGGCCGCGTATATTATCCCGCGCCGTTTATGAATAACGATAACCAGGCATTTTACCGCGATGCCTATGATATCGGGCCCGAAGCCATTATCGATACCTATGCTGAAGCCACCCGGCATGTCGATCAGGGACTGTCGCTGACGCTGTTCTTTCGTGATACCGCAACCACCCGCGATATCAATAAGGCGCAGATTTACGCCTGGAAAAAAGGCATCAAAACGCTGTATTACATCCGGCTGCGCCAGATGGCCCTACAGGGTACCGAAGTCGAAGGCTGTGTATCCTGCTCGCTGTAAGCTAACCCTATGGGGCGGGTTCACCACCTCCGGAAGACAACATGATGAAATTAAAACGTATTCACGCTATTAACTGGAACCAGATTGAAGACGAAAAAGATCTGGAAGTCTGGAACCGACTGACGTCTAATTTCTGGTTGCCAGAAAAAGTGCCGTTGTCCAATGACATGCCCGCCTGGAACAGCCTGAATGCGCAAGAGCAGCAACTGACCATCCGGGTTTTTACTGGCCTGACATTGCTCGATACCATCCAGAATACCGTCGGCGCTCCAGCGCTAATGGAGGATGCACTGACACCACATGAAGAAGCGGTGATGTCCAACATCAGCTTTATGGAAGCCGTGCACGCACGCTCTTACAGCTCCATTTTCTCCACGCTCTGCCATACCACCGATGTTGATGCCGCGTATGCCTGGAGCGAGGACAACGCCGCTTTGCAACGCAAAGCTGATATCGTGCTGGAACACTATCATCGTGACGACCCATTGAAGAAAAAAATCGCCAGCGTGTTTCTGGAGTCATTCCTCTTTTACTCCGGCTTTTATCTGCCGATGTATTGGTCCAGCCGCGGGAAACTGACCAACACCGCCGATCTGATCCGTTTGATCATTAAAGATGAAGCGGTTCATGGTTATTACATCGGCTACAAGTATCAGAAAGCGCTGGAAAAAGAGAGCAGTTCCCGCAAAGATGAGCTACAGCAATTTGCGCTGGAATTACTGTTGGCGCTTTACGAGAACGAGCAGACCTACACCGCCGAGTTATATGACGGCGTAGGCTGGACGGATGAGGTCAATAAATTTCTGCATTACAACGCCAATAAAGCGCTGATGAACCTCGGCTATGAGGCATTGTTCCCGGCAGAACTGACCAATGTCAACCCGGCAATATTGTCTGCCCTGTCACCTAATGCAGATGAAAACCATGACTTCTTTTCCGGGTCTGGTTCATCGTATGTGATGGGTAAAGCGGTAGATACTGAAGACGAAGACTGGGATTTTTAAGCCACTCACAGGTGGTTGTGTCTGACAGCCACCTTTCCTTACCTCCCATCCCTTTTATTTTTATTAATCAACCCATCACCAAAGCGAGAACAGCAAATAAATGACGATTCCCCTCGCCTTATTTGACAAAAAAGCAGCACTGACAGAGCAATAATCCTGTCGCAACAAGACAATTCCTCAGTGAAATATTCATTTTTTTCAGCCTGCTAAAATTCCCTGTAATCCCTTATCCCCACTGACATTTTTACAGACTGCCGTCTCCCCCTGAATTTCCAGAATTCGCCTGAAGGGTTGCCACAGAATCTGAGTGTGTTACGGTATAGACCGCTAATATTCAACCAGGACAACGAAGAAAATAGAGAAAATTAACCGCTAACCAGGAATATAACCATCACATGGCTATAAAATTAGAAGTCAAAAATTTATATAAAATATTCGGGGAGAATCCCGAACGTGCCTTTAAGCACATTGAAAAAGGGATCAGTAAAGAGACATTACTGGAGAAAACAGGCCTCTCTCTTGGGGTGAAAGATGTCAGTCTGGCCATTGAAGAAGGCGAGATATTCGTTATCATGGGGTTATCCGGATCGGGTAAATCCACTATGGTTCGCCTTCTCAATCGTCTGATAGAACCCACTCGCGGTCAGGTTATTATTGACGGTATCGATATAGCTCAAATATCCGACAGCGAATTGCGTCAGGTTCGCCGGAATAAAATCAGTATGGTATTCCAGTCATTTGCATTAATGCCGCACATGACCGTATTAAATAATACCGCCTTCGGGATGGAATTAGCCGGAATACCACTACAGGAGCGCCAGGAAAAAGCACTGGACGCCTTGCGTCAAGTGGGCCTGGATAATTATGCACACGCTTACCCGGATGAATTATCCGGTGGAATGCGACAGCGTGTGGGATTAGCCCGCGCGCTGGCCATTAATCCAGATATATTATTAATGGATGAAGCATTCTCCGCATTGGATCCATTAATCCGTACCGAAATGCAGGATGAACTGGTGAAATTACAATCCCGCCACCAGCGAACCATTGTATTTATTTCCCACGATCTTGATGAAGCCATGCGTATTGGCGACAGAATCGCCATTATGCAAGGCGGTGAACTCGTTCAGGTCGGGACACCGGATGAAATCCTGAATAATCCGGCCAATGACTACGTGCGCACCTTCTTCCGCGGCGTGGATGTCAGCCACGTTTTCAGCGCGAAAGATATTGCCCGCCGGGGAGCAGGATCGCTAATGCGAAAAGCGCCGGGCTTTGGCCCACGATCAGCACTGAAGCTGTTGCAGGATGATGACCGTGAATATGGTTATATTCTGGAAAAACAGCGTTTTATTGGTGTGGTTTCCACCGATTCACTGAAGGCTGCGCTTGCCTCCGGAGAAGGACTCGATGGCGCTATCCTCCCCACTCCTGCCGCGATACCTGGCGATACCTCATTAAACGACTTGTTATCACACGTGGCGCAGGCACCTTGTGCCGTCCCCATCGTTGGCGAGGACAACCAATATATCGGGATTATTTCCAAGGGAATGTTATTACAGGCATTAGATCGTGAGGGAGCAAGTAATGAGTGAACAAACAACCGATCCATGGGCAACCACTTCCGCTCAGACAGCCCCTTCCGCCCCAGCCTCTGACCATGCTCAGTCTGCTGCCAACAGCGATCCCTGGTCCACATCCGGGGCCTCTTCCACGCCAACGGGAGGTGACAGTGCAGCAGCCCATACCCACGCGGGAGACGCCTGGAATACTGCACCCGCGGCGTCCGGGCATGATGCGGCTGCCAGTAGCGGTAGTGACTGGCTAAACAGTGTACCGCCCCCACAAGCCGAACACTTCAATATCCTCGACCCGTTCCATAAAACGTGGATCCCGCTGGATAGTTGGGTGACAACCGGTATCGACTGGATTGTTTCTCACTTCCGCCCGGTGTTTCAGGGGATTCGCGTACCGGTAGATTATATTCTCAGCGCTTTCCAACATCTGCTGCTGGGTATGCCGGCGCCGGTCGCTATTGTGCTGTTTGCCCTGATTGCCTGGCAGATGTCCAGCCTCGGCATGGGCATCGCTACGCTGGTTTCGCTGATTATCATCGGCGCGATTGGCGCCTGGTCACAGGCGATGGTCACGCTGGCGCTGGTCCTTACGTCACTGCTGTTCTGTATCGTTATTGGTCTCCCGCTGGGGATCTGGCTGGCCCGCAATGAAAAAGCCGCAAAAATTATCCGCCCACTGCTGGACGCGATGCAGACTACCCCGGCATTCGTCTATCTCGTGCCGATTGTCATGCTGTTTGGTATCGGCAATGTACCGGGCGTAGTGGTTACGATTATCTTTGCCTTACCGCCGATTGTGCGTCTGACCATTCTGGGGATTAAGCAAGTTCCTGCCGATCTGATTGAGGCGGCGAACTCCTTTGGGGCCAACCCTCGCCAAATGCTGTTCAAAGTGCAACTGCCGCTGGCGATGCCGACCATCATGGCCGGCGTGAATCAGACGCTAATGCTGGCACTGTCGATGGTGGTGATCGCCTCCATGATCGCGGTTGGCGGTCTGGGGCAGATGGTGCTGCGCGGTATTGGCCGCCTGGATATGGGGCTGGCTACCGTGGGAGGCGTGGGAATTGTGATCCTCGCGATTATCCTTGACCGCCTGACCCAGTCGGTTGGTCGCGATAAACGCAGTCGGGGGCCCCGTCGTTGGTATGCCAGCGGCCCACTGGGTCTGTTTACCCGTCCGTTTATCAAATAACCACCGTTACACTTCTGGCGGCGCGCCTTTGCGCGCCGTCTGCTTCTCCGCAAAATAAATCAAAATAAGGATTCAACTATGCGTAAGACAGCATTGTTAGCCGCCGCCTTTACCTCGCTGGTCGCTTCTCAGGTTTCCGCTACCGATCTACCAGGCAAAGGCATCACCGTTAAACCGGTACAGAGCACCATCACTGAAGAAACTTTCCAAACTCTGCTGGTCAGCCGCGCCCTGGAAAAACTGGGTTATACCGTTGAGCAACCTAGCGAAGTAGATTACAACGTGGGTTACACCTCTATCGCGTCTGGCGACGCAACCTTTACCGCCGTTAACTGGCAACCGCTACACGATGACATGTATAAAGCCGCTGGCGGCGACGCGAAATTTTTCCGTCAGGGAACCTATGTTCAGGGTGCAGCCCAGGGTTATCTGATCGATAAAAAAACGGCGGAGAAGTACCACATTACCCGCATCGATCAGTTAAAAGATCCGACACTGGCTAAGCTGTTTGACAGCAATAGAGATGGCAAAGCAGACCTGACCGGGTGTGCACCAGGCTGGGGCTGCGAAACGGTAATTAATCACCAGATCCAGGCTTATGGTCTGAGCAACACCGTGGTCCATAACCAGGGGAACTATTCGGCCATGATTGCCGATACCATCGCCCGCTTTAAAGAAGGCAAACCAATCCTGTATTACACCTGGACACCTTACTGGGTGAGTGATGTGCTGGTGCCCGGCCGCGATGTCGTCTGGCTGCAAGTCCCGTTTTCCGCCATGCCTGGCGCACAGAAAAACGTGGAGACTCAACTCCCTAACGGGGCTAACTACGGCTTCCCTGTGAATGCAATGCATATCGTAGCGAATAAAACCTGGGCAGAGAAAAACCCGGCAGCAGCGAAATTGTTCTCTGAAATGACGCTCCCTATTGCTGATATCAATGCGCAGAATTCTCGTATGCATCAGGGACAGTCTTCAGAAGCTGATATCAATGCTCACGTTGATGGCTGGATCAAAGCACACCAGGCGCAATTTGATGGCTGGGTGAAAGATGCAATGGCCGCAGCAAAGAAATAGTTTTTACTCAAGGGTGACGCTGATGTCACCCTTTTTTACCACGGATTTACCCCATCAGAACGTAACCATAGTGCCAGACCCCACCAGTTGATTTCATAACAATATTTAATCAGTTTGACTGGTGGCACTGACCCCTCTTGAAGTACTGACCTCCCAGTCGCAAATAATTAATTAAGTAATTTTCAAGGCCATTACCTTGTTATCCATTAACACAGTCTGCTATGGTTAGCGCCGTAGTTATTCATGCTGGTTATCTTTTCCCATGAAACTATTAAAAGGTGAAGTGAATATCTTATCCTGTGTCATTTTCTCTGAGCAGGTTGTATTTAAACAATTTGTTATCTGATGTTCGACCACTAACGTGATGTCTCTATCCACTTTTGGTTGCTTCAAACATCAGTAAAAATACCCTGCAGATAGAGGGAGACGTATCCGGCAGTAACACGATTCCGACACGGTTCTCCCTTCCCGGGGGGATGGCATGACCTGTACATTATGGATGGTGTATCCCGCCCTGACCAGGACGGCAGGAGTAAGTAATTTTTGTTAATCACCATCGTTACAATACCCGTTGCAACTTATGAGGTTCCCTGATGGAAAGTTCGTTTACCCCCATTGAACAAATGCTGAATTTTCGTGCTAAGCGGCAGAAAGATTTCCCACTGCAGGAAATCATGCTGACGCGGTTATGCATGCATATGCAGGGCAAGTTGCTGGAAAACCGCAACAAAATGCTCAAGGCTCAGGGGATTAACGAAACTCTGTTTATGGCATTAATCACGCTGGATGCGCAAGAGAGCCATAGCATTCAGCCTTCTGAACTCAGCTCCGCACTGGGCTCCTCCCGAACCAATGCCACGCGCATTGCCGACGAACTGGAGAAGCGTGGCTGGATCGAACGTCGCGAAAGTGATAATGATCGTCGCTGCCTGCATTTGCATCTGACCGAGAAAGGCGACGAATTCCTGCGCCAATTGCTACCACCGCAGCATCAGTGCCTACAATTGTTGTGGTCCGCACTGAGCGCATCTGAAAAAGCTCAATTGGAAGGTATCACACGGAAGTTACTGAATCGCCTTGATAAAATGGATGAAGAAGACGTCATCAGCGCACTTTCTCGCTGAGCAACCCAGCAAGAGCATATTAAGCTTCATCCCTTCCGTCAGTAACCGCATATTTTTAAACTTATGCCAGCGCTAACCCGCTGGCATTTTAGAATCCGGACATGGCTATCACCAGGGGTCCGTCAGGCAAGCATGATAAAACGTGGAGAAAACCATGAAGGCGAATGCGGAGATCCAACAACCGCAACAACCGGCCAACAACAAAAAGAAACGTAAAAACGCGTTAATTTTTCTGGCGGTATTATTCATTTTAATCGGGGTGGCCTGGCTGCTTTACTGGTTTATGGTGCTGCGCCATTACCAGGAAACGGACGATGCCTATGTGGCTGGCAATCAGACGCAAGTGATGGCGCAGGTTTCCGGCAGCGTAAACAAAGTGTGGTTTGACAACACTGACTATGTCAAGAAAGGCGATGTACTGGTCACGCTGGATAAAACCGATGCCGAACAGGCCTTTGAAAAAGCACAAACCGCTCTCGCTACCAGCGTACGCCAGACTCATCAGTTAATGATCAATAGTAAGCAGTATCAGGCGACAATTGATCTGCAGAAAACTGCGCTTGAGCAAGCTCAGGCCGATCTGAAGCGTCGTGAACCGCTGGGTGCCGCCAATCTGATTGGTCGTGAAGACCTGCAACATGCGCGTGATGCGGTGGCAACCGCTAAAGCCCAACTTGATGTTGCCATACAGCAATACAACGCTAATCAGGCGATGATCCTTAATACCCCCCTGGAAAATCAGCCCGCAGTAAAACAACGCGCCGCCGAGCTGCGTGATGCCTGGCTTGCGCTACAACGTACTGAAGTGGTCAGCCCGATTGATGGTTTTGTTTCACGTCGTAGCGTTCAGGTTGGTTCGCAAATATCCCCCACGACCCCATTGCTGGCCGTTGTTGCGGCCAATAATCTCTGGGTGGACGCTAACTTTAAGGAAACACAGTTGGCCAATATCCGTATAGGCCAGCCCGCGACGGTAACCAGCGACGTCTATGGTGATAAGGTGGTTTATCACGGCAGAGTCGTCGGCCTGGATATGGGGACCGGTAGCGCCTTCTCATTACTGCCAGCACAAAATGCCACCGGTAACTGGATCAAAGTGGTTCAGCGTCTGCCTGTTCGTATTGCGCTGGCGCCACAGGAAGTCACTCAGCATCCGCTACGTATCGGCCTGTCCACGCTGGTCAGCGTTGATACCGATAACACGGATGGCAGCACGCTGGCCACCCATGTTCGCTCCACTCCAGCTTACGAAAGTAATGCACTGGCGCTGGACCTGGCACCAGTTAACCAACTGATTGCTGATATCATCCGCGCGAACGCGGGCTGAGCAGACGGAGGCCGTTATGGCGCAAAAACCGCTTGAAGGCGCCCAACTGGTTCTGATGACCATCGCGCTGTCGTTGGCAACGTTCATGCAAGTACTGGACTCTACCATCGCGAATGTTGCCATCCCGACTATCGCCGGTAACCTGGGGGCATCCAACTCGCAGGGAACCTGGGTTATCACCTCGTTCGGCGTTGCTAATGCCATTTCAATACCGATTACCGGCTGGCTGGCCAAACGCGTCGGTGAGGTAAAGCTGTTCCTGTGGGCGACAGCGGCATTTGCGGTGGCGTCCTGGCTATGTGGCGTATCCAGCAGCCTGACCATGCTGATTTTCTTCCGCGTGATTCAGGGTGTGGTCGCGGGTCCGCTGATCCCGCTGTCACAAAGCCTGCTACTGAGCAATTATCCACCCGCGAAAAGAAGCATTGCTCTCTCGTTGTGGGCAATGACGGTTATCGTGGCGCCAATCTGCGGGCCCATCCTTGGCGGTTGGATCAGTGATAACTATCACTGGGGGTGGATCTTCTTCATCAACGTGCCGATCGGCGTAGTGGTAGTGATATTGACGCTGCAAACGCTGCGCAACAGGGAAACAGCTACGGTTATCCGCCCCATTGATACGGTAGGATTGGTGTTGCTGGTTACCGGGATTGGATGCCTGCAGGTCATGCTGGATCGAGGCAAAGAACTGGACTGGTTCAGTTCTAAAGAAATAATCATACTGCTGGTTGTCGCAGTAGTGGCACTGGCGGTGTTGCTGGTTTGGGAGTTGACGGACGATCACCCAATTGTCGACTTATCGCTATTCAAATCCCGTAACTTCACTATCGGCTGTTTGTCGATCAGCCTGGCTTACATGCTCTATTTTGGCTCAATTGTCCTGTTGCCGCAGTTGCTGCAAGAGGTATACGGTTATACCGCCACATGGGCTGGGTTGGCATCAGCCCCCGTGGGGATACTGCCCGTCATTCTCTCGCCGATCATCGGACGCTTTGCCCATAAACTGGATATGCGCAAGCTGGTCACCTTCAGTTTCATCATGTACGCCATTTGCTTTTATTGGCGAGCCTGGACATTTGAACCTGGGATGGATTTTGCCGCCTCTGCGTGGCCGCAGTTTATCCAGGGCTTTGCCGTCGCCTGCTTCTTTATGCCCCTCACCACCATCACCCTGTCAGGTCTGCCGCCCGAACGGTTAGCGGCGGCATCCAGTTTGTCAAACTTTACGCGAACACTGGCGGGGTCTATCGGTACCTCAATCACCACGACCATGTGGTCAAACCGGGAATCCATGCACCACACCTATCTCAGCGAGTCAGTTAACGCTTACAATATTAACGCGCAAGAGATGTACAGCAAGCTGGAGCAGCTCGGTATGACGCCTGATCAAGCCTCAGCGTGGATTGCTCAGCAAATAACCAAACAGGGACTGATTATCTCCGCGAATGAGATCTTCTGGGCTTCAGCGGCCGTATTTCTGGCATTGTTGGTGCTAATCTGGTTTGCCCGCCCACCCTTTGGCTCGGGCAGTAGTGGTAGCGGCGCACATTGATTTTCAGCGTCGGCGGCTACCCGACACTAAAACCTCACACGCCTGAAAAGCAAGTTGCAGGGGAGTTAAAGCCGCCCACGATTAAGCGAGCGTCCCCTGGGGCCTGTGTTCTTTTGATTACACCCTTTTAAGCATTCTGCCGCCACCATTCGGCAAGCAAGATCCCGGTTGCCACCGAGACGTTGAGGCTCTCAACGTTACCGGTTCCACTAATCGATACCATCAGATCGCCCTGCTGCCAGATGCTGTCTGACAGACCATCGCTTTCCTGCCCTAAAACCAGAACCGTTTTAGCGGGCAGTTTTGCCTGAGCTAATGGAGTTCCTTTGTGGCTGGAGGTGGTCACAATGGTATAGCCCGCGTGACGGAAAGCCTCCAGACCGCCAGCAAAACTATCCCCGCTAATAGCCTGAACATACTCTGCTCCGCCTTCCGCCGTGCGCACTGCCGCGCCGGATTCCAGTAAGGAAGCATCGTCTACCAGCAGCCCTTTCGCGCCAAAGTGCGCACAACTGCGCATCATGCCTCCCAGATTGTGGGGGTTACCAATCTGTTCCAACGCCAGCACACAATCTTTTTCACCAGCGGTAGAAATCCACTGGCTGACTGGCATTCCTGATCGTTTTTTAATCAGGAAGCAGACACCACCATGGTGTTCAGTACCCGATGCCTTAATCAATTCAGCCTCATCAACCACATGATAGGCTTTGCGGTTGGCAGCCATCCATTTCAGCGCCTCACGAAAACGCGGCGTCACTTCCTGGACAAACCACGCACGCACGATGCATTCCGGGCGGCTCTGAAACAGGGCCTGGCAGGCATTCTCACCATATACACGCGTCTCTTCCATACGCTGGCGACGAATCTGTTCAGGATCTATATAGCTTTTCCCGCTAATACCACCGTGATCCGGCTGAGAATCCTCAGATACCATCGGCGCGCGAGAAACCGTGCGCCACGGAGATTCACCGGGTGCCACATCGCGATCGCGCCCACCACGCCATTTGCTGTCTGCGTTACGTGAAGGACGACGGTTGCCATCCTGACGAGGTCCGCCTTTACCGGTGCGGGGATTTTGCCCGCCTTTACTGTTCTCGCCACTATCACGGACATACATCACTCTGACTTTACCGCTTTTGCCTTTAAATTCGTCGTTCATTTTCCCTCCACCTGGCTGAGCGCGAAGCGCGCAGATTACCTGATGTAGCAGCGCTTAGCTATCAACTTCCAGGAAAAGCGTCCCCGGACGTTTTTCCATCCCACGGCGCCGGACACCACACATTGCGAGTCATCGCCTATTATACCCATTGAACAAATCTCTTTGGCGCCGGAAACAAGGACCGCCATAATTATCGCTATAAATTCAGAAAGACGGTAAGTTGGCGCTTACCCCGAACTCTAACCAAGGTGAATCAATGAATACGGTTTGTGCTTCATGCCAGGCAACGAATCGCGTTCCGCAAGAGCGGATTGCTGAAAACGCGAAATGCGGTCGCTGCGGCAGTGATTTGTTTAACGGTGAAGTGATTAACGCGACTACCGTCACTTTCGACAAATACCTACACGATGATTTGCCTGTGGTCGTCGATTTCTGGGCTCCGTGGTGCGGCCCTTGCGTTAACTTCGCACCGGTTTATCAGGAAGTGGCTAAAGAACGCCATCACAACGTGCGCTTTCTGAAAGTGAATACCGAAGCTGAACCTGAATTGAGCGCCCGTTTTCGCATCCGTAGCATCCCGACTATTATGATCTTTAAGCAGGGGCAGCGGGTGGATATGCTCAACGGAGCAATGCCTAAAACCCCGTTTTCTGAATGGCTGGACGAAAACATTTGAGGGTGAGGGTCAGGTTCGCCTGACCACTACTGCTTCATGCTTATTTCCGCTAGAATGACATTTTCCCAAATTAGCTCCCATGACTGAAAACGCTGTCCTCCGCCTGCGCGCTGAACGCCTCGCTCGCGCCACACGCCCTTTTCTTGCCCGCGGCAACCGTATTCCTCGCTGCCAACGCTGTCTGCTGCCCCACAAAAACTGTCTGTGCGCCACGTGGCAACCGCAATCCGCCCGCAGTCGCTTTTGCCTGGTCATGTTTGACAGCGAACCGATGAAACCCAGCAACACCGGACGGCTAATTGCCGACATTCTGCCGGATACCCAGGCGTTTGGCTGGTCACGCACCGAACCGGATCCCGCACTGCTGGCCGCAGTGAAAAATCCAGCAGTGCAACCCCTGGTGGTTTTTCCCCAGTCCTATGCTGACGAAGGCCGCCCGGTGATAAATACCCCCCCGGTAAGCGATAAGCCACCACTCTTTATTATACTGGACGGCACCTGGACTGAAGCCCGTAAAATGTTCCGTAAAAGCCCATGGCTGGATGAGCTGCCAGTGATGTCACTCACGCTAACCACACCGTCTACTTACCAACTACGCGAGAGGCATGTCGAAGGCCAGCACTGCACAGCCGAAGTGGCTGCCGAGTTGCTGATGCAGGCTGGTGACATAGCGGCAGGAATGGCGTTGACCCGACATTTCAGCCTGTTCCGTCAACGTTATCTGGCTGGAAAGTCCCAACATCAACAACCAAAACCGCAAAATACCTGAGGTAAAGGGTAGCGCGCTACCCTCTTGATCCAGATAACCACGAGCAACCTGCAGCAATAAAACGCGAAAGCGTTTAAAATCCGGAATAACTACTCGCATCAGGAGCCGGAAATGAGTCAACGAGGGCTGGAAGCGCTGTTACGTCCCAAATCTATTACGGTAATTGGGGCTTCAATACGTCCTGAACGCGCGGGTTACCTGATGATGCGCAACCTGCTGTCGGGCGGTTTTAATGGCCCGGTTCTTCCTGTCACGCCCAAATATAAAGCCGTCTGTGGCGTACTGGCGTGGCCGGATATCGCCAGTTTGCCTGTTTCTCCCGATCTTGCCGTGATTTGTACACATGCCAGCCGTAATCTCGATCTGCTGCAGGCGCTGGGCGAACGGGGCTGCAAAGCCTGTATCATTCTTTCCGCGCCAGCTCACCAACTGGACGCGTTGAAACAATCCGCCGACCAATGGCAGATACGCCTGCTTGGCCCAAACAGTCTCGGTCTGCTCGCTCCCTGGCAGGGGCTGAATGCCAGCTTTTCCCCGGTTCCTATTCATCGCGGTAAACTGGCCTTCATATCTCAGTCCGCTGCCGTTTCCAATACCATCCTGGACTGGGCTCAGCAGCGCCAGCTTGGCTTCTCCTGGTTTATCGCTCTGGGCGACAGTCTGGATATTGATGCTGACGACTTGCTCGACTTTCTGGCGCGTGATGGCAAAACCAGTGCCATCCTGCTCTATCTGGAACATCTGAGCGATGCGCGGCGATTTGTTTCCGCCGCCCGAAGCGCCTCAAGAAACAAACCTATCCTGATTATCCGCAGTGGACGCAGCCAGCAGGCGCAGTTGCTGCTTAATACTCACGGTGGACGGGATGCAGCCTGGGATGCCGCTATTCAACGTGCGGGCCTGCTACGCGTAAAGGACACGCATGAACTGTTCTCCGCCGTTGAAACATTGAGCCATATGCGGCCATTGCGCGGCGAACGTCTGATGATCATCAGCAATGGAGCGGCACCCGCCGCATTGGCTCTGGACGCGCTTGATGCCCGTAATGGTAAACTGGCCATACTCAGTACGGCATTACTGACCGATCTGCAAAACCTGTTGCCAACGGAGATCGTGGTCGGAAATCCTCTGGATCTGAAAGATGACGCCACGCCTGAGCGCTATCTGCAGACGGTCAGCCGTTTACTGGACAGTCCGGATATTGATGCCCTGATGATCATTCACGCCCCCAGCGCGGTCGCCCCCGCGACAGCAACGGCTCAACGCCTGATTGCAGCCATTGACAGGCATCCCCGAGCGAAGCAACTCAGTCTGCTGACTAACTGGTGTGGAGAATTCTCTTCGCTTGAGGCCCGAAAGCTGTTCAGCAATGCCGGCATTCCGACTTACCGCACCCCGGAAGGTACGGTAACCGCTTTTATGCATATGGTGGAATACCGCCGTAACCAGAAGCAACTACGTGAAACACCCGCGCTACCCGCCGATTTAAAAACCAATACAACCAAAGCTCATCAGTTAATTCAGCAAGCGCTGGATGAAGGCGCCACCACGCTTGATACCCATGAAGTGCAGGCTATCCTACAGGCTTACGGTTTGAAGACTCTGCCAACGTGGATAGCCCGTGACAGTGCGGAGGCGGTACACATTGCGGGACAAATTGGTTATCCGGTCGCCCTGAAGCTCCGCTCACCTGATATTCCGCACAAATCTGAAGTTCAGGGAGTCATGCTTTACTTGCGTACGGCCAGCGAGGTACAACAGGCAGCCGGGGCCATCATCGACCGCGTTAAGCTGGCCTGGCCTCAGGCGCGGATCCATGGTCTGTTAGTACAAAGCATGGCTAACCGAGCTGGGGCTCAAGAGCTGCGGATTGTGGTTGAACAGGATCCGGTATTCGGCCCAATCATCATGCTGGGTGAAGGCGGTATTGAGTGGCAGGCGGAAAAACAAGCGGTAGTAGCCCTGCCGCCGCTGAATATGACTCTGGCACGCTACCTGGTGATTCAGGCGATTAAAAATGGTAAGGTCCGTGACCGTAGTGCGCTGCGGCCTCTGGATATTAACGGCATCAGTAAAGTACTGGTGCAGGTTTCTAACCTGATTGTGGACTGTCCGGAGATTGTGCGCCTGGACATTCATCCGCTACTGGCTACCGGTGAAGAATTTTCCCTACTGGATGTCACCATGCAGTTAGCGCCGTTTGCAGGCGATCCCGCCGCACGCCTGGCTATTCGTCCCTATCCCCACACCCTGGAAGAAACGATCAAACTGAAGAATGGTCAACGCTGTCTGTTCCGCCCTATTTTGCCGGAAGATGAACCCATGCTACGACAATTTATCGCCAGGGTGACAAAAGAGGATCTTTATTATCGCTACTTTAGCGAGATCAATGAGTTTACTCATGACGACTTGGCTAACATGACACAAATCGACTACGATCGAGAGATGGCGATAGTCGCGGTACGCGAACATAACGGTACAAAAGAGCTCATTGGTGTCACCCGAGCGATTTCTGACGCAGATAATATTGACGCTGAATTTTCAGTACTGGTGCGATCCGATCTGAAAGGGTTGGGATTGGGTCGACGTTTGCTGGAAAAAATGATTGTCTACACCCGTCAACATGGTCTCCAACGACTGAATGGCATCACGATGCCGGGAAATCATGGGATGATCACCCTGGCCCGTAAGTTGAATTTTGCCATTGATGTGCAACTGGAAGATGGGATTGTCAGTCTGTCACTATCATTAAACACATCAGGTTAATGTCTGGAAATGTAAACTGGCGACTTCTGCACTAACTAATGGTAGTATTCACGGTTAGAGTGATGATTTTATGGCAAAAGGCCATTCTATGAACAGAGAAGAAACGCACTGTGATGTTGTCTAAATTTAAACGTAATAAACACCAACAACACCTTGCGCAACTGCCAAAACTGTCTCAGTCGGTTGCTGACTTCACCACGCTCTATTCCCCCGCTCATTTCCGCCAAACTCTACTGGAGAAAATTTTTAGTGCGACGCGGCGGATCTGCATTGTCGCCCTTTATCTGGAAAATGATGATGGTGGCCGCAGTATTCTATCCGCATTGTATGAAGCGAAACGTCGTCGCCCTGAGCTGGACGTCAGAATTCTGGTTGACTGGCATCGCGCCCAACGTGGTCGTATTGGCGTGGCAAGTGGCGCAACCAACGCCGACTGGTACTGCGAGATGGCCGACCAGAACCCGGATATTGTTATTCCAGTGTATGGCGTCCCGGTTAACACTCGCGAAGCTCTGGGGGTATTGCACCTGAAAGGTTCTGTCATTGATGATGCGTTATTATATTCCGGTGCCAGCCTGAACGATGTTTATCTGCACCAGCACGATAAATACCGCTATGACCGCTATCAGTTGATTACCAATCCACAGTTGGCCGATACCATGGTTAACTGGATCGACAAAAATTTGATCCAGGCAGAGGCCGTTCACCGTCTTGATCAGCATGAACGCCCAAAAAGTCCGGAAATTAAAAATGAAACACGACAATTCCGCCAGGATTTGCGCGGGTTTGATTATGATTTTTCCGGGGATGCCAACAATGAACAACTGGCCGTTACACCGCTGGTTGGACTCGGCAAACGCAGCCTGCTCAACAAAACCATTTATCATCTGATGCCTTGCGCTGAGCAAAAGCTCACGCTGTGTACCCCTTATTTCAACATGCCAGCGATTCTGGTACGTAATATCATCTGGCTGTTGCAACAGGGCCGGGAAGTAGAAATCATCGTTGGCGACAAAACCGCCAATGACTTTTACGTTCCCCAGGATCAACCCTTCAAGATTATTAGCGCGCTGCCTTATCTGTATGAGATTAATCTGCGCCGCTTCCTTAGTCGTCTGCAATATTACGTCAGCAGCGGGCAGCTAACCGTGCGTCTGTGGAAAGATCGCGAAAACAGTTACCACCTCAAAGGGATGTGGGTTGATGATGAGTGGATATTGATCACCGGTAATAACCTTAATCCTCGCGCCTGGCGCCTGGACTTGGAAAATGCAGTACTAATCCACGATCCGTTACAACAACTGGCCGATCAGCGTGAGAAAGAACTGGCGCTGATCCGCAAAAATACCTCTGTCATCCAGCATTTCCGTGATCTGGAAAGTATTGCCGACTACCCGATTAAAGTCAGAAAGTTGATCCGTCGCCTGCGGCGTATTCGTATCGACAAGCTGATCAGTCGTATTCTGTAAACCGATGTATCCCGCCATTGCACAAAACCGCTTAACAAGATATTTATTGCACAAACTTCTACGGTTAGCTGATTGTTTACCCTCATCCCAGATGCCGCTACAGATGTTATCGATCAGCCGAGAGCGACAGGCCGAAGTAAAACTATTTCGGCTGGGATGCCACCAGTAATACCAGCGGCTAAACAGAATACGCACCATCAATCAAAGCCGGATGCCATTCCCTTTGTCATGCAGCATCAATGAAACCAGAAAAGCGACAGCTCCCATAATAGAGACATACCAGAAGAAGGTGCCCTCACTCCCTGCCGCTTTCAGCGACAGCGCCACATATTCTGCCGAACCACCAAACAGGGCGTTAGCAATGGCATATGACAGCCCTACCCCCAACGCTCGCACCTCCGGTGGAAACATCTCAGCCTTTAGAATACCGCTGATCGAGGTATAAAAACTGGTGATTAACAGTGAAAACATCACCAGTATAAAGGCAGTCCACGGGCTGCTGACATTCTGCAGCACAGTCAGCACCGGTACGGTACAGATCGCTGCCAGTCCACCAAAAATCAGCATCGAACTTTTACGACCTATCTTGTCAGATAATGCCCCGATTAGCGGCTGCATCAGCATAAAAATAAGCAGTGCCACAGTCATCAGCGCGCTGGCGGTACGGTGATCCATGCCAGAGGTATTCACCAGATATTTCTGCATATATGTGGTAAAGGTGTAAAAACTGAGCGAACCGCCCGCGGTGAACCCCAGTACCATGATAAAGGCACGACGATTCTTCCACAGTCCTCGCAGCGATCCTGCATCCTCGTGATCACGAGTCTTACGATCAGACGTTTCGTTTAGTGACCGTCGCAAGTAAAGTGCAACAATGGCAAGTGCGGCTCCAAGAGCAAAGGGGATTCTCCAGCCCCATACCCGCAACTCTTCATCAGTCAGGATCTGCTGCAATACCACGACCACCAGTAACGCCATGAGTTGCCCACCAATCAAGGTCACATACTGAAATGAAGCATAGAAGCCTTTACGCCCCTCAATGGCCACTTCACTCATATAGGTGGCACTGGTTCCATACTCTCCGCCCACCGACAATCCCTGGAGAAGCCGGGCCAACAACAACAGTGCCGGGGCCCAGATACCAATGCTGGCATAACCTGGCAAGCAGGCGATCACCAGCGATCCAAAGCACATCATGCAGACCGAGATCAACATTGAATTTTTACGGCCATGCTTATCGCCAATATAGCCAAACAACCATCCACCAACAGGACGCATCAGAAAACCCGCTGCAAACACGCCGGCGGTTTGCAGCAGCTGTGTAGTCGCATTCCCTGAGGGGAAAAAAACATGAGCGAAATAGAGCGAACAGAAGGAATAGACATAAAAATCAAACCATTCCACAAAATTACCAGAGGAAGCACCGATGATTGACCCGATTCTCTGGCGGGTGGTGACTGCCAAAACCGTCACGTTCCCAGACTGTTGTGATGTGTATTCTGCCATCCGATTAACTCCTTATTTTCCCTGTCAATAATTAGCGACAAAATGTAAACACGCTACAGAAGTAAACATCAGAGACAGGAATGTTAAGAAGTTGTTTTTTGATAATGTGGCAAAACTGTGAGGACGGCTGGATTTCAAGGGTAAATATAAACGCAAAAAACCCCGACCTTCCGGTCGGGGCTTCCGCTTGTTTGATGCCTGGCAGTTCCCTACTCTCGCATGGGGAGACCCCACACTACCATCGGCGCTACGGCGTTTCACTTCTGAGTTCGGCATGGGGTCAGGTGGGACCACCGCGCTAAAGCCGCCAGGCAAATTCTTTGTGCCGTCC
>NZ_RQVV01000047.1 GCF_009295515.1 Erwinia endophytica | reverse complement strand
TCAAAGGTTACCGTCCGCAGTTCTACTTCCGTACCACTGACGTGACCGGTACCATTGAACTGCCTGAAGGCGTGGAAATGGTGATGCCAGGTGACAACATCAAGATGGTGGTGACGCTGATCCACCCAATCGCGATGGATGACGGTCTGCGTTTCGCTATCCGTGAAGGCGGTCGTACTGTTGGTGCGGGCGTTGTTGCTAAAGTTATCGCATAATTGCTGATAACATTTGACGCAACGCACAAGAAGAGGGCATCATTTGATGCCCTTTTTGTACGCTGTAACATAGAACCTGGCTCATCAGTGATTTTCAACCATAATCATTGCTGAGGCAGGCTCTGTAGTATGGCGTTGAACCCAACAGAAGTTATGTCGCAGCGCGACGACAACTGAATGAATCCCGGAAGCATAGATTGCCAGGTGACCGTGGTGAATGAGGATCGTCAACAACGCTGTAACTTGAAAGATAAAGGGATATGCCGAGTTTCGCCTGACAGCATCATTCGGTTCGGTTGCTTCGTTGTACGGGGCAAGATAGTTTCTGATTTATTGTAGCAGGTTGGTTTATGAGTGCTAATACCGAAGCTCGAGGAAGCGGGCGCGGCCAGGAAGCGGTCAAATGGCTGATTGTTGCAGTGCTGCTGCTCGCAGCTATTGTTGGCAACTACTACTATCGTGAAGTTGCTCTCCCGTTGCGCGCGCTGGCCGTAGTCATTCTGATCGCCGTAGCAGGGGGTATCGCGCTGCTGACGGCAAAAGGCAAGTCAACACTGGCGTTTGCCCGTGAAGCGCGCACTGAAGTTCGCAAGGTCATTTGGCCGACTCGTCAGGAAACGTTGCACACCACGTTAATCGTTGCCGCGGTTACTGCCGTGATGTCACTGATTTTGTGGGGACTGGATGGTATTCTGGTCCGTCTGGTATCGTTTATCACTGGCCTGAGGTTCTGAAATGTCTGAAGCTCCAAAAAAGCGCTGGTACGTCGTTCAGGCGTTTTCCGGTTTTGAAGGCCGTGTAGCCCAGTCGCTGCGCGAGCATATCAAGTTACATAACATGGAAGAACTTTTTGGCGAAGTCATGGTGCCAACCGAAGAAGTGGTTGAGATCCGTGGTGGTCAGCGCCGTAAAAGCGAGCGCAAGTTCTTCCCAGGCTACGTTCTGGTTCAGATGGTCATGAATGATGCCAGTTGGCATTTGGTGCGCAGCGTACCGCGTGTCATGGGTTTCATTGGTGGGACCTCGGATCGTCCGGCACCTATCAGCGATAAAGAAGTCGACGCGATCATGAACCGCCTACAACAGGTGGGTGATAAGCCACGTCCGAAAACCCTGTTTGAACCGGGTGAGTTGGTTCGCGTCAGCGATGGTCCATTTGCTGACTTCAACGGTGTGGTCGAGGAAGTGGACTATGAGAAGAGTCGCTTGAAAGTCTCTGTTTCCATTTTTGGTCGTGCTACGCCGGTTGAACTGGACTTTGGTCAGGTTGATAAAGGCTAATAGCTGGTCGTTGCCCGCTGATTCAGGGCGGTAAAAGTCAGCCGGACGGTTAAATATCAGTTGTGATGGGCGCGAAATGGCAATATAATTTCGCGCCTTTTGTTTTTATGCGCTGTCTCAGCGCGTGAATATTAAATTACAGGGGAGCTCTTTGCGGAGCGATTGTACCCAATTGAGGAAATATCATGGCTAAGAAAGTACAAGCCTACGTCAAGCTGCAGGTTGCGGCCGGTATGGCTAACCCAAGTCCACCTGTTGGTCCTGCACTGGGTCAGCAAGGTGTTAACATCATGGAATTCTGTAAAGCGTTTAACGCCAAAACCGAATCCATTGAGAAGGGTCTGCCGATCCCGGTTGTTATTACCGTTTATTCTGACCGTTCTTTCACCTTCGTTACCAAAACGCCTCCGGCAGCAGTACTGCTGAAGAAAGCGGCGGGTATCAAGTCTGGTTCCGGCAAGCCGAACAAAGAAAAAGTAGGTAAAGTATCACGTGCTCAGGTACGTGAAATCGCAGAAACCAAAGCTGCGGACATGACTGGTGCCGATGTTGAAGCGATGACTCGCTCAATCGAAGGTACTGCTCGTTCCATGGGCCTGGTAGTAGAGGACTAAGAAATGGCTAAGCTGACCAAGCGCATGCGCGTGATCCGTGACAAAGTTGATTCAACGAAACAGTATGACATCAACGAAGCTGTTGCTCTGCTGAAGGAACTGGCGACGGCTAAGTTCGTAGAAAGCGTTGACGTAGCGGTAAATCTGGGTATTGATGCCCGTAAATCTGACCAGAACGTGCGCGGTGCGACGGTACTGCCACACGGTACGGGTCGTTCTGTCCGCGTCGCTGTATTTACCCAGGGGGCAAATGCTGACGCTGCTAAAGCCGCTGGCGCTGAGCTGGTAGGTATGGAAGATCTGGCTGAACAGATCAAAAAAGGCGAAATGAATTTCGACGTAGTTATTGCATCTCCAGATGCAATGCGCGTGGTTGGCCAACTGGGTCAGGTTCTGGGCCCACGTGGTCTGATGCCAAACCCGAAAGTGGGTACTGTAACGCCGAACGTAGCTGAAGCGGTTAAGAACGCTAAAGCGGGCCAGGTTCGTTACCGTAACGACAAAAACGGCATCATCCATACTACAATCGGTAAGGTTGATTTCGAAGCAGATAAACTGAAAGAAAACCTTGAGTCTCTGTTGGTTGCGCTGAAAAAAGCCAAACCGTCTCAGGCGAAGGGTGTGTTCATCAAGAAAGTTAGCCTCTCTACCACTATGGGTGCAGGGGTTGCCATCGATCAGGCTGGTCTGAACGCATCGGCTAACTAATCTGCTTTACGCGGGCGAAAGTTTCATCTAGAATCTTACGCCCGTTGTTCTGTAAATAGACAGAACCTGTATTCAAAATTTCGAACTGAGATCCGGCGGGTAGAGCGCATCACCGGGAACATCGTTATCTATGTGACGGATGCGAACGAGCGTAGCCAACGCAGTATCAGTTCTAATGACGTAAAGATAGAAAGGATTTTCGGTTGGAGCCTGGCCTTATCCAGGCCTCCGTCCAAGACCGCAGGTGTGGGGTCGAAAGACACACTTAATTTCCTGCGTAGACGGTGACAGAACCTGAAGAATATTTTTATAGTCTTTGCTGGATTCTGCTCACCGTGTTTGAGCGCCTGCCTCGGAGCATTGAGGTTGGGTGAAGTGAGTTCCGGGGAAATTCATCCCCGGCTAAAATCCAGGAGCAAAAGCTAATGGCATTAAATCTTCAAGACAAACAAGCGATTGTTGCTGAAGTCAGCGAAGTAGCCAAAGGCGCGCTGTCTGCGGTCGTTGCGGATTCCCGTGGCGTGACTGTAGATAAAATGACTGAACTGCGTAAAGCAGGTCGTGAGGCTGGCGTTTACATGCGTGTTGTTCGTAACACCTTGCTGCGTCGCGCCGTTGAAGGAACTCCGTTTGAGGTCCTGAAAGACACGTTTGTTGGTCCGACCCTGATTGCATACTCTATGGAACACCCGGGCGCTGCTGCTCGTCTGTTCAAAGAGTTCGCGAAAGCGAATGCAAAATTTGAGGTCAAAGCTGCGGCCTTTGAAGGTGAGTTGATTAGTGCGGCCAATATTGACCGTCTGGCAACGCTGCCGACTTACGAAGAAGCGCTGGCACGTCTGATGTCGACCATGAAAGAAGCCGCTGCAGGCAAACTGGTCCGTACTCTGGCTGCCGTTCGCGACGCCAAAGAAGCTGCTTAATCGCACTTTTTTGCCTGTTGCACTTGCTAACGTATAAACTATTTCTGATTCACAGGAACAATTGTCATGTCTATCACTAAAGATCAAATTCTGGAAGCAGTAGCGGCTATGTCTGTAATGGACGTTGTTGAGCTGGTTTCCGCTATGGAAGAAAAATTCGGTGTTTCTGCTGCTGCTGCTGTAGCTGTTGCTGCTGGCGGTCCTGCTGAAGCTGCTGAAGAAAAAACTGAGTTCGACGTAGTACTGAAAGCGGTCGGCGCTAACAAAGTTGCCGTGATCAAAGCAGTACGTGGCGCAACCGGTCTGGGCCTGAAAGAAGCTAAAGACCTGGTTGAGTCTGCACCTGCTGCCCTGAAAGAAGGCATCAGCAAAGACGACGCAGAAGCTCTGAAGAAAGCACTGGAAGAAGCTGGCGCAGAAGTTGAAGTCAAATAAGCCAACCTTTCAGGTTGCAGTCTGGTTGTAGTTTTTTCCAGACTGACGGCTGGTGACTTTTTGGTCACCAGCCTTTTTGCGCTCTAAAGCATTAATGACGTTTCACACTGTTTAGTCATTGATTTGCTTAATATCTTTCTCTATCGACGACTTAATATATTGCTCTTCTACAGAGTGCGATCTGTACAGTCAAGGCAACGAAATGATTTAAGAGTGATAGAAAGAGGTATTACGGAAGGGGAGTTTTCTTTCCGCGTCACAAAATAGTGTTGCAGAACTGTCCCCCCTGGACGGACAGAGTGGTTCTACTTTTCAGCGAGCTGAGGAACCCTATGGTTTACTCCTATACCGAGAAAAAACGCATTCGTAAGGATTTTGGTAAACGTCCACAAGTTCTGGACATCCCATATCTCCTTTCTATCCAGCTTGACTCTTTCCAGAAGTTCATTGAGCAAGATCCGGAAGGTCAATACGGTCTGGAAGCTGCCTTCCGTTCCGTGTTCCCTATCCAAAGCTATAGCGGTAATTCTGAGCTGCAGTACGTCAGCTACCGGCTAGGCGAACCTGTATTTGATGTGAAAGAGTGCCAGATTCGTGGTGTCACGTACTCTGCTCCTTTGCGCGTAAAACTGCGTCTGGTTATCTACGAGCGCGAAGCGCCAGAAGGTACCGTTAAAGACATCAAAGAACAGGAAGTTTACATGGGCGAAATTCCGCTCATGACCGATAACGGTACCTTTGTTATCAATGGTACAGAACGCGTTATCGTTTCTCAGCTGCATCGTAGTCCTGGCGTTTTCTTTGACAGCGATAAGGGTAAAACCCACTCATCGGGTAAAGTGCTGTATAACGCCCGTATCATTCCTTACCGTGGTTCCTGGTTGGACTTTGAGTTCGATCCAAAAGACAATCTGTTCGTCCGTATTGACCGTCGCCGTAAATTGCCTGCGACCATCATTCTGCGCGCGCTGAACTACACCACTGAGCAGATCCTTGACCTGTTCTTTGAAAAAATCGTGTATGAAATCCGCGACAACAAGCTGCAGATGGAACTGGTTCCTGAACGCCTGCGTGGTGAGACCGCCTCTTTCGATATCGAATCTAACGGTACCGTATACGTAGAGAAAGGCCGTCGCATTACTGCACGCCATATTCGTCAACTGGAAAAAGATGGTGTCGAACACATCGAGGTTCCGGTTGAATACATCGCAGGTAAAGTCGTCGCTAAAGATTATATCGACGAAAGCACCGGCGAACTGATTGTTGCAGCTAACATGGAGCTGTCGCTGGATCTGCTGGCTAAGCTGAGCCAGGCTGGTCATAAGCGCATCGAAACGCTGTTTACTAACGATCTGGATCACGGCTCATACATTTCTGAAACCCTGCGTGTCGACCCAACCAGTGATCGCCTGAGCGCGCTGGTTGAGATCTACCGCATGATGCGTCCTGGTGAACCGCCAACGCGTGAAGCGGCTGAAAACCTGTTCGAGAACCTGTTCTTCTCTGAAGACCGCTACGATTTATCTGCAGTTGGTCGTATGAAGTTCAACCGTTCTCTGCAGCGTGAAGAGATTGAAGGTTCCGGCATTCTGAGCAAAGACGACATCATTGAGGTGATGAAGAAGCTCATCGATATCCGCAATGGTATTGGTGAAGTGGATGATATCGACCACCTCGGTAACCGTCGCATTCGTTCCGTCGGTGAAATGGCCGAAAACCAGTTCCGTGTTGGTCTGGTGCGCGTAGAGCGTGCGGTTAAAGAGCGCCTGTCTTTGGGTGATCTGGATACCCTGATGCCGCAGGATATGATCAACGCCAAGCCAATCTCGGCGGCGGTGAAAGAGTTCTTTGGTTCCAGCCAGTTGTCACAGTTTATGGACCAGAACAACCCACTGTCTGAGATTACCCACAAACGGCGTATCTCTGCACTGGGCCCAGGCGGTCTGACGCGTGAGCGGGCAGGCTTTGAAGTGCGAGATGTTCACCCGACTCACTATGGTCGTGTGTGTCCAATCGAAACGCCTGAAGGTCCGAACATTGGTCTGATCAACTCCCTGTCGGTGTACGCGCAGACTAATGAGTATGGTTTTCTGGAAACGCCATACCGTCGTGTTCGTGACGGGGTGGTGACCGACGAAATTCATTATCTCTCAGCAATTGAAGAGGGTAACTACGTTATCGCTCAGGCGAACACCAATCTCGACGAGGAAGGTCACTTTGTCGATGATTTGGTGACTTGCCGTAGCAAAGGCGAGTCGAGTCTGTTCAGCCGTGATCAGGTTGACTATATGGACGTTTCCACCCAGCAGGTGGTTTCCGTCGGGGCATCGCTGATTCCGTTCCTGGAACACGATGACGCTAACCGCGCATTGATGGGTGCAAACATGCAACGTCAGGCGGTTCCTACTCTGCGTGCTGACAAGCCGTTGGTGGGTACCGGTATGGAACGCGCGGTAGCGGTTGACTCCGGGGTAACCGCTGTCGCGAAACGTGGTGGTACCGTTCAGTACGTTGATGCATCCCGTATCGTTATCAAAGTGAACGAAGACGAGATGTACCCAGGCGAAGCCGGTATCGATATTTACAACCTGACCAAGTACACCCGTTCTAACCAGAACACCTGTATCAACCAGATGCCGTGTGTCAACCTGGGCGAACCAGTTGAACGTGGCGATGTGTTGGCTGATGGTCCGTCAACGGATCTGGGCGAACTGGCGCTGGGTCAGAACATGCGCGTTGCGTTCATGCCGTGGAACGGCTACAACTTCGAAGACTCAATTTTAGTCTCTGAACGCGTGGTACAGGAAGATCGCTTCACGACCATTCATATTCAGGAACTGGCCTGTGTGTCTCGTGACACCAAGCTGGGGCCAGAAGAGATTACCGCTGACATCCCTAATGTGGGGGAAGCTGCGCTCTCTAAACTGGATGAGTCCGGTATTGTGTATATCGGTGCTGAAGTGACCGGTGGCGACATCCTGGTGGGCAAAGTAACGCCGAAAGGCGAGACTCAGCTGACGCCGGAAGAGAAGCTGTTGCGCGCGATCTTCGGTGAGAAAGCGTCCGACGTTAAGGACTCTTCTCTGCGTGTGCCGAACGGCGTGTCTGGTACGGTTATTGATGTGCAGGTCTTTACCCGCGATGGCGTGGAAAAAGACAAGCGTGCGTTGGAAATCGAAGAAATGCAGCTTAAGCAGGCGAAGAAAGACCTGTCTGAAGAATTGCAGATCCTCGAGGCTGGCTTATTCAGCCGTATTCATTACCTGCTGATTTCTGGCGGTATTGAAGCGGAGAAACTGGAGAAGCTGCCACGCGAACGCTGGCTGGAACTCGGTCTGACCGACGAAGACAAGCAGAACCAGTTGGAACAGCTGTCTGAACAGTACGATGAACTGAAGCACGAGTTTGAGAAGAAACTCGAAGCGAAGCGCCGCAAAATCACTCAGGGCGATGATCTGGCACCTGGCGTGCTGAAAATCGTTAAGGTGTATCTGGCCGTGAAACGTCAGATTCAGCCGGGTGATAAAATGGCGGGTCGCCACGGGAACAAAGGTGTTATCTCCAAGATCAATCCGATCGAAGATATGCCATACGATGAGAACGGTACACCGGTCGATATCGTACTGAACCCGTTGGGCGTACCATCACGTATGAACATTGGTCAAATTCTTGAAACCCACCTGGGTATGGCTGCGAAAGGCATTGGCGAGAAAATCAACGCGATGCTTAAGAAGCAGGAAGATGTGTCCAGGCTGCGTGAATTTATCCAGCGTGCGTACGATCTGGGCACCGATGTGCGGCAGAAAGTCGATCTGAATACGTTCAGTGACGATGAAGTGTTACGTCTGGCTGAAAACCTGAAGAAAGGGATGCCGATTGCGACGCCAGTGTTTGATGGTGCGAAAGAAAGCGAGATCAAAGAGCTGTTGCAGCTCGGCGGTCTGCCGTCTTCCGGTCAGATAACCCTGTTTGATGGTCGTACTGGTGAACAGTTCGAGCGTCAGGTGACCGTTGGCTACATGTACATGCTGAAACTCAACCACTTAGTGGATGACAAAATGCATGCACGTTCTACTGGTTCTTATAGCCTCGTGACTCAGCAGCCGCTGGGTGGTAAAGCGCAGTTCGGTGGACAGCGCTTTGGTGAGATGGAAGTGTGGGCCCTGGAAGCATACGGCGCCGCTTATACCCTGCAGGAAATGCTGACCGTCAAGTCTGATGACGTGAACGGCCGTACCAAGATGTATAAAAACATCGTTGACGGCAATCATCAGATGGAACCGGGCATGCCGGAATCCTTCAACGTATTGTTGAAAGAGATCCGCTCGCTGGGTATCAACATCGAGCTGGAAGACGAGTAAGCACTCGAATTTGTACTGGTTACAGCACGCCTTTCCGGGCGTGCTGAGAAGTCTCACTCCGACGGGAGCTAATCCGTGAAAGACTTACTTAAGTTTCTGAAAGCGCAAACTAAGACCGAAGAGTTTGATGCGATCAAAATTGCTCTGGCGTCGCCAGACATGATCCGTTCCTGGTCTTTTGGTGAAGTTAAAAAGCCAGAAACCATTAACTATCGTACCTTCAAACCTGAACGTGACGGGCTTTTCTGCGCGCGTATTTTTGGGCCGGTAAAAGATTACGAGTGCCTGTGCGGTAAGTACAAACGCCTTAAACATCGCGGTGTTATCTGTGAGAAATGCGGCGTTGAAGTGACCCAGACTAAGGTCCGCCGTGAGCGTATGGGCCACATTGAACTGGCTTCACCTACTGCGCACATTTGGTTCCTGAAATCACTGCCATCGCGCATTGGTTTATTGCTGGATATGCCGCTGCGTGATATCGAACGTGTTTTGTACTTCGAATCTTATGTGGTGGTTGAAGGCGGCATGACCAACCTTGAGCGCCGTCAGATCCTGACTGAAGAGCAGTATCTGGACGCGCTGGAAGAATTTGGTGATGAATTTGACGCGAAAATGGGTGCGGAAGCGATCCAGGCCCTGTTGAAAAACATGGATCTGGAGCAGGAATGCGAGCAACTGCGTGAGGAGCTGAATGAAACCAACTCCGAAACCAAGCGTAAAAAGCTGACCAAGCGTATCAAGTTGCTGGAAGCGTTCGTGCAGTCTGGCAACAAGCCGGAGTGGATGATCCTGACCGTGCTGCCTGTGCTGCCGCCGGATCTGCGTCCGCTGGTGCCGCTGGACGGTGGTCGTTTCGCTACCTCGGATCTGAATGATCTGTACCGTCGCGTGATCAACCGTAACAACCGCCTGAAGCGTCTGCTGGATCTGGCTGCGCCAGATATCATCGTACGTAACGAAAAACGTATGTTGCAGGAAGCGGTCGATGCATTGCTGGATAATGGTCGCCGTGGTCGTGCGATCACGGGTTCTAACAAGCGTCCTCTGAAATCTTTGGCCGATATGATCAAAGGTAAACAGGGTCGTTTCCGTCAGAACCTGCTGGGTAAACGTGTCGACTACTCTGGTCGCTCCGTTATCACCGTAGGTCCATACCTGCGTCTGCATCAGTGTGGTCTGCCGAAGAAAATGGCGCTGGAGCTGTTCAAACCGTTCATCTACGGCAAGCTGGAACTGCGTGGTCTTGCTACCACCATCAAAGCTGCCAAGAAAATGGTTGAGCGTGAAGAAGCGGTAGTCTGGGATATCCTGGACGAAGTGATCCGCGAACACCCAGTGTTGCTGAACCGCGCACCTACTCTGCACCGTTTGGGTATCCAGGCGTTTGAACCCGTGCTGATTGAAGGTAAAGCGATTCAGTTGCATCCGCTGGTTTGTGCGGCTTATAACGCCGACTTCGATGGTGACCAGATGGCGGTTCACGTACCGTTGACGCTGGAAGCCCAGCTGGAAGCGCGTGCGCTGATGATGTCGACCAACAACATCCTGTCTCCAGCGAACGGTGAGCCAATCATTGTTCCTTCTCAGGACGTGGTTCTGGGTCTGTACTACATGACTCGTGACTGTGTTAACGCCAAAGGCGAAGGCATGGTGTTGACGGGGCCGAAAGAAGCGGAACGTATTTATCGCGCCGGTCTGGCTTCTCTGCATGCCCGTGTTAAGGTTCGTATCACCGAGTATGAGAAAAACGAGCTTGGCGAATGGGTGGAAAAAACCGGTCTGGTCGATACGACTATTGGCCGGGCCATCCTGTGGATGATCGTGCCAAAAGGTCTGCCTTTCTCCATCGTCAACCAGGCGTTGGGTAAGAAAGCGATCTCCAAAATGCTGAACACCTGTTACCGTATCCTGGGCCTGAAACCAACGGTTATCTTTGCTGACCAGACTATGTATACCGGCTTTGCCTATGCTGCGCGTTCTGGCGCATCTGTGGGTATCGACGACATGGTTATCCCGGAGAAGAAAGCGGAAATCATCAGCGAAGCGGAAGCGGAAGTGGCTGAGATCCAGGAGCAGTTCCAGTCTGGTCTGGTCACCGCAGGCGAACGCTATAACAAGGTTATCGATATCTGGGCTGCAGCTAACGAACGTGTGGCGAAAGCCATGATGGAAAACCTGTCTACCGAAACCGTGATTAACCGTGACGGTGTGGAAGAGCGCCAGGTTTCCTTCAATAGCATTTTCATGATGGCCGACTCCGGTGCTCGTGGTTCTGCTGCACAGATTCGTCAGTTGGCGGGTATGCGTGGCCTGATGGCTAAACCGGATGGTTCGATCATTGAAACGCCCATCACCGCGAACTTCCGTGAAGGTCTGAACGTACTCCAGTACTTCATCTCTACCCACGGTGCGCGTAAAGGTTTGGCGGATACCGCGTTGAAAACCGCGAACTCCGGTTATCTGACCCGTCGTCTGGTTGACGTGGCGCAGGATCTGGTGGTGACCGAGGATGACTGTGGTACACACGAAGGTATCCTGATGACGCCGGTTATCGAGGGTGGCGACGTGAAAGAACCGCTGCGTGAGCGTGTGCTGGGTCGTGTGACGGCGGAAGATGTCCTCAAGCCGGGTACGGCTGATATTCTGCTGCCACGTAACACTCTGCTGCATGAGCACCAGTGTGATCTGTTGGAAGAGTACTCAGTTGACAGCCTGAAAGTTCGCTCTGTGGTAAGTTGTGAAACTGACTTCGGTGTGTGTGCCCACTGTTATGGACGCGATCTGGCGCGTGGTCACATCATCAATAAAGGTGAGGCCATCGGCGTTATTGCAGCACAGTCCATCGGTGAACCAGGTACTCAGCTGACCATGCGTACGTTCCACATCGGTGGTGCGGCATCGCGTGCGGCCGCTGAATCCAGCATTCAGGTGAAGAACAAAGGTACTCTGAAGCTGATCAACGCCAAGTCGGTAACGAACTCCACTGGCAAGCTGGTTATCACCTCGCGTAATGTTGAACTGAAAATGATCGACGAATTTGGTCGTACCAAAGAGAGCTATAAAGTTCCTTACGGTGCCATCATGGCGAAAGGCGACGGTGAGCAGGTTGCTGCGGGTGAGACTGTCGCCAACTGGGATCCGCATACCATGCCGGTTATCACCGAAGTGAGCGGTTTCGTGCGCTTCGTTGACATGATTGATGGTCAGACTATTACCCGCCAGACAGATGACCTGACCGGTCTGTCTTCTCTGGTTATCCTGGATAGCGCTGAGCGTACGTCCGGCGGTAAAGATCTGCGTCCGGCACTGAAAATCGTGGATGCCAATGGTGACGATGTACTGATTCCAGGTACCGATATGCCTGCTCAGTACTTCCTGCCGGGTAAAGCGATTGTACAACTGGAAGACGGTATCAAGATCAGTTCGGGTGACACCCTGGCGCGTGTTCCGCAGGAATCCGGCGGGACCAAGGATATCACCGGTGGTCTGCCACGCGTTGCCGACCTGTTCGAAGCTCGTCGTCCGAAAGAACCGGCAATTCTGGCTGAGATCAGTGGCATCATTTCCTTCGGTAAAGAAACCAAAGGCAAACGTCGTCTGGTCATCACCCCGGTAGACGGTAGTGATCCGTACGAAGAGATGATTCCGAAATGGCGTCAGCTTAACGTGTTCGAAGGTGAACGCGTGGAGCGTGGTGACGTGGTTTCCGATGGCCCAGAGTCACCACATGACATTCTGCGTCTGCGTGGCGTACATGCGGTGACCCGTTATATTACTAACGAAGTGCAGGAAGTTTACCGTCTGCAGGGCGTTAAGATTAACGATAAGCACATCGAAGTCATTGTTCGTCAGATGCTGCGTAAGGCAACCATCGAAAATGCAGGCAGCTCCGACTTCCTGGATGGCGAGCAGGTTGAAGTATCACGCGTTAAGATCTCTAACCGTGAGCTGGAAGCCAACGGCAAAATCGCGGCAACCTACATGCGCGATCTGCTGGGTATCACCAAAGCGTCACTGGCGACCGAGTCCTTCATCTCTGCCGCATCGTTCCAGGAAACGACGCGCGTACTGACCGAAGCGGCTGTTGCGGGCAAACGTGATGAACTGCGTGGCCTGAAAGAGAACGTTATCGTGGGCCGTCTGATCCCAGCCGGTACTGGTTACGCTTACCACCAGGATCGTATGCGCCGTAAGGCCGCAGGCGAAGTTCCAGTCGTGCCTCAGGTGACGGCGGACGAAGCGTCTGCCAGCCTGGCGGAATTGCTGAACGCGGGTTTAGGTGGCAGTGACGATTAATCGTTGTCGCTAATGCTACGAGTAAAAACCGCTCTTCGGAGCGGTTTTTTTATGGCTATTGATCCTGTTTACATGGCAAGAAAGCGCCGGCGTGTTAGCGGGCGCCATAATTGTCGTGGAGTAAATAGTTGAAGGCTTGTCCGCAAGCCGTATTGATACTTCCCATTGCCGCAGATGGAATATCTTTCAGTTGTGCTGGAATCACGTAAGTATGCATTGTTGGTGTCTGGCGCTATGGATAGGTTGGGGCGTTCTGGTGAGGTCCGCAGAATATTAAAGAGGAAATAAATTGTCTCCGGTTCAGTGGGGTTTTCTCTACAGATGGATTATTCATCAGGTGTGACAGGCCTGATTTTTCATCATGTTGAGTGAGGCAGGCCCGACAGGAAGAAATATACGCCAGGCCTGGACGATGCCCGGTTGACATCGACACCCTGACTCTACAAGGTTTCATTAAAGCAGCCACTCACCACATTTAATTTATGGAATCATAGCTGGAATAAACTTTAGAATATTTCAGAAGATTCATTAAATTTGAGTACCTTCCCCGAAATAAGAGCATTATTGCTGGCATTCTGGAAAAATTATTAATTTTTCTTAAATATGAATGTAGTCTGGAATAAAGTATTAACAGGACATGATATAAATTGGAGGGTATATCTGTCGTTTATTTCAAGTCACCGGTGTATTGGCGCTGTTCCTTACGCAAATGTGAGGGCAAAAGGCTGCCAGATGCCCGTTTCAGGCCGTTCCGGCAGCGTTGCTGAAAAAAAACGGGTATTTAACGGGCTGGCGCGCGTCCCAGATAACGGTCCCAGTCTTTCCAGACGGGTTGTAACCCGGACTGGATCAGTGCCTCGGCAACCTGTTGTGGATGGCGATTATCATGCGGCGAGAACTGTTCAAGCTCAGCTTTGTTGTCGGCATAACCGCCGGGCTGGGTTTTCGAAAAGGCGCTAAGTGTATTAATCGCCAGCGGTACAACTTTATCGCGGAACTGTGGCGACTCGCGGGTTGAAAGCGACTGCTCCACTTCCGGCGCAAACAAGCGAAAGGCGCAGATAACCTGTACCAACTGAGCTTCATTCATCAGTGAAGCTGGTTGAATACCGCCAGTGCAGGGGCGTAGCCGTGGGAAAGCGACGGAATAGCGACTTTTCCACCAGGTTTTTTGTAGCCACAGCAAATGTTCCGCCATCATATAGCAGTCCGTGCGCCAACTGTCAGACAGGCCGATCAGCGTCCCCAGCCCAATCTTATCCACACCAGCACGACCCAGCCGGTCTGGCGTTTCCAGCCGGAAGAAGAAGTCCTGCTTGTTGCCTTTCAGGTGGTGATGACGGTAAACCTGCGGATGGTAGGTTTCCTGATAGACCAGCACGCCATCCAGACCCAGCGTTTTCAGTTCGGCATACTCGGCTTCGCCCATGGGTTGTACTTCCATCATCAGCGAACTGAAATGTGAGCGGATTGCAGGCAGATGCTGACGGAAATAGTCCATACCCACCCTGGTCTGGTGCTCGCCGGTGACCAGCAATAGCTGATCAAACCCCATAGAGCGGATCGCCAGGCATTCACGCGCTATCTCGTTCGCATCCAGCGTTTTGCGTTTAATGCGGTTGCTCATTGAGAAGCCGCAATAGGTACAATCATTTGCGCAGAGGTTGGAGAGATAGAGTGGCACGAACAGGTTTACCGCATGACCAAAGCGCTGGCGGGTCAGCCTCTGTGCCTTTCTCGCCAGAGGTTCAAGATAATCCTGAGCCGCGGGAGAAAGCAGGGCCATCAGCTCTTCACGTCCCACTTTTCGCGCATTCAGCGCCCATTCCACGTCGGTTGCCGTTTTGCTGTTGATGCGCAGCCGGATATCATCCCATTCCAGCTTTTCCCACTGCGACACGAAGCTTTTCATCTCGCGACCTCGCTTTGTAGAAAATCGGTTAATGGGCTGGTTGCCACGGCTTGTTGATGGTATTCGCTTAATCCGCTGCGATAAGCCAGGGTGCCGGCCTCAACCGCCAGCCGGAAAGCGCACGCCATCTGCACCGGGTTGGCGGCGGATGCAATGGCAGTATTGACCAGTACGGCATCGGCGCCCAATTCCAGGGCTTCGCTGGCGTGGCTGGGGGCACCAATACCGGCATCGACAACCACCGGTACTGTTGACTGTTCGATGATAATTGCCAGTAGATCACGGGTTTTAAGCCCCTGATTGCTGCCAATAGGCGCGCCAAGCGGCATTACTGCCGCGCAACCCACTTCCTCCAGTCGTTTGCATAATACCGGGTCGGCATGGCAATACGGCAGTATGGTGAAACCTTCTTTCACCAGCGCGGCAGCGGCTTTTAGCGTTTCTACGGCATCCGGTAGCAGGTAGCGGGCATCAGGGTGGATTTCTAACTTCAACCAGTTTGTTCCCAGCGCTTCACGGGCCAGTCGGGCGGCAAAGATTGCCTCTTCGGCTGTTTTGGCACCGGATGTGTTGGGCAATAGCTGCACACCCGGTTGCAACTGCCGCAATGGTTGTAGAATACCATCATTACCACCGCGTAAATCGACCCGCTTCATCGCCATCGTGACCAGTTGTGTGCCAGATTCTTTTAACGCTTCCAGCATGATTGCCGGGCTGGCGAATTTACCGGTACCGGTAAACAGACGGGAAGAAAACGTTTTATCAGCTATCTGTAACATATCAACCTCCGGCGATGGCCTGGAAAATAACCAGCTCGTCGCCTTCCTGTAACAGCCAGTCAGCCCAGCGCTCGCGGGGCACAATATGCTGATTGACGGCCAGCGCGGTTCCCGGTTGGTGACGGGAGAGTTGCAGCAGCAGTCCCTCCAGCGTTAGCGGTACAGGGAGAGCGATCGCCTCATCATTAATCACGATGTTCATCGCCTCCTCCACATACCGGGCAGTTAGCGCTGCGCTCAAGATTCAGCGTGCGCCAGGTTTGCTGGCGGCCATCAAACAGTCGTAGCTTGCCATCCAGTACAGAAGTCTGGCCGGTCAGTACTTTTAGTGCTTCCAGCGCCTGCAACGTGCCCATCACACCGACAACCGGCCCCAGTACGCCTGCTGTCCGGCAGTTGCGTTGCGGCTCGGCTTCATCTGGCCACAGGCAGCGGTAACAGCCATGTGTAAAGGGCGGCGTCAATACCAGTAACTGGCCGCTCAAGCCGACCGCGCTGGCGCTGATCAGGGGAGTTGCGTATTGCACGCAGGCGGCATTAACCGCCTGGCGGGTTTGCATGTTATCGCTGCAGTCCAGTACCAGATCGGCCCGCTGCATGACTTCCTTCAGCGATTCCGCATGCATACGGTTTTCCACAGCGATGCACTCCACCTGCGGATTCAGCGCCTGAAGATGTTTCCTGGCGACAGCAGATTTGGACTGTCCGGTCTCATTGCTGCGAAACAGGATCTGCCTCTGGAGATTACTGATATGTATGGTATCGTCGTCAGCCAGCAGCAGCGTGCCGACGCCAGCGGCGGCCAGATACAGCGCGGCAGGTGAACCAAGTCCCCCAAGCCCGACAATCAGTACGCTGGCAGCCCGCAGTTGGTGCTGGGTAGGTTGACCAAACTCCTCCAGCAGCAGTTGGCGGCTGTAGCGCATAAAATCCTGGTCACTGAACATGAGACAGACCTCCTGAACCCGCCAGTGCCAGCAGTTGTTTGGTCGCGGCTTTCCAGTCTGTGGCCTGGGTGATGGCGCTGACGACGGCAATGCTACCGACGCCAGTTGCCAGTACCGCCGGCGCGCGCTCAAGGCTGATCCCGCCAATCGCTACCGTTGAAATCTCCGTTAACCGGTCGACATGGCGTTTAAGTTCATCCAGTCCCTGGGGAGAAGAAGGCATTTTTTTGGTTTGTGTTGGGAAAACGTGACCAAGAGCGATATAAGAAGGACGCACTGCCAATGCGCGATCCAGTTCGCTATCATCATGGGTGGACAGACCCAGACGAAGACCAGCGCGGTGGATAGCGTCCAGATCGGCGCTATTCAGGTCTTCCTGACCCAGATGAACGCCGTACGCCTGATGTTTGATCGCCAGCCGCCAGTAATCATTGATAAACAGGCGAGCCCGGAAGCGTCGGCCCAGAGCGATAGCGGCGGCGATATCCTGTTCAACCGCTTCATCTGGCTGATCCTTGATACGCAATTGCAGAGTACGCACACCGACAGTCAGCAGACGCTCGATCCACTCCACCGTGTCGACGACCGGATAGAGTCCAAGCCGCTCTTCCGTCACAGGAAAAGGACCCCGGCTCATACTTTTTCCTCCGGCAGGCGCGTACTGGCAGGGTGGTACAGGTCACCGCCGTGCTGGCGGAAAGCTTCCGACATTTCGGCCATACCGATCTCAATCGATTTAGCGTCTGCCTGCTGTTTCGCCGCATAGTCACGTACTTCCTGGGTGATTTTCATTGAGCAGAATTTTGGGCCGCACATAGAGCAGAAATGCGCCACCTTGCCGGATTCTTGTGGCAGTGTCTCGTCGTGATAAGAACGGGCAGTGTGTGGATCGAGCGCCAGATTGAACTGATCTTCCCAGCGAAATTCGAAACGAGCCTTGGACATGGCGTTATCCCGGATCTGCGCACCGGGGTGACCTTTCGCCAGATCCGCCGCGTGCGCCGCGATTTTATAGGTGATCAGACCCTGCTTAACGTCTTCTTTGTTTGGCAGCCCCAGATGTTCTTTTGGCGTGACATAGCACAACATGGCACAGCCGAACCAACCGATCATTGCCGCGCCGATACCCGATGTAAAATGGTCATAACCCGGCGCGATATCGGTGGTCAGCGGGCCAAGGGTGTAAAATGGTGCTTCATGGCAGTGTTCCAACTGTTCGGTCATATTGCGGCGGATCATCTGCATCGGCACATGGCCCGGCCCTTCAATCATCACCTGCACATCATATTCCCAGGCGATTTTGGTCAGTTCCCCCAGGGTATGCAACTCGGCAAACTGGGCTTCATCGTTGGCATCCTGGATCGAGCCTGGACGCAGACCATCGCCCAGCGACAGGGAGACGTCATAAGCGGCGCAGATTTCACAAATTTCGCGGAAATGTTGGTAGAGAAAGCTTTCCTGATGATGTGACAGACACCATTTCGCCATGATTGAGCCGCCGCGAGAAACGATACCGGTCAGGCGTTTGGCGGTCATGGGCACATAGCGCAGCAGCACGCCAGTGTGGATAGTGAAATAATCCACCCCTTGTTCCGCCTGTTCCAGGAGTGTGTCGCGGAAGATTTCCCAGTTAAGGTTTTCCGCGATACCGTTCACTTTCTCTAAAGCCTGATAGATTGGTACGGTGCCAATCGGAACCGGGCTGTTACGCAGAAGCCACTCGCGGGTTTCATGGATATTTCGGCCGGTGGACAGATCCATCACCGTATCTGCGCCCCAGCGGACGGACCACACCAGTTTTTCGACCTCTTCCTCAATTGATGAACTGACCGCGGAATTGCCAATATTAGCGTTGATTTTCACCAGAAAATTACGCCCGATGATCATTGGCTCTGATTCCGGATGGTTGATATTGGCGGGGATAATGGCCCGACCGGCAGCAACTTCCTGGCGAACGAATTCGGCGGTGATGTTTTCCGGCAAGATCGTACCAAAGCTGTTGCCCGGATGCTGTTGTAACAGCGTCTCACTACGGATACGCTCACGCCCCATGTTTTCACGTAGGGCGATAAATTCCATTTCGGGGGTGATTATCCCCAGACGTGCGTAATGCATCTGAGTAACACAATGACCGGGTAACGCCCGGCGTGGATGGGGCAACTTATCGAAACGCAGGTGATCCAGCCCTTCGTCGGCCAGCCGCTGCTGAGTATAAACCGAACTAAGCTGTGTTATCGGCTGTGTATCGCCGCGTTCAATAATCCAGTCATTACGTAATCGCGTCAGCCCGGCATGGACATCAATTTTTGCGTCAGGATCGCCGTAAGGCCCGGCGGTATCATAGACCGGTACAGGCTCATTATCTTCAAATAGCGGATGGTCTTTACTGCCCCCAATCATCGTTGGGCTGAGCTGGATTTCACGCATTGGCACGCGAATATCGGCACGAGAGCCGGTCAGCCAGATCCGTCTTGAATTGGGAAAAGCCGTACCTTGCAAGGAGTCGATAAACTTTTGTGCTTCAGCACGTTGCTCGCGACGGGTAGATTTTTTATCAATGGCAGACATAGCACGTTCCTTGGTTGACAGGGAAAGTTGCTTGTCCGGAGCTCGGAGGAGTAAGCGCAGGGTGTGATGAAGGGCGAAATCACACCATCACAGAATGTTTACTCTTGTTCCCTTCGCAGGTACTAACCTGATCAGGTTCCGCGGATCCCGAATTAACGGTCTCAGCCCTTTAGGGCACTCCGACAAGAAGAATTCTGCATCCCTGGGCGGGGAAAGCAGAGCAATCATGACCGTTTAGTTGCCGATCATGTTATGACTCCCTCAGCATAGAGGGGCTTTTTAGAAACCACAAGGGCTTTATATTCGCCATACGTTGAGCTGTGGGCCGCAGAGTGTCCCCCCGTCGCATTAGGTTTTAGCCAACGTAGTTTGGGGCTTTCCATTGCTTCGATTGAAGTACTTACAGGCGGTAAAATGGCCGGACGGAAGATAATCTATCCGACGCTGGCAAACGGTGTTTAAGGTGTTTTCATCAAGCGAAGTCAAAGAATCCTTGTTAGTCTTGATGCCAGCCATTCATTAACAGATGAGCAGATGTTGCTTTGGTGAGTGTAAACCGTGGTCCGGCATATCACTGCGCCCAGCAACTTGCGTGGTCAGGTTTTTTAACGGGGTAAGCCCCTGTGCCTTCCGTAAATGTTATTTTTAATGTTTCATCCTATACAGAGCCTTTGCAACTGAGGATAAGCAAATTGATGGAATGTGAGATTTCAAATGCAGACGCTGGCTGGTGGGTTATCAGCCACGAGAACAAACTGTGGTTGCCAAAAGGTCAATTACCGTATGGAAGTGCACAAGAATTAGGGCTTAGTGGATCGACAGGAGCAGTGATCGGTGAATGGCAGGGCGAACCGGTTTGGTTGATCTGCGGTAGCCGTAAGGATGAGATGGGATCGCTGCGGCAGATCCTCGATCAGGATGTTGGCCTGTTTCAGCTTGCCGGCCGTGGGATCCAACTGGCTGAGTTTTATCGCTCGCACAAGTGGTGCGGCTATTGCGGCCATGAAATGCACCACAGCAAAACTGAATGGGCCTGTTTGTGCCGTCACTGTCGCCAGCGTTATTACCCGCAGATCGCGCCTTGCATCATCGTGGCCATCCGTCGGGGTGAAGAGATTTTGTTGGCGCAACATACCAAACATCGCAATGGCGTTTATACCGTGCTGGCTGGATTTGTCGAAGTGGGCGAAACGCTGGAGCAGACTGTCGCACGTGAGGTGATGGAGGAGAGCGGGCTAAAGGTGAAAAACCTGCGCTATGTTTCCTCGCAGCCGTGGCCCTTCCCTCAGTCGCTGATGATGGCGTTTATGGCCGATTATGACAGCGGGGAGGTCACCATCGATCCGAAAGAACTGCTGGATGCGGGTTGGTATCGCTTTGATGCTCTGCCGCAGTTGCCCCCCGTGGGCACCGTGGCGCGCCGACTGATTGAGGACACCGTCGCACTCTGCCGCACCGGGGCAGAATGAATGATATACTGCGCGCCTGAAACAAAGAGAGCCATGTAAAGATGAGTGAACTGAAGAACGATCGTTATCTGCGTGCCCTGCTGCGCCAACCGGTGGATGTGACGCCGGTGTGGATGATGCGTCAAGCCGGACGCTACCTGCCAGAGTACAAAGCCACCCGCGCCAGGGCCGGTGATTTTATGTCGCTGTGCAAAAATGCCGATCTGGCCTGCGAAGTGACGTTACAGCCACTGCGTCGTTATCCGCTGGACGCGGCGATCCTGTTCTCCGATATTTTGACTATCCCTGATGCCATGGGGCTGGGCCTTTATTTTGAGGCCGGTGAAGGCCCGCGATTTTCCTCGCCAGTAACGTGTCGGGCAGACGTTGAAAAATTGCCGATCCCAGATCCGGAACAGGAACTGGGCTATGTGATGGATGCCGTGCGCACCATCCGTAAAAGTTTGCAGGGTGAAGTGCCGTTGATTGGTTTCTCCGGCAGTCCCTGGACGCTGGCCACCTATATGGTGGAAGGCGGCAGCAGTAAAGCGTTTACCAAACTGAAAAAAATGATGTACGCCGAGCCGGAAACCCTGCACATGATGCTGGACAAACTGGCTGACAGTGTGACGCTCTACCTGAATGCGCAAATTCGCGCGGGCGCCCAGTCGGTGATGATTTTCGACACCTGGGGTGGCGTGCTGACGGGACGGGATTATCTTGAGTTTTCGCTACATTACATGCATAAAATTGTTGATGGCCTGCTGCATGAAAATGAAGGCCGCCGTGTGCCTGTAACCCTGTTTACCAAAGGCGGCGGACAATGGCTGGAAGCCATGGCTGCCACCGGTTGTGATGCGCTGGGACTGGACTGGACCACCGATATTGCCGACGCGCGCCGTCGTGTAGGCCACAAAGTGGCGCTGCAGGGCAATATGGACCCATCAATATTGTATGCTCAGCCTGCGCGTATTGAGCAGGAAGTTGCCCGTATTTTGCAGGGCTTTGGAACCGGCAGCGGTCACGTGTTTAATTTGGGGCACGGCATCCATCAGGATGTGCCTCCTGCCAGCGCGGGTGTCTTTGTCGAAGCGGTTCACCAACTCTCACGCCCTTATCATCAGGACTGAACATGGATATTCAGGCATTAAAACAAGAGCAATCAGCGCGTGCCGCGGGTGTGGTGCGTGAAGATGATTTTGCGGTAATGCCTCCCCGCTACATTGCGGGTGCGGATGTTGGATTCGAACAGGGCGGAGAGGTCACCCGCGCCGCGCTGGTTATTCTGGAATATCCCTCGATGAAGTTGGTTGAGCACCAGGTGGCGCGTATTGCCACCACCATGCCATACATTCCCGGTTACCTCTCTTTTCGTGAATATCCCGCGTTACTTGCCGCATGGCAACAGTTGCAATTGCAACCAGACCTGTTGTTTGTCGACGGACAGGGGATAGCACATCCGCGTCGCCTTGGCGTTGCCAGCCATTTTGGTCTGCTGGTGGATGTGCCGACCATCGGTGTGGCCAAACGTCTTCTGTGTGGTAAGTTCGCGGCGCTGGAGGAAGAACCCGGCTCACGCCAGCCACTGGTGGATAAAGGCGAGCAGATTGGTTGGGTACTGCGCAGCAAGCGTCGCTGTAACCCATTATTTATTTCACCGGGTCATCGTGTCCATCTGGATACCGCCCTGGACTGGGTGGAACGCTGTCTGCAAGGATATCGTTTGCCTGAACCCACCCGCTGGGCTGATGCCGTTGCCTCTCAGCGTCCGGCTTTTACACGGCTTATATCCTAAAACCGCCAACGTATCTGTCGTTTACAGCATTGACGGGGGACGCAGAGGGTTAACGGTGTGAGACGCGTGCTTTTCAGTTACACTGCAGACCGCGCACTATTTGTTGAAGAGATCCCATCATGTTACGTAATCCGATTCACCTGCGGCTGGAAAAGCTGGCAAGTTGGCAGCATGTTACTTTTATGGCTTGTCTGTGTGAACGAATGTATCCCAATTATTGGGCGTTTTGTCAGCAAACCAGTTTTGGTGATGGTCAGTTATACCGGCGGATCCTTGACCTGATCTGGGAAACATTGGTGGTCAAGGACGCTAAAGTGAATTTTGACTCGCAACTGGAAAAGCTGGAAGAAGCGATCCCGAGTGCTGAAGATTATGATCTGTACGGCGTCTACCCGGCTATTGATGCCTGTGTGGCGTTGAGCGAACTGTTGCATTCCCGTCTGAGTGGTGAAACCCTGGAGCACGCGATTGCCGTCAGCGAAAGCTCCATCACCAGCGTAGCAATGCTGGAAATGACGCAAGCCGGACGTGAAATGACCGATGAAGAGCTAAAAATGAATCTTGCTGTAGAAGAAGAATGGGATATTCAGTGGGAGATTTTCCGCCTGCTCAGTGCCAGTGAAGAAAGGGATCTGGAGTTAATAAAAGGGCTGCGATCTGACCTGCGGGAAACCGGAATCAGCAATATCGGTATAAATTTTCAGCAACAAGGCGATAAAACGTGACTTCAGGCTTGATTTGTAGCGCCTTAAGGCTTCACATTCGCCCCCAGTCTGGTCTACATTTGGGGGGCTGAAAAATGTGGCTATCGGTGCGTGTATGCAGGAGAGTGCCAGAATCTGGTTTTTCCCTCGCACTTGATGCTTAGCAAGCGATAAATACACTGTAAGGATAACTTATGAACAAGACTCAACTGATTGATGTAATTGCGGACAAAGCGGACCTGTCTAAGACCCAGGCTAAAGCTGCACTGGAATCCACCCTGGCTGCGATTACTGAGTCTCTGAAAGAAGGTGATGCTGTACAACTGGTTGGTTTTGGTACCTTTAAAGTTAACCACCGTGCTGAGCGTACTGGCCGCAATCCGCAGACTGGTAAAGAAATCAAAATTGCTGCTGCGAACGTACCAGCATTTGTTTCTGGTAAGGCACTGAAAGACGCTGTTAAGTAATCGTGTGACAGTGAAGAGTTTTAAACAGGGGGGCGTTAAGCCCCTTTTGTTAAAATATATCCATTGTCCGCTTTTATCCGGCCTCAGTCTCTCTGACTGCGGTATTGTTGTTTGCCTTGTGTGATACTCACACCATGACTCGTTATCCTTTCGCACTTCTCATCCTTTCTATCATGCTATTACTGGCAGGCTGTAGTTCGCGTCAAAAACTGCCTGATTTCACTGCCAGCGGTTATCTTGCCGATCGTGGGGCGGTCAGAATCTGGCGCAAAGAGAGTGCGCCGCAGACTGTCCATCTGATGACTATTTATACGCCTTTCAGCGCCTCGGCAACGGAAAAGACGGATTACTTGTGGCAGGAAAATAAACTGCTCTCTATTGAACGACATATTGCCGGGGCACACCCTGAAAGTGTGATGATGCGTTTTGATCAGAATGGTCGCCTTAGCTATATGCAACGTCAGTTGGAAGGTCGCCGTGAAGCGCTCTCGCCTGATGCTGTGGCGTTATATCAGTTTGATGCCGGGCGGATGCTCAAAATCAGTGACGACCTGCTGGAAGGTCACATATTGCTCAGGCAAGGACATTGGACGCCAGGGGGGACGGTAACGCTCTGTCAGGGGGGCGAAATGCATCCCCGTTTCGAGAGTGACTCGATCAGTTACATTACACAGCATCAGCAGATGTCGGGTAAGCCGGTCAGTATCTCATGGCTTGAAGCGCCAAAAGGGACGCAGCTATTGTTGGTATCACTGGACGATGTCTGTCCGGTTGAACCTGAAGCCGCTCATTTTTAATCGCCGTTAAAAAAGGGCCGGATAATCCGACCCTGTGGTGAAAATTTTCCCTGCTATTGCTGGTTTTTATTCAATTCACGGTCAATGGCTCGGTAGCCAATATCTTTACGACAGAAACAGCCATTCCAGAAAATAGGCTTCGCCAGTGTGTAGGCATGTTGCTGCGCTGTTGCGACATCTTCGCCCAGGGCGGTCACGCACAGCACACGTCCGCCGCTGGTTACCACCTGTCCGTCTTTCATTTTGGTGCCTGCGTGGAAGACCTTACCGTCGGGTATCTCTTCTAACGGCAGACCGAGAACCGGGTCGCCGGTGCGGTAGTCGCCAGGGTAACCGCCTGCCGCCAGCACGACTCCCAGAGAAGGCCGAGGGTCCCAGACCGAGTCTTTGGTGTCCAGTTTACCGTCGGTGGCGGCAAGGCACAGATCCACCAAATCCGATTGCAGGCGCAGCATGATCGGTTGGGTTTCCGGATCGCCAAAGCGACAATTAAATTCGATTACCTTCGGCTGCCCGTTTTTATCGATCATCAGGCCAGCATAAAGAAAACCTGTATAAACATTGCCTTCAGCAGCCATGCCACGCACGGTCGGCCAGATAATCCTCTCCATTACGCATTGATGGATTTCGTCGGTGACCACGGGAGCAGGGGAATAAGCCCCCATTCCCCCGGTATTTGGGCCGGTATCACCATCACCCACGCGTTTGTGATCCTGGCTGGTGGCCATTGGCAACACATTCTCACCATCCACCATCACGATAAAGCTGGCCTCTTCGCCGTCCAGGAACTCTTCCACGACAATCCGGTGACCCGCATCGCCAAAGGCGTTACCGGCCAACATATCCTGAATGGCCTCTTCCGCTTCCTGCAACGTCATCGCCACGATGACCCCTTTACCGGCGGCCAGACCATCGGCCTTAATGACAATGGGCGCGCCTTTACTGCGCGTATAGGCGAGTGCGGCGTCGATGTCTGTGAAATTCTGGTATTCCGCCGTCGGGATCTGATGGCGGGCCAGGAAATCCTTGGTGAAGGCTTTGGAACCTTCAAGCTGGGCCGCCGCTTGCGTTGGGCCAAAAATTTTCAGACCCGCTGCGCGGAATGCATCTACCACGCCAATCACCAGCGGTGCTTCAGGGCCCACGATAGTCAGATCAATCTTTTCATGCTGTGCAAAACTTAACAGAGCGGGAATGTCAGTGGCACTGATATCCACGTTTTGCAGGGCCGGTTCCAGTGCGGTACCAGCGTTGCCTGGCGCGACAAAAACGGTTTCTGCCAGCGGTGACTGGGCGGCTTTCCACGCCAGGGCGTGTTCACGTCCGCCATTCCCAATGATTAAAATTTTCATCGTCTGGTTCCTTATCAATGGCGGAAGTGGCGCATACCGGTGAAGATCATTGCAATGCCATGTTCGTCAGCAGCGGCAATCACTTCTTCATCGCGAATTGATCCGCCCGGCTGGATGATACAGCTCACTCCGACCGCTGCGGCAGCATCAATTCCGTCGCGGAAGGGGAAGAAGGCATCGGAAGCCATGGCCGATCCTTTCACTTCCAACCCTTCATCGGCTGCTTTAATACCGGCAATTTTCGCCGAATAGACACGGCTCATCTGGCCTGCGCCGATACCAATGGTCATATTGTCACGCGCATAGACGATAGCGTTGGATTTAACAAACTTGGCTACTTTCCAGCAGAACAGCGCATCACGCAGTTCCTGTTCGGTGGGTCGGCGCTTGCTGACTACTTGTAGCTGACCTTCAGTCACCATGCCCAGGTCGCGTTCTTGCACCAGCAGGCCGCCGTTAACGCGCTTAAAGTCAAGGCCAGCCTGGCGCTGCAGCCACTGGCCACAAGTTAGTACGCGAACATTTTGTTTGGTTGCGGTCATGTTCAAAGCCGCCTGGCTGGCTGAAGGTGCAATGATCACTTCCACGAACTGACGGCTAATAATGGCCTGAGCTGTGGCTTCGTCCAGTTCACGGTTAACCGCAATGATGCCGCCGAAGGCTGAGGTCGGGTCAGTTTTATACGCGAACTCATAAGCCTCCAGAATTGACCCGGCTACGGCCACGCCGCATGGGTTAGCGTGTTTGACTATCACACAGGCGGGTTCACTGAACGCCTTTACGCATTCCAGCGCGGCATCGGTATCCGCGATGTTGTTATAAGACAACGCTTTACCCTGAACCTGCCGGGCCGTGGCCACCGATGCCTCAGAAACATTCTCTTCTATATAGAAAGCGGCGTTCTGATGGCTGTTTTCGCCGTAACGCATATCCTGCTTCTTGATGAAATTCAGGTTCAGCGTACGAGGGAAGCGACCAGAAGGCTCAGTGGTTTCACCGTGGTAGGGGGGAACCAGGCTGCCGAAATAGTTGGCGATCATGCTGTCATAAGCTGCTGTGTGCTCGAAGGCTTTGATTGCCAGGTTGAAGCGGGTTGCCAACTGCAGGGAGTTATTGTTGGCGTCCATCTCGTCGATGATGGCCTGGTAGTCGCTGCTTTTGACCACAATGGCGACGTCTTTATGGTTTTTCGCCGCTGAACGCACCATCGTCGGGCCGCCAATATCAATATTCTCAATGGCATCTTCCAGCGAACAACCTTCGCGGGCGACGGTTTGAGCAAAGGGATAAAGGTTAACGACTACCATGTCGATAGGAGAAATATGGTGTTCTTGCATGATGGCGTCATCCTGCCCGCGACGACCCAGAATTCCGCCGTGTACTTTCGGGTGCAGGGTTTTTACGCGTCCATCCATCATTTCCGGGAAACCGGTATAGTCAGAGACTTCAGTCACGGGCAGACTGGCGTCTGCCAGCAGGCGGGCAGTACCGCCGGTAGAGAGCAGTTCGACACCACGCTTTGATAGTGCCTGCGCAAATTCGAGGATACCGGTTTTGTCAGACACGCTAAGCAGAGCGCGGCGTACAGGACGAGGTTGTTGCATGAGGTTTATCCCTTGGCTTTGGTTCGCATAGATAAGAGCGTTACATCAATCTTAGTCATCTTCCGTTATACAATAAGAGAAGAGCAGCAATATTCAGGTAACGCCCCCTGACAGGGGCCAGGATTTTGCGGTGGCATTGTAGCGAAAACGTTTGCGCGATGCTCGCCTAAAATTCTGGTTGATAATAATTGTGGATAAATCTGTGTATAACTCCGTATAAATAGCTCTTTTGCTGTGGAATGCAGCGAACAGTCTGTTTTTCACAAATTAGCGCTTGTCAGTTGTCAGGAACTCCCTATAATGCGCCTCCACTGACACGGAATAACGGTTTAGCGACCGCCGGGTTGA
>NZ_RQVV01000046.1 GCF_009295515.1 Erwinia endophytica | reverse complement strand
CTTAAACCGCAGAGGAAGAGCAGCAGATACTGGCGGTGTGCCATCAGCCGGCATATGCCAGCCTGCCACCGTCGCAAATCGTGCCGCGACTGGCGGATGAGGGGAGATATCTGGCGAGCGAGTCCTCGTTTTACCGGGTGCTGCGGCGGCATGGCGAAGCGCATCGACGGGGGCGGCAGCGGACGGGAGAGAAAGCCCGGCCGGCCACCACCTGGAAAGCGACGGAGCCGAATCATGTGTGGACGTGGGACATCACGTGGCTGCCGTCAACGGTGAAGGGACGCTGGTTTTACCTGTATCTGGTGGAAGACCTGTTCAGCCGTAAAATCGTGGGCTGTGAAGTGCATGAAGCAGAAAGTGGTGAGCAGGCGGCAGCCCTGATACAGCGCACGGTACTCAGGGAAGGATGCTGGCGCACCCCGCCAGTACTGCATGCGGATAACGGGGCGGCGATGAAATCACAAACGCTGCAAATGAAGCTTCATGAGTTAGCGATAACTCCGTCTCACAGCCGTCCGCGGGTGAGTAATGATAATGCGTATGTGGAGTCGCTGTTCAGGACGTTGAAATATGTGCCGGACTGGCCGTCATCTGGGTTCGTAACGCTGGAAGAAGCGCGGGTGTGGGTGGAGAGATTTACCCGGTGGTATAACGGGGAACACCGGCACAGCGGTATCCGTTATGTAACGCCGGCGCAGCGACACCGTGGTGAAGACAGGGAAATACTGAGGAAGCGCAATGAAGTATACCGGTCGGCCCGTTCGGTCCATCCGGAACGCTGGTCAGGAAGGACAAGAAACTGGCAGCCGGCAGGCTCTGTGACATTAAATCCGGAGCGGGAAAAACAGGCGGCCTAAATCAGCAAGGGGTGACAACAACCTTGACACTTACCGAGGCACGGAAAGTTCGATCAAGGTTGATGAATACATGTCGGATACGGAGCGACTTTCCTCTCCTTGGATTTTCTCCGAACTTATGTTTGCACGAAATGTAAAACGAACAGAGCGCAAGCAACTCGAATATGGGATGGGTATGGAGGAATATCGGAAATTAGAAGAAGCCGCGTTTGATAGTAAACACGTCGAGTTTAGATACTTACTCCCGCAGTCCACTTACTCAATGGATTATGGACATTTTATGAAGTGGTTAAGCTCTTACACCCTGACGGATGGCTCCGATTTCATTAGGATCAGCGGGCTCCAACATGTTGATAAGCTTTATACTGAATTGGGGGTTGATGCGAAGTTACTAGAGGCACCCCGATTCAGCTGAGATACACCTTTTGACGATAATTGTAATTGCATACAAGGGCATCCATGCTTCCTATCTATCAGCTTGCTGTTGTAGGCTCCCCTTCAGACGCGCAACTTCGCGATTTGGAGGATGCGGTTAAAAATGCAGTGGAGATGTACGGGCTACGACTCGGTCAGGAGATCAGTTGGGAAATAGCTCCTGATATGTTTGCACCAAATCAGTTGCGATCGAGTGCGGTTGTATTTTTTGGAGGAGAAGGCGTGGATCACCCAAGTTTACCGAGCTTGCTCCGCAGTGGTACTCCTGTGATTCCAATTGTATCCGATTTACGACATATATCTGCGGAGATTCCTGAGGTGCTGCAGCCGCTAAACTGTCTGGCCTACGCCAATGGCGGTGCTAAGCGTGTCTCGATAGCTCTTCTTGAATGCGCTGGTTTGCTTCCGAAACAACGAAGGGTCTTCGTAAGCTACCGTCGGGATGAGGCCAGAGTTGCCGCGCTCCAGATGTTCGATGCTCTATCAGCACGCCATTTCGACGTATTCCTTGATACTCATAGTATTGCTCCAGCAGAGGATTTTCAGACCATGTTGTGGCATAGACTCTGCGATTCTGACGTGCTGTTGATGTTAGATACTCCAGACTATTTTAATAGTCGTTGGACATCAGCTGAGTTTGGGCGGGCTCTCGCGAAAGGTATCAGTGTCCTTCGAGTCGCTTGGCCTGAAACGAAGCAGTCTCGTGGATTGGGTACTGCAAGCCTCGCAGAGTTAGCTGAAGGCGAGTTGGATGGCGGAACAGGACGTATCGAGAATTCCGCTATCGACCGCATTTGTCTTCAGCTTGAGGCGGTGCGCAGCAAAAGTCATGCTGTAAGGACTATCAACCTAGTCAGCAACTTGCGCATTGGGATTGAGGCTATAGGTGGTGAAGTCATTGGTGTGGGAGTGGGGAGGGAAACCAAAGTTCGTCTGCCCACAGGCCGAATGATAGTGGTCTACCCGACGGTCGGGGTCCCGACGTCATCAACCATGCATGAAGCCTCAATGAACTATCCAGATGAATCAGTTGCTATACTATATGACCACGTGGGGCTACATCCTCAGTGGCTGAATCATATGGATTGGCTCGGCTCGCACATTCAGGAAACGAAGTGGGTTAAAGCATGCGAGGTCGGCTGGCAGTTTGCAGATTGGGAGGTTTAAAAAGTGGACTCTATTTTTCTCTCAGCAAGCGTCCCGGTCAATGGACGAGGTGATTATTATGAAACTGCTGATCCGTTCCTGATTCAGTGTGCTGTACGTGAGTTTGCTATCGCGGTGGTAAGAAAAATGAAAATCGTATGGGGAGGGCACCCTGCAATAACCCCCATGATCTGGAGTATTTGCGAAGATCTGGGCGTCGATTACACTCGCTCCGTTGTATTGTACCAGAGCCGATTTTTCGAAGGCCGGTATCCTGAAGAAAATGAGCGATTCGACAATGTCGTTTACACCGACGCAGTGCCTGATGATCTAGACGGCAGCCTACATCTTATGCGGCAGGAAATGTTATCTCGATGCGACTTAGTTGGCGCAGTCTTTGTAGGAGGTATGGAAGGCGTTCAGGTTGAATATGAGCTCTTTAAGCAATTTCATCCTGACGCAATAATTCTACCGGTCGCCGCCCCAGGAGGCGCAGCATTGAACCTGGCAAGAGATCATGACTACTTTGATGGAGGCCGTCTGGAAGATGTGGATTTCGCATCATTATTCGATCGTTATCTAATCAAACCGCTATGCTCTCAATCCAATTGACAAGCCATGAGGTGTCATTGGGGTTGATTGGCTATGCGCCCGTGGGTATAGGAAAAAGTCGTTAGGGGAGCAGGAAAAGCGTTTCCCCTATTCGGATTAACCGTCTTCTTGATAGCTATCAAAAAGGCAAAGTTAAAATCATAATGCAAATCCCAATTTAACCGGTTTGCATAGCAAGTTTCTTTGTAGAATTTTGAATTAAGTAATATTGCTAGTTGCTGGATAAAAATTGAGGGTTTTAAATAATATCCAGAGTTAGAGTGTGAGTACTTATTAATAGAGTTCACCAGTTCCCTGATCTACACGTTTATAGAAATCAGAGAACTGGCATGGATCTGATATAACTAAATTTTTCTCGCTACGAAACTTAGCGTCTATTTTTTTTATGAGATCTTTTGCGGGAATAGAGTTATCTAAGGAGAACTTTATATAATCTCTAATTCTGTGATAGCCAATCGAGTCTAAGTTTACATCAACGGCTTTATCACCAAAATAATAAAACTGCCTTGAAATCAACACTTGGTCAGTATGAGTATCACGTTCAAGATTTGTCACATTGAATGTGCCATCTGCATTGCTATGATGTGAATCTTCTTGAATCCAATTATTGTTGTCGTCCTGATGATAGATATTATCCCCCAACATCTGCATATGACTACCATTTCTCGCTGGCTTTTTGAGGGCGAATCTATTGTCTTCCCAATAATCATTAAAACTGATTTTTTCAGTCACCTTCATTAGTAGAATACACTTTTTTCTAACCGATTTTAAATTATAACCGCCAATCCCCAGAATCCAATCACCAACGTTAGCTGCCTTTCTAATTCTAGGTTTACATGTTGCTAAAGTACACATTCCATGAAATGGGTTAGGTGCAAAGCCAAGGTCTCGTGTTATTGCGTAGGCATAAAGATAAGACTTATTTTCTATTAACATACTACATTCCCCCCTTGTACTTTATCCCTATCAGTACCATCAGGCTTTTGAAAACTAGTTTTACCCTCAAGTGCACCGATAATTGCATCGCTTCTCCAGGCAACGATAGAGGTTGCATATTTTTCGAGATTTTCTGGTAGTTTTACATCGCCTTTTAAACCATTTTCATATACACCTATAATAGGTTTACCAAGCTGATGAGCTGCTTGAATTTCCCAATTCACCCATGGTCTTGTGTGTGTCTCTTTCCCGATAACTACTATAACTTGACCAGCCCATCTCATTTTCATTCTGAGCAAACGTGCTATTGTTCTATCACTGATCTTTTTTTCATCAGCACGTCGCTGATTTTCAGGTTTCATTCTGACAGAACTATTTCGGAGGTGATAACCTTTTGTTGCAGCTAACCGCGAAACCCCATCAACACTGGCGTCATCTTTATGATGATGGCTAACAAAAACATTTTTCTTAATTTCTTTTACCATTTTAAAATCCTTTGTGATTTTCTAATTATAAAATAATTCTATATTATTACTATGATAATGATACTTTTGTTTCGGTCTTTTATTGTTAAATTTAGTTCGGCATCTTTTATCTATCTCGCATGCACCACTATTTTCCATATCCATTAAGGTGTAAACTCTTTCTTCTTTAGGCAGGAAATGGAATATTTCATCCATGTTCCAGTTTTCATTGTATTTTTCTGCGATGCTATTTTGGTTAATAGTGAACCAGAACAAACACTCTTCGCTATTCATTCCATCTCTATTAGAAAAAATCCAATTTATTCCTCTTTCACAACCAGGGCCTGAAATAACAAAATTCAACTCTGTAAACGGAAAATTGGCTATATATGTCAGATCTATGTAAATTTGATATGCTAGAAAATTCCCAATCCCTGGAAATGATTTTAAATGTTCAAAAACTTCAAACTGATTTTTGGATGATTTTACACCATTAACAATTTTATCTTGGTTATAATAAACAAATTTTACCATTCTAACTACCATGTCATTTTCCGTTGCTCCCTCGATATTTTCTAAGTATTTCCCGAAATTAAATTTTGGACCACCTAAAATATATGCTGCGCTAAAAAATACATAGTTTGGTTTTTTTATGGATATATTGAGAGTCTTTTCCCTGATCTTTTCATTAATATCACGAATCGTCATTGTTGTGAAATCAAAGGGCGCATCAATTTCATTTAACGTATCGCTTTTATTTATCACTCTAAATAAAAATGAATTGAGTATTTTATTTTCATAACTCAATTTTTTATTGCTTGTTATGTTTTTTAATAACCATTTGGTTTCTTTGTCCCATGTTCTTTTAGTATTTACAAATTTATAATTTCTCAATATTTTGTCTTCTGTCCAATATGGAGGAAGGTTAAGTATCTCTTTCTTGTAATATATAGAGGTTCTCTCTCGTTGATGATAAAACCATTCCCTGATAACAGCTTCATTTAAAATGGGTTTAGCGGTTTTAATTTTAATTTCTCTGACATTACAAAAAAGTTGATCGTTTTTACTATTCACTAAATAATACCTTTTCGAAGAATTTTTTAAAACTATCAATTCCGTTTACACTATTGTTGAAATGATAGTCCGATTTTTCTTTGTTTTTATTAACATACTTGTCAATTTCGTATCTTTTATAATTATTATTTTCTCGTTCTATATGTACTATTGTGAAATGATTGTTCTTACACCATGAGAATTCTTCATTTGATCTTATGTCAGTAATTATTATGTTTTTATTCACCCATTCATTTTTCTCTAAAATTTCCAACTCTTCTGATAGCATTCTAATAAATATCTTTTCTTCAATTTTCCTTAGTTTGTCTAAGCTCAGCCATATATCTCTTGGTGAATGGTTGATAAAGTCGCCGGTAGGTAAGGTTATATTGAGTGGTAACATTTTATTTTCAGGGGGATAATCCTTTTCCATCCAAGGATAAATATAACTGGCCAATTTTTTTAGTTGATCGCTAAATGATAATCTAATAAATCCATAGTTGGATATCAGATAATTGGCAAGAAAGTCTTTTCCACTACCCGATATGCCCATGAATGCAATTTTCATAGACAGTCCTTATTGGAATTATTAAAATAATTAGAAGATATGCTTAGATTGAAATCATTGCTTAACTTAGTTTTTAACACTATTGGTTGTTTAAACCTTTCCTGGAAAATATATGATAAAGCTGCTTCTGCATATCCCCAAAGTAAATTCCTTTCAGTTTCTACAAAGTGTTTAATAAATATATTTTTTAGATTTTCAGTTTCCATATCTATCGTATCTATTTTATGTTCATTTTCTGTTATTATCCTTTCAAGGAATGAAACTATATCACAGAATAATGATTTTATATTTGGTAGTGATGGAGGGAATGATATTTCATCATCGTTTATCAAATCTGTCATTTGTTCTTCTTTTCTTTTGTATATTTCATTGGCTTGTCCTATTCTATCATCATATATATGAAGGTTTGTTACTGACTGATGTAAGTATCCCAGTTTAATCTCGCTATCAACTTCCTTCTGTAACATTGAAAGTACTATCTCTTGAAGTAAACTAAACTCGAAAATATTTATATTGCTCACTCCAAATATTAGATCGCCACTTCTTTGGACTACTTTAATGTTTAAATTTTTGTCAGGAGTGATAAAAAAATGAATTAAGTTATTACAAGGTATATCGACACTATGTTCTATGTTGTATAACTTTATGAGGCTTTCACTTGTATCTCTGTCAGGCATGTATAAGCTAATAACCGCTCTTCTTGTAAATATCCCTTCGCTTTTGAATTGTTGCACGACATTTTCAAGTTGCCCGTGAGCGTATAGTCTTTCTCCATAAGCTGCTCGCCAAGTGACACCATCATCTGAGTATTTAGGCGCTCTTGGTAAAAAAAAAGTTAGATATGGTTTAATTCGGTTATCGCCAGCAAATACCCATATAGCTTCAGCAAATGTGGAGAAGATGTTGTTTTTTCGACCCGCTAAACTTAAATGCCTAGATCTAGGGTTTCGCAAGATCATACTAACATCATAAATAGTTATAGCATCCCCATTCCTTGTCGAAACACGAACTCCTTCATTAAGCACTTTTTCTAGGAGTTTCATTATTACATCGTTAATAGTTTCTCCGTAAATAACGTGCATAAACAACCCCTCATGATATAAAAAATATTTTTCTAGTTGATATAGTTTATTGGACTTAATCCAGAATTTGGTCCAGCCATACTCTGAACTAACCGGATAGCACGTTTCAATCTCTTGCTGCTAAGAACAGGCTCGAACGTGATAGCCAATTGGCTTCCAAAGTAGAAAGTGAGACCTCGACCAACGCTACCGCCCTCAGCTGCATAGGCACTGCACTTGTAAGAATATTTACAAATTTTACTCATGTTATGGATTTGGTCAATCTGGCAATCAGATAATTACGAAAATTTAGACTTATTAATTAAGTGGGGGCGCGAGTCGCTAGCGAGTAAGACCGCCTCTTGTATGTACTAAATAGCTTTGCATATTAACGCTCCACTTTAGCAAGTCCGTGTTGATTGCCAAGGAACTGTGAAGCAGCCCTCATAAACTGATTTACCTGTTTCAGTAACTGCCACATATAACGGCACTGATGGTTTCGCGTTATGGTCTCGTGTAGCGATAACCACAGCAGCTCTATTGGGTTCAGCCACGGTTGATCTTGACCCACTATCTGTTTCAGAATAGCAATAGACTGACAGGAGAGTGGAACGATATGTGGAGTACGCATTTTTGCACCACTGACCTGCCCCCAATAATTAAGCCTGTGTCCCGTAACTATTTTTTGTACAATCTGGCTCATGGTTTAACTACAAAGAAATTCTTCAATTTGGCTCGTTACGATTTCCCTGATGATGCATGGGCGCTGATTT
>NZ_RQVV01000045.1 GCF_009295515.1 Erwinia endophytica | reverse complement strand
CATTCATGGTAAACGCCTCGTGCATGGCGCAGGCCAGCGGCGCATCGGCACTGAAATACAGCGGCAGGTGGCTGAGGTCGACACGGCTCCAGTCCGCCAGATGACTGCAGTTAAAGCGCAGACTGACCACGGAACGCCCGTCCGGGTCGGTGGTCAGCGTCGCCCGGTCCAGCGTCAGCGGTTGCAGGCTGATTTCCCGGGTGGTGGTGTAGCGGCAGCGCGTCCCCTTCTCGCCGATGGGCCGGGACAGTACCTCAAACCCCCTGGCGATGCGCATCGGCTCTTTCATCTCCTGCCAGTCGGGCGTGAACTCCACCACTGACATCGAAGGAATGGTGCGCAGATAGTGCGGCCACAGCAGGCTGACCAGCCCTTCCGTCAGTTCCGGCAGGTCGTCGTCGAGCTTCTCGCGCAGCCGCCCCATCAGAAAGGCAAAGCCTTCAAACAGCCGCTCGACATACGGGTCGCGCGCCCCCGCTTTATCGAGATTAAGCATCGCCGCCCGGTCCGGATGGGCACGGGCGAATTCTTCACCTGCTTCAAGCAGGTAGCGCATTTCCGCGTCGTAATAACGCAGGGTTAAGTCATCCATTTTTATTTCTGCCTGATTAATTGCTGCGTTAATACCGATAAACCTGACGCTCCGTACCCGAATCAAGCGCCTGGCTCGCAGAATCATCTGCTTCTCACGCTCTGTTGAGTTTCATGAAAAAGTCATCAGCGCCTTTATCGAAAAGTACATGTTCTACTGATTGGAGTCATTACCAAATAATCATTACTGCTGGTATCTATCCTTTAAAGGAGATATTTTTTTGATACAGAAATCCTTTTTTTTATTTTCCATCGAGTAATTATTATATCCTTCCCAAATTACTAGCGATATAGAGCATGTTCCGGTTGCTGATGAGAAAATAAAGTTTTGACCACCGCCACCAGTTGCCTTATATGCATATCTCCCGCCCGTCAACCATCCGACATCAAATTCAATGTTATTTTTCATCAAGAATATAAAGGAAGGTGTTATTTGGATCGTTCCCCCTGCCTCAATAACTTCAGGCCTGACCTTCATTATTCTTTCAACCTCTTCAGGATCTGGTTCAATGTCGTGCACACCTTCACTTGAACTTAAATACAAACGTTCACTGGTGTTATTTTTAATTGTAATAGAAGGTCTGAGAGGAATAAACCCAAGCACTATAAATACAATTAGAAAAACACCACATAATAACAGCACGTTTTTTTTCATAATCACTATAGCTCTATATGTTCCGGATTGCCAGAATTCCAACACCAGTGAAGTTGTTTTGATACTGGCAATAAGCTACATGGCGTATTATCCAATGCATTAAGAATATGTTCGCAAGTTAACTCTTCAGCATACTTTCCATACTGATGAAACAGCTCAAAACCTATTTTCATGCTCGTAACATCGTCAAGAGTATCATTTCCTGGAGCCCCTGGAGTCATGAACTGCTCAATGTCAGACCCAGTAAAAGTTGCTCATCTGAAAAACCCACGCTTAAACCAACATAACCATAGTGAATATTTGACCACACATCATAAAAATAATCATATTGTTTATATTTGTGGAAATAGGACTTCGATGCATGATTACTTGGGGGTGGAAGCGGACGTGCAACAGCTACCGCGCTGAATTTATCACGAATCTTTGGTTTGTGATCCCAGGTTGAACCCGTTTTAACTGTCTGATACCAAATCCCCATTGATGAGAATAAATCAGGCTGGGGAGGTGGTGACATTTTGGCGTAAAAGGGAAGTTTATCCCATTCTTCTCGCCTTTGTTTTAACGTATCTCCAATAAGATAACGAATAGTTTCTGCCGTATCACTTCTGACATTTGTTTTAATTTCTCTAAGGATATACTCAGCCACTTGTACAGCACCGTCAGTATGGAGGCAATGATGCTCAGTCTTATCGTGCTGATACAGGATATTATAAGATTCCTGTAATCCATCAAGTGAAAAGTATGACTCTGAACTCCCACCGCCCTTCTCATAAGTATCCCGCATCATCGATGGAACAAAACGGGCCCGGCACGGGCAGGAACTGACGCTGTCCAGCGTTCCCGCCATCTTACGTCCATGGATGATATCGTTCGCTATCCCGCCGGCTATCATGTATATCCCCGGGTGTTGCCCGCAGGTGACCCTGTCCCGCTCCCGGGCGATCGCTTTGCCGAACAGCCGGTGATCCCCCGCCCCATCCACAATTTTACCGCCGCAGGTGGTCATGTCTCCCTGCACCAGATAATAACCTTTCGCCATAACCGCCGTTCCTTCCGTTAAGTGTCAGTCAGCCGCACAGTACCGCTGCCCGCGCCGGATCCAGGGCTATCAGCCCGGCAAGCAGTGCGTCCATCTCCGGTTGCAGTCGCGTTTTGTCGGCCTCGCTGCGCCCGGCTTTCGCCCGCAGCAGTCTGAGCCGGCGGGCTTTCACCTCAAACATCAGTTCCGGCGTCCACTGTGCCAGTGTCAGCGCGCCGGCGCTGCTGTCCAGTTCACCCAGCAGGTGCAGCGCCATCTCGTTTTTGCTGTACTGTTCCGTCACCCGCGCCATCAGCAGCCGCATCAGCCACCGGTCCCGGGCCGAAGTGTAACCCGGACGGCTCTGCAGCCAGCCCAGTGCCGCTTCGATCCCTTCGCTGTCCGCCCGGGCCAGCACTTCCGGCTCCAGGGTCAGCACATCGTCACCGGAGGACACGGTGGCCGTGACCGGCTCATCTTTCCATCCCTGCAGGTCATCCAGCACGGTGTCGTTGATCCAGCTCAGCGTCACTTCATCGGCGAACGGCGTGCCGTCGTTAAACGCCAGCGCCTCCAGCCCCGGCAGACGGGTCAGTAAACCCTGCAGATCCCGGCAAATAATACCGGCGTGGACGGTATCACCGTCATGCTGTATCAGCGCCTGCCAGGCGTACCACTGCATATCCAGCCACAGATGGTTGACGCCCTGCGCCAGCAGGCTGTCGGTGTGCTCCAGCAGTTCCATCCAGCTTTTTTGTAAATACAGGCGTTTGAGATGGGCCCGGTGGTCCGGTTTGGGCGGTGCCAGGCGGGTCCGCCCTGCCGCATCCAGCGGCGGCAGGGCCGTCAGCGTGTCCCAGCGCACACTCTTCATCAGGTGGTGCCCCGCCAGCCAGCCGCCGGGCTGGTCACGCAGATACCGGGCCAGCACTTTGGCCTGGTCGAGTAAATCACGTCCGGAGGTGACGGGGGTCATCACCGGAGCAGAAGACGAGGCTGCCGGTACGCCACTGTGCTCTTCACGGCTGGTCTGCGGCACCAGGCTGCCGGCCCCGCCACTCTGTGCCAGCCGGTTTTCCAGCGCCTGATACAGCGCCGAAAATGAGGGCCGCGTGTCTTCATCAAACACCTGAAGGGCCTGCTCTGTCAGCAACAGCGCCCCGGCGATACGCTGCATCACCGCCATATCCGCCTCCGGATAACGCGACAGACTGTCGGTCACCCGGCTGCCGGCGAGCCACTCCAGGGCGGATTTCCGGCTGCGTTCACGCCGTGGATGCAGCCGGGCGCCAAAGCGCTGCAGCATGCCGGCCAGCAGTTCCAGTCCCTCCGCCAGTCCGGATTCACCGTCCTGATGCAGTCGCGCCCAGACGTAAAAGGTGATAACCCGCAGGTCTTTGCTGACCCCGGTCAGCAGCTTTTCAGCCAGCTGACAAATCAGCGCGGTATCGATACCGGAAAGTCGGTTCACCTCTTCGCGGATACGCTGAAAATCGTCGTCATACCCCGGATCTTCACCCGCAGGATCCTCACCGTTAAAAGGCGCGAGCCAGTTATTCCAGTGTTCAGTCTGTTCACGGGCCTGCCCTGCCACGGTATTTTCATCGGCGGCACAGGCCCGGAGTAAATTTTGCAGGGTGGTCATTATTCGATTCCGTCCATATCTGAAGTGTCATTGCTGCTGGCGAAGGCCTGCGCGGTCACGCCGGCATCCACACTGAAAATCTGATCCGGCAGGCTGAATCCACGCAGGGACAGCAGGGCCAGCGGACCACTGCCCAGTTGTGAACGCAGCACCCACTGCAGCGTGCTGCCGTCCGGGGCGGTGAAACTCATCATCCACTGACTGCGATCCAGTTGCTGACGTTTACCCTGCTCAAGCCAGCGAATAAAGCCCCAGGTGCCGCTGTAATCACCGAACAGACGCGCCCCGGCGCTGGTTGAAGTCCAGGTCAGCATCGTGCCCGGTTTGTAGGTGTCACCCGGCCAGCGAAAGGCGTGCCAGTCGGCCAGCTGGTTAAAGTAATGTAACGGCTGCCCGTCAATGGTCAGTTGGGTTTCCACCACCTGCGGCGCCGGACGCGCCTGCAGCTCAAAACTGATCCCCTGGCTGCCGTCGGTAAACAGGATATCCGACAGCTGGCTCAGCTGATTCACCGCGTTCAGGAACGCCGGATTAAAGGTCAGCCCCTGGCTGTGGGCAGTGTCCGGCACCCAGCGGCTGCCTTCTTTGTGCAGCACGCCGCTGAGCTCTGTGCTCAGGAAGCGGTCGATTCGGCCGCTGTCCCGGCGGATAAACTCAGCCAGCATCGGCAGGGAAGCATCGCTTTTGCTGGCGGCAAACGGATAACGTCCGTCAAAGGCGGTGTGCCAGTTGGCCACCACCGAGCGGCTCCAGCGATCATTGAGACTGGCCGCCGACGGCTGCAGCACCGTCTCCCATGCCTGGGTCAGCGGCTGGACGAACATCGTGCGGCCAAAGCCGCTCCACTCTTCGCCAAGACTTGCCGCGACCAGACTGCCGTACTGCTGCGTGTCCGTCAGATCGACGCTCCGGCCCTGGAACACGGTCTGCGCCAGGGTCTGCATCATCTCCTGCGGATCTGCGGCGGCCGCCACCTGCTGCAGGCGCAGACGCACGCGGGTGATACGGGTCAGGTAAGTCTGCAGACTGATGGTGTTATCCGCCGGCATCACGTTGCCGGCCCGGTTTTTCCCCATCAGCGTCAGCAGGGGGCCAAAGGTGTCATCCAGCGGCCCCTGCGGTCCGGCGGCGCTCTGGTCGATAACCGGTTTATCCTGGCTGCCAATGAGCTCTTTAGCCGATCTGATGAGGGACTCAGACAGCCCTTCGCCCTGCTGGCCGGCTTGCCCCTGCCACGCCAGGGTGTTCATCAGCGCAATCACCGGTGACTGACGCACATCGCTCATCAGCGTCAGCTGGTCGGTGACATCGGAAATATTCTGCACCGGGTTCCAGCGCAGGCTGTTGAGGAAACCCAGCCAGCTCCCGGCAAAATCAGTAAAGTAACGCCGGGTCAGACGCGCTTTCAGCGCGTCCGGCGACAGGTCGGCAGACAGCGCCTGGCGGCTGTCACTCAGTACCCAGTCGATTTCATCACGGCGGGTATTCGCCACCCGCTCAATCGCCTGCTGAATGCTGCCTTCCCAGGCCTGACGGGTGAACATGCCCGGTACCACCTCATCGGTGGTGAACAGCCGGCGGGCATCGGTGCCGTTAGTCATGTCTTCCAGCGTGACATCCGCAAAATTACGCCGCACTGATTTGAGCATGTTCTCATACAGGGTGCTTTCCGCATTGCGGCGGCCAATCTGCTGTAACAGCAGCTGACGGCTCTGGCTGACCAGACTGCTGTCAGGGGTGATTTTCCACTGCGGCTGATGCGGCAGTTGCGCGATGTAAAACGCCCACAAATCCGGCGACAGGCTCTGCCACAGCCCGGTGGAGATACCCGGCCGGGCCGGCTGCACTGTCTGCATGGTCCGGGCATAGAACGCCCCGTCGGCTTTATCCGGGCGCGCCATCATCAGCCAGGCTTTCAGCTGGTCATAACCTGGTTTCGCCAGGGTCGCCCGCTGGTCGCTGTTGGGCGGCGAGTTGACCAGCGCGGTCAGCTGCTGCGCCAGAGCCGCACTGGCTGGGTCGCGTAACAGCCGGTTGTTCGCCACGCCATACCACGGCAGCATCGCGTCCAGTAGCGGCGGGTTATGGTCAAGGCCAAAACGCTGATACCACGGCGTGCCCTGCTGCCGGTAATGTTGTAAACGACCTGCCGCGTTGCGCAGGTCGTGCAGCGCCGTCAGTTGCGCATCGGAAACAGCCGGGTCCGCCACCAGGGCGCGGGCTTTCCCTGCCACGGTGGTAATCTGCTGCCAGTTCAGCGCGAAGGAGAGCAGCAGGCCAGCTCCCCAGACCACCATGCCGGCCATCAGGCTCCACGCCAGTGCCGGCTCCCAGCCCATGCCGACACGGCGCCCCCGCACGCGACGACAGTCGTCAAGCACCCCCTGCCAGCTGACCGGAAGCGTCAGGGTGTGCAGGTGTGCCGGCGGGAAGAGCGCGGCAGCCTCCCCGTTACCCGCCGCCTCAGCTGGCGATGCAGGGTGCTCCTGCAGGCTGAACATCAGGCCGCGCAGCGGTACGCGCTGTTGCGCGCCGTACAGCCAGGGCGTCAGGCACGTTTTCCAGTGCTCAGTCCCGCCCTGCTCCAGTTGCTGCGCCAGACGCAGCAGGAAATCGTATGAATGCTGCTCCGCGACCTGCGCCAGCCCCTGCTCACGCAACCGGGGCGGCAGTTTACTGAGCTGCGTCGCGACCCTTTCCGGCTCCGCCCGCAGCGGCAGCGTCATCCCCACCGCCTGCGGTGTTCTGCCCGCCTGCGGCCAGGCGCTGCCGCACAGCTGCCACAGCCAGACCGGGGGCTGATAACGCAGCAGCGCGCCGATTTTCTCCAGCCCGCGCAGGTCGCTGTCACTCCGTTGCGGCGTCAGGGCCTGGTCCTTATCAAGAACCCGGATAACGCCATCCAGCGGGCGACCCCGCCGCAGCCTGCGCAGCGCGGTGTATTTTTCCGCCGCAGGCTCGGCGGCCAGGCTGCCGCCATAAATCAGCACCGTGCGGCTGCCTTCCAGCCACTGACTTTCCTGCAGGCCGGGCACCAGTTGCTCAATCGCGGCGTCATCACCGGTGACCAGCAGCAGACGGACTTTACGCCGCCAGAACAGGTTATAGCGGTGGTAAAGATGTTTTTTCAGTGCATTGCACAGCGTGGCAGCGGCAGACACGGGCGCTTTTTCCGCCTCCCGTTTCTTTTTCTCATCATCACCATTAATGGCATCAACAACAACATCGAATTCCCTGCTCCCGGCATGACGGACCGCCAGAAGCAGGAGAAGGGTGGCAATCAATGCACACCCTGTGATACAGCCTCCTGCGATAAGCCAGCTGGTCTGCTGCTGGCTGTCTGGCGAAATACCGACAAGGTCCGGATGCTTCCAGACCATGAACGTCATCGCGCCTAACAACATCAACAGAAATACGACAACAGCCAGATAGCGGCCTTCCGCTGTCTTTGGTAAAAAATCAGTTAGCCTCACGAGTCCATCTCCTGGCGGGAAGCAGTCGGGGTGACGAGTGTGCTCCACAGCACATCCTGTGTGGTATCGCCGCAAATAATCATCTGCGGCAACTGTGTCTGTTGTGCGGTCTCAGCCGCGGCGGCAATGGCCAGCCAGGGAGCAGCAGAACCGGCATGCCCCATCGTCATATCGAGATTAATGATCGCCTCGTTTTCAACCGCCTGGGTGGGATGTTTTTTCTGATGGATCACCACTTCAGCATGTTGCTGATCATTGAGCCCAGACAGCCAGAGGTGTTTGACGATGCCATCTTTGATCGGAACGTTGTATGCAGCCATCCGCATACCGGATTCAAGTTCTTCGGCTGGAGAGGGATCTGGGCGATGAAGTAATGCCATTGGAGTAATTGATTCCTGCATCAGTCTGTTACCCAGAAGTAATGCAACTGCAGCTTCTGCGCTATTAACAGCGCTAATTGGCGCTACTTGTAATGCTACAACCAGAAGCAGTGAGTTATCTTTGATTTTGGTATTTAACCAATGGTCTAAGATTCCAGGGCCTTTACTCTCCATTAATTCAACAGAATGCAAGCTGCCAAACTCACTCCATGATTTTAACCACAGTTCATTGATATCTTCCTTAGATATTACTGATGATATATCCAAGACAATAACCAAATGTGTATTATCTGGAATGTAACTTAAAGGTAAATTTGAAATCAACCTCTTGAATACATTCAGGATTATATCTGAAAGCCTATCATTATTATCGGGAAGTAGACTTAATCTTACACCTTCATTACCGGCCCTGTCTTCTTGTGAGAAAATAATAACTTTATTCTTAACCAGTGAATTTAAGAGTTCATCCCTGTCTTTTACTATATGACCGGTAATTAATGATGTCGATAAAACCTGAAATGCCCTCCTGTTTTTTCGTGTTTCACTCAGAATCCACTTCTCTCGCCGCTTATCGTAACCACTCGCTTTGATATCCTTAAGCATCCAAATTACGACACACATAGAACCAATGACAAACCAGCATGTAAAAGGAATCCCAAAAGCGAGAAGCCAAAAATCATAACCTTTAATTTGGCTGCCGAATATACGCATGAGAATTATGCTAATGGATATCATAAAAACTAAAGAGTAAAGCCAGCGAGCTCCCTTAAGAGGAGCAGGTCTTCCATATAGCGGAGGCAGATTTTTTAGCGAATACATATATTAAATTAACCACCCATAGCTCAGCGATAAATTAATAGCCGGCATTCAACTCTTCAGGGATTTTATAAGTGCTATTTTTTTCATCAAAAAATAATTCATAGTTTTTCTTAGTTTCATTTTTACCATCCTTTGCATCAGAAATTATAGATATTGGATAAAATCCATTAACTAAAGGTTTTTTCGTTTCAACAGATAAAGTATTTTTCATAAATTTGCTATTATTCGAATCTTCCATGACAGCAGTCCATTGAGCAATTATATTAAAATCATCGTTATCGATTAATCCTAATTTGTGATGTTCTTGCAAGTAACCTTGACTGCTTGAACCTGAAGACACTTCAATAGCCCATCGTTTAGGCGATATAGGTATAATGCCTACATAACTTTCACCAAGATTTTTAACTGAACTAATGACATTAATGCCACTATCAGTATTTCGTATCCAATAAATATCTGTGGGGATGTCTTCATTGAGCGAAGTAGCCAGTTCAATATCAGGGCACATTATAATCAAAATATCAGATAAGGAAAATGGTAGTTGAGTTTTTTCGCAAAGGCTATAATTGTTCATTTCACTTTCTGAGTTATCTTTATGCCAAGGATTTTCAGAATCATCAGAGCGAGAGTAGTTTGCTTCGAGCATAGCCTGAATGGAAGGGTAGCTTACTGCAAAGCAACTACCACCATGAATCAGAAGTGCAATTAAAACAGCGTTGACTATTTTCTTCATATTAATTAGCTCACTGCAGTGCTCGTACGGTGTCGCGGATGCCCACATTATTCATGGCAAGATCAATGATCTGATCCTTCATGCCCTGCTGGCAGGCACGATATTTATATTCACGTTGAAAGCTTTGGCAGCATGCCTGACAGCGATAACGTTGATGCCCGGCACTCCCCTGTCCATGCTTTTTTACTGGGTCTGTTTGCTTACAAAACGGACATTTTTACATCAACCTTAGCCATCAGTATCCCTTTGATAAAAACAGGGAGTTTATATGATGTTCAACGGATTGAATACACGACCATACAGACATGTCAACACATTGAATACTTGACCAGATCACGAATTTTTATATCACTTAGGCCTTAAAAAATACAATCCCAATAACTCAATTATTATTGACATATAATAATAACAAAGAATCAATCATTTTGTTGAGATAGCTAATTAAAAACCTAGGGGCATGAAAAAAATGGCATAATTTAATAGATTCTATACTTCCCTTGATTATTGGTGTCTTCATCGCGAAACACATGCTCTACTGATTGGTAATCATTACCAATTTACGGATTAGCAGGAAGTATTTTTGAACTAATGGATTGACAGAGAACCTCACCTAAAACATTTCGATAAATAAGATCATGAATATTTATCCTGGCAGTGTAAATATCTTTAAAACTCCTTGAGTCAAAGGTATAAATTACCAATCCATTTTCTTTTAATTCATAAAACATAATCCCATCAAATCCAGATATTTTATCATCTTTAAATTCAGACAAAATCCCAGCTATTTTTTTTCTTTCAGAAAAAGACGATATAGATTTAGCCAATACATTATCACTTATTCCGCTTGGAATTGTATTTAAATATACGTTATCAACATATGGTATATAATCACCAGAATTACATACCGGAGTTTTAACATTATCTGGACCATAGTAATTTCTAAAAAAACCATCTATAATATATTTAAAATCCTCCCCTGACGATAACGGCCTAACTAATAATGTAATCCCTCCGGGACTTCCTGCAACTAGATTAGTAGAAAACAACAAAAACAACAAAGCAGTCAAATAACTTTTCATCTACCACCTCCTTCATCCTGAATAGATTTATTTGTATCATCAAATCCAAATAAATTATTATTTATATCATTAACGTCGACGATAGACAACTCTCTATCATATATCTTTGCATAATTTTTATATGCAACAGGAATATAATACTTATAAAACCTCTGATATACTGGAGTATTTTTAACACCACCTATTGTCATTCTAAATCTGGAGACTGGCCTAGACGTGTTATACATTGACAGTTTTACCGTACCGCCACCCATTTAGAACGAGATGCTTACTTCAATACTCACAAGCTATTTTTGCAGCATAAATTTATTTGCAGCTTTGCAAGCTAAAGTTCCGTCGGGAAGAGAATCAAACAAAGAGGTAAAATTATATAGAACTGCTTTTCCATTAACTTTCTTAAATTCAATAAAATACCCATAAGCACCATCATCATCACATTTTTTTCTCATGGACTCCGGTAATGCAAAAGATACATTCCATACACACACTTTTTCATTCGGGAAAACTGCCGATGTGTTAACAGGATACTTTGATTTTTTGTCCACACCCCAGCCATAGTAAACCTCAGATACATTAACAAGTGTACTGTATTCATTTTTGATAAGTAAATCACTTTCAATATAATGCCTCACTTCTTTTGAAGACATTTCAATCAATAACTTCTTATTATTTGTTTTAAAAATATCTCTTAGAAAATCTATATTTGAATTATCCATACACTCTTCTGCCAATACGCAGGAACTGTAACCAAGTAACAACGCTAAAACATAATAACACTTCATATTACCCCCAGTATTAAATTTTTATTTATCACCTTGTTCTTCCATCCTCATTCGAGGGTAGATTAGCTCCAAGGCTTTCACGCAACTCTGCAATATTAGACATTGTTGTTTTCCTCATACCTGAACTTATTATTTTTTGTGCATAAGAATAATATGACTTAGGTACATAGAACCCTATCAATTCATAATGTAAACGTCCATTAATATAAACTTGATACAATGGATTTATTGTAACACTATCTCCCTGATTTCCGCCAAGCACACCTATTTCACCATCTTCAAAAAGACAGTATATAAAAGCAACATGCCCTGTCCAGGATCCTTTTTTCCGCAAAACAACTATTGCACCATATATAGGTTGAGATATTTTTATAAAATTTTTGTTTTTCGAGAAAGATTGAGAACTGGCGCTACCAGATGTTGAATACCCAGATTCTTTAAGGCAATAATTTATAAAAGAAGCGCACCACGGGTTAGAATTACCAACCATAGATGACATATTAATTCCAGTCTTCTTATGGTAGTTTATTCCGCCATCGCCTTCCTTAACACGCCCCCATTTCCATCGATTATCTCCCTCTTCGAATGCAACCGCCATCCATGGAGCCTCTCTCTGATCATGGGGGAGTAACGCAATCGGATTACCAGAATTCTTTCCCCCAACCGATTCCAGCGTTTTTTTATTGGTATTTACTTCTCTATTTTGTTGTGATTGTTTATTCACTGATTTTGAGACTGTAGAATTAACTGCTGATTTTTCAGTCTCGCCAGCAGTATTACTACCACTTTTGCTTATAGAAATTGATTGTCCCGGGTATATTTTATTCGGATCTGATATATTATTCTGTCGTGCGATATCGTCTACACTTACTCCATTTTTTCCTGCGATCTTCGCCAGTGTATCACCAGGTGAAACTATATATGATGAAGAACCATTAGTATTGACACCATATATCATCAAATGCTGACCTGGAAAGATCTTACTCACATCTTTTATATTATTGTTTTTGGCAATTTCATCAGTACTTGTCTTATAACGTTCGGCAATTTTCGAGAGAGAGTCTCCTGACATGACTATGTACTCTATCGGCTTCTGAGTGCTCTTCTCGCGTGGGGCTTTGGGAGCCTCGGCAAGTGTCTTTGCAGAGAATTGCGAAAAGTTTCTTGTAAGCAGTATATTTTTCGTTTCATCTCCAGCAACAGCTGAATAAACAACATCCTCTTTTCCAGCGGAATTAGTATATTTGACGACAATAGCCATTCCTTGTTTCGTATGGATGATTGTCTTGAGCTTACCGTAAGCATCTGTTTTCCACTCGTAGCTAGTGCTTCCTAGTGTCACCTTAAATGGCACATCAGCAACTGGTCGGGAGCCATCTGAAACCGTCAGGTTTGTCACATACACCCATTTTTCAGTACCGGGCTTCAAGCCACCTTCTTTTTTACTGATTGCATCCACAACTTTGCCGAATTCATTATCATTCAAGTCAGATATTTTTTTATCTTTTGCAACGCCACTCTCTGAGCTTATAAAATTGGCATAAGCTACAGGATCATTGCCTGCGGATTCAGGTGCATACTGCGACATCATATCAGCTATAGTGTTGTCTCGATATTTTCGCTTTAATAATGCACATTTTTCACGTTCCCCAACTTCAATACTGGAAAAAATAACAAATATATTTTTTTTCGGATTATATACAGTCCCGGCACCTATCCGCCCTTTTTGCTTACTAGCATCGGGCAATGCCATAATATTCCCAGGATTGTTAAATCGCCAATTCAATGTCCCAGAAGTTTTTAGCAAACGAGTACCATCACCAGCTTCGTACTCAACCGTCTTGGTTTCAAGATGGTATGTCGCTTTTACAAATCTCATACATCATCCTTTTTATTTTTTTTCCGTTGGTTTAAAACTGGTGTCGTTTAGCAAAACTGAGGTCATATGATAGCCTGTGGCAGCAAGCATAATATTTCCATTTACAGTGACTTGGTGATTAAGTAAATTGCGTTTAGTTTTATAATCGTCACCGCTAATAATAATCTGCACATTGCTGTCCCAATCTTCTTGCTCAGTATTAGCATCAATCACACACTTTAGAGGACTGTTTAAATGCAGGATCCAGTAAAGTAATTTTTCGTCATGTTTCCTATCTTCCCCCCAATTTGGGGGGCCGTAAAACAATTCTTCTTTCATTAATCCTGAGAGTACAACATTATCCCCCTCTTTCAGACATGCAGCATATGCACCGAAATTATAAAATAAGATAGCCATACTCAATATAAGGTTCATAAGCATACTTAACATTATCAACTAGCCTTTGTTAAATTTAATAAAGTTGCAATCATTGATTCAGTCAATACTGATGTTCTATCTTCTGTAGAATCCACTTCGCTTAAATAAAGATCGGCATCAGGTTCTTCATACCAAAAATCCTCCACACTGTCATCCTCAGTTGATGAAATAGAAAGGTTTTCTTTACTCCAGGTTTCTCGCCCAATGATTAAGTTTAATGTATCGCTTTCAGGAAGTACTATTTTCGGGAAGCGACCCGAACTGTCTACCGTGCCAGTCGACAGGATTTTCCCATTACTGTCACTAATGCGGTAAGGCTGATGCATCATCCAGTCCATACTCTGACAGGCACTGTCAGCCCCCGGGAAAGCAAAACGTAAACTTTGTTCGCCAGGTTCCATTACAGGAAATACCGGAAGTGTGATTTTTTCTGATGCCTTTTCTTTTCGGATATAATGACCCGCTTTCGTCCGATACTCCCCGGCCGTCGCTGATTCAATAGCATTCCCATCCAGCGTGATATAACTCC
>NZ_RQVV01000044.1 GCF_009295515.1 Erwinia endophytica | reverse complement strand
AGCGGAACCGCGGTCTCCATCGTTTCCGGTGTAAGTACAGACCCCGGTGCCGATTATTGTCTGATATATGGCAGTCACGCATCCAGCTAATAAAGCACTTATGAAATTTTTCAGGACTGATACAGGACACAGCTCTGGCAATAGTGTCGTGGACCGGAATACCATGATCAAAATCGCCATATTGTTTCAGAAAATCAAGATGGGTTTCACCAAAATCCTCAATATCCTCCCCGCCTTCAGCGCCAGAAATAACAGCACATATCGTCAACAACAGAATATCAGATAATTTATGCTCCACCTTCCAGGATTGTCTGTAATCAGGGATGGCAGTGATGTGTTCCATGAGTTTTGCAATATCCATATCGATGCTCCTTATTTCATTCAGGAGAATCGGATCACAAACAGCAATTAAATAATGGTTTTTTTCACCGTTATGAACGGCATTCACCTGAGTGAAAAGCATACATTCATAGTATATAAAATGTACTTTTCGTAATCTTTCATGCACCATTTTCCCCTATTAAAATATTGTCAAATCCAAACCTATGGAAATTTAAACCCACTATTTCTAACACTAGAATCAGCGATATCCTCAATACTATTCATTTTTATATTTTTTTCTCCAAAAGAATTAGAATCACATCGTTTTGTGCTTATTATATTGCCATTTTCTTTTACATCTAAAAGAGCAACTGCCCCAGGTTTTTCTTCTGGAATTCTTAACACATAGGAATACCTCCCATGATTAAATCCAAGATATGTAGTATATGTCCCAAGATCAATCCATCTTTTAAGCTTATTCTTAGTATCAAAATTCACATTTAGCTCAGAAGTATTCCCCTTACTAAAAGTATACCTTATAGTATCATTTTTCTCATTTGCACAAAAAGCGGCAATGCGAATTACTTTCCCAGAAAGATTACATGACGCAATGAGAGTCTCACCGGGCTTACATTCATTAGCATATGAATGAAAAGAAACCGCAGTAGCTAGAATAAATAAAAAAAACTTCATAAGAAAACCTTTTCACATAGTTTATAAGCTGCCTACATGAATTGCTCCCCGCCGACGACTTTTATCATAAGAGTGACGAAGCGTTTTTCCATCAATTGCAATAATGTCATTATTGTCTGATATATGGCAGTCACGCATCCAGCTAATAAAGCATTTATGAAATTTTTCAGGACTGATACAGGACACAACTCTGGCAATAGTGTCGTGGACAGGAATGCCATTATCAAAATCGCCATATTGTTTTAGAAAATCAAGATGGGTTTCACCAAAATCCTCAATATCCTCCCCGCCTTCAGCGCCAGAAATAACAGCACATATCGTCAACAACAAAATATCAGATAATTTATGCTCCACCTTCCAGGATTGTCTGTAATCAGGGATGGCAGTGATGTGCTCCATTAGTTTTGCAATATCCATATCTATTCTCCTTATTTCATTCAGGAGAATTTGATCACAAATAACAATTAAATGATAGTTCTTTCACCGTTATGAACGGCATTCGCCTGAGTGAAAATCGTTCATTTTTAGTATATAAAATGTACTTTCCGTGATCTTTCCCTGGGTAATTTGCTCTTTGACACCGGGCTTACGGGCTTCATAGGTATAAGTGAGCAGGAACACGCGGTAGCAATCGCGACAGCGAAACCGGTCACGGCCTTTAGGGTTCTGCCCATGGCGGTAAACGTGAGCAGACTGACAACGGGGGCAATGAACGGTAACGCTGGCCATGAGAAAACCTCAAAAGCGGGAACTATACACCAACTTCAACTAATTGGATGCACTACCACTTGTCTGAACTGACTCTTTACATGGTTATTATTTATATTTCCCTTCCAAATACTGCCTTATCGAGTCGGCATCTTTAAGTCCAAAAACCGACCCCTGGCCATTATATCCATCATATCCTTCAAGATGTTTATCGGAATTTATTTTTCCATTTGATTTTATTACACCATTTTTACAATATGTATAAACATAAATCTTATAATGAATCTCATTTATGTTTCTTTCATCCCATGAAACCAAAGAAACAACATTATTTCCTTCAGACAGTTTAGAAAAGAAAACTGTTTCAATTTCTGGAACCCCATCTCTAACTTCATAAGTATCTATAACAGAATCTTCACCTTTTTTTTTGGCCACAAAGGAAATACTCTCATCCTGATTCTTAACATATCGAATAAAAGTATCACCCGCCCCCTTCAATTTAAATGGACCTTGAACAAGGGTTTCTTGTGCGCAAATATTAAACACAAGAAAGAGAAGTGAAAAAACTAAAACTTTTATTTTTTTAGCTATCATTTTCTATCTCCAATACTTTAGCCACAGCATTAAACCTGATCACGCGGTCAGAATACCCATTCTGACTACCATTTACTACTTGTGTAACAGCCTCAACACTATCAGTCTTAGCTATTTCATTTAAATGTCGGCCATTACGGTCTTTTTTCTTCACCCAAAACGCAAATGCGGACTCGACCCCATATTCAATATCATCAACTACCAGATCTGGATTTTCTACAAAGTCACGCTTATCACTGGAGTTATATTCATTATGTGTTGTAGTAAAATCCCTATACGTACTTTTACCTGTTAGCTGAATCATTCCTCTTCCACGATATTTATAACCGTCTCCAGATTCCTCACCACCATTATCCATTCGGTCTGCATAGACATAATTAGCCAAGTTCTCAGGGTTATAAGAATATTTTGACTCTTCGCTCCATAATTTCTCACGAAGAACCCCAATTGAACATGAATCATTCTGTTTGTCGTATCTTTTTTGCCCTCCTTTACACCCATACATTTCCCGCATACGTTTCGGTGAATAGCTTAAACTCTCATTTGTTATATTGAATTGACTCTCATGACCAACCTGTGACAGAAAATGAGCAATTTCCTTTTTATTATTCACACTATAATTTTGTGCATACTTATTCAAATAAGGGAGTATTTTTTCACACTGACTTTTATTTAATCCATGATTTGCAGCCAAAACCATTTCCAAAGTAATTAAGTCACTGGTTTTAACCCTCAATGCATCCAAAAACATCACCGGATGCATATGCCATACAGCTCCACCCGACGTAAAGGGCCCGACCTGGCTCATCCATTCCATATCATCCAGCCACTTCTTCGCAAAATCAATTCGCAGGGTG
>NZ_RQVV01000043.1 GCF_009295515.1 Erwinia endophytica | reverse complement strand
CTTCAAGCAGGTAGCGCATTTCCGCGTCGTAATAACGCAGGGTTAAGTCATCCATATTGATTTCTGCTTAGTAATTGTCGCATGAATATCATTATCAAATAAAACTTCACTGAATAAGTTTATGCTGGCGGTAAAAATGATTAATTATTACCCCCACCGCATACAGATGGCGGAAGCACATATTTCGTAGCCATTCCAGGCATCCATCCATCCGGGCGACCAGCGCATTTCACATAGCCTTTACTAGTAAGAGTCGAAGTGTATGCAAAGGAAAAGATGACAGAACTTACAAAAAACACACCAACCAAACCTATAAAAACTCTATTAGCGTTTTTGCATTTGATAATTGCCTGTTCCTCTCCGTGCCGCATAGCCAAATACCAGTATATACATGGAAAGAGAAGGATTATCGGAATCATTAGCAGAGCGGAAACAGTTGGTGAAAAAACAACATCACTCCCAAAATAAAATAGTTCACTAAATGCATCATTTGCAAACCATAAAGAACCAAACGATGAAACACACCAAATAATAAGGGTTCCAATAAACCTGCGTTTTGGACTCATAAGTCAATTACCTGTGAAGTTAGGTCGCCAATGTATTTCTTAACATACTGTTTTATCTCAGACTCGACGACCTGCCGGCCTTTTCTAAGCATTCCATTAATATACATAGCCCCTAAATCGAGTACATCGTTTGAAACCTCTCGGGATTTTTCAACAAACTCTTGTTGTGCAGATTCGATGTAAGGAGCCATAAACTCAACCAGGTTATCCGTAATATGATATTTCTTATCAATTGTGTTTAACACCCAGGCCAGACCAGCCCCAAAAACAAGGACTACTGCTATGTTCAGGACAACATATGCCGACATTGTATATAACCCAACGGCGTAAAGAGCTGCTGAAGAAATGCCTACTTTGACGAGGTCGGTAGCAAGTGTTCCAAGGAACATTGCAAGTGTGGTTTCATCATTCAATATGAAGTCAATTGTATCTATTACCGACACATAAACAAACCCGAGAATCGCGCCATCGACAATGGATTTCTGCAAACCAAATTTACCAACACCTGCCTCGATGATTTTCGGGTTCATCTCTGCAAAAACTGGAGCATTGAGCGTTTTCCTTATTGCCGCATAACCACTAATTTTTATCAGCCGTGTTCCTTTGTGGTTAACAAACACCGTCGCGGTAATACCGATACTTCCCAGTTTGTAAACCATCGCTGAAGCATTTGCTACATCATTGATATTCGTTGCATATGTTTTGACAGTATTTCCGACGGGATTTGTTGTGACATTTTTCCATGTTTTTTTAACAAAATCCCAGCCATCAATAACCCGCTGGCATTCCTCCAGCGTCAGCAAGAGGAAATCATGTCTGTTACGTCTTAGCATCCCCCGAACATTGTCATCCGGAACGGTATGGGTGTTAATCAACGTAGGATATCCCGGAGCTAACATCGTATCAGCCTTCGCGCCAGCCAGAAATGCCTGAGAAACAGCATTCGCTATAGATGTCTTTCCAGGCTCTCCTGCAGAGGAAGCGGCCCCACTGCTCTTCTCGTACGTATCATCCATCATCGACGGAATAAACTTTGCCTTACAGGGACAGGTACTGTAGCTGTCGAGGGTCCCGGCCATTCGCCTGTCGTGTATGGTATCGTTGTCGATGCCACCGGCTATCCTGTAAAGCCCGGCATGTTTACCGCAGGTCACACTATCCTGCTCCCGGGCAACCGGTTTATCAAACAGAGTGTGATCCTCTGCGCCCGTAGTGATTTTCCCGCCGCAGGTCGTTTTGTCACCCTGCACCAGATAAAAGCCTTCTGCTGGCATATGTTTCCCTTTAACTGAATTCTGTCCGGGTTATCCGCAAAGCACTACACTGCTTGCCGGATCGAGCGCAATCAGACCAGACAGAAGCAAATCCATCTCAGGCTGAAGCCGTGATTTATCGGTTTCACTGCGTGTGGCTTTCATGCGCAGCAGTCTGAGTCGACGCGATTTCACTTCAAACAGCAGTGCCGGTGTCCACTGCGTGAGGGTGATTGTCTGAGCTGCACTATCGAGCTCCCCCAGCAGATGCAGGGCCAGTTCATTTTTGCCCTTCTGCTCGGCCACGCGGGCCATCAGCAGACGCAGCAACCATTTGTCTTTTGTGGAGTCGGCGCCCGGGCGTGTCTGCAGCCAGTGAAGTGTTGCATCCAGACCGTCAGTGTCCGCTTTCTCCAGCGCTTCCGGCTCGAGAGCCAGGATATCGTTATCTGTCTCACCGACGGCACTGACCGGCTCATCCCGCCAGCCGGACATATCGTCCAGCACGCTCTGATTTATCCAGTTCAGCGTAACCTCATCGGCAAACGGCGTACCGTCGTTAAAGGCCAGGGTTTCAAGCCCGGTAAGGCGGCGCAACAACCCTTTCAGGTCGGCGGCGATGATGTCAGCCAGCACATCCTGCCCCGACTTAATCAGGGCCTGGTGGATATACCACTGCAAATCCAGCCAGAGGTGATTGGCGCCACGCGAGAAGGCGCTGTCTGCCTGCTCCAGTATTTCGGACCAGCTCTGCTGCAGATACAGGCGTTTGAGCATGGCACGCTGGTCTACACGGGGCGGTTCTATTCGGGTTTTCCCCTGTGCATCCGGGGCAGGAATACTGTGCAACGTGTCATGACGCAGGCTTTTCATCAGCCGGTGTGCCGCCAGCCAGCCATCGGGTTGCTCACGCAGGTACCCCGTCAGGGTACGGGCCTGGGCCAGTAAATCCTGACCGGAGGTAATGCGGCTCAGGACCGGCGCGTCAGACTCGGGAGTATGCGTGGGGGTTTGTGTCTGTGCCTTGTTTCCTGCGTTCTGTGGTACCACGGCATTCACACCACCGGCCTTCATCAGGCGAGATTCCAGCGCGCTGTACAGGGCATTCAGCTCTGGGCGTGACGCTTCCGGCTCTGTCTCCAGACTGTCGCGAATAAGCAGCAGCGCACCGGCAGTGCGCAGTGCATCGTCGCGTACCACTTCCGGCCAGAGTGACAGGCTGTCCAGCACACGGGAGCCTGCGAGCCACTCCAGCGCGGGTTTACGGCTCCGCTCGCGCTGAGGATGAAGCTGTGTTCCATAGCGCTGTACCAATCCCGCCAGCAGTTCAAGCCCTTCGGCAAAGCCGGTTTCCCCGTCCTGGTGCAGACGCGCCCAGCAGTAATAGGTGGCAACCCGGATATCTTTGGCTGTGGTGGTCAGCAGTTTTTCGGCAAGCGTGCAAATCATCCCGGTATCGATGCCGGAAAGTTTGTTTACCTCCTCACGAATACGCTGGAAGTCATCATCATAGCCAGGGTCTTCTCCGGTCGGACTGGTGTCGCTGACCGGAGCAAGCCAGACCTGCCAGTTTTCCGTGTGTACCCGCGCCTGTTGTCGCAGCTGAGTGTCGTCCGCCTGACAGGCAGCAATCAGATTTTGCAAAGTGCTCATTATTCAATTCCGTCCATGTCACTGTTTCCTGTATCGACCATCAGCGCCTGAGCGGTGGCGGCGCTGTCAACACTGAATATCTGATCCGGCAGCGTGAAACTGCGCAGATCCAGCAGCGCCAGCGGACCTTTCCCGAGTTGTGAACGCAGTACCCACTGCAGGGTACTGCCGTCCGGTGCGGTAAAGCTCATCATCCACTGGCTGCGGTCAAGCTGCTGGCGCCTGCCCTGGTCCAGCCAGCGAATAAAGCCCCAGGTCCCGCTGTAATCCCCGAACAGGCGCGCACCGGCGTTAACGGTGGTCCAGGTCAGCATGGTTCCCGGCTTATAGGTATCTCCCGGCCAGCGGAAGCTCTGCCAGTCGGTTATCTGGTTGAAGTAGTGCAACTGCTGGCCATCGATGGTCAGTTGCGTTTCCACCACCTGCGGTACAGGGCGCGCCTGCAGCTCAAAGCTGATGCCCTGACTTCCATCGGTGAACAGAATGTCTGACAGCTGGCTCAACTGATTAATCGCCCGCAGGAAGGCCGGGTTAAAGCTCAGCCCCTGGCTGTTGACCTTATCCGGTACCCACTGGCTGCCCTCTTTGTGCAGCACACCGCTGAGCTCTGTCGTCAGGAAGCGCTCAATACGTCCGCTGTCCTTGCGCAAAAACTCAGCCAGCATCGGCAGGGAGGCATCACTTTTACTCGCAGCGAAAGGGAAGCGCCCGTCAAAGGCGGTGTGCCAGTTGGCCACCACCGAGCGGCTCCATTTGTCATTCAGGCTGGCCGCCGACGGCTGAAGCACGGTCTCCCAGGCCTGGGTCAGCGGCTGCACGAACATCGTGCTGCCAAAACCACTCCACTCTTCGCCAAGACTTGCCGAAATCAGACTGCCGTACTGTTGGGTGTCGGTCAGGTCCACGCTTTTGCCCTGGAACACGGTCTGCGCCAGGGTCTGCATCATCTCCTGCGGATCAGAGGCACTGGCCACCTGCTGCAGACGCAGACGCACGCGGGTGATGCGGGTCAGATACGTCTGCAGGCTCAGGGAGTTGTCAGCCGACATGACGTTGCTGCCTTTGTTTTTACCCAGAAGCTGAAGCAGTGGTCCAAAGGTTTCATTGAGCGGCCCCTGCGGACCTGACGCAGACTGGTCAATCGCAGGTTTGTCTTTTCCGCCTACGAGGTCTTTAGCAGATTTGATGATGGAATCCGAAAGACCTTCGCTTTGCTGACCGGTCTGCCCCTGCCAGGCGATGGTATTCATCAGGGCAATCAGTGGCGACTGCCGAACGTCACTCATCAGCGTCAGCTGGTCGGTAACGTCTGCAATGTTGTTTGCCTGATTCCAGTGCAGACTGTTGAGGAAACTCAGCCAGCTGCCGGCAAAGTCGGTGAAGTAACGTTGCGTCAGACGCGCTTTCAGTGCTTCCGGCGACAAATCCGAGGAGACCGCTTTTCGGCTGTCGCTCAGCACCCAGTCAATTTCATCCCGGCGGGAATTTGCTACCTTTTCGATAGCCTGCTGAACGCCGCCTTCCCAGGCCTGGCGGGTGAACATGCCCGGCACCACCTCTTCGGTGGTAAACAGACGACGGGCATCAGTACCGCTGGTCATATCTTCCAGAGACACATCGGCAAAGTTACGACGCACGGATTTGAGCATGTTCTCGTACAGCGTGCTTTCAGCGTTACGCCGTCCAATCTGCTGCAACAGCACCTGGCGGCTCTGACTGACCAGCTGCGCATCCGGTGTGATTTTCCACTGTGGCTGCTTTGGCAGTTCGGTGATGTAGAAGGCCCATAAATCCGGCGACAGACTTTGCCACAGACCGGTGGAAATACCCATTCGCGTCGGCTGCACGGCTTTCAGGGTCTGTGCATAAAACGCACCGTCGACTTTATCCGGGCGGGCCATCATCAGCCAGGCTTTCAACTGGTCATAACCCGGTTTCGCCAGCTGTGCACGCTGGTCGCTGTTGGGGGCAGAATTCGCCAGCACACTGAGCTTCTGTGTCAGGGCGGCATTCGCCGGGTCGCGTATCAGGCGGTTGTTCGCCACGCCGTACCAGGGCAGCAACGCATCGAGCAGTTGCTGGTTATGGTCCAGACCGAAGCGCTGGTACCAGGGCGCACCTTCCTGAATACGGTGCTGAAGGCGGCCGGCGTCATTACGCAGAGTGTGCAGAGCCGTCAGCTGGTAATCCGACACGGAGGGATGATCCACCAGGGCATGGGCCTGCTGCGCAACAGAGACAATCTGCAGGCGGTTGACCGCAAACGACAGTAGCGTCCCCGCCCCCCAGACACCAATAATGGCCATCAGTGTCCAGGCAAGCGTCTGTTCCCACGCCATACCGACACGGCGGCCACGCACGCGGGTACAATCATCAACGATACCCTGCCAGGTCACCGGCAGGGTCAGCGCATGGCGTTGTGATCGCGGGACATATTTCTCAGCGTCAACAGGTGCAGTGCCGGCTGTTTCCCCTGCGGTAGCTGCAGGTTTATTCTCCGGCAGGCTGAACATCAGGCCACGCAGCGGAACGCGCTGCTGGGAGACAGCCAACCATGGCACCAGTTGCTGAGCCCAACGGGCGATACCGCCGTCTTTGAGGTGCTGGCCCAGGCGCAGCAGGAAGTCATGGCCGTTGTTTTCAGCGACCTGACTCACACCCTGCGCCCGTAGTGTCGGCAGCATCAGTTCAAGCTGGCGGGTAATATCGTCAGGCTTAGCACGCAGCGGGAAAATGGCCCCTACCGTCTGTTCAGTGCGTTTTGCCTGTGACCACTTGCTGTCGCACAGCTGCCACAGCCAGACCGGAGCTGAATAACGGAGCAGTTCACTGATTTTTTCCAGTCCGCGTAAATCGTTGTCGCTGGTTTGTGGAGTCAGATTAAGCGACTGTGGCATGACGCGCACAATACCGTCCAGCGGACGCCCGCGGCTCAATTTACGCAGCGCGGTATATTTTTCCTTATCAGGCTCAGCAGTCAGACTGCCGCCGTAAATCAGAACGGTACGGTTGCCTTCAAACCACTGGCTATCCTGCAGGCCAGGTACCAGTAGCTCGATTGCCGCCTCATCGCCAGTGATTAACAGCAGCCGGGTTTTACGACGCCAGTAAAGGCCAATACGGGAGCGGAGATGCACCCGAATCTTGTCACACATAGCCACCGCAGGGTGGACTGGCGCTTTATCATTTTCCCGTTTCTTTTTCTCATCATCACCGTTGGTATTGTCGACAAGCGCATTAAACTCCTGCTTACCGGCACTACGTACCGCCGCCAGGAGCACCATTGACACGATAAGGGCACATCCTGAAATACATCCGCCGGCGATAAGCCAGTAAATTTGCTGCTGACTACCGCCTTCAATCCCGGCAATATCCGGATGCTTCCAGACCATGAACGTCATAATGGCTAACAGCAAAAAGAAAATCACTGCGACAGCAAGATAGCGGCCTTCCGTAGTCTTCGGTGCTAAAGGTAGCTTCACAGATCCATCTCCTGTCGGGAAGCAATCGGGGTAATGAGCGTGCTCCACAGCACATTCTGTGTGGTATCTCCGCAGATAATCATCTGTGGTGACTGTGTTTGTCGGGCGATTTCAGTGGCGGCAGCGATCGCCAGCCAGGGGGCTGCGGCTCCGGCATGTCCCATGGACGTATCGAGCGAAATGACGGCTTCGTCCTCTACAGACTGCGCAGGATGTGCATTCTGACACGCGATCACTTCTGCGCGCTGCTCACCCGTCAGCCCGGCAAGCCATAAATTTTTCACGATATTTTCTTTGAGCGGGACGTTATAGGCAGCCATGTTCATCCCCTCACTCAGTTCACCTGATGGAGCAGCATCTGGCCTGTGCAGCAACGCGAGAGGTTCGAGCGCCTCCTGTGTCAGGCGGTTGCCAAGAAGCAGAGCAACGGCAGCTTCAGCAGTATTGTTTGAAACAACCGGATCAATCTGGAGACCAACAATCAATAACATCGCCTCATCTTTAATGCGGTGATCCAGCCAGTGGCTGACTACCGCCGGCCCATTGCTGTCTATATACTCAACAGCGCTGGTTATGCCGCTCTCCTGCCAGGCTTCCCGCCAGATATCCCAAACAGCAGGGATTGATAGAGATGACGAGACATCGAGGATGACAGCAAGCGAGGCGTTTTCCGGAAACTGGTCAACTGGCAGATCAGCAATGAGTTCTGAGAACAAACGTGAGGCGACCAATTCAGGAGTATCTTCTGGCTCTGTCGTAATACGGCTCAGCCGCTTGCTTTTCTCGTCTTTCCAGTCAGACTGCGAAATGATAATGCTGTGGTTATTGAGCATTTCAACGGCAACAGATGCTTGTTCATCTTTCTGATGGGCAGTAATAAATGTCGTATTCAACACCTGAAGCGCACGACGAGCCCTACGGGTCTCACTCAAGATCCATTGCTCCCGACGCCGGTCAAAACCATTCGCTTTGCTGTCCTGCAATGACCAGACCCACATGCGAATACTGAAACTCACAATCCATACAACGACAGGCGTGCCAATGGCAATTAACCAAAAGTGCCTGGTATCAATGTAGCGTCCGAATATACGCATGAGGATCACACTAATGACCAACATTGCCGCCAGGACAGCAAACCAACGTGTTTTTTTTGGTGTGACCGGTCGTGGGTAACGTTCTGGAAGATGCTTAAGGGAATAAAACATATTTTCTCAGCCAAATAACTACAATAAAACTTCAAACACTATACTTAACAAACTTCAAATCAGATGCCCCAGCAAACTTTTTGCAAGAGATCATCTAAGACTCAAACTTATGAATTTATAATGTTTTAGTTTTTTTACCAGATTTTGACAACTGATATACTTCTTCAATTAAATATTTATTTTTATCCAAAATCAGGTGATATTCAAAATAATCCATATCAGTGTCTGTATCTCCAAATCTAGACGACACTCCTGTTTTAATTATAACCCCTTGGTCATTTTTTTTAGTGCTGAGTATTTTTTCCCCATCAGCAATATGCAACGAGTATTGACCATAGACATCATAACCAATCCTGCTTGTAGATTGAGTGCAATACTTATTAAGTAATTTAATGTACTCATCTTTTGCCTGAAAACCTGTATCTTCACTTAGATTTTGCGTAGCTTCTTCATTCCACTGTTCATAGTCACTTATAAAGTTAATGACCGTCTGCTGAGGAGTCAATTTTGAATTTGAACTCATTGCAAATGTAGAAAAGGTCATCGACACAAATAACACGATTAGCAATTTTAAATATTTCATATTTATTCCTTAATGGCAAAATAATCGGCTTCTTGTTCTGTAGAATCGTTAAGCACATACCACGCGTGCTTAAACGCAGGCCACCTGACGTCCTCAAACGCCATTCTCCCTGGATTTATTCTCCTTGTAACCTCTTCTGCATCGTTATGAGTCGCACCTTGATCAGCCCAAAAGTTTATACCTAATTTCCCTGAGGCTACAAGTCGCCCATTGCGGCTTATATATTTTTGCTTACTGGACCAGTAATAACCTCCGGCATCAAATGCAAAAAATGCATCCTCTACAATCAGATCATTATGGGGTTCTGTAGTGAAATAATTAGAACCTGAACCTTGCCGATATTCACTGTAATGACCATAATTAGCCCTTCCAGTTAGGTGAATAGATCCTCGGCCTTTAAATCTAGCACCATCACCAGTCAGTGTATTCCCTAACTTATGACCCTGATCCGTGCCCGGGTCGTAGTGTACAGAAAAATAGTTCGCAGAGCCTAGCTCGACTAAACTATCGAACCGCCCGGTTTCAGCAGCCATCTGACCGAAGAAGTGTGAAATTCTGATTGGTGTATTAATTCCATATTTATTTAGTATTTTGGGGAGAGCCTCATTTATCGCCGCTGGACGTTTAACATCCCCTGCACTGTTCGTGCCCTCTTCGGTTAATCGCTTTGTTAGTTCATCAATGGTTAATGGATGTCGACGATCATAAACAGCCACAGGTGATTTTTGATACTTTCTCACCAATTTAATAATATCGTTCAGACTGAGCCAACTGCAAAGTCTCATGTGAGTAATAAAATCTACAGGGTTGAAATGCCACAATCTTCCGCTACCGAGAGCTCCTGAATCAAAACACAGCGCTTCTGCGTGTTGCTTAAATTTACCATAGTCTTCCTCACTCATTAGCGTACGTTCATTTGATTCCTGCGACCCGGGAACCTGCCATATGGCCGTTTTTTCCGGCGTACACTGCTCCCAGGGCAGACCTGTCATCAACCATTTATATCTGGCATCTATTGTGCCTTTTTCCCACTCGAATGGTAAACAGCAGATAAGCCTGTTGCTTTGAATTTCGTAACTGCCTTCTTCCTGCAACTTTCTTATGATCGCCGAATTACACTGACTGTGTGTATCGTTGTCATCATCAACCAGCAGCCATCCTGTCCAGTGGGGGAAATCTGCATCGCTAAACTTTTTGATATCGGGAGCGGCAAGATTTACCACCCCTGTTCCACCTGGATACCTGACTGTCATCCATAATGGTGCGTCAGCCGGAACCAGCGTTTCATTTTCCGTATTGATAACCCGGCCAAAACGAAGCAACTCAAATCCGGCACTGGGGCTCTGCATATAATTCCGCATAGCGGTTTTATAAAGATTGTATTCATAATCTTCACCATCGGCGTTAACCAGCGGCTCTCCCAGCAGATCATACTTCCCGTCAATTTGCGCATTTTTTTGCCGGGTCACCATCGTACAGTTGCCTTTTACCAGGGCCATGCTGACATACAGAGGCGCATTACTTGTATAGCGTTCAGAAATACCTGTTGTGGAAGTGCTGTTGTTTGCTGGAGCTTTGTCGTAAAACTTTGTTCCTGCTGGCAGATAAAAATGGATATCACCGTAAATAGCATCAGTTCGACCATCTTTCGAAATATCCAGTTCCTTCGTTTTTCGTCCCGTCAGTTTACTGATGTTGTCATCATCGCAGAAAATTTGGAAGTGAAATTCATTCTGGCCATCAGTCATTCCGGAAGAGCCAAGTGGGTCTTTCCGGTAAATTTTGGCGTCAGCTTTTATCTCAACTTCCAGAAACTTCAGATGCATATACAAAGAGTAAAAAACTACCTTACCGCCCTCTCCGGAACCTATTTCTGTCTCATGCTTTATCAGCACATAACCATCATCCGTCCCCCTTACAGGGGCATACTTTAATGGGAACTGGTCTCTTTTTTCTGGCGGGGACGGCTTGCGGAACGACACCACGGTCCCGTCAGCGATTGCCCTCACTTTCTCCGGTGTTGTGCCTACATCCGTATGTGATATATGGATGCCCCCATGCCAAGACTCTGAAGCATTCAGAGGATATCCCCGGCGAGCATTGACAGGCATCATCGCTTCAATCCAGTCTGCGTCAGACTGAGTGGCATCTTTATCTCTCAGAAACGGAGGGCTGATAATCATAAACTGACTCCTTGTCAGGAAAAACTGAATTTACTGGAAGGTTCTGTGGTTTCAGGAGCCACGTTTGGGAAGTCTTCTGGCTTGTTGGCCTTTTCTTTCCGCCCGTAGTGTCCGGCTTTAGTCCGGTACTCCCCCAGAGTGGCAGATTCAATGCCATTGGCATCAAGGGTGATATAGCTTCCCCCCCCCGTTGATCGTGACCTGCTTCTTGGCAATAATTTCGATACGATCTTCGGTACTGACTACGCTGATTTCTCCACGAGCGATGAGCTCCATCAAATCATTCTGTGCCTGCACCTGCACCGGACCCTGATTGGCTATCAGTTTGATCCCCAGCGTTCTCACAAACACGCTCAGCGTATTGCCAACCCCAATGAAAAAATAGCCTGATTCTACAGCGCCTTGCCCCAAAAAATGACACTATTTTCATAAGATAAATTATACTTTCGCATTATTTTATTTATGTCCATATAGTAAATAACTGCGCTTAATACCGCTTCACTTTCGTTAGCCCGTGTTTGTTGCCAGG
>NZ_RQVV01000042.1 GCF_009295515.1 Erwinia endophytica | reverse complement strand
AGCCAGTGCTGCTGATTTTCGTTCTGGCGAAAGGCGTTTCATGGTGTTTCCTCACTGCCCCATTAGTGTTTTTGATGGGGGTGACAACTATCCTGACAGAGGGGGTATGTCTGGTTTACCTTCTAACTTTGCAACCGGTATTGCGTATAGCGGAATGAATATCATGCTGTTGTGGTGCAGTGCGTCAGAACAGGGCTTCGGTGATCCACGCTGGATGACCTACAAACAGGCGCAGGCAGTAGGCGGGCAGGTTCGCAAAGGCGAACACGGCACAACAGCCATTTTCTATACAACCTTAGAGAAGGAAAACGAAGACGGCGAAATCGACCAGATCCCGATGCTGAAAACTTTCAACGTGTTTAACGTTCAGCAAATTGACGGCTTGCCTCTGACAACTGAAACAGTCAGCCCGGAAGCAACCTTTGACCCGTTGCCGGAGGCTGAAAATCTGTTCCAGAAGAGCGGCGCAAACATCATTGAGAAAGGACAAAACGCCTTTTTCCGCCCCTCAACTGATGAAGTCTGGCTACCGGAGCGCCATCTGTTTTTAGATGCAGCTAATTTCTACGCTACTGGTTTGCATGAGCTGGTTCACTGGAGCGGTGGTAAAAAACGACTTAACCGTGAAATGAAAGGGAAATTTGGCAGTGCAGATTATGCGGAGGAGGAATTAGTGGCTGAGCTGGGAAGTGCTTTTCTGATGGCGGATTTGGGGATTGTTGGAGAGGTGCAGCATGAAAGCTATATTGCCTCATGGCTCCAGGCGCTGAAAAACGATAAGCGCTATGTTTTCAAAGCGGCCAGTGCCGCCTCAAAAGCGTATCGTTATCTGATGGATAAGGTTTGAGTCGGAGATGATAAGCCGCAAAGGAGTGCGGCTTTAACCTTATTGCGGGGCAGGGAAGGTGACAGATGTTTAAATTTCCCTGCGAATTTTCTGGACATAATATGCCCGGAAAATTCACAGGCTGCGGGTGCGGGCGGCAAAGAGCCCGCGCATCCCGCAAACGGCGTTTGTACATCGGTGATTGCTGTAAACGACGGCTCAGGTATGACGACTGACTGTGAAGTTTGCAAGACTGCAACGATAGCAGAGCCTGTTTTTGGTGTTATGATAAGTGTATTATGCCGTGTAACACGCACGTATTCATGCAGGAGAGAAACCATGACCGCGAAACAACGCAACACGCAGAGCGTGACCATGACAGTAGAGCGTGCCTTACTGGTAAGAGCGCGTGAGGCGGGTATTAATCTGAGTGCTACCCTGACAACCGCCCTGGATGCAGAGCTTCGCTATCATGAAGCGAAAAAATGGCAAGAAGAAAACAGGGAGGCTATCGCAGCACTAAATCGTTTTCATGATGAACAGGGTTGTTTCAGCGATGAATACAGGACGTTTTAACCATGCAATTCACTGTATACGGTAATACCGGGAAAAGCGTCGTTTACCCGCTGTTGCTCGATGTCACGAGCGATATTATTGGGCAATTGAATCGTCGGATAGTGATCCCATTGCTCCCGATTGAAAAGTATCCGGCAGGTCGCCGACCGGATCGCCTTGTCCCCGTCGTTATGCTGACGGACGGCAAAGAATACGCCGTAATGACCCACGAGCTGGCAAGTATCCCTGTCCAGGCCCTGGGTGCGGTGTTTTGTGATGCTTCGCAGTACCGTTCTCAGGTAAAGGTTGCAATAGACTTCCTCATCGACGGGTTCTGACGTTTCTTTCTATTCTGTTAAACAGGCATTGCCTTTAATCGTGGCTGACGGGAGCCTATTCCAGTTCGTCGATAGTGCGGAACAGAAACATCTGGCGTTAAACGGAACCGGAATACCGTTTCGTTTCTTGCCACTGTTCTGATACTGTCAAACAGCCTAACCAGACCGCTGCTGTTAGCATCCAGAAAATTAGCCCACCATTGCAGCATCAGACGGCGCTGTTCAAGGTACTTGGTGGCTTTACTCTCTGTCCGCTCCGTGCCAGGAGCGGAAGTGATTTGAACAGCCCCGCATCTGGCAATGTGTCAAACAGCGTTTGGATTCGTTCGTCATAGGTTTTGATGATTTCACTCACGACTTTAATTTGTGTCGCCAATGCTGTTGCCATCAAAGCATTAGCCTCTATAACACTCGGGTCTGTCGTCAATGGGATCGCGTTATCAATACTCACAACACGCTGCTCGGTAAGGGCCATTGCGCGGCCACCTTTGGCATTGAGAAAGTTGCGTATCGTGTCGCGCCTGGCGCGTTTCAGTTGTTGCAGACTGGGCCACCGTATAATCAGTTCAAACAACAGTAAGCTACCCCGATGTGAGAACCACTCCAGGGGCTGAGGATAATACTGTTTAAGCGTGTTGATTATCCGGTTCACAAAGCGTCGTTTATCTTCAACCAGTTGACGACGTTGCTCAACCAGTTGCTGGAGCAACCGGATATCCGCATTGTTGGGTTCAATGGCTTTTATTTTTTGGGGGTAGCGTAGCATTAACTCTAATGCCAGCTCGGCATCCTGCGGGTCATCTTTAGCGCCGCTGGGCGAGAAAGCTTGCCGGTAACGAGCCAGGGACAAAGCGTGGATAGGGAAAACGGTGATAAACGGATATTTCTGAAGAGCATACACCACGGGTCCCTTCTTCAGCTCGAGAGCTATAGCGATCCTGCCTTTTACCTTCTGGTGTAACTCGGTAAGCCAGGCATCAAGCGCTTCTGCTGTATGTTCAATCACATGGAATACGCGTTCACCGTTTTTAAACTGAACACAGACATCGTGTTTTTTATCTGCCCAGTCCAGACCAACATGTGCAGCAAATTGATTAGTCGCAGTCATCACCAACTCCTTTCATCGGGGATTGGTATGCATTCCACGCTCTTCGAAAGAAATATAGCCAGCAGTTTATCTGCATGCCCTGAGTATTCGTTAGCGAACGTGGAGCACCTACTGGTTCGAAAGAAAAGCGGCGATCATCACATGATTCTCGCTCAATATTCGTAACCAGTAAGCGCATACCCTGAATCACCTAATAGCGTAAGTTTCAGGGTATGAAAGTCTATAATTCGCTCATAGCGGAACTTCATCTCAAGTAACTAGTCCGCTTAAAAGTGGACATAGCTTGATATTTCAAAAAAATATTTTATCCAGATTATCTCATTAAGAGGTAGCCTGTTCCTGAGTGAGCTGGTAAACATCATACATTGATGAACTTTTCATCGGTTTTACCGACCAATGAAAACGTGTCCCTTTGCCAATCATGATAGCGCTACGAATTTCAGTAATTGGCTGAAACTCGTGACTTGACTTCTGAAATTCCATTTGCTTGTTGCGCAATGGAGCCGCGCCGTAAATGTCTCGGAATTCATGAATGAGCATCGCTTCGAATTCAGAATAAACCTTTGAGGCGTTTCTCGTTCGAGGGAAACAATAGCCAATGAGGAACTCATGCTCGCCTTGCAGGTCCGCGAGATCCATCAGCCAGTTCTTATGCTGAGTAATGCGCTGTTCAAAGTTTCCTTCGCCGATGTAGACCGTGGGGGAAATGCCACGTGGGTACTCAATAGCAAACAAACCATCGAGCCTGATGACATAAACGCACCGTTTAAGATCCTCCTGACTAACGCCTCTGCTTTGCAATACAGGAAATACATCTTTTTTTCCAGGTCTGACGGCAGTTCCACTTCAGCCAGTCCCACTTAATTTGTACAACTGCCACTTAATCACTCCTTATCAAGATTGTTTTGCTCCCGCTGCAGCGGTAGCTGTCAACGAAGTTGTCACCCTTAACGAGTTTTCACGCTGCTTTTTCTAGGGTGTGTCCCTTAACTTAACAACCGCTTTAAAAACAGCCTGACAGCTCCCAGTTTTAGCATACTCAGGTAGTTTCTTGCTGTTTTTTCTGAGCGTGTTGCAATACGACGATTTTCTTTTAGCATCGCAAAACAACGTTCCACGACATTGCGTTTTCTGTACAGCCGTTTGTCGAGTTTTCGTCGTCCGTCCTGACTGGCTTTTTCATTCGATTTAAAAGGAATAACCGCTTTTATTCCTTTTTCTTTCAAATAAATACGAAAATCCCTGCCTGAGTATCCTTTATCCGCCAGTACGGCTTTGGGGCGGGATTTCAGGCATCCACTTTTACGAATAACACCGACCAGGTTGAGTAACGCTTTTGCATACCGACTTTCGTGGGCCTGTCCGCCGCTCAGGCTGAA
>NZ_RQVV01000041.1 GCF_009295515.1 Erwinia endophytica | reverse complement strand
CGCTCAAACCGGATTGAGTTCCCTTCAGTGATCTACTATTAAGCGCAGTTATTTATAAGAATACGCATTTCTGTCAGGAGTAATTGAGCACTCAAATTCAATAAAGTTATATATTTCAGCAATCTCAAAAAAACCGTACGAACCGATACACTTCATTATTCTATCTTTTGTTAATTTATGGCTTTGCAGGACAGGTACAAAACCTTTTTTAAAAAGCTTATAGTTCATATTCACCCCATAGAAATATAATAACCAAAGCCTGATAAGGACAGCATATGTCATTCACCATGAAATATGGTGATGACCATATTTCATTTTCATCCTGTTTTATTTTTCTGCACACTCTGCACACAGTATATTTACCAGTATTAAAAAGACAACATTGATCAACGCATGTCAATTTATCGCCTAAAACGATCAATTACATTGCGTTTAAGTTTTGTTGAATGATCAAGTGATTGTTTTTAGGAAACAATGGTACTATTTTCAGAATGCTTAAATTCCAAAAATACAAAATAGATACATGATTTGCACAAAAAAGTAACGCAGGCTGTTTATAATCTGTTTAGAGTAAGGATGTGATGAACGCCTCATTTTTGCGCAAAGTCAGGTAAAAAAGGTTGCCAACGAAAAAAATATCGCCCTGTCGCAAATAATGTGGTGGTGGTAGTGGACGGCCAGCTTTTTCTGAGGAAAATTATCCTGTGGCGGTTCGCTGGTTCTGCAAGTATGGAATCAGCTACCGTGAGCGTCAAAAATGCGGGCTGAGGGCGATTATCATATACAGATAATACCAGTGCCCACGCACCACGCACGGCAGCCAGTTGATGTCCCATGCCCACACCTGGCACGGCGCGGGCGGTATATGTCTCCGGTGGCTTTACCCTGTGCGGTTGCGCATGACGGCCCGTTGATGGACTTCGCCGTGGCGGCGCAACACCCGGTAAAATGTCGATTCACTGGCGAGGTAAATCCCTTTATCCGCCAGACGGGGCACGATTTGCGACGGCGGCAGGCTCCGGTTTACCCTCCTGTTTAACCTGATTTCGCCAGTTATACAGGGTCGCTTCCAACATCCCTTCCATCTGTGCAACTACGGCGGCAGCAGTTTTGCCAGCACACTGGCTTTACGTTCCAGGGAAATACGTTTCATTTATCACGCCGTCGCCCTCAGGTTTTATTTTAAGAGAGGGTGACAACTATCCTGACACTGAGGGCGCTCATGCAACTGGCAATATGACGGATCTATGTTATGAGCTTGAGCGAATCTTTTCAGTTATCGTTTAATTAAGGTTTAAATTCACTTGCTATATTGGGAGAAGATAAAAACACAAATAAACCATAGAGATATAAATGATAAAACATGGAATAATTGGACTGATGATCGCGGGGGTTCTCACCTCTTCCGTGGCTTTTGCTCAGGAGAAAACCCCTTGTGTTAAAATGACTAAAGAAGAAGTTGCCGCGATGTTTGATCGCTGGAATGACTCACTGAAAACGGGTGATGCCAAAACGGTCTCAGCCAATTATCTCTCCGATGCCGTTTTGCTTCCCACTCTGTCAAATAAAGTACGCCTGACCGACGAAGAACGTATTGATTATTTTGAAAAATTCCTGGCAAAAAAACCTGTCGGCCACATCGACAGCCGTACTATTCGTACCGGTTGCAACAAAGCGATTGATACCGGCACGTACACCTTTACCTTTGGTGATGGCAGCAAAGCCGCCGCGCGTTATACCTTTACTTATGGCTGGAACGGTGAAAAATGGCTGATCTCCAGCCACCATTCTTCCGCAATGCCAGAATAATTAATGCAATATCTCCATACCCAAAACGTGTGGAGATGTTTCGTTATGTCACCTGAACTATTTTACAATTAAGATATACAATGAAAATATTATCGTTTTTTATGGCAATTATGGCAATTCTTACACTAACGGGTTGTTCAAGTAATTATGTTATGCAGACGAAAACGGGTGAAATGGTCATCACTAAAGGAAAGCCAGAAATGGATAAATCAACCGGATTGTTGATTTATAAAGATACAGATGGAAATAAACATGAGATTAATCGTGATCAGGTCAAACAAATTATAGAAAAATAAAAATCCCCAATAACCATCCCGAACCTTAAATAACTAACATAAAGTCATCCAGTCATCATTCAACCTTACCGGTTGTCTCTCGTGATTGGGTGAAAATCATGCGACCACGCCATTGATCTGAAGAAAGTTATCACCATAATCTGCTTCGGTATGACACTGCTTTTCGCACCGTCTGACTGAAAACGTCTCCAACTATGTTTAAGATGATAAGTGAAGACGTTCGATAAACTTACTCAGGTAAGTGATTCAGGTGACTGAGTACCGCCAATACATCCGCCGTTTGCAGTATGATATTGCCCAGATCATGCGGACTCATTCACCGATTCCTTTTACCCTTCATAAGGAGCAGCCATGAAAAAAGTGATATTACTACTGCTCGCCACCCTGGCGACAACCGTCGCGGCCTATGCAGAGAGTGACTCTGACGATCCGGCCCAAGGCTACATTGCCAATCTTTGTACTATTGTGACCCAGGAGAAATCCCTCAGCTCGGCAGACAACTATATCGCCCAGTTGAAAACGCTTGATGCGCGTACCCCATCGCCTTCCGCACAGGAAAAAAACGAGTTTGATGAAGATGAAGCCCGGACTATCGTCGCCGCATGGATGAATCTAAGTGAAGATCAGCAAAAAGAAGCTCGTCAGAACCAGGAAGCCTGTCAGAACGCCATTCTAAACGAGTATCAGAGTCAGGATTAACCCTCCTCTGTCGGTGAGATGGGGCGAAGCGTTTCGCCCCTACACCCCGGTAATTCCCCAGCATATCAGCCGTTGTTTACACTATATCAACACAGTGAAACCGACCTCATCCCTCCGAGGAAATGACGCTCAGCCACACTTTATTTATGCAGCAACCGTTCCAGCAGGCGCTTCAACTGCGCATTCTCCTGCTCCAGCTGATCGACTTTATCCAGCAATGTTAGTGCAACAGCAGTCCCTGGCCACTCCAGTTCCAGCTCAACACGCAAACGGCAAGCGCGCTTAAGGTAATAAAGTGCGTGATAATCAAAGATCCAGTCGCTATCTGATTCGAGCGGGGAAATCACGCCCAGTTCAACAACTTCGGTGAGTTCTTCCGGTGGGATATCCACCAACTGACAAATTTCAATCAGGGTGTAACGTTGTTCCGTCATCATTTTGACTCCCATGCCGTGCGGGGATCAAAGGCCGCGTGTGCCGCCAGTTCGCGCCACAGCGCAGTGGTTTTGTCATCGCCAGTTGGCGGCATAACCACTTTGAGAATGGCATACAGATCGCCAGTCTTGTTTTTACTCGTCAGCCCTTTCCCCTTCACCCGCAGGCGTTGACCATTCTGGCTTCCGGCTGGCACCGTCAGCGCAATTTTTCCCGTCAGCGTTGGCACCTGAATGGAGGCCCCCAGCGCGGCTTCCCACGGGGTCAGCGGTACCACAATCTGCAAATTCTGACCGTCGATTTCAAACAGCGGATGCGGCGCGATTTTGATTATCAGGTACAGATCGCCATTTTCCCCGCCATTGATCCCGGACGTCCCCTGACCTTTCAGGCGGATACGCTGACCATCACTCACCCCGGCAGGGATTTTCACGTTCAGTGTCTTATCGATGGTATCAGTTTGACGTCCCTGCGTGTCAAACACCGGCAGCGACCAGGATACGTTGCGGCTTTCCCCCTGTAGCGTCTCTTCCAGAAACAGCGGCACCTCTATTTCCAGATCCTGACCACGAATCGGCACAGAGCGCTGACTGGCCTGCCGGAAATGTCCGCCCGCGGCCTGGCGACCAAAAATAGACTCAAAGAAGTCGGAGTAATCGCCCTGCCCCCCCTGAGCCCCCTGCCAATGATCGCGGCTATCAGCATAATCCGGAGATGACTGAGAGAAACGCGGATCGTCACGATGTTGACGTAGCAAATCGTATTCCGCGCGCTTATCACTGTCTTTCAGCACCTCATAAGCCTCGGCCATTGCTTTGAATTTGCTTTCAGCATCCTTTTCACTGCTGACGTCCGGATGATATTTGCGAGCCAAACGTCGGTATGCGGTTTTTATGGTGTTTAAATCTGCTGAGGGATCGACCTCCAGTAGGGAATAATAGTCTTTAAATTCCATTGGTTAACCCTTATTGTCACAACGCGCACGGAAAGTTTTCATCTGCCATCCTTTAAAATGGGGGCAAATTACGGCAAGGAACCATTCCTCAGTGTAGGGCGAAAAAAGCAAAAAAGATCACACCATCCCACCATTAGCACAAATCATCTGGCCGTTAATCCAGCCACGCTGATCGCGGCTGACCAGAGATTTTAACGCTACCGGTGTCGGCGCTTTATCCACATCCGCAGAAATTACCCATTGTCTCCGTGTGTCAGACGTCTTTTAGACTGGGTAGTAAGAAAGGGCTATTCAGGAGGTTGATAAATGAAGGGGCTGAAAACGAGTCATGAACGATGATAGCCAACGACCAATCCCTGATCGCGACTATCAAGGGGTACTGATCAAAGCCATTAATACATGGCACCTGGCGGTACATGTTTAAAGGTTTCAACGTAGCAACAAAACAGGTAATTCAAAAATCTTTTCATACTGCCTCGTGTTAAAAATTTTCTGGTAAAATACAAAAAAAGTATACAATAAACGTTCTTCTCAGGCAATAAAATTTGAAGTGGATCACAAAAAAACGAGGGATATGCAAAAATAAAGTTAAACGGGGGTTAAACAAAAACCATCAATGGTTATTGAGGAGAGAGAATCAAACAGTGCTCATTTCATGACGAAAACGGTGGTCGGGAGTACGGTCCATTCGCGGGCATTTATCCCAGAACGCCCAAATGCTCAAGCAGAATAGTGGTGCCGATGCCGATCAATACCACACCGCCAAAGATCTCAGCCCATTTGCCCATTACAGGCCCGAGAAAGCGCCCCAATAAAATACCGACAGACGCCATGATCATGGTGGTCGCGCCGATCGCCAGGGCAGTGGTCACAATATTGACCTGTAGAAACGCCAGCCCCACCCCCACGGCCATCGCATCCAGACTGGTCGCCAGCGCGGTGGCGGCAAGCAACCAGAAACCATGACGCTCCGGGGGTTCCGCCGTCCTGGCTTTCCCACGGCCTCCTTCCACTATCATCCGCGCCCCCAATATCAACAGCAGCGTGAACGCGACCCAGTGATCCCACGCCATCACATAACGGCTGGCAGCGATGCCCACCCCCCAGCCAATCAGCGGGGTCAAAGCCTCAATTACCCCAAAAATCAACCCGGTGCGGATTGCTTCTTTAACGCTGGGACGGTACAGACTGGCGCCTTTCCCGATAGCAGCCGCAAACGCGTCCATCGACATGCCAAAAGCCAGAATAAGGGTTGCGTATACATTCATTGTGGTTATACCGGCCTGGCGGCTTTATGACCACTCAAGCATCAAAAGAACAATTCTCACAGCATGACTACGCGCGAGAGGCTAATTGAGAAACGCATCCTCGCATGAATTTAGATAAAAAAAAAGACAGTAAAATCATGGGTTTGAATATAGCTCTGGCTATACTTTTTAACGAATGCTAAATAATCGTCAAAAACATCAACAGAAAGGCCAAAAGAATTACTGACTTACCCTCTTTATCCTTGTAGAAACTGGGGGTTGCCAGGCAAAAAACGGCAACATAAAGAGAATTTGTGACAGAAAAATTTTTCACGGCATGCCCGGATTTTATCCCCTGCCAGGAGATTGAGCCGCGTTATTCAGTGAGTTTACAATGAGGTTTCCCTGGCCCTGAATGCCAGAAGATTGCACCGACAGCCAGATTACCGGAAAATGGCGGTCACTGACTGGGATGGAATGTAAATGAAAAACCCTTTTCTGACTTTTTTAATGCCAATGAGCGTCCTGTTTCTGGGCTTTCTTTCCGCGCTGTTGTTGCCAGCACCGTGGTTTGGTTTGAGTCTGACGCACAAACTGGTGGCGATGCTCCATCTGAGCGACATCAACCAGCTTTACACTCTGGTATTTTGCGTGTGGTTTTTGTTGTTAGGCGCGTTGGAATACTGGGTACTGCGCTTTATTTATCTACGATTTCTCAAGGTATAAATAAAGGTCGGGTGGACAATCGCCCACCCGGAAGCCCGTTTATGGCCCGCAGCACATCAGTAAGTCGCGGGTAAAGAAAGCGACCGACAAAGTACTGCGCCATCACGGTGACGGTCCCGTCTCAGAACCACTGACCAAAGCGACGGATATAGAGATATTTCATGCCCTGAGTCACTACGCAGTAACCACACAGTATGGCGACCAGCCATGGAAAGTAAGACCAGGGCAGCGGCACCAGCCCAACAGCATGCCCCAGCGGTGAGAATGGAATATAAATCCCCGCCACCATCACCAGCCCTGTCATCAGCATCACGGGCCAGGCTGCCCGACTCTGGATAAACGGAATTTTGCGGGTGCGCAACATATGCACCACCAGCGTCTGTGACAGTAACCCTTCAACAAACCAGCCCGACTGGAACAGCGCCTGGTGCTCCACACTGTTGGCGGCAAACACCTGCCACATGATCAGGAACGTGGCGATATCAAACAACGAAGATGTCGGGCCAATCCACAGCATGAAGCGGCCAATATTCTTCGCGTCCCACTTACGGGGCTTACGCAGAAAGGCTTTATCCATTTTGTCCCATGGCAGCGCCAACTGCGACAGGTCATACATCAAATTTTGAATTAACAGATGGATAGCCAGCATCGGCAGGAATGGAATAAAGGCGCTGGCGACCAGTACCGAGAGCACATTGCCAAAGTTAGAACTGGCCGTCATATTCAGGTATTTGATAATGTTGCCAAACGTCTCACGCCCCTTAATAACGCCCTGCTCCAGTACCATCAAATTCTTTTCCAACAGAATAATATCGGCAGACTCTTTGGCAATATCCGTCGCCGTATCCACTGAAATGCCAATATCCGCCTCTCTCAGCGCTGGCGCATCGTTAATGCCATCGCCAAGGAAACCGACGGTATGCCCATTATGCTGCAAGGCCTGTAACACCCGGGATTTCTGCTGCGGGGTCAGACGGCAGAAAATGGTTCTGGCTTCAACCCGCCGGGACAGCTCAGCGTCATCCAGCCGTTCAATTTCACTGCCGCACAACGGTTCACCGGGCTCCAGTCCGACATCCCGACAAATTTTACGGGTGATAACGGCATTATCGCCGGTCAACACTTTCACCGTCACGCCATTTTCATACAGCGCCGCGATCGCCTGTCCGGCACTCTCTTTAGGTGGATCAAGAAAAGTCAGCAGGCCGCAGAGCGTCAGCTCACGCTCATCATTTTTACTTAACGGCAGGCGCAATGGCGTATTGTCCAGATTGCGCTCCCCAATCAGCAACACCCGGAACCCCTGGTGGTTCAGGCTGTCAACCTGCTGGCGCCACTGCTGGCGAGCCGCTTCATCCAGCACACGGCATTCCCCGGCATCCATCCAGTGACTGGATACCGCCAGCATTTCATCCACCGCACCTTTACAGATCAGCTTTTGCTGGTCGTTCTCGTCAGCGACCACAATCGACAGGCGACGACGTTCAAAATCAAACGGCAACTCGTCGACTTTATGGTAGCGCCCCAGTCCACTGACCGCCAGGTGGCCCTGACTGAAGCGGAGGATCGCTTTGTCCATCAGGTTTTTCACCCCGCTCTGGTGGCGGCTGTTCAGCCAGGCCAGTTGCAGGGCGCGCTCATTGCTCTGCCCGTGTACGTCCAGGTGCTGGGCCAGAATGATGCGATCCTCGGTTAGCGTGCCGGTTTTATCGGTACACAGCACGTCCATCGCACCAAAGTTCTGGATGGCGTTAAGACGTTTCACCACCACTTTACGACGAGACATGGCGATAGCCCCTTTCGCCAGATTGGAGCTGACGATCATTGGCAACATCTCCGGGGTCAGCCCCACTGCCACGGCCAGCGCAAACATCAGCGCATCGCTCCAGTCACCTTTGGTGAAACCATTGATGAACAGCACCACCGGCACCATCACCAGCATAAAGCGGATCAGCAGCCAACTCACGCTGTTCACCCCACGATCGAAAGCCGTTTGCGGACGGCTGCCAACCACGGATTTCGCCAGCGAACCAAACCAGGTGTGATTACCGGTCGCCACCACGATCGCCGTGGCCGTACCACTGGCAACACTGGTCCCCATCAGGCAGATGCCAGGCATACTCAGCAGATCGTTGTCATCACGCTCTGTTCCTGCCGCTTTGGCACTGATGCTGGACAGGGTGTCGTATTTCTCAATCGGGATCGCTTCACCGCTCAGCGCGGCCTGGCTGACAAACAGATCGCGGGAGGAGAGCAGGCGAACATCCGCCGGAACCATATCACCCGCCGAGAGAAAGATAATGTCGCCAGGCACCACCTCCTGTAACGGAACTTCCATCCTGACCGGTTGTGCCGTTTCGCTACTACGACGGATAACGGTGGCGGTGGTACGCACCAGTGATTTCAGCGCTTCAGCGGCTTTATTGGTGCGATACTCCTGCCAGAATCTCAGCAGACCGCTAAGCGCCACCATGATCAGCATGATTATCACGCCAGTCAGATCGGTCTCTTCACCTTTTCGCAGCGGTAAAAAATAATCGGTAAAATAGCTGATAACAGCCAGAGCTATCAGTACCCAGATAAACGGATTATTAAAAGCCTGAAACAACTGCAACAGCGCGGGCGGCGCTTTTTCATTCGCCACCTGATTTTTGCCATGCTGCAGCAGACGCTCAGCGGCATCTTGCTGGGTCAGGCCATTACATTGGGTGTTCAGACGCGCCAGGGTGTTGTCCAGGCTCTGTTGTGTCTCGCTGGCGATGGCTAAATCACGGGCGAGTTTTACGTTGGCGTCGTTATGCATTTTCATCTGCCAGATCCTTAATTTTCTTTTTTGTTCAGGCACAAGAACGTTCTCCTGCACATGAGGATTTTTTAAGTTCCAGGGATCAGGACGAGAACAGGTAGCCAGAACAGACCGGAGGATTACAGCAGGTCGTCGCTCCTTATTATTCTGCCCGTGTACCATCGCCCGCTACAGGTCGGAGGTTCTTTCATCATGCTATCCTTGCCCGTTATCAGCACGGGACCCAATTCAAAGACAAACGGGGATGTGACACTCAGGGGAGAGATGAAACATTGCCCACCGGTTTTTCGGTAAGCAAATGAAGGTATTAGCTTACCTTACAGAATAAAACTGAAGGGGTGACTGTCCAAAGGTGTTCTCCATGAATAAAAACGCCGCCACTATAATCCGGCCTGCGGACGAAGTAACTAAACCGTTTATCAACAATCCTCATTTAGTGATGCAACCGGACACGCGCATGGACGATGACTGATGACGACGATCAACGCAATTCCCCCACCTGGCAGCCAAAATAATCCGGGCCACAGGGTATATACTTCAAGCGGATAACAGAGAGGACAACACGACTATGCTGAAAAGGACACGAATTCTGGTAAAACGATCGCTGATCGTCCTGCTGATAATTGCGATAGCCCTGTTGACACTGCGCATTGCGATAACAGAACGCGGCCCCGATTTACAGCCCTGGCACAAGTGGGTGCCAGAGGAACTGAGCGCCAGACAGATGGATCGAGATAACTGGCAGGATTATCTGGAAAATGAACAGAACATCTTCGCCGAGATGAAGCGCAACGTCAGTGACAAAATCAGCGATGACACGCCGGAAATCCTCAACCGCTACGCTGAAAAAAGCCCGGTTTACCCGGAACATTTCGCCACTGACTGGAACCGATCTTACGAGCTGCTTCCGCAAGGCACACCCCGCGGCGCGGTGGTTTTGCTGCACGGACTGACGGATTCACCCTACAGCCTGCGCCATTTTGCCATGGATTATCAGCAGAAAGGTTATGTGGCGGTGGCTATCCGCCTGCCAGGCCACGGCACGGTCCCTGCGGCGCTGACCCGCGTGGATTGGGAAGACTGGATGGCCGCCACCCGGCTTGCCGTACGTGAAGCCCGGCAACGCATTCCGGCTGGGGCGCCATTGCAGATTATCGGCTTTTCCAATGGCGGCGCCCTGGCGATGAAATATACGCTGGATACCCTTGATAATCCGTCCCTGCCAGCGCCCAATCGCCTGATCCTGATTTCACCGATGATTGGCGTCAGCACCTACGCTCGCTACGCCGGACTGGCCGGGTTACCGTCGTTGCTGCCAGCCTTTGCCCGCTCGGCATGGCTCAGCATCCTGCCAGAATTTAATCCGTTTAAGTACAATTCCTTCCCGGTCAAAGCCGCACGTCAGTCATGGTTGTTGACCAGCGCATTACAAACTCAGTTGAACCGTGGCCGGGAAAATAAACTGTTGGAAAAACTGCCGCCGATATTAACGTTTCAGTCGGTGGCTGATGCCACGGTGAGCACGCCCGCAGTGGTCCGCGCGTTATATAATCTGTTACCCGCTAACGGCAGCGAACTGGTGCTGTTTGATGTGAACCAGTCAGTGCAGCTTTCGCCACTGATGCGCCGCAGCGCCAGACATACGGCGGAACACCTGCTGCCGCCTGCGCCGCGCAACTACACCACGACGCTGGTGACCAATGCCTCGCCACAAAGCAACGCCACGGTGGCGGAAACGACGCAGGCGGGAGCCACCACCACCACTCGCACACCGTTGGGCATCAACTACCCCAGCGATGTCTATTCCCTGTCACACGTCGCGCTGCCGTTTCCTGTCAGCGATTCATTATATGGCCGCACGCCAGAACCTCCCAATGCGTTTGGTATCAGTTTTGGCGATCTGGCGCCGCGCGGCGAGCGCTCGGTTCTGATGGTCAGTCTGGATATGCTCATGCGGCAGTCATCCAATCCCTTCTGGCCCTGGATGCTACAACGGGTCAATCAGACGCTGAATTAATCATCCTGCTGGTCGCTGCCGTCACTGAGCAGCAGCGCCAGCGGTTTCCCGTCCTGAGTCTGTTCCAGGGCGATTTTTGCCACGATTGTCAGCGGCACGGATAACAACATGCCGACCGGACCAAGCAGCCACCCCCAGAAAATCAGTGACAAAAATACTACCAGCGTGGACAACCCCAACCCACGGCCCATCAGCCGCGGATCCAGAATATTGCCAAGCAGCACATTCAGCAGCAGATACCCCACCGTCACCAGGAGCGCGTCACCCGTGCCCTGGAAAATCAACACCTGCATAATGGGCAAGACCGCCGCAATCACTGAGCCAATATTAGGAATATAGTTGAGCGCAAACGCCAGCATCCCCCACAGCAGCGCAAAGCGAACATCCAGCGACAGCAGCATCAACCAGACCACACAACCGGTCAGCAAACTGATGGCTGTTTTTAACACCAGATACCGACTGACGCTATCCAGTGCCTTCTGGATAGTGGCCATTCCCTGCGAAGGGTGGCGGAAGAGTCGCTGTAATTTCCCGGCCAATAACGGGACTTCAAACAGCATAAAAACCACGGTCATCAGCAACAGGAAAATGCCGGACACCGCGCCGGAAAGCTGAGACAACAGGCGGCTGATCAGATTGATAGCCGCATTCGGATCAACCATGGCGACCAGCGCTTCAGTAGAGACCTGCACATTAAAATGCGCCGCTATTTCTTGTATTTCCAGCAACGATGCCAGCATCACCTCGCGATACTGCGGTAACGTCCGGGTGAAATCATTCAGCATACCGACCAGCGTCGTCAGTAACAGCGCGCCAGCCAGCACGATTACCCCAATCAGTAGCGAAACCGCCAGGACACGGGGAACGCCAATCCGCTGCAGCAACCTGACGAGCGGATTGAGGATAACCGCCACAAAAATGGCCAGAATAAACGGTACGACAATGTCAGCACCAGCCCGGATGCCAGCCAGAATGATCACCAGCATACCGAGCATCACTATGGCTTTAAACGTACCTTCCCGTCCGGATATGGGGCCCATTATTTTTCTCCGCGCGGCTTCTTGACCCACTCACGCAACCGCTGAATATGCAAATAAAGCGCAGGAATGAAGACCACCCCAACCAGCGTCGCCACCAGCATGCCGCTGAACACCGTAATACCGATGATCTGCCGACTGGCCGCACCCGCACCACTGGCCAACACCAGCGGCAACACACCAAGAATAAATGAGATAGCCGTCATCATCACAGCCCGAAAACGCTGCTTAGCGGCCTGTTCTGCGGCCACAGCGATATCGGCGCCTTGTTCACGCCGATCCCGGGCAAACTCGACTATCAGAATGGCGTTTTTCGCCGCCAGCCCGGTGAGCAGAACCAGACCTATCTGCGCATAGACATCGTTGGCAAAGCCCATAAAGTGCAAACCCGCCACCGCGCCGCCAGCAGCGAAGACTACCGAAAGCAGCACCGCCAGCGGGACGCTCCAACTTTCATACTGCGCCACCAGGAACAACCAGGCGAAAATGACCGCCGCCAAATAAATCAGCACCGCCTGGTTGCCGGTTTGCTGTTCCTGCAACGACATGCCGCTCCAACTGTAGCTGTAACCCACGGGCAGATGTTCTGCCAGCACGTTCTCCATCGCCTGCATCGCCTGCGCCGAGCTGACACCCGGCGCCCCGGAACCGCTGACCGCCAGCGCCGGAAACTGGTTGTACTGCATGATATAAGGCGCGCCAACCGACGGAGTCAACGTCACCAGTTGATTCAGACTGACAGCGCTGCCGCTGTCACTGCGTACCGTCAGTTGCATCAGTTGATCACTGCGCTGACGAAAATCCATATCATTCTGCAACTGCACCCGGAACTGACGGTTATTCAGCGTGAAATCACCGACATTTCTGCCGCCCAGCGAGGTCTGCAACACCGTAAATATACGGCTAACCGGCACCCCCATCAGCGCAGCCCTGTCTCTATCCACCGCCAGGGTCATCTCCGGTACGTTGGCGCTGAAGGTGGTAAAAACACGGCTGAGCAGCGGATTCTGATTAGCCGCCATAATCACGCTCTGACCAATACGCGCCAACTCTTGTGGCGACTGCCCTTCCATCGCCTGAATTCTCAGGTCAAAACCCGCCGCATTGCCCAACCCACTGATGGCGGGCGGCACGAAAGCCATGATGGTCGCAGAAGAGATACTGGCCAGTTGCTGTTGAAGCTGTGGCAAAACCTGAGAGACCGGTGGACGTTCCTGCCAGTCCTTTAACAGGACGATAGCAAATCCGCTATTAGCGGCGTTACCGCCACCCAACAAGCTGAATCCGGTGATTTTAATCACATCTTCCACCGACGGATTTTTCTGGACCAGACCGTTTAACTCTTCCATGACCCGTTGCGTACGTTGCAACGCAGCGCCATCAGGAAGTTGTACGTTAACAAAAATATAGCCTTCATCTTCTTCGGGCAGGAAACCGCCGGGCAGTTGCTGATAGCCCAGCCAGGTGACCGTACCTGCCGCCAACATCACCACCACGGTCGTCAGCGCATAACGGCTGACTTTACGTGACAGCGCGACATAACCATCACGAGTACGATCAACCATTCGGTTGAACACCGCAAACGGTCCCTTAGTCGGTGCCGCGCGCCTTTTCAGCAAACAGGCACACAGTGCAGGCGTCAGCGTCAGCGCATTGACGCTGGACAACACCATCGCCGCCGACAGCGTGACGGCGAACTGGCGATACAGCTCGCCGACAATACCCGGTAACACCGCAATCGGCACAAAGACCGCCAACAGCACCAGGGTGGTGGCAATAACCGGTCCGGCAATCTGGCCGAGCGCTTTGCGAGTGGCGGCGGCAGGCGTCAGCTCAGAGTCCTCCAGCAATAACCGTTCAACGTTTTCCACCACCACAATCGCGTCATCCACCACAATGGTGAGTGCAAGGATAATGGCGAACAGGCTGAGCATATTGGCCGAATAACCAAACAACAGTAATACGGCAAAGGTGCCCAACAGAGAAACCGGGATGGTCAACGCGACAATGAAAGTCGCCCGCAGACTCTGCAGGAACAGCCACACCACCGCCAGCACCACCACCAACGTCAGTACCAGTGAAACAGCAATTTCTTTCAAGGTCGCGGTGATCGGCTGGGTGGCGTCAAATTTAATCTGGTATTCCATATCGTCCGGGAAGGACCGCGCCTGGCTGGCCATCTCCGCACGTACCGCGTTCGCGACACTGAGAGCATTGGCCTGTGGTGCTGGATAAACCATCAGGAATGCCCCTTCGTTGTTATTCAACGCCGCGTTCACCTGATAGTTTTGTGCCCCCAGTTCCGTATTCGCAATGTCGCTGATACGCACCATCCCGCCATGCTGATTGCTACGGATAACCACGCGTGAGAACTCTTCCGCGGTCATCAGCCGTCCCTGACCGCTGATAGTCAGCGTATTCTCCTGCGCGGCGGGCGAAGGAGCTGCACCAACCTGGCCCGCTGCTGCCTGCACGTTCTGCTGCTGTAATGCCTGAATCACCTCATCGGTGGTGATATGCAAGGCTTCCATCCGTTGCGGGTCAAGCCAGATACGCATACTGTAATCGCGGGCGCCAAAGACCTGCACATCGCCCACACCATTAATACGGGCCAGCGCATCACGCAGGCGAATCGAGGTGTAGTTACTGAGAAACAGCGGATCATGGGTATGATTCGGGGAAATAACACTGATACCCATCAGGATATTACTGGCGCGTTTACGCACCGAAATACCGTTATTATTCACTTCGGCAGGCAACTGAGCCGTCACCTGAGAAAGGCGGTTTTGTACTTCCACCGCCGCCATATCCGGATCGGTGCCGCTGGTAAAAGTGATGGTCAACTGGTAGCTGCCGCTGTTGCTGCTGGTCGACTCCATATACAGCATATTGCTGACGCCGTTAATCTGCGCCTCGATCGGCGCCCCGACCGCCTCTGCGACATCACGTGCGCTGGCGCCCGGATAAAGCGCGGTCACACTAACCACCGGTGGGGTTATCTCAGGAAACTGTTCTATCGGGATAATTTTCAGCGCCATCCCACCGACCAACGCGATAACCAGTGCGATAACCATCGCAAAACGGGGACGCCTGACGAAGAAACTCAACATAATCCAGTCCCCTTATTGTGCTTCAATGGGCGTAACCTGCATGCCAGGACGAACACGCTGGATGCCGGCAACAATCACCTGGTCGCCCGCCTGCAGGCCGGAGGTCACCACGTAATGCTGACCTGTCTGTGCTCCCACGCTAATGCGTACACTTTCCACCCGTTGATCAACCACTTTCAGTACAAAGTAGCCCTGAGCATCCTGTTGTAACGCCGCCACCGGTAACAATAATTTTTCCTGCGCCTGCGGTTTCAGTAGGACATTGACCACCCCGCCGGGTAATAACAGATGCTGTGGATTGGCAAAATGCAAGCTCACGGCCAACGTGCCAGTCTGGCTGTCGATCCGGTTATCCACCGAAGCGAATTCGCCGGTCTGCGGATACTCTTCACCATTCGCCAGTTGTAATGTTGGCGTCAATGCCTGGTTGGCTTTCTTTGCATTCCCCACCAGCCCTTGCTGACTGGCGGCAATGTAATCCCGCTCGCTGACCGCGATGACCACCCGGACCGGGTCAATTTGTTTCAACGTAACCAGCGCCCCCCGGGCTGGATTGACCAGCGAGCCTTCATGCACATCGCTGTGCCCTGCACGGCCGCTGATAGGAGCGGTAATGCGTGTGTAGCCCAGATTCAGACGCTGACTTTTCAACTGCGCTTCGGTCTCTTTCAGGGTCGCGCGTGCCATGTCCCGACTGGCAATGGCACTATCCAGTTCCGATTTACTGACCGCCGTTCCCGCGCCCAAACGCTGTAAACGGTTGAGATGCTGCTGGGCATTATTAGCCTGCGCTCTGGCGTTACTGACCTGGGCTTCAGCCCTGGCCAATGCGGCCTGATGCTCAGCAGGTTCAATTTCAAATAACATTTGCCCCGCTTTTACCGTCTCACCATCCTTGAAACCTCGTTTTGCCACCACGCCTTCGGTGCGCGACACCACATCTACCGCCCGCAAGGCTTCAATCCGGCCCAGATAACGGGTCGGTTGCGCGACATTTTCATGCGTCAGGGTGGTGACAGAGACCACAGGGAGGTTAGCAGCCGGTGACGGGGCGGTAAGAACCAGTAGCATCGGTAACAACAGGGCATTCAAGGTTCGCAGTTTTAATAGCATCTCGTCAGACCTTCTGGATGTTTGGGAAAATGGATGATTCAAAAGTGTATTTATTAGGCAACTTTATGGCGTGTTTTATATCAGTAAACAGACAGAAAGAGGGGATTAATTACCCTTTATTTAACATTGATTGATGCTCCGCGAGTTAACGTCCAGAAATCACTTGTAACAAGGAATGCCGTCCGAAAAATTTCGTTTTTTTGGTGCTAAAATCAGTTTAAAATCTGGTTTATACTTCACTATCTGTCCAATAAGCAGCATTTATAGCTGAACATATCTTTTTTATAGGCCTGTTCTTAGTGAATCTCGCCACAAAATCGTTAATTCTCCTTGCCATCCCCCGGTAATTTTCATATCTCGCGCAGAATCCTCTTTTCCGTTAAAAAAGCCAGCAACCGCGGCCTTTTCGCCATTGAATGCGTCTATCCCGATGCGTAAGATTCTTTTTCACGTTTTACAAATAAGAAAGAGATATGCACGCTTCCATCGCACCTACCCTCGCCACGGATCATGACGACACGCCGGTAAATTCACGCGGAAAAGTACTGGTCGCTTCGCTGGTCGGTACGGCTATTGAGTTTTTCGATTTCTATATTTACGCCACAGCGGCAGTGATTGTGTTCCCGCATATATTCTTCCCGCAGGGCGATGCCACCGTGGCGACACTACAGTCACTGGCAACGTTCGCCATCGCCTTTATTGCCCGTCCGATCGGCTCCGCTCTGTTCGGTCACTTCGGCGATCGTGCGGGTCGTAAAGTGACGCTGGTGGCATCACTGCTCACCATGGGGATTTCTACCGTGGTGATTGGCCTGCTGCCCAGCTATGAAACCATTGGCGTCTTTGCTCCGCTGCTGCTGGCGCTGGCGCGTTTTGGTCAGGGACTGGGGCTGGGCGGTGAATGGGGCGGTGCCGCTCTGCTGGCGACAGAAAACGCCCCGGCGAAAAAGCGTGCGCTGTACGGTTCATTTCCACAGTTGGGTGCGCCGATCGGTTTTTTCTTCGCCAACGGTACGTTCCTGCTGCTCTCCTGGTTACTGACTGACCAGCAGTTTATGTTATGGGGCTGGCGCGTACCGTTTATCCTCTCTGCCGTACTGGTGCTGATTGGTCTGTATGTGCGCGTCTCGCTGAATGAGTCGCCGGTTTTCGCGAAGGTAAAAAAAGAACAGAAACAAGTCAAAGTACCGATTGGCACCCTGCTGTCTAAGCATCTGAAAACCACCCTGCTCGGCACGTTCATCATGCTGGCAACCTACACGCTGTTCTATATCATGACCGTTTATTCGATGACCTGGGGCACCACTCCGGCGCCTAACGGTTTGGGTTTTCCGCGTAATACCATGCTGTGGATGCTGATGATGGCGGTGATTGGGTTCGGTGTCATGGTGCCGATTGCTGGCCTGCTGGCTGACCGCTTTGGCCGCCGCAACACTATGATCGTCATTACGCTGATCATTATCGCCTTCGCGCTGATCTTCCCTTCAATGCTTGGTTCCGGTAATCCGTGGCTGGTGATGGCTTTCCTGCTGTGTGGCCTGAGCATAATGGGGCTGACCTTTGGCCCAATGGGAGCGCTACTGCCAGAACTGTTCCCGACGGCCGTGCGTTATACCGGCGCTTCATTCTCTTATAATCTGTCGTCGATCCTGGGCGCTTCAGTGGCACCGTATATCGCCACCTGGCTGGCTCACAATTACGGCCTGTTCTATGTCGGGCTCTATCTGGCGGCGATGGCCTGCCTGACGCTGTTCGCGCTCATCGCCAGCAAAGAAACCCGCCACGAATCACTGTACGACTAAAATCTGTCTGGGCAATCCGGCCTGGCTGGGCTGCCCATGTTACTTATTACTCTTCATCTGCCGCAGCACGTTAGTACACTGGTTTTGCTGATGATCGCTTGGCGAGATCAGCGCCAGTAACGCAGCAGGTGGCGCGACCAGGCCCAACGCAACGGCTGCCGCGCCTCGCGTAATCAACGGAGCGGCTTTCACCCCTGTCTGCGGGTTTTTGAAGGTGCCACGCACATACAACGGTGAACGCAAAGTAATGATACGCATCCCTTTGCTTTGCGGGTTGACTAACAGGTCCATTTTCTCATTGGCAAAATTGGTGGTGCCGCTGATATTGATCACGGCGTTTTCCGTATCAAAAACAAACAGTTTAGTGGCTGCAAGGCCATTGGTCACCTTCAGATCAGCCGCCGCACAGTTGATGCGCACCGTATCATCGCCAAACAGCTTACCCATCACGTAATTGCCCACATTCAGCCCGACTATCTCCATCAGACTACGGCTGATCACCCCATCATTCATCAGCAGTTTAAGGCTGCCATTGCTGGTCGCCAGAAGCGAGGCGACCGAGTTCCCCGAGCCACTCAGCGTCGCATCGCCGTTCATCTGCCCCATACTGCTGCGCATCGCCTGGACACCAGGAAACAATTGTTTCAGTTTCAGGTTGCGCACATGAATATCGGCTCGCGCCCGCATTGGTGATGAGTCACCCGCCATATGGATAGTCGAGTTCAGATGACCGCCCGCCACGCCAAAGCGCAGTGGGTCGAGTAGCAGATCACCGTTTTTTAATACCAGGTGTGTATAAAGATCACTGAGCGGCAGTGCGTTACTGTGCTCAATACGCTTGCCGCTGAATTTTACATCAGCATCCATCACCTTCCAGCTTTTGCTATCGAACTGATCATGCGGCAGCACACGCCCTGTGGGCTGTCTGACAGCATCGCCCCTTGCCGCTTTCGCTTTCTCAGTTTTTGCGCTGTCTTTACCAGAGTTCACCCCGATTAACGGCCCCAAATCCGCCATACGTAACTGGCGGGAGTCCAGAGAACCCTCCAGTTTTGACCGTGGTTTACCCTGAGTATAGGTCATCGAACCATGGATATCGCTGTCGCCAATATGGCCATTGAAGTTTTCATAACGAAACACCGGAGAATCCTGTTCCCGGAAGCGAACCACCAGGTGACCATCGGTTTCATAAGGCGGGGTATCCGGCAGCAGAATGCCGGTCAGACCATACAGATTGGCCAGCGTATCACCGGCAAAGCGCAGACGGATATCCACCCCTCCCAGGTTGAGTGGATCCTGTAGATTGCCTTCAACTTGTACGCGCGTGGAACCGTTATGGATATCAGCCTGGAGCGGGAATGGGTTGGTTTTACTCCGCAGTGAAAGCATCCCACCTATCTTACCGTCACCGCTGAATGGCTCATTGTTGTATGTGCCGCGGGCTTTCCAGCCAAAGATAAAGTCAGATGCGCCTTGTGTGTCAACATCCTCTTTACGGCCTGCCACTTGTCCGTAAGGTACCGGTTTACCCAGCGGATCAACCGTGAACTGGACATCAGCGTGATTAATGGCATCGCGATAAATAATTTTCCCCTGATCAAACAGGATGTTATCAAGACGAAATGACCATGACGGCGAGGCATTCGCCGCTGAGTTATCGCTGCCAGCCAAATGGAAAGTCCAGTTGTTCTGGCGAGCGGCGGTCTGAATGAATCTGGCGTCAGGCCGTTGCAGTTTAATCCACGGGATAAATATTTGTTTTCTCAGTAATGCCAATGGAGACAGGGAGGCATCCACTCGTTGCAGATGCACCATCATCACCTCTGGGATCTCAGGCGGATTGCCGAGCATAATGTCTTCGGCGTAGACATGGGGCCACGGTATCCAGCTACGCCAGCCCGGCTCATCGTAGTTACGCACCCAACCGACCCCTAAATCACCCCGAATGGCAAAGGGGCGGTTAAGCTCCATCGAAACTTTCTGGTTGATAGTCGGTTTCAGGCGATTCCAGTCAAACATCGAGATGCCCAGCGCCACCACGACAACCAGCAACAAAAAAACCCCGACAATCCAGCTAATTATTTTTCTCGTGCGCAGCATATTTTGTCTCCGTACTCGCTCGAGCCTTCAGTAAAGATAGACCAGAGGAAAGGGTATGATATCAGATCAAGCGCAACAGCTGACCTGAATTGAATTAACGCTGTTGGCTCCTCTTGTCATCACCCAGCCATTGCGGCTTTACCTGAATCCTGAGAGATCTTTATTACTGCCTCACAAATAAAATAAAACGTTGTTTTAAAATATTGACTCTAATGCCCGGCACAGCGAGACTGGAGCAAATTGATAGCGAGCTGACGACTATGACCAGGAAGACTATCGCCGTTATCGGCGAATGCATGATTGAACTCTCCAGGAAAAACAAAGAACTACACCAGGGGTTTGGTGGTGACACCCTGAATACGGCCGTGTATATCGCCCGCCAGGTGGATGAGCAGCAGTTAAATGTGGAATATGTGACGGCATTGGGTACCGACAGCTTCAGTACTGAAATGATCGAGGCCTGGCAGCAGGAAAAAGTCGGTACGTCACTCATTCAGCGCATGGAAAACAAACTTCCGGGCTTATACGTGATTGAAACCGATGCGCAGGGTGAGAGGACGTTCCTGTACTGGCGCAACGATGCCGCCGCACGTTTCTGGCTGGAAAGCGACAAGGCCGACGAAATTTGTCAGCGACTGGCCCACTACGATTACCTCTATCTGAGCGGCATCAGTCTGGCGATACTCAGTCCACAAAGCCGGGAAAAACTGATGGCGCTGCTGGCAACCTGTCGGCGGAATGGCGGCAAGGTTATTTTCGATAACAACTACCGTCCCCGTCTGTGGCCGTCGGTTGCAATCACCCAGGCGGCGTACCAGCAGATGTTGAGTTACACGGATATTGCCTTCCTGACGCTGGATGACGAATCCCTGCTGTGGGGCGAAGCCGACGAGGAACAGGTGATTGCCAGAACGCAGGCAGCAGGCGTGAGCGAAGTGATCATTAAGCGCGGTGCCGACGCCTGTCTGGTCGCGCTGCCAGGACAACCGCCGATCAATGTCCCGGCGGTGCAACTCCCGGCCAGCAGCGTGGTGGATACCACCGCCGCAGGGGACTCTTTCAGCGCGGGTTATCTGGCGGTACGGCTAAGTGGCGGCAGTGCAGAGGCGGCCGCCAGACGCGGTCATTTGATAGCCAGTACCGTTATTCAGCACCGCGGCGCGATTATTCCGCACAAGGTCATGCCGAAAACGGAATAAGATAGTTCAATGGCGGCGGTGGTCGAGTTCAGGGCCGCCACAACCCACCGGGCGGCTCAGGGTGTGACGGTATGATCGAGGCACACGCCTCGTGACATTATCAGCCGCCTACTCGCCAAATCAGTGAGAGCGGCGCAAAAAATTTTACGGGTTTTGCGCCGGAATATCTGACACGGCTGGTCGGGTTTGATCCACTGTTGCGGCGGCAGAGGACTCAGACTCAGGTTGCATGATTTTTATCCACATCGCCTCCAATGCCTTCACGTCGGTTTCCGCTTCGCCCTGTGGCTGTGTCAACACCATAGTCGGATTTTGCGACAATTGCTGATGCAGCTCCTGGTTCATCATCTGCAACGTCAGACTCGACAGGAAATTCTGACGCAACGTCTGATATTGCTCCGGCGCGATATCCACCACGGCGTTCTGCTGGGAGCGCAGGCGCTGGCTCATCAGCACATCGGTATTAATACGTGCATAGGTGGTAAATAGCTTGTTCAGTTCCGCAGTCTTCTGCGCCATCAGCGCATCAAATTCTTCTTGCGGCAGGCCATTGTCACGAATATTAGCCATCTCATGCGCCACCAGATTCAGATTGCTGCTCAGCATATTATTGTCTGTATCCAGATTGATGGCGCATTGCGCGCGCTGATAGAACACCCGGCAGTCAAAACCGACTTGTGCCTTTTGCACCTTGTTGTCGCTCAGTACCCGCTGGACATGCCAGAACAGCGCTTCGCGCGCCAGATCACTCTGCCAGTAACGCTGCAGATCTTGTGAATCACGGATCGGTTGCCATGGCCTGTCCCAGATCAGCGACAAGCGATCCTGATTACCACTGTTATTGATCAGGTTAACGGGCTGCGGCGGCAACGGCGACAATGTCGGGATCGGTAATGGCACATCACGCTTACCCTTTAACGAAGAAAAAGTTTTATTAATTTGCTCGACAAGGCCACGCCCATCAACATTGCCGACCACAAACAACGTCATCGCATCCGGTGTGTACCACTGCTTATAGAAAGCATCAAGTTTGTTGGGATCCACTGGTGCGCTGGACGGTTTGGCGGGATCATGTCCCTGCAGCGTTGAGCCTTTCAGTCGATAGCGCCACCAGGCATCCTGCGTATTAGCAGGCCAGGTGGCAATAGGATCATCCACTTGCAGAGCAGTGTTGACCGTCTGCTCATTAATCGTCATGTTCCCGACCGTTGCGGCCAGCCAGGCCATCGCTTCTTTCACCACTTCCGGACGGTTATTCGGCAGGCTCAGGGAATACAAGGTGAAATCATAAGAGGTAATCGCCGGAGGCTGTGGATGGCTCGGATTAAGACTTTGCTGCCACAACGAGCGCTGCTGGGCAGGATCAAGCTTCGCGTTATGCACCAGGGCTAAACGTGGCAGTAAGCGACTGTATCCACGCTGCTGGGTATTTTCCACCAGCGAACCGGTATTAACCATTAAACGAATTTCAACGCGGTCACTGGGACGCTGTGGCGTTGTCAAAACCTGCCAGCTAAAACCATTATCCAGTTTTCCCTGCTGCCAGGCAGGATCGGGTTGGAGTGTTTCAGCCTGCACTGTGCCACTGGCGGTAGCCAGCAGTATCCCGCCAACCAAAAGACGAATTCTGGTGCCCTGCATGTAAACCCCTACTCAATCACAAACAAAAAAATTACTGACGATCTACGGCCTGCGGCTATCAGTGAAAAAAGATAACTCAGGAAAGCCGTTGTTTTAGGATGGAACAGCTTCTTAGACCACGCATTAGCGGGGATATCCCGCTGAAAAGTGAAAAAATAATAAAAATGCTGGGGGTATTATGCAAATGTCCGCGGTGAGGGCAAGTCATGAGCGACATTTACCGGATATTTAATACATTCATTACCACTGAATTTCAGCGCGTTTTTTTGTCCTTTTGGACGCGGAAAGCCTCTCCTTAAGCTGTTTTTCATCCAGTTGATCAACCCACTTCGCCACCACGATTGTTGCTACGCCATTCCCGACCAGATTAGTCAGCGCACGCGCTTCGGACATAAAGCGATCAATACCGAGGATCAACGCCAGTCCGGCGACCGGTAAATGGCCTACCGCAGACAGAGTTGCCGCCAGGACAATGAAACCGCTGCCGGTGACGCCCGCCGCCCCTTTCGAAGAAAGCAATAACACCACTATCAAGGTTATCTGTTGGATTATATCCATATTGGCATTGGTCGCCTGAGCGATAAAAACAGCCGCCATGGTCAGATAAATCGACGTTCCGTCAAGGTTAAACGAATAACCGGTTGGGATAACCAACCCGACCACCGATTTTTTACACCCCAGTTTTTCCATCTTATCCAGCATGCGCGGCAAGGCCGACTCCGAAGAGGAGGTCCCAAGCACGATCAGCAGTTCTTCTTTGATATAGGCGATAAACCTGAAGATATTAAAGCCCACCACACGCGCAATCAGCCCCAATACCACCACCACAAACAGTATGCAGGTAATGTAAAAACAGATAATCAGTTGCCCCAACTGTACCAGCGAGCCGATCCCGTATTTACCGATAGTAAAAGCCATCGCGCCAAACGCCCCAATCGGTGCCAGACGCATAATCATATTAATAATGCCGAAGATAACCTGAGAGAAACGGTCGATAATATCGAACACCAGCGAACCTTGATGCCCCATGCGATGCAAAGCAAAACCGAACAGAATAGCAAACAGCAATACCTGAAGAATGTTACCGCTGGCGAAAGCGCCGATGACGCTACCCGGGATAATATCCAACAGAAAGGCGATAATACCCTGCTGTTCCGCCTGCTGAGCGTACACCGCGACCGCTTTAGCATCCAGCGTGGTGGGATCAACGTTCATCCCTGCGCCTGGCTGCAACACGTTCACCACTACCAGACCAATAATCAGCGCGACAGTACTGACTACTTCAAAATAGAGCAACGCCACAGCACCAGTACGCCCGACCGCTTTCATGCTTTCCATACCGGCAATGCCGGTCACCACGGTACAAAAAATCACCGGGGCGATAATCATCTTGATCAGTTTTACGAAAGCGTCGCCCAGTGGTTTCATCTGTGAACCCAACTCAGGCCAGAAGTGTCCCAATAACACGCCCATCGCGATGGCGGCCAATACCTGAAAATAGAGGTTTTTGAACAGGAAAGTTTTCATATCATATCCGTTAACAACTTAATGGAATAAAAATGTCATCGTTATTACCTACTTCAGCGCAAAAAAATAACACCACATTAACGACATTGATATAAATTGACATGTTCTGACGCAAGTGATTCATCATTTTAAGAACTGAATCATTTCAGCATCAGGATATACTGACAGAAGGGGACTGGCACATCGCGAAAAACGACATGTCATCAGACAGGCGGCAATCGGGTGAAGTATTTATCGTTAAAGACTGATACCGGCAACGCCTCAGAATAGAAGTAACCCTGGCCGATATGGATACCACGAGCCAATAGCCAGTCGCGTTGCTCAACGGTTTCCACTCCTTCAGCAATCACATCCAGTTTGATTATCTCTGCAATCGCCACGATGACTTTCACCATCGTGTCATCGCCAGGCAGCAAGCAGACAAAGCGCCGGTCCATCTTCAGCGTACTGACTGGCAGCGATTGAAGCTGACTCAGCCAGTTCAGATTGGCGTGGCCCATGCCAAAATCATCCAACGCGACCAACACCCCGACCTGTTGCAGCTCACCCAACAGACGCAGAGCCAGGCCAGGTTCGCCAACCTGCGCCGTCCCCGTGATTTCCAGTATCAGACTACCTGGAAAAATCTGGTGACTGGCAATCAGCTCACGCAGATGCATAATCATCTCCGGTTCACACAGTTGAACAGCCGAGAAATTCACGCTAAGCGGCACGCTAATGCCCACTTTCTGCCAGGTCGCCAACATCCGGCAGGACTCTTCAACGATCCAACGTCCCAACGCGCCAATCACGTCATGCTCTTCAGCATTAACCATCAAATCTTCCGGTAGCGCCCAATTGCCATCGGGCTGGCGCATACGCAACAGGGCTTCCGCTCCCACCAGATTGCCATTACGCATATCCACTTGCGGTTGCAGAAACAGGGAGAACTGCCCTTCCTCCAGCCCCTGCAAAATATTGTGTTCCTGAGTCAAACGCGGGTGCGCCCGCCCCCTCTCCAGCAAAGTGAGGAACAGGGCTTTGTCCGGCTGATGGGTCAGGGCGAAGCGGGTGGTCAGGCGGCTCATTTCATCATGTACCGCTTCAACCACCTGCTGATTGCGGTTATAACTGCGGATTAGCCTCCCCAGCTCATCATCACGGTGGCGTGCAGGCAGAGAGAGTCGATGCGCAATAACCGCCTGCGGCGGCAGAGCCTGCAGTTCGTCAGCGATAGCGCGCAGCGGCCGAATGATCAGCTTGTTGATACACCAACTAATGGCCACCGAGAGGATCAACGCCAGCAACAGATAGGTCGTCACCATGGTTGACAGGGCGCTGAGAATGAACTGATAAACGCGCCACGAATCAGCCTGCAACGCCAGCTGTGCCAGCGGTTTGGGATTGGTCGACGCCAGCGAGTACAGTGGTACGGTGATGGTCACCGGCAGTTCAAATATCTTAGCGATAAACACCGGCACCGCTCTGGGCGGCGTAAAATCACTGTGCAGAACCCGCATCCCATTGGGTAATATCACTTCAGCACGTGCCAGGACCCCGGCAGGCTTTAATGAATTGAGTATCTGCTCAGCCTGAACAATATCGGCCTTGAAGACAGCCTGAGACAATGGCTGACGTATGGTATGCGCAATGTTCTCCATCTGCTGGGCATACTCCATCCTGCGCTGTTGCACAAAATGGAAAAGCTGGATAACGATAAAAATACAGAGAGTCACCGCCGCAACGCCTGATACCGTCGCCATCTGTTTTATCGTTAATGAACGACTCACACGCAAAGCTTTTCTCCGGGACGTTGGAGCCACCACGCCTGAGCGGCAAACTGTCCTGAGTATATCGTATGGTGAACGCTTGTTAAGTTATCCCGCCGGAATGGACGCTGATTCGTTGCCCGCCATAATAAGACCAAGATTTATCAGTTAAATACGCCATAAAAACGTGGAGTAAAAAACGAAAAGGGCGAATCGCTTCGCCCTTTGTCGTCATTGTTGCCACGGTGACCAATGTGAGCCAGTGTACGCCGCTATATCGACCCCGTCAGTTGATGGCCGGTTCCTCTTCGTCCTGATCGACGGCAAAGCAGGCAATCTGCTGATCGCCATATGGCTTAAGCTGGGGCTGTAGCTGGGTACAAAGGTCAAAGCGACGGCTGCATCGCGCATTGAACGCGCAACCCGGCGGCGGATTCAGCGGGCTGGGCAGTTCACCGGTCAGCTTGATGCGCTCGCGGCGCGCATCCGGGTTCAGGCGAGGCGTGGCAGAAAGCAATGCCTGGGTATAAGGATGGCGTGGATTGGAAAAAATCGCCTCTTTACTCCCGCGCTCCACACAGCGTCCCAGATACATAACCATCACCTCATCAGCGATATGTTCCACCACTGACAGATCATGCGAGATAAAGACGTACGAAAGCCCCAACTCCTGTTGCAAGTCCATCATCAGGTTCAGCACCTGGGCCCGAACCGAAACATCCAGCGCTGAAACCGGTTCATCGGCAATCAACACATCCGGATCGAGCATCAGGCCGCGAGCAATGGCGATACGCTGGCGCTGACCACCAGAGAACATATGAGGGTAGCGATCATAATGTTCGGTTTTCAGGCCGACCTTTGCCATCATTTCCAGCGCCTTTTCCCGGCGCTCCGCCTTGCTCAGACGGGTGTTAATCAGCAACGGCTCTTCAAGGATCTGACTGACCTTTTTACGTGGATTCAGTGAACCGTACGGATTCTGGAAAACAATTTGAATCTTCTGGCGGCGCAACTTCTGAGCGACAGGATCGTGCTTCAGCAAATCCTGCCCCTGATAAAACAGTTGCCCTTCCGTTGGCGTTTCGATCATCGTCAACAAGCGTCCCAGGGTGGATTTACCGCAGCCGGACTCTCCCACCACCGCCAGCGTTTTACCACGCTCAAGATTAAAAGACACACCGTCCAGCGCTTTCACCAGGCGTTCCTGACCAAACATCCCTTTCTTCACCGGGTAATATTTTTTCAGATCGATCGCCTGCATCAGCAGCGATGAGTTAGCTTGTTCAGGCTTCATAAGTTGGTCTCCCGGCATCATCCAGTGGATAATGGCATTTGGACTGACGCCCTGGAATATCACGTAATTCAGGCTCTTCTGACCGACAACGGTCAGTCGCATACGGGCAACGCGGGTTTAACAAACAACCGTCTGGACGGTCATATTTACCCGGTACCACCCCCGGCAGGGAAGCCAGACGCGACTTATCGGCGGCAAACTCCGGCAGTGCGCGTAACAGCGCCTGGGTATACGGATGACGCGGCGCTTTAAAGATATCAACAGCCTTACCGCTTTCCACCACCTGGCCAGCATACATCACGATGATATGCTGAGCGGCTTCCGCCACCAACGCCAGATCGTGGGTTATCAGGATCAGCGCCATGTTTTCCTGACGTTGCAGGGAAAGTAACAGTTCGATGATCTGCGCCTGGATGGTGACGTCCAGTGCCGTGGTCGGTTCATCGGCAATCAGCAGCTTTGGCCGACAGGCAATCGCCATTGCGATCATTACACGCTGGCTCATCCCACCAGAAAGCTGATGCGGATAAACATCCAGACGGGACGCGGGATCAGGAATACCCACCTGCGTCAGCAAGTCGATCGCCCGCTGGCGACGACTTTTTTTGTTGCCTCCCTGATGCACTTTGATCGCTTCCATAATCTGAAAACCGACCGTGTAACACGGGTTCAGGCTGGTCATCGGATCCTGGAAGATCATCGCCACTTCAGAACCCACCAACTGGCGACGTTCTTTTTCAGAAATGCGCTGCAGGTCGCGCTGGTTAAACCGCAATGCTTCGGCCGTCACTTTACCGGGATAATCAATCAGCCCCATGATCGCCAGAGAACTGACTGATTTCCCCGATCCGGACTCGCCCACGATCCCCACGACCTGTCCCTGTTGGACCTGATAGCTGATACGATCAACGGCACGAAACGCTGACGACTCGTCGCCGAAATGCACTGACAGTTTGTCTACATTTAATAACGCCATGGGCTGCCTCTTACTGCTTGAGTTTCGGGTCGAGGGCGTCACGCAAACCGTCACCCATCAGATTAAATGCCAACACCGTCAGCAGAATAGCCACCCCAGGGAAAGTGACTACCCACCAGGCACTTTGCGCATACTGCAACACATCGGAGAGCATCGTTCCCCACTCCGGTGTCGGCGGTTGCGCCCCCATCCCCAGGAAGCCCAACGCGGCCATATCGAGGATCGCGTTGGAAAAGCCCAGCGACGCCTGCACGATCAACGGGGCAAGGCAATTAGGCAGAATATTGACAAACATCTGGCGGATAGCGCCCGCCCCCGCCACGTTAGAGGCGGTGACGTAGTCGCGGTTCACCTCCACCATCACCGCAGCGCGGGTCAGTCGGATATAGTGCGGCAATGCCACAAAGGTCAGCGCGATAGACGCGTTAACAATTGACGGACCGAAAATCGCCACCAGCACCAGCGCCAATAGCAGGCTGGGCAGTGCCAGCATGATATCCACCAGACGCATAATAGTGGCATCCGCCACACCACCGACATAGCCAGCAATCAGACCGAAAATCACCCCAAGGATCAGTGACAGCACCACCACCAGACAGCCAACCAGCAGCGACAGGCGGGCGCCATACATCAGACGGGACAAGATATCGCGCCCCACGTCATCAGTCCCCAGGATAAACTTCCAACTGCCGCCATCCTGCCAGACGGGTGGATGCAGCAGCGCGTCACGAAATTGATCTGCGGGTGCATGCGGGGCGATAACATTGGCGAAAATAGCGATAAAAAACATCAACACCACGTAGACCAGGCCAATGACAGCACCTTTGTTACGTTTAAAATAATGCCAAAACTCCTGTAAAGGGGTCATGGGCTTGGGTGCAGCAGATACGCTGCCTGGATTGACTAAAGACATCCTGGCCCCCTTATTTCTTATGACGAATGCGTGGGTTAACCACGCCGTAAAGCACATCGACCAACAGGTTGACCAGAATAATCAACGTGGCCACCAGCAGCACGCCCCCCTGTACCACCGGGTAGTCACGCCGTTGCAGCGCATCGATCAACCAGCGGCCGAGCCCCGGCCAGGAGAAAATCGTCTCGGTCAGAATGGCCCCTGCTAACAGCGTCCCCACCTGCAAACCAATCACCGTCACCACGGGCAGCATGGCATTACGCAACGCATGCACTACGATCACCCGCATACGGGTCAGGCCCTTAGCCCGGGCGGTACGAATGTAGTCTTCTCCCAGCACTTCCAGCATCGCCGAACGCGTCATCCGCACGATCACCGCCAGCGGGATGGTGCCCAGCACAATCGCCGGCAGGATCATATGCATCACCGCATCTTTAAAATCGCCCGGTTCTCCCCATATCAGGGTATCAATCAGCATAAAACCCGTCAGCGGCTTGCTGTCGTCAAGGAATACCGTGTCGCCAATACGCCCCGATACCGGGGTCAGATTGAGTTGTACCGACACCAGCATGATCAGCATCATCCCCCACCAAAAAATGGGCATGGAGTAGCCGGTCAGCGAAATGCCCACGGCTGCGTGATCGAAGACCGAACCACGCTTCACCGCCGCCAGCACACCGACCGGAATGCCGACTACCACCGCAAAGATCATTGCGCAAATCCCCAGCTCCAGCGTCGCTTTAAAGCGCGGAACAAATTCCTGCCAGACGGGAATGCGGCTTTTAAGCGAAATGCCCAGGTCGCCATGGAGTACGCCATAAACGTAGGAAACGTACTGTTGCCACAGCGGTTTATCCAGCCCCATCTGGGCCAGAAGCTGAGCGTGGCGTTCAGGTGACATGCCGCGTTCTCCGGCCATAATCAACACGGGATCGCCCGGGATTAAGTGGACAAACGCGAAAGTTAATAAGGTGATGCCAATAAACGTCGGGATGACAAGTCCCAGACGTCGGAGTATGAACTGCAGCATAATCCGGATTCTCTGTAATTTCCCACCGGTTAATGACCGGTGAGATTATCATTGCTCACATCTTGCGACTGACCAGTCCCAATCGCGACACATTAATCAGCGTCCAGGCCCAGGGTTGATTGAATGAACTCAATTAAGGGTTATTTTCATCCCATCATCACCAACGGATGCAGACAAAAGCCGCCGTTGCGCGGCCCCCTTCTTCGCAACATGACTTATCGTCAGACGAAGAGTGCGGACACCGCGCAACACCGTGGTTCAACCGTGCGCCAGACCTGAATTATTGCTGAAGATCAACGTTCTCGAAGTGATGTTTACCTAATGGATCCACAACGTAGCCAATGACTTTTTTGCTGACCGGCTCATACACAGTGGAATGCGCGATGATCAGCGCTGGCGCCTGTTCATGCATCACCACCTGAGCCTGTTTGTAATATTCAATACGCTTGTTGTGATCGGCTTCAGTACGAGCTGGCTGAATCACGTCTTCAAACGGCTTGTAACACCAGCGAGAGTAGTTAGAACCATCTTTTGCCGCCGCACAGCTGAATAACGTGGCGAAGAAGTTATCCGGATCCCCGTTATCACCGGTCCATCCCATCATCACTGTCTGGTGTTCACCGGCTTTAGCACGTTTGAGATATTCGCCCCACTCGTAGGTGACGATGTTGGCTTTCACACCAATTTTCGCCCAGTCGCTTTGTATCATCTCCGCCATACGACGCGCATTCGGGTTATACGGCCGCTGCACCGGCATTGCCCACAGGTCGATAGAGAACCCGTCAGGCAAACCTGCTTCTTTCAACAACGCTTTCGCTTTCGCCGGATCGTAAGGATAATCCTGCACCGCGTCGTTATAGCCCCACATCGTCGGCGGGATCAGATTTTTCGCTATCTGGCCCGTTCCCTGATACACCGCATCAATAATTGCCTGCTTGTTGACCGCCATGGTCAGCGCCTGGCGCACCTTGACGTTATCCAGCGGTTTTTTCTCGGTGTTGAACGCCAGGTAACCGACATTCAGGCCCGGCATCTGCATCAGGTTGATATTTTTATCTGCCTTCATACGGGCGATATCTGCCGGATTCGGAAATGGCATCACCTGGCATTCGCCTTTCTGCAGCTTGGCGTAACGCACAGACGCGTCTGGAGTAATGGAGAACACCAGACGGTCGATTTTTGGCCTGGTGCCCCAGTACTGGTCAAAGGCCTTGTACAGGATGCGGGAGTCTTTCTGATATTGCAGCAACTGGAACGGGCCGGTGCCGACCGGGTTCAGATCCACCTTCTCCGGCGTACCGGCTTTCAGCATGTTGTCGGCGTATTCCGCTGACAGGATGGAAGCGAAGTCCATGCCCAGGTCAGCCAGGAATGGCGACTCCGGACGGGTCAGCACAAAGCGCACGGTATAGTCGTCCACTTTTTCGATTTTGCTGATCAACTTCGGCATATCCATACCGTCGAAGTACTCATAGCTGCCGCCAGAAATATTATGGTACGGGTGGTTTTTATCCAGTTGACGCTCGAAGGAAAAAATCACGTCGTCAGCATTAAAATCACGGGTCGGTTTAAAATCTTTGGTAGTCTGCCACTTCACCCCTTTACGCAAGTGGAAAGTGTAAGTTTTGCCGTCGTCGCTGATATCCCATTTTTCCGCCAGGCCAGGTTGGATTTCAGTCGTACCGATTTTAAACTCAACCAGACGGTTGTAGATCGGCACGGAACTGGCGTCATAGGTAGTACTGGAGGTAAACAACTGCGGGTTAAAGCCTTCAGGCGACCCTTCAGAACAATAAACCAGAGTTTTCGCCTGGACGCCAGCGGCTACGGTCAAAGCGATCAGGCTCAGACCGACCTTCAGCATCCTTGTTTTAGCCAAGGAAATACGCATGTTTCTGCTCCCATTGTGATGTGGTGTTGGACAATCTCCGTCGGACCTTATTTTTATTTGTACGGTCCTGACGTTTTGCCTTGCGGCGACAGCGAAAAGTAAAAAAGATCTGTAAAAATGCTGACCGGCAGGAACATCAGACAAATCCGAGCTGTTTCACCCGCTGAGGCATCAATTTGTCAACAGTTGCCAGGAAGGTCAATACAATTGGCAGGTATTTACACAGAATGTGAAAAGCAAAAGACCAGCACAATCAAAGATAAAAAGGCTAAAAATAAAGGTAAATATAATTAAATAAAAAAATAAAGTGGCATTTTGTGATGATTATTTCTCTATAGATAGAAATTTGCTCTGTGAAAAAACTATTTGAATAAACCATCAAGTGACTCATTAGTGAACGATACACTTTGTTTATCACCGATGAAGCAGCTAAATATTCTATGAAGGTTGTATAAAAACAAACCAGAAAATCAGAAATATCCATCAGAGAAATGCGCCGCGAATTAAGCGTTTAATCGTCACCAGGGAAAGGCTTTTTATCGCTTATGCCCTCAGTACGGTGCCGCCATTGACCATTTCGCAGACTTCATCTCATCGCGGGGTCATCCCCATCTGCCATCGGGAATTTTATGCAAAAACACGACCGCATTCCGGGGATTGTTTGCCGGTAACATCAACCCGTTATTGAGGGTTGCATCATGGGGGGGTGTACCGCCTTCGCTGGATCAGCGCACCAGTTATTGGACTCGTTGATCCCACCATCCGGCGACGTATAACCCAGACAACCGAGGATGGAGTCAAACAGTTCATAGTGCCGATGCGTTTTGCCTGTTCGCTGCTGCGCTTTAAGGCGTTCAAAAGCGCGCTGGTTCCACGAGTTCGCCAGATATTTATCTGAAGCCCAGATAATCATTGGCACACGGAACTGCTCCGCGGGCGCCATATCGCGTGGTGTTCCGTGCAGATGCATGTTGTTACTGATCGATTCACCATGATCCGCCGCATAAAAAACGATCGCCTTTTTATCACGCAACTGATCAAATACACTGTCCAACACACTATCGGTATACAGCACCGAGTTATCAAAAGCGTTGATTAACGTTGCCTGGCTACAGCGCTTGTCCACGCCCATACATTCCGGCTGATAATGCGCGAATTGACGAGGATAGCGCTGAGAATAAAGGTAATGCGAGCCTTTGGTGTGCAGTACCACCAAATGTTTTCCCTGCGGATGGCGACTTATCGACTTCTTCAGCTCGGACACCAGGAGCATATCGTCGACCGATTTACCCTGATTTTGCTTCTCCGAGCCAATCTGTTCGCGGAATGCGTAGTTATCCGCATCAGTATTGTTATAGAACCAGATTTCACTTTGCATAGCGAACAGCTCGGAACTGAAACCCAGTTTCTTCAGTACCGCGAAAACGTTTTGCTCTTTCAGGGTACGGCCAGGGCCGTCATCCGTTCCGCCTTCACGCACAAACATACAGCGCAGTGACAACCTGGTCGCGGTGTCGCAGGACTCACCGCGAAAGGCCACCAGATTCTTCTCTTGCGACAGCTTCGGCGTAGTATCGCGGTGATACCCCAGCAGCCCCATATGATCCCAGCGCGTGGTTTCACCAATGACGAAGACCACATAGGTGTCATCCAGTCCCGCAGGCGCCTTGTAGGTGAATGCCTTCGCCGGATCGAACAGCTCTTCACTGTCCATCTTTTCGTCGTAGCGGGTATAAGCAAGCAGACCCAGCGCGGTAAGCCAGTTAGAAGGCAGATAAGAGTGCGCGACCACGCCGCCGTAGCTCGGTAAATCGATATTGGTCAGCTTTTCATTCCTGTTTTGCTGCTTATCGAAATAACGAATGGGCAACCACACCAGCGCCACCGCCAACAGTAAAGTGATCAGCGGCTGCAAACGCTGACCTGGCGTTTGAATCTGTTCCAGCAAGGTAAAGCACAAGGTATTACGCCAAATCAGCAGCAGCGGTACAGCACTGACCAGCACCATCCACAACACAAAGTAATAACCAATCACCTCTTTCGACAGATCAATATCGGTCGTCATCACCGAAGCAACGATGCCATAGCCAATCACGACGTTGAAAAAGCTCATGTAGTAGCTGGCGGCAACAGATATCAACACCAGTGCGGTAGCCGCGATACGCCAGAATATCTTGCCGCCCAGTGATAACAGACGCATCAGGAAAAAGGTTAGCAGGACGATAGCGACCACTTCCGCCACGGCGGAAAACCACTGAGATATTTTGAAATGGGACCCAAAGGGGTCAAAACGACGATAAAAGACCGGGATATTTAGAAAAATCCCAATGTAAAAAGCCAGCAAAAACGACAGCTTTTGCTGAGTCAGTGTTTTTATATCATTCATACAACGTTGATTCCCGGTGTCACTTAAAATGGTTCTTAAAACGAACCCAACGCCAGTTGGACTCTCCTGTCACACCAGAGTTCGGGGCGTAAACTAATTACTGAGCGGAAATAAAATACCCCGGATGATTCTGAGCGTCAGACGACGTTATAAACAGGGATGAAGACATCGTGCCGGATGGTTTATGCGCGTAAGCATGCAGATAACGCCGGAAAGGTGAAATAGCCAGCGTGAAGGAGCCATCATAACAGGGTGGCAGACACCACCCTTGTGAGTACTTACTATCAGTTAATGATATTCAGCGTGACATCAATGTTGCCGCGAGTCGCATTGGAATAAGGGCAGACGATATGCGCTGCATCAACCAATTTTTTAGCTTCCGCCGCCGCCATTCCTGCCAGATGAATATTCAGCGTAACCTCAATCCCAAAACCAGTCGGTAAAGGGCCAATCCCTACTTCACCTTCAATAAAGACGTCTTTTGACAGAGAAATTTTGTCGCGCCCCGCAACAAACTTCATTGCGCCGAGGAAGCAAGCCGAGTAACCGGCAGCAAACAACTGCTCAGGATTGGTGGCTTCACCACCCGCGCCCCCCATCTCTTTTGGCAGGCCCAGTTTCACGTCCAGCACACCATCAGAGGAAGTAGCACGACCATCACGTCCCCCGGTGGCTTTCGCTTTCGCACGATAAACAACTTTTTCTAACGACATGGTGAGGCTCCTTCTGTTTGATTTTCATGTTAAGCACGCAATTAAATAGCAAGCTATATATATGGGTACATATTATTGAGTCTGCAACCGACGATTCCAGCCTGCTCAGTCCTTTGCTCAACGGTTCAGGTTGTCACGCAAGGTTTCTAACGCGTGCTTGAGTGATTTCAGCGCCTCAGCATCACAGCCCGAGGCACAAGTCACAGCATCTGGAATATCCATGGCTTTATTGCGCAACTCGCGACCCTGCTCAGTCAGGGTGACGATCACCTGTCGCTCATCTCTTTGCGAACGCTGGCGGTTCAACAACCCCGCAGCTTCCAGCCTTTTCAACAATGGCGTCAACGTGGCTGAATCGAGAAAAAGACGCTCACCAATCTCAGAGACCGTCACACTATCACGCTGCCACAGCACCAGCATGACCAAATATTGCGGATAAGTAATACCCAACAAGCTTAACAACTGGCGATACTGCTTGTGCAGCGCCAAATTGGCGGAATAAAGCGCAAAACACAGCTGTTGTTCAAGTAATAGCGATGCGTTTTGCACTTTTTTGTCATCTTTATCGGTCATCATGCGCCCAATATAAATAGCGCACTATATAATAGCAAGTTTATTTCACGATCATTGCGCCAAATACTGAAATCAGCATGAAAAAAAGCCCGGTGCTCTCCGCCAGGCTCAGGTTGATGACTAACGCAGCTCGTAGAAAACACGGCCTTAATCAGGACTGTTTATAAAAGATATCGCCTGATTCAGCTCTGATGATTTTGCCGTCGGCTTTGTTGAACAGCACGTAGTTGCCGCCCATATAAGTCCAACTGGTACCTTCATCTGGTTGCGGCAGATTACGGGCCTTCCAGTCGACAATTTCGTATTTTTTGGTGCGGTAACGATCCGGCACCACACTGCCGATGGTGAAACGCTGAAAATCAGCGAAGAAAGACTTAATCTCATAAGGATTAGCCGGATCAGGTTGATCCTGCGTATTGTCACTACCCGGGTTCTGCATGGACTGGGCCTGCGAACCGGATGAAGCCCCTTGAGGAACATCAGCCGCCGCGCCCTGAGAATCGCCTGGCGTGGTGTCTTCCAGCGTCTGCGCATCCGTTGCCTGAGCCTCAGTAATTGGGGCCTGTACCGCCGGGTCCTGCTTGTCTGCCGCATCAGCAGAGGAGAACAGTGGCCCTGACGCGCCCAACAACATGGCTGAAATTAAAACGTATGTCGACTTACTCATAGTATCTCCAAATTACACGGTACCTGCCCGTAAGCAGACTCACTGAATTCTACAAAATTAATCCGCCAGATTTTTACTTTTTTCCCCGCTACGCGGGGCAAAGCCCGCTTGCAATATTTCGCCGTAGAAGATAAAACGTCTGCAAGCGGAACTTACTGGAAAATTGTAAAGAGAGGATGCGTCGCTACCTTGTGGCCGATCGGCGGGAAAGCAAAGCAGCGCTTTCCGTCAGCATTCTTTGCAATTGTTGTAGCCGGGTATTACTGGCGCTGACCGTCGGCATGATACAACCAACCGCTCCCAGCACCTCGCCGGATTCTCCCCGTATCGCACAGGCGATCCCGGACTGGCCGGGCATAAACTCCTCATCTTCCAGGGCAAAGCCATGACGACGGATCTGCCGTAGATTTTCGACCAGTGTTGCCAGCGAATCGATCGTTTTGCGGGTAAAAGGAGTCAGTCCCTGATCGGCCACCACACGGGCGATTTGCGGCTCCGGCAACCAGGCCAGCATCGCTTTTCCCACTGCAGTCGCATGGGCGGCGGCGCCTATCTCTCCTGGTTCCATTCTCCGTCCGTTATCCGGCTCCTGACGCGTTATGATGGTCAGATTGGAACCGGAAAATATCGCCAGCAATACGGTTTCATTGATTTCATGACTCAAACGCCGTAATTCCGGCAGCGACTCACTGACTAAATCAAAGGAACCACGGTTATTGCTATGCACCAGTTCCAGTAATCTGCCGCTCAATTGATAAGTTCGGCTATCATCATGGCGGTTCACATAACCCCGATGAACCAACGTATTCAGCAAATGATGGCACGTTGAACGGTTTAGCCCACTGCGGGCGGTAATATCTTGCAGACGTAATACCCCTGACTGCCCGGCGAGGATCTCAAGAATATCCAGTGCCCGACTGACCGATTGAATAAGCGTTTTGTCATGAGTCATGGCCACCTGTTTAGTGGCGGAGACCGGAGGGCTGATCGCCTCGTTCGGCATGATGTTATACAGTGCATGAGGTAACGGGCTGATATCCTCCGGCGCCAGTCGACGCAGAGAAGGCTCAACAGGCCGATCGTCAGGCGCTCCAGACTTGATCACAATACATCCTTATTACCCTGGATAAAGAAACCGTAACGGTGAAAAGTTCGCCTTCACGGATGGACCGATTGATTATCAATACGCAACAAACGGCATTGAATAATTAATGCTATCGCGCAAAAGCTCGCGCCGGCAATACAGACACCATACCAATGTCCCTGTTGCCAGACTATCCCCCCCACCAGCGTCCCCAACGCGCCGCCAAGAAAACGCGTTACCATATATAACGTATTCAATCGACTGACCGCTTGCAGGTCTAACTGATAATTGCGATTCATACTAATAACGTGACTAACCTGCATCCCCAGATCCATGATGATTATTCCAGGGATCAACGCCAGTACATTACCGAAGCTCAATGCAAACGACAAAAAAGACAGCAGCATCAGCCCCCCGCCGATTAACAACAGCGTGGTCGGTTTGATTCGCGAAGACAGTCTCCCTGCGGCTGGTGCAGCCATGACCCCTGCTGCCCCCACCAGCGCGAATAAACCGGCGTCGCTGGCGGTATATCCCCGATGCAAACTGCTCAGGTAAAATGCCAGCGTGGTCCAAAAGATACTGAAGGCACCGAATTGCAGGGCAGCAGCCAGGGAAGTAATACGCAATACCGCATGGCGCCTGACCAGTGCCGTCAGGCTTGACAGCAACGAAAGATAATTCCCTGTAAAAGTTGGCTGTGCGGCGGGGAGCAATATCCGCAACGCAAACAGCAGAATGACCATGATAATCGCCGCCATATAATAAACCGCCTGCCAACCGAGCCAGGTACCAATCTGACCCGAGACAAAACGTGACAGCAAGATCCCCAGCAGTAATCCCCCCATGACCAGACCTACCGCTTCACCCGCCTTTTCCGGGCCCGCCAGCTTAGCCGCGAACGGCGGCAAGATTTGCGGCACGATACTGGTGAAACCAATAAAAAAAGCAAAAACTAGCAACAGGCGAAAATCCGCAGCCTGGGCAAACAGCAATAGCATGACGCAGGCTAGCGCCAGCATAATGGTCACCAGGCAACGGCGTTCTATTTTGTCCCCTAATGGCAACAGCAAAAACATGCCCAACGCATAACCCAATTGGGTCAGGGCAGCCACTGCGCTGGCACTTTGCTGTGTGACGTGAAAACTGACGGCCAGTGCTGCCAACAAAGGCTGATTGTAGTAATTATTCGCGACGACCAGCCCGGCAGTTAACGCCATCACCCACAGAGTAAAACGTTGCATAACCACTCCCGTCCCTTCCCGCTGTTGCAACAGTGAAAAACGCCTGCCTGAAATTTAAACAGTGGCACGATCTTACCTTCAAATGGTATTTATTTCATATTATGAAATAATAAATAAATCATATGATCAAAGGCCTTTATTTATTGGCATTAAAAACTCTATCATGGCTGAATAAATCAGACAAATCATGTTTTGAGCCTGTCAATGGTCCATTTTCATTACCATATTGTATTTTAAATTTCATATTATGAAATAATATTTTACCTCGGAGCCAGCCACTATGAGTACGGATCGACAATCGGGAAAGTTGACGTGTTCAGACCTTAAAGCCATTGTTGCTTCAAGCATCGGCAACTGTATTGAACTGTTTGATCTGACTGTTTTCGGTTTTTTCGCCGCCATAATTGGCGCCCAGTTTTTTCCCAATAATAATCCGTTGATCTCAACGCTGAGCAGTTTCGCCACCTTCGCTATCGGCTTTTTAATGAGGCCGGCAGGTGCCTTACTGCTGGCGCCAATTGGCGATACGTTAGGTCGTAAAAAACTGTTGTCGATAACCATGATACTGATGGGGCTGGCCTCTCTGGGTATCGCAATTTTGCCCAGCTACGCCTCCATTGGCTGGCTGGCGCCGGTTTTATTGATTTTATTTCGTCTGATACAAGGCTTTGCCGGTGGCGGAGAATGGGGAGGCGCCGTATCGATGATGGTGGAACACGCGCCGGAGAATAAACGGGGTTTTATCGGTAGCTTTCAGCAGGTTGGTTTCGGCCTGGGTATTCTGGTCGGCACGGTGTGTTCCTTTTTGCTTAACACTTTTCTTAGCCATCAGCAGATTATTAGTTGGGGATGGCGGGTACCGTTCTTGATTGGTTCGGCCGTTGCGCCACTGGCACTGTATATTCGCCGTAACATTGCCGAGTCGCCTGAATTTATCGCGTTCGAGCGCCAGGACAAACTCCCTGCCCGGCCATTGACCGAGGTTTTCAAATATCACTATCGGGGAATTTTATCAGTAATCGGTATTGGTACGGTGGGTACCGCGGCAGGTTATATTGCCAATCAGTTTATGAATAACTATGCATCGGGTACTTTAGGTATGCCGATGGGCCGTGTATCACTGTTGATTATGGTTGCCTCTATTTTGCAGATGTTGCTCATTCCACTGTGGGGCTGGGTTTCTGACAAAGAGGGACGTATTCAGGTGATCGGCGCAGCCGCTGTGCTCTATTTGATCCTGATCTATCCCTTGTTTGTACTGCTTTCCCAACATCCATCCAGCTTCACGCTGGGATTATTGGTTTTCAGCAGCGCAATTTTGGTTTCCGCCAGTTTTGGCCCATTGCCAGCGCTCATCTCAGCATTTTTCCCCGCCCATATACGTACCACGGCTATTTCTATCGGTTATAACTTCGCGGCGGCCCTGTTTGGCGGCTGTGCTCCACTGATCAGCACCTGGCTAATTAGCCGTACGGGCAATCTCATTTCACCGTCGTATTACGCACTCTTTTGCGCATTGATTTCAACCGTAACCGCAGTGGTATTGTTGAAACAATCCCGGATGTTATCCTCAACCAAAAAGGCAGTATGAGTTATGTCTCTCCCTGAGTATCACTCCCCTTCGAGTCTGTTCACCCCTACCGGCCCCTGGAATATTCTGGCGGATACCGGCAGTCTGGTATTCCTGGCTGGCATGCGCGGCATCTCACCGCAAACCAATCAGCTGGTGGCCGATGAACGCCAACGTATTCATCAGGTATTTATTAACATCGAAGCTGCTGCCGCCTCAACAGGACTGGATATGCGGCATATCGTACGTTTGACTGTGATCTTGACCCACCATCTCCAGACCGCTTTTGTATCTTAAGTTAACGATGCCCG
>NZ_RQVV01000040.1 GCF_009295515.1 Erwinia endophytica | reverse complement strand
AGCATCTCCTTTACACGGAGGGGGTCGGCGGTTCGAGCCCGTCATCACCCACCATTTCGGGTCGTTAGCTCAGTTGGTAGAGCAGTTGACTTTTAATCAATTGGTCGCAGGTTCGAATCCTGCACGACCCACCAGTGTAAGAAGGCGCCCTAAAGGCGCCTTTTTGCTATTTGTGATTCGGCAGGGGTCAAACCTACAGCAGATCGAGTCGAACACAGTGAAACAACGTTGCCCGCGGCAACTTATTCGCGGAACGTTTTTATCTAAAATGCTGGCGTATTCTCACGTTGCCGGGTCAGCAACACTGCCTGTTGGCGCACTTCCTGCCAGATAGCATCGGCGGCGGGTGTCAGCGAGCGGTTTTTGCGACGCACCAGCATAATCGTCCGGTTGATTTCCGGGACCATGCGTTTGACCAGTAACGGCCGTCCCTGCGGTAGCGGCAACGCCAGCGCTGGCAAAATACTGATGCCGATCCCCGCTTCCACCATGGGATAGAGCGTTGCCGGATGGCCAATTTCCTGAACTATCTCCGTTTGCACCTGCTGCCCCTTCAACGCTTCATCGATCAACACCCGGCTTCCCGAGGTGTAATCCTGTAGTACCAGTAAACGCTGGTTCAGCATCTGCCAGCTGACAACCTGCTGCTGTGCCAGCGGGTCGTCCTGACGGCACAACAGCAGGAAAGGTTCATCCAAAATCGCTTCGCACTCAAACTCTTCTGGCGACAACGGCCCAATGACGATGCCAAAATCCACCTCTGCGTTATGAATGCTTTGTAAAACCCACTGCTGTGGCCTGTCGCGCAGCATCACCTTAATGTCTGGAAAGTGAATCTGACTGGCTGCCAGGCATTGCGGCATCAGATGTGCTGAGATAGTCTGACTGGCTGCCACTCTCACCGTACCGCTGCGTTGCTGGCCATAACGGCGCACATCCAGAAGCGTGGTGTTCAACTCTTCCAACAGACGTTCCAGGCGGCTGGCAAGTTGTATACCGGCTTCAGTCAGCACCACTTCCCGCGTGGTACGGTCCAGTAAACGAATGCCCATCTCATTTTCCAGCTCTTTAATACTGTGACTGACCGCCGACTGGCTCAAACCGATGATCTGCCCGGCCTGGCTGAAGCCCTTGTGGTGGGCGACGGCGACAAACACGCGAAGTTGGCGTAAAGAATAATTCATCTATTTTTCTCATATATTGATTCAATAAATTAATTTTATTTATAAACCTGTCCATCGCACAATAGCGTTATCGCTTTTTTTAACAGGGCATTAACAATGCGTTTTTTTCGTCTCGATCCACTGATGATCAAACTGATTATTACCGTACTGCTGGCTTCCTTTCTGCCCGCTCGCGGTTATTTTGTCGATATCTTTGAATGGCTGACCACCGCGGCCATTGCTTTGCTGTTCTTCATGCACGGTGCCAAGCTGTCACGCGAGAAAATTATTGCAGGCGGCAGCCACTGGCGTTTGCACCTGTGGGTGATGATCAGCACCTTTGTAATTTTTCCGCTCCTCGGCCTGCTGTTTGTCTGGTGGCATCCTCTCCCGGTCAGCACGGCAATCTATACCGGTTTTCTCTACCTGTGTATTCTGCCCGCGACAGTACAGTCAGCCATCGCGTTGACCTCGCTTGCCGGAGGTAATGTTGCTGCGGCGGTTTGTAGCGCCTCAGCATCAAGCCTGCTGGGTGTGTTTATCTCCCCTCTGCTGGTTGGCGTGGTGATGAACATCCATAACGATGCGGCAGGAGGGAATCTGCAGCAAATGGGGAAAATCATGCTGCAACTGCTGCTACCGTTCGTGCTGGGCCATATCTCACGCCGTTGGATCGGGGGTTGGGTTGAAAAACACCGTGGACTGATTGGCAAAACCGACCAGATGTCGATTCTACTGGTGGTCTACTCCGCATTCAGTGAAGCGGTGGTCAACGGTATCTGGCATCGTGTTGGCGTCGACACGCTGCTCTATATTGTCGCCGGAAGTCTGAGCCTGCTGTTTGTGGTGTTGCTGATTAACCTGCTCGCCGCACGGCTATTCGGCTTTAACCGCCAGGACGAGATTACCATTCTGTTCTGTGGTTCGAAGAAAAGCCTGGCCAACGGGGTGCCAATGGCCAATATTCTGTTCCCCTCCGCCTCTGTAGGTATCCTTGTGCTGCCGTTAATGATCTTCCATCAGGTCCAGTTGATGGTCTGTTCACTGCTGGCTCAATGCTATAAAAGGGCGGGAGAAAAACAGATAGAAAAGCAGCAAAAGGCAGACAAACCAGCTAAGGCCGTGGTTGAATCACAAAAGTAAACGCATCCAATGGCTAACAACGCGCCTGCGTGAGAAACGCAGGCGTCTGAGTCATGCAGATTCCCGGCTGCATTCACGCCAGGGATTCAGCCAGGCGCTAACGCGCCATTGAACGCCAGCCACTGTAAAATTCAGCCCTTTTTCAGCGGCTTCACTAACCCTTCCAGGCCTTCAATTTTGATTGCCAACGTCAACTGCATTAACTCGCCCAGATGGCCGACCGGGAATTCACCCTTACGGGCGAACCACAACAGATAAGGTTCTGGCAGGTCGATAAGCACCCGCCCCTGGTATTTACCAAAAGGCATCTCGGTGTTGGCGATTTCAATCAGGTGCTCTTTTTCCATATTATTCACCCAACAGGCGGATCATTTCAGCTTCATCGATAACGGTAATCCCCAGTTCCTGTGCTTTTGCCAACTTCGATCCAGCGGCTTCTCCGGCAATGACCAGATCGGTTTTCTTTGAAACACTGCCGCTCACCTTTGCCCCCAACGCGGTCAGGCGGTCTTTCGCCTCATCGCGGGACAATATGGACAATGAACCGGTCAGTACAACGGTTTTACCGGCAAAGGGACTGTCAATTTCTTCCGCTTTCACCACGCTCACTGCGGGCCAGGTGATACCCGCCTCCTCAACTAACTGGCGGATAACCTCGCGGTTACTCTCTTCATCCATGAAATTACGCACGTGGGCAGCGACCACCGTACCGACATCCGGTACCGCAATCAATGCGTCCAGATCGGCTGCAATAATCTTTTCCAGCGAACCAAAATGCGCCGCCAGGTTTGCTGCGGTCGCCTCACCCACTTCGCTGATCCCCAATGCATAGAGGAAACGGGCCAGTGTGGTGTGTCTGGCTTTCTCCAGAGCATTAATCACATTTTGTGCAGACTTTGTTCCCATGCGTTCCAGACCCGACAGTTTATTTACCGTCAGGCTGAACAAATCCGCGGGCGTTTTGACGTACTCTTTCTCCACCAGTTGGTCGATGATTTTGTCGCCCAAACCGTCCACGTCCAGCGCGCGCCGTGAGACAAAATGTTTTAGCGCCCCTTTCCGTTGCGCCCCGCAAGTCAGGCCGCCGGTGCAGCGGGCCACCACCTCGCCAGACACGCGTTCAATATCGGCGCCACAAACAGGACAATGAGCCGGAAACACCACGTCTCTGGCATCTTGTGGACGTTCGGCTTCAATAACGCCAACCACCTGCGGGATAACATCTCCAGCACGACGGACCACCACGCGGTCACCAATACGCAACCCCAGCCGTTCGACTTCATCGGCGTTATGCAATGTCGCGTTGCTGACCATTACGCCCGCTACCTTAACCGGCTCCAGTCGGGCCACCGGGGTAATAGCACCGGTACGCCCCACTTGAAACTCTACATCACGTACGGTAGTCATCTGTTCCTGAGCAGGGAACTTAAACGCCACCGCCCAACGCGGCGCGCGGGCGACAAAACCCAGTTGCTCCTGCAGATCCAGTGAATCGACCTTGATAACCACGCCGTCAATATCAAAACCGAGCGTGGCACGCTGTTGTTCGATTTCCCGGTAGAATGCCAGCACCTCCGCGGAAGTCTGGCACAGGCGGATATGCTCACTGACCGGCAGACCCCAGGCTTTAAATTGCTGCAAACGCGCCAGATGGCTACGCGGTATCTCGCCGCCTTCCAGCAGGCCAGCACCATAGCAGAAGAAGGTCAACGGGCGTTTGGCGGTAATCCGGGGGTCAAGCTGGCGCAGTGATCCTGCCGCTGCATTACGTGGATTAGCGAAAACCTTACTGCCCGTACGACGCGCCTGTTCATTCAATGCTTCAAAACCAGCCTGAGGCATAAAAACCTCACCGCGCACTTCAATTCTCGCCGGGAGATTCTCCCCGTGGAGACGCAATGGAATGGCGTGGATAGTACGGATGTTAGCAGTAATATTTTCACCGGTAGTCCCATCGCCCCGAGTTGCCGCACGGACCAGCACGCCTTCTTCATAAAGCAGACTGACCGCCAGCCCATCCAGTTTTAACTCGCAGCAAAAGGTAATGTTATCGCTGCTTTTCAGACGATCCTGCACGCGCTTGTTAAACGCCAGATAACTCTCCTCATCAAAAGCGTTATCCAGTGACAACATCGGCACTTCATGGCGTACCGGTTCAAATGCGCTCAATGGCGCCGCCCCGACACGCTGAGTCGGCGAATCTGATGTGATCCACTCCGGGTGAGCCTCCTCCAGTGTGCGCAGTTCGCCCATCAGACGATCATATTCCGCATCCGGCACTTCTGGCTCGTCCAGTACGTGATACTGGTATTCGTAACGACGCAGCAGGGTTTGCAGCGCGATCATTTTTTCTTGTACGGATTCCATAGCGGCACCATAGCGATAAAAAACCCCCGACAGGCGGGGGTCTTGTTATACAGGGAAAATACTGCCTCTTTTAGCGTTTTTGTTCCGCAAAAGGCTTAGGGTATCTCCGGCATTCAGGCATTAGCCTCAATCACCTCACGAATACGGCTCTTATAGGTTTCCAGCTTTTGAGGCGTCATCATTCGACGCTGATCATCCAGCACCACGCCACCCACATCGTCGGCGATACGCTGGGCTGATTGCAGCATTAACTTGAAGTTCTGATTTGCATCGCCATAAGACGGCACCATCATAAAGATCGAAACACCAGGCGTGGAGAAATCAGCCATTTCATCCGGATTAAATGACCCGGGTTTAACCATGTTTGCCAGGCTGAACAACACCGGGCCACTGCCCGTCGGGTTCAGATGTCGATGGAAAATGTTCATTTCACCAAACTGGAATCCTGCCTGTAACACGCTCTGTAACAACGTCTCGCCATTCAGCACCCCTCCTGCATGAGCCCCCACATGGAGAACCAACACGGTTTCTTTACGCGGTTCCTGCTTCGGCTCAACCGGCTGTTCCACGGTTTTCGGCTGTTCTTCACCCTCTGGCACCGGCGAGCGCGGCTGCCCGACCGGTTCAGATGGCGAACGAGACACGGTAGGCTGCTGTTGACGAACCGGTTCGTTTACGGGGTCTTCATCATCAAACTCTGGCTCTGGCGCGTGTGGCAACTCACCGCCGAACAGAGGATCAAGCTCCGGCTGTTGATCAATTTGCGGCTGATGGCGAGCAGGTTCCGGCGGTACATGTACACGCGGTTTCGATTGACCTGCAAGAGCGTCGTCATGGTCTAAGGCACCAATAGCAGGCTCATTATCTTCTTCCCCACGCGCACGACTACGCTGGACGCGCACTTCCCCCACCCCATCATCGACATCGTCGAATGGCTCTTCTCTGTCCTGCTTTAAACGCTTGTGGGGACGATCGCGAAAAACAGACGAGCGCTCTTTACGGCTGGTCCACAAGCCGTGAAGAAGAAGCGCTATTATAGCGATCGCGCCAACAACGATTAATATAAGACGCAAATCCTGCATCATTGTATTCTCTGTTGTTCCAATACCTTGCCACCGCGGCAAACTTTATCCTCTAACTGTATTTGCCCCGGTTCACAAGTGCAAGTCCGTGCAGTATTTTCTGACAAATAAGCAGGGATCAACACGGTTTTTTGCTGTTTTTTCGTCCAAACCACCACGACTCAGCGCAAAAGGCTGAGTTATGATAGCGCCGCAAGGTCGCAAAATAAGGAAAATCGGACATGACCACTCACTCAACAGATACCACCACTAACGGTATCCACTATTTCACTCAGGGATGGCAGTTGATCCGTCTGCCAGGCATCCGGCGTTTCGTCATTGTGCCTTTATTGGTGAATATTCTGCTGATGGGCGGTGCCTTTATCTGGCTCTTCAGGGAGTTGAACCACTGGATTCCCGCGCTGATGTCCTATGTTCCGAACTGGTTGCAGTGGCTCAATTACCTGCTCTGGCCGCTGACGGTGGTTTCGATTCTACTGGTGTTCAGCTATTTCTTTTCTACCATTGCCAACTGGATAGCCGCCCCATTTTGTGGGCTACTGGCCGAGCAGCTTGAAGGCAGACTGACTGGCAAACCACTGCCGGACAGTGGTTGGGCCGGTATAGTGAAAGACCTCCCCCGTATTATGAAGCGTGAATGGCAGAAACTGGCATGGTATCTGCCGCGGGCCATCGTCCTGTTACTGCTCCATTTCATTCCATTTTTTGGTCAGACAGTAGCGCCGTTATTATGGTTCCTGTTCAGCGCCTGGATGCTCTCTATTCAGTATTGCGACTACCCTTTCGATAACCATAAAGTGAGTTTCCGTCAGATGCGCAGCGCGCTTAAACAGTACAAAACCGATAACATGCAGTTTGGTGCGCTGGTCGGGCTGTTTACCATGATTCCGATTCTTAACCTGGTCATCATGCCAGTGGCTGTCTGCGGCGCGACGGCGATGTGGGTCGATCGCTACCGCAGCTCGCTGGGACGGGCGAAGTAGGCCTTATGCCTTTTTCATTTTCCCTTATTGCTGCATAACATATATATATACGATTTCCTTACTTCCCTGGAAAACTGAACGAGGTATGCTCATAGCATTCCCATATTTCATACAGTTAGTTAAGGACGGGCCATGAGTAAGATCTACGAAGATAACTCATTAACTATCGGTCATACGCCGCTGGTTAGACTGAACCGCATCGGTAACGGTCGCATTCTGGCAAAAGTGGAATCCCGCAACCCCAGCTTCAGCGTAAAATGCCGTATCGGCGCCAATATGATTTGGGACGCGGAAAAACGCGGTATTTTGAAACCTGGCGTGGAACTGGTTGAGCCTACCAGCGGTAATACCGGCATCGCTCTGGCCTATGTTGCCGCTGCTCGCGGTTATAAGCTAACCCTCACCATGCCGGAAACCATGAGCGTGGAACGCCGTAAATTGCTGAAGGCGCTGGGGGCAAACCTGATACTGACTGAAGGCGCCAAAGGTATGAAAGGCGCGATTGCTAAAGCGGAAGAGATTGTTGCCAGCGATCCGGACAAGTACGTGTTGCTTCAGCAATTCAGCAACCCGGCAAATCCGGAAATCCATGAAAAAACCACCGGTCCTGAAATCTGGGAAGATACCGATGGTGAAGTGGATGTATTTATTGCGGGTGTGGGCACTGGCGGAACGTTGACCGGTGTCAGCCGCTACATCAAAAATACCAAAGGTAAAAAAGCGTTAATCACTGTTGCCGTGGAGCCAACCGACTCTCCGGTGATCACCCAAACACTGGCGGGTGAAGAAGTCAAACCAGGTCCGCACAAGATCCAAGGCATCGGCGCTGGGTTTATCCCTGGCAACCTTGATTTGAATCTGGTTGATCGCGTGGTGACCATCACTAACGAAGAGTCGATTTCCACCGCACGTCGCCTGATGGAAGAGGAAGGTATCCTCGCCGGTATCTCTTCCGGTGCCGCCGTTGCCGCCGCGCTGAAGTTACAGGAAGATGAAGCCTTCGCGAATAAGAATATTGTGGTGATCCTGCCCTCTTCTGGTGAACGTTATCTGAGTACCGCGCTGTTCGCTGATTTGTTCACCGAGAAAGAATTGCAGCAGTAATGATGCCATTCGTGCGAATTTGTCGAAAAAAGCACCCTGTTGGGTGCTTTTTTGTGGAGTTCGTCAAAGTTTTGTCACCCAGACAATTGCTTTTACCCTCAGGTGTCTGGTATCTAAGCAGCCAATTATTTCGATCTGCGAAATTAATCGCTACGAGAGATAGATCAAGCTGAATCGATTTACTGATTTGGCGCAGCGACGCAAATCACGGCATAATAGGGCGGGTAAACCCTTGGTTTTAACCCTGTCGCCTACTCGCCTTTATCAGAGCATTTTTTTGGGGTGCGTTATCGTACGCAAACCAGTGCGACATATCCAGGCTAAAGTCCGACCGCCAGGCTAGACTTTAGAACGACAACACCAAACCAAATTAAGTTGGGGAAATATAATGTTCCAGCAAGAAGTGACTATTACCGCACCTAACGGTCTGCACACTCGTCCTGCCGCTCAGTTCGTGAAAGAAGCCAAAGCCTTTGTCTCTGAAATCACCGTAACCTCTAACGGCAAATCAGCCAGCGCGAAAAGTCTGTTCAAGTTGCAGACGCTGGGTTTGACGCAGGGAACTGTTGTTACTCTGTCAGCTGAAGGTGAAGATGAACAAAAAGCTGTTGAACATCTGGTCAAACTGATGGCAGAGCTCGAATAAGCACCATTTCTCACGCGCGGCCTTTCAGGCATATTTTGTCGACATATTGATCGCGGACAGCATGTCCGCGTTATCGCTTGTGTAGAATACCTCACGGTGTCAAACGACGGTAAATCAGTGTGTTTTATATGTTCTGATTATGGCGGGTCCGTTGAGTAGATTTGGCCGACAGTTTCCGGAAAGATTGCCCAGGCAATTATCCGTTATTAAAAAGGTAGGGTTATGATTTCAGGCATTTTAGCATCACCGGGTATCGCTTTTGGTAAAGCGCTTCTGCTAAAAGAAGATGAGATAGTTATCAACCGGAAAAAGATTTCTGCCGACCAGATTGAGCAGGAAATTCAGCGTTTTCTTGATGGTCGTAGCAAAGCTGCCACGCAGTTAGAAGCGATCAAAATCAAAGCCGGAGAAACCTTCGGCGAAGAGAAAGAAGCCATCTTCGAAGGCCACATCATGTTGCTGGAAGATGAAGAGCTGGAACAGGAAATCATAGCCCTGATTAAAGATGATCTGTCGTCTGCCGACGCAGCGGCATTCTCGGTCATTGACGGCCAGGCGAAAGCGCTGGAAGAACTGGATGATGAATACCTGAAAGAACGTGCAGCTGATGTGCGTGATATTGGTAAGCGTCTGCTTCAAAACATTCTGGGCCTGCATATTGTCGATCTCAGCGCGATCAATGAGGAAGTGTTGCTGGTCGCCAGGGATCTGACGCCCTCAGAAACCGCGCAGCTGAATCTGGACAAAGTGCTGGGCTTTATTACCGATCTGGGTGGCCGTACTTCACACACCTCGATCATGGCGCGTTCTCTGGAACTGCCCGCTATCGTCGGAACTGGCGATGTCACCAGCCAGGTCAAAAACGGTGATTACCTGATTCTGGACGGCGTCAACAATCAGATTTACGTTAATCCGTCACAGGATAAAATCGACGAACTCAAAGCCATTCAGCATCAGTACGTGACGGAGAAAAACGAGCTTGCCAAACTGAAAGACCTGCCCGCAATCACGCTGGACGGTCATCAGGTTGAAGTCTGCGCTAATATCGGTACCGTGCGCGATGTGGCGGGGGCTGAGCGTAACGGCGCTGAAGGCGTCGGTCTGTACCGTACTGAATTCCTGTTTATGGACCGTGATTCTTTACCCAGCGAAGAAGAACAGTTCCAGGCCTATAAAGCCGTGGCGGAAGCTATGGGGCAGCAGGCGGTTATTGTCCGCACCATGGATATTGGTGGCGACAAAGACTTGCCCTACATGAACCTGCCAAAAGAAGATAACCCGTTCCTCGGCTGGCGTGCTATCCGTATCGCCATGGATCGTCCGGAAATTCTGCACGCTCAGTTGCGCGCTATTCTGCGTGCTTCCGCCTTCGGTAAGTTGCGCATTATGTTCCCGATGATTATCTCAGTGGAAGAAGTTCGCACCCTGAAAGGCGTGTTGGAAGAGTTGAAAGCGCAGCTGCGTAACGAAGGTAAAGCGTTTGATGAAACGATTGAGACGGGCATTATGGTGGAAACACCGGCTTCAGCCGTCATCGCTCATCATCTGGCGAAAGAAGTCGATTTCTTCAGTATCGGTACCAACGACCTCACGCAATATACCCTGGCGGTCGACCGGGGTAACGATCTGATCTCCCATTTGTATAATCCGATGACGCCATCCGTGCTGAAGCTTATCAAGCAAGTTATTGATGCATCTCATGCTGAAGGAAAATGGACAGGGATGTGTGGTGAGCTGGCGGGCGATGAACGTGCTACACTACTGTTACTGGGAATGGGGCTGGATGAATTCAGCATGAGTGCCATTTCTATCCCACGTATCAAGAAAATTATTCGTAATACGAATTTTGAAGATGCGAAAACTTTAGCGGAGCAGGCTCTGGCTCAACCAACAGCGGAAGAGTTAATGAATCTGGTCAATAAGTTCATTGAAGAAAAAACACTCTGCTGATAGCTGGTAACGCTGGCCCAATATTACTGCTTAGGAGAAGATCATGGGGTTGTTTTCAAAACTTTTTGGTGACAAATCAGATGCCACATCTGGTGCCATTGAGATCGTAGCACCGCTATCCGGAGAAATAGTTAATATCGAAGATGTACCGGATGTGGTGTTTGCGGAGAAAATTGTTGGCGACGGTATCGCTATCAAACCCACAGGCAATAAAATGGTCGCGCCGGTCGATGGCACCATCGGTAAAATCTTCGAAACCAATCATGCCTTTTCTATCGAATCCGATAGCGGTATTGAACTGTTTGTCCATTTCGGCATTGATACAGTTGAGCTGAAAGGCGAAGGTTTCAAGCGTATCGCTGAAGAAGGGCAAAAAGTGAAGAAAGGCGACGTCGTCATCGAATTCGATCTGCCCCTGTTGGAAGAAAAAGCGAAATCCACACTAACGCCGGTTGTTATCTCAAATATGGATGAGATCAAAGAACTGGTGAAACTAACCGGTAGCGTAATCGTGGGTGAAACGCCGGTTATCCGCATCAAAAAATAATCACCACGCAACCGCGAAGAAAGAGCTGAAAACCTCCTGAACTATCAGGAGGTTTTTTTATTCTATCTCTCTCACGGGCGCCTAAAATCCAGCGACCTCACAATTAAACCATCCAATGCGGCAGACTCAGCGTGAGTTCCAGTCCACCATTCTGACCGTTTACCGCGCTGACTTCTCCCTGATGAGCTTGCAGAACCTTACGTACGATAGACAATCCCAGCCCATATCCTTTATCCGAGAGTGGTGAATTTACCCGTACAAACGGGTCAAAAATACTGGAAATTTTATCAGCATCCACCCCGGGTCCCTGATCACTCACGATGATATTCAGCCAGCCATTTTCCTGGCGCAGGACAATTTTCACTTGCTGCCCATGCTGGGAGTAACGCAGCGCATTGCGAACCACGTTTTCCACTGCAGAACGGATTAACATCGCATCCCCTTTCACCGTGTAGTCACTATTCTCATCGGCAAAAAGCAGAATCTCCACCCCTGGAATCTGTGCCTCATAGCGAACATCGTTCGCCACCACTTCCAACAATCCCAGCAGATCGAAATACTGTTCATCCGGCAGATTTTTGTGCTCAACACGCGACAAAGTAAGCAGTTCACCGATCATCTTATCTAACCGACGCGCCTCTTCATCAATACGGTCAAGCGACTGCTCCACTGACGCCGGGGTTTGTCTTGCCAGACCGGTCGCCAGCTGCAAACGCGCCAGGGGTGAACGGAGTTCATGGGATACATCATGCAGTAACTCTTCACGCGCCTGCACCAGCACGGAGAGGCGCTCCACCATGGCATCAAAGTCCTGTGCCACAACCGACATCTCATCGTGACGGTGGCGCATCTTCGGAAACAGACGGACAGACAGATCACCTTTGGCGACACGATCGAAAGCAGCCCGTAACTGGTGCATCGGTCTGGTCAGATTCCAGGCGAGGAGCAGACTGAACAACAACCCTCCTCCACCACCAATAAACAGAAAGGGGTCTGGAACGTTGAGGAAACTACGCCGTGGCCCCCCCATATTGCTGTCTTCACGTAGTCCCTGAACGTCATACCGTACCCGATACTGTTGACCATCTGCGCCCGTCACCCATTCAACCACTTCATTAGGGAAAACACCCGGCTTTAAATCCCGCAGCAAATCGCCATGAGGATGCGCCTGTGACGGCCCCTGTATCTGTTGTACCGAGAAGAAACGCCGATCGCTGTCAGACCAGTCGGCCATCATGTCGTTCAGCGCGTCCATTCCGCCTCGCTGCAACACAGAAACCGCTGACGTCATCTGCAAATTCACAATGCGACGCGCCGCCAGATTTTCTGGCGGCTCATGATGTCTGCCATACAACTGGAAACCCAGCCATAACAACTGACTCATGATCAGAAAGGTCAACCAAAAACCCAGCAGGATTTTCCAGAACAAAAATCCACGAAAGCCAGCTTTCATCGGATGCGATAACCTATGCTGCGTACAGTCTCAATAATGATGGTGTCGTTAGTTAAGGCGGACAGCTTCTGGCGGATATTACTGATGTGCACGTCGACACTGCGGTCATAGGCTTCACGAGGACGCCCCAGACCTTTCTCCGACAGTTCATCTTTTGAAACAACACGATCAGGCGAGCGGATCAGCAGACCCAACAGGTTAAACTCAGAAGCGGTTAAATCAAAAGGCTGTTTTTTCCATTCACTGATGCGAGTCGCTGGATTAAGCGTCAGTTCACCCCACCTGATCGGCTCTTTGTTCTCCGCCACCGCGGGTTGTTCTTCGACACGACGCAGGACAGCACGCAGTCGTGCAACCAGTTCACGTGGATAGCATGGTTTTGGCACATAATCATCGGCCCCCATTTCCAGTCCAATCACTCGATCGATATTATCGCCTTTGGCCGTGAGCATGATAACCGGCAACCGGCAGTTTTGGCGTACCTGTCGCAATACATCAATACCGCTCATATCTGGCAACATAATGTCCAGAATCATCGCGCTGTATTCACCGGACATCGCGCCTTCAATCCCTGCCTGACCACTCAGTACCAGCGAGGCATCAAACCCTTCGGCTATCAGATACTGACTGAGCATCGTGCCCAGTTCCAGATCATCATCGACCAGTAAAATTTTCATGTGCAGCCTCTCAAATGAAATAGCCGCTATTTTCACCTGTCAGGCAAAGATTCGCAGCCTGTTTTACCTAATTCTTACAGTGTATCAATTGAACTATAATGCCAACATACTCAGAGAAAATAACACATTGAAATGGCGGATAATGTGAAGAACAGCAGGGACAAAGAGACTCATTGGCAGCAAAAAGTATCAGGGGATAAATATGCTTAAGCCTGGTAGATGCCAGTGGATAAATAACGATCTCCGCGATCGCAAATGATCGCCACAATAATACTACCGGGTTGTTCTTCCGCGAGTTGTAATGCCCCCGCGACTGCGCCACCGGAGCTGACGCCACAGAAGATCCCTTCACGCTGAGCCAGTTGTCGCATTGTTTTCTCAGCGGTGCCCTGGGCCATATCGATTATCCTGTCCACCAAATCCGGGCGGTAAATACCCGGCTGGTAGGCTGCGGACCAGCGGCGAATCCCCGGAATATTGCTGCCTTCAGCGGGTTGCAAACCGACAATCTGTACGCTGTCACTCTGCTCTTTCAGGAAACGTCCCACGCCGGAAATCGTTCCGGTCGTCCCCATGCTGGAGACAAAGTGGGTCAATCGCCCGGCGGTTTGCTGCCAGATTTCCGGCCCGGTAGTGGTGTAATGACCCAGCGGATTATCAGGATTATTAAACTGATCCAATACCTTACCTTCGCCACAAGCCTGCATTTCTTTCGCCATATCCCGGGCGCCTTCCATACCCAATTCACAGCTGACCAGGATAAGTTCAGCCCCATAAGCGCGCATTGCCGCCTGGCGCTCGCTGCTCATATTCTCCGGCATCAACAACTTCAGCGTGTAACCTTTCATTGCTGCGATCATGGCTAACGCAATACCGGTGTTACCGCTGGTAGCCTCGATCAACACATCACCGGGCTGGATATCTCCGCGCTGTTCGGCCATCTGTATCATCGAGAATGCCGCGCGATCCTTCACCGATCCCGCGGGATTATTGCCTTCCAGCTTCAACCAGATCTCACTGCCACGGGGAGTGAGGCGCTGCAATTTGATCAGCGGCGTGTTACCGATAGTGTTTTCAAGCGTTGTCACGGTGCAATGTCCCTGGAAAGCGCCAAGCCCTGGCAAAAAAAAGGTCAGGCAAGCCTGACCCTGTCCCGCTAGAAAATATCAGGCACTTTGGGCAAAGGCAACCTGTCGCAGCGAGGTTTCACCTTTGTACAACCGTGCCTGCTGTAATCCGACAAACAGACGCTCACCGCGTATCGGTGCCGTCTGGCCACTGTCCATCACCAACGTGACCGGTTCATGGCCCCAGCCAACAGGTTGCACCACCATCTGCCAATAGTGTCCACGCGGACTGACTTCAAGTACCTGCACCGGTAATGGCGTTTCCAGGCTACTCTGGCGACTGATATCGATTTCCCAGGGACGCAGAAACAACTCAACCGCCCCCTGATACGCTGGCGTATAGTTCAGCGGCCAGTGGTGGGCGCCAACGTGGAACTGCGAACCATGTACTTCACCATCGAAGCGGTTGACCTCCCCCAGAAACTCCAGAACAAAACGGGTCGCAGGTTCACGCCACACATCATCCGGTGTGCCGATCTGTTCAATATGACCCTGGCTCATCACCACGACCCGATCAGCCACTTCCATCGCCTCTTCCTGATCATGGGTGACAAATACGCTGGTAAACTGCAACTCTTCATGCAACTGACGCAGCCAGCGGCGTAATTCTTTACGCACCTGAGCATCCAACGCGCCGAAGGGTTCATCAAGTAATAAGATTTGTGGTTCAACCGCCAGGGCGCGAGCCAGCGCCACACGCTGCTTCTGTCCGCCAGACAGTTGTGCCGGGAAACGCCCCGCTAAATGGCCGAGCTGCACCATCTCCAGCAAGCGCGTGACTTTTTCTTTGATAACCGTAGTGGAAGGACGCTCACGACGTGGTAACACCGTCAAACCAAACGCGATATTGTCGAACACTGTCATGTGGCGAAACAACGCGTAATGCTGAAAAACAAAGCCAACGTGGCGATCACGGGCATGCAGTTGCGTCACGTCATTACCGTGAAAACTGAGTCGTCCACTACTCTGGCTTTCCAGGCCAGCGATAATACGCAACAGGGTGGTTTTCCCGGAACCGGACGGTCCCAGCAGCGCCACCATCTGACCAGAAGGGATTGCCAGTGAAATATCGTTCAGTACCTTCGTGCGACCAAACGATTTGTTAATTTTAGCGATTTCAATACTCATGATTCCCCTTCCTGTTGCAAACGTGCGTTCTGACGTGCTAAACGCCATTGCAGCGCGCTTTTCAGAAATAGCGTCGCTATTGCCATCAAGGTCAGCAGGCCCGCCGCAGTGAAAGCACCGACGATATTGTAATCCTGATGCAACAATTCAACTTGTAATGGCAGCGTGTACGTCTCGCCACGTATCGATCCCGATACCACCGAGACCGCACCAAATTCACCAATTGCACGGGCATTGGTCAGTACCATCCCATACAGCAGCGCCCAGCGAATATTCGGCAACGTCACGCGCCAGAACATCTTCCAGCCGGATGCGCCCAACAACACCGCTGCTTCATCTTCATTGCTGCCCTGACTGAGCATCACTGGCACCAGTTCACGGACCACAAAAGGACAGGTGACAAAAATAGTCACCATCGCCATTCCCGGCCAGGAAAACATCAACTGAATATTATGGGCATCCAGCCAGCCGCCGGCAGGGCCGTTCACGCCCCAGAACAGCAAATACATCAGCCCTGCCACCACTGGCGACACGGCAAAAGGAATATCAAACAGCGTCAGCAATAGTTGGCGCCCGGGGAAAGTAAAGCGTGTCACCAGCCAGGCCAGTAACGTACCAAACACCAGATTGGCTGGCACGGTAATCAGCGCCATCAGTACCGTCAACCCAATTGAGTGCAACATGTCACCGTCTTTCAGATTGCTGAACATTGCTGTGACGCCGTCAGAAAAAGCACTGGCGAAAATAGCAATTAACGGCACCACCAACAGGCCAAAAGAGACCAGCATACCCACAGCAATCAGGATCCATTTACTCCAGTTAGCAGGGCTGCGCGCGGTACTTTTCAGTTCGGTTATATCCGTCATTAATGACCTCCCAGACGGCGACCAAAACGGCTTTGTAACGTATTAATCACAAACAGCAATATCAGCGAAGCGGCCAGAATCACCGAAGCAATCGCGCTGGCCGCCGGATAATCGAACTCTTGCAAGCGCACAAAAATCATCAGTGACGTCACTTCGGTTTTCCAGGCGATGTTACCGGCAATGAAAATAACCGCGCCAAACTCGCCAATACTGCGGGTAAAGGACAGCGCGGTTCCGGCCAGCAAGGCTGGCGCCACTTCCGGCAACACGACACGGCGGAAACTCTGAAATGGACTGGCCCCAAGGGTTTCCGCCGCTTCTTCATATTCAGGCCCCAGTTCTTCCAACACGGGTTGCACGGTGCGCACCACAAAGGGAATGCTGGTGAAGGCCATCGCTACCGTGATACCCAGCCAGGTGTAAGAAACTTTGATATCGAACTGCGCCAGCCATTGGCCATACCAGCCATTAACAGAAAACAGCCCAGCCAACGTCAGACCGGCTACGGCGGTTGGCAGCGCAAAAGGCAGATCCATCAGGCCATCCAACAAGGTGCGACCGGGAAAACGATAACGCGTGAGGATCCAGGCCATCAGCATACCGAAAAATGCATTGAAAATAGCCGCTACGCCCGCCGACAGCAGCGTGACTTTATAGGCCGCCACCATCTGCGGATTCGTCACCACTTCCCAGTACTGAGCCAGCGTCATATGCGACAATTGCATCAATAACGCACTGATCGGCAATAACAGGATCAGGCAGGTGAAAAAAAGACTGCTACCCAGGCTGATACCAAAGCCAGGCAGAACACGCTTACTCTTGGTGGCAAACATCACTGGTGCCCCGCTGCTAACAACTTATCCAGTTCGCCACCGCTGGCAAACTGCGTTTTCATCACCTGATCCCAACTGCCGAAAACATCGCTCACCTGGAAAAGGTCGACCGATGGAAAACGATCCTTTTGTTGCGCCATTAACTCAGGATTGTTCACGCGATAGTAATACTGCGTGATGATCTTCTGCGCCTGCGGACTGTAAAGATAGTTCAGGTAAGCTTTGGCCGCGCGCTCAGTATGGTTGGCGGCGATATTTTTATCGATCCACGCCACCGGAAACTCGGCAAGAATATTGGTTTTCGGCACGATTATCTCATAGCCATCTTTGGCGTACTGATGGCGAATGTTATTCACTTCCGATTCAAAACTGATCAACACATCACCCTGCCCGCGCTCAACAAACGTTGTGGTGGCACCACGGCCACCGGTATCGAACACCTCAACATTGTTCAGTAAGCGGGTCATAAACTGTTCAGTTTTAGCCCTGTCTTTACCATTGGCCTTGTCTGCCGCCCCCCAGGCCGCCAGCCAGGTATAACGACCGTTACCAGAGGTTTTTGGATTCGGAAACACCAGTTTCACGTCGCTTCTGACCAGGTCGTCCCAGTTGTAGATATGCTTTGGGTTCCCTTTGCGTACCAGGAAAGCCATGGTGGAGTAGAACGGTGAACTGTTGTTCGGCAAACGTTGCTGCCAGTCTGCCGGGATTAAGTTGCCCCGGTCATGCAGAATCTGCACATCAGTCACCTGGTTGTAGGTCACCACATCCGCTTTCAGTCCCTGCAAAATAGCCAGCGCCTGTTTAGAAGAACCGGCATGCGACTGCCTGATGGTCAACTTATCGCCGGGATGCTGACGGGCCCATTGCTGCTCAAAGGGGGTGTTAAGCGCGACAAACAGCTCGCGAGAGACGTCATAAGAGCTGTTCAGCAGCTCGGTGGCCTGGGCAGAACCCGCCAGCAGCATGGTGAAAACCGCTCCACTGAGAAACTTTTTCATTATCGGTAACGTCATTTAGCACCCTGAAAAACAGCCCGGCTCACGGCCTGAAGAACAGTCAGTTTATTTATAACCCCACTAAAAGCAGTAACAGTTTTATATACCGTTTGGTGATTTGGAAGTTTAAAAAGCTATAAGCGAATGGAATTGCTTATGCAGAGGGTGGGAAATAATGTTGCAAAAACATGCCGCCCGGCCGGATCCACGGGCAGAAGCAGTAATCAGAATCACAAAAGCTAATAAACGTAATTTAATTATGTAATTACATAATAGTTTAACCCGCAGATATCCCTTAAAACCTGAGGCTCCCTTAAATCTTAATATCGGCAATAAGCCGGGAGTCTCTGGATATGAGCCATCAACAACTCAGTATTAAAGAGAAAATTGGCTATGGTCTGGGCGATACAGCCAGCCATATCGTCTTTGATAATGTGATGCTCTATTTGATGTTTTTCTATACGGATATTTTTGGTCTTCCGGCGGCTTTCGTCGGTACGATGTTTCTACAAAGTCGGCTGGATACGGTGAATACACCGTTTTTTTACCGGTTGCGAAACGGAGGGAGCGGATACGATCAAGAAACCGCAGGACGGGATTGCCCCGCCCTGCGATGATGAATGATTACAGCGCGGCCAACTGTGCCAGAGACGGTGCGTAGAAATAGCTGCCGCTGACCGGTTTGGTGAAACGCAGCATGGCATCGAACTGACCATCCGTTTCACCAAACATGCTGCGCAGTTGCTGCTCAATGTTGTGCAACGTCGCGCAGTAGGCGAGGAAAAACAAGCCATGGGTGCCGCTGGCCGTGCCATAAGGCAGGCTTTGACGCAGGATCTTCAGCCCCTTGCCATTCTCTTGCAAATCAACCCGGCTGATATGCGAGGTAACCGGCCGGGCCGATCTTTCCAGCTCTTCGTTGCGCTCTTTGGAGCGACCAATAATCTGCTCCTGTTTGTTTATCGCCAGGCGATTAAACAGTTTCAGGTTATGTTCCCAGCGCTGACTGAAGACATAGCTTCCGCCGGCATTCTCCCCTGCCGCGATAATCGCCACAGCGGCACGCTGTTCACCCTGCGGGTTTTCAGTGCCATCGACGAAACCGCTGAGATCGCGATCTTCCACCCAGCGGAAACCGTGGGTTTCTTCTTCAATGCGGATAACCTCGCCAAACACACTGAGAGCCGCCTGAGCCAGACTAAAATTGACGTCATGACGCAGCGACTGAATATGGATCAACATATCGCGCTGGGTGGCGGGCGCCATGCCTTTGCCCATCGGCTGAAAATCTTTTAATTCTGTGATACAGCGGTCAGGGTTAAGATCTCGCCATAGTGCGCTACCGAAAGCCACCACAGCCCCCAATCCGGCATCGGGAAACTTTTGCTGTAATTGAGCCAGTTGCTGAAGAAACACATGAGTACTGCGCCGCAGGGCGGCAATATCCCCCACCACCATGGCCTCAAGATAAATGGCGAAACGCCGGTGTTCTAATAAAATTCCGCTCTGACACTGAGACATTTAGTCATCTCCTGAGTGTACTTTTATTGTATTGCTGATGAGAATCATCGCACATCATACCCGATGTCATGTTGGATAGTGGCTCCAATAACCCAAAATTTGGATAACAAAGCTTGTTCTGGTCGGGCCATTGGCAAACGACCCGGGGAGTAAAATCACTTACGCCAGATAATTTTACTGATGGTCCATTTTTTCAGCGTTTCATCTGCTGGCAACAGGCTATCCGGGCCATGCCATTCACCGCTGAACAGATAGCTAATATGCTGGCTGCCCGGCGCTTTACACTCCACACCTTCGCGATCGCGCCCCGAGCCTTTCTGACAGACACCAAACGCCTTACTGTAAATATCGCTGAAAGGCGTGCCGATTTTTTTACCATCAGCGGTGGCGATCGCGCTGTCCATGACCTCAATTTGGCTGACCGTCGCAGCGCCGGTCACTTCAACGTTGACCTGATTATCACTGACCGCCTGGAAAAAGGTAACCACGCCGCCATCTTCGCCACGCATCCCTTTTCGCACCTGATAATTGCCGTTCAGCCCATCACGGATGGCACCTTCGTTCATTGCCGTACTGCCATTCACCTTCCCGACGCCTTGCTCAGTCACATGCAGAGAAGAACCAAACCAGTGCCATGGCGCCAGACTGGACCAGGAATAAGTCAGTGGATTCCACCAGGTAGCCCCATTATCCGATCCCGAAGATGAGCTGGAGCCGGAACTGGCGCAGCTTGCCAGCAGTAAAGCGGCGACTATCGCTAATGGGCGAACAGTTTTCATTGCAACTCCTGTCATTATGAGCAAATTTTTATATCCCAAATCATTCAAGTTGCAGCCAACTCATCTACAATCTGCAAAGGATATCGAACGAGTTGGAGTCCGGTTCTATGAAAAAGTTTTATCCGGCATTCAGTAACGGGTTAAAACAATCTCGCAGACGGCGGCTCATCACCCAATAAACAAGCCCCAGTAAATCAAAGACGCTGAACAAAACCCCCCATGGTGAGACAATCTCATCCCCCTGCCACAGCAGGATCGCCTGCTGGACAATGATCGCCGCCAGCGCCAGGCACAGTACCCATCGCCACGCTTGCCACAACCAGGGCAAACGCTGACGATAACCGGTCAGCAACAAACCCAGCACAGCCGGAACGCCCAGCCCCAGTCCAATCCAGAAAGCGTGTGGATCAGGATAAAACAGTGCCAACAGCGTCGCGCCTTGCTGCCGGGAGGCGCCAGCCATCACAAACAACGCCCAAGTGCGGGCCTGTAGTAACAAAATTATCCAGAAGCCCAGCGGCAGTTTTAACTGGCCGCGAGCATCATAGTCATCGGGGGAATACGTCAGGTTCATCAGTTCACAGACGGGAAAGACCAGGTGAAAACATGCCACCCAGCCCGTTAGTATTCACGATCTTCAATCAGGCGTTTACCCAGCAGAATGCTGTCCTGCTGCTCATAATCGAGCTTCTCATAAAACCCCAGCACCGCATCGTTCTCTTCACGCACCATAACGTTGATTTTTGGACAACCACGTGCAATCAACTTTTTCTCCAGCCGATTAATCAGTGCATTGGCAAAGCCCCGCCCCTGATAATCAGGATGTACGCCCAGATAATAGGCCGACCCGCGATGCCCGTCATAACCGCCCATCAGCGTGCCAACAATTTCCCCTCCCACCACCGCCACCAAAAACAGATCGGGGTCATGGTTGAGCTTACGTTCAATATCCATTTCAGGATCGTTCCACGGACGCAATAAATCACAACGTTCCCAGAGGGTGATCACTTCTTCAAAATCGTCCTGGTTAAATACGCGGATTTCCATGGCGTTACCCCAGATGTTAACCATAATTTGCTGATTATCACGCTTTCCCTCACAGGTGCAAGTCTCCGGCTGATTAATAACGAAAAAAATCGGCTCATCCGGCCATTATTTTACTGAAATAAAAAGTAAAGCATTGAAATAGCCCTCTTCTCGCTCGCGCCAGAATCGTTATGATATAACATATCAATTATATCTGAGGACGTTGTAATGAAATAGCCCGCGCCATTGCTGACGGGATAATCAGCTATTTTGATGCGTTCAATGCCAATAACCGCCGCTCCACTTGCGTCTTTTTGACGTATACTGCGCGCGTTAATTTTACGTCAAGGTATGGTATGCCATGAACACACCCGATATCGCCCAGGTTAAACAGTTTCTGCTCAATTTACAGGAGCAAATTTGCCAGCAACTGGCTCAGGCCGATGGCCAGGCCGGGTTTGAAGAAGATAGCTGGACGCGTGAAGGCGGCGGTGGCGGACGGAGTCGTGTACTGCGCAACGGCGCGGTTTTTGAACAGGCTGGAGTGAATTTTTCTCACGTCCATGGCGATCAAATGCCTGCCTCAGCCACCGCGCACCGCCCCGAACTGGCTGGTCGCAGCTTTGAAGCCATGGGGGTGTCGCTGGTTATCCATCCTGAAAATCCCTACGTGCCAACCAGTCATGCCAATGTCCGATTTTTTATCGCGCAAAAACCGGGAACCACGCCAGTGTGGTGGTTTGGCGGTGGCTTTGATATGACCCCTTACTACGGCTTTGTCGAAGATGCCGTGCACTGGCATCAGACCGCTGCCGACCTCTGCCAGCCGTTTGGCGAGGATGTTTACGCTCGCTACAAAAAATGGTGTGACGATTACTTCTTTCTCAGGCACCGCAATGAACAACGTGGCATTGGCGGCCTGTTTTTTGACGATCTGAACACGCCTGACTTTGATTACTGCTTTCGTTTTACGCAGGCAGTCGGTGAAGGTTTCCTTAAGGCTTATTTACCCGTGGTTGCCCGGCGTAAAAATCTGCCGTGGGGTGAGCGTGAACGTCATTTCCAGCTTTATCGCCGTGGGCGCTACGTTGAGTTTAATCTGGTGTGGGATCGCGGTACGTTGTTTGGTTTACAGACTGGCGGCCGTACCGAGTCGATCCTGATGTCCATGCCACCACTGGCGCGCTGGGAATACGATTATCAGCCTGAACCCGGTTCCCCGGAAGAGGCGTTATATCGCGATTTCCTGCCCGTTAAAGCATGGATTTAAGCTGAAAATCATCATACGATTCAGTTCATTACAATAAAGTCATCGGGCTGACACAGGCGTTAATGAAAAAGACTTTCTGTCGCCCTGCCCACAAAGCGTGTCAGCCGATCCTTCAGTAACGCGGGTCATTCCGCGTCACAGCGAATCGCACAACTCTATATCGTCCGGGTTAACCGGGAACAGGCCATGTTTCAGGCTGCCCCGGCCAGTACTGCGCCTGCATTTACGCAGTACTGTGGCGTTTTTCTGCCCGGTTTCCAGCACGCTACCAATAAAAATATATGCCGTTTACCATGGGTATTTTATTGAACAACATCCTGTTTTATATAACGATACTGAACAATCATAATGCAATACCGTATTATATGTCATGGAGAGCGACTTATCCTGGATGTTGTCAACTACCCGTACGATCAGAATGACAATCTTGCCTTGCTGCAATTGTCCTGGCTATTAACCATTATCCTGGCGCCAATGCTATACCGTTTTACCGCCACCCGAGGCGGCTCATTTCCGGTCAGGTGAACGAGTAGTCCAGCTACCGGATCTGTCGCACATCACCCATCGTGCGCAGTACGAGCTTCAAGATTTAACCAGAGAGCCACGGTCATTTTTTTAGAGGATATGGAATGTTTGAACTTTTTGACGTCAGTTATGAAGAGCTTAAAACGACTCGTGCAGAAGAGCTGTATAAGCTGAGAAAAAAAACCTTTAGTGATCGATTGGGATGGGAAGTCGTTTGCAGCCAGGGCATGGAATCGGATGAATTTGATGGGCCGGGAACGCGCTATATCCTTGGAATATGCGCGGGTCAGTTGGTGTGTAGCGTACGTTTCACCCGCCTTAACCAACCCAATATGATAACTCACACCTTCAACCACTGTTTTAACTCGGTCAGTCTTCCCGATGCGGGTATCGAGTCGAGCCGTTTTTTTGTCGACAAAGCACGCGCGCGACAGCTCCTTGGCGAACACTACCCTGTCAGTCAGATCCTGTTTCTGTCCATGGTCAACTGGGCCCGGCATCATGATTACAGCAATATTTACACCATAGTAAGCCGGGCGATGCTGACGATCCTCCGGCGTTCCGGTTGGCAAATCCAGGTGATCAAAGAGTCCTTCCTGAGTGAAAAGGAACGGATTTATCTTTTGAGTCTGCCCGCGGGAGACCACGATCAGCAGCACCTGGCACAGAGCATTATCAACCGAACAACCTGTCCACCCCAGTCTGCCATTACCTGGCCGCTGAGGCTGCCGGTCTGATCAGATCCAGTTCAACGCCCAGCCGGATAGCCTGCTTGGCGTTGCTAACGCCAAGTTTGGCGACAACATTTTTAACATGAAATTTTACCGTACTGACGGAAATCCCAGTGATAGCCGCGATTTCAGCATAGGTTTTTCCCATGCTTGCCCAGTACAGCACCTCATTCTCACGTAAGGTAAAAATAGTCCTGCTATTGCTTTCATGCATATCCCGCGTTCCGCCAGCTTCTGAGCCAGCCAGCTTGTACATCTGCTCATTAAAATCGATCAGCAGCATCTGCAGGGCTCCCTGCTCAGATGACAGTCTCTGCTCCAGCGCCGACTGCTCGTTACCGTTAATAATGAGCGATAGCAATGCCAGATTATTCATATGATCATGCAGTACAAAGGTAAAGCCATTAACAATGTTGTACTGCCTGGAAAGAGAGAAAATCTTGGTGAATCGCAGGTCCGACATCAGCGTAATATTTTCGTCCCAGATAAAAGGCGAAGTCCGTCTGAAAGCGTTAAGAATGACTGGATCGGTCAACTGAAAATTATTGAGTCGGTAAAGTGAAATCCACTCATCGGGATAACTGGAAACAATCAGCACATCTGAAGGATTTTTCTTACTGACGACAGTGTATGCATATTCCGGGTTACCAAACAGAGATAATTTTCTACGTATATATGCCTGAAGCGTATCTATTACTGTTTGATTTTCATTGAAGAAAGAAAACATTCAGGTTCACATGACTTATTGCACAGCGTTAGAACAGTACCTGCACTTTAGCACAGGATCCGCCATACTTAAGCACAAGTTACAAAGGCATTTCCAGTAGTTAGAATCACAACCGTTATTTCAGCGGTAAAAAAACTGACTCGTGGGGTCAGATCGCCAGGATAGCCAACACCAGGAAAAATCTTCCGGCCAGACGAGACAATCATTATAAAGTCATCGCTGGCCGGGAAACTCATGATATCACTGGATCATTATCCGTTCAAAACAGTGCCTGTTCCGGGTATCAGTCCCCTCTTTCGCCAGAGTCCGGCGGATTCAGCGACCACCAAAGCTCGCATAATATCCCGACCTAATCCGCAGAACAGATGCGCAAAGCGTCGCCGTGCTAAATCTGGTGAAGGTGCTAGACTGATGAATGCGGCATTTTTCTATTCGTACCAGCCCATCATTGAGCTAACCCATTGCAACAATCAGAGAAACCGCATTCCTATTAAAGATCATCTGATGCAATGTTTGGCCTGAGAACAAACTATCGTGTCGGGGCGTTCCGACGCTGTCTCATGAAAATTCTCCCCGCACGACCCTATTGTTTTGCAGATTACCTGCCAAATTGCACATCAAGGAGCCAATAGATGAACCAGCTAGACGCACTGAAACAATACACCACCGTGGTGGCTGACAGTGGCGATATCGAATCCATCCGTAACTACCACCCAGAAGATGCCACCACCAATCCGTCGCTGATCCTGAAAGCATCCGGCCTTGATTCTTACCAACACCTGATTACCAATGCGATTGACTACGCAAAAAAACAAGGCGGCAGCAAAGAAACTCAGATTATTAATGCCAGTGATAAAGTCGCTGTCAACCTTGGTATGGAAATTCTGAAAAGCATCCCTGGCCGCGTCTCTACCGAAGTGGATGCACGCCTGTCATTTGACCGCGGTATGTGTGTGACCAAAGCAGAAAAGCTGGTCAGAATGTACGAAGACAACGGCATTGACCGCTCACGAATTCTGATCAAACTGGCTTCCACCTGGGAAGGCATCCGCGCGGCGGAAGAGCTGGAGAAAAACGGTATCAATTGTAATTTGACCCTGTTGTTTTCCTTTGCCCAGGCGCGTGCCTGTGCCGAAGCGGGCGTATTCCTGATCTCGCCATTCGTCGGCCGGATCTATGACTGGTACAACAGCCGCAAACCACAAGCCCCTTACAGAGTGGATGAGGATCCGGGCGTGGTCTCCGTGCGTAAAATCTATCAATACTACAAGCAACATCGCTACAACACGGTCATCATGGGGGCCAGTTTCCGTAAAACCGAGCAGATCCTTGCACTGGCGGGCTGCGATCGCCTGACTATCTCCCCTCATCTGTTGGAAGCGTTACAGGCCAGCGATGCGCCGGTTGAGCGTAAACTCACCCCACCGGTCGAGGCTTTTCACCAACCCGCGCCCTTGTCCGAAACGGAGTTCCGCTGGGAACATAATCAGGATCCGATGGCGGTCGAAAAACTGGCTGAAGGTATTCGTCAGTTCGCCGTTGACCAGCAAAAGCTGGAAGAGCTGCTGGCCGCCAGATTGTAACCAAACTCTGAATGGGCAGTCTGCAATCTGCCCTCCCACCTAAGCAGGGAGAAAAACATGTCTTCACGTAAAGAGCGGGCTAATGCAATCCGTGTACTCAGTATGGATGCCGTGCAGAAAGCCAATTCCGGCCATCCAGGTGCGCCAATGGGAATGGCTGATATCGCGGAAGTACTCTGGCGAGATTTTATGCGCCATAACCCGGCCAATCCGGCATGGATTGATCGTGACCGTTTTATCCTGTCTAACGGTCACGCCTCAATGCTGCTGTACAGCCTGCTGCACCTGACGGGTTACAATCTGCCAATATCCGAGCTGAAGAACTTCCGTCAATGGCATTCCAAAACGCCAGGCCATCCTGAATTTGGCTATACTCCGGGCGTTGAAACCACCACCGGCCCGCTGGGGCAGGGGCTGGCAAACGCCGTCGGTATGGCCATTGCCGAACGCACATTGGGCGAACAATTTAACCGCCCAGGCCATCAAATCGTCGATCACTATACGTATGTGTTTATGGGTGACGGTTGCCTGATGGAAGGTATCTCACACGAAGTTTGTTCGCTGGCCGGAACCCTGGGGCTCGGTAAACTGATTGGTTTCTACGACCACAACGGTATCTCCATTGATGGTGAAGTAGAGGGCTGGTTTACTGACGATACCGCCAAACGCTTTGAGGCCTACCACTGGCATGTCATTCGCGATATCGACGGCCACAACCCAGACGCCGTCAGCAAAGCAATTAAAGAAGCCCAAAGCGTCACCGACAAGCCTTCACTGATTATTTGTAAAACGATAATCGGTTTTGGTTCGCCAAACAAAGCCGGTAAAGAGGAAGCGCATGGCGCAGCACTGGGCGTGGAAGAAGTCGCCCTGACTCGTAAGCAGTTGGGTTGGCACTATCCAGCGTTTGAAATCCCACCAGATATTTATGCCCAATGGGATGCCAAAGAAGCCGGTGCAAAATACGAAAAATCGTGGGACGAGAAGTTTACGGCTTATAAAGCGGCCTGGCCGGAATTGGCCCAAGAGTTTACCCGTCGTACCGCGGGGGAATTGCCGGATAACTGGCAACATGAAACACAGCAATTTATCGAGCATCTGCAGGCTAATCCACAAAAAATCGCCAGCCGTAAAGCTTCACAAAATACCCTGGAAGCCTGGGGTAAAAACGTGCCCGAATTACTGGGCGGCTCCGCTGACCTGGCTCCCAGCAACCTCACGCTCTGGTCAGGGTCTAAACCACTGAATGAAGACATCGCCGGTAACTATATCCACTATGGTGTGCGTGAATTCGGGATGACCGCCATTGCTAACGGGATTGCGCTTCATGGTGGCTTTATCCCGTACACCGCGACCTTTCTGATGTTTGTTGAATATGCCCGTAATGCGGCGCGCATGGCGGCATTGATGAAAGCCCGGCAGATTATGGTTTACACCCACGACTCAATCGGTTTGGGTGAGGATGGCCCAACCCACCAGCCGGTTGAACAGTTGGCCAGCCTGCGCGTCACACCAAATATGAGCGTCTGGCGTCCTTGTGACCAGGTAGAAACCGCAGTGGCATGGAAACAGGCGATTGAACGCCACCACGGCCCGACCGCGCTTATCCTGTCTCGTCAGAATCTGGCCCAACCTGACCGTAGCAAAATACAGTTGGAGAATATCTCTCGCGGCGCCTATGTGCTGAAAGATTCTCAGGGTACGCCGGAAGTGATCCTGATCGCGACCGGTTCGGAAGTGGAGATAACCCTCGGCGCGGCGGAGAAACTGACCGCCAACGGTCACAAAGTACGCGTGGTGTCCATGCCTTCTACCGATATATTTGATAAGCAGGATGTGGCTTACCGCGAATCAGTATTGCCTGCAACGGTCACTGCACGCGTGGCGGTGGAAGCCGGGATTGCCGATTACTGGTTCAAATATGTCGGTTTGAACGGCGCCGTCGTCGGCATGACTACCTTCGGTGAATCGGCTCCGGCAGATAAGCTGTTCAACGAATTTGGCTTCACGGTGGAAAACATCGTCAGTCATGCGGAAAAGTTGCTCAAGCCACACGGATGAGCATAAAACCAGGTCCGGCGATACCGGCCTGGTTTACTCCCTCGCCCCCAGCTTAAGGCGACATTTCGCCATTGCCAGAGGACCACTGTGCTGTGGTATTACTGACCCACAATGTGGGCCAGTCATCGCGTCCGTGCCAGGCGTCACAAGTCTGCTCTTGCGCGTATTCAACCAACTCAAACTTGTGCTCATGATACTGCCAACGCGTTGTCACACCGCAATCCCCTAATCCCCTGCCTTTACTGAAAGTCCGCAACACCTCTTTATCCGGATCATAATTGGCGTTAATCAGCTCGATCTGCTTTTTACCTCGGCCTGGTGGGACAAACGGCAACTTCAGGGTAATCCCCTTCGCCACGTAAGGCTGGGTTCGTGTCACTTCAAAAGCCAGATCGATAACGTTATACGCCCCCATCTCACAGTTCACCAACAACAGTGCTTTTTCATCGCTCAGCGGCCAGACCGTCACTTTCCGCCGTGCTGGCTCAAGCGGACACTCATTGGTATTCACCCGCCAGATACCAAAATCAGTCAGCCCGGCCATTTCATCATGCGTCAACGCCAATGTCGGCGTCGGAGAAGATGACGGGATAACATCCGGAACAGAGGGTTCAGGCGGTACCTCACTGGCGATGCGGTCACCTCGTTTGATCCACGCGCTCATGTTATTTACCCGCCCCTGAATATCATCCATCAATGACAGGGCTGCCTTCAGCCCCTGTAACGAGATTGTGGCCGTGGGACGATACTGTAACTGGATATGATTGGCATCCATCACCTGAGCGAAAAACGCGTCAATGGAATGTGTATCGATGGTCATCAGATGGTGAGGTTGCACATCCCAGTGCTGAAGCTCAAGCTTCAACTGTTGCCCATCCAATAACAGGTTATCCTCCAGCGCTGCACCACTCAACTCGCCAGTATAGGCGTTACCATAGTCCAGACGCAGCGACGGGCGATCATCGCTCCCGGCATGGCGGCTAACCGTCATCACCAAACCATTATTTCCGGGAATATTGCGAGCCACACAATAGTTCTGATTATTACAGCTTATCTGCCAATCAGAAAAAATCTTTTGTAGCGGTTCAGCATGCAGCGAGGCCGTAAAAGATAACAAGGCAAAAGGGTATTTCATCCAGTAACGCATTGGTAACATGAACCCCGGGGAATAAGAAGCAGTAAGTACAATCTAATGAAGCCCTAAGCATAACGTAATAACTGTTCGCCTGCAGAATTTTAGCGAAAAACAGGCCACGACCACACATTAACACACTAGAAAAGGCGCTGCTATTTTCCCGTCTGATCCGGCAACCACGACGATCGCCATAAGATTTCAGACCGTTTTTTTGTCAACCGCATTCAGTTATTGAAATTACTGAGCTGATGATACTTAACCGTATTCTCTCATTGTTCCTTTTCTACGAATTGAATTATTTAGAACATATTCATCGACAGCAGCGACCTGAATTTTCCACATTTTTTATTACCGTGGCAGGTGTATTTATAATATTCAATACGCTGAAATAAAATAACGAAAGCAGGAATTTTTACGGTCTATGGAATAAGCCGCCCCCCTCTCTACGCCTTGCCGCTGTTGAGGCGGCAGGACGAATACAGGTTTCGCCACAAGTGGCTATTCTGGCAGAGGCACCGTGGCCAACACATGGTTTGCGATGTATCAGCAACCATGCGCCGGGTCCAGCTTCAGCCAGCCTTCGATCAACGCGTGTTGCAGCAGCATCACCGTTTTACCATCGTTGATACGCCCGTCCTTCACCATCGCCCATGCCTGTGGAAAAGAAATTTCCATCACGTCGATATCTTCGTCATCAACACCGCCGCCTGCGCTGGTGTGCAGTGATTCATTATATTCCGCGGCAAAAAAATGGAGCACTTCGGTCACACCGCCCGGGGACATATACAGCTCGAACAGTTTCTCCACCGCCCCCACCTGATAACCGGTTTCCTCAATCGCCTCTTTACGGATGCAGTCTTCCGGTGAATCATCGTCCAGCAACCCGGCACAGGTCTCAATCAGCATGCCACTGTCGTTACCGTTCACAAAAGTGGCAATGCGGAACTGACGAGTGAGGATCACACTGTTTTTTTCACGGTTATACAGCAGGATGGTGGCACCATCCCCCCGATCATAAACTTCGCGCTTGTGGCGAATAATGCCCCCCTCTTTGGTGGTGAGTTCATAGGTAAAATTACGCAGGACAAACCAGTTGTCTGACAGGATTTGGTTTTTAATCACTTCGATTTTGGCTGGCATACATACAGGCTCCGTCGCGTTTTCGGTAGCCTGTCATCATAAATCCCGAGCCGTAGAAAAACTATCCTAAAACAGCGGTTGCCTGCTCACCGCGCCAGCGGATGACGGGCAAGGCAATCGCGGTGATACCGACCACTCAATCTGCTACCGCGATATATGCGTTTGGCTGATGACAACGCGCCAGAGGGAAACTGACGGCCCATGCTTCGACTTCTGAAATATGAACAGAGATAAAAAAAGCGACCACCAGTGGGTCGCTTTATGAATGAGTCTGTCAGTGATTATTTACGCAGATCGTCGCCAACCTTTGCATGTTCGGTCTGCGCGACCTCGTTAACTCGCTTACGTACACCGAACCAGCCGAGGACCAGGATTAACGCAATTAACGGTAACGAGGCAATGGTCCAGGTACCATTCGGGTAATCGAGCGCCATCAGCACCAGTACACTGGCGAGGAACAGCAGCGTCAGCCATGAGGTGAACGGCGCGCCAGGCAGTTTGAAACTGACGTCTTCGGCTTTTCCTTCTTTAATGGCTTTCCGCAAACGCATCTGACAGATAACGATAAAGCCCCATGAAGAAATAATCCCCAGCGACGCCACGTTCAGCACAATTTCAAACACGCGAGACGGGACGATATAATTCAGGTAAACACCGATGATGTACACGCCAATCGTCACCAGAATCCCCATGTAAGGCACCTGCTGACCGCTCATTTTCGACATGAACTTCGGCGCGGAACCGCCCATTGACATGGAACGCAGGATGCGTCCGGTGGAGTACAAGCCAGAGTTCAGACTGGAGAGCGCAGCGCTCAGCACCACGATATTCATGATGCTACCAACATAAGGCACGCCCAATTTAGAGAAGAAGGTCACAAACGGACTCTGGCCTGCCTGATAGGCATTCCACGGCAGCAGCAGCACCAACAACACCACCGATCCGACATAGAACAGGCCAATACGCCAGATAACACTGTTAATCGCTTTCGGCAGCATGGTTTTCGGGTCTTTACATTCACCCGCCGCCGTTCCTACCAATTCGATAGAAGCGAAGGCGAAAACCACCCCCTGCACCAGTACCAGCGCCGGTAACAGGCCATGAGGAAAGAAACCGCCATTATCGCTAATCAGGTGGAAACCGGTTGTATTGCCATCCAGCGGTTTACCGCTGCCGAGGAAGACCACCCCCACGATCAGGAAGATAACAATAGCCAGCACTTTAATCAGCGCAAACCAGAATTCCATCTCGGCGAACCACTTCACGCCGATCATGTTCATGGTCCCGACAATGGCCAACGCGCCCAACGCGAAAATCCACTGTGGAACATCGCCAAAAGCCCCCCAGTAGTGCATATACAGCGCCACTGCGGTGATATCGACGATACCGGTCATCGCCCAGTTAACGAAGTACATCCAGCCTGCCACATAGGACGCTTTTTCGCCGAGGAACTCACGGGCATAAGAGACAAAACTGCCGCTGGAGGGGCGGTGCAATACCAGTTCCCCCAGCGCGCGCAATATGAAGAAGGAGAAGATACCACAGACTAAATAGACAATGGCCAGCGCGGGACCTGCAATCTGCAGGCGGGCACCCGCGCCAAGAAACAGACCCGTACCAATCGCCCCACCGATCGCAATCATCTGCACGTGGCGGTTATCCATTGCTTTTTGATAACCGGAATCATGGGAATTTAACCAACGTCTTCTTGCGGCACGCTTATCTGCAACCGCTTTTTTATCAGCTTTCATTTTCTATCCTATTATCCTGTCCACAGTAATACGGCCCCCTTCCCAGGTGTCCGGATTTATCTATGCCGACCAAACGATTGCGCATCAGCACAAACCTCTGGCCAAGCCCTTTCTTCCTGTAATTATATTCTTGGCGGAAGTGGGTAAATTGCGGCGATGCATCCTAACCGTTCTGTAATTCTGACGCAAAAATTCTGTGGTGGAAATCGTGAGTGTTTGTAATTTTTGACTGTTAGCGCAAAAAATACGCATACCACGCAGTCGATCATGCCCGTTGCGCCGGTATACTCCTGTTTCTCACTGTGAGGATATAATGGATGTTAAAACGCTCTGTCACCAGCAGCCTGGCCCGCGCTCTGTTTGCCATTGTGGTGCTGGCGGTGCTCTCTTCCGGTCTGGCGCTGCTAACTCTGTCCGCCAGTCTGCGCGATGCCGAGGCGATAAACATCGCCGGATCGTTGCGGATGCAGAGTTACCGCCTGGCCTGGGATGCCAGCAACGGCTCTCCTGACCTGCCCCACGACATTCTCAATTATCAGCAGTCGGTGACCGCACCAGCGTTGCATGCGCTGCAACGGAGTTATGTTCCCACCAGCGTGAAGGAACGTTATCAGGCGTTACTGCTTTCCTGGCAAAAACTCCAGCCCGAACTGCTGGCAGGCAAGACACAGCATTATCAGCAGCAGGTTGCGCACTACGTGGCGGAAATTGATCACTTTGTCCTGGCGTTGCAACACTGGGCCGAGTTGAAAATGACGCTGGTTGTCAGCGCCAGCCTGTTGGGCTTTATCGCCATTGCGCTGCTGGTGTTCTGGACGCTGCGGCTGGTACGACAACAGGTCGTCACGCCGCTCAACCAGTTGGTGCAGGCCAGCCATGAGATAAAACGGGCTAACTTCCGCTTCGGACGGTTGAATACCGCGTTACCTAATGAACTTGGCGTACTGGCGCAGGCCTTCACCCATATGTCGCGGGAACTGGAAAAACACTATATTCATCTTGAGCAGGCAATAAAAGAGAAGACCAGTGATTTACAACAGGCTAATCGCAGGTTGACGCTGCTTTACCGCTGTTCACAGATACTGACCAGCCCACAACTGAGCGGCGGCAGAGCCTATCCGCAAGTACTGGAACAAGCGCTGGAACACGCCGAGCTTTATGCCATTGAACTCATCGCCCCGCCTCATTGTCGGATAACCGTCGGTAAGGTTATTGAGCACCAGCAGTGGCTGCGCTTGCCACTGGACGCAGCATCTGGCAGCCAGGCGGGAGAACTGCGCTGGCAGGCGTTATACAGTGAACCCCAGTTGATGCAAGGGCTGGCGAGTATGCTGACCCGTGCGCTACAGTTGGAACGTGCCGAGCAGAAAGTCCGTCATCTGTTGTTGATGGAAGAGCGCGCGACTATCGCCCGCGAGTTACATGATTCACTGGCTCAGTCGCTGGTCTACCTGCGGATTCAAATCACGCGTCTGAAGCGAATGGTCAGCAACGATGACTCGCCCGCGCAGAATATTGTCGCTGAAATTGACCGGGCGCTGACCGAAGCCAACAGTCAACTGCGCGAACTGCTGACCACCTTTCGTCTGTCGATTGAACCCGCAGACCTGGGCACGGCGCTGCAACAGGTCGTGACCCAACTCCAGCCACAAACCGCCGCGGAAATGTTACTGACAGGTAACCCTTCACAACAGCACTTCAATGCGCAGCAACACGTGCATATCCTGCAGATTGTGCGCGAAGCGTTGCTCAACGCGATCAGACATGCCGATGCCACACAGATTATCCTGCGCTGCGGTCAGACGGATAATGGCGATAATCTGATAGAAATTAGTGATAACGGTCAGGGCATGACCTCGCCGCAAACACATCCCAACCACTACGGTCTGACGATTATGCAAGAGCGGGCGAAAAACCTGAACGGCCAGTTGAAGATCAACGTCGCGCCTGGCGGCGGCACAGTGGTCACATTACAATTTCCGCGCAGTGGAGACTGATGCTCCACATCCAGGGAAATTCGCCTGCAGGGCTGGTCAATACCCTGTAAACCGTTGCCAGCCCAGGTGTTGTCGCAGCCCGTGTCATTCGATCTGGTAACATGGGGTCCAACGAAATCGCACGATAATTTACATTTTCCCCTCAATTTCTCCACGATTATTCGACCTGTGGTAGGTAAAGTGAACGGGTACCGAAGCCTATTGAATAAATTAAACAATTTGTTCTGGCCAACGGTTAAAAATTCGTGCGCAAGGAGTGATGCGCCTTCATTCCTTGATAGATTGCCTGGAGTTCATATTCAATGGCGAATTTTTTTATTGATCGCCCCATCTTCGCCTGGGTGATAGCGATACTGCTGTGCCTGACTGGCACACTGGCTATTTTATCGCTACCTGTTGAGCAATATCCCGACCTTACGCCACCCAATGTCCGTATCACCGCGAACTATCCCGGAGCGTCTGCCGAAACCCTGGAAAATACCGTGACCCAGGTTATTGAACAGAACATGACGGGCATTGATAACCTGATGTACATGTCCTCCCAGAGCAGTAACACTGGGCAGGCCACCATCACCCTGACTTTTGTGGCTGGCACCAATCCGGATGAAGCCCGTCAACAGGTGCAAAACCAGTTGCAGAGCGCGCTACGTAAATTACCGCAGGATGTTCAGTCCCAGGGCGTCACCGTGACCAAAACCGGCGATGCTAATATCCTGATGGTGGCGTTTGTTTCCACTGACGGCAGTATGGATAAACAGGACATCTCCGACTACGTCGCCAGCCATGTTCAGGACCCGCTGAGTCGTATCAACGGCGTGGGTGAGGTAGATGCTTACGGTTCACAGTATGCGATGCGTATCTGGCTCGATCCCAACAAAATGATCGATTATGCCGTGACCACCTCAGATGTGGTCAGCGCCATTAAAGCCCAGAACAGCCAGGTCGCCGTCGGTCAACTGGGAGGGCTGCCCGCGGTGAACAGGCAAGCGCTGAATGCGACGATTAACTCGCAATCACTGCTCCATACACCTGAGCAGTTCCGCAATATCACCCTACGCGTGAATCAGGATGGTTCAGAGGTCAAACTCAGCGACGTCGCCGACGTCGCTATGGGGGCCGAGAAATATGACTACGAGAGTCAGTACAATGGCCACCCCGCTTCCGGCCTGGGTATCAAGCTGGCCTCCGGTGCCAACGAACTGCAAACCGACAAACTGGTGCGCGCGCGTATCGCGGAGCTTTCTCGCTACTTCCCGCACGGTTTGAAGGCCGAAATCGCCTACGAGACCACGCCATTTGTCACCGCCTCAATTGAGGATGTAGTGAAAACACTGTTCGAAGCGGTGTTACTGGTATTCGTGGTGATGTATCTGTTCCTGCAAAACTTTCGCGCGACATTAATTCCGACCATCGCGGTACCGGTGGTGCTGCTCGGCACCTTCACCATTCTTTCCGCTTGTGGTTCCAGTATTAACACTCTGACGATGTTTGCCATGGTGCTGGCCATCGGATTGCTGGTGGATGATGCCATCGTGGTGGTGGAAAATGTCGAACGCATCATGAGTGAAGAAGGACTGTCACCCAGAGAAGCGACGCGAAAATCAATGGGGCAGATTCAGGGCGCGCTGGTCGGTATTGCGCTGGTGTTGTCAGCGGTGTTTATTCCGATGGCATTCTTCGGTGGTACCACTGGCGCTATTTATCGTCAGTTTTCCCTCACCATCGTTTCCGCGATGGTGCTTTCGGTACTGGTGGCGATGATCCTCACTCCTGCCCTCTGCGCCACCTTGCTTAAACCATTGCCGCCGGGGCATCATCACGGTCAGCGGGGGTTCTTCGGCTGGTTTAACCGGGTGTTCAACAGCAATGCAGAGCGCTACGAGCGGGGCGTCGGTAAAATTATCGCTAAAGCCGGACGCTGGTTGTTGTTGTACCTGCTGATCATCATCGGGATGGTCTTCCTGTTCCTGCATCTGCCGACGTCCTTCCTGCCGCTGGAAGACCGTGGTGTCTTTACGACCCAGGTGCAATTGCCGCCAGGCTCAACACTGCAACAAACCCACCAGCTGGTGAACCAAGTTGAGCAGTATTATCTGACCCACGAAAAAAATAATGTGCTGTCGGTATTCTCCACGATCGGTGCAGGCCCCGGCGGTAACGGTCAAAACGTGGCGCGTATGTTTGTGCGCCTGAAAGACTGGGGGGATCGTTCCGGCGCAGAAAACAGTGCTTTTGCCATTATTGAACGCGCCACCAAAGCCTTCCGCAACGTCAGTGAAGGACGGGTTATCGCCAGCAGTCCTCCGGCGATCACCGGACTGGGCAACGCCGCCGGTTTTGATCTGGAGCTGCAGGACCACGCCGGACTGGGCCACGATGCTCTGATGAAAGCGCGTGATGAACTACTGGCGAAAGCCAGCCATAATCCATCGCTGGTTCGTGTGCGCCACAATGGGCTGGATGATACCCCGCAGTTGCGCATCAATATCGATCAGCACAAAGCACAGGCACTGGGCGTATCCATTGATGACATCAATAATACCCTGCAAACCGGCTGGGGCTCGACCTATGTTAATGACTTCCTTGACCGTGGCCGGGTGAAAAAGGTCTATGTACAGGCCGCGGCGCCCTACCGGATGTTGCCGGATGATCTCGACAAATGGTATGTCCGTAATAGTGGCGGCGGTATGGTGCCGTTCTCCACCTTCGCCACTACCCATTGGGAAACCGGTTCTCCACGTCTGGAACGCTATAATGGCTATTCGTCAGTGGAAATCGTCGGAGAACCTGCCCAGGGAGTCAGTAGTGGAACCGCGATGGATATTATGGAAAAAATCGTCAGCCAGTTACCTGACGGTTTTGGCCTGCAGTGGACTGGCGCGTCACTGCAGGAACGCATGAGCGGCTCACAGGCTCCGGCGCTGTATGCTATTTCGCTGCTGGTGGTGTTCCTGTGTCTCGCCGCACTGTATGAGAGCTGGTCGATACCGTTCTCGGTAATGCTGGTGGTACCGCTTGGCGTAGTAGGCGCGCTGTTAGCCACCTGGCTGAGCGGGCTGGAAAACGACGTCTACTTCCAGGTTGGGTTACTGACGGTTATCGGCCTGTCGGCGAAGAATGCCATCCTGATCGTGGAGTTTGCCAATGAGCTGCATAGCCAGGGACGTAACCTGCTGGAAGCCACGCTGGAAGCCTCCCGTCAGCGTCTGCGTCCCATCCTGATGACATCACTGGCATTTATTTTCGGTGTGCTGCCAATGGCAGTCAGCCATGGCGCAGGCTCCAGTAGCCAACACGCCGTGGGTACCGGAGTCGTTGGTGGGATGACTTCTGCCTGTATACTGGCCATCTTCTTCGTGCCGCTGTTCTTCGTGCTGATACGCCGGCGCTTCCCGGCGAAAGCGAAACCGAGATGACCGGAGCGACAATGTGTGGTGCGGCACGGTTTTGCCGTCAGACACCACACATTAAGACAAATCCGCAGGCAGACGGGGCTGACATGATAATTGCTGAGCGGCAGCTCAAAAACCAGGGAGACCGTCGCGGTTATTTCAAAACAATCACTTTGTCGTAACCACCGCTGTCACTATCAATATGCGTTTTAGCCTCCGGGTACTCGGCGAGTACCGCCTCAACGATGTGATTGAACTCATCGCAGCGGCTCTTTTTCTTTCTGGCGATAACTATCATCGACTGGGTCTCTTCAACCGTATGAACGGAAGACGCTTTCAGATAATTCATGTGGCCCCTCCTTCTCGCTAAGTCTCTGTCTCTGTGGTGTTATATCACCTTTCCATGCTGTCTTGCAGGCGCATCCGTTGTAGACTAAACACCTGAACAGTATCGAATATAGTTGAAACCCATAAAAAAAAGAAGGGAATGGTTATGCTGAAGATGTACGGCATCAAAAATTGCGACACCATCAAGAAGGCCCGTAAATATCTGGATGCTAACGGCGTGGCCTGTCAGTTCCATGATTACCGTGCCGATGGCCTTACGGCGCCGCTTCTGCAAAGCTTTATCGATACCCTGGGCTGGGAAGCGCTGCTCAATACCCGGGGAACGACCTGGCGTAAATTGAGTGAAGAAACACGCAACGCCGTGAATAATGCCGCGACCGCGCGGGACCTGATGCTTGAACAGCCCGCCATCATCAAACGCCCATTGCTCTGTCGCGCCGACGGCTCTATGCTGCTGGGTTTCAGTGAAACCACTTACCAATCCTTTATCGCGGAGAAATCCTGATTATGTTTTGTCCGGTCATTGAGCTGACGCAGCAGCTTATTCGTCGTCCTTCCCTCAGTCCGGATGATGCCGGTTGCCAGGCCATTATGATCGCGCGTCTGCAAGCGCTGGGGTTCACTGTCGAGCCAATGAACTTTGGCGACACCCTGAACTTCTGGGCCTGGCGCGGCGAGGGCGAAACACTGGCCTTTGCCGGCCATACTGATGTGGTGCCGACCGGCGATGTCAGCCGCTGGATCAATCCGCCGTTCGAACCCACTATCCGTGATGGCGTGCTCTACGGTCGCGGCGCGGCAGACATGAAAGGTTCGCTGGCGGCGATGATCGTTGCCGCAGAACGCTTTATTGCCCATCATCCCAACCATAAAGGTCGTCTGGCTTTTCTGATAACCTCAGATGAAGAAGCCAGCGCGACTCACGGCACGGTCAAAGTGGTTGAGACGTTGATGGCGCGTAACGAACGGCTGGATTACTGCCTGGTCGGCGAACCTTCCAGCACTGAAATCGTCGGTGACGTGGTGAAAAATGGCCGACGTGGTTCAATGACCGCCAACCTGACCATACACGGCGTGCAGGGACATGTCGCTTATCCGCATCTGGCCGATAACCCGGTCCATCGCGCGCTCCCCGCGCTGAACGAGTTAGTGGCGACGGAATGGGACCAGGGTAATGAATTTTTCCCGCCGACCAGTATGCAGATTGCCAACGTGCAAGCCGGAACCGGCAGCAACAACGTGATCCCCGGCGAACTCCTGGTGCAATTCAACTTCCGTTTCAGCACCGAACTGACCGACGCGATGATCAAACAGCAGGTGCAGGCGTTGCTGGAACGCCATCAGTTGCGTTATAGCCTGGACTGGCAGGTCTCCGGTCAGCCCTTCCTGACCGCCAGCGGCAAACTGGTCAATGCGGTAGTGAAAGCCGTTGAGCACTATAATGAAATTAAGCCGCAATTGCTGACCACTGGCGGCACCTCTGACGGACGCTTTATTGCCCGAATGGGCGCTCAGGTGGTGGAATTAGGACCGGTCAATGCCACCATTCATAAAATCAATGAAAGTGTGAAAGCCGCTGACTTGCAACTACTGAGCCGCATGTACCAGCGCATTATGGAACAGCTGATAGCCTGACAGGTGAAAATATGGAATTTTTTAAAGAATACGGGTGGATCCTGGTGATCCTGCTGATGGTGGGCGTACTGATGAACGTCTATAAGGATCTGAAACGCATCGACCACAAAAAATACATGGCGAACAAACCGAAACTGCCGCCCCATCGTGATTGCAACGATAAGTGGGACGACGACGATGACTGGCCGAAAAAACAATAAACCCGCCCGGCCGGGGCCCTCGCCCCAGCCCGCGCATCAAATCAGGCTTATCACATCCTCATCACCTGGCGTACTGCCACTCAGCGCCTCGTCAAAATACCGCTTCGGCACCGTATAATGCAGATGATCGAGCGCATACTGCATCGCACGATGGTCAATAGCATGAGTTAAATCCTCAACGATATTCAGCGTCACATCACCGCCCAATTCCAGCAGTTTCGCTTCAGCCTCCTGCGCGTAATTCAACGGCACCTGGTCGTCGTCGTCCCCGTGGATCAAGTGGATGGTGGTACGCCGGGGGGCCTGCTGCGGCAAGCTGGCAAAACGCCCGGAGAAGACCACCACTCGCCCCGCCAGATTCGGCGCGGCTTTGATCCCTTCCAGCACCATCGTGCCGCCCTGCGAAAAACCAATCAGCGCGGTGGCTTCAGCCTTGATGCCACTTTCCTGTTGCCAGTGATGAACCGAATCAACAAAATCCCCCATCACCGCATCCACGCAATATTGCCGATGTTCATCAGTCAGGTTATCAGTGGCATACCACTGGCGGAAATTATCGCTGCCCGACACCGGTGCGCCAATGCTGATAACCAACGCCTGCGGGAAAGATTCAGCGAACCAGCGACCAATCTGTCCCATCGCCACCGGGTTATCGCCTGCGCCGTGATAAAGCAGAAATAACTGTGACGGAGTGGACACGGGGCGTTGCACGACAAAATGATCAAGTTTCATGATTTCCTCCTCAGGGATGTCGGAGTGACTATACGCTGGCTAACGTTGAAGAAAAGTGAGAATTATTGACCAGGATGTTGGATTTAATTTAACGATTTAATGCAACGTTGCCAGTCGGCACTGCGGCTGGCGTCCAGTGCGTCCAGCGCCTGCCGCACTTCCTGTCGCCACCCCGCCAGCAAGGCTTTTCGCCCCGTCAGGCCAAACTGCTGGCACAATGCGGCTGGGGTTAAACGGTTAAGCAGTATTCCCTGTAGCAACGGCAACCCTTGCCACAGGTTAACGAGGCGCCCCAGCGCGCCGATGCTGGCTTCAAACGGTCGGTGCGCCCAGGCGAATCCCGCCAACTCACGCCAGTCATACTCATCCAGTTCATCATCGTGTCGGGTCAGCGGCAGCTCCAGACTGACGCCAGCGACAAAGCGTTGTAACCAGGGCCAGTCCCGCGCCAGTCGGTCAGCTGCTCTGTCAGCCAATGCCTGCCCCTGCGCACTCAACGGCAACAAAGCCATTGCCGTATAGCAACCACTGCTGGCTTCCGGTTTACACCCCAACCGCACCAGCCGGAAGCCGCATGCCTGCCAGAACCGCCATAGCGACGAAGTATAACCAAAGCTCACCGAGAGAAAATCCAGCCCCTCCGCCCGTTCCTGACTTTGCCGCACCATCTCTCGCCCCATGCCGCACCGTCGTAGCGCCGGAGAGATAGCAATACGGCTGATACGCCGTGAACGCATCCGGGCCGCTTCCGGCCAGCCTGCATGGGCCGCAAGAGACTGCGCCACCAGATTACCGCCAGGCCTCCGCAGTCCGGCCCACACCGCCTGAGCCAGCATCTCGCTCAGGCCCCCTTCATCCACCAGCCACAGCGCCCCCTGCACCGTCTCCCCCTGCAATGCCGCGCTGAAGTGCATCCCCGGCGCGTCCATCATCCGCCGTAAATCCAGCGGCGAGGTGCGGTAATGGGCACTGGCGAGCAACTGATACATTCCCTCATTCACCTGCGGCGTTGTGTGCCAGTCAGCCTGCAGCGGAAAACAATAATCGATCGCTGCCTGGCCGCTCAGGGGCTCCGCTTCGGTAAACAACAGTGCGTTATCGACAAATCGCTCCAGCGGATCATGCGGCGACCAGCGTAATGGCTGGTCCAGTTTCAGAACCGTGGCATCTGGCAAGCTGGCGCAAAACTTCAACAGAAATCCGCGCCCGGTTCCTTCATACCCCTGGTGCGTGGTGGTAAGCAGCACCCGGGGCGCGAGACGCACCAGCTTATGCAGCAGCGGCGCTGGAATGGCCGCGGCTTCATCAATCAGCAACCAGTCAATATCCGGCAAGCATGGGGACAGTGACCGCGCAAGCAGTTGGTCAGGGGCCATGAACGTAAAGGCCTCGCCGGCGAATTTCGCCAGCACCTCAGTAGAAGCCTTAGCGGGAGCGGTTATCAGGATACGTCCAGGCCAGCGTGCTGCCAGCAAACCAGCCAGCGCTGATTTCCCCCGCCCTCGCGGGGCAATCAGCACAAAGATACCAGGCTGACTGGCGATCAATTCATCCAACAACCGTTGCTGTTGTGACCGGTCATCAGGCTGCCAGTCGGACGTTGGTGGCAGAGCGGGTAATTGCAGGGGGAAATGCTGCCGCAGAATAGCCACCTGCGGGTCCTGTTGCATCAGCCGTTGCAGGCGATGGACAAAGTTCGGTGTCGGGATCGGGGAGTCGGTCTCACTCCAGCGTAATGAGTCAGTATCCGGCTGGCTGGGCCAGTTCTGCCATGCAGGAACCAACAGCAGCAACCAGCTTCCGGCCTTCAACGTACCGCTCAGCGCCGCCAACGCATCCGCGTTAAACCCCTCACGCGCGTCAAAAACAGCATGTAAAAATTCCTGCCCGAGCAGTGTGCGCACGGCATGTGGTGCGCAGTGCGGCTTGCGGTACGGTATATTCCCCAACCACAACCAGTCACCCGCCAGCAAGGCCATCCACTGTTCAGCCTGCTGCAGGCACCACACCGCCTCACCGCTGATCACCAGCATCTGCCGCATACCCTGACGCTTCAGCGCGGCGGTATGGGCAATGATCTTCTCGCTGACTTCAGCCATCAGCTACGGCTGAAGGTGTCGCACTGGCCAGGATGACCACTATCGAACCCTGTTTTGAACCAGCTGTAACGTTGCTGTGAGGTACCGTGAGTAAAGCTGTCTGGCACCACCCGTCCCTGGCTCTGCTGTTGCAGCCGATCGTCGCCAATCGCGTTGGCAGCATTTAACGCCTGTTGCAAATCGCCTGTCTCAAGCACGTTTTCCTGCTGCATATAATGCCCCCACACGCCAGCAAAACAGTCAGCCTGTAGCTCCATTTTTACCGACAGTTTATTCGCCTGAGTCTGGCTGCCCCCCTGCTGCAACTGACGAACTTTGGCGTCAATGCCCAGCAGGTGCTGTACATGGTGCCCCACTTCATGGGCTATCACGTAACCCTGGGCAAAATCGCCGCCCGCGCCCAGTTTATTTTTCATTTCGTCATAAAAAGAGAGATCGATATACACCGTGCTGTCGGCTGGGCAGTAAAAAGGCCCCATCACCGACTGGCCAGTACCGCACCCCGTGCGCGTTACGCCGCGGTACATCACCAAATGGGGCGGTGTATAGGTTTTACCCATTTTCTGGAAAATTGTCGCCCAGGTATCTTCCGTCGTGGCGAGGATCACTTTGGTGAATTTGGCCGCTTCATCCTGCTGCGGATCGCTGTGCTGCCGCTGTGGGGCAGGCTGCGAAAGCGTGGTTGATTCACCACTGAGCAATGGCGTTAAATCATAGCCATAGTAACCGGCAATCATGACGATAATCAGCAGGATAATCCCACCCTTGCCGCGCGGAATACGGATGCGGCCACCGCCCATTGCATCGCCAGATTGATCGCGACGGTCTTCCACATTGTCACTCTCGCGACGCCCTTGCCAACGCATAAATTACCCCTTGTTATAATCACCTTGCGCTTAATGCAGTGATTCTAGTCGGCGAGACGGATTAACACCAGCATCGGGGTATATGACGACAGTATGGAGACATTTCAATAAGTAATAGAAAACGCGGAAGGAAAAGCGCCGGGAGGCTGAACGAACATCCCGTATTCCATCACGGATGACGGCACTTTTAGCATTTCTATACATGGCAGGCGGGTAGCAACATTGAACCCACCCGCCTGCCACTACGGTAGTTATCAGCCCAGCTTAACGCCCAGACGATTTGCGACTTCTTCGTAGGCTTCAATCAGACCACCGAGACTCTGGCGGTAACGGTCTTTATCCATTTTGTTCAGGGTTTCTTTGTCCCACAGGCGCGCGCCATCCGGGGAAAATTCGTCGCCCAGCACCACTTCACCTTTGAACAGACCAAACTCCAGCTTGAAATCCACCAGAATCAGACCCGCATCAAGGAACAGCTTGCTCAGCACCTCATTAGCCTGCAAAGTCAGCTCACGCATGCGCGCCAGGTTCTCTTTGCTCACCCAGCCGAATGTTTCACAGTAGGACTCATTGATCATCGGGTCGTGTTTGGCGTCGTTCTTCAGAAACAGGTCAAACAGCGGCGGGTTCAGGATAGTCCCTTCTTCCACGCCCAAACGCTTCACCAGTGAACCCGCCGCGCGATTACGCACCACGCATTCCACTGGCACCATATCCAGTTTCTTCACCAACGCTTCATTGTCAGAGAGCAACGCTTCCATCTGGGTCGGGATCCCGGCTTCCTGCAGTTTAGTCATAATGAAATAATTGAATTTGTTGTTAATCATTCCCTTACGATCAAACTGTTCGATGCGCTCACCGTCCAGTGCTGATGTATCGTTGCGGAATTCGAGTACCAACAGATCCGGATTTTCGGTGCTGTATACGGTTTTCGCTTTGCCGCGATACAACTCAGCTTGCTTTTGCATCTTCTTTAACTCCACATAATAGAACTGAAAATATTGGCGGGAACTATTGTACGTTCTGCGGCGAAAAAACCGAAGCAATCGTTTACGCAGCAACAAAGAAAAAAGGCCGGAACTGTCCGGCCTGTTATGTTATTTACTGAAGGCAGCCTGGAATACCGCCACCAGTGCATCATTTTGCGACTGAGTAAGCGGATGGCCTTTAGGATCGAGGAATTGCAAACTACTGCGGTTATCCAAATCGCCGACCTGCAGCTTATAATCTCCATCAGGAAGATTAGGATCTTTAGCACCCAACTGGTCCCAAACATCACTGCCGGGTGCCTTATAAGTCACTTTGAGGCTACCTTGCGAACGGTTATTGTCGGTGACTTTCATCCCAACGCGGCCCAGCGCGGCAGGCAGACGTCCCCAGACGACGTTAAATGGCGCACGGACGATCAGATTTGGCAGGCCGGTATCATCAGCGCCGCTCTGTACATCAATCTGAGTCGCGCTACGTTTAGCGGCGGCATCTTCACGCGAACTTTCGATCTTATCCAGACCACTGCTCAGCTCATTCATCATCTGCGCGGTGTAGCGCTGAATCTGTACTGGCGAAGTGACGCTTTTGCCTTCCTGTTGCAGTTCCAGCAACTTAACGGTCAATGCCTGCTGGTAACCCTGCTGCTGAACATTTATCTGGTAGCGCCCCCGATACTGATGGTCTTCATCCGCGCGGTTCCATTGCACCCAGTCAGTCGACAACGTCTGGCTGGCGTCATCACGGCTGGCGATAGGGTAATGACGCGCCTGCACCACATCCACCACCTGCGGCCACAACGCGCCGCTGCGATTGTTATCCAACATCAGCACGCCTGAATTGCCCGTAAACTGGGTACGGGCGCCATTGAGCAGCGCCAGCGGCTGAGCGGGCGGACGAATATCCAACTGTTTGCCTACCGCCCCGCTAGTACTGGCGGGTGGAATATCATAATCCCCGTTTTGCAGCGGCAGGATCATCCCTGCAGGCGCTTGCAAATCTTTGACGTCAGCGGCCTGCAAATAGGATTCGTCGCCACTAACCTGACGCTTGTAACGTTGATCGCTGGAACAACCAGCCAACATCATCACCAGCGATAATCCAACGACTTTCGCGACCGTGGATTTTTGTACTGAGTAAGCCATTAATTCTCCCTAAATTTACAGCAGGCCTGCGTTTTTCAATGCCTGCTCAACAACCGGACGACCAGCATCAGTCATCGGCGTCATGGGCAGACGCAACGTGTCGGTTGCAATTAATCCTAATTTCTTAGCAGCCCATTTTACCGGGATAGGATTAGGCTCAATGAATAGCTTCTGATGCAGATGCATCAGGCGCTGATTAAGGCGGCGAGCTTCCACAAAGTTACCCTGTTGTGCAAGCGAGCAAAGCTCTGCCATTTCGCGCGCGGCGACATTTGCCGTCACCGAGATGACCCCCCGTCCCCCCAACTGCATGAAGTCCAGAGCAGAGGCATCATCGCCGCTGATCAGGATAAAGTCTTCATCAACCAGCTCTTGGATCTGGCTAACCCGCGATAAGTTCCCGGTGGCTTCTTTAATTCCGATAATATTTTTGATCTTCGCCAGACGACCAACGGTTTCCGGCAGCATGTCACAACCGGTACGCGACGGAACATTATACAGTATCTGCGGCAGGTCGGTGCTCTCGGCAATCGCTTTAAAATGTTGGTACAACCCCTCCTGAGTAGGACGGTTATAGTAAGGAGTGACGGTCAGACAACCCACTACGCCGCTTTTTTCGAAGCGTTTGGTCAGCGCTATGCCTTCCGCCGTAGCATTAGCACCGGTTCCTGCGATAACCGGGATGCGACCATCGGCCAGTTCCAGGGTCAGCAGCACCACATCAGCGTGTTCTTCATGGCTCAGCGTGGCAGATTCACCAGTGGTTCCTACCGAGACGATTGCCGAGGTTCCGCTGGCAACATGATAATCAATCAGTTTTTTCAAACTCGCACGGCAGACATACCCTCTGTCATCCATCGGCGTAACGAGCGCAACAATACTTCCCGTGAACATTAGCCATCCCCTCCACAAACAAGTACTGCATGGTACGGTTTACCGCTATTGAAAAGCAAGCGTACATGCCGTCTGGCCTCTTGGCAGAGGGTATTTTTTATGTTTACCTTAGCGTTATCACAATGGCTAATCATCTTGACGGACAGGAAACATCATTTTGCCGCTGTCAGAGCAACATCATCTGGTTATCACCGCACTGGGAGTCGACCGCCCGGGAATTGTCAACACCATCACCCGTCACGTCAGCAGTTGCGGTTGCAACATTGAAGATAGCCGTCTTGCCATGCTGGGGGATGAATTCACCTTCATCATGCTGCTTTCCGGCAGTTGGAATGCCATTACGTTGATTGAATCCACCTTGCCGCTCAAGGGCGCCGAGCTGGAACTGCTGATAGTGATGAAGCGCACCACTTTCCGCGAGCGGCCACCAATGCCTGCGACGGTCTGGGTGCAGGTGGAAGTCGCCGATTCTGCGCATATTATCGAGCGTTTTACCGATCTCTTTGATTCGCATCAGATGCATATCGCCGAATTAGTGTCACGCACTCAACCCGCGCAAGAAAATCAACCGCCGTTGCTCTATATTCAAATAACGGCCCACAGTCCTGCCAGCCAGGATGCCTCATTTATTGAGCAGGCATTTAACCGCCTCTGTACAGAGTTGTACGCGCAAGGCACTATTAGCGTGGTCCAGTATCCACAGCATGATGAAAAAATGGAGATGTAGTGATGAATCCACTGAAAGCCGGTGATTTAGCACCGAAATTTAGCTTGCCCGATCAGGATGGCGAACAAGTAAATTTAACCGACTTCCAGGGACAACGCGTTCTGGTGTATTTCTACCCGAAAGCGATGACGCCAGGTTGCACCGTACAGGCGTGTGGCTTGCGTGACAGCATGGATGAGCTGAAAAAGGCGGGTGTTGAAGTTCTCGGTATCAGCACCGATAAGCCAGAAAAATTGTCACGGTTTGTTGAAAAAGAACTCCTGAACTTCACCCTGCTTTCAGATGAAGATCATCAGGTTTCCGAACAGTTTGGTGTCTGGGGCGAAAAAACGTTTATGGGCAAAACCTATGACGGTATTCATCGCATCAGTTTCCTGATTGGCACTGACGGTAAAGTTGAAAAAGTGTTTGATGATTTCAAAACCAGTAACCACCACGATATTGTGCTGGATTATCTAAAATCAGCCTGAGATTAAAACGGGCGGATATCACTCCGCCCATTAGCAATATCTCCCCGGCGTCGGTTCTGTTACCCACATCCCCCTGCCGCGTGGTGATAACGTTCATCCCTGATAATCAGCATTAATCGATGAGACCGTTCTCATCATAGAAAGGGTAAGGTCCGTCGAAGGCGTCAATCACGCATTGATGTGTAATGACTCCCTGATCCGCCGTCCAGCGATGCAGCAGAAAACCCGCGGGTTCCAGACAGAAATTAGCGATGCCCTCTTCCCGCAGATCAAACACCACCTGATGGGAAACCCCTGGCGCACTGCACGCCAGCGTGCCGGCAAAGTTAATGTGCATACTGCGGTGCAGATGGCCGCACAACACACGTTCGACCTGTGGATGGCGCGCAATTACTTCGGCCAGCGCCTGAGGATTGACCAGCCGCTGACGGTCCATATGCCCAATGCCGCTGATGAACGGAGGATGATGCAACATCACCAACGTGGGGCGCGTCGGCTCCGCGCTCAGCCGTTCAGCCAACCAACCCAAACGTTCTGCGCACAACGCCCCCTGCGGCTGTTGTGGCACAGTGGAGTCCAGCGCCAGCAAACGCAGTGGCCCGCACTCGCCCTCCCACTGGATAAATTCCTGCTGCTGGAACAGATAGGGTTGATCGGCGAAAACCCGTCGCATCATCTGCCGGTCATCATGGTTACCCGCCAGCAACCAGAACGGAATATCCAGTGACTGCAACGCCTCTTTCAGGGTCTGATATTCAGACTCATGACCGAAATCCACCAGATCACCGGTGATAACCACGGTGTCAGGACGCGGTTGTAGCGCATTTAAACGGGCAATCACCTTGCGCAGCGCCCCGAGGGTATCCACTTTACGGTACGACAATTTTCCGTGAGCTTTAATATGCAGGTCACTAATTTGCGCGACCAGAACAGCTTGCTGATTGGACATTTTTTCTCCCCTTCCCGATCTCAGAAATTCATCAGCACATCATCATTGATCAACATGCCCACCTGCTGACCGGGCTGCCAGCGTTCCCGGGCCGAACACTCAACCTGGACCGGTTTATCCATGCCAATATCAATCAACAGTCGCTGACTGGCGCCAAGAAACTGCATTCCGACAATACGTCCGCTACGCTGACCCGTGGTCACCTCGCTCAACCGGATATCTTCCGGACGGCAATAACGCGCTGGAGAACCTGGCTGTGCCGCGCTGATACAGTTAATGGCGCCGACAAAATCAGCCACAAAGCGTGTGGCAGGATGCTGATAAATCGCCTGCGGAGTCGCTATCTGCGCAATTCGCCCGCGTTCCAGCACCGCGATACGGTCACCCAGCGCCATCGCTTCTTGCTGATCATGCGTCACATAGACCGCGGTCATGCCCAGCTTGCGCAGCAGATGGCCGATATCTTCCCGTAACCGATCCCGTAACTTGACATCCAGCGCCGCCAGCGGCTCATCAAACAGCAAGACCTTAGGCCGGGCAGCCAGTGCGCGGGCCAAAGAGACACGCTGTTTCTGGCCGCCAGATAACGCCTGAACAGGTCGCGTGGCCAACGGCAGCAGATCGACCATCGTCAGCATCTCATCGACTCTTGCGCGGATATCAGACTTCGGTATGCCCTGAACACGCAAACCATAAGCGACGTTTTCAGCCACGTTCATATTCGGAAACAATGCGTAGTTCTGGAATACCATGCCGACATTGCGTTGCTCAATCGGCAGCGCGGTGACATCCCGATCGCCAAACCATACTTCGCCACCCGCATCCGGTGATTCCAGACCACTGATAATACGCAGGGTGGTGGTTTTACCGCAGCCTGACGGCCCCAGCAGCACCAGGGTTTCCCCAGCCACAATATCCAGGTCCAGTGGGTACAAAGCGACAACGCCACCAGCAAAAGTGCGAGAGCATTGACGTAAATGAATACTCAGCGAATGTGTCATCAAACCGTCTCCTTAACCTGTCGCGCACGCATAGCGGCCTGGCGCTGAGTCAATTGGTTCAGCCCGCTCAGCGCCAACAGCAATGGCAGAATCATCATCAGGAAAATCAGGGTATAAGCGGATCCCACTTCCAGCCGCATTGAGGCATAGCTGTCCGCCAGCCCTACCGGCAGGGTTTTAGTCAGCGGCGTGTGCAGCATCCAGGTAATGTTGAACTCGCCGACTGACAACGTCAGCACCATAAATGCCCCCGCCAGGATGCCGTTGCGGCAATTAGGCACAATCACGCTGAAAAAACGTCGCCAGAAACTCGCCCCCAGGCTTGCCGCGGCCTCTTCTAACTGTCGCAATTGACTGGCACGCATTACCGCCAATACGGGACGCACCATAAATGGCAGTGTAAACAGCACATGGCCAATCAGAATAAACAGCCAGCTGTCACGCAGACGGTGGAAACCGCCATAAATCAAGATCAGTCCCAGCGCCGTCGCCAACCCTGGCAGCGCTACCGGTAACAGCAGGAATTCTTCAATACGGCTGGCCCAGCGGGACGGCGTCTTCAATAATCCCCAGGCGGCTGGCACCCCCAGCACCAACACCGAGGCCAGACAACTGATCGCAATCAGCAGCGACAACCAGAAGGTATCGGCATACATCTGCCAGACTTCGATCACCCAGCGCAGGGTCAGGCCGCTTTTCAGGCCGATAAAATAGTTCCCGGTGACTCCCGCCAGCAGTGACAATACGATAGGCACCAGCATGAACAGGCACAGGCTGAGCGTGAAAATCAACTGTAGCCAAAACAGAGCGGAACGTTTCATCACCCCCCTCCCCGATGTTCACCGGCCAGCCTGCGCGCCAGCACCAGCGCCAACCAGGCGACGCCGCCCATCACCACCGACAGCGCGGCGGCCGTGGCAAAATTAGCGTAATTGGTAAATTCACCGTAAATCGTCAGGGGCAATACATTCAGGTCGGTACCGAGGGTAAAAGCGGTACCAAACGCGCCCATACTGGTGGCGAAACAGAGAGCGCCGCTGGAAAACAGCGCCGGAGACATCCCCGGAACAATCACATCCCAAATGACCCGCCACGGGTTAGCACCAAGTGAACGGGCGGCTTCTTCCAGTGAGGTATCCAATTTTTCGCATGCGGCAACCAGTGTCATCACCACCCGGGGAATGGAGAAATAGAGATAACCGATAAACAGACCGCTCAGCGAATAAGCAAACATCCAGCGCTCACCCACCAGCGCCAGGCCGACTTGCGCCAGCAAGCCTTGCCGCCCGGCCAGCATCACCACCAGAAACCCCACCACCACACCGGGAAAGGCCAGCGGAAACGTCAGCACAGCCAACAACAGTGAACGACCGACAAAGTGATGGCGGGCCAGAAAACAGCCGACGATGGCGCAAATCGCTACCGCCGACAGGGAAACCAACAGAGAAAGCAGCACGGTAATGCCGAGACTGCGCAGATACTGCACATGGACCAATATCGTCCAGTAGGCCGTCATCCGGGTGTTGTTATCCGGCTGCGTGCCCATCATGACCAATGCGGCAAATGGCAGCAGCCAGAAAGCGGCAAAAAATACCAACGCCGGAACCAGCATCCATGGCACCATTCTACGGCGAGGCCGGCGAGTGAAACGTGCCCCGGTCACCGGGTATACATCGCGGTGGACTGACGGTACGGACATTACTGCATCTCACTCAGATAACGGGCAGAAAACGCTTTCTGTGCATCAGCCATCTGCTGATAATCCACCGTTTTCGCCCGCGCATAGTCGCTGTCCGGCAGAAAGCCCTGCTTCGCCTCTGCCGACATGGCGCTGAGGCGTACTGGTCGCAAATAGGCATTAGCCCAAATCGCCTGTCCCTTATCGGATAAGACATAATCGATAACTTTCTTGCCGTTATCAGCGTGAGGCGCATTTTTCACTAAGCTGATGACATACGGAACGGTGATGGTGCCCTCTTTAGGAATAACGAAAGCAACATTAGCATGGTCGGTATATTTCGCCCGATAGGCGTTGAAGTCATAATCCAGCATGATCGGGATCTCGCCGGAAAGCACGCGTGCATAGGCGGTCTGTTTGGGAACGATTGGCTGGTTGGCCGAAAGCTTTTTAAAGTACGCCAGGCCAGGCGCAAAATTCTGCAACGTGCCGCCCAGCGCCAGATTTGCCGCCACAGCACCGACATACCCCACAAAAGCGCTGGAAGGATCAAGAAAACCGATCATGCCTTTGTATTCCGGCTTCAACAAGTCAGCCCAGGACTGCGGAACCGGCAGGCCGCCCAACGCATCAACGTTAACCATAAAGCCCAGGGTGCCGGAGTGCAGCGCGACCCATTTACCCTGCGGATCTTTCATGCCCGCCGGAATATCATCCCATTCAGCAGGTTTATAATCCGCCACCACACCGGATTTCGCCGCCTGAATACCAAATGTCACGCCGAGATACACGACATCCGCCACCGGGTTAGCCTTTTCCGCGACCAGTTGCGCCAGCGCCTGGCCCGAGTTTTTGTTGTCCTGCGGGACGTTAATGCCTGTGTCTTTAGCAATAGCGTGTAACTGAGTGCCCCAGTCCGCCCATTCCGGTGGGCAGTTATAACAGATAGCATCAGCGGCCATCACCTGTTGGCTGACCAGAATCGCGCCAGCCAGTAGTGCGGCGGCTATTTTGCTGAAAGGTTTACGCTGTAACATACATTTTCCTGGCTGTTGATATCGTAAAGGCGTTGGCCAAATATGATGAAGCCGTCTTGCGCTTATATTGACTACTCAGTGCATGCTTCCGGTATGGGAAATTATCAGCGCTTTATGACAGAAAAATGAATGACGAACAGCGGCGGGGATACGTCCAGAGAACAACATCGGCAGCAACAACCAGGGTCTTAGTGTTCAAAACTCTTGAACGTCAGACACATGAGAGACGACGTCCTGTTCGGCGGGTCGCTGACCCGCCTGACAGTAAAGACGCCATACAGTTCACATCGCGAGGAAAGCATAGCCCTGGTTTTCCAGCGTAGAAACCGTCGTCGGACTGGATAACGCATGGGTGACCGATTTATCTATCCAGTCACGCTGGAAGTGATGAAAAGCCACCGACTGATCGCAAACTGATACATCCACCCCTTTGCTGCGTAGTTCACTGATCAGCTTGAGATTGGGATTATCCATACCAAACATCTTTTTATATTGCTCGTTATTCAACATTGCGGGAGTACCATCGCCGGTCACCGAAACGACAAATTTAAGCTGCCCGACGGGAACGCCTGATGCCACATATAAGTTCACGACACGAGCAACACGCTCCAGACCCAGGTTAGGATCGTTCGGGCCATTTTCCGCTTTAGTTATTTGGAAAATTATTTTATTACTGTCGCGGATGGAGGGTTTATAGGCTACATCAGATTCGTAATGAATCTTGCCATATCCCGCAATAGCCGGCGTTGACCAAAATCCTTCCGGGTCAGTGGGCTGGGATGTGAAATGTCGGTCAAATTTCTCTACTATTTCGGGAGCCTTAGACATACTGGCTCCGACAAATCCCGCCACCACGGCGATCAACACATAGGATACAACTTGGCGCATAGAATACTCTCCGTAACGGGGTTACAGGTCAGATAATTGAGGATTAAAAGTCATCGTCTTGCCGGGTTTCGCCAGCACCCGTAGATCTATAACATAACCAGAGCAGAATGTTACGCGGGAAAAAAGTTGAAATAATGGATTTACGTCAGGTGGAGATGATTACTGGCTGGCCATACCCTCCCCTGTATTTCCCTCACGTTAGAATACTCGTAAAAATATAAGACCATTTCATACTGAATCCGCGGAAATACCCCCCCATAAAAATCAATCCTGAAGCTCATCATATTTATTTTATATTGGTCATATTTTAGCGCTAACCTAACAAGTGACATCCGCTCACTGACATTGAGTAAACTGTCAGGCAGTTTAATACGTGAGACCTTTATTAAATAAAATTATTGCGAATGGAATTATTATCACCATCGTATTATTCACATTTAAATATGGCTCTAAATAAAAACAATGGCTCAAGATAAAAAATAAACATCCATTTACCCTACCGTAACCTGACGGCCCCTCTTAGTTACACCTTTTTTCAGAGTAAACCTCATCGTTTTTCGTTCTATCATCAAATTAACTGAATAAATTAACCTGAATTTAATCAATTACACTTGTAGAACTAAAAAAGTTAACAGTGTCGATCCAGCCAGAACCGCAAGGGTATTTCCATCATATCACGCTGATGAGAACCTCAATGGCGGTTCATATTGTTCAATTTTTTATGTCATTGATGACTATTGATAACATTCTGCTGCATTTTATCCCTCCCTCAGACGTTTCTTTCCGCCAGTCCAGTAGTTAAGATACCCATAAGGAGATTTACGGCTCGGAAAGGCTGGCCGGCAACGGCTAAATGAGGACCTCATCAGAATAGGATTCAGCATGATTAACCGATTGAAAAAATGTGCGCTGGTCTCGCTGATTGCTGCGCTGATGTCGACATCAATACCTGTCTTAGCCGATGTTAGCGATAATCTGCCCGATATTGGCACTACCGCTGGCGGCACACTCTCCATCAACCAGGAAATGCAGATGGGCGACTTTTATGTCCGCCAGTTGCGTGCCAGTGCGCCGTTGATTAACGATCCACTGCTGAATGACTACATCAATCAATTGGGACAACGGTTAGTCACCCATGCCTGGTCGGTAAAAACGCCCTTCCACTTTTTTCTGATCAGTAATGATGAGATTAATGCTTTCGCCTTTTTTGGTGGCAACGTGGTACTCCATTCCTCGTTGTTTCGCTATACCGATAACGAGAGTCAACTGGCCTCAGTAATGGCACATGAAATCTCGCACGTGACCCAGCGTCACCTGGCACGTGCGATGGAACAACAACAGCGTGACGCTCCCCTGACCTGGGTTGGCGCGCTGGGTTCGATTCTGTTGGCGATGGCAAACCCACAAGCGGGGATGGCAGCCTTAAGCGGTACGCTGGCTGGCACCCAGCAAGGGATTATCAGCTTTACTCAGCAAAACGAGCAGGAAGCGGATCGCATTGGTCTTCAGGTCTTACAACGCGCAGGGTTCGATCCGGAGGCCATGCCTGATTTTCTGCAAAAACTGGCCGACCAGTCGCGCTTCGCTTCTAAACCCCCCGAAATATTGCTGACTCACCCACTACCGGACAGTCGTCTGGCGGATACGCGTAACCGCGCTAATCAGATGAAGCCCGTCAAAGTACAATCGTCACAGGATTATTACATGGCGAAAGTGCGGGCACTGGGCATGTACGCCACCGGGCAGAACCAACTGACTGATGATCTGCTGACGACCCTCAGTAAAGGCAACAGCCGGGAGCAGACTGCAGCCCAGTATGGTAAAGCGGTGCAGTTTCTGCAGGCGAAAAGTTTCGATAACGCCAAAAAGATTATCGCGCCGCTGTTGGCAAAACAGCCGGATAATATCTGGTATCTCGATATTATGACCGATATTGAGATTGGTCTGAAACAACCTCAGCAGGCTATCGCCATGTTACTGGCCGCCAAAAGCGTCAGCAATAACCCAGTTATCCAGTTAAACCTGGCCAACGCCTATGTGGAAGCGAAGCAGCCTGCAAATGCCAGTAAAATTCTCTATCGCTACACCTGGGCGCACAAGGACGATCCTAACGGCTGGGATCTGCTCGCACAGGCTTCAGCCGATCAGGGTCTGACTGACGAAGAACAAGCGGCCCGGGCTGAAAGTCTGGCACTGAATGGCCAGCTCGATCAAGCGATCAGAAGCCTGAGCAGCGCCAGCGCCTCCGTTCCGCTGGGCAGTTTGAAACAGGCCCGTTACGATGCCCGTATTGACCAGTTGCGCCAACTCCAGCAACGTTTTCGCCAGTACCAAAAATCATAAGGATGTAAAACATGTCCGACGTACAGATTTACCATAATCCACGCTGTTCCAAGAGTCGTGAAACGCTGTCGCTGCTGCAGGAACAAGGGCTCACCCCTGAGGTGGTGCTGTATCTGGATACGCCGCCCGATGTCGCAACCTTACAGGCGCTGCTCAAAAAACTGGGATTCAGTTCAGCCCGCCAGTTGATGCGCACCCAGGAAGAAATCTATAAAACGTTAAATCTGGCGGACAAGACTCTGAGTGAGGCTCAATTGTTGCAAGCGATGGCAGAACACCCGAAGTTGATCGAACGTCCTGTCGTCGTAGCCCACGGTAAAGCGCGGCTGGGCCGACCACCCAGGCAGGTACTGGAGATTTTAACGCCACAGTGACAATAAATCTTGCGGCCACAGTATGACGCCGTGTTGAGGTTGAATGACGCTGAAGCACCGGGAAGGTCAGAGACCGAGTGCTTCTTTAACAAAAGGGATGGTCAGTTTGCGCTGGGCGCTGATCGAAGCATGATCCAGCTTGTCCAGCGTCACAAACAGCGTGCGCATCTCGCGATCAAGACGCTTGAGCAGAAAACGCCCAACATCCTCCGGCAGCTCAAATCCTCGCAGTCTGGCCCGCAGTTGCAATGCCTGCAATTTATCGTCGTCCGATAACGGCTGCAAACGGTAAATCTGTCCCCAGTCGAGGCGCGAAGCGAGATCAGGAAGTTTCAAATTAAGCTGGCGTGGCGGGCGATCGCCGGTTATCAGCAGACGGGTTCTGCCGGTTTCAAGAATGCGATTATACAGATCGAAGATCGCCATTTCCCAGAGCGCATCCCCGGCAATGCACTCAATATTGTCGATACAGACCAACGCCAGTTGTTCCATCCCATCGAGTACTTCCGGCACAAACCAGGTACGCTTATCCAGCGGCACATAACCCACGGCTTCGCCGCTGGCTGAAAGTTCCGCACAAGCTGCATGCAGCAGATGGCTGCGTCCACCGCCTTCACGTGACCAGAAATAGAGATAGCTGCCATGCTCCTGTTGCAACGCGCTTTGCAACGCAGCAATCAGTGACGGATTATCCCCTGGCCAGAAACTGGCAAAGGTCTCGTCATCAGGTAGATACAGTGGCAATGACAGCTGTGCCGGTGTGTTCAGAAGCACCTCAAGTGTTGGTCGGACAAAATCCGGCGCAAGTTTATCATAACTTGGCGAAGATAATGAAACAGGCAGACACCGCAGCCCGGCGTCTAGCTGGGATCACGCTCCTGCGGATCGAGAACTTCGTCTTCTGGCCGACTCAGGCTGATGACCTTGAAAATCAGACTCAGACAGATACCCACAATGGTCGCCAGTGCCATCCCTTTCAGCTCAGCGGCACCAATATGCACCGTTGCGCCGCTAACACCGATAATCAGGATAACGGCGGTCAGGATCAGGTTCTGCGCCTTGTTATAATCGACTTTCGATTCAATCAGCACGCGGATCCCCGACGCGCCGATAACCCCATACAGCAACAGTGACACACCGCCCATGACCGGAACCGGCACAGCCTGAATAGCCGCAGCCAGTTTCCCCACGCAAGAGAGCAAAATAGCCAGAATAGCCGTACCGCCAATCACCCAACTGCTGTAAACCCGGGTGATCGCCATAACACCGATATTCTCACCATAAGTGGTGTTAGGGGTGGAGCCAAAAAAGCCCGAGATAACCGTTGAGATCCCATTGGCAAACATCGAGCGGTGCAGACCCGGATCTTTCAGCAGGTCTTTCTTGACGATATTCGCGGTGACCACCAGATGCCCGACATGCTCAGCGATCACCACCAGCGCCGCAGGCAGGATAGTCAGCATCGCATACCATTCGAAACGCGGTTTGTAGAAGGTGGGCAGTGCAAACCACGGGGTGGCCGCTACCGCAGACCAGTTAACAATGCCCATAAAGTAAGACAGCGCATAACCCGCCAGTACCCCGATTAGAATGGGGATAATGGCCATAAAACCACGAAACAGCACCGAACCGAACACGGTCACGCCCAGGGTAACCATGGATATCAGGATGGTTTTACCGTCAGCGGGAGTACCGCTGGCAGGCAGCAGTCCGGCCATATTCGCCGCCACGCCAGCCAGTTCAAGGCCAATCACCGCGACGATGGCGCCCATCGCCGCCGGCGGGAACATCACATCCAGCCAGCCAGTTCCGGCTTTTTTGACAAGCAGCGCCACCAGACAGAACAACACGCCGCAAAGGATAAAGCCGCCCAACGCCACTTCATAGCCCAGCGGCAACAACAGCAAAACCGGGGAAATGAAAGCAAAGCTGGAACCGAGATAAGCGGGAATTTTACCTTTACAGATAAACAGATACAGCAATGTGCCAATACCGTTAAACAGCAATACGGTAGCCGGGTTAATATGAAAAAGAATGGGCACCAGCACCGTTGCGCCAAACATAGCGAATAAATGTTGCAAGCTGAGTGGAATGGTTTGCAACAGTGGAAGGCGCTCGCTAACGCCGATAGCGCGACGCGTCATCGTATTTATCCTTTTAGTTTTGCCGAAAAAAGCCGACTCTCAGGTCGGCTTGGGCATTAAAAAATTAAAATTCGTGCCCCCCTGACAAAGGAGACTTTGTTGCAGGCCGGGCTGAGTCATCGTTACTTAGTACCAAAAATTTTATCGCCTGCATCGCCCAGCCCCGGGATAATATAGCCTTTTTCGTTCAATCCCTGATCGATTGACGCAGTATACAACTCCACGTCCGGGTGCGCTTTTTCCAGTGCGGCAATGCCTTCCGGCGCGGCCACCAATACCAGCACTTTAATGCTACTACAGCCCGCTTTTTTCAGCAGGTCGATAGTGGCAATCATTGAACCGCCCGTCGCCAGCATCGGATCGACCACCAGCGCCATGCGCTCTTCTATATTGGAAACCAGTTTCTGGAAGTAAGGTACCGGCTCCAGCGTCTCTTCATCACGGTAAACGCCTACCACGCTGATACGCGCGCTGGGGACGTGCTCAAGCACCCCTTCCATCATGCCAAGACCAGCACGCAGGATCGGTACCACGGTGATTTTTTTGCCTTTAATCCGTTCGATGGCGACCGGGCCGTTCCACCCTTTGATCGTGACAGTTTCCGTCTCTAAATCAGCAGTGGCTTCATAGGTCAGTAAACTTCCCACTTCTGAAGCGAGTTCACGAAAACGCTTGGTGCTGACATCATGTTCGCGCATCAGGCCCAGTTTATGTTTGACCAGCGGGTGTTTGACTTCCACGATCTTCATTGTTGTTCTCCCGGAGTGTTAAGCTACAAAAAAATCGCGAGATTATAGCGCCATTTGTCTGCTCTGCCCTACCAATTAATCCCTTTTCTGACGGTTTCCTCATGCTGTGATTAAGCATCGGCTAAAATTTATCTATCCGCAATATGACAGCAGAAGGCACTCGCAAACGTTTGCCTGCACTGCTAGAATTAGCGCGCTTTATTTTCCATACCACCACAACCGCATAATCGCGTGGGGATTTCGCAGTGACCGATAAAACCTCTCTCAGCTATAAAGACGCCGGCGTAGACATTGACGCGGGCAATGCTTTAGTCGAACAGATCAAAGGTGTCGTGAAAAAGACCCGTCGCCCAGAAGTGATGGGAGGACTGGGCGGTTTCGGCGCACTTTGTGCATTGCCGCAAAAATACCGTGAGCCCGTGCTGGTTTCCGGTACTGACGGTGTTGGCACCAAGCTGCGTCTGGCGATGGATTTGAAACGCCACGACGCTATTGGTATCGATCTGGTCGCGATGTGTGTGAATGATCTGGTGGTACAGGGTGCTGAGCCGTTGTTTTTTCTCGATTATTATGCGACCGGCAAGCTGGATGTCGACACCGCGGCCAGGGTGATAACCGGTATCGCCGAAGGCTGTTCTCAGTCAGGTTGTGCGCTGGTTGGTGGCGAGACGGCAGAAATGCCGGGTATGTATCACGGCGAAGATTACGATGTAGCCGGTTTCTGTGTCGGCGTGGTGGAAAAATCAGCCATCATCGACGGCAGCAAAGTACAAGAAGACGATGTGCTCATTGCTCTGGGTTCAAGCGGTCCACACGCTAACGGTTTTTCACTGGTGCGTAAAATTCTGGCCGTCAGCCAAACGGATCCGGCAGCGACCCTGCTGGAAGGCCGGCCAATAGCAGATCACCTGCTGGCCCCAACCCGTATCTATGTGAAGAATATCCTCAGCCTGATCGAACACGTTGAGGTCCACGCTATCGCTCATCTGACCGGCGGCGGCTTTTGGGAAAACATCCCTCGCGTGTTGCCAGAGCACACTCAGGCGGTGCTGGAAGAGTCAAGCTGGCAGTGGCCGGCCATCTTTCGTTGGATGCAGGATGCCGGTAATGTCAGCCGCTTTGAAATGTACCGTACTTTTAACTGCGGCGTTGGCATGATCATCGCCCTTAGCGCTCACGACGCTGACAAAGCGCTACAACTGCTGACTGACGCGGGAGAGAAAGCCTGGAAAATCGGCGTGATTAAACGCGCGGATTCTGAGCAGCAAGTGGTTATTAACGCATGAAACGATTAGTCGTGCTGGTTTCCGGCCAGGGAAGCAATCTTCAGGCAATTCTGGATGCCTGCCAGCAGGGACGGATCCACGGTAATGTCGTTGCCGTGTTCAGTAATAAGTCCGATGCCTTTGGACTGGAGCGGGCACGTGAGGCCGGGGTTCCCGCCCATGTCCTTCTCGCCTCGCAGTTTGCTGAGCGTGAAGCTTTTGATCGTCAACTGATGCGGGAGATCGGTGTCTGGGAGCCCGATCTGTTACTACTGGCAGGCTATATGCGGATCCTCAGCCCTGCGTTTGTGCAACACTATGCTGGCCGGATACTGAATATCCACCCTTCCCTGCTGCCGAAATATCCTGGCCTGTATACCCACCGCAAAGCGATTGAAAACGGTGATAAAGAACACGGCACCTCGGTACATTTCGTCACTGAGCATCTGGACGGTGGCCCGGTGATTCTGCAAGCGAAAGTGCCGATTTTTGCCAATGATACCGAACAGGACGTCACTGCCCGGGTCAAAAACCAGGAACATGCCATCTATCCGTTAGTCGTGAGTTGGTTTGTTGAAGGACGACTGGCGTTACGCGATGGCGCGGCCTGGCTGGATGGTGAAAAATTATCCCCCGCAGGGTATGCGGTCGACTGAGCTGTCTGCGGATTAAATACCGGCTCAGGAAAACCTGACTCAACCATAACAACCGGTAACGCTGACACGGTGTGATACACAGGGTGTCCATCTCACCCAATTCCGCCACACGGTCCTGCCGCATCATGATGCACACCAGCGTGAAATGCTGTTTCAAGCTGCTCATCAGTTCTTCAATTACCCGTCGTTACTGCTGTCGACTGGATACCATCATTCTCTTTCGCTTCCGGCCACAGCGCCACTGCACGCAACTGCCGTTCTACCGTGTCATAAGGATCCGGCCGTCGCCCCCTGTAACCGCTGGACAGATACCCCATTTTCATCAGGCGTCGTTATGTTGCCCGGATGTAGTTAACCTAAGACGATAAACAATGTCCGTGGACATCACTGCCATACTCTCGCCATAATGATACTGAACAATGACCAGTTTCAGGCGGGATCTGCAGATCGGAGTAAAAATGGGTCAGGAAAAATTGTATATAGAAAAAGAGTTAAGCTGGTTATCGTTCAATGAACGCGTCTTACAGGAAGCGGCGGATAAAACCAATCCATTGATTGAACGGATGCGCTTTCTTGGTATCTATTCCAATAATCTGGAAGAATTCTATAAAGTCCGCTTCGCGGATTTAAAGCGCCGCATACTAATTGGTGAAGAACAGGGTTCTCCTAATACCCCCCGTCATTTGTTAAATAAGATTCAGGCCCGGGTTCTGAAAGCCGACCAGGAATTTGACAGTCTGTACAATGATTTGTTGCTGGAGATGGCGCGTAATCAAATTTTCCTGATCAACGAGCGCCAGTTGTCCCCCAATCAACAGAACTGGTTACGCCACTACTTTAAGCATCATCTGCGCCAGCACATCACTCCGATTCTTGTCAATCATGACACTGATCTGATTGCGTTTTTGAAGGATGATTACACTTATCTGGCGGTAGAGATAATCCACGGTGAGGCGATCGACTACGCGCTGCTGGAAATTCCCTCCGATAAAGTTCCGCGTTTTGTCAATCTGCCGCCGGAAGCCCCTCGCCGTCGCAAGCCAATGATTTTGCTTGATAATATTCTACGTTACTGTTTGGGTGATATATTCCGGGGCTTTTTTGATTACGATGCACTTAACGCCTATTCAATGAAGATGACCCGCGACGCCGAATACGATCTGGTGACGGAAATGGAATCCAGTCTGCTGGAATTGATGTCTTCCAGCCTGAAACAGCGCCTGACGGCCGAGCCGGTTCGTTTTGTTTATCAACGTGATATGCCGGATGCGATGGTGGAAATGCTGAGTAAAAAGCTGAACATCAGCAGCTACGACTCCATTGTACCGGGTGGCCGCTATCATAATTTCAAAGATTTCATCAACTTCCCTAATGTTGGCAAAGCCAATCTGGTGAACAAGTCACTGCCACAGCTACGTCATATCTGGTTTGACCGCTTCCGCAACGGCTTTGATGCAATCCGCAACCGCGATGTGTTGCTCTATTATCCCTATCACACCTTCGAACATGTGCTGGAACTACTGCGCCAGGCGTCGTTTGATCCGTCCGTGCTGGCGATCAAAATTAACATCTACCGCGTGGCGAAACATTCACGCATTATCGATGCGATGATCCACGCAGCCTACAACGGTAAGAAAGTGACCGTGGTAGTAGAACTGCAAGCGCGCTTCGATGAAGAGGCTAATATCCACTGGGCGAAACGCCTGACTGAAGCGGGTGTGCATGTTATTTTTTCCGCTCCTGGTCTGAAAATCCACGCCAAGCTGTTCCTGGTATCAAGACGTGAGAAGGGTGAAATTGTCCGTTATGCTCATATCGGTACCGGTAACTTCAACGAAAAAACCGCGAGACTTTACACCGACTATTCACTGCTGACCGCCGATGCGCGGATCACCAATGAAGTGCGACGTGTCTTCAATTTTATTGAAAACCCTTACCGTCCGGTGAGTTTTGAAAATTTGATGGTGTCGCCACAAAACACTCGCCAGGTACTGTATCAGTTGATCGACAACGAAATCGCCAATGCGCAAAACGGTATCCCGGCTGGCATCACACTGAAGGTCAACAACCTGGTGGATAAAGGGTTGGTCGACCGGCTTTACACCGCCAGCAGCGTCGGCGTGAAGGTCAATCTTTTAATCCGCGGCATGTGTTCGCTGATCCCCGACCTGGAAGGCATCAGTGAAAATATTCGGGTGATTAGCATCGTTGACCGCTATCTGGAACACGATCGCGTCTATATTTTTGAGAACAGCGGCGATAAAAAAGTGTTCCTTTCTTCGGCTGACTGGATGACCCGCAATATCGATTACCGTATTGAAGTGGCCGTCATCATACTGGACCCCATTCTGAAACAACGGGTGTTGGATATTATTAACATCCTGTTGAGTGATACGCTTAAAGCGCGCTACATAGATAAAGAGCTCAGCAATCGTTACGTTCCACGCGGCAACCGTCGCAAGGTTCGTGCACAGTTAGCTATCTATGATTACATTAAATCGCTGGAACAACCTGATTAACTCACTATGCCAATATCCCAGAAGAATACCCCCAAACCACAGGAATTCGCCGCCATCGATTTGGGTTCGAACAGTTTTCACATGGTGATTGCTCGCGTGGTCGACGGCGCCATGCAGGTACTCGGCAGGTTGAAACAACGCGTGCATCTGGCCGACGGTCTGGATAACAATAATAAACTGACAGAAGATGCTATTCAGCGTGGCCTGAGTTGTCTGACGCTGTTTGCTGAACGTTTGCAGGGATTCAATCCGGCGAATGTCACTATTGTTGGCACGCACACGCTACGCCAGGCGATCAACGCAGAGGATTTTTTGCATCGAGCCGCAGAGGTCATCCCCTACCCGATTGAAGTGATTTCCGGACACGAAGAAGCGCGGCTGATCTTTATGGGCGTCGCGCATACGCAGCCGGAAAAAGGCCGTAAACTGGTTATCGATATCGGTGGAGGTTCAACCGAAATGGTGATCGGCGAAGGTTTCGAACCCCGTCTGGTAGAAAGTCGGCGGATGGGATGCGTTAGCTTTGCCAATATTTATTTCCCTGGCGGCGTTATCAGCAAAGAAAATTTCCGCCGTGCGCGCCTGGCCGCCGCGCAAAAGCTGGAAACGATAGCCTGGCAATACCGTCTGATGGGCTGGCAGTCTGCACTTGGGGCATCAGGAACCATCAAAGCCGCCTGTGAAGTGCTGCTGGCGATGGGCGAGAAGGAAAAGCTGCTCACACCGGAACGACTGGAGATGCTTTACAATGAGGTCATCAAATATAAATCGTTTGATGCCCTCAGCCTGCCGGGTTTATCAGACGAACGCAAAGTGGTCTTCGTACCTGGACTGGCTATTATCTGCGGCGTGTTTGATGCGCTGGTTATCCGCGAATTGCGCCTGTCAGATGGCGCATTGCGTGAAGGCGTGCTGTATGAGATGGAAGGCCGCTTCCGCCATCAGGACATTCGTAGCCGTACAGCGCAAAGCCTTGCCAATCATTATGCCATTGACAGCGATCAGGCCAGACGCGTTCTGGAAACCACCGAGCAGTTGTATGTACAATGGCGCGATCAAAACCCAAAACAGGCAAACCCACAACTGGCCACCTTGCTGAAGTGGGCGGCGATGCTGCATGAAGTGGGGCTAACCATCAATCATAGCGGCCTGCAACGCCACTCCTCCTATATCCTGCAAAATACCAATATGCCGGGTTTTACTCAGGAACAACAAACGCTGCTGGCAACCCTGGTTCGCTTCCATCGCAAGGCGATAAAAATTGATGAAATGCCCCGTCTGACGCTGTTCAAAAAGAAACAGTTTCTACCGATGGTGTTCCTGCTACGCCTGGGGGCGCTGCTGAATAACCAGCGCCAGGCGACGAACCGACCTTCCTCGCTAAAACTGGAAACCGATGACGGGCACTGGACGTTGACGTTTCCTCGTGATTACTTCAGCCAAAACACGCTGGTTCAGCTCGATCTGGAACGTGAGCAGCACTACTGGAAGGAGATAACCGGCTGGCAGTTAATTATTCAGGAGGAACCTGCAGAATGAACGACAAAGCGGAAGGCTATTACACGGAAAAATACCAGCTCACCGCTCCCCACTCCGAAGTGGTGGAAGCGGTTAAGTTCATCCCGCCAGGACGTGTGTTAGATCTGGGTTGCGGCAAGGGACGCAATGCCCTGTATCTCAACCTGAAAGGGTTTGATGTCACCGCCTGGGATCGTAATCCGGCCAGTCTGGCGCAGCTTAACCAGATCATTGCTGACGAAGGTCTGAGCGCCATTCACACCGCCGAGAAAGATCTCAATGATCTGCGTTTTAATGGCGCTTATCAGTGGGTAATTTCTACGGTGGTCATGATGTTCCTGCAACCGAACAGCATTCCGCAGTTGATAGCCGACATGCAAGCCAGCACGATTCCGGGCGGCTACAATCTGGTTGTGTCGGCAATGGACAGCGAAGACTATCCTTGCAACGTCGGCTTCCCATTCACTTTCAAATCCGGCGAACTGAGCGAGTACTATCGCCGCTGGCATATCCTGAAGTACAACGAACACGTGGGCCAACTGCACCGCACGGATGAACACGGCAAGCGCATTTCTCTCCGTTTCGCCACGCTGCTGGCCCAAAAAACACAACTCAAAAACTAGTCACCATCTCCGTCTCTGAAACGATTCTCCGCGCTGCAATATGACGCCTGTCAGCTATCTCTTCCAGAAGGCATGGCTGACCATATAGCGGCCCTTGCAGGTAATCGACCCCCAGCCCACGCAGCAAATCGTCCTCTTCTTTTACTTCCACACATTTAGCCAGGATCTGCATCTTTTTCAGCCGGGCAATGACGCAAGTTGACTCAATAATCTGATAATCCAGGCTGCTATGCGTCATGTTACGCACAAAATTACCGTTAATTTTCAACATATCGACCTGTAGTTCTTTCAACCTGGCATAGCTGGCATAACCTCGACCAAAATCGTCAATCGCGACCCGACAACCAAGGTTTCGCAACTGAGCAATGGTACGGTTCCCCCAACTATAGTCGGTCAGGCTCGGCGACTCTTCCACATCAAAAATCAGTTGCCAGGATTCAACATTATACTCCCGCAGTAACGCCTCCACTTCACGAGCCAATTGTGGACGGCAAAGAGTGGCAGCGAACAGACTCATTGAAAAACGCAGCCCTGGCAGAGTTGCCCGGTGTTGATTAATAAATGTCAGCAGTTGCACCAATACCCACCGATCTACATTCCAGTGCAGGGCAAATTCGTTGACCACCAGATGCAACAATTCTGGTTTGACTTCATCGCCCTGACTGTCTTTCATCCCGGGCGTTATCTCGTAATAATCATCGCCGCGTACACCGCAAATTTTTTGCGCCGTCAGTTGGAAACCCTCGGTTTTCAACGCCAACTGAATATCGTTCAGCAGGGTGATTTTTTGGGTAACAAGACGTTGTACCGACAGTTTGGCATTCTGTTGCAGGTTCTCCACCACCCCACTGGTCAGTGACACCCCGGCCATCCCACTCATCTCTCCCAATAATTCATAAAGATGAGTCACCGGCGGACGCACACTACAGTAGCTCAGCCCGACCTGGGGTTGGATGGGTAGCCCCTCCCAATTCAGATAATAGTCTTTCAGCCGGGCCGCGATGTTCTCGATCCTCTCCAGATGTCCTTCATCCTTCAGGCGCATTACCAAATCAAATCCGGGCAGTTGATAAACTTCTTCACCCGGCAGTAAATCGACCTTTAGATGGCTGGCCAGGCTGCGCTTGTACTGGATACGTAGCCGCAGACCATAGGTCCGGCTCAGACGATCCAGGTCTGGAATACTCAGAAAACACAATGTGGAGCGCGAATTTTTTTCCAATGCATGACTTAGCGCACGTAAATTAGGCATGTTCATCACCGGATCGTTCAGCGCGGCAGCTTTAGCCATGGCTAAGGTGCCGCGCTGGCGCGTACTGATGGCGGACATAAACAAAATAGTCAAACTAAAAATCAGCAAGTTCGCCGACAGAACCGCCAGGTTATAAGGATCGGTGGTCGGGTGAAGAAAACGATCGCGCAGTTGATACAACACCACCAACAACAAGGCCCAGCTCAGCGAAGTGCACAGGTAACCAAAGCGCATCGCTGCCCACAGCATCAATGGCAGAAGTAACGGCAGGCCATAATCAGTACTCAGCAAATTATGTTTTGATTCGTTAAACTGCGTCAGCAAAACCAGCAGAAAAGCCACCAACCCAATCCAAAGCAGACATTCACTCGTTTTGACGCCTGGCGAAACTTGTCTGATGATACGTTGCCGGGCCAGACGAATAAATCGGGGATTACGCAGGCAACGAATGAACAGATAGCAAATTTGTACCATGGTCAGGCATGACAATAAGGCAGACTGCCAATTGAGCAACGTATGCAATGAAAACAGCTCGTGCGGAAAAACGGACTGACCCAGCGGCATCATTCCGATCGACACCATCAGCTGTGTAGCGAAAACAAGCAGAGTCGGGATCAAAAAGCTTAACCAGAACAAACGAATCGGCATCATTCGCAGGTCGCCGTAATCGACACTCCATCGGCGCCGAACCTGGATGCGGTAACCTGCCCAGCCGCAAACCAGTACGCTGATAAAAACGCAAACAATAATGGCCGCCTGTGCCGGAGGATAATGATGAAAATAGTAGGTTATCAGCCCGAGGATAATGCCTGGCATCGCCCCCCAGTCATAGACCTGTAACATTGCGATCATCAGCGCCAGCGGCAGGTAGATCAGATAGACATAGCCTCCCGGGACCCATAAGCGCACGGACAGCATCGAGGACACAGGCATCAGGATCAAGGGTAACAGAAGAGCCAGTCCCCAGGAACTATGGTAAAAACGGCTCAGGCAAGGTGAAATTCTCATTATACTCGTTACAGGTTTGGGCATAATTTGCCCGGAAAAAGCAAGTAATCAGACAGTGCGACACTGGATCTTGCGCAATACTAGGGATAAATTCAGAGGTTAATTTGACGCAGATCAATTACCAGCGTTTTTTTCTTATCTGTATGTCTGCGGTTTAGAAAAGGGACCTGGTTTCAAGATATATTTTATTCCTGCCATGTCACAGGAGGGGAGCGCCGAACGGACGGTTCACATTGACCCGCCTGATAAGCTGTGACTAAATGGCATCGTCGCCCTCGGGCTTACTTCAGGATTAACTGCGTGAACCGCGCCATGTCATTTATCAGAAAACGTCAGAAAACCAGTCGGATGACTCGTATCGTACTGCTGGTCAGTTTCATCATCTTAGTGGGACGCTTAATTTACGTCATTCCTGGTGCTATCGCCCACCATCAGCAAAAAAAACAGGATGTTCCTGTCTCCACGACCCTCACTAAATAGTCATCGTGGCGGTAGCTGGCGACCTGACCTACGGAGTTGCCTGAAAAATGCGACTTAATCGTGTCTCATGCCTGATTTAGATAATACTTACTGCATCGCCAGCCCTTTGCCAGACACAAGGGAATTTTTATGTCTGTAGCTCAGTCTCATCGTCAGCAACTTGCTGAAATCCGAAGCCGTATCCTGAACCTGCTCCTCAATGACAGCGATTTGGTCGATACCTTGCGGCAACGACCGCTAAAAGAGAGCGAAACGGAAGCCAAAGCGCATGAGGAACAGGTAGCGGAGATAAAAAGTTACATCCCCCTGCTCCATGCGGCTGACCTTGCTGACCTGCTTGAAGCCCTGCCGGAAGATGAACGTCTGGCGCTGTGGCGTCTGATAGGTACCGAACGCCGGGGGATGGTACTGGTCGAGGTCTCTGAGAACGTCTGGGAAAGCCTGATTGCAGAGATGAGTGACCGTGATTTACTGCGCACCATCAAACCACTGGATATTGACGATCAGGTTTATCTCGTCAAATACCTCTCTCGTGATTTAACCGGCCGTCTGCTGACGTCACTGGAACCCGATCAGCGCTCCCGTGTGCTTGAAGTCATGGACTTCGATCGTGATCGCGTTGGCCGCATCATGGATTTCAAGCTCATCACCATGCCAGCCGATGTCACACTGGCTACCGTGCAGCGCTATCTGCGGCGCAGAAAAATGATCCCTGAAGGTACCGATAAACTGTTTATCATCGATAAAAATAATACCCTGTTAGGGGAATTGGCACTGACTGATATTCTGCTTAATCGGCCTGAAATGCGGGTCGTCGATGTGATGAACGACATGCCGACCACATTCCGTGTTGATGACAAAGCGGAAGATGCCGCAGGCGCGTTCGAACGTTATAACCTGATTTCAGCGGCCGTGATCGATGCTAAAGGCAAGCTGATGGGGCGTGTAACCATTGAGGACGTTGTCGATCTGGTAAATGAAGAAAACGACAGCAATATCCGTAAAATGGGGGGTGTGAACCCCGATGAAGATGTGTTCGCGCCCGTCAGAAAAGCCGTTCGTACTCGCTGGACGTGGCTGGCTATCAACCTTTGCACCGCATTCGTCGCCTCCAGGGTGATCGGCCTGTTCGAAGAGACTATTTCGCATCTGGTGGCGCTGGCCACACTCATGCCAATCGTGGCCGGTATCGGTGGCAATACCGGTAATCAAACCATCACGATGATTGTGCGCGCGCTGGCGTTACATCAGGTTGAGCCGGGTAATTTCTCCTTCCTGATCGTCCGGGAACTGGGTGTCGCGCTGATTAACGGCCTGTGCTGGGGAGGAATTATGGGCGGGATAACCTGGGCGATGTATGACAACCTGGCGCTGGGCGGGGTGATGATGCTGGCGATGATCCTGAACCTGCTGCTCGCCGCGTTAATGGGGGTGTTAATCCCACTGGTCATGCTCAAACTGAAGCGCGACCCCGCCGTCGGCTCCAGCGTGCTGATTACCGCCACGACGGACACCGGCGGATTCTTTATTTTCCTGGGGCTGGCAACGATTTTTCTGCTGCACTGAGTCTGACAACATGGTAGCGGGCAACAGTGCAACCGGTGAGAAGGCCAAGCGCCAGCCGCCTTGTTTGCTCGCGCATCAAGGTACAAAAAAGGGAGACATCATCAGAATCTGATCGTCTCCCCTTTTTCTCATTCCTGCTCACCGTCAGTGATTAAATTGCTTCTTCGTCTTCTTCGCCAGTACGGATACGCACTACGCGCGACACATCGAAGACAAAGATTTTACCGTCACCGATTTTGCCTGTCTGGGCGGTACGCATGATGGTTTCCACACAAACATCAACAATGTCGTCAGCAACAACGATTTCAATCTTCACTTTCGGCAGAAAATCAACCATATATTCCGCACCGCGATACAACTCGGTATGTCCTTTCTGGCGACCAAAACCTTTTACTTCCGTGACGGTCATGCCGGTTATCCCTACTTCAGCCAGCGCTTCACGCACGTCATCAAGTTTGAACGGTTTGATAATTGCATCAATCTTTTTCATGGCAGACCCTTTTCATGCCCTCCGCAGCCGGAAGGTCATTTTTTCAGTATATGTGCAGCGGACAGATCCCGCCGTGCGGTCTGTCTCTTTTTCAGGAGGCTTAAACTACCATATCCCGGCAACAAAACGGCACTGAAAAAAACTACTCTTTAAAATCAGACGCATCCAACTCATGACGCGACAACAGTTTATAAAATTCAGTCCGGTTGCGCCCGGCAAGCCGTGCGGCATGGGTGACATTCCCCCTGGTCATCTGTAACAGTTTACGTAAATAATTCAGTTCAAACTGATTTCTCGCTTCCACGAAAGTCGGTAACACCGTGTTTTCCCCGACCAGTGCCTGCTCGACCAGCGCTTCACTGATCACTGGCGCCGAAGTCAACGCCACACACTGTTCAATGACGTTAACCAACTGACGAACGTTACCCGGCCAGCTCGCCGCCACCAGCCGTTTCATGGCATCGGTAGAAAAACTGCGCACAAATGGTTTATGCCGTTCAGCTGATTGCTTCAGCAGATGATTTGCCAACAAGGGTATATCTTCGGAACGCTCGTGCAACGCCGGGATCTTCAGGTTCACCACATTCAGGCGGTAAAATAAGTCTTCACGAAACTCTTTTTTCTCCATCGCTTTAGGCAGATCGCGATGGGTGGCCGACAGAATACGGACATTAATAGCCACATCACGGTTACTCCCCAACGGACGAACCTTCCGCTCCTGCAAAACACGCAACAGCTTAACCTGCAGCGCCTGCGGCATATCACCAATTTCATCGAGGAACAGCGTTCCCCCCTCGGCGGCCTGGAACAGCCCTTCACGATGACTGACTGCGCCAGTAAATGCGCCTTTAGCATGCCCGAACAGTTCGGATTCAAGCAGTTGCTCAGGCAACGCACCGCAATTGATCGCAATAAAAGCATTATCCGCCCGCGGGCTGGCTGCATGGATCGCCTGCGCCAAAATCTCTTTACCCGTTCCACTCTGACCATTAATCAACACACTGACGTCGGACTGGGCAACCATTCTTGCCTGCTCCAGCATCCGCAACATTGACGGGTTGCGGGTGACGATATTTGCCCGCCAGGCATCGTCACTCACAGGCGCACGGTGGGCCAATGCCTGGTCGATGGCACTGTAAAGCGCATCACGATCTACCGGTTTGGTCAGGAAGCTAAATACCCCCTGTTGGGTCGCTGACACCGCTTCGGGAATGGAACCGTGCGCCGTCAGGATAATCACCGGCATCCCCGGCTGGATCTTCTGAATCTCACTGAACAACGCCAGGCCGTCCATCTCATCCATACGCAGATCGCTGATGACCAGATCTGTTTTCTCACGTTGTAGCATCCGCAATGCTTCCGGCCCACTTTCCGCCGTCAGAACGCTGAAACCTTCGCTACTCAAACGCATCCCCAACAGCTTAAGCAAACTGGGATCGTCATCTACCAGCAGCAGGCTGGCCGATTTTTTTATCATGGCTGTCTGCGGTCCTTTGTGTTATTACCCGGTGACGCACCACCGGTGTCTGCACGATCACTTTTATCCACGTGGCTATTATCGGCAGAATCAGGCGAACGACGCGACGATAGCTGACGCTCAATGTCAGTCAATGTTTCCAGCTTATGTCGGGTAACGTTAAGTTCTTTCGTCAGGCTGGCCTGTTGCTGGCGCAGAATATCCAACTGCGCGTCACTGTTTTGCTGCAGATGTTGGTAGCGTGTGCGCTCTTCCGACAACTGTAATTGCCCCATCTGATCAGCGCGCCAAAGTTGTATCACCCCCCGCACCGTAGCGGGATAGTCCTGGCTGAACGAGTCCAGTTTTTGCAAATAATCACGTCTTTCTGTTGGCGTGACGTTGCCATTAGCCATCAGCACACCCTGTTTGAACGCGTTATGCCAGTTATCACCCGGCCAGCGACCAGCTTCGGCCCGTGCATCAGCAGGGGACAACTTCACCGCACAATCCATTGCCCGTAGCCAGTAAAGTACATTGGCATAGCTTTGCTCATCGCCAGCCTGCCAGACGCGATCACACGGTACCTGTTGGAAATCGGCGACCTTGATTTCAGGCACAACCATCGCGCTATCCTGGTTCGCCTGGTGAGACATTTTCGCGTTACAGGCAGCCAGTTGCACAGTAAGCAAAACAGCAAACAGGGGTGTTATTCTCATTCGATTATTCATTCCCGGCAGTGGTGTTGAGTTCGATTCTGAAGCAAACATCCGCCCCGTCACTGCTGACCAGTTGCAGATCGCCCTGCATACGGTGCAGACAATCTTTGGCAATACTGAGCCCGAGTCCGCTACCTTTGACAGCCCCTTTGCGCTGCTGGCTCCCCTGAAAAAATGGCTCAAAAATCATTGCCTGCTCAGCCTCTGGCACCGGTGTTCCCGTGTTTGCCACCTCGATGACCACCTTGCGGCCCTGTTGATGGCTACGGATCCAGATGGTACCGGATTCCGCCCCATAGTGTATCGCATTCGAATAAAGATTATCGATGGCCCTGGCGAGCAGAGTTGGCTCCCCCAGACAGGCGCTGGCAGACAGTTCGATGTCTGTGTGCATCATTTTAGCTCGCGCCGTCAAACTATGGGTCGCGACGATATCATCCACCAGCGGGTTCAACTGCACCGGCTCCAGCATTATCTGCGCTTCGGAAAGTTTGCGATTGTAATCCAGTAACTGTTCAATCAACCGCTGCAGGTGTCGACTACTTTCGTCCAAAATACTGACCACTTCCTGTTGGTCGGAAGTCAGCGGCCCCGCCACCTCGTCCGCCAGCAGCGCGGTGCCTTCACGCATACTCGCCAGCGGCGTTTTCAACTCGTGAGAAAGATGACGCAAAAACTCGTGGCGCTGCGATTCCAGCCAGGCCAGACGCTCACTCAGCCACAGGATCCGCTGCCCCAGGGATCGCAGTTCACGTGGGCCTTTGAAAGCCAGATTGTGGCCCAACGTCCGTCCTTCCCCCAGTCGGTTGATCATCCGTTCGACCGCTTTCACCGGTCCAATGATCATGCGGGTAAACAGCAGAACCAGCCCGAGACTGAGTAAAAACAAAATCAATGCCTGCCAGCCAAAGTATTGGCCCCGATCGGCTATCTCTCGCTGCAATTGTAATCCGCGGGAAAATACCACCTCGCGCGTCGATTGCACCAACTGAGCATTCGCCGCAGAAAAGGCTTCCAGCTCGCCGGAAGCGGCTTTGAGCGGATTACTGTTTTCACAGGTGATTTTACTCAACTGAGAGAGCGACTGACGCAACGAATCGTAAATACGCGTGTCTGGCAGCACGGAAGCATGAGCCTCCAGCAACTGAGCATACTGGCTGCGTTGCGTCTGATAGAGATTCGCCAGCATGGGGGCGCCCAGCACACAGTACTGCCGGTAACTGCGCTCCAGTTCCAGTGCGGTCCGGGCCATTGCTTCACTACGACGCACATCGGTCAGGGTAGTCTGGTTAGTCTCGGCCGCCTGATCACTCAGCGCCGAGAGACTCTCCCACGCTTGCCAGGCCAACACCAGCAGTGGCAGCAACACCAGCAGAAACGCCATCAACACCAGTTGACGCAGGGAACGGGGAAATAAACGCCATGTTTTCACGGGACACTCTCCATACAATCTGTTCCGATGCTAGCGGAGTGTGCCGCAGGAAGAAAGCCCGGACGGCAAAACGAAAAATGGCAGATTCAAAGAATCTGCCATTTCGGGGTAAGGAGGGTTCCTCACCGAAAATAAGGGGGTGCCTCACTCAACGTTACGTCCGATGCTTGATAAAGCCACGCGTGGTCTGTTATCGGTCTGGTGGACGGCAGGCACCGTATTGTGCGTCATTCGAGGTGTTAAGGAGCACTTGTCCGCTTGCGCAGGGCTAACCATAACCAGGTGAATGAGCCACTGCTATAATTAATGCAACAATCGTGCCACACAAAAAAATAAAAAATAATTCATTGATTTATATATGAAAAATAAAACCCTCATCACTCCATTCACCGTATTTTTGACCACCCGACAAATCGATTTGTCGCTAATCGGAAACAGCATGAGATAAAAAACACAAAATAAATAAAAATCAATACGTTAAGTGTCTCCTTTTGGAGACATCTGCTTATAACCGATGTCGTGGTTTTGCAACACCCCCCATAGAAACGAAAAAAAAGGCAACCGCTGAAGATTGCCCTTGTCTGTTTGAGGGGGCCTGGCGCCCCTGATTAATTACCGATTATCAAGCCGTTAGCCCAGTTGTTGACGCGCATTACGGAAGATACGCATCCATGGGCTGTCCTCACCCCACTCTGCCGGGTGCCAGGAATTGCTGACGGTACGGAATACCCGTTCCGGATGCGGCATCATGATGGTGACGCGACCGCTTTCATTGGTTACTGCGGTAATACCGTTTGGCGAGCCATTCGGATTAGCCGGATACTGCTGGGTAACGTTACCGAAGTTATCCACAAAGCGCAGCGCCACCAAACCTTTATGCTCCAACGTTGCCAGATGCGTTTCGTCACGCACTTCAACAAAACCTTCACCATGCGACACGGCAACAGGCATACGCGAACCTGCCATACCGTCCAGCAAGAGTGACGGGCTTGTCGCCACCTCCACCAAACTGAAGCGGGCTTCAAAACGTTCGGACTGGTTACGCACAAAACGCGGCCAGGCATCGCTACCAGGGATCAGTTCACGCAGGTTAGACATCATCTGGCAACCATTACACACCCCCAGCGCCAACGTCTGCGGACGGTGGAAAAAGGTTTCGAACTCATCACGCACCCGGCGGTTAAACAGAATCGATTTCGCCCAGCCTTCACCTGCCCCCAGCACGTCACCATAAGAGAAGCCACCACAGGCCACCAGCGCCTGGAAGTCTGCCAGACCACGCTGTCCTGACAACAAATCACTCATATGCACATCAACCGCATTGAAACCGGCACGATGGAAAGCTGCGGCCATCTCAACATGGGAATTGACGCCCTGCTCACGCAGCACGGCCACCTTTGGACGCACACCGGTAGCGATAAACGGTGCCGCAATATCTTCCTGCGGCTGGAAGGTCAGCACCACATTCAAACCAGGGTCGAGATCATTTTTCTTCGCTTCGTGTTCCTGATCAGCACAGGCTGGGTTGTCACGCAGACGCTGCATTTGCCAGGTAGTTTCCGCCCACCAGGTACGCAGCGTAGTACGGCTTTCGCTGTACACCACAGAATCCCCGGAAGTGACAACAAAACGATCCCCTTCCTGAGCACTCCCCAGATAATGAACACAGTCCGCCAGACCATTATCAGCCAAGACCTGCTCAACCTGGGCACGCTCAGCGGCGGCAACCTGAATCACCGCCCCCAACTCTTCGTTAAACAAGGCGGCCAACACATCGTTACCCAGAGCCGAAATATCCACCCGCAGACCGCAATGTCCAGTGAAGGCCATCTCAGCCAGCGTGACCAACAAGCCGCCATCAGAACGGTCATGGTAGGCCAGCAGCTTGCTGCCAGTCACCAATACCTGAATCGCATTGAAAAAGCCTGCCAACTGCTGCGCATCACGGACATCGGCAGGCTCGTCGCCCAACTGGCGGTATACTTGCGACAGTGCCGTGGCGCCAAGCGCGTTAACGCCCCGTCCCAGGTCAATCAGCAACAGCGCATTATCCTGTTGTGGATGCAACTGAGGCGTCACAGTGTGGCGAACATCTTCCACGCGGGCAAAAGCCGTGATAACCAATGACAGAGGAGAGGTCATCTCACGTTGTTCTGCACCATGTTGCCAGCGGGTTTTCATCGACATCGAGTCCTTCCCTACCGGGATAGTGATGCCCAGTGCCGGGCAAAGCTCTTCGCCGACGGCTTTCACCGCTTCGTACAGACCGGCATCCTCACCCGGATGGCCGGCAGCCGCCATCCAGTTAGCGGAAAGCTTGACGCGTTGTAATGAACCAATTTGCGTGGCGGCAATATTAGTGATCGCTTCGCCAACAGCCAGACGAGCGGAAGCGGCAAAATCCAGCAACGCCACAGGAGCACGTTCACCCAGCGCCATGGCTTCACCATAGTAGCTGTCCAGACTGGCCGTGGTCACCGCACAGTTGGCGACCGGGATCTGCCACGGACCGACCATCTGATCACGGGCAACCATGCCGGTTACAGAACGATCACCGATAGTCACCAGAAAGGTTTTCTCCGCGACTGTGGGCAGATGCAGAACCCGTTTAACTGCATCGGCGAGCGTAATACCGTCACGCACCAACGCCTGACTTTGTGCTTTCAGCGAGATGACATCGCGAGTCATCTTCGGGGTTTTACCCAGCAAAACGTCCAGCGGCATATCAATCGGTTTGTTATCGAAATAACGGTCGGACAGCGACAAATGCAGCTCTTCCGTTGCTTCACCAATCACCGCATAAGGTGCGCGCTCACGTTGACACAACGCCGCAAACTCAGCTAACTTCGAAGGTGCGACCGCCAGAACATAACGCTCCTGTGATTCATTACACCACACTTCCAGCGGGCTCATGCCTTGCTCATCACTCAGAATATCCCGCAGATTGAAACGACCACCGCGCTTCCCATCGCTGACCAATTCCGGCATGGCGTTGGACAAACCACCGGCCCCCACATCATGGATAAACAGAATCGGGTTGTCCTCCCCCAACTGCCAGCAGCGGTCAATCACTTCCTGACAGCGACGTTCCATTTCAGGGTTATCGCGCTGTACGGAAGCAAAATCCAGATCAGCATCGGACTGGCCGGACGCCATCGAAGAAGCCGCACCACCGCCCAGGCCAATATTCATCGCCGGGCCACCCAGTACGATCAGTTTAGCGCCCACGGGGATTTCCCCCTTCTGCACGTGGTCCGCACGGATGTTGCCGATACCACCCGCCAACATAACAGGCTTGTGGTAGCCCCGTAGCTCAATGCCGTTGTGGCTGTTAACCTGTTCTTCATAAGTACGGAAATAACCGTTCAGTGCCGGACGGCCGAATTCGTTGTTGAACGCCGCGCCGCCCAGCGGGCCTTCAATCATGATATCCAGTGCACTGACAATCCTTTCCGGCTTGCCGAAATCTTCTTCCCAGGGTTGTTCAAAACCAGGAATGCGCAGATTGGAAACAGAGAATCCCACCAGGCCTGCCTTCGGTTTAGCCCCCCGTCCCGTCGCGCCTTCATCACGAATTTCACCACCGGATCCGGTAGCTGCGCCAGGCCAGGGAGAAATCGCCGTCGGATGGTTATGCGTCTCTACTTTCATCAGGATATGGGTTTCTTCCTGGTGGAAAGCGTACTGACCCTTTGTATCGGCGTAGAAACGACCAACCTGAGAACCTTCCATGACCGCCGCATTGTCTTTGTATGCCGACAGGACGTGATCCGGGGTGGTCTCAAAGGTATTTTTGATCATTCTGAACAATGACTTCGCCTGCGGCTGACCATCAATTATCCAGTCTGCGTTGAAGATTTTATGTCGGCAGTGCTCTGAATTTGCCTGGGCAAACATATACAGTTCAATATCGTTCGGGTTTCGCCCGAGTTTTTTAAACGCTGCCAGCAGATAGTCAACTTCATCGTCCGCCAGCGCCAGGCCCAGCTTACGGTTAGCCTGTTCCAGCGCGGGGCGACCTGCGCCTGACAGGTCGATGCTTTGCATTGGCGCGGGCTGGTGATGAACAAACAGTTGCTCAGCCTGCGACAGGTCGCTGAGAACCACTTCCACCATTCGGTCATGCAACAGGGCGGCCAGTTGTGACCACTGAGCTTCAGTCAGTTGCGGGGCTGTAATATAGAAGGCTATGCCGCGCTCAAGGCGCAACACCTGAGACAGGCCACAATTATGGGCGATGTCAGTTGCTTTGGAAGACCAGGGAGAAATCGTGCCGGGACGGGGCGTTACCAGAATCAAACGGCCTTCTGGAGCATGCCCGGCGAGAGAGGGACCGTATTTTAGCAAGCGTTGTAAACGGGCTTTTTCAGCATCTGCAAGTGGCACACTGACATCGGCAAAATGGACGTACTCAGCATAAATGTCACTCACCGGCAGGTGAGCGTCCTGAAAGCGGGCCAGCAATTTAGTAACACGAAATGCTGACAGAGCGGGCGAACCACGCAGAATTTCCATCATCTAAAGATCTCTCGTCTTCGAAGCGCCGGACGACGCTTCTTGGGGCGCAACAGGGAAAACGGGCGGTATTATAGAGAATCCCCCTCCGTTACGAAACCGTTTGCGTAGCTTTTTTCAGGTTAGATTACTGACTAAAAATGACACAAACCAGGACGAATTCGGTTGCACAGGGCATCTGAGTTGCGCAAAATGCCCCACGCTCAGGAACCATTATAAACCACAAATACTGCCGATACAGGCAGAGGCCTGAGAGCAATCGAGAGATAACTATTTGAGACGCCTTAAAATTAATTATCTGTTCATCGGACTGGTTACCATGCTACTCGGGCTGGCGCTATGGCCGTCGATTCCCTGGTACGGGGGAACTCAGAACCGGATAGAACAAATAAAATCGCGGGGACTACTGCGGGTCAGTACGATAAATTCACCGCTAACTTACTATACTGTGAACAATGCCCCGGCCGGAATGGATTATGAGCTGGCAAAACGTTTCGCCAATTATTTGGGGGTAAAACTGCAAATTACTGTCCGTCATAACCTGAGCGATTTGTTTGACGATCTGGAAGATGATAAAGCTGACATGCTGGCGGCCGGATTAATTTACAATAATGAGCGGATGTCTCACTTCCGTAGTGGACCGGCATATTACTCAGTATCCCAACAATTGGTATACCGGATAGGTCATCCACGCCCGGCAGATCTCGGGGCACTGAAAGGCCGTTTAACCGTTGCGTCTGATTCTGCCTATTTATCCACGTTGCGTAACATAAAACAGCACCAATATCCCGATCTTGACTGGGCGATTTCAACCGATCAAAGCCCCACCTCGCTACTCGAAGCCGTCGCGGATGGCAAACTCGACTACACGATAGGTGATTCAGTATCGATTGCTTTACTACAGCGGGTTCATCCCCAACTGGCCGTCGCGTTCGATGTGACTGATGAAGAACCGGTGACCTGGTATATGCAGCGCGATCAAGATGATAGTCTGGAGGCGGCAATGCTGGATTACTTCAACCAGATGGCAGAAGAAGGCGCGATGGCAAGACTGGATGAGAAATATCTCGGCCATGTCGGTACATTTGACTATGTCGATACCAGAGCCTTCTTGCGCGCTATTGATGAAACCCTCCCCACACTCAAACCCCTGTTCCAGAAATACGCTAACGCCATTGACTGGCGATTGCTGGCGGCAATCTCATACCAGGAATCGCACTGGAACCCGCAGGCCACCTCCCCTACTGGCGTACGCGGGATGATGATGCTGACACGCAGCACGGCAGAAAGTCTGAATGTCAGTGATCGTACCGATCCGGAACAGAGTATCCGCGGCGGCAGTGAATATCTGATGCACATAATGGAAAAAGTGCCCGCGACCATTCCTGAAGATGAGAAGATCTGGTTTGCGCTGGCTGCTTACAATATGGGTTACGCACATATGCTGGACGCCCGCAAGCTGACAGCAAAACAGAAAGGCAATCCTGACAGCTGGGCTGATGTGAAACAACGTCTGCCCATGCTAAGTCTGAAGCGCTATTACAGCCAGACCAGTTACGGCTATGCCCGCGGCCAGGAAGCTTACAACTATGTGGAAAACATCCGTATTTATCAATCAGGTCTGGTCGGGTATTTGCAGAATCAGGAGAAAAAAATGGCGCAGCAGGAAGCAATGCAAGCCGCTCTGAGTAAAGGGTATCCCGCGGTCGAACCTCAGATTGTGTTAAACAGCCCATGAGGAAAAAGCTGGCTGCTTACCAGCAACAGGGAGCGCGGCCACAACCGCCTGGCGCATAGCGTTCCCGTCACTGGCCTTTAGTCAATTTGCGGCGACTGTGCGCGTAATTTGTCGCGCAGTGCCTTCTTTTCTGCCCGGCGATAGCGAAAGAAATCACTCAGCAATGCCGCACACTCTTCCGCCAGCACGCCCTGTTCAATTTTGACCTGATGATTCATCCCCGGATGTCCAAAGACATTCAATTGCGATCCTGCCGCACCCGTTTTCTCATCTTTAGCACCATAAACCAGCCGACTCACTCGACCATGAACCATTGCCCCTGCGCACATCACACAGGGTTCCAGCGTCACATACAAGGTTGTGTCGATAAGACGATAGTTTTGCAAAACTTTACCGCCCTGGCGCAGAGCCATAATCTCTGCATGAGCGCTTGGATCATGATGACCGATAGGACGGTTCCAGCCTTCACCAATCACCCGTTCGCCCTGTACCAGCACGGCGCCGACCGGCACCTCCCCCTCGTCCCAGGCGCGGCGAGCCAGCACCAGGGCATGCCGCATCCAGAATTCATCACTTACAATATTGCTCACCTGAGCCTCCAGCTAAAAACGCGGGGCAGTCACCCTGTTTACTCTAGTTGTCCAGTTGCCGCAGTTCGCCCTGTGGCGTCACTCGCCAACGATGCTGACAGAAAAACAGTAACGGGTCATCCTGATGACTGTCGCTATAACCGCTGTAGAGTTGCAAAGGTGTACCCATCTGCTGCTCCAACTGTGCAACTTTTTCATGACCCAGGCAACGCAACACCAGCACGCGGCCCCCCAAACCGTGGCTCATCTGACTGGCGATCAGCTTCACTTTCGGTAAAAACGCCGAATCAAAATAAACCTGTTCAACCAGTGACTGAGGCGATCCGGTAATTAACCAGACATCGACATCCGTGCTGTTCAGATAATCCATCAGCCGCTGCTGCACGGTGGGAAACGCTTTCACACGTTGACGAAACCACTGGGCAAAACGCTTTTCTTTCAGCTTGAGGTTATCCTCACTGTGCCCAAAGGTGATCGCCCACAGTAGCAAACTCATGGGTCTGCGGGCTGCTCGCCCTTTCAGCAACAGCCAGACACCAATAACCGGCAACAATGGCACGACCAGCAGCACATTCAACGGCTGCCGCCAGAGCAAATAGCGCATAAACGTGCCGAACATATCCTGTTGATGCAACGTGCCATCAAGGTCGAAAAACACCCCCCGTCGTTCCTGACCAGTTAACAAATATCACTCCTCAGGGCATTAAACCCATCATTCAGGCAAACAGAAAACCGTGAACGACCACAGTCCTACAGGCATTTCCTCACCTTGCCAGAGGCAACATTGAACACCAGAGCCCTCCGTGCATTCATGGGCTATATCTTTGCTTCCTGCAGCGCGGCCCGCAGAAAACCGCGATGCTTCACCAACAACGCTTTAGCCTGCTCTGCCGATAACCCGCTGAGAACCATCAGAATAGCGGTTTTTACTTCATAGCGCGTTTGCTTCAACGCCGCTTCAGCGTCCTCCACTGCGCAGCCCGTCGCCTGGCAAACCATGCGACGGGCTCGATCCAGCAATTTAATGTTAGTGGCCTGCATATCCACCATCAGGTTCTGATAGACCTTACCAATTTTGATCATCGCCCCAGTAGAAATCATATTCAGTACCAGTTTCTGAGCCGTACCAGACTTTAAACGTGTGGATCCCGTCAATGCTTCCGGCCCGACAACAGGCGAGATAGCGATTTCTGCCTCATGGGCAATGGGAGAATCGGGATTACAAGAAATCGCCGCTGTTCGGCACCCCAATTGACGCGCGAAACGCAATGCGCCAATCACATAGGGCGTTCGACCAGAAGCGGCAATCCCCACCACCATATCCTGCGCAGTCAGTTCCAGTGCCTGCAAGTCGCTGACGCCCAGTTGTTCATCATCTTCCGCGCCTTCAACTGCTTTGAGTAACGCAGAGGGGCCCCCGGCAATCAGCCCGATGATCAGTCCATGCGGCACGCCAAAAGTCGGAGGACACTCAGACGCATCCAGCACGCCAAGACGGCCACTGGTACCCGCTCCCATATAGATAAGTCGTCCCCCTTCTCTGAGCGCCTGTGCCGCCGCATCTACCGCGCTGGCGACATCCGCCAGGGTTTTACCTACCGCCTCGGCCACCGTGGCATCCTGCTGGTTAAATTTGGTCACCACTTCCAGTGTGGAGAGGTTATCAAGCTCCATTGTCTCGGCGTTACGCGTTTCGGAAACCAGTGCCGCAAGATTCATGCTATCCTCTTTTGAATTTTTAATTCTTAAGATGGTTAAATTTTCGAATATTATATTCACAACCGTCGATTATTACTCAATGTTATCGTCAATATCATTCGAGTTGCAGAGAAAAAATGTGCAAAGTCGGGAATCCAGGGCTAGTCGATAAGGACGAACGAGTCAGCCAATTATGCTACAACTTGAAATATGCCCCGTATAACGCAGTGCTTATCTGCCAATCGTCTATTGTCTGTTCTGATAATTTGCGCTGTTGGCATCACTATCTGGAGATTTCGAACGATGAGTTCACTGTTGCGTATTCGTCAGTTATATCCGACATTGGCGCTGAACGAGCGCCGACTGGCAGATTTCCTGCTATCGCAACCGGATCGGGCACGTCACCTCAGCTCACAAAAACTGGCGGAAGAATCTGGCGTTAGCCAGTCAAGTGTAGTGAAGTTTGCCCAGAAACTGGGCTACAAAGGTTTCCCGGCATTAAAGTTGGCGCTCAGCGAATCACTGGCGGCTAAAGATGCCATCACCGTACACAACTTGATCCTTAGCGATGATCCGCTGAAAATGGTAGGTGAAAAACTGCTGGCAGAAAAGCTATCAGCGATCAGAGCCACTCTGGATATTAACAGCGAAGAAATGCTGCTGGAGACGCTGCGCTTGCTGAAAAGGGCCAACCGCATTGTATTAGTCGGCATTGGCGCATCGGGCCTGGTCGCGAAAGATTTTTCGTGGAAGCTGATGAAAATCGGTATGAATGCTGTGGCCGAACAGGACATGCACGCCCTGCTGGCCAGTGTGCAGGCACTGAGCATCGGCGATGTACTCCTGGCGATCTCCTATACCGGAGAACGACGTGAAATTAATCTGGCCGCCCAGGAAGCACAGCGTGTTGGCGCCAATGTACTGGCTTTAACGGGTTTTACGCCGAACACACTGCAACAACGTGCCACCCATTGTCTGTACACCGTCGCCGAAGAACAGACTACCCGCAGTGCCGCTATTTCTTCCACTGCCGCTCAGTTGGTATTGACCGACCTGCTGTTTATGGCGCTGGTACAACGCGACCCTGAGCGTACCACCAACCATATCCGGCATAACGAAGCGTTAGTGAAGAAGTTAGTGTAATGGCAACAAGAGCAAGTAAGACATGTCCGAATTCAACCGTGGCCGAAATAATCCAGAGCTGAATCCAAAGAGATGAGGCTATCAGCCCGAAGCATGCGTCAGTAAGTAACTGTTGGCTGAAAGATGGGAATAAACTGATTGCCGCTTCACGACTATATTTAGTATACTTTGGCGCTTAAATGGCCTTGTCAAGTTGGATTTCTGGTATGAAAGAAGGATGGTTCGACAGAATTATTGATGAAGGTTTTCCCGACAGAGACATGCGTTCTGATGTTATCGTTATGCTTCAAATAATGTCAGACAAACAAAGAATAAAACTGTTCTTTTTAGACACGGACGACATTTCCCTCTGCATATTGTTCTTATTATATTCCATCGGTCATTACAACACTCCCCGACTAAGTCTTCAATTTCCAGTTTATTATTTGTTGGAGGTCTAAATTTTGTTTCCAGTTGCAAAACAGGATATCTCTTTCACAAAGAGCATATTTTTCATTACTCTTTTATTCCTTTTCCTGGTTTTACCATTTTTTTTTATTGATGAAAAACTGGGAAGAATATTTTTCTATCTTTGCAGTTACTTATCTTTACTGGGTATGTTACTTCAGTATAAAAGCTTAAAGTCTGCACTACCCTACATTAAGGCAGCATTACCTTTATTATCGCTTACAGCATTATTTTTTTTATGGTCATGCTATGCGAAATTTTATTCCCCCCCGCATGCTAATAATGGAGTTGTATTCACCGCAGCTAAAAGATGGTTTCTGGCATCGTTGATCATCATATATGTAACATGGTCTATTGCACACACCCCTGTCAGTAAGAAATTATTAAAATATTCTGCTATATCCTCATTATTCGTCGCTTTTATTTTCGCCAGCAGTTATGGACTGTGGGAGCACAGCAATGGTATAGAGCGCATTATTCTGGGCATTGATCGCGCCACCATGTCAGCCTATGCATACAGCGCTCTGGCTCTGGCGCTCCTGGCTTTAATCAGCAGCGCTGTTCTTCCTTTCAATAAATACCCATTAATAATATTGGTATGGTTGCTTTCTGTCTATATTATTTCCCTGACAGAAACTCGTTCGGCGATTTTTTTTCATACATTATTATCCTTAATTATCGTTATTCATTTTTCATTCAAAAAAAGTGGCATTAAAGCATTATTTATCCCAATTATCTTGGTCATAATAGCCACTGTTTTTTTTATGAATAAAAGCCCGGTGAAATCCCGTATTGATCTAACCAAAGAAGAAATAACAGAATATGGACAAGGCAATGATCATACCTCACTGGGGTCAAGGTTTACACTGTGGAAAATGGGGATACTCACTTTCACTCAAGAACCTTTTGGCCAGACGCAAATCCATCGGAATGATGTAATCAAGAGCTTTCTCGATAAAAATGATCCTAACTCTTATGCTCTTGAATATATTGATGTACATTTACATAATGAGTTTATTCAGTACGCTTCTCTTTTTGGCGTCTTTGGCATTATTATATTGCTGTATTTTTATGCAAGCTTTATTTTCAGGAAATCAGATGGAAATATATTAACCAACCCGATTGCCATGATAACGATATCAGCCTTTGCTTATGGAATGACTGACGTACTTTTAACCTCCAATGAATATATTATTTTATTTTCAGTTCTGTATTTACTACTGAATATTATCAATAACAGAATTAATGATGTTGTATTACCCTCCCAATAAGTCAAGTTGCTGGACAACGACCATGGCCTCGTGGGTGAAGCGTCCAGCCGAATCATGAGGCCAGCGAAGATATCCCGAATCACATACCCGGGTAAGTGATTCGGTTGACTTAACACCTATCAACACATCTACCGCTTGAAGTATGATAAGCAAACAGGATGTCCGCGTTATAGGCTGGCGTACCTGAACCATTACTGCGACATCGCAGTTGAGTGAAACCCATCTTCATTTTGGGGTTCCCGCCGGATATGATAAATTATCGCCCTTCCAACGGTTCAGGGCACATAAAGGTAACGATTCCAGCATGGCTTTACTCATCACCCAACGCTGCATCAATTGTGACATGTGCGAGCCTGAGTGCCCTAACCAGGCGATTTCAATGGGGGACAGCTTTTATGAAATTGATGTTAACCGCTGTACCGAATGCGTTGGGCACTACGATACACCAACCTGCCAGCAGGTCTGCCCTATCGACAACACCATCATTACTGATCCGAAGCATATCGAGGATACTGAACGCCTGTGGGAAAAGTTTGTGTCTCTGCACCACACTTCGTCGTGATGAGTTGACGCGCACCCTGATTGATTAGTTTTCGATAATCACTGTCGCACAGGCGTAGTGCCGTTCATCGGCCAACGTGACATGCACATGGGCCACCCCCAGTTTCTTTGCTACTTCCGATGCCTGTAGGAAAAAACGCAATCCTGGCTTACCTAACTCATCGTTGTACACTTCAAACTGGTTAAACGCTATACCGCCGCGAATACCGGTGCCAAAGGCCTTTGCCGCTGCCTCTTTGACGGCAAATCGCTTGGCGAGAAAACGTACCGGCTGCTGATGCGCCTGATACTGCGCCCATTCGTTTTCACTCAGTACCCGCTGAGCCAGCCGGTCCCCGGTGCGGGAGACAACCGCCTCAATACGGGCGATCTCCACGATATCGGTTCCAAGGCCAAGGATCGCCATCAGCGGCGGGCTTCCCGTAGCAGATCTTTCATCTCTCTAACCGCCTCCGCCAGGCCCGTCATTACCGCACGCCCAATAATCGCATGGCCAATGTTCAATTCATGCATCTGTGGCAATGCGGCAATCGGCAACACGTTATGATAGGTCAGACCATGCCCGGCATTCACCTTCAGCCCCTTTCCATCAGCATAAACCGCCGCATCTTTGATGCGTCTGAACTCTGCATCCCGCCCCCGCCCCTCTGGCGCATCAGCATAGGCACCGGTATGGATTTCGATATACGGCGCACCGGAAGCCATCGCCGCATCAATTTGTTGGTGGTCAGCATCGATAAACAACGAGACCAGGATCCCGGCCTCTGCCAAACGCGCCACTGCCGTGGTAATTTTGTCCAGTTGGCCAGCCACATCCAGTCCGCCTTCGGTTGTCACTTCCTCACGTTTTTCCGGTACCAGACAGCAAAAATGCGGTTTGATTTCACAAGCGATGTCAACCATCTCATCGGTGACGGCCATTTCCAGATTCATCCGGGTCTGGATAGTCTGACGCAGGATCTTAACGTCACGGTCCGTAATATGGCGGCGATCTTCACGCAGATGAACAGTAATGCCATCAGCACCTGCCTGTTCAGACACAAAAGCGGCCTGCACCGGATCGGGATAATGGGTCCCTCGCGCATTCCGGACAGTAGCAACGTGATCGATATTTACACCTAACAATAACTCAGCCATGACGGTCCTCGGAATTATACATCGTCGCAATAGTGTACATCGTTCTGCGCCGGAACCGTTATGAACGGATCGGCTTACTCCGGTTCGGGCGGCTTATCTGCGCGTTTTTTCGGCACAAACTGGCGAAAAAGCTCCTGACTCTTTAGAGGTTTCCCCCCCAGATAGGGTTTGAGGGCGATACGAGTAAAGCGTTTGGCCGCCCGCAATGTATCAGCATCAGGAAAAGTCCGTTCAGACAGCGCTCGCAGCTGGCGTCCAGTAAAGGTTTTATGGTTTATCACCAGGCTGGCAATAAAGCCTTTCTCTTCCCGGTAGCTGTAAGTCATCTCATCAGCCACTTCTTCCCCACTGCCAGCACAGTGCAAAAAATCCACGCCGTACCCTAAATGCCCCAGCATCGCCAGTTCAAACCGACGCAGAGCAGGTTCCGGTGAACCGGAGGTAACAGCCAGCGCCTGAATACAATGCAGGTAATCGAAGAAGAGTTCAGTAAACGCGGTTTCCTGTTCCAGCACGCGGGACAGCAATTCGTTGACATACAGCCCACAGTAAAGAGAGACGCCAGAAAGCGGGAGAGCAAGAGAAATGGGTTCTGCACTACGTAACGTTTTCACTTCGCCACGCCCCCCCCAACGCACCAGCAACGGCGTGAAAGGTTGTAAAGCCCCCTTCAGACTGGAGCGTTTGCCCCGCGCACCTTTGGCAAGGACCCGGATACGACCATAGTTTTCAGAAAACAGGTCAAGCAGAAGGCTGGTTTCGCTGTAAGGGCGTCCATGCAGGACGAATGCACGCTGCCAGCCTTCCATCGGGATCAGAAATCGTCTACATAGCCCAGGCTACGCAGGGCGCGTTCATCATCCGCCCAACCGGACTTCACTTTCACCCACAGTTCCAGATGTACTTTGGCTTCAAACATGTCTTCCATGTCTTTGCGCGCTTCAATACCGATGGTTTTAATCTTCGCGCCTTTGTTGCCGATAACCATTTTTTTCTGGCCTTCACGCTCAACCAGAATCAGACCGTGAATATCATATCCACCACGTTCGTTGCTAACAAACTGCTCAATCTCAACGGTGACGGAATAGGGCAACTCGGCGCCAAGGAAACGCATTAGCTTTTCACGGATGATTTCCGAGGCCATAAAACGCTGAGAACGATCAGTGATATAATCTTCCGGAAAATGATGCTCCGCGAGCGGCAGACGCTTGCGCACAATACTGGCGATGGTATCAACATTCTTACCGCTTTCCGCTGAAATAGGCACGACGTCCATAAAGTTCATCTGCTCGCTGAGGAACTGCATGTGCGGCAGCAGAATGCTTTTGTCGGTGATGTTATCGACCTTATTGATCGCCAGTAGCACCGGCACCTTATTGTCTTTCAGTTTGTTCAATACCATTTCATCGTCAGCGGTCCAGCGTGTGCCTTCCACGACAAAGATCACTAACTCAACGTCACCAATGGAACTGCTGGCCGCACGATTCATCAAGCGGTTTATCGCCCGTTTTTCTTCCATATGCAACCCGGGCGTATCCACGTAAATGGCCTGATAGCCGTCTTCTGTGTGGATACCCATAATACGGTGACGGGTAGTTTGCGGCTTACGCGAGGTAATTGAGATCTTCTGCCCCAAAAGCTGATTCAGCAGTGTGGATTTCCCAACGTTTGGACGGCCGACAATCGCAATAAAGCCGCAATGGGTGGTTTGTTCGCTCATTCAAGCCCCAACTTAATCAACGCCTGTTCGGCCGCTGCCTGCTCAGCTTTGCGACGACTGGATCCTGTTCCTACAACCGGATCGGCCATACCGCTCACCTGACAATGGATAGTAAATTCCTGATCATGCGCCTCACCACGCACCTGCACCACCAGATAGGAAGGCAGCGGCAAATGGCGACCCTGCAGATACTCCTGCAGACGCGTTTTTGGATCTTTCTGTTTGTCACCTGGACTTATCTGTTCGAGACGACTGGCGTACCAATTCAGGATCAATTTTTCTACCGTCTGGATATCACTATCCAGGAAAACGCCACCAATCAACGCTTCCACGGTATCAGCCAGGATCGACTCACGGCGGAATCCCCCGCTTTTCAGTTCGCCAGGCCCAAGACGCAGACACTCGCCCAAATCAAATTCACGGGCCATCTCCGCCAACGTGTTTCCACGCACCAGGGTGGCACGCATACGGCTCATATCCCCTTCGTCCACACGAGGAAAACGGTGATAGAGCGCATTGGCAATCACGTAACTGAGGATCGAGTCGCCCAGAAACTCCAGCCTTTCGTTGTGCTTGCTGCTGGCACTACGATGAGTAAGCGCCTGTTGCAACAGTTCCTGATGGGTAAAAGTGTAGCCCAACTTTCGCTGGAGCCGGTTAATTACGATGGGATTCATGTGTTACCAGTCTGAATGCGTCAATTATGCTGCACACGGAACAGGGCTGTCCTCGCCAACACAAGACTGTTTCGTGTGCAGTGGCTCCCCGCAGGAAGCCACCCTTTTTTACCAACGGTACCCGGAGGCGCCATTAATGAATACGACCAATACGGCTCAGACGAACGCCAGTCGGCCATTGTCCTTCTTGCTTCTCAAAGCTCATCCAAATCATCGTCGCCTTGCCAACCAGGTTTTTCTCCGGCACGAACCCCCAGTAACGGCTGTCCGCGCTATTGTCGCGGTTATCGCCCATCATGAAGTACATGCCCTGCGGCACTACCCAGGTGGACTGTGGCTGACCGGGCTGCTGATAGTAAGAGCCCGGCTGACTTTGTGCCTGTGTCACCAACAAAATACGATGGGTCACCCCCCCCAGGGTTTCATTACGCGTAGCCAGGCGCAGCCCCCCGGGCATAGACTCTCCCTGTGGTAGCGAGTAAAAACCATTACCCACTTCATTGCCGTCAAAGCCGCTGAAAGTCTGGACGAAGTCGCTTGGTTGCACATCCGAATAGGTTATCGGCAGCGCTGAGTGACAATCATCTCCTGAAGAACAGCCTGGATTGACAGTCACCGTTTTGCTTTGAGGATCATAAGTCACCCGATCCCCTGGCAGACCCACTACGCGTTTAATATAATCCATGCTTGGATCTTTCGGGTATTTGAAGACCACAATGTCACCACGCTTAGGGTGCCCCGTCGGGATCAGTGTCGTCTGGGTTATCGGATCTTTAATACCATATGCAAATTTCTCCACCAAAATGAAGTCGCCAATTAACAACGTCGGCATCATCGATCCGGAAGGAATTTGGAAAGGCTCATAGATAAAAGAACGCACCACGAACACCAGCAGCAACACGGGAAAAACAGAGGCGGCTGTTTCAACCCAACCGGGTGGCTTTGCTGCGATGTTCTCCCCTGAGTTGCCAGCCTGAGCAGCCGCTTCGCTCAATTTAGCCTTACGGGCTGGAGCCCATTTAAATTTATCAACACACCAGATAATCCCGGTTATCAATGTTGCTATCGCCAAAATCAAGGCGAACATATTAGCCATTCCAGTTCCCTCGTAAACTTGGGGGTTATTTACTGTCTTTACCGACATGGAGAATGGCAAGGAACGCTTCCTGAGGTAGTTCAACATTCCCTACCTGCTTCATCCGTTTCTTACCTTCTTTTTGTTTCTGCAACAGCTTTTTCTTACGACTGACGTCGCCGCCGTAGCATTTAGCCAGCACGTTTTTACGCAGCTGTTTCACTGTCGAACGGGCAATGATGTGGTTACCAATGGCCGCCTGAATCGCAATATCGAACTGCTGACGCGGGATCAGATCTTTCATCTTTTCCACCAGCTCACGCCCACGGTACTGCGAATTATCGCGGTGAGTGATCAGCGCCAGCGCATCGACTCGTTCGCCGTTAATCAACACATCAACTCGAACCATATCTGAGGCCTGGAAGCGCTTAAAGTTATAATCCAGTGAAGCATAGCCGCGCGAGGTGGACTTCAGTCGATCGAAGAAATCCAGTACCACTTCCGCCATCGGGATTGCGTAAGTCAGCGCAACCTGGTTGCCGTGATAAACCATGTTGGTCTGCACACCACGTTTTTCGACACACAGGGTAATGACATTGCCCAGATATTCCTGCGGCAACAGCATGTGACACTCGGCAATCGGTTCACGCAGCTCTTCAATGTTATTCAGCGGCGGCAACTTGGCCGGGCTGTCAACGTAGACCGTTTCGCCAGAGGTGGTCAACACTTCATACACCACCGTCGGCGCGGTAGTAATCAAATCCAGGTCGTATTCCCGTTCCAGACGCTCCTGAATTATCTCCATGTGCAACAAGCCGAGGAAACCACAACGGAAGCCGAATCCCAGCGCACTGGAACTTTCTGGTTCGTAGAACAACGAAGCATCATTCAGGCTCAGTTTACCCAGAGCATCACGGAAAGCTTCATAGTCGTCCGAGCTGACAGGGAACAGACCGGCATAAACCTGCGGCTTCACTTTTTTAAAGCCTGGCAACGCTTTATCCGCCGGGTTACGCGACAGTGTTAGCGTATCCCCAACTGGTGCGCCGAGGATATCTTTAATAGCGCAAACCAGCCAGCCGACTTCACCACAGTCCAGCACCTCACGGTCAACACGTTTCGGCGTGAAGATCCCCAGACGATCGGCATTGTAGACCTGACCGGTACTTATTACTTTTACTTTATCGCCTTTACGCAAGCGACCGTTTTTAATACGTACCAGCGAGACCACGCCCAGGTAGTTATCAAACCATGAGTCGATGATCAGCGCCTGTAATGGGCCTTCAGGATCGCCTTGCGGTGCCGGGATATCACGCACCAGTCGCTCAAGTACATCCGGTACACCTACCCCCGTCTTGGCGGAGCAACGCACGGCATCAGTAGCATCAATACCGACAATATCTTCGATTTCCTGCGCCACGCGATCAGGATCGGCCGCGGGTAGATCGATTTTGTTCAGTACCGGCACCACTTCCAAATCCATTTCTATCGCGGTGTAACAGTTAGCCAGGGTCTGTGCTTCCACACCTTGTCCGGCATCAACCACCAGCAACGCGCCTTCACAGGCGGCCAGAGAACGGGATACTTCATATGAAAAGTCTACATGGCCCGGCGTGTCGATAAAATTAAGCTGATAAGTTTCACCGTCTGCGGCGTGGTAATCAAGCGTCACGCTCTGCGCCTTGATGGTGATACCTCGTTCACGTTCCAACTCCATGGAATCCAGAACCTGTGCAGCCATTTCACGTTCGGTCAAGCCACCGCAAATTTGAATCAAACGGTCAGAGAGCGTTGATTTGCCATGGTCGATATGAGCGATGATAGAAAAATTTCTTATATGCTTCATTTATATGAATATTTTCGCTTAAACGTTCGATTTAATTCTCGCGGTGGACATGGCTGTCAACACTTACTGCAATGTACCCGCCATCAATGAGCACGCATCTTACACTGTTAGCCCCCCGCACGAAAGAATTCACACACATTGCCTGTAATCAAATTAGCAACGAGAAATATCATTCAGCTGTTGGTTGGGCGATTAATGACACCACTGCGCCGCCAATAAAAAAGCCGGTCGCGCCACAAAAGTAAAAAGGCCGCCAAAGCGACCCCAGACAGAAACCTGAAACTCGTAACAAACTGATTAAAATCACGTTTAACCGCCAGTCCAGCGAACTACGCTTCTGTCTCCACCCGCAGAGCATCCGGTGGGAGCGCCACGCTGAGGATCACGGGCTGAAAAGAAGCCGATTTCCCCCAATAACTGGAAATCCCCTTCGCCACGATAAAACCACCGATCCCCCCCAGCAACGCCCCCACGGCCGCAGACAAATCACTGTTGAACAGGCTCTGAAACAAACCAGCAATCAGGAACAGACCTGACAGAGGGGTCATGTAAACCAGCAAAGCGGAACTGAGCAGGCTCTTCTCTTCAATACCCAGCTCAATACGCTGCCCAACCTGCAAAGGTTCAGCACTGGCAATTTTCATCACGTGAGCGTTTTTCGGCCCCAGTTTGTTCAGCATATGGCTACCACACCCTTTACGGGCTGAACAACTGTTGCAGGAAGTTTTCATCTCGGAGTGCAAGGTGGCCACCCCATCCTGCCACGAAACGACCGTGGCCCATTCTCTCATCATCGTGCCACCCCAAAGTTGACGCCATCTGCAATACGCTTGGCGGTTGATGGTGGTAGTTCGCCAACCACCGTAATTTCCGCATTATTACGTATTTCAGTCTGCACCGTACGACGTCCAGTGCGCAATAGCTGAGGGACGCTGTTTTTGTCTGCCGCGCCAACGTTGACCGAAAAACTGAACAAACCATCAGAGTACAAACGGGATTCAACCAGTTTATTCAATGAGGGGATCTGCCTGCGGCTCTGCGTCACCTGTTGCATGCCATCGGGTAACCAACTGACACTCCAGTTAAAAGTGGAGTTATCGCCCACCGGCACCGAAAGAGACGGCGGTAGATTGGCTTTTTCCAGTCCCTGCATCATTCTTCGCACGCCATCATCCACTGCGAAACTAACGACCCGATACTGTTCCAGCGTCTCACCGTCATGATCAAGTAAATCGACGCGTAACGGCAGCCGGGTGTCACTGTCTACCCAAACAATATAGCTGTATCGCGTACCATCACGGGCCACAATGCGAATAACTTCACACATCTGGTCAGCGATACGGGTATGCCCTACCGACACAAAATCATAGGTAGCAGCCAGTTTCTGGAAATTAGCGTAAACCAGCGACGGCAGCGCATCAACAATATGATCACCAGGCAAGGTAAAAGGCATCAAACCTGGTTCGAAGTAACTGATTTCATTACCACGCTGGATAATCTCACGACGAGGACCATCCATCTGCAGCATCTGGGCATACACTTTGTTGTTCAAAACCGCATGACGATAACGTAAGGATTCAATCCCCAGTCTTGAAACATTGATGTAGGCGAATTCGTAATTGAGAGACTGGCTGGCCTGCTCCATTTGCTGCAACAGCGCCCCGGGGGTGGTATCCGCCAGGGCGACACTGGAGTATATCAGGCTGCCAGCCATAAGGCTGACGGCACACCAAAGTTGCTTCATTACTACTGTTGAATTCCTGACGGCTGCTGGGTTCCTAATGACTGATTACCCGGGACCTGGACAGCGGCCTGCTGAGGTGGGCTTTGCTCAAACTGGATCTGTTCGGAATGCAAACGACGCTGCAATTCATAATCTTGCAGCATTGCATTCACACGGCGTCGCTGTTCCTGAACCTGCTGTGGCACGTTGTCGTTCGTTACACTATCAGAAGGCACACCCAAACTCACCGGGGAAGCCTGCCCCATCATCGGTAATGTATTCAGCACAGGCGAATCAGACTGGGCTGGCCCGTTCTGAGGTTGATTATAGTGCTGCACACCAACAATCACCGCCAGTGATACGCAGGCGGCAACACCGATCTGGGTAATTTGCGCAGCCCATGGACGTACTTTGTGCCAAAACGGCATGTTGCTATAACGCTCTGGCGTTGGTTGCGCTTCAGGGATCAGCGTTGCCGTTTTGTTCAGCGGTTCATTTGCAAGCGCCGCAGCCACCCGGGCAGAGATATCTAAATGAATAACCGGCCCAATATCACCGCGCAGAGTATCGCGAATAAGGTGATAGCTTTCCCAGTCTCGTTGCAACCTGGTGTCTTTAGACAATGCTGACAAAACTTCGTTATCTAAAGTCTCACCGTCCATTAAAGCGGAAAGTTGTTCTTTCTGCATGCCTCAGTACCCTTCCTGTATCCGCTATTGCTAGCGTTGGATAAGCGGTTGAATTTTGTTATCAATGGCTTCGCGAGCACGGAAGATACGTGAACGAACCGTACCAACCGGGCAATCCATAATGACGGCTATCTCTTCATAGCTCAGGCCATCCAGCTCCCTCAGAGTAATCGCCATACGGAGATCCTCAGGCAGCATCTCAATGGTACGAAAAACCATCTGTTTCAGTTCTTCCGACAACATTAAGTTCTCAGGGTTCGAAATTTCTTTTAGCGCACCCGCACTTTCAAAGTTTTCAGCGTCAATAGCATCCACATCACTGGAAGGAGGTCGACGCCCCTGAGCAACAAGGTAATTTTTGGCCGTATTGACGGCTATTCGATAGAGCCATGTGTAGAAGGCACTATCGCCACGGAACGATTCCAGCGCACGATACGCTTTGATGAATGATTCTTGCACTACATCAGGTACATCTCCAGACGGCACATAACGGGAAACCAGGCTCGCCACTTTATGCTGGTAGCGCACTACCAGTAAATTAAATGACTTCTGATCTCCTTTCTGGACTCGCTCTACGAGAACCTGGTCCGTTAACTGCTCGCTCATCCGAGGTAATGTCTCCCCAAATCTTGTTCCACGCGTATCGGAACTCCCCACAATAACTCATACTTTTTGAGCAAGCATGCGCTTAGAGTGATCATCATGAGTAAAGTTCCGTTATCCGTTTTATTTGTAATGCCGGTGCGGGAAGAGGATAAATCAGCGATCATTTTTATGATTTCTGACCGATTTAAGCAGCCACTGCTTCTCTTTGGTACTTTTGCTTCAGGCATGAAAGCCTCCCGTCAACGCCGCAGAGTAACCCATGAAGCCCGTTTTTTCACCTTAAAATCACTGAGATTCGAGTTCGTTCGCAATATTAAACTCTCCTGTCACAAAAAACGATGCCATAGCCCGATTTCTGGCGATGTTAAAAATATCGACGAGTTCACATTCTCCCGTAATCAGCAAAAAAAGACTTTTTCCCGGTGAAAATTGGGTGCTATGCTCAGCAAACAACCTGTTTAGTAAATTAAACAACATGCTTTCTTCTTCCGATTATAGCTGTGACGTGTTGATCATTGGTAGCGGTGCCGCAGGCCTTACGCTGGCGCTTCGCCTGGCTGAAAATCACCAGGTCGCCGTATTAAGTAAAGGGCCGGTCAGCGAAGGCTCAACCTTTTACGCCCAGGGCGGTATCGCTGCGGTATTCGATGAATGTGACAGCATCGCGTCCCACGTTGAAGATACCCTGACCGCTGGAAGTGGCTTATGTGAACGTGAAACGGTCTCTTTTATCGCCAGTAACGCCCGGCACTGTGTGCAGTGGCTAATTGATAACGGTATGCTGTTCGATAAAGAGAGTCCTGAGCACCGTGATGGTCCCTATCATCTCACTCGTGAAGGAGGACACAGTCATCGTCGTATCCTGCACCGTGCGGATGCTACGGGTCGCGCAGTAGAAAACACGCTGGTAAGCCAGGCGCTGAGCCATCCGAATATTCGGATTATCGAACGCTGCAACGCTGTTGACCTGATCGTTTCTGATAAAATCGGCTTGCCCGGCCAACGCCGCGTTGTCGGGGCTTATATCTGGAACCGTAAACGCGAAAAAGTGGAGACCTACAGCGCTCGCGCTGTCGTGCTGGCAACGGGAGGCGCGGCCAAAGTCTATCAGTACACCACCAACCCGGACGTGGCCTCAGGTGATGGCATCGCCATGGCCTGGCGTGCAGGTTGCCGTGTGGCAAACCTGGAATTTAATCAGTTCCATCCGACTTGCCTGTTCCATCCTGAAGCACGAAATTTCCTGCTGACTGAGGCACTGCGTGGTGAAGGCGCGCTACTGAAGCGTCCTGACGGTACACGATTTATGCCTGAATTTGATCAACGAGCCGAGCTGGCGCCACGCGATATCGTCGCACGGGCTATCGACCATGAGATGAAACGCCTTGGTGCCGACTGTATGTATCTGGATATCAGCCATAAACCGGCTGACTTCATCCATGCACATTTCCCGACTATCGATGAAAAGCTAAAAATGCTGGGCTTTGATCTGACCAAAGAACCTATCCCGATCGTTCCAGCGGCGCATTACACCTGTGGCGGTGTTATGGTTGATCAGCAGGGACTGACGGATGTCAACGGCCTGTATGCTATTGGTGAAGTCAGCTACACCGGCCTGCATGGCGCGAACCGTCTTGCCTCTAACTCACTGCTGGAATGCCTGATCTACGGCTGGTCGGCGGCGCTACACATCAACGAACATCTACAGGCAGTTCCGCTTGTTACAGCGCTTCCGGTGTGGGATGAAAGCCGCGTGGATGATTCAGACGAGCACGTGGTTATCCAGCACAACTGGCACGAACTGCGTCTGCTGATGTGGGATTACGTCGGGATAGTGCGCACCACCAAACGTCTGGAACGCGCACTGCGCCGTATCAATATGCTGCAGCAAGAAATTGACGAATACTACGCCAACTTCCGCATTTCCAACAATTTACTGGAACTACGCAACCTGGTTCAGGTCGCTGAGCTGATGGTCCGTTGCGCCATGGCGAGAAAGGAGAGCCGGGGTCTTCACTATACGCTGGATTATCCACAGCAACTGGATGAAGCAGAACCGACCATCTTGTCACCTTAATCAGCGAAAAAGATAGAACTCCCGGGTCAGGTTGCAATGTGCCGCAGAATAGCGCTGATCCGGTCCACGAATCGTCATCCGGTCATGAAATGGTTCGCCCGCTTTGGGTGACAGCGCCAGCAACACGCGGTTAGGCGGACGCCTCTCGTTATCGGAGATATCGGTACGAAAATGCAAATACCAACCGCGTTGCTGCGCCAACGCCAGCAGTTTGTTACCTGCTGTCTCCGGCAGGATCAGGCAGAAATAGCCCTCTTGCGTAATCAGACTTTCAACACAGGTCAGCAGCGCATCATGCGTTAAATCAGCGGCATAACGCGCTACAGCGCGCTCTGGTGTGGCGCAGTCGACACCTGGCGAAAAATAAGGTGGATTGCTGACAATCAACGAGTAACGTTGTTCGCTCGTTTTCACCCATCGCAGAATATCATCCTGATAAATAGTGATCCGCTCGCTCCAGGGTGAGGCCGCGGCATTTTCCTGCGCTTGTCCTGCGGCTTGTTCATCCAGCTCAACCGCATCGATGGGCACCGTTTTTCCCGTACGCTGAGCAAGCATCAGCGCTATCAGGCCGCTTCCGGTACCGATATCCAGCACCCGTTGAGCTCCTGTAACCGGTGCCCAGGCACCAAGCAGCACCCCGTCGGTCCCAACTTTCATCGCACAGCGATCATGGGCGACAAAAAATTGTTTAAAGGTAAACCCGTTGCTTCGGAGAGACACTTTCTGTTGAGACATTTGACTGACCTGAAGAAGAAACGGCGTTAGCATAGGACAAATAAGAAATAAGGAAAAGCCATTCAGAACACACAAACAGATGAAGATCGCGTTCAATCTGTCTATAATCAGCGCCCCAAACTGAGGTAGACCATGACTGTAAGTACTTTTTCCGAACTCGAACTTGATGAAAGCCTGCTGGATGCTCTGCAGGAAAAGGGCTTCACACGCCCCACGGCCATCCAGGCTGCTGCGATCCCGCCTGCACTGGAGGGTCGCGACGTTCTGGGGTCGGCACCAACCGGTACAGGAAAAACAGCCGCTTATCTACTGCCGGCGCTACAGCATCTACTCGATTTTCCCCGTAAGAAATCAGGTCCGCCACGTATCCTGGTGCTAACACCTACCCGCGAGTTGGCGATGCAAGTTGCTGACCAGGCGCGTGAACTGGCCAAACACACTCACCTGGATATAGCCACCATCACCGGTGGTGTGGCATATATGAACCATGCCGAAGTGTTTAGTGAAAACCAGGATGTGGTGGTTGCCACTACGGGTCGCCTGCTGCAGTACATCAAAGAAGAGAACTTCGACTGCCGGGCAGTAGAAACGCTGATTCTGGATGAAGCTGATCGCATGCTGGACATGGGCTTTGCGCAGGATATTGAAACCATCGCGGCAGAAACCCGCTGGCGTAAGCAGACCCTGCTATTTTCCGCCACCCTGGAAGGCGAGGCGATCAAAGACTTCTCTGAGCGTCTGCTGAACGATCCGGTTGAGATTGACGCCATTCCTGCCCGTCGCGAACGCAAAAAGATCCTGCAATGGTACTACCGTGCGGATGATGTTAAGCATAAGACCGCGTTGCTTATCCACCTGTTGAAGCAGCCGGAAGTAAGCCGTTCAGTGGTTTTTGTCCGTAAACGTGAGCGGGTACATGAGCTTTGCGGTTGGCTGCGCGAAGCAGGTATCAATACCAGCTATCTGGAAGGCGAACTGGAGCAGTACAAGCGTAATGAAGCGATCAAACGCGTCGTTGATGGTCGGGTGAACGTGCTTGTTGCCACCGACGTGGCCGCTCGTGGTATCGACATTGATGATGTCAGCCACGTTTTTAACTTCGATCTACCGCGCACTTCGGATACCTATCTGCACCGGATTGGCCGTACGGGTCGGGCCGGTAAGAAAGGCAGCGCAATCTCTCTGGTCGAAGCGCACGACTATGCTCTGCTGGGCAAAATCAGCCGCTATATCAACGAACCGCTGAAAGCACGTACTATTGATGAATTGCGTCCGACCACCCGCGCTCCGAGTGAAAAAATGAGTGGTAAACCATCAAAGAAAGCGCTGGCCAAACGTAAAGAGCAAAAAGCGAAAGACAGTGAAGTGGCTAAACCGCGTATAAAGAAACGCCATCGTGATACCAAAAATATTGGTAAGCGTCGCAAGCCAAGCGGAACAGCTAAAGCTGAAAGCGTTGAATAACCACAGCGCTATAATCGGTTGGAGACAAAGCGCCTGATGGGGTTCTGTCGCATTAAGCGGCGATTCATCAGGTAGCATGCTGTTTTTTTGTGACAGTTACCTGGCCATGCCCCGAGTTTGCTGGCCCGTCACCGTTAATGCGACAAAACTGGCTGTACTCATGCAGCCGATTGATCTACGGCAGGTATAAAAAAACGCAATCACCTCTCGGTAATCGCGGATTTTTCCGGTATTTATTGGTCCGGTCCAACCGTTACATGCCAGGCTTAACTGATATCGGCCTTACGGCATTAGCGCGTTTTTATAAAACCTGCGCCACAGTACCGTATCTACGCAGAATGATTCATTTATCCATGAATCATCCGCTTTCAGCTTAAACCTGAATATAATTATTTTTTATTTTCCATAATATTAGAAACGAACCTTCCCTGGTGTTGTTTTCCATAAGCGCTAATTTATCCCGGCGATAAACCTGGTCCCATCAGCATCTATTACAGACTTTCAGTGAAAGTACGGGCGATAACATCACGCTGCTGTTCTGGCGTCAGAGAATTAAAACGCACTGCGTAACCTGAAACACGAATAGTCAACTGTGGATACTTCTCTGGATGCTTAACAGCATCTTCCAGCGTTTCACGGCGTAACACGTTAACATTCAGGTGCTGTCCCCCTTCCACGCGTACCTGAGGTTTGACTTCAAGTGGAACCTCGCGATATTCAATATCGCCAAGATTGCTGACGGGTACAATCTGGTCTTCACTGTACTCAGCTTTTGCACAAACACAACGAGCTTCAGCTTTCTCATCATCCAGCAGCCAGAATGAATTCATCAGTGCCGCATTGGTTGCTTTGGTAATTTGGATTCCGGTAATCATGATTGTGCCTCCCAGGCAGTTCTGTGCTGAAAATTATCAGCGGGTAAAAAAATAAAAGTTCAGTCAATTCAGAGATGCTATCTGACCTGTATATCAGCCTGCCCAGCCAGCTACTTTGATTTAAATCAAAATCACCCCTCATGACAAAAACACCCAAGAATCAACTTTTTGATTTAGTTCAATTTTACCAAAAAACCAATTTTGTATTTTTTTTGTATATTTTCAATTTTATTTTAATTTTGAGCCGATCACGATCCGCGTTAAGCTATGGCCATCTACCCCTAAGGAGGTGTAAATGGTCAATGCACTGACCTGGCACGACGTGCTGGCACAAGAAAAAAAACAGTCCTACTTTATTGATACTCTCGCGTCGGTAGCAAAAGAACGCGCCGCCGGAAAAACGGTCTATCCACCACAGAAAGAGGTGTTTAACGCCTTTCGACTCACCGAACTTGGCGAGGTGAAAGTCGTGATTTTGGGGCAGGATCCTTATCACGGTCCCAATCAGGCGCACGGTCTGGCCTTTTCTGTCCTGCCTGGGGTTGCTATTCCACCTTCGCTGGTCAATATATATAAAGAACTAACCAGCGACATTCCGGGGTTTACCGCTCCCCGGCATGGTTTTCTCGAAAGCTGGGCGAAGCAGGGAGTGATGCTACTCAATACCGTTTTAACAGTGGAAGCGGGTCAGGCCCATTCCCACGCCCGTTTTGGCTGGGAAACGTTTACCGATAATGTTATTGCAGCAATTAATCAGCACCGTGAAGGCGTGGTGTTTTTACTGTGGGGATCACACGCCCAAAAGAAAGGCGCAATTATCGACAGGAAACGGCATCATGTTTTACAGGCGCCTCACCCCTCCCCGCTTTCGGCTCATCGCGGCTTTTTTGGTTGCAGACACTTTTCCCAAACCAATGAGTGGCTGCTCCAGCACGGTGAACAACCGATAGACTGGACGCCAGTTCTGCCGGATTAGCGCGCTGCCGCGATAAAACATAAAAATTGATCATCCTGGGAGTGGGTAAAAGTTTCATTTAAAAAGGGTCCATGCTGGACATGAACCCTTTTAGCTCCCATCACCGAAATCGCTCAACCGCACTTTTAAATGCGCAGCATGGCCCTTTATCACGGTGCTTTTTAATTGAGGCTGGCGATTACGCTTTAGCTTTAGACACCGCGACCATTGCCGGACGCAGCAGACGACCATTCAGTGTATAGCCACGCTGCATCACCATCAACACGTGATTAGGCGCGACTTCGTCAGATTCCATCATCGACATCGCCTGATGGATTTCAGGGTTAAATGGTGCATTGACTTCGCCAACCACTTCCACGCCAAATTTACGCACGGCGCTCAACAGGGATTGCAGCGTCAGTTCGATCCCTTCAATCATCGCGGTCAACTCAGGATTTTCTTTATCAGCCACTTCCAACGCCCGCTCAAGACTATCGATCACTGGCAGCAGTTCATTGGCAAATTTTTCCAGGGCAAATTTGTGGGCTTTTTCCACGTCCTGTTCGACCCGACGTCGAATATTTTCGATCTCTGCCTGGGCGCGTAATTGCGCTTCACGCACGCCACCCTGTGCCTGCGCTAACTGGGCTTCCAGCTCGGTAATGCGCTCATCACGCGGATCAACCTCTTCTGCCGTCTCGGTATCCTGACTTTTCGTCTGTTCCATCTCAATATCGTCTGAGACTTGCTCGTTTGGGGTGTTCTGTTCTTTACTACTCATGAAATTCTCCGCGTTTATGCACATTCATCTCGCTGGTTCGCTTATTATGGGGATCAGAATTGCGGTTTCAAGGGAACCGGTCACATTGTCTGAGGTAGTTTACCTCATGAGGAACGCCAGCATTATGAACAACCATTTCAACTGCATTGGTATTGTGGGGCATCCGCGCCATCCTACCGCGCTGACGACCCACGAAATGCTTTATCGCTGGCTGATGGCGAAAGGCTACGAGGTGATTATCGAACAGCAAATTGCACGCGAGCTAAACCTTTCTGATGTGGCGACCGGAACACTGACCGAAATTGGTCAAAAGGCGGATCTGGCAGTAGTAGTCGGCGGCGACGGAAATATGTTAGGTGCCGCCCGTGTGCTGGCCCGTTACGGAATCAAAGTGATTGGCATCAACCGTGGCAATCTGGGATTTCTTACCGATCTGGACCCGGATAATGCCCAGCAGCAGTTGGCCGACGTACTGGAAGGCAAGTACATCACGGAAAGTCGCTTACTGCTGGAGGCTCAGGTTTGTAGTCAGGAAGGCTCTCCGCGAATTGGCACGGCGATTAACGAAGTGGTGCTCCATCCGGGTAAAGTGGCGCACATGATTGAGTTTGAAGTCTATATCGACGAGACCTTTGCTTTCTCACAGCGTTCTGACGGCTTGATCATTTCGACACCGACAGGTTCCACCGCCTACTCGCTCTCTGCCGGTGGCCCGATCCTGACCCCTTCTCTGGATGCGATAGCCATTGTGCCAATGTTTCCGCATACGCTTTCTGCTCGTCCACTGGTCATCGACAGCAGTAGCAGTATCCGCCTGCGCTTTTCCCATATGAGCAATGACCTGGAGATCAGTTGTGACAGTCAGATAGCGTTACCGATCAAAGAGGGAGAAGACGTGTTAATTCGCAAAAACAAGGATCACCTCAACCTAATTCACCCAAAAAGTTACAGTTATTTCAATACATTAAGCACAAAACTGGGTTGGTCGAAAAAATTGTTTTAAAATCCGGCACCAATTACTTTACTGGTTATAAAACCAGTATATACTGTATAAAAAACCACATCTGTGTTTTCATACAGGAGCAATAACGATGTTGGCACAACTGACCATCAGTAATTTTGCGATTGTTCGTAATCTTGAAATCGATTTTCAGCGTGGAATGACTGCAATTACCGGTGAAACCGGCGCGGGGAAATCCATCGCTATTGATGCGCTGGGTCTGTGTCTCGGGGGACGTGCTGAAGCAGATATGGTGCGCCAGGGGGCCGCGCGTGCCGACATTTGCGCCCGTTTCTCCCTCCAGGATACCCCCTCAGCATTACAGTGGCTGCTCGATAATCAGCTTGATGACGGCAACGAGTGCCTGCTACGCCGCGTTATCAACAGCGATGGACGCTCCCGGGGCTTTATTAATGGCACCGCCGTACCTCTTTCGCAATTGCGCGATCTCGGTCAATTGCTGATCCAGATCCATGGCCAGCATGCCCATCAACTGTTACTGAAATCTGAGTATCAGAAAACCCTGCTGGATGGCTATACCGGTGAAAACAATCTATTAAAAGATATGGCCAGCAGCTATCACCAGTGGCACCAAAGTTGTCGTGCTTTAGCCCAGCATCAGCAACTTTCTCAGGAACGTGAAGCTCGCCGTGAACTATTGCAATACCAATTGAAAGAGTTGAATGAGTTCGCACCACAGGCCGGTGAATACGAGCAGATCGATGAAGAATACAAACGCCTGGCGAACAGTGGGCAGCTATTATCCACCAGCCAGCAAGCACTGATGCTACTGACCGATGGTGAAGAGCACACGTTGCAAAACCTGCTATATAACACCCAGCAACTGCTCAGTGAACTGGTCGCTATGGACGATAAACTGAACAGCGTATATACCCTGTTGGACGAAGCAGCGATACAAATTAGTGAAGCCAGCGATGAATTGCGCCATTATTGTGATCAGCTGGATCTGGATCCGAACCGCCTGCACGAACTTGAACAACGTCTTTCCCGACAAATTTCGCTGGCGCGTAAACATCATATTGCGCCGGAGGAATTGCCTGCGTTCCATCAGCAGTTGCTGGAAGAGCAAGAGTTGATCAATCAACAAGAAAATGATCAGGACGAACTGACGGCTAGCACTGCACAATATCGCCAGCTCGCGATGAGTTGTGCGGAAAAACTGCACCAACGTCGTATGCATTACGCACAGGAACTCAGCCAGCTGATCAGTGAGAGCATGCACGCGCTATCAATGCCGCATGGTCAGTTTGCTATTGAGGTTCAGTTCAACGCTGACCATCTCACCGCAGAAGGTGCCGACCACATTGACTTCCATGTCAGCACTAACCCTGGCCAGCCGTTGCAACCGCTGTCTAAAGTCGCGTCAGGCGGTGAACTCTCACGTATCGCGTTAGCCATTCAGGTGATTACCGCACGAAAAATGGATACCCCGGCGTTGATTTTCGATGAAGTGGATGTGGGCATCAGCGGACCAACCGCCGCTGTTGTGGGCAAAATGCTGCGTCAATTAGGCGAGTCCACTCAGGTGATGTGCGTGACACATCTGCCTCAGGTCGCGGGTTGCGGTAATCATCATTTTTACGTCAGCAAAGAGACTGATGGTGAGATGACAGAAACACATATGCAACCGCTCGACAAACGCTCACGTCTGCAGGAACTGGCGCGTTTACTGGGAGGAAGTCAGGTAACCCGTAACACACTGGCGAATGCGAAAGAGCTTTTAGCCGCCTGATGTCGCACTTTTTTAGGTGCCTGTGGTCATAACCATGCTTCGTAGAGGTTTCAAACTGCGGAAAGGTTTATTATCATCCACTTCTTACGCTGTTATCGTCGCAAGTGTTCGATGCAGCCAGATTGTTGGCCCTAAAAGGAATAAAGATACTTATGCGCTGTAAAACGCTGACTGTTGCGGCGGTGGTTCTTCTGATGATGACCGCTGGATGTTCCACTCTGGAACGTGTGGTTTACCGGCCAGATATCAACCAGGGTAACTACCTGGTTGCCAGTGATGTTGCTAAAATTCATACCGGCATGACCCAGCAGCAAGTGGCCTACACGCTGGGAACACCGATGATGCATGACCCGTTTGGTAGCAATGTCTGGTATTACGTGTTCCGTCAGGAACCAGGCCATGAGCCCGTGACACAGCAAACGCTGACGCTGACCTTTGACCAAAATGGCATACTGACCAACATTGATAACAAACCGAAACTGGCCGGCCAGAAAGGCTGAGTTGAGTCGCGGTTCTGCCACCGCGGGTTTTGAAAAGCAGTAAGGCGCTCAACGCGCCTTACTTTTTTGCCGCCCGCTGACGACGTAACTCTTTTGGGTCAGCCAGCAAAGGACGATAGATCTCAATCCGGTCTCCACTGTGCACCTCATCACTGAGTTTCACCGGACGACTGAATACGCCTACTTTATTATTGTTACCCAGATCAATATCGCTGCGCAGTTCCAGAAGCCCAGAGGCTTTAATAGCCTGCTCAACGGTGCTGCCTTCTGCCACATTTACCGTGTAGAGATACTGTTTGTCCGGCAGAGCATAGACCACTTCAACTGCAATATCAGGCACTGTAAACCTCTTTGGCACGGCGCGTAAAAGCCTGCACCATACTGCTGGCTAATTCTTTGAAAATCCGTCCAAAGGCCATTTCCACCAGCATATTGGTGAACTCAAACTCCAGATTCAGCTCAACCTTGCACGCTTCTTCACTTAACGCCGTAAACACCCAGCCGCCAGTCAGCTTGCGAAACGGCCCGTCAACCAGCTGCATATGGATGCTTTGATTATCGGTCAGCGTATTACGCGTCACAAAAGTTTTGCTAATCCCTGCCTTAGAAACATCCACTGATGCCGTCATCTCTTGAGCATTGGCATCAATAACCCGGCTGCCGGTACACCCTGGAAGAAATTCCGGATAAGCATCCACATCATTTACTAACCGGAACATTTGCTCCGCACTGTAGGGCACCAGCGCGGAACGACTAATCTGGGACATAGTATTTCCTGTTAATCTTATAACATCGCAATAATATCATTATCCGGCGATCAAACAAAAATTCGCAGCCGCCAGTGTTCTGTTAACATAACGCTTTTCCCTGACGCTGTTGTTACAGGGGATGCCATAAATCATCGCTTCATGTACACTAACCAGCACTATGACGAAGAAAAAAACACATAAACCCGGTTCTGCTACCATTGCTATGAACAAGCGTGCCCGCCATGAATACTTTATTGAAGAAGAGTTCGAAGCGGGTCTTTCGCTACAAGGATGGGAAGTCAAATCTCTCCGGGCCGGTAAGGCCAATATCAGCGACAGCTACATTCTACTGCGCGACGGTGAGGCCTATCTGTTCGGCGCCACATTCCAGGCATTGACGGTGGCTTCTACCCATGTAGTCTGCGATCCAACTCGTAACCGTAAACTGCTACTGAAGCAGCGCGAGTTGGATTCACTCTATGGGCGGGTTAATCGTGAAGGTTACACCGTTGTGGCACTGTCGTTGTACTGGAAAAACGCCTGGGCCAAATTGAAAATTGGCGTGGCAAAAGGTAAGAAAGAGCACGACAAACGCGATGACATTAAAGATCGCGAATGGAAATTAGACAAAGCACGTATAATGAAACATGCTAATCGCTAAGTGACTGGCGTGGCGATGAGTTTTTCTGTTATACTGCGTCACACTTTGGGGCTGATTCTGGATTCGACGGGATTTGCGAAGCCCAAGGAGCATGCCGAGGGGCGGTTGGCCTCGTTAAAAGCCGCAAAAAAATAGTCGCAAACGACGAAAACTACGCACTAGCAGCTTAATAACCTGCTTAGAGCCCTCTCTCCCTAGCCTCCGCTCTTAGGACGGGGATCAAGAGAGGTCAAACCTAAAAGAGATCGCGTGGATGCCCTGCCTGGGGTTGAAGCGTTAAATCCAATCAGGCTAGTTTGTTAGTGGCGTGTCCGTTCGCAGCTAACAGGCGAATGTAAAAACTGGACTAAGCATGTAGTGCCGACGGTGTAGTAATTTCGGACGCGGGTTCAACTCCCGCCAGCTCCACCAAATCTTGATCCGGACACGTCCGGTGAAGTACGGAAAGCCCGCATCCCACCTAGGTTTGCGGGCTTTTTTGTGTCTGTCGTTGTCCGAGGATATCCGGCTGAATCCGGCGATAATTGGTATACGTATTGGTATACGCTAAGATGTATGCCAATTACGTATACCAATTCACGAAGGAACGCCCCACATGGCAAGGACAACGCGTCCACTAACCAATACCGAAGTACTCCACTCCAAAGCTACCGATAAAGATTTGACGCTGCACGATGGCGACGGGCTTTTTATGGTGGTGAAAACGAGCGGTAAGAAACTCTGGCGCTTTCGCTATCAGCGGCCAGCAACAAAGCAGCGTACTATGATGGGCCTCGGTGCCTTCCCTGCCCTGTCGCTGGCAGATGCTAGGCGCCTACGTGCTGATTACCTATCCTTACTCGCTAATGGCATTGACCCACAGACACAGGTAATGATTCCAATTTACTGATAGTGTTTTATGTTCAGATAATGTCCAATGACC
>NZ_RQVV01000039.1 GCF_009295515.1 Erwinia endophytica | reverse complement strand
GATTTTCCATGAGGCTCTCTCTTTATTTTTCCCGGGCACGCTACCGCCCTCGCTGCGGACTGACCAAAGCGCATCAGGTCTGAAATCTCATCTGTGGTATGAGGAACGTTTTCTGCTGAGGTTCCGCCTGGGCAGAGACTCAGCAGAAAAAGCGGCTCAGGAACCGGCACAGCCATCAGATGCCGTGCCGGGTACCGGTCAGAAGCGGTGCCCCAGGCGCTCCCGCTTTTCAACCTTCACGGGACGTGTCGCGCTGTCATCAAGAATGACGTGCCAGCAGCTGGCATTTGCGGCAGGCTGCAGCGTCATGTGCAGGCGGGCATCACCGCCTCCACCGGGCCCGGCCTTGCGGTGCGGTCCGGCTATCACTTTCAGCTGACCTGCGCAGTACGCGCTGTGAAGCTGCGCATCCAGCGCGCAGGCTTTCTCAACCAGTCGCGCCGTGTAGTTCCGGCTGAAGCGCGGGTCCTTCTGCCAGTGTGTTGCCCACTGAGCCAGGGACATAGAGACCTCCTGTAAAGCGGCACACACCCGTGTGCCGTAATAAACTGACGGATAAAAAGCGAATTACGCCGTGGCGCGTTCATTCCACGAATCGGAATGAATAATGTTGCCGTCCGTGTAGGTCCAGGTGATTTTTTCGTAACGCAGCTCAATGGATTCGAGGTGGTTGTGCTTCTCAAAGACGGGATTTTTGACGTCGTGCATCACCGGATTCACCTTCACCACCTTCACGTTCTCAAGCTTCGTGTTGAAGTACTCCACTTCCTGCCCGGCATCGTTGATTTTGTACCACTTAAACTCGGCTGACTTCAGCGTCTGACCGGTGGTCACCGCCTTGTACAGGTACGGACTGGATGAATCGATTTCCTTGGTGAACAGGAAAGGTGTATGAATGCGCGTGCCGGTCAGTTTGCCAGTGTTGTTGTCGGTCGGGATGTACAGGTTATGTTCCTGCGCCACCACTTCGATGCTGCCTTCACGGTCTTTCACATCCACGGAACCTTTGATGTCCGCACCACCGTCGTCTTTCAGCCACAGATAAACAGGAATTGCCATGGTTTACATCTCCATTTCTTGAGTTGGTGCGTCGCTTTCATCCGGCGACGCCGTTTTTGTATCCGGTATCTGACAGGCATCTGCCTGCGGTACCAGACTGATTTCGACCCGCCGGTTAAGCGCACGACCCGCCGGCGTGTCATTGGTGGCAACAGGGCGACTTGCACCATAGCCCTGCACCGCAAAACAGCTTTCCGGCACGTCGCCGGTGTCGCGCATCCAGTCCCGCACCGCCGCGGCGCGTTTCAGGGAGAGCGCCTGATTTTGTTGTGGACTGCCGGTATTGTCAGTATGTCCGCTGATCACTATCAGCCAGCCGGGCCGGGCTTTGATATCCACCAGGGAATTCACCAGCATTTTTGTTGAGCCGGCTTTCAGTTCCGACTTCCCGGAATCGAACAGCGACAGGCTGTCGAGACGTACCGTCTTCGGCACCGGTACGGCTTTGGGTTCCGGCTTCGGCGGGGGTGGCGGCTGCGGCACATACGTGCGGATGGCATTCAGCAGCGGCTGACGCAGACGCCCGCCCTGATACAGTCCGAGGCTCATTCGCAGCGGTTCGCCATTACGCGCCCAGCCATCAAGTTGTGCCATATCCTGACGCAGGACATTAACGGCTTCTGCTTTCGGGCCGTAGTCATTCATGGGGATATGCTCATACTGCTGAATGTCGACGCTCACCCGGTGCAGTAACTGGCGGTTATGCCAGGCACTGCTCAGCAGCGCCGCCACGGCGGCGAGGATGAACAGCGTCACGCCATTGCGCCACAGACGCTGGCGGGGCGTCAGTCCCCGACCTGCCGGCAACAGCGGCAGTACCACCTCCGGCAGCAGCGACAGCACCGTACTGTCTGTCCCAACCGGATGCCAGCCGGCGGCGTGTCGCAGCGCGGTATGACGCTGTAACCAGGCGGTCCAGGCTGACGAAGACAGGCTGCCCGCCAGAACCGGGCCCAGTCCCCACAGCACCACGGCCGGTGTCACCACCGGGATATCCGGACGCGCATCCGTAAACACCGCGCCGGCATGCTGATGAAACCAGTCCGTCAGGCTGTTCATCAGGACCTGCGGCTGCATGGCCATCGCGCCCCCGGCGCTGCTCCGGGCTGCCACCGGTTCCGGCGCCGCCGCGTCACGCCAGACGCTGATGCCCTCCCCCGGAATGGCCATCTGCCAGAGCATATCGTTCATCATTGCGCTACCCACCTGACCGCTCAGTACCAGCGGCACGGTATGCCCGGTTTCCCGGCGCAGCCGGCTGATTTGCCAGCGCAGGGCCAGCAGACGGCTGGTCAGCGAGTCTGTATCCGTCTGCTTCTGCGGACAGACACTGACCAGAACGGACAGCTGGCGTCCCCACTCCGGGCGCTGCCACAGCAACTGGCGGGCCACCTGCGTCACATTCTGATGGTCTTCCAGTCTTATCCAGCATCCCTGAGAGACCGTCAGCACCGGCGACGAACCAGGCCAGCTCTGCGGCAAATCACCGCAGACCAGCACCACCGGCTGACGATATGTCGCCGCCGGCAGGTTATCGAAACAGAAGCCGGTTTCATCGTCTGCCCGGCGACGGGTCACGGACCAGACCACCGCAATCCCTCCCCACACCGCCAGCAGTATCGCCACAGCGACCATCCGGGAAACTGGCAGGAAGACCAGACAGACCACCGCGCTCAGCAGCAGAGCCCACAGCGCCAGCAGCCGTTGTTGTGCAGGACTCACTGCGCCACCCCAGGTAACAGGGTGGCCAGCAACTGACTCAGCCAGTGATCCAGTCCCCACCACAGGCCGGCCAGAACCAGCAGGCCCAGCCCCGTGCGCACCGGCCATGAAGAGAACCCGCCGCCTGTACCGCGTCCGGCCCGGCTTTCCGCCAGCACCGGACCGGAAGGCGAATGGCTGAAGGGCGCAACCTGTTCACTGAGCGCACTGAGCAGCTTTTGCCGTTCGGGGTCATCCAGCGAGCGAAAACTGCCCAGGAACCCCAGCAGCATCACCCGGTGAAAGCAGGTCAGCACCGCACAGTCCGGCACCGGTTCACGCAGCACATCGCGCATACGCTCACACAGCGTGTCACCGGCATCCATCGTGCCAAGAAAGTGCCCCTGCAAGGGGATGTCGTACCACTGCACGCAGGCATCATCCTCTACACCGCGACCTTTTACCGCCTCATCAAGCAGCGCACACTGGGCAGTGAGAATATGCTGACAGCTGGCTTCATCGAGTTCGCTCGCTTTCAGCTCACGCTGCACACGTTCGACATCAGCAATGCAGCGCTCCCACAACGTGCGTCCTTCTCCATCCTGAAACGTCGGACCGTGACGCAGGCTAATCACCTGCAGCCAGGTGTCCTGCAGCAGGGCATCAATATCAATGGACGCGGCCGCGCCGCGTTTACGCTCACTCATGTTCTCAGTACCGCAAAGAGTTCAAGTTCAGGCTCGCCGAGCATGCCCGGAACGTAAAACATGCAGGTGCCGCCCTGAAGCATTTCGGTGGCCAGAGGATGAGAGACATCGAGGCTGAAATACTGGTTTTCCAGACGCAGTGGAATGGCTGCCGGCACATGACGCAGTGGCGTCAGAGGAACGCCCACCCGTGATGAATTGACGATACTCCTGACATGATCGGGACTGCCGACCTTGCACTGGCGCGGGAACTGCTCCTGCAGTTGTGCCACCGGCATCGGTGAACGTACGGAGAGGTAGTAATCCGCCCCTTCACGCAGGCGTGGGTCATGCAGACGGGCCTGCCAGAAGTGAAGCCGGGCATCATGCTCAAGCTCAATCGCCACCACCCGCGACGGCAGGCTGGCCTCGAGCAGGTCGCCCAGTAAGTCAAACAGCGGCGGAAATACCGCGTTCAGCTGTTCATGCTGCCAGACCGGAATGTCGCTGACCTGGTGCTCCAGTGAAAACGTCAGCAGGCTGCCCGCCAGACGGGCCAGTTCCGGGTACAGACGCTCCGCCGCGCTCTGCGGGTAACGCAGAAACTGCCCGAGCACCGGCTCGGCGCTGTTCAGGGCATTCAGCAGCCAGAACAGGGACACATCCGCCACCGCAAAATCCGCCATCCGGGCATTGCTCTCACGGCGCATCGCCATCAGCCGGGTCAGACGGGCGCGGAGCTGCGTCATCAGTTGCTCCAGTTGGGCAGTCAGCCAGCGGCTGCCCTGCACGGTCAGTAGCGGGGGCAGGAAGGTGTCGTCCAGCGTCCAGATCCCCTGTTGATCCTGCAGCAGACGGACCAGTGGACAGGTCAGGTAATCACTGTTGTCCTGACGGGCAAAGCGCAGGCTCAGCGCCGGCTGCATCACCGCAATCTGCCGGTCATCGTCGCCAAACTGGTTGCGCACCTCGCGCCAGCACTGGCGGTAACGCACCGGACGTTCAGCCACTTCATCCGGCTTCAGGCAGTTGCCGCCGTTAGCCCGCAGCAACGGCAGCGCCAGCACCACCACGCTCTCATGTGACTCGCCCGCCAGCGACAGTGCCGGCGGCAGATCACCGGCACTGTCGCTGTCGATCAGCGTGCCGTCCTGAAAACGGACATGCAGATGGCTGGCCTGCAGACGGCCGAGTTTCAGCATCTCCGGTTCAAAAGAAGCCCGGATAACCCCCCAGGGATGGGTCAGCCCCATCCGGGCAATACATTCGGCAGACCAGGCCGTGTGAGCGGCCTGCTGCTGAAAATGCTGGGGCGAGATCATGATCCCCCGCCCCCATAACGGTTGTTCCGTTTTCATCGGCGTCCTGCCTTATGCTTTCGCCTTCGGCATCTGGGAAACCAGCGACAGACTGACGTC
>NZ_RQVV01000004.1 GCF_009295515.1 Erwinia endophytica | reverse complement strand
TTCAGCCTGAGCGGTGGACAGGCCCACGAAAGTCGGTATGCAAAAGCGTTACTCAGCCAGGTCGGTGTTATTCGTAAAAGTGGATGCCTGAAATCCCGTCCCAAAGCCGTACTGGCGGATAAAGGATACTCAGGCAGGGATTTTCGTATTTATTGTCACCCCTAAACCACCTCTTGGGAAGGTGGTGATTGATCCTGTAAGGCTATAGCCTGAAGAATGCCCATGCCGGAATATCTCTGCTTACTCACCACAAGTAAAAGGAGACAAACCGACATGGGGCTTTACAGGAGTTCATCACATGTATATTGGCGTTGCAAATACCACATAGTCTGGACGCCAAAGTACCGTTTCAGGATCCTCAGGGACAAGTTGGGCAAAGAACTTTACAGGACAATTTATATTCTCTGTGGAATAAAAGATGGTGAGGTACTGGAGTTAAATATTCAGCCAGATCATGTACATCTTGTAGTGATCGTCCCGCCTAAAATTTCGATATCAACCCTGATGGGGCACCTGAAAGGCCGCAGTGCAATCAGGCTCTACAATCGTTTTCCTCACATAAGAAAGAAGCTATGGGGTAACCATTTTTGGTCCCGTGGGTACTTTGTGGATAGGGTAGGGGTAAACGAAGAAATTATCAGAAGATATGTGAGGCATCAGGAGAAAACGGAACAAACGCATGAACAGCAAATGGAATTGTTAGAGTAAAAAGCGGAAAGTGACAATCACCCCCCTTACAGGGGGCATTCTCAAAAGCCACCTTCTAAGAAGGTGGTCTTTTACTTGAAAGAAAAAGGAATAAAAGCGGTTATTCCTTTTAAATCGAATGAAAAAGCCAGTCAGGACGGACGACGAAAACCCGACAAACGGCTGTACAGAAAACGCAATGTCGTGGAACGCTGTTTTGCGATGCTAAAAGAAAATCGTCGTATTGCAACACGCTCAGAAAAAACAGCAAGAAACTACCTGAGTATGCTAAAACTGGGAGCTGTCAGATCAGGTCTGAGCTAATACATCTGAGCTAATACAGTTAAGGAACACACCCTAATTTTCGGTGGCATGTTGCCTTAGATGACGTTTAACGCCTGGTATGCGTTCTAAGGGGCTTTGTTGAATAAATCAGATTTAGATCGAGCCTGTCTGTAGTGAGTTGGGTTTTCAGGCGATACGCACTCTTTCTGGCATTCCGGCCTTCGTCATTTTGTTCAACGCACGCACTATGGCCAGAGCCTCTGCTACCTGACCATCATAGTCACGCAACGTCAGTGAACCTCCGAACAGCTGCTTCACCCTGTACATCGCCGTTTCCGCTATAGAGCGACGGTTATAATCTGTGCTCCATTTCCACCGGGCATTGCTCCCGCTCAGACGCTGATTCGCAACGGCACGGTTGCGGTCTGCGTATTCACCGGGCCAGTAACCCGCTCCCTTTCGCGGAGGGATGAGGGCGCTGATTTTCTTACGACGTAGTTCATCGTGACATAACCGGGTGTCGTAAGCACCGTCCGCTGCGGCTGACCTGATTTTTCGATGGGTCTGCCGGATTAGAACCGGGAAGGCCTCTGCATCAGTCACGTTGTTCAGCGACAGGTCAGCACAGATGATTTCATGCGTTTTCGCGTCAGCGGCCAGATGCAGTTTTCGCCAGAGACGCCGCCGCTCTTTGCCGTGTTTTTTGATTTTCCACTCACCTTCACCGAAGACTTTCAGTCCCGTGGAATCAATAACCAGATGCGCTATTTCACCCCGGGCTGGCGTTTTGAAACTGACATTAACTGACTTTGCCCGTTTACTGACGCTGCTGTAATCAGGACAGCGTAACGGAACGCCCATCAGGGAAAAAATGGAATCAATGAAGCCCTGAGCAGCCCGCAGGGTGAGCCGGAATACGCGCTTAATCACCAGGACGGTCGTAATGGCAAGGTCGGAATAGCGCTGAGGCCGCCCACGTGATGAAGGCGTTGCTGAGTCATACCATGCCCTGACAGCTTCATCATCCAGCCAGAAAGTGATGGAGCCACGATTGATAAGGGCTTTGTTATAAGAGCGCCAGTTGGTAATTCTGAACTTCTGCTTTGCCATGGGACTGCCGGTGTTGTCAGGATGATGCGTGATCTGATCCTGCGATTGAGCAAAAGTTCGATTTATTCAACAAAGCCGTTATAAGGTTTCAGGGTGTAATGCTTCTTTTGTGCCAAATAAATCCACGCGGACTATTTTGCCATTTTCGTTAGTACCATAAACACATTGATTTGAGGGGAAGTAATGAGTTGCATGGAGAAAGTATTTATATCTGAAGTTTGTTTTAATGAATATTAATCTTGTATCAACATTAATAAGTTTATCTCCGCGCCTGAGTGCGGCGTTAAGGTAATCTTCTGGTGTTTTTTCTTATTTTATTTTTTAATTGGCGTTGCAGATGATTTCACTTCAACAAAAAAATTAATTTTACTTTCCTGTCTGTTCTTATCGTAGTTGCGGGCTTTTTCTTGTTCTACTCGAATTATTTCTTTCACTTTTTTTATTCTTTTTCGCTCCCAAATAAAAGAGGATGTTTTAAAGGACATGGTGAAAATAATGGCAGTACATACAACGATGAAGATGAATGTGTTCATGGCGAATTTCAATCTTTCCTTGATTGATTATTGAACGCTCACAATACAAACATCAGAACTGGAAGTAAATCAGGTATGTCGTGTAAGGCAGGTAAAAGGCGGCCACACAGGGCCACCAGTGTCACAAAAATAATCATTACGCCAGCCAGGATAGCAGGCAGAGCGAATGGGTCAATAAAGCTGATGGTGCGGAATGACTCAGCCTTTAGGTTCGATACCGCGCTTTCTTAAGGCGGCTCTGCCTAATTCTTTCATCCAATTCGCGAGACTAACACCTTCGCCGTGTGCTGCTTGGTCAAATTGTTCTTTGAGTTCGGGGTTAATGCGCATTCTGAATTGCGGTGATTGACCATCACCCTTGGGGCTTTTATCTCGCTTTATCGTTGACAAGTGGTCACCTATGGGAATATGGTTAATTATATTAGGTGGTCACCTTAACACGATAATCCCCGTCAAAACAACGCCCCGGAGTGTTAGCAGCACAGCCGAGGCGTCTAACCACAACATTAGAAGGAGTAACGATCATGGCTGACACACAGTCTACCCAAACTCACCCTGAATTTACATGGCGCTTTCTGGCCGTTCCTGTTGCTTTCCCAGACGCAAAACCGAT
>NZ_RQVV01000038.1 GCF_009295515.1 Erwinia endophytica | reverse complement strand
CTGGATGATGTTTGGTTTTGTTAAAGAAATTTAACAAAGTATGCTCCAGCCCTGATTGTTCCGGTGAGTATCCGATACTTATGATGCACTCTCCATAAGTCTTTTTATTGTAACTGTTTTTTTATACTGAATAATAACTAGCTCTTATGACAATAAAATATGGGCATGTTAGACATAGAGATTAATGCCCCGTCGCTATTATGCTTTATTGTTATCCCTATGCTATTATTGGGGACGATAAAAAAAGGTGGAAGCATTTTATTTATTTCTGTGTCGAGGTTATTCTGTTCCGGAAGTTTATTAATAATGTTGTATGATTTTAAGATGTAACTTTCCCCTATTTTATTATAGTGAAAGTAAACGAATTTTCTCACGTTTTCATTTTGGTTGATACTACCAGTGATATAAATTCTTCCAGTGCCATCTTTCATTTGCAATGTCGACGTTCCGGAAAAAATCCCTGCAAGACTATTAATCGTTATTTCTCCACTACAACTCTTCAACTCCGTGCTGTCTTTATCTGGGATTAATCTATAATGGATCATTGATAAGATTAAAAATAATGTTAAGGAAAAAATATTAGTTTTCATGATTTGTATAAATATATCCTTTGCATTGTGCATCAGAATTTATGCGGGCATCTTTATCACAAGAAAATATGGATATTTCCTGGCTGGACTTACGTGCGGTAAAGAATGGCGAACGGCCATCTTCACAGAGATGAGTATGTTCTGTAATGAGTCTTATACTATTATTTATCTTTTTTTGTTCTTTTGGTTGATAAATGCTGCACGCCAAATTCCTGGTTTCCGCTATTTTTTCATAATTTCCGAAGAGAATGTCTTCAGAGGAAAATTCGAATATCATTGCAATATTGGCTATAATTATTGCAAGACAACATGCTTTATATTTGCAAAAATGTTTTTTTATTTTTTAAAAAAAACGGATATTTTCCTTTTTATAACGATTTTAGTGTTGTTTTTCGTATCGGTTTCGCTGTCTGCCTGACTATCCGTTTTGATGTTTGTTTCTTGATATTGTTCAGCACTCTCTTTGGTTAAACCATCAGAGGTTGGAATGACTTTTTTTTCCTCTACCAAAAGACTGGATGCCAGCAGTAACCCTTTCCGGTTAATGGTTCTTATAATTTCACCTTCAAGTCCGACTTCAATTAGATTCTTTCTCAGAGTCAACACCATCTGGTACAACGCGTTGGCGGCAACCATTTTATGGCGCGCTTCCCAACAAATCTCGATGAGATCGTTCTGCGATATTACGTTACCGTGGTACTTGACCAGGGCGAGCAGGCAGCGATTGGCCGGGGTGCCCAATTGACATTTAACGCCCTTGTTATCATTAATCAATAAACCTTTTTCAGGCATGAATATGACCTGATTATCGAAAATGTAGGTATGATTAAAATTATTTCTATCTAACAAATTTTTAACCTTGAACGTTCTATTGGATTGAATAAATTTAATTTCTTATCAATTTTTTTATCAATGCACATTTTTAAATTATGGTTTTTTCTTGCCACGTATATTGGTGTTGAATTTATCTTTTTTCTGTCAGATCAGAAAGTTAATTTTTTATCTGATTATTTCGTTCAATTGAATCGTATTATGAACGGCAATGTTAAATAGATAATAGCAGTTTTATCTTAAACGGCAGGATAACAGCTTGTCTCGTTTAATTCGAGTAACGGGGCGTAAGAACTCGTCTGAAAGTTGTTTATCTCACGGGAGGCAGGGGGTTGTTCTCTTTTTCGGTTTTATTCCTTTCTTGTGGAACCTCGCACAATGAGTTCACCGGAATAGACTTGTTCTTTCGCCGGCGTGTTATCCCCATCAATACGACGAATAACCTGCTCCAGCGCGGAATAACCAATTTGCCAGGTCGGCTGTTTTAGCGTGGTGATACCGACACCGGCCAGTTCAGCCCATTCCAGTTCATCAAAACCCAGCAGACCCATCTGTTCGCCCCAGATCAGTCCCAGTCGCTTCATTGAGCGGGCAACCTGAAGGGTTAACGCCCCATTGACCACTAACAGGGCACAGCGTTCCGTCCGATGACGCTGATAAAAATCGGTCAGAATTTTATCGAGTGTGGCAGGATCGTTTAACGTTACTTCAGCCTGTTCAGCATGGTAAGCAGGGTGGCGTTTCATCACGGTATTGAATGCGTTCAGACGCTCATTCCTGGTATTGACCAACCCCAGCGGCTCGGTGACAAACAGTAGCGACCTGTAGCCCTGATCGAGCAGATGCCCGGTAGCCAACTGGGCGGCTTCGCTGTTGTTCAATCCAACAACATCGCAGTTAAAGTCCGGAATTTTACGGTCAATCAGCACCATTGGCAGCAAGGTTTGTTGCAGATGATTGAGCACTTCTTCGTGCATGCCGACGGCATTAACCACAATCCCTTCCACCTGGTAGCTACTTAGCAGATTCAGATAATACTGTTCCTGATCCACCTTGTTATTGGTGTTACAGATTAACAGAGTGAAGCCCCGTGCACGGCACGCCGCTTCAATGCCGCACATCACATCCACCGAGTAAGGATTCGTAATATCTGCAATGATCAACCCGATTAACTTTGTCCGTCCACGTTTCAGACTCCGCGCCATCTGGCTTGGGCGATAATTGAGCGCCTCAATGGCTGTTTTGATCCGCAGTCGGAGATCGGTGGAAAGGACGTGTTGTTCGCCATTGAGGTAGCGGGAGACGCTGGTTTTGCCGGTTTTGGCGGTTTTGGCAACGTCGCTAATAGTGGCGCGTGCGGCCTTGCGATTCATGGTATTCCTTGAACAAGTGATTTTTGCTGTGAGGCCGCAATAATTGCTGCCTTTAATATCCTAAGATAGCCTGAAATGTTGTGGGATGGATCGAGCCATCATGATGTACATCAGCGAGATCATAGCGGCATCGTTATATTTAACGGACTCAAAGAGGCCCGTTAATTACGATTATGCCAGCTGATTGGGGGGAAAGATGTTATCTGATTAATCATTATAAAAAACCTTATTTCAGATTATCTGGATGGCAAAAACAGTTGGTGGTGTGGTCGTTAATCAAGCCGCAGGCCTGCATAAACGAGTAGCAGGTGGTTGTGCCAACGAATTTGAAGCCGCGCTTTTTCAGTGCTTTTGCCAGTGCATCAGAAGCCGGGCTGAAGGTCGGGGCCGCCCGATAATCGGTATAGCGATGGATGAGCGGCTTATGTTCAACAAATTGCCAGATAAATGTCGCAAACGCTTCGTCTGCGGCTTCCATCGCCAGCAGGGCTCGGGCATTAGCGATGATGGCGGAAATTTTCCCCCGGTGGCGGATAATGCCGCGGTCTTGCATCAGCCGGTCGATATCTGCGTCATCCATCTGCGCCACAACGTTGGGATCGAAGTGATGAAAGGCCTGGCGATAATTCTCGCGTTTTTTCAATATGGTCAGCCATGACAAACCGGCCACTTGCCCTTCCAGACAGAGCATTTCAAACAGTTCGCGAGTGTCCGTCAACGGCACTCCCCATTCCTGGTCATGATAGGCGATATAAAGAGGATCCGGTGAAACCCAGGCACAACGTTGCACAGTAAAATTTCCTTAATTCATTCGGGTTAACAGGTTCTGTTGGGGACATGTTATCCCTGTGTTGCCCCTTACGTATTATGTCGACTGGCGCAATCTCGATACCGCATTCTCTGTGCACGATGCAACGGCTCACATTCCAGAATCAGGCGTATTCGTCGTTTGATATTTCGGTGGTTCTGCGCCACAAGGTTATGCAGGTCCACTCTACCTGATGGTGATGATTTAATCTTCTGGTTTGTCGGCGTGCCCACTCTGATATGTGTCACCGTGCCCATTAATTTGTTTGGGATTTCAGATTGGTATACCCTTTTTGCATAAATACAGGCTGGCGACCGCTTAATGTCTCAGATGCTCCAGATACATGATCCACTCAGGAAGAGTATCCCCTTGCTCAATGTTGGCTCCGGCAGTCGCTGGCGTTGGTCTTTGACCGACGATCGCCGGGGCCTGCGAGTTCACGGCTTAACACTGATCGGAATGCTATAACATGGACGGTGCTCAGGATCGTGAGTGGCTCCCCGACGCGGGTCCCTGGAAACGCAATCTGGCTGTCTGCGTCTTCGGTTCTTTCACGACGATCGTGGCAATGACACTATTGCTGCCTTTTCTGCCCCTCTATATCGGGCAACTTGGCGTGACGGAGCATGCGGCGATTGTTCAGTGGTCAGGTATCGCTTACGGGGCGACGTTCTTCACCGCCGCGTTGACGGCCCCTCTTTGGGGGCGGCTCGCGGATCGTTATGGCCGCAAGCTCATGCTGATCCGGGCCAGCCTTGGTATGGCCATCGCCATGTCGCTGATCGGCATGGCGCATAATGTCTGGCAACTGGTCGCGCTCAGGCTGCTGGCCGGTTTGCTTGGGGGTTATGCTTCCGGTTCCACCATACTGGTTGCGGCGCAAACGCCAAAGTCCCGCTCAGGCTGGGCGCTCGGCATTCTTTCCGCAGGCATCATGGCGGGTAATCTTGCCGGCCCGCTGATTGGCGGATTATTGCCGCCGCTGATCGGTATCCGTGCGACGTTTCTGCTGGCTGGAAGTACCATCTTCATCACCTTTTTAGGAACCCTTTTCCTGATCCGTGAGGAGGCGCGACCCCCGAAGGCGCGGACCCACAAGCAACGGGGCGGTTGGTCTCAGATCCCGGATAAGCGCCCGATCATTGCCATGCTGGCGACGGGATTACTGCTGATGGTGGCCAACATGTCAGTTGAGCCCATCATCACGGTTTATGTCGCTCAGTTCGTTGCGTTATCGCGGGTGACGTTCGTGTCGGGCCTGGTGATGGCGGCGGCGGCTTTGGGGAGCATCCTGTCATCTACTTATCTTGGGAGACTGGCTGATGGTGTTGGCCACTGGCGAATGATCATCGCCTGTCTCGCTGCGGCAGCATTGCTGCTGGCTCCACAGGCTTTTGTGGTGAGCGGTTGGCAGCTTATCATTCTACGTTTGCTGATGGGCCTTGCGCTTGGCGGTTTGTTGCCCTGTATCGCGAGTGTTATTCGCCACAATGTGCCGGATAAAATCGCCGGCGGCATTCTGGGCTACTCGGTGTCGGCACAATATGCCGGGCAGGTACTCGGTCCGCTCGGTGGCGGTTTCGTGGGGGGACATATTGGCATGCGTGCTGTCTTCCTCGCAACAGCCGTTCTGATGGCCGTAGGAGCGATCGGGAATTTTATCATCGAGAAACGACATCGTGATCGTAGACGTTAACCTGTTGTGCGACGGAAATATTATCAGATAACATGATATAAAACAGCATGTTATCTGATTTTTCGCTTAATGTGAAGAGGGTTAACTGACCGGTGATGTTACAGGTCGGGTGTCGCTATGTCTGGCGGTCGTGGCGTCGCGCCCATTAGTGCTCCAGTCTCCTCCCAGCGCTTTGTATAGCGTTATCAGGTTGTTTTGTCTGGCAAGTTGGGTCTCTATCAAGGTTTTCTGCGCACTGTACAGCGTACGCTGAGCATCCAGTACTTCCAGATATCCGGAGATACCATTGTCATAACGCGCTTTAGCCATGTCGTAAGAGGCCTGAGCGGCACTGACTCGTCGTTGCTGGGCGCTCAGGCGACCATCAAGAGATTCTCTCTGGTCCAGCGCGTCGGCGACCTCACGAAATGCCGACTGAATGGAATGTTCGTACTCAGCAACCGCGATATCTCGATCAACTTTAGCCACTTCCAGGGATGCGGTCAGGCGGCCGCCGCTAAAGATAGGCAGGTTGATCTGCGGAGCGAAACTCCAGGCACGATTGCCACCGTCAAACAAGCTGGATAATGAGTCACTGGCCCGGCCTATCCCTGCGGTGAGTGTAATGCTGGGAAAAAAGGCGGCGCGTGCGGCACCAATGTTGGCGTTGGCCGCCATCAGCGTGTGTTCTGCTGAAACGATGTCAGGCCGACGTTGCAGCAAATCTGATGGTAATCCCGCCGGGATGTCCTGCCGTGCGAGCATATGGTCCAGCGGTTTTACAAACTGTATATCGCCAGGCAGAGGTGCCCCGACCAGCAGTTCAAGTGCATTACGATCTATTGCTACCGCGTTTTCCATCGACAGCACCTGATCTCGTGCCGATTCCAGTTCCACCTCGGACTGTCGTAGTTCCAGCTCTGAGGTATCGCCTGTTTCGAACCGTTGGCGCTGCAAGTCATACGTTGACTGGCGGCTTGCAAATGTGTTTCGTGCTAACGCCAATTGCTCTTTATCGGCGTTCATATTCATATAAGTGGTTGCAACTTCAGTTATCAGGCTAATGCGAGCACTGCGTTGTGCCGCCTCTGTGGCCAAATATTGTTGCAGCGCCTGATCTTTAAGACTTCGCACTCGGCCAAACAAGTCAAGTTCGTAAGCACTGACTCCAACGTTCAATTGATAGGCATGACCCACGTAAGAGCGACCGGTTGTTGAGATTGACGCCGGCGTTCGTCCAGAACTGCCGTCCCCATTGATGCCTATGTCAGGCATCAACGCTGAACGCTGAATATTATATTGCGCTCTGGCTCTGGCGATGTTCAGGGTGGATGTACGCAGGTCGCGGTTATTATCCAGCGCGAGTTGAATAATCCTTTGCATCTGTGGGTCGGCAAACAATGTGCGCCAGGGGATTTCGGCACTGCTGTGCGAGGCCGTTCCTTGTTGGCCTGCGGGCCATTGTTTGGCAACAGGCGCTGTGGGTCGATGATAATCTGGCGCCAGGGTGCTTACGCACCCTGTCAGTAGAACAGGCCCGGTTAATATGGGGAAAAGCCATCTCCATACAGGATATAACTTACTCATGAGAATCAACCTCCTGCTGTGATTCAGACGGGTCCTGAGATTTTTTATTCCGCTTCTGGAAAAGTGACGACACCAGGACGTAGAACAGCGGGATGAAAAAGATAGCCAGAAATGTTGCGGTGACCATACCGCCAACCACACCCGTACCAATGGCGTGTTTACTCCCTGAGCTTGCCCCACTGGAAATGGCGAGCGGCAATACCCCCATGGTGAAGGCCAGTGAGGTCATGATTATCGGGCGCAGGCGCAGGCGTGCCGCCTCTATGGCTGCCTGTACCAGTGTACGACCGCCTTTCTCGTGCAAATCCTTGGCGAACTCGACGATCAGAATAGCGTTCTTGGCTGACAGGCCGACCGTGGTCAACAGGCCGATTTGGAAGAACACGTCGTTCTCCATCCCGCGCATCAGTGTGGCGATGACGGTACCGATAACGCCCAATGGGATGACCAGTAACACCGACAGGGGGATAGACCAGCTCTCATACAGTGCAGCCAGACACAGGAATACCGCGATGATTGACAGCGCATACAGCGCAGGCGCCTGTGAACCAGATAGCTGCTCCTCATAGGACAGGCCGGTCCAGGCCACACTGACGCCGGTAGGCAGTTTTGCGGCAATTTCCCCGACGGCTTTCATCGCGTCGCCAGAACTGTAGCCAGGCGCGGGCTCACCCAGGATTTCTACCGCCGGGACGCCATTATAGCGTTCCAGTTTCGGCGAGCCTTTGATCCACTTGCCGCTGGCAAAGGAGGCGAAAGACACCATTTCACCATTGCTATTGCGCACATACCATTTGTTGAAATCCTCTTCGGTGATACGGGCCTGGGGAATCCCCTGGACATACACGCGCTTGATACGGCTTCGATCAAGGAAGTTATTGACATAAGAGGAGCCCCAGACGGCCGACATTGTCGTGTTGACTTCGTCGAGACTGACGCTCAATGCTCGCGCTTTTTCATCATCAATCAGGACCTGATACTGTGGTTCGTCGTCTTTACCGTTCGGACGAACCATCGTCAGCGCCGGGTTTTTAGCTGCTTCTTCAAGGAACTGCGCACGAGCCTGCATCAGATGCTCATGGCCTAATCCGCTGTAATCTTGCAGGAACAGGTCAAACCCCGTGGCGTTACCCAGTTCCATAATTGCTGGCGGCGCGAAAGCCAGTACGGTGCCTTGCTTGATCTGACTGAAACGTTTCATTGCCCGCGCCTGTAGTTCGAACACGCTGCTCTTGCGCTCTTCCCAGGGTTTGAGCTGGACGAATGCCAACCCTGAGTTCTGGCCGCGACCCGCGAAGCTGAACCCGCTTACAGTAAACACCGACTCGACGGATTCCTGTTCTTCTTTTGCGAAATACTGCTGGACCTGAGTCAGCGCGGCATCAGTTTCATTCAAGGTGGCATTCGACGGCAATTCGACCTGCACAAACAGCGTGCCCTGATCTTCATCCGGCAGGAACGATGTAGGAATCTTCGGGAAAAGGTACGCCAGTGCGCCGACGATCAGTAAAAACATCAACATATAGCGTCCACGGCCCGCCACAAATCGTGATACGCCGTTTTCATAGCGCTGGGCATTGCGTTCAAAAGTGCGGTTGAACCAACCGAAGAAGCCCTTTTTCTCCTGGTGATCGTGAACCGGCTTAAGGATTGTCGCGCACAATGCGGGTGTGAAGATCAGCGCCACCAGTACCGATAATGTCATCGCGGTCACGATAGTCAGGGAAAACTGGCGGTAGATAACCCCGGTGGAACCGGCGAAAAACGCCATCGGTATGAAAACCGCTGACAGTACCAGGCCAATACCCACCAGCGCGCCGGAGATTTGGTCCATCGACTTGCGTGTGGCCTCCAGTGGCGACAGCTTCTCTTCGACAAGAAGACGTTCGACGTTTTCCACCACCACAATGGCGTCGTCCACCAGCAGACCGATGGCCAGCACCAGACCGAACATGGTCAGGATATTGATCGAAAATCCACATGCCGACATGACGCCAAAGGTACCCAACAGCACCACCGGCACCGCCAGCGTGGGAATGAGCGTAGCGCGCAGATTCTGTAGGAACAGGTACATGATGAGGAATACCAGGATGATGGCTTCGATCAGCGTGTGGGCGACGCCTTTAATCGATTCGCTGACGACAGGTGCCGTATCATACGGGTAGATAATTTTAACGCCAGGCGGCAGGGTTGGCGCTAACTGGGCCAGTACGTTACGCACCGCTCCGACCGCATCCAGAGTATTGCCACCACTGGCCAGACGCAGTGCGATACCAGAGCTGGGACGCCCGGCTGACAAGGTGTTGAAGGTATAACTCTCCGAGCCAAGGGCAACTTCGCCCACATCGCGTAGACGGACCTGGGAACCGTCAGGATTGACCTTGAGCAGGATATCTTCGAATTGCGCCGGGGTCGTCATTAACGTTTTACCGACCACGGTAGCGTTGAGACCCACCGTTGGGCCGGAGGGACGACCGCCGAGTTGACCCGATGACACCTGAACGTTCTGTGCTTCGATGGCCGCCATTACGTCACTGGGCATCAGCTTATAGTTATTGAGTTTGAGTGGATCGAGCCAGACGCGCATCGCGTTTTGCGCCCCCAGGACAAAGAAGTCACCCACCCCTTTGGTACGGCTAAGCGGATCCTGCAATTGTGAGACGATCAGGTCACCTAACGCATAGTTGTCTAGTCGGCCGTCCTCAGAGACCAGGGCTGCAATCAACATAAAGTTGACCTGGTACTTAATGACGCGCAGACCGAGCTGTTGAACCGCTTGCGGTAACATAGGGGTAGCCAGTTGCAGTTTGTTCTGTACCTGTACCTGGGCGATGTTCGGATCCACGTCTTGTTCGAACGTGACCACGATGGTTATGCTACCGTCTGAATTACTTTCGGATCGTATGTAGCGCAGCCCATCCAGGCCATTGAGCTGCTGCTCGATAACCTGAGTAACCGTATCCTGAACGGTTTGCGCGGATGCACCAGGATAACTGGCCGTGATGCCAATGGCGGGCGGAGCAACATTGGGGTATTGATTGACCGGTAACCGGGTGATTGATAACACGCCAGCCAGCATGATAACGATGGCGATGACCCAGGCAAATATGGGGCGATCGATAAAGAATCTGGACATAGGCTCCCCTTATTTACCGCTATCTGGCGTGGATGATTTAGCGGAATGGTCCACGATAGAAGCTGTTTCAGCGGCAGGAACGGGTTTTACTTGCATACCGGGCTGCACTTTCTGGATGCCATCGACAATCACCCGGTCGCCTACTTGCAGGCCATCACGGATCAGCCATTGACCATCCACGCTGCGATCAGTCGTCAGGGAGCGTTGTTTTACGGTATTTTTTTCATCCAGAACCAGCGCGACGGCATTTCCCTGGGTATCACGGGTGACACCGCGTTGTGGGATCAGCAGCGCCTGATCACGGACCCCTTCCTGCAATTCAGCACGCACGAACATCCCTGGGAGCAGGACCCCATCCGGATTAGGGACGATCGCCCGTAGAGTTACCGCTCCCGTACTTTCTTCGACGCTGACCTCCGAGAACTGCAGTGTGCCTGAGTGCGGGTAAGCTCTTCCGTTATCCAGTTTTACGCGGATTTCCGCCTGGTCTTTACCCACGTTCTTAAGCCGACCGCTGGCTAAATCTTCCCTGAGTTCAAGCAACTTTGTCGCTGGCTGAGTGATATCAACGTAGATCGGGTCAAGTTGCTGGATAGTTGCCAGCGCCTCGGTCTGGCTGGCGGTGACCAACGCCCCTTGCGTCACTGCTGAACGCCCGATGCGGCCAGATATCGGGGCGATTATGCGGGTGTAATTCAGGTTGATACGCGCACTTTCCGTCGCGGCTTTGGCCTGAAGGTACTGGGAACGTGCATCGTCATACTGTTGCTGACTGATGGCGTGTGTTTGTAACAAGCGCTGATAGCGTTCAAACAGCAGTCGGGCTGACTCCATACCAGGCTCGGCGCGCGAGAGCTCGGCTTGGAAGGGCGCCGGATCTATTTGATAGAGTACTTCGCCAGCCTTGACGTCCGATCCTTCCCTGAACTTGCGTTGCAGCAGAATGCCGCTGACTTGGGGACGCACCTCAGCTATTAGAAATGCATTCGTGCGACCGGGAAGTTCCGTAGAAAGGCGTACAGACTGCGGTTCAACCGTGACGATACCTACCTCAGGCAGCGGGGTGTCTGAGGTGGCAGAAGAGGTCTTATCGCACGCAGATAGGGCAAAGCAACTACCGATGATTAGCGCTGCACAGATCCCTGGGGGCAATTGTTTCCTTGCCATCATTTTATGACTCCTGTTCATTAAATGCTCTCTGAAGTAATTTTTTAGGTTGGTCAGCCGACCTGGTTTGCCGTGAAAAAAAATAGCCTCAGCCGTTTTACAAAATAGTAACCTTAAAATAGATTGAATGACCAGCCTATAATTATCTAAAAATTTTGTGATCTGGCGCACATGAGTATCCTGGCAGGGTTGCCTCTTTGATACAGTCGTATCAGCGTGTCACCGATCCTTGACAGGATTAGCTCACTGTTGAACGATTAAGGTGTTTAGAACACATTGCTCCTGTTGAGGTTTAATGTTTCCTGAATGGCCGTTTTCTGAGATGTTCAGTATGCCTGGATGTGTGTTCGGGACTTTTTGAGGATAAGATATGGCAGTGACTAAAAAACCAGGCGATACCGCAATCGGCCGGCGCCGTAAGGAGCAAGTGCTTGAAGCAGCGGCGGATTGTTTTCGCCGCGAAGGCTTTCATCGCAGCAGCATGGCGCAGATTTCTGCCGCAGCCAGTATGAGCTCCGGCCATATTTATCATTATTTCGGCAGCAAGGAAGGAATAATTGAGGCGATTGTCTCGCGTGAGCGTAGCGAGCTTGGACTGTTGCTTGAAAGGACCAGGGAATCCATGCAGCAAATGGATGCTGTCTCGGCAGTCGTTGATACCACCTCAGACATCATTCCTCATTACCTGGATAAGGGGAATGCGGCCCTGAAGATGGAAATTCTTGCGGAAATGGCGCGGAACCCGTCAATAGCCTCTCTGGTCGAGCGTTATGATCAGGAGGTTTTCCAGGAATTTTATGCGTTGCTTGGTAGCGACTCGCCAGAGGCGAAATCGCGTTGCGAAATTGCGTCGGCATTGTTGGAGGGACTTTCAGTGCGTGCGTTGCGTAATCCGCATTTGCACGACATTCTTGACTACGAAATGGTGCGCAATGTCATCCGCTATGTTCTCACATCGCCAAAGTGAGCCTGTTTGCGTTAAGATTCTCGCTGTGTGCTGATACACTCTTCACCGGTTAACTCATTAATAATGGCTTTAAGAATCACCGTTTATGCACATCTCGAACACGGTGATATTGTTTTTGCATGAAAATCAGCGCGGGCAATCGATCAACAGGTGCCCGCAACTCGCTGTATGACGGTCAGCTTGCTGGGGGTACCGTGCGGGCAAAACTGTCACGTTCAAACATCTTTTCTGTCAGTTTCACCAGCGCCGGGCGTTGCACATTCCAGTTCGGCAGAATGTGGCGAAAAGTGATAAAGCCGATCAGGCAGGCAGTGGCGATGTCTGCCACATTGATCCGCCCGCTGTTCAGCACCGTGCCTTGTGCGGCTTCTTTTTCCAACGCGTCCAGACCGCGCTGAATTTTCTCACGCTGACGCGACAACTGGCTTTCCATCTGTCGTTCCAGTGGGCGCATCTGCTCAAGCCGCAGGAGCACCGCCGCATCACCAATACCGTCTGCCAGCGCCTCCAGTTGCTGAACTTTCAGTGCCGCCAGTTTTTCACGCGGGATCAGTGTCGGAGCAATATCCAACTGCTCAAGATAAGCGGCGATGATATGAGAGTCATACCAGATCTCATCCGGCCCGGTCACTAGCGCAGGTCCTTTACCCAATGGATTGTACTGTGGGACATGGCTTTCATCTGCCCACGGTGATTCATTGATAAACTCAAAGGTAATGCTTTTTTCCAGCAGAATAACGGAAATTTTACGCACGAAAGGACTGGTATAACTGCCGATGAGTTTCATTGCGTGATTCTCCAGTGGTCGGCGTTAAGTGAACGGGGTCCGTAAATCATTACCCCGGAAAAAGAAAAGGATTCAAACTGCTGCGTGAAAATCCTTCCTGTTCCATGCGGGCGTCCAGCACCAGCGAGGCAAGGTCATCGGCCACGGGTTCTACTGCCGGGTCTTTTTCCTGATACAGCATTTTCATATAGGTACCGCAGTCGCCACAACTTTCCGCTTTGACGGGCATTCTCTCACTGTCCAGCGACCAGTAGTGCAGATCGTGGCGTTGTTCGCAATTGCTGCATTTGGCGTGCGCCACGTACCACTCGCTTTCGCACAGGTTGCAGTGCAGATAGCGCAACCCATCAGGTTGTGAGCCCATATGGATGATGCTGGAAACCGGCACACTCGCGCAGACTGGGCAAAACTGGCGTTGTTCACCGTATTCGGCATGCGCTTTACCCGGGATCAGTGCAGCCATCTGGGCCCAGTAAAGCGACAATGCAGCCCAAATAAAGGGGGATTTATCGCTGCTGACCTGAGCAAAATTATTAGAAAACAGGGCAGAGGCCATGGTTTCCAGCTCCTGAGTCGAGGCTTTTTCAAGATTTTCCAGTACCGCCAGTGCCTGGCCGGTCATCTCAGGCTTCAGTTCAGCGATCAGCGAATGTAACAGGCGTCGCCAGTGTCTGTCTCGGGGCAGAGTATGAATATCCAGCGGCGGTGTACCGCTGGCTGCTGTTTCCACCAATCGTGGATGCAAATCCATCATCAGGGGATGGTCATACAGCACAATCTCCTGGGCGGTGGCGATAACCGCCGCGAAGCGCAGATAATCACCCAGCGGATTTTTCTCCGCCAGTTGACGTAAGCGTGCAGCGCGGCGGGAATACAAATTTTTCAGTGTAGGGAAAAGTAACGGTGGAATCATATCCGCCGTTTGGGGGGCGTCTTTCTCCCACTGTTCTTGCAGGATTATGCGAATACTCATCAGGGATGCTTTTCCTGTTATTTCGGATACCGTTCGCGAATGGCTCAATACCGCGCCAGACGAATATCAGGATGTCGAGGGCTCCGGCGAAGTAAAGACCGCTGAGAATAACGTTGCTTTGCCAGCAGCGATAATCAACGGGGGACGCTGTCCAGAATACGCGTTTCTACCCGAAATTATAGTGCTCGCTGTGACTCACTTCCTCGTTTTGCGTCATTTTAATGCCTGTTTTTTGTTCAAAATAGCGCGTCCTTGTCGTCATATTGCAATTCCAGCCCGCTTGTTTGTGCTGCTCGTGGAGACATTTTTTGCGGTATCGCGTCGACAGGTTCAGAATCGCAGAAGAAATTTTGCATCCGTGTGGGCGAAACAGACCGCCGTGTTGATCGGCCATTGTTGTTGGATGAGGAGCTTACAGGTGGGGAAAATGAGTGACGGTGACCAAAATGTGAGTGAGATAGCCGGACTTAGCCGGGGGCAGGTCTGGCCGCGAGAGGCCTTACAGACGGCAACAGAAGACTGGCTGGCTGATGAGGTGCCGGTGGCCCTGGTGTATAACGGGATCTCTCATGTGGTTATGATGGCGACGCCGAAAGATCTGCAGGCGTTCGCGCTGGGTTTTTCACTGTCGGAGGGCATCATCTCTTCACCTGGTGATATCTACGGTATGGATATTCATGCCGCCTGCGGCGGTATTGAAGTCCAGGTGGAGCTGTCCAGCCGGCGTTTTATGGCGCTGAAAGCGCAGCGCCGTGCAATGGCTGGCCGTACCGGCTGTGGCGTATGCGGGGTGGAACAGTTGGCGGAAATTGGCAAACCCATTCAGCCGTTGCCGTTTAGCCAGACTTTTGAGCTGAACCTGCTGGATACAGCGTTAGCGCAGCTGAAAAACTATCAACCCGTCGGGCAGATGACGGGCTGTACTCATGCCGCCGCCTGGATAATGCCAGACGGCAATCTGGCCGGTGGCTGTGAGGATGTTGGTCGCCATGTGGCGCTGGATAAGCTGTTGGGTAAACGTAGCCAGCAGAATCACTGGCGGCAGGGCGCAGTGCTGGTTTCCAGCCGGGCCAGCTATGAGATGGTACAGAAATCGGCGATGTGTGGCGTGGAAATCCTGTTTGCCGTTTCCGCCGCAACAAAACTGGCCGTTGAAGTGGCTCAACGTAGCAACCTGACGTTGGTGGGCTTCAGTAAACCGGGCCGTGCCACCATTTATACCCATCCGCAGCGGTTACGCTGAATATTAACGTCATAACGTAAACTTCAACGGGTTGAATTAAAATCACAACGTGATCATGTGAATATTTATTGTGAAGATACCCCTTGAGCTTTCAGTGTCGGAAGAGAGAGCCTTTAGCTTTGCGCGCCACGATGGGACATCATCAAAGCCGCCTTCTGTGAAGACGGATGTTATGGGCTCGGGTATTTAAGCGAGCACCACTTTCGGCAGTGTTTTCTGTAAGGCGGCGAACGCAGGCAGTGAAACAGCCCCGTGGTCGGTCACTAACATCGCGACGTCATTGATAGCGGCATAATTCATCCGGCTGGTGAGCCCTAATTTGCTGTGGTCAGCCAGCAGGATCAGTTGATCGGCCTGGTGCGCCATGGCGCGGGCAATCGCCGCTTCGTGTGGCTGAAAACTGCTGGCCCCGTTCTTACTGTCGAGTCCCACCGGTGACATCATCGCCACATCGGCACGGTAGCGATATATTTCGCCGACGGTCAGTTCACCGCGGGTTTCCTGCGCACCCGCCAGCATATTGCCGCCCAGCAAAATAATCGTGTTATTCAGTGATTCATGTTCTTCTGTCGCGGAGAGTTTCAGCGCGGCTTGCAAACTGTTGGTGATGATCGTCAAACCGGACATGGTACGCAGTTCTTCGGCCAGCATGGTGGTAGTGCTACCCGCATCCAGGAACAACGTTTGTCCTGGTGTTAATCGCTGCGCCGCGGCGCGGGCAATCGCTCGTTTTTCCCGCGCCCGTACTGCACTGCGTACGGTCAGAGGGGGTTCGGCGTCCAGTGCGATCAGTCCACCGTGTACCCGCCGGGCGACACCTTGTGCTTCCAGTTCAATAATATCCCTTCTGGCTGTTTCCCTGGAAATCCCCAGTTCTTTGATAATTCGCTCGGTGCTGACGTGGTTGAGCGTGGTCAGCAGGGCACGGATACGATGGAGTCGCGTTTCCTGAAGCATGTTTTTATTTCCTTAACCAGACGGGATAAACATAGCCTAACTGACATTAGCGGTGTGTGCATGTGTATTTTATTGTATTTGTGTATTTTGTTGCATTTTCACAAAAATTTGCCATGATAAAGGCAGACCAGGCCACCCGGCCTTATGCTCACAGCCACCTTTTATCGTAACGGGAGTTATCATGGCTACACGTTCGACCATCATGGATACCAACAGCTTTCGCGCCGAGCACGCCGCCGGTCTGGACGCTGACATCCGTAAACTGACCGATAAACGCAGTAAAGTACTGGGTGAGTCTTACCGTCTGTTTTATCGCAAGCCAGTGCATCTGGTGCGGGGAGAAGGGCAATATCTGTGGGATGCGGCCGGGAATAAGTATCTGGACGTGTACAATAATGTGGCGAGTATTGGTCATTGCCATCCGGCGGTAATTGCGGCGGTTTATCAGCAGATGCAGCAGCTCAATACCCATACCCGCTATCTGCATGAACGTATTCTTGATTATTCGGAAGAGCTCCTGGCAACCATGCCTGCCGAAATTAACCGGGCGATGTATATGTGTACCGGTTCTGAAGCCAATGATCTGGCGATTCGCGTGGCGCGAGCCTTCAGCGGCGGTAGCGGGATTATCGTCAGTCAGGAAGCCTATCACGGCACCAGTGACCTGACTTCCGGTGTCTCCCCAGCGTTAGGCTCCGGTCAACCGTTGGCCGCGACCACTCGTCTGGTTTCTCCACCGGATCACTACCGTGTCAACGCGCCTGATCTGGGTGACTGGTTTGCCAATGAAATCCAGAAGCAAATCGACGATATGGCCGCGCATGGCATTAAATTCGCGGGTTTCCTCGCCGACTCGATTTTCTCTTCAGATGGGGTGTTGCCAGGGCCAAAAGGCTTCCTGAAAAAAGCAGTCGAGGTGGTGCATAAAAACGGCGGAATCTTTATTGCTGATGAAGTGCAGCCTGGTTTTGCCCGCACCGGTGAGGCGTTCTGGGGCTTCGCCCGTCATGGCGTGGTCCCGGATATTGTCACCACGGGTAAACCAATGGGCAATGGTATTCCGGTGTCCGCCCTGCTGGCGAAAAGCGATGTGCTGGCGGCTTTCAGTGATGATATTCCTTACTTCAACACCTTTGGCGGCAACCCGGTCGCTATGGCGGCGGCGCAAGCGGTGCTGAAGGTGATCAAAGAAGAAGGGCTGCAGGAACACAGCCGGGTGGTGGGTGAAAAGCTGCTGGCCGCGCTGTCCACGCTGAAAGAGAAGTATGAATGTGTCGGTGATGTGCGCGGTGCTGGTTTGTTTATCGGTTTTGAGTTGGTGACCGACAAGGCCAGCAAGACGCCGGATAAGCAACTGGCGCTGGATGTGACCGAAAAGCTGCGTGAAAACTACGTGCTGACCTCGGTTGCGGGTCCATACGGCAACGTATTGAAGCTGCGTCCACCGTTGGCATTCCAGGAAAGCGATATCGACTGGCTGGTGGGCGCGCTGGATAAATCGCTCGCCGCGTTAGGAAAATAATCGTCAGACCGGACGTATCAGCGGGCAGCACCGGCAGGGCTGAAATTCGTTTCAGCCCTTTTTCGTTAATTTACCCGGTCAGAGCACTCACCACACCAGTAATCAGTACAATCAGCAGGACGACGCCAAACGCCATGATGGCAAACTGTAGCGCAACAGTACCGATGCCCAGTAAAACCGCAGTGATGGCCGCATGTTTATTTTCTTTACGCAGCAGTCCGCCCAGCGCCCCCAGGAGGATGGAGCTGGCGGCAAATACGGCAACCACAGCAGAAATAATGCGGTCGATATCCCATGCGCGAGGAAGGGGGGTTGTGATGATTTCTTTCCCTTGCAATGCGCTAATCGCGGCGTGTTTTATCGCGACGGTTTTCTCCGCGACAAGGCTTTCCAGTGAAGGATGAGGGGTAAATGGGCCTGTCATGAAATGGGTTAACGCCAGTATTAAGGCAATTGCCCCAAGCACAATCCCTGTCCAGCTACACCAGTCCTTCTTAATCATCTTGCATCCTTCTTTCTCTGAATACCGTGGTGGAATGTGTACGAACCTTATTATGAGGGGGTGATTTTCCAGGAGTAAAGCCTCTCATCAGACCGCTGTCTAATGCAGTTGGTTGAAACTCAATATAAAAAAGTGCATTGTTGGCGGGGCTGCCGGGCAGAGCATGTCTGGCCAGACAGGGATTTAGATCATTTTGTCGCCCAGAAAATGAAAACGTTATAACGCAAGGATGATGCCCGCTGCTCGTCATGTCCTTACTAACATCGGGGCATTGATAACCCTTTTCCAGATCATTTATTTAACTATAATGATATTACTGTTTACGCGGGGCTAATCAGCCGCCGTCAACGATACAAATAATGGAGATGATGAACATGAGTTATTCACTGCCATCCCTGCCTTACGCTTACGACGCATTGGAACCCTATTTCGACAAGCAGACGATGGAAATCCATCACACCAAACACCACCAGACTTATGTTAACAACGCCAATGCTGCACTGGAAGGCACCGAGTTTGCCAGCCTGCCGGTGGAAGAACTGATCACTAAACTGGATCAGGTCCCTGCGGATAAGAAAACCGTGCTGCGTAACAACGCGGGTGGCCACGCAAACCACAGCTTTTTCTGGAAAGGCCTGAAAACCGGTACGACGCTGAGTGGCGACCTGAAAGCGGCGATTGAGAAAGACTTTGGCAGCGTTGACGCCTTCAAAGCAGAATTTGAAAAAGCGGCAGCGACGCGTTTCGGTTCTGGCTGGGCATGGCTGGTTAAAAAAGGCGACAAACTGGCGGTGGTTTCTACGGCTAACCAGGATAGTCCGCTGATGGGTGAAGCGATCGCGGGTGTTTCCGGGACGCCAATCATCGGCCTGGACGTATGGGAACATGCTTACTATCTGAAATATCAGAACAAACGTCCTGACTACATCAAAGCGTTCTGGGAAGTGGTCAACTGGGACGAAGCGGCGGTGCGTTTCTCTGCAGCAAAATAATTTACCGTCTTAAATTGTGACGATAAACCGACGGAGTTTGGCTTCGTCGGTTTTTTTGTGCCTGAAATTTTTGTTCTTTGCCGCTGGTGTTGCCAAATAGTGCCAATTTACCGAGGGGTTGCCTGGCATTTATGCCGAGTGGAATACTAAAAGATGAGCTGGTTTAACATCTTTGCTCTGCTTAATGGATTGATTATGGTTTTATATTCTTAAGTGTCTGGGCGTCTGGATGGCTAATATCATTTTGTGTTAGCTTATGCGCTTTCGTTAGTTGTCCGCGATGAAAAATCCATAAAAAATGCGGCAACACAGTTATTTATCACGTAAGAGAAATACGCTCATGACTGCGGTTAATCGTCTTGAAATGCGTCAAATATCCATCGCTTTTGGCGGTTTCTCAGCGCTAACCCGGGTGGACTTCTGCCTGGAAGGCCATTCCATCCATGCCCTGACCGGGGCCAACGGTGCAGGGAAATCGACACTGATGGCGGTATTGTCCGGCGCATATGATAGCTACAGTGGTGACATTCTGCTGGACGGGCAACCGGTGTCGATTCGTTCCCCTCGCGACGCCAAACAGTTGGGCATTCATCTGGTGCAACAGGAGGTGGATGTCGCGCTGGTGCCCACCCTGAGCGTGGCGGAAAACATCATGCTCGACCACCTGGCGGAAGGGGGCCAGCTTTATCACTGGGGCGACATTCGTCAACAAGCTAACGCGTTACTGGCGCAGTTGGATGTCTCGCTGGATGTACGCCGTCGTATCGATCAGTGCTCGTTGGCTGAAAAGCAGCAGATCTTGCTGGCCCGTGCTTTATCTCACCACTGCCGTTTTTTAATCCTTGATGAACCTACCGCGCCGCTGGATCAGCATGAAAGCGAGCGGCTGTTTGCTGTGGTTCGCCGCCTGCAACAGAACGGCATTGGTGTGGTTTTTATCTCCCACCGTATCCACGAGCTGCGCGCCATCTGTGATCAACTGACCGTACTGCGTGATGGCCGCCTGATTGAATCAGGTCCACTGGCTGAATTAAGCGGCGAGCAGATCGTCGAGAAGATGCTCGGTCATCAACTGGCGGATATTTATCCTGCGCGACGTCCGCCGTGCCGTGATGAAACATTGCTGAAAGTGGACGGTCTGCATGATGACACGCTGCTGCGCAACATTTCGCTGACGCTACGTAAAGGCGAAATTCTTGGCATCGCGGGTCTGGCTGGTGCCGGTAAAACCGAGTTGTGTAAGGCGTTGTTTGGTGCCAGTAACAGCCGGGTCACTAAAGGCGAGTTGCATGGCAGGCCGTGGAAGCCGACATCACCCCACGCGGCGGTAGCAAATCGCATGGCGTTGATCCCGGAAGAACGCCGGAAAGAGGGCATCTTTATCGATGAGTCGGTGGTGATGAACCTCAGTGTAACCGCGGATAACAGCTTTTCACGCTGGAGCCTGTTTGGGCATCGCCAGGCATGGCGCTGGGCCGAAGATGTTATCCAGAAATTGGGCGTGCGTACCACTGGCCCTCAGCAGATTTTACGCCGCCTCTCTGGGGGGAATCAGCAGAAAGTGGCGATAGGCAAATGGCTGCGTAACGACGCGGAGGTGCTGATTTTTGATGAGCCGACCAAAGGGGTTGATATCAAAGCCAAAACTGACCTGTTTGAACTGATTGACGGCCTGGCCCGCCAGGGAAAAGGGGTGATTTACGCCTCGGGTGAATTTGCTGAGCTGGTCGGCTTGTGTGATCGCATTTGTGTGCTCTGGGACGGGCGTATTGTGGCGGAAATGGATGCGCGAAACGTTGATGAAGAAACACTTTTACTTTATTCCACCGGAGGAACGCCTGCGTGAGCAGCAAAGAACTTTCCCTGAAGGCGACGCCACTGCGTCACCAATTGTTTGAATTTCTCTATAAATGGGGGATGTTGCTGACCGTGGTGGCGTTGATCGTCGCTTTTGGCCTGGCTTCTGACAGTTTTCTTGAACCCACCAACATCATCAACATTTTGCGGTCGATCGCCATCGTCACGGTGATCGCTATCGGTGTGTCGATTTCCCTGACGATTGGCGGATTTGATCTGTCGGTCGGCTCTACTGCTTCCCTGGCAAACTCACTGGTTATTTCGCTGTTTGTTTGGTACGGCTACGGATCAACATCAGCCATTGCCATCACTTTACTGCTTTGTACGCTGGTGGGTCTGTTTAACGCGTTTCTTATCGTTATTCTGCGTATTCCCGACATGTTAGCCACCCTGGCCAGCCTGTTTATCGTGCAGGGCGTGGCGATGACCTGGAGCTTTGGCGGTTCCATTACCGAAAACATGGTGATGCCGAGCGGAGACATGGCGGAAGGCACCATCCCGGCTAACTTCTCGCTGCTGGGGCAGGTACCGACCATCGTGATTATCATGTTGGTGGTCACAGTGGTGGCCCAACTGGGTCTGTCACTGACCAAATATGGTCGCCGGATGTACGCCATTGGCGGCAACCCGGAAGCGGCCCGTTTGTCCGGCATTCGCACTAACCGCTATCGGGTGCTGGCCTACGTACTGGCTTCGCTCCTGGCGGGGCTTGGCGGCATTTTGCTGGCCTCCCGCATCGGATCGTCGCAGGTCAATGCCGGCGGCGGTTATTTGATGGATGCAGTCGCGGCGGCCTGGATCGGTTTTTCTCTGGCGGGGTCGGGCAAGCCCAACGCGTTGGGAACGCTGGTGGGCGCCATTATTCTTGGCGTATTGCAGAACGGATTAGTGATGCTTTCCGTTCCCTACTATGCGATGGACATTATCAAAGGCCTGGTGCTGGCTGTGGCACTGGCTATCACTTACATCCAGCGCCGCTGAGCGCTTAACACCGTCTGACAGGGTAGTAATAACAATGAAAAAACTGACCACTTCGCTACTGGCTATCAGTCTGCTGACCGCCATACCTGCTTTCGCGGATACCGCTGCTATCCCGGCGGCGATGGCTAACCACTCTGGCCCGATACGTATCGCTATTATTCGTAACCTGGGGTCTGACGACAACACCACGCAGTTTGTGGCTGGCGCCATTCAGCAAGGCCGTAAACTCGGCTTCAAGGTCAGCGCCTTTTTGAGTAATGGTGACGACGCGCGCTTCCAGGATTTCGTTAATCAGGCGATCAGTCAGAAGTATGACGGCATCATCCTTTCGCATGGTAAAGACCCGTATTCCACGGCGCTGGTTAAGCGTATTGCTGATGCCGGCATCAAAGTATCGGTGTTTGATACCCCGGTAAACCAGCCGGTTGACGGGGTGACGGTGACCGCGCAGGACGACGCCTCGCTGGCTCAGCTTTCTCTCGATCAGTTGATCAAAGACAGCCATGGCAAGGCGAATATCGTCAAATTGTGGGTGGCGGGTTTCCCGGCGATGGATCGTCGTCAGGTCGTGTATGAAAAAGTGCTGAAAGCGAATCCTGGCATTCATCAACTGGAATCCATCGGCGCGGTCTCTTCTGATGTGCAGGGCGATACCGCAAACAAGGTTGGCGCTATCCTCGCCAAATATCCGAAAGGTCAGATTGATGCGATCTGGGCGTCCTGGGATGCGTTTGCTCAGGGTGCCTATAAAGCGTTGCAGGAAAATGGCCGCACGGAAATCAAACTGTACAGCATCGATGCCTCTAACCAGGATCTGCAACTGATGCAGCAGAAAAACAGCCCGTGGCAACAAACCGTCGCGGTGGACAGCAAACTGATTGGGGCAATCAATATGCGGCTGGTGGCCAATAAAATCGCGGGCGAAGCCACGCCAGCGACTTATCAGTTTAAAGCATCGGCCATTTCTCAGTCGCAATTGGCTGGGCAGCCAATGGCGGTCAATATCGCTAACCTCAATAAAATTATTCCTGGTTGGGGTGAATCAAACGACTTCATCGCTCCGTGGTTTGCCACGCTGGAAGCGAAATACGCCAAAAAATAATCACCACCGTCATGAAAAGGCCTGCCAATGCGCAGCGCCTTTACCGTGCGAAGTTGCTGAGGGTCGGGCCGGCCTGTTCAGCAACGTTATGCCTGCAGCGGGATTAATCTCCGCTGCGGTTCTCCGCATCGACACGGCCATTTCCCGGTACGCTTTTCCCTCCGCTTTACATACTGTCTTCTTATATGTCGTTTTCGTTATAAAGCCTGTCGCAAATCTGACCTTTATCCCGGCTAAAGCCTGACAAGATTTTTAGTACTACCTCTTACTGTTTCTGGTCGGCGGCATGTTTCGCCGGGGTGTGCAACTGTGCGCCCAATCATCTGTTGACGTCTTCGTACCGCGATGGTCGGTGTTATGCAGATGTTTGCGGCGCGGTAATGCTTAACCGGGGCGTCTATGGTGCTGTATTTTTTTCGGCGGTTGATGTTGGCCGCAGTGGTGATGTGGCTGGCCATTTCGGTACTGTTTTGTCTGGTATTCCTGGTGCCGGGCGATCCCGCCGCGGTGGCGCTGGGGCCACGGGCAACGGAGGCGCAAAAACAGGCATTGCGTGAACATATGGGGCTGGATAAGCCCGTGCCGGTACAGATAGGGCGTTTTATCGCCCATGTGGCGAGCGGCGATCTGGGTGAGGATGTATTAACCCATCGTCCGGTAAATCAACTGATTGCCAGAGCGCTGCCTGATACCTTGCTACTGGCGCTGGCGGCGATTGCCTGGGCAATGTTGCTGGGTATTCCGCTGGGATGTTATGCCGCGTTACGGCAAAACGGCTGGGTGGATCGATTGATCGGGATCCTTTCGATTAGCGTTATCTCATTACCCGCCTTCGTGGTGGCGATTTACGCCATGCTGATTTTTTCCGTCACCTTGCGCTGGTTCCCCGCTATTGGCGCCGGGCGCGCTGGCGATATTGCTTCACAATTTCATGCGCTGGTGTTGCCCGCGCTGACCGTCAGTCTGAGCTGGGTAGGATATCTGGCGCGTCTGGTGCGCGCGTCGATGCTGGAGGTATTGCAAGAGAACCATATCAGGACGTGTCGCGCCTTTGGCATTAGCGACGGCTGGATTGTACTGCGTTACGCGCTACCGATAGCGGTGGTGCCGGTGGTATCGGTACTGGGCGTCGGGATGGGATCGTTGTTATCCGGTGCAGTGCTGACGGAAATTGTCTTTGCCCGGCCGGGTCTGGGCAAACTGGCCTATGATTCGGTGATTTCGCGTAATTTTCCGGTCGTCATGGGGACCGTACTGGTCACCTCGGCACTTTACGTGCTGGCTAACCTGGTGGCTGATTTACTGAATACCCTGCTCGACCCGCGTACGCGTCAGGAGCTGTAATCATGGCTGTCACCACCACCTTAACACCGCAAACTGAACCTGTAGCGCCCGCGAGCAGCGTGGCTTCTCTTTGGCGTGTACCGCAGCGAGTCTGGGCCACGGGAATGGGGCGTTTTGCCCTGATTTGCGTCAGCGCCATGATCCTTTGCGCCATTTTCGCGCCCTGGCTGGCCCCACACGACCCGTTTGCCATTAAGGCCGCACTACGTCTGAAAGGGCCCAGCATCACCTACTGGCTGGGCAATGATCAACTGGGGCGTGATGTCCTTTCACGTCTGATTTATGGCACCCGCATCGCGATGACCGTCGCTTTTCTTGGCGCGGGGTGTGCGCTGGCGATGGGGGCTGTCCTCGGTCTGCTGGCGGGATATGGTCCGCGTACGCTCGACACTTTGCTGATGTTGCTATGTGATTCGGTCATGTCGATTCCGATGATCCTGTTTGCGTTGGCGGCAGTCACGGTGATGGGTTCCAGCGTTGTTACCATTATCGTGATTGTGATGACCTTCATGACGCCAGGCTATTTCCGGGTGGTTCGTGGTCAGACGCGGGTATTGCGCCAGCGGGAATATGTTATTGCCGCGCGGGCCATGGGGGCTTCGCCATTGAATGTGGTGGCCCGTCATCTCCTGCCTAATATGACAGGTACATTGCTGGTACTGGTGGCGATGGATATTCCGGCCGTGATCGCCATTGAGTCCGGATTGAGCTTTCTGGGCCAGGGCGTGCAGGCACCTGACGCCAGTTGGGGAACGGTGCTGAATGATGGTTATGTGTGGATCCGGCAGGCTCCGCACATCGTGATTGCCGCCGGTGCGCCAATTATTCTCTCCACCCTGGGGTTTACCTTCCTTGGTGAAGCATTGCGCGATGCGCTGGATCCCCGTTTCGCCCACGTTGCCACAAGGAAGGATAAGTAAGATGAACTTGCTTGAAATTGATGATTTATCCGTCACATATAACTCTCCCGATGGTCCGGTGAAAGCAGTGAGCAACATCTCTCTCAACCTGCAAAAAGGCGAAGTGCTCGGGCTGGTGGGAGAAAGTGGCTCAGGAAAATCGACGCTGGTCAGCGCGTTGTTAACGTTGTTGCCGGACAACGCACACGCCAGTGGGCGGTTGTGCTGGCATGGTGAGGATTTGCTGACCCTGTCGGCGACGGCGCGACGCCAGCTACGGGGTAACGGTATCGCCACCGTATCGCAAGATCCGTTTACCGCGCTGAATCCGGTACTGACCATCGGCAAACAACTGGTGGCATTCCAGCACCATAAAACCGGCTCCCGACGAGAGAAACGGACGCGTGCTATTGCGATGCTGGAGCGCGTTGGTATTTCCGACCCGCAGGGGCGTATGCGGCAATATCCACACGAATTGAGCGGCGGGATACGCCAGCGTATCGCGATCGCCGCCGCGTTGCTCACCGAACCAGAATTACTGATTGCCGATGAACCTACCACCGCGCTGGATGCCACCACTGAAATGCAGGTGGTGGAATTGCTTAATGCCAGTCGACGTCTGGTAGATGGGGCGATTATTTTCGTCACCCATGATCTGCATCTGGTCAGCTCGTTATGTGACCGGGTGGCGGTGATGTATGCCGGTGAGTTGATTGAAACCGGCCCGTGTGCGGAGATATTTACCACGCCGTCGCATCCTTATACCCGCGCGTTGTTGGCTTGTGATCCGGCGCGGATCACCACACCGACGCGCCAACTGCCGTTTATTGCCGGTTCGGTGCCGGTGCCGGGCATGGCGCGGCAGGGGTGTCCCTTCCAGCCGCGTTGCGCTGAGTCGTTCGCCCCCTGTGCGCAGGAGACCCCATCCGCGGTCTTGTCTGCTGATGGGACGCGGATGGTGTGCTGCCATAAGGTGACCCAACATGCTTGAGATCGACGATTTGGTGGTGCGTTACCGGACCGGTAGCCTGTTCAGCCGTCTGAAACCGGGTGCGTCGCGTCATATCGAGGTGCTGGCAGGCGTCAGTTTGCGGGTACCCGCAGGTAAAACCGTGGGGCTTATCGGCGAGAGCGGCAGCGGTAAAACGACGCTGGGGCGTGCGGTGGCAGGTCTGGCGCCGATCAGCCGGGGCACCATTCAGGTGAATGGCTGGGAACCGCGTGACGGGAGCGATTTTTCATGGCGTCCGCTGCGGCGTGAAATCGGTTTGATTTTTCAGGACCCGATGGCGGCGCTTGACCCACGGATGACGGTGACGCACCTGGTGACGGAACCCTTTGTCGTTAACAGTATGGTGGTCGATCGCCGCCAAACCGCCGCCCGACTGCTGGAGCAGGTGGGGCTGCCACCCCTGTTTCTTGATCGTTATCCCCATCAGCTATCCGGTGGCCAGGCGCGCCGGGTGGCGGTCGCGCGCGCACTGGCGTTACGGCCAAAACTGATTATTGCCGATGAACCGACGGCCGGACTGGATTTATCGGTACAGGGCGAATTGTTGAACTTGCTGACTGCGCTGCAACGGCAACTGGGGATGAGCTATCTGATGATTACTCACAATTTGCCGATCGCCCGGCATGTCACTGACAGCATCGCGATTATGTACCTTGGGCGTATTGTCGAAAGCGGCCCGACGGAGAGGCTGTTTCGGGCGCCAGCCCATCCCTATACCCGGGCGTTGCTCAGTGCGAAAGCGAAATCCGCCAGCGGTATCCTGCAAGGTGATGTCCCCACCTTGACCCAACGACCACCGGGTTGCGAGTTCCATACCCGCTGCCCGTTGGCGACAGAGCAGTGTCGCCGACAGGCGCCGCAATTGCGTGTTTTGCACGATGAACACGTGGTTTCTTGTCACACCCCTCTAATTAATGGTTAAGCGCCGTAGGCGGTGCAGGAGAGATCGATGAAGGGCCCTGTAATGAACAGACGTGATGCATTGAAAACGATAGCAATTCTGGCGGCGGGCGCGTCTGGATCCGTGCTGCTGCCAGGCGGGTGGCGTATGGCGTATGCCGCCGGTGATGAGGGCGATGCAAAAATCCTGCGGGTGCAAAACGATGAAGATATTACTAATCTCGACCCGGCCAACCGCAGTGGCTGGTATGACGAGATGGTGATGTTTGCTGTCTACTCTGGGTTATGCCAGTACAAATCAGGCACCCAGTGGGGTTGGCAGTTGGACGCCGCAGAAACGCTGGAGCAGGTTAGTCCCCTGACTATCCATTTTAAATTAAAGCCGGGGATCTTATGGAGCGGGAATTTCGGTGAGATGACCGCAGAAGATGTCAAATACTCTTACGAACGTTTCCTCGATCCGAAACTGTCAGCGATTTACGCCAGCGACTGGGAGGCGCTCGACCATGTGGAGGTCACCGGGACCTACGAGGGGATAATCCACCTGAAACACCCGTTCTCGCCGCTGTTCACCAGTACCCTGCCGCATGCATCCGGGCTGATCATCTGTAAAAAGGCAGTGGAAGCCGCGAAGGACAAAAAAATCGGCACCGATCCGCTGGCCTGTTCTGGTCCGTACCGGATTGGTAACTGGGCGCCACGGGAAAAACTGACCCTGGTACGTAATGATAAGTGGCATGGTCCGGCGACATATTATGACCAGATTCAGTTGCTGCCTATCGGTGATTTAAATACCGCGGAAATAGCGTTCGAGGCTGGGGATCTGGACATGACCAAAATAAACCTCAGCGCGGTTGCTAAATACCAGGGTGGCGGCAATGCGACACTGACCCTGCGTCCGGCGCTGGCCTACACCTGGTTGGGGATGAATGTTGATCATCCCAAACTGAAAGATATCCGCGTGCGCCGGGCTATTCAGCAAGCGATTAATGTGCCAGAGGTGCTCGACGCTGCTTTCGGCGGCACGGTGAAGCCCGCTTACGGCCTGGTGCCGCCGCCGCTGGCGGGCGCACGCAGTAAAAATATTTATCCCTACGCAGTCGATACCGCCAAAGATCTGCTTAAACAAGCGGGCGTCACCGGGTTACAACTGCGTCTGGACTTCAGTACTTCCAGCGATATCAACACGATTGCCCAGGTGATACAGGCGCAACTGGCGGAAATTGGCATCACCTTGCACATCAATCAAATGGACGGCGCGGCGTTTGTCGCCGCCGGGCAACAGGCGGCAGGCGATGCCTGGAAAGACTCTCAACTGCGTATCACCACCTTCACTACCGCACCTGATCCGAGCTGGGTAACTGCCTGGTTCACCTGCTCACAGGTAGGGATCTGGAACACGCAACGTACCTGTGACAAAAGCTGGGATCAACTGAACAGCGCAGCGGCCGTTGAGGAGGACGCGGCGAAACGCGCGGCGATGTATGTACAGTTACAGGACAAGCTGGAAGAGACAGGGGCGTATGTCTTTCTTTATCACGGCAGCAATGCCTGGGTGACGCCGACATCAATTAAGGGAGCCTGGACGCCGGACGGGCAGTGGGCGTTGTTCCGCGAAGTCAAACCCGCCTGACCGGGGCGGCCAGGGCGTCGTTAACCCTCGCCAGGGGGCAATCTGGCGTTTTATCTTCTTTAACTGGACTTGATGCGGGAGCTATTTTGACGACTGCACGTATTCCCCTTACGCCTAAAAAGGGATTTCGTAACCTGGGCAGGGCATTACAGCACGCTAATTACCGGCGCTTTTTTAGCGGTCAGTTTTTAGCGGTAATTGGTAACTGGGTGCAGACCATTGCCCTGGGCTGGCTGGTTTGGCGACTGGGTTTGTCCTCGCCCTTTTTACTGGGGCTGCTGGCATTTTGTAGCCAGGGGCCGATTCTGTTCTTTGGGTTATTTACCGGGGTGATTGTCGATCGCTGTGATCGGCGACGTCTGCTGATCGCCACCCAGTGCGGTCTGACGTTATTAATGGCGTTGCTGGCGCTACTGACCTTTACTCACAGCATTACTGGCAATATGGCGATTGTGGTGGCGCTGGGCCTGGGTCTGATCAACGCTTTCGATCTGCCTGGTCGGCAGTCGTTGGTGGTTGATCTGGTGGTGTATGAGGATTTGGGTAATGCGCTGGCGCTCAACTCCGTGATCTTTAATGGTGCGCGGCTGATTGGCCCTGCACTGGGTGGCTTTCTGGTGGATCAACTGGGGGAAGGGTGGTGTTTCGCCCTGATCGCGCTCTCTTATATTCCGCTGATTATGTTTTTACTGACCCTGCGCGTGCCGCCGCGTCCACTGCCGCCACGAGAGGGGAGCATTTGGCAGGAAATGCGCGAAGGATTACGTTTCTTGCGTCAGGATCGTGAAGCATTACGCATTCTGCTCCTGGTGGGGCTGTGCAGCCTGACCAGCGTACCGTACTTCTCATTTTTGCCGATGCTGGCGGACAAGGTATTGCGTCACGGTGCGGCTGGTGCGGGTATGCTGATGAGTAGCACTGGCGTTGGCGCGCTGATTGCTGCTCTGCGGCTGGCGTGGAAAAGCCATGTCGCGGCAATGCAGCCCTGGCCGCTGTGGGCGTCGCTGATGCTGGCGCTGGCGCAAATCGCTATCGGCTTGTCGCACCATTTTTGGCTGAGCGGCATTATCGCCGCGCTGATTGGCTATGCCATCCTGACGCAAAACCTGTCTTCTAACTCCTTGTTGCAGCACCGGGTTCCGGATGCCCTGCGTGGGCGGCTGATGTCGTTTTATTCCATGATGCTGATCGGCACGGTGCCCGTGGGCGCCATCGTGTGCGGTGTGGTTGCCAATGCGATGGGTCTGCCGCTGACGCTGATTATTGGCGGTCTGCTGAGCCTGTCTGGTAGCGCGGCGATTGCCTGTTGGTCGGCGTTGAGTCAACGCAATCAAAGATAAGTTAACCTTTTTATCCAGGAGAGTGATATGCCTCAGTCGTTTGACACCACACTGACGGTTCCCGATTATCAGCAAGTCACCATTCCCTTGCAAGACGGTACCTTGCTGGCCGCCCGTTTGTGGCTACCCGCAGAAGCGCCGCGTGTGCCGCTGGTGATGGAATGGATCCCGTATCGTCAGTCGGATAACACCGCGGTCGGCGACTCAATGGTGCATGGTTATTTCGCGGCGCAGGGTATTGCCGCGTTGCGGGTGGATCTGCGTGGCAGCGGTAACTCAACCGGATTACTGCGTGATGAATATCTGGCGCAGGAGCAGGATGATGCGCTGGAAGTGATCGACTGGGTGACCCGCCAGCCGTGGAGTAATGGCCGGGTCGGGATCATCGGTATTTCGTGGGGCGGTTTTGCCGCTTTACAGGTGGCGGCACGACGTCCTCCGGCGCTGAAAGCGATTATCACCTGCTGTTCCACCGATGATCGTTACCGTGATGATGTGCATTATATGGGGGGTGCATTACTGACAGATGGCCTGCAATGGGGCAGTGGACTTTTTACCCAACTGGGGCGGCCGCTGGACCCGCACTATCTGGGAGAGGCCTGGCGGCAGCACTGGCTGTCACGGTTGGAAGGGATGGAACCGCCATTACACCACTGGCTGGCCCATCCTCAACGCGATGATTACTGGCGGCATGGTTCGGTCTGTGAAGATTATGCCGCCATTCAGTGCGCGGTCTATGCGGTGGGCGGCTGGACTGATGGTTACCCGGATGCCATCCTGCGCATGATGGAACATTTATCGGTGCCGCGTAAGGCGCTGATCGGTCCGTGGACGCATATCTATCCACATTGGGGCACGCCTGGTCCGGCAATAGATTTCCTGGCGGAATGTGTGCGCTGGTGGCGGCGCTGGCTACTGGACGAGGAAAACGGCGTGATGGTGGAACCGGCGTTGCATCTTTGGCAGGGCGAAGCATTGCGGCCAGATGCGGCGCATTTCGCTCTTGGCGGGCACTGGATTTGCGCGCCAGGCTGGCCGCCGACACCGCGGGAACGGTGCTTCTGGCTGGCCGCGGGACAGTTACGCGATCAAGCCTGCGCGTCACAACCTGAGTTGATTATTGATAGTCCGACGCATTGTGGCCTGATGGCGGGGGAATGGTGTCCGCGCGATGGCGGAGGCAGCGCGCCGGAGTTCCAGCACGATCAACGTCTGGATGATGCGCTCTCTTGCTGTTTTGATACCCTGCCGCTGACCGGGGAACTGCTGGTGCTGGGTAAAGTGATACTGACATTGGAGGTGGCGTTCGAGACGCCTTCGGCATTGTTGGTGCTACGCCTGAATGAGGTGGCGGCCGATGGTTTGTCCGGACGCGTGACTTTTGGCGTACACCGACTGGTACGCCCAAAAGAGGTGGCGCCTGGCGCCGCTTTCCGCGTCGAACTGGCGTTAAAAGGCGTCAGTTATCGTTTCAGTCCGGGTAAACGTCTGCGGCTGGCGATATCCACCACCTACTGGCCGATGGTCTGGGCCGAACCGGAACAGGGGGCGGTACGTATCTTCCCGTCCAGCGCCTGCCTGCATGTACCGCTGCGCCCATCTGAGGTGACGGATAAGCCGGACGCGTTTCCTCCCGCCTGCGCCGCGCCGCCCATTGCGCATGAGGTACTGGCGGAAGAGCTCAGCACCCGACAAATTCACTGGGATGCCGGGCAGGATCGCTGGCAACTGATGATGGATGCCCAGCGTCAAAAAACCCGTATTGGCGACCTGACATTCGACGGCGAAAGCCATGATGTTTATGACATTGGGCAACAGCGCGACAGCGCCAGCATGAGCTCGCGGCGAATTCAGCGTTATCATCGCCCAGGCTGGCAAATTGAATTGCGCTCAGAAATGCATCTGTGCTGGGTGGCAGGAGAATTGCAGCTAACGTCGCGCTACGAAGCATGGGAAAATCAGCAGCCGGTATTTGACCGCCAGTGGCAGCGGCGCTTTGCGCCGGGGCGGGGCGGATAATTTCCTGACATAGCACGGTCAACCACCGGGATTTTATGGCGCAGCCGTCCACGACTCAGGCATAGTAAGGATATGCCTGAGGGGGGAGGATTGGCGTAACGTGACGGCCAGAATGCAGAGTACGAAACCTTGTGTGTTTACCTTTTTATTGGGCCATGATTTTTCCATGATGAGCCTGTCTTCAGCGATTGAGCCGCTGCGTTCCTGCAACCGTTTGCAGGAGAGGCAAACATTTCGCTGGCATCTGGCCAGCCTGAACGGCGAGACGATAACCGCAGCCAGTGGCATCCCTTTTGCCACCCTGCCTGTCGATAAGGTGCTGGAGGAAACCGATTATCTGCTGATTTGCGGAGGAGAACGGGTGGTGGCGCCGCGTTTTGAACGTGGTTATCTGACCGTATTGCGCCAGGCGGCACGCAAGAGGGTGGCCATCGGCGCGTTGTCGACCGGGACCTTTCTGTTGGCGAAAAGTGGTTTATTAAAAGGCTATCGCTGCACTATTCATTGGGAAAGCCTGGCGGCGTTCAGTAAAAGCTGGCCCGATATTCATTGTACCCGCTCTTTGTTTGAAATCGATCGTAACCGTCTGACCTGTGCGGGTGGCACTGCGGCGATGGATATGATGTTGCATCTGATTGCCAGCCAGTTCGGGCAACAGCAGGCTCACGCCGTCGCCAGCCAGTTTCATTATGATCGGATACGCACGATGGAGGAACAGCAACGGGGCGGCGCGGCATTACCGAACGCCGCGCCGCCAGCGGTGCAGAGCGCCATCGCGCTGATGCAGGCGCATCTGGAGGAACCGCTGACGCTCGACGAAGTGGCCCGTCATAGCGGTGTCGGCAGACGTCAACTGGAGCGACTGTTTGCGCAATATGCGGCGAAAACACCCCAGCGCTATTATCTGGAGCTGCGTCTTAACCAGGCGCGGGAAATGTTGATCTACTCTGATCAGTCGGTCATCGATATCGCCCTGTCGGTGGGGTTTAATTCTACCTCTCATTTCGCCACCTGGTTTCGCCGCCTGTTTGGTCTCCTGCCGTCAGGGATACGACGTGGACGGCGCGCGAAATATCAGTGATCGGTCAACCGGTATAACCGGTGGCGACTTTCTGCCAGAGCGGGATGCCGTTTGCGCCATTGGCGCAGTACCGCCCTCTCCACTGTGGCGGAGAGGGTGCCTGTGCCAGCGCCCGGCAGGGCAGCCAGCGGCTGACCATCAGGCCCGACCACTCGACTCATGCCCACACAGGGGATATTACCCTGCAGTTCTCCCCGGTTAGCGAACGCGACAAAACAGCCGTTTTCATAAGCGCGAGCCGGCACCAGTTGTTGCGGGATTAACGCGTAATCGCGCGTGGTGGCGCTGATACACAACAGACAGGTCATGCCATGCTGTGCATACAGACGGCTGATTTCCGGAAAGTCCAGATCGTAGCAAATCGCCATCCCAAAGCGCATCCCTTGCAGTGTGAAGATTTGCAGGCATTCGCCGGGAGTGAAAAGGGCGCTTTCATAACCAGACCACAAGTGGGTCTTGCGGTAATTGGCGAGGATCTCCCCCTGGGCGCTGATGGCGCACATCGCATTATACAGACGTTCTCCAGCCCGTTCGGCATAGCCAAACACCAGCGCCTGACCGCGCTCACGCGCCAGCATCGCAATATGGCGCATGGTCTTGCTATCGACGGAGATCGCCATTTGGTTAATTTTTTGTGGGCAGTCATAGCCGCACAGCGCCAGTTCCGGGAGCAATATTAACTGGGCGTTTGGCAATGGATTGAGTGCTGCCGCCAGCCAGGGCACCATGTCCTGTGGGGTGGCGGGGGCATCTGCGACCTGCACAAGGCCGATACGCATTATCCCTGCTCCCTGCCAGCGGCAGCGAACGGAAAATGGTGCCGCCACTGCCGTGAAAAGCAAAGGGTTTCACCGTCGCGGGCTTCCAGGGTTGAGTCCAGCCACCAGCCATTGTCGTCACAGGTTAATACGCTGCGGGTATCCACGCTGGCATGCCAGTCTCCACGGAGGAAACTGGCGTGGCGCACCGCTTCGGCGTGGGCGTTGGCTGGATGCAGAGGATTAATCCGGTAATGTTCATGGCCCAGCGCCTCCAGACGCAGATCGGTCTCATTGAGGTGCAGCGCGCCGAGGTTGCGCACCACTTCCAGAGTGGTATCGCCATTTGCCATATCCCGCGTCAGGCGCAGGCGTCCCCGCTGTGCTGGCGTCAGTACCTCGGCGTCCAGCGGCGGTGGCGCCCATCCTTCTCCCAGATCCGGGGCGGCGCAGGCATACTGGCGCAGTGGCAGCATAATCCGCCCCGCGTGCAGGGTCAGGCGGGTCAGCCAGGGGTATGGCGCGGCGAGCGGCCAGTAGGACGATGACACCGCCAGGCGCAGACGATAACCGGCTGGAATCTCAAAAGCAGCCGCTTTTAGCGCCAGTGAAACGACAACTTCTTCGCCAGGCGGCAGAGGCTGGATCGGGTGATGGCCGTGGCGATGCGCCAGGTTCAGCAGGCCATAACTGATACGAATACTGCTGCCGTCCGCGGCCACCGCGTTCAGGCGCACCGCGACCAACGCCTGCGGGGTATCTGCCGTCAGGCGTAGCTCAACCTGCACCTGACCAACAATTTGCCGGGGCGCGTCAAGCGGCGGGCTGTCAAAACAACAGGAACCCGCATCGTCTTCATACTGATCGCCCGGCATATCCGGCCCGGAGCCATAGGGGCACCATTCGCCGGAGGCCAGGCCCGTGGTGGCCGGTGAGCGCACGCTGACCGCGAAAGCCCCGACAGGAGACGTGTGTAAACGTTGAGCGGCTAAATACCAGATTTGCGGCACAAGGGCCGGGCTGGGCCAGGCGGCTTCCGCGGTCCAGTGCCCCAGACGGTTCTCGTAATGCGTACGGGGTGTTTCCGCTTGCTGCATCCAGTAGGTGAGCATTGGCTCGTCCATCAGGCCGCTGTCTTGGCCTTTCAGCCAGTGATCAAACCAGCGCTGCAGGTAACGGATAAAATCGATACGGGGGCCCGGTGTCGCGACATGGGGGAAGGCGTGTCCCCATGGACCAATCAACCCTTTGCGCGGCCCCGACAACTCTTCCAGCAGGCGCAGTATGGTATTGCTATAACCATCAGCCCAACCACCGACCGCCAGGACCGGCACTTCAATGGCATGGTAATCTTCGCATACTGAACCGCTTTGCCAGTAGGCATCACGCGTCGGGTGACTCATCCAGCGCGCTGCTGGCGGGATGTCCATCGCGGCCAGGCGCGCCAGCCACAGTGTTTTCCAGCGGTCACCGACGATCAGTGGATCGGGTGGGGTGGGCGTCCAGGTGAACAGCGTGGCGCCGTATTGCAGGTTATCATTGAGCAATGCGCCGCCCATATAATGCATATCATCGGCGAAACGGTCATCGGTGGAACAGGTGGTGACGATGGCCTTCAGCGCGGGCGGTCGCAGCGCGGCGATTTGCAGTGCGTTAAAGCCGCTCCAGGAAATACCCACCATCCCAACCGCCCCGGAGCACCAGGGCTGGGCCGCGATCCAGGCGATGGTTTCGCAGGCATCTGCCCATTCCTGCGGCGTGTATTCATCGTTCATGGTGCCATCGGAGTCTCCCGCACCGCGCATATCGACCCGAACAGCGGCATAGCCGCATGCCGCCAGTGCCGGATGCAGAATCGCATCGTCGCCACGGTGGCGATCACGACGGCGGTATGGCAGGTATTCCAGCACCGCGGGAACCGGATCATCGCTTTCTGGCAACCAGATGCGCGCCGCCAGTCGGCAGCCATCGCTGAGCGTTATCCATGCGGTTTCGATGATGCGCATGCGTTTTCCCCGTAAAATACCTCATGAATGGTGGTTATCCTGACATAGCCACCAAGAGAAAAGGTTATTTTTACGACATGTTTTAACAAGAAAACGACATTGTGCGGGAGACGCGTAGAATGCTTGTGGCGGCGAAACGGCTTAAAATGCGGTTTTGGCGAAGCCGGTCATCTCTTTCAGACCCATTTCGCGGCCCAGCGCGGTCATGGGGTGAACCACCACAATGCCACGAACGCTTTTCTTTAGCGCGCCCATATTGGCTTGCTCTTTTTTAGTGATAGTACGACTGAACGGCATCTGCTGGAGCTTTTGCGCTTCTTTGCTCAGCGTTTTTTCACGGACGTTGCGCAGTCGTTCCAACTCTGCCAGCACGGCTTCTTTTTCTTTCAGCAGGGCCCCCAGTTTTTCCGCATCGCCGGATTCCAGCAACTGCGGTTCCCTGCGTGTCAGGGCATCCAGCTTATCGCTGAGATTTTTAATTTCTGCCTGAACCTGTTCTTTCATTGTCATTAACCATGGTGTGATTTATTGCCGCAAGGATACACGAAAGTAGCGGTAAGAGGGAAAAGGCATGGGCTACTTTTTGAAAGCCTGTTTGAGGCTGATCCGGGAAATCAGTTCGGTTAGCGACAGGACCATGGTGGAACGAACCACCTGCTGGTAGCGTTGCTGAAGCATGGCGCGCAGATCACTATCATCACTGGGCAGGTCAGGACAGGGCGGGAGGGCGGTCACACAATGCAGCTCGCTGAAGGGGCCAAGCAGTTCGTCGTCGGTAAAGTGATATTCGCTGCCGTCATCGTTCAGTGCTTCGCGCAGCGCCATCAGCAGCTCGGCATCTTCGTACTCGTTGCGGCTAATCACTCCCAGGCCGTAAATCAGTTTCAGCCTGACCGACAACTCGCCCAATGGACCATCTCCCAGCAACAACGGCTCAACCGCATACTTTACGGCATAATCATCCTTGCGAAAGACCTGAATGACCAGCAGGTTGACCGCCTCGCTCAACAGCTCTATCGCCGTTATCAAAAAACTCCTGACGGTTCGTCCAGCGTTCAGGCGTTCAAGCACCCGATTCTCAAAAGACTGTGGTTGTTCCATAAGCGCCTGCATATCGTACTCAAACTTTGCGGTTCCACCGCTGTGGAGGGCACGACGGTGTCGCCATGCCCTGTCCCTTTCTTTGCTGCAGCCGGAAGCGGCGCTATTATGCCATCGCGAGGTAAGCCTTCACGACGGATGCCACCACCTCGCTGTCTTCCTCAAGGCCCGATATCTGCGCCAGCGCTGCCTGTACCCCCAGTTGGGACAGCAGATCAACCAGTTCCAGCGCCTGCGGATCTTGCTCACTACGGTAATGCAACGCCGCGGCAATGCCGGTCACCAGGTTGGTGTGTGGCAAACCATATTCCAGCGTGCCCAGCGTGGGCTTGATCAGTCGATCGCCCGGGCTCAGTTTGCGTAGCGGCTGGCGGCCCACGCGTTCCACATCATCTTTCAGGTATGGATTTTCGAAGCGGCCAAGGATTTTCTCAATGTAAGCGGCGTGTTGGTCAGCGGCAAAGCCGTAACGTTTAATCAACACTGCACCGCTCTCTTCCATTGCGCCTTTCACCACGTTACGCACGTGTTGATCAAGGATCGCCTCACGAATAGTTTTGTGCCCTGCCAACTGACCCAGATAAGCGGTGATGGCGTGGCCGGTGTTCAGCGTGAATAATTTGCGCTCAACGAAGGCCATCAGATTGTCGGTCAGTTCCATACCGGCAATGACCGGTAAATCGCCTTTGAACTGGGTCTTATCGACGATCCATTCGCTGAAGGTTTCCACGGTCACCTCCAACGGATCGGTGGTACCGGCTTCCGCAGGCGGCACGATACGGTCCACCGCGGAATCGACAAAGCCAACGTTGGTTTCAGCCCAGGCGTGATATTGCTCAGGCAACGTTTTCATCACGTGGCCTTTCAACTGCGAGGTACCGCGTACCATGTTTTCACAGGCGATAATATTCAGGGGACGACGGTTACCGCTGTCGCTGCGTTTGACCAGACCCCTGGCGATACCCCCGGCGATACGTTCAAGGATCTGTGGCCCTACCGCGGTGGTAATGAGATCAACCTCAGCGATCAGCGGGATAATGTCATCACTGGCACTGTTAACCGCATTCACTCCCTTGACGAGCTCGACCTGAGACTGCTCGCCAACCACATGCACCGGGTATTCGTGGCGGGCATTCAACGCATCCAGTACCACCTGGTTAACGTCGGCAAATGTTAACTGAATACCGGCGTCAGCCAGTAATTTACCAATAAAACCGCGGCCAATATTACCCGCGCCAAAATGAAGAGCTTGCATAATTTTTTCCCGTATTAACGATAAGGCCGGACAAGCCGGGCTCGAAGAAAGAGCCGGGCATGCCCGGCCCTGGGAGGTCATACTTATGGTTCTTTTCCGCTTAAGCCGGTTGTTTACCCGACAGCAGATCCAGTACTTCCTGAATATCAGTGGTACTGGTCAGTTTGGCGATCACGCTTTCATCATCCAGCGCGTTGGTCAGGCTGGTAATCACCTGGATATGCTCGTTGTTACGGGCGGCGATGCCGATAACCAGACGGGCAATATCATCCTCTTCTTCACCGAAACGCACGCCATCCGGATACTGACAAAATACCACGCCGGTTTTCAGCACCCGATCTTTCGCGTCAATCGTACCATGCGGCACGGCGATAGACTCGCCCAGGTAAGTCGAGGTCAACTTTTCGCGGTCAAGCATCGCTTCAACATATTCTGGTTCAACATAACCGCCTTTCACCAATTGCTCGCCAGCGAAGCGGATCGCCTGTTCTTTATTGGTGGCGTGGTTGCCGAGGAACACGTTGGCGGCGCTCAACTGAAACAGGTGTTGCTGGCTGTTATCGTAGCTGTCGTTCAGCACTGTGGCGACTTTTTCACGGTTATCCGCGCTGCGATTAGCTTCGACCAGACGTGCCGTCAGGTCAGTATACAGGCCGCTGTCGAGGAAGTTCGTCAGCGATATATGTTGCGCATGCGGCGCCTGGCGCATTGCCCGCTCGGTCAAATCACGGTGAGTAATCACCAGATCCACATCACCTGGCAGGTTGTTGATGGCGGTGTTGCTGACGGAGATGTTTGTCAGGCCTGCATCTTTGACCTTTTTGCGTAACACGCCCGCGCCCATGGCACTGGACCCCATACCGGCATCACAGGCGACGATGATTTTGCGCACATGGCTGAGATCGCCGTTCAGGCCATCCGCTGCGGTGGTTGTCGAGCTGTTCTGGCCTTTCGACTGGGCCTTCATTTCATTGACGCGACGAGCGGCTGCTTCGATATCATCACCTTCTTTCGCTTTGCTGGTTTTTAACAGCACGGCAGAAACCACAAAAGAGACCGCAAAAGCGGCAATGATGGCGATAATGTTAGCGAAATAAGCGCCTTTGGGCGTCATGGCCAGTACGGCCAGAATCGAGCCCGGCGAGGCGGGAGAAACCAGGCCACCATGCAGCAAGGTCAGGGTGAACACCCCGGTCATTCCCCCCAGGATAACGGCGATTATCAGCCGTGGGTTCATCAGCACGTAAGGGAAGTAAATCTCATGGATACCGCCCAGGAAGTGGATGATAGCCGCGCCGCCCGCAGACTGCCTGGCATTGCCACGACCAAAGAACATATACGCCATCAGTACGCCCATGCCCGGGCCTGGGTTCGCTTCGATCAGGAAGAAGATCGACTTACCGGCTTCGCTGGCCTGCTGGATACCCAGCGGCGAGAAGATACCGTGATTGATGGCATTGTTGAGGAACAGGATTTTTGCCGGTTCCACGAAGATTGAGGTCAGTGGCAATAAGTTGTTCTGCACCATCACATTCACACCCGAGGCGAGGATGTGTGACAGCCCTTCAACCAGCGGGCCGATGGCGAGGAATGCGAGAAGCGCCAACAACATACCAATAATACCGGCAGAGAAGTTGTTGACCAGCATTTCGAAGCCGCTTTTGATTTTGCCATCGACTATCTGATCGAATTTCTTGATAGCCCATCCGCCCAGAGGACCGGCAATCATTGAGCCAAGGAACATGGGCATATCGGCGCCGACGATCACACCCATGGTGGTTATCGCCCCGACGACGGCCCCGCGATCACCACCGACCAGACGACCGCCGGTATAACCGATCAACAATGGCAGCAGGTAGGTAATCATCGGGTCAACCAGTTTGGCCATGGTAGCGTTTGGTAGCCAGCCGGTCGGAATAAACAACGCGGTGATGATACCCCAGGCGATAAACGCCCCGATGTTTGGCATCACCATATTGCTCAGAAAGCGACCAAAATTCTGCACCTTGATCTTGATATCTGATGAGGACATAAAAATACACCTCTTATTAGTACGCGCTGACAAAAATAAGAGCGCGCGTTGATTTTTGTTTAGAACAGGTTGGCGGGGAGCCGTCAGTATCACTGTATGCAGGTGGACTCTATCACGCGAATATGACGCTGCGTAGTCACTGACTAAATTGTGATGAATATCACCATTGTGACTGGGGGAAAGGGTTGTTTTTAGTGATTGGTATCACATTTATGTCTGGTGAGAAAAGTGAAATGGTTAATTAATGAGCAATATGGTTGGTGTTATGTGACTGGGGTCACGTTTTTATGGGGTAACTTTCTGCTGAATGCGTGACTTGCATCACGAATTATTTGTGGCTGGGTCAGTGACGACTGACCCGCCATTCCTCCTTGCCTGTCGGGGACATCCCGTCCCCGGCAGGGTGCTGATATTGCCCCTTACGTATCATGTGAATCAGTTCCGTTTATTCCCGGCGGGCTTTCATCAGATCCGCGACTTTTTGACGCGACCGGGCCGCTGCTAAAAGCGCCGGAAGATGCAATTGATATGCTTGAAGAAGAAGATGCCCTTTATGATCTGGCACAGACCTTGGCTGTAGTGATCTTGACCCACCATCTCCAGACCGCTTTTGTATCTTAAGTTAACGATGCCCG
>NZ_RQVV01000037.1 GCF_009295515.1 Erwinia endophytica | reverse complement strand
CGGGCATCGTTAACTTAAGATACAAAAGCGGTCTGGAGATGGTGGGTCAAGATCAGTAATAGAGATTCCCCATATCGCTATAGCTTCCCCCAGTTTCATACTTGTTCCAGCGGGTTCTGGCCTTGCCTTTGTTGTAGTTCAGGCCAACCAGCCCATAGAGACTGATGTAGTCATTAAAGCGGTACGCGGGACCGACAGCCAGAGAGTAATAAGTCAGTTTGGCATGGTGGTCCATCTTGTCGTTATCATAATCAAAATAAGTGTAGTTGAAAGTGTCGCTCATATAGGTAAATGAGCTGATAATGCTGAATGGAGAATCCCATTCGTAGCGGTATTTTAAGTTAACACCTTCGATATTTCCAACGTTCTGAAGTTTACTTTGGGCGAAACCCAGCGTCACGGTCTGATTATTAGCGGAAGCCAGAGGGGAAAAGGCAACAGAGACCAGTAAAATGGCGCTGCATGTTAGTTGATTCATTGCATCATCCTTAATGGGAAAGGTTTACCCGTCAATAAAGAAAGTCAATTTATGAATAAAAAAGGGCTATATGAAAGCCGTATTTTTATCTGTTGATTGAATAATATCGTACATTGATGCTTCACATTTCATCATGTAAGGCCTGTGTCAGCGGGCTCCCATCTTTGATAAGTGTGGCATTATTATGTAAGGCATATTTAAGACGTGCACAGGGGAGTGTAATGGTTTAATGAATGATTACCAAGTGAATTGACAGGGAATAATGCAGAGAGGATCACATAAATAATATTATGTTCGTGACCATTTTTCAATATTAGTAAGGTTGCTAATGGTATTAATGATATTTATCATGGATCTGTTTTTTTTATTATGACAATAAAACCTATTTTTTGCTTCTTTCTCGCTGTTGATTATCACCATTTCAGCGATTTTTTATTAGGCTAAGTATATGTGTTAACATTTGTGGTTAAATGATTAAAATAATAATCAGGTGGGTAAAGAGACAATCCATAATATTTTATTCTGTCCGCGGTGCCATGCAGGGGGGGATGACTCCAATTAGTAGAACATGTGTTTTTCGATGAAGGCTCCTATGACCTTTTCATGAATTTCAACAGAGCGTGAGAAGCAGAGGGTTCTGTGGGCCAGCCGTTTGATTCGGGTTCTCAGTGTCAGGTTGTTACGCTCAATACGCTGAGTAAAAATCTTGCCGGTCAGATGCTTATCCTTTGGCACCTCTCTGGCATAACTTCCCCAGTCATCGCTGGTTATCATACCGATGTTAAAGGAGGTGAGCAGGGCCAGTAATTCACGACAGGTTTCATCGGTACGTGGACCAAAAGTGTAAGCCAGTACGCCTCCGGTTTTTGTGTTATAAGCGTACCAGAGCCAGTGTTACCGGGCTTTACTGCCAACAAAAGCCCACTGTTCATCGAGTGCACAGATGAGGGCCACATCGGCGTGAGCGACCGAGAAGTTGTTATCCGGCGGGGCGAGAGCTTTTTAACGTTCGTATAACTGTGTTGATGCCAATCTTCAGCGTTCTTGCGGTATCCCGGACACCTGCTCCGTTGAAGGCCATATCAACGATCTGTTCTTTGACGCCGGGTTTTCGGGCTTCGTAGGTATAGGTCAGTTGGAAAACGCGTTTACATGACCGGCAACGAAAGCGCTCGTGATGGGAAGAACTACGACCATGGCGATAAACTTCATCTGAATGACAGCGAGGACAATGAACAGTAACGGAAGCCAAAGGAAACCTCAAATACCAATATATTATCAGAAATTTCTATCGATTGGAGGCATTACCTAAAATCCCAGCCGATAGGGCTGGGATTGGTGAGTTATTCAGGTGGAACTTTCTGGTTCTTTCTTTCCTTTAACCAAATTTTTATCCAGATTCCAAAGCCCAGAATAAGGCCGCCAACATAACCGGACTTAAAGAAAGATGCAAAAACACTTTCCAAACTGAATGGGAAAAACCTTTTTTTAAATAAATAATCACTGACGCAAGAAGTACTGATATAAAATTAAAAAATAAAAATAATATCAGGCACATAAGCATCAGTTTGAGTAGTAGGAAAAAATTACTTTTCATTTTCATTTTTTCCCTTTTCATCTAAGTGACCTTTTACAAAATTTCCTGTTTCCTCACTGATATAGTTACCACCAATAGCGCCTGTTAAATCAGAAACAGCCTCTTCTGCAACTTTCGACGTTACGCCTTTTATTATGGTGCCACCAATACCTCCAGCTACAGTACCCGCGCCAGCACCTGCCACCGAATTCGTCGGATCTTCTCCTTTTATCCCACTGCCTATCGCTGCTCCGCCCATATTGATCCCGGCTGATGGGATAAGACCTTTCCCGGTAGTAGCAGCAGACGTCACGCCAGCCATAATTGCATCAACATAGCTGAACGGATCATTTCCGCTAAGCTGCACTCCGGTATTTACGCCCACGCCAATCGCCGCGTTCAGCGCCATCCCTTCTTTTATTGTGGTGCCAAGTACGCTGCTGCCAAATATCAGCGCGGAGTCGCCGATACTGGCATTGGATTTATGATAACCCCAAGTATTCATAATAGTTTGTGCCTGCGACATGGCTTCCGAGTCAGGATTCCGTTTTATATAATCCTGGCCCGACAGCAGGCCTTTTACCAGTTCCTGTGCCACGGCTGTGCCATATGTCCGTTCCATTTCAGAAGCATAAACGCGGAGATAAGCGGCCAGTTCAGCCTGTTCTGAGCTGTTCATCTGTGAAGGATTGGAGGTAAATTTCGAGACCAGTGCATCACTGCGTTTATCGGCGTTTTCCAGCTGGATCAGTTCATTAGCGGCGGCTAAAGACCTGTCGCCCTGTTTGATTTTCTCCACGACTTTGTCGAGCTTATCGGAGGAGGTTGCACCAAGCAGATTATTGGTCACGGTGGTTTGCCCTGCCTGGGCTGCGGCAACAACATTTGCCGTGCCGTTCCCGGCTAACCCACCGGCCAGACCCGCCGCCAGCGTCGCCAGCGCACTCACCGTCTGCTTCTCGCTCTCAGACAGCTCACTGACCGGTTTCCCGTAGGCGTTCAGGGCGATCATCCCGACCATTTCAGCCGTGGCTGCGCCTGTCGCACCAACCAGCGCATTATTACCCTGGGCTGCTGCAAGTGCCGCGTTGACCGCCGCATGGGCCAGTACCTTACTGGCATCATCCAGTCCGCTGCTACCGATAATATTGGCAATATACGGCGCAGAGCCGCCTGCCAGGGCTTTCGCCAGGTCGCCACCCGCCAGACCCTGTACCGCAGCGGTGGCCGCCTGAATAGCCTGCTGTACTTTGCCGCCGGTGCCGAATCCGCTTTCCGTGAACGCCTGGTTATAAAGCGTTTGCCAGGCCTGGCCGCTGATATCGTCAGAAGTCGGCACTTTGCCCGGATTGGTTTTACGCCAGTCTGCCTCTGCCGCTTTCAACTGCTCCGGCGTGGATCCCGGCTCGGTGGCCGGGATTCATATCTACTGAGAATTACGGGGAAGTCCCTTGTCTTTCATCTTGGATAAAAGCCAGATACCTACTGCTGTAGGGATTCCCACCACGATACCTCTTTTAATTGAAAAAAGTACATCCTCATGCCAGCCAAAAATGAAAGAGCCATTTTTAAAATAAACCAAAATTGCAGCACATAAGCAACCCGACAAAAAAGCAAGAGTCATAGTAACGATAAAAGTTGCCAGCAAAATAAAAAGAGATTTTAAACCATAAGTATTAGGTGTCATTTGTTATCCCCATTATCCTTTAACTTATCTTCAACTTTACTTCCTGTAGCTTCGCTAATTACAGAACCGCCAATAGCTCCAGCGATATCCGCTGTTTTATCTGAGACGATAGGGAAATATTTATTCCCAATTCCTACAACCTTGCCTCCGCCTGCACCAATTGCAGTACCAATAGCGGCCCCTGCTACAACCGGAAGTGCATCTTTCCCCTGTAACTTGGCTCCCGCATACGCACCCGTAATACTTGCTGCTTCAGTGAACCAGAACCCTTTACCCTGCGTAACGGCCCCTGAACCCGCCGCTATCAGTGCATCGGTTATGCTTACCGGGCCACCGCCCGCAATCTGATTACTGACATTGGCCGCACCACTGATAGCTCCGCCTGCCAGGATACTTCCTGCCGTTGCACCGGAGGGCAAAAGTACGGGCGCAGCTACAGTGGACATTCCCCCCCCCATGCTGTTAAAAGTCCCGAGGCCGGATTCTGGTTCGCTGGTAAATCACCTTTAGCATTCTTACTCAGCGCTGCGTTAATCTCTTCCGGTGTTGCTCTGGCATCAGTCATTGACGTTCCCAGTGTTGAGGCGGCCTGGCCATAATCCGCCAGACCACTGGGCAGTGAGAGGTTGTTGTTATTGGAAGAGTTCTTCCCGGCCTGCGCACCAGCGACCACATCAGCAGTGCTGTCGCCCACAGCGCCGCCTGCCAGACCCGCCGCCAGGGTGGCCAGTGCGCTGATGGTCTGCCTCTGGTCCTCGCTCAGGTTTTCCCGTTTAACCCCCGGGTAGAGCTGCTGGGCGATAAGCTCACCAGTGGTTGCCCCTGCGGCTCCGGCCAGCGTGCTGTTGCCGTTGATTTGCGCCACCACCGCGCCCAGAACGGCATGGGCCATCAGGTTGGCTTCGGCGTTGACCTTGCCCGTTGCCGGATCGGTGGTCATATTATGGATAACTTCCGCCAGATACGGCGCGGAACCGCCCGCTATGGCCTTCGCCAGGTCGCCACCCGCCAGACCCTGTACCGCCGCGGTGGCGGCCTGGATGGCCTGCTGGATGGCGCTGCCGGTTCCCCATTGTTGCTGGGCCGCTTTGTAGCTGTCCGTTGCCGTCAGTTGAGCGTTGTAGTTCGCCCGGTCTTCCTCCGTGGCACCCGCTCCCGGCTCGCTGATACCTTTCTTCTCAAGCTCCGCCTTGCCGGCGTTTGTCGCGCGGATAGCACCTTCCGTCCGTGCAATATCCCCAACCTGAACCCCGATTTCCCCTATCAGCTGTGCTTCTTTCAGCCGGTTCTGCTCTTTCTCTTTATCAAAGATTTCAAGAAAAAAAGCCTTTTTTCTGACAGATTTTATCATTCCATACTTTTATACTTTCATGTGTGGTTACATCATTGACTATGATATTCCCGGCACTTTTTATAATCTCTGGTTTTTCAGTATAAATCTCATACTCGTGATTTTTTTCAGGTATAAAGCGAGTGCTTTTTTCATAATTTATATTGTTACCATAACGATCACTATCGGTTGTTCGGTTAATAATAATAAGGTGTTCATCTGGTCTTATTGCGTATTCTTTTACTTTTTTATTACCAAAGCTGTTTGGGGATTGCATATTGATTTTTTTTGTAAATTCAGTACTATAATCAGCAGAACTTAGCACTGACAGGTGAAAGGCTGAGGTGAGTTTTCGGGTCTCAGTTTCTTTATAACAATCACCCTCCTGTTCATAAGAGACCACACTGAGAACTCCTTTGTCCAGAACTCTTATTTTAGCTGCATCAACTCCATTATAATCTTCCAGTGAACGTCTCACATCAAGTTGACAGCCAGATAAAAAATCACGAGTAATAATGAAAAATAGTTTTCTCAGTACTTCATAAATCATTCCTTGATTAACAATGTATAAAAATGAATCGTTTCCGTGTACCCCGGCTCGATTGGCCGGGGTCGTGGTTTACTGCGGATCGGATGGTGGAGATTTGCGGGCTTTACGCTCGTCTATTTTGGCAAAGATCCATACTCTTGCTCCTGCTGCTATCCCAATAATTAAACTAACAACGGATAGGTAGCTCAAAGATCTTTTGGAAAAATCAATTTCCCCTGAGATAATTAACTCGATAATTACGTTGTTAACCAAGAAGATAAATGCGAAAAAGCAAAAGATATAATAAATTGTGCTTAAGAAAAAAACAGTAAAAGTTGCTTTCTTCTGGCCATTTTTAATTTTCATTAACTTTATCCTTAATTTTATTGCTTATTATTTCTCCCCCGATGCCACCAAACAGATCATTTACTTCTCCAGGGAAGGGGGCTAACTCCCCGAACTTTCCTCCAGCCCAAGCCCCTAAAGCTGCGCCACCAACAGCTCCTATGTTAGGCCCGTCAGTAAACACCGCGCCACCTACCGCTATGCCAACGTTTTGCCAGATGTCACGTCCTGGTGCAAGCGCCCCAGTCACAGCAGACGATGCGCTTCCCCAGTAATCCCAAGTCTTCTGCTAATTTTCTGGCAAGCTTTGGTTCTTTTCACTGTTGATATCGAACCACTGATAAGTACCGTTAGCAATTTCCGCTATTGTACCGCCTGCCACAACTTTACCAGTACTTGCTGCCGGACCTAAATAAGCGGCTCCAGCAATCAGCACGCCATCTTTATATCCGTCAACAATGACTTTGGTAATATTTGCGCCTTCCGGTAAATCACCTTTAGCATTCTTACTCAGCGCTGCGTTAATCTCTTCCGGTGGAGCGCGGACAGTTGATCATCCGGCTGGCTAAGGTGTGATCGGCAGGTAAAAAGCTCCCGGCTCGATTGGGCCGGGAGCTTTGATCTATTTGACTGATGATTTTTTATCTTTTCGCTCTTGCAGCTTGGCTTTTATCCAAATGCCGATCCCAGCTAACGTACCTGCGGAAGCACCTACTTTTAAAGAATAAAAAACATCCTTTTCCCAATCAAAAAGTAAAATATCGGCTTTTAAAAACACTATTAATCTGCCAAGAAGACAGCCTACCATTGCCATAAAAAAAATACATACAATACAACGTATTATTAGCATGGTGAGGATGTTTAAATTGACACTATGGTTACTTTTTAACGGATTTATCAGCTTCATCAAGCGTTCCTTTTACTGTATTCCCGACAGCCTCGCTGGTAATTGATCCTCCAATATTGCTAATAATATCTGCTGTTCCCTCTTTTACAGAGGATCCTAAAGCTCCAGATATAACCTTACCTGTACTGCCACCAAGCACGGAACCTAATCCAGTTCCAATAACCGAATTGGTAGGATCTTCCCCTTTAATTCCGCTCCCAATCGCAGCGCCGCCCATATTAATTCCGGCTGATGCACCGATACCTTTTCCTGTTGTCGCTGCCGCCGTCACTCCGGCCATAATCGCATCAACATAACTAAACGGATCTTTTCCGCTGAACTGGGCGGCAGAGTTAACTCCAACACCAATCGCCGCATTCAGCGCCATCCCTTCTTTTATCGTGGTGCCAAGGACGCTGCTACCAAATATCAGCACAGAGTCGCCGATACTGGCATTGGATTTGTGATAACCCCAAGTATTCATAATGGTCTGCGCCTGCGACATGGCTTCTGAGTCAGGATTACGTTTTATATAATCCTGGCCTGACAACAATCCTTTTACCAGCTCCTGCGCCACGGCTGTGCCATATTCCTGTTCCATTTCGAAAGCATAAACCCGCAGATAAGCAGCCAGTTCAGCCTGTTCCGAACTGCTCATTTGGGAAGGATCTGAGGTAAATTTAGAGACCAGCGCATCACTGCGTTTATCGGCGTTTTCCAGCTGGATCAGTTCATTAGCGGCGGCTAAAGACCTGTCGCCCTGTTTGATTTTCTCCACGACTTTGTCGAGCTTATCGGAGGAGGTTGCACCAAGCAGATTATTGGTCACGGTGGTTTGCCCTGCCTGAGCTCCCGCAACAGCATCCGCTGTACTGTTGCCAGTCAACCCGCCTGCCAGACCTGCCGCCAGCGTTGCCAGCGCACTGACCGTCTGCTTCTCGGTCTCAGACAGTTCGCTGACCGGTTTACCGTAGGCATTTACCGCTATCATCCCGACCATTTCAGCCGTGGCTGCGCCTGTCGCACCAACCAGCGCATTATTACCCTGGGCTGCTGCAAGTGCCGCGTTGACCGCCGCATGGGCCAGTACCTTACTGGCATCATCCAGTCCACTGTTACCGATAATATTGGCAATATACGGCGCAGAGCCGCCTGCCAGGGCTTTCGCCAGGTCGCCACCCGCCAGACCCTGTACCGCAGCGGTGGCCGCCTGAATAGCCTGCTGTACTTTGCCGCCGGTGCCGAATCCGCTTTCCGTGAACGCCTGGTTATAAAGCGTTTGCCAGGCCTGGCCGCTGATATCGTCAGAAGTCGGCACTTTGCCCGGATTGGCTTTACGCCAGTCTGCCTCTGCCGCTTTCAACTGCTCCGGCGTGACATCCTTCATCTTCTTGTTCGCGGCTTTTGTCGCTGCGATAGCACCTTCCGTCCGTGCGATATCACTGACCTGGCTGCCGATTTCCCCTATCAGCTGTGCTTCTTTCAGCCGGTTCTGCTCTTTCTCTTTATCAAAGATTTCAGCCAGTCCCGGATTGGCGTTTTCAACGTCGCGACTCAGTTCCGCCACATCCTGTTGCTGATTTGCCGGGTCACGGATAGTGACGGTGCCTTCACTCACGGCGGAGTGGGTGGTGGAACGGGCGCTGTCGCTGCCGTTGGTCCCGACCAGCAGGCTGTTGGCCATATTCCCGGTAAACTGACCGGCAATGCCACCGCCCGTGCTGATACCTGCACTTTGCTGTTCAACGCTGTAGTCGGCTTTGTTTTCAATATCGCTGAAGCCCAGCGTACCGGTATCAAGTTTATTCTTATCCGCCGTCGCCGTCGAGCCAATGACCGCGCCGTTGAGCTGGGTATGTTCACCCACTGTGACATCAAAGCCGTCCGCTCCGGCGAAAATGCCGGTCTGCTCCTGTACCGCCTGCCAGTTGCTGTGCATCTTTTCCTGGCTGAGGTTGACGGAAGCATTGCCGCCTGTGGCACTGATGCTGCCCCCGGCGCTCTTTTGTTTCGCATCGTAGCTGACGCTGTCCTGCTCACTGGTCAGTGTCAGGTTGCGTCCCACACTGGCTTTCACCGTGTCCCCCGTCACCTGGGCGCCGGTGAGAGTGGTGTCCCGTCCGCTGATTATCGTCACCTGATTACCGGCACTGACCTGGGTTTCCACATGGCTGAGACTGTCGGCATTTTCGTGGCCTTTGGCGGAATTCACGCTGGCTGACACGCTGCCGCCCCAGCCTCCGCTACCGACGCCAATCCCCACGCCGGCTGAGGCGCCTTTACTGCTGTTGGTGCTGCGTGTGCTGTCGCTCTCCTGCGCCGAGAAGAGGTTAACATCGCGGTTTGCCGACAACAACAGGTCATTACCGGCCTGGAGCTGGCTTCCCTGGACGTTGATATCGCCGTCCTGACCTTTGGTACCGTTGCCGGTGGCGGTGATACTCAGGTTATTGCCGGCTGTCAGCGAGCTTCCCTGTTGTGTATTCGCCGTATACGCGCTCTGCGATTTGGAAGACTGACTGCCATAAGACAGGCTCAGACCAGCCGTGTTGTTGTTGGTCGGGTTGTTGCCCGCGGCCTCATCAAGCCGAACCGCCTGGCTGGCGCTGACGCCGTTCAGCGCGGCTTTCATTCCCTGCAGGGCGGCCAGTCTGCCACTGTTTTCCCTGCCGGCATCCCGGGCGCTGGTGACCGCCGTGTTGAGGGCGCTGCCCGCGGTACCGGAGAGCGCCAGCGTCAGGCCGCTCTGTTTCTGTTCCACGCGATGGGTCTGGCTGCTCTGGTTCTCTGCCGCCAGAATATTCACTTCCCTGCCGGTCAGGCTCAAATCGTTACCGGCCAGCAGGTCGGAGCCTTTAACCGTCAGGCCGTTGCCGGCGCTGAGGCTGACGTTGCCCTGGCTACTGCCCACGGTGCTGCCGAGACTGCTGAGGGATGAGGCGTCATCGGTGACTTTCAGACGGCTTGTGCCTGCGGTCACGCCGATCCCGCCGGTGCCGGAAAGGCCGGATTTTTTCTCTTTGCGCAGATGCGTTTCCTCGCGTGTCTCTTCGGCGGTGGTAATGGTCAGGTCATTACCCGCCGCCAGCGCCACATCATGGGTGCCTGCCACATTGCTGCCGATGATATTCAGGTCATGTCCGGCTTGCAGAGTCACGCTGTCGCCATCAAAGTTGCTGCTGACCGCGCTCTGATTCTGTACTTCGTCATGGGTGGTGACCGATTTGCGGGACAGCAGGCCGCCACTGGTTTGATGGCTGTTCTCTGTGAGGTGATAAGAAGTACTGCCGCTGGTGATGTTGAGGTCATTACCCGCAATGACACTGAGGCTGTCTTCTGCACTGACTGTTGCCGCACGGGCGTTCAGATCGTGGCTCGCCGCCAGCACCACATCGCCATTGCCGGTTATCTGGCTGCCGATATCCGTGCTCTGCGTCAGGCTACGGTCATTGCCTTTCCCCCAGTTGCCGTTTTCACTGTGGGTGGTGGTGACAGTGTTCAGGTTGAGATCGTTACCGGCAATAATCTGTGTCTGGCCACCTTCACCGTTGTTACTGATTTGCGTCGCGGTCAGGTTGATATTGTTCAGTGCCTGCAGGGCCAGCGTGCCATTATCGTTCTGCACATAAATGCCCGCCAGGCGATCAAAGGTGATGTTGTCGGGGCTGCCGCCCAGGGTGCTGATGCTGTTGATATCCCGGCCTGCTACTGCTGTCAGGCTGCTGTTGCCCTGCAGTATTCCGCCAGTATTATTGATATCGCTTCGGGCCAGCAGACTGACGTTGTCACCGCCGATAAAACCGCTGTTGTTCAGGTTCTCAGCCGTCAGCTGCGTCACTTCACGGCCGCTGATGTTCCCGCTGTTGGTTAAATCATTGCTGACGCTTAGCGAGAGGTTATTGCCAGCCAGCAGCGCGCCGCTGCCGTCAAGATCGCCGGATTTAACGCGGGCATAAAGCTGGGGTACCAGCACCTCCTGCGTGGTGCCATCCGGCAGGGTGACGGTCTGTTTCACCAGCCACACCATGTCGCTGGTGAGCTGCGACATCTGCTGTGCCGTCAGTGCCACGCCAATGGTCAGGTTGAACGCTTTACCGAAAGTAACCCCGTTATCCATCAACGTTTTGAACTGTTCTTCATCATTGTTGTAGCCGCTCAGAAAACGATTTCCGGTCAGGGCGACCACCTGCTGACGGATCAACTGCTGTTCGTAAAAGCCATCCCCCAGACGCTTAAGCACATTGTTCGGATCCTGAGTAAGCTGAGTTTGCATATAATCGCTGCCCAGCCACTGCTTGTTATTGGTAAAGCGGGGATCAGTCTCAATCAGGAACGACACATCGCTGTCAGGATGTAACTGATACAGGCTGTTATCCGGCAGCTTTGTGTTTGGCGTGATCATCCTGATAACAGTATTGTCATCACTGTCTGGCGGCACTATCTCGACCCGTTGACCCGGTGGCGGGGTCAGCGGAGTCTGGCTGGTGTCAGCGGTGATATCACCGGCGTGGATGATGTTTACCGTGATACCTGCGGCGTCGCGTTCGCCGATAGTGGTTCCGCTGCTGCTGATCGCGGTATTGCCCTGCCACGCCAGGGTCTGCAGGTCGATGGTCTGAATAATGTCGTCCGGCTGGTAATCGCTGTAGTCCTTACCCTGCGAGGTTTTCGTGCCGCCAAATGCCCCACCCGATTTTTTCTTGGCATACCAGCGGATCTGCGTGCCGATATCGCTGATCACCCGTTCGCCCAGGGTGGCGATATTATTCAGTTCGCCGATCACGCCGCTGAGCAGGCCGCCGGCAACGATGCGGCTGTCGTGGTTATTGACCTGGTCGCTGTTGATGGTCAGGTTGCCGCCCGCCATGATCTGCCCCGGATCGCTCTCGGTCACCTGAGTTTCCGTGATGGTGCGCTCATACTGATATTCATAGAAAGTCCGGCCGCTGGAGCCGTCCGGCATGATCGCGGCATGCACGCCGTATTTATTCGAGGTGCTGGTATCCACATCGTCCCAGTCGTAACGGGTGGTTGCACTGCTCAGTACGGCTTCGTGATGGGAGGACTGCTCAACCACTACCACTTCGGTGACCAGATGATCGTTGATATTGTTAATCTCGCCGATATCCAGTGTCATATCTCCGGCGGACTCTAGCGTGGCGCTGTGGTTATTGAACACCGATGCCTTGCCGCTGGCCCGCCAGTTACCATCCAGTGTGCCGCCGATGGCAAGGTCTCCGGCGCTGTAGATCAGCCCGTGCTCATGGTTGTTTATCACCCCGGCGGCGATATCCAGTTGGTCACGGGCGGCGATAGTTGCGGCCGTGCCATTCTCTGCCAGGTTATGCAGTGTGCCGGTTTGCAGTGCAATATGGTCGCCATAAAGGCGACCGGTTCCGCTGTTGGTCAGAGTCGAGGAGGAGATGTGCGTCAGCCCGCCATCAAGCAGACCGCGGTTAGTGACATTGCCGGAAATCAGTAGATGATTCTCTTCGGCGCTGATTTCCGCCGACTGTTGATTGTCCAGTTCCGCAGCTTGCAGGTTCAGCACGCCACCGGCCTGGATCAGCGACTGATTCACCAGTTCATTGACTGTGCTGAAATTCATATCGCCATTCGCAATCACCTGGCCCTGATTAAAAAAGGCCTGCTGTAAGACCAGCGTCATGGTGTTCTGCGACAGTACCCGACCATCGCCGCTCAGTGAGAATGCACTCAGATTGAGGGCGCTACCGCCAATTAACGTGCCTGTGGTGTTGGTGAATGCCAGCGAGTTCCCGCCATTGATATTGAGCTGTGAAGCGGATGAGAACAGGCCATTACTGTTATTCAGGGTGTGGTTACTGGTGATATCGAGCAGATCGTTTGCTCTTATCGCGCCCTCTGAGTTATCGATGATGGCGCTGGTGAGGGTAACCGACTGGCCCTCAATGCCGGTGTTCTCACTGAGGGTGTCGTGGTTGATCAACTGATTGCTGGTCAGTGACAGGCTCTGCCCCCCACGGATCAGTCCGGACGTATTGTCCAGACTCGCACCAGCGGCATTGATCAACGCGTTGCCGACGATCTGTATTTGTCCGCCAGAGTTAGACAGCGTTCCGCTATCTAACTGTGTATCACCGGAGGCGGCAATCGTACCACTGCTGTTATCCAGCAGCTGGCCCTGTGTGTTGAGCAGTAGCCTGCCAGAGCTGATTAACTGTCCTGACGCATTGAGCAGGGCGCCGGTCAGTAACGTCAGCGTGTTCCCCGCGCTGACTACGCCGCTGATATTGTTTAGCGTATTGCCGTGGGTGTTCAGGCTCAGGTCGCTTCCTGCCTGTACATGGCCGGACTGATTATCCAGCGCGCCAGTCAGTAACGTTAGCGACTGACTGGCGCTGAGGACGCCGCTGGTGTTGTCCAGCGAGTTGCCGAGGGTGTTCAGGTTCAGGTTGCTTCCCGCCTGTACATGGCCGGACTGATTATTCAGTGCGCCGGTCAGTAACGTCAGCGACTGACCCGCGCTGACTACGCCGCTGGTATTACTTAGCGCGTTGCCGCGGGTGTCCAGATTCAGATCGGTTCCCGCCTGTACCCAGCCAGACTGATTATTCAGTGTATAGGTTGTCAGGTTCAGTCCTGCATTACTGGACAGCGTGCCTTGCTGATTGATCAAGCTCAGCCCTGTCAGTGAAACTTCGCTACCTGCGCCAATAAAGCCGGCGGTGTTATCAATATTGCCGCTTTCAATCGTCAGGGCGCCCTGGCTGAGAATACCGCCATTGCTGCCGCTGTCACGGTTGTTGAGGTCGCCGTCCGCTAACGCCAGCGTCATATCTGCGCTGGACTGCAGCAGGCCGCCCGCATTATTCAGGCCAGCACTGTACAGCGATAAATTCTGCGCGGCGGCTATCATACCCTGTTGGTTATTAAGCTGTTCCTGCGTTTTAATTTGTAGCTCGCCGTTCTGCGCGGTGATTAACGATCCCTGCTGGTTATTCAGGCTTGCCGCCGTCAGTTGGAGATTGCCGTTGGTCGTCATCCTGCCTTGCTGATTATCCAACAGGCCGTTGACTGTCACGGACAGATCGCCATTGCCGGTCTGCACTGTGTTGCCGCGCCGGTGGGACAGCGAATCGGCGGTAATCGACAACTGATTAGCCTGCACGGTGGCGTCATCCAGCACCAACTGCCCGCCGTCCAGATCAAGTTTGCCGTTGGTTAGCAGTGAGCCGCCACTCATATTCAGGCCATCAGTAAAAGACAGTTGCAGATTGTCAGCGCCAAGTTGCTGTATCAGTCCCTGCTGGCTGGACAGGGAGCCGCCCTTAAGATTCAGCGTCTCCGCTGAAATTTTGCCGCCGTCGTTGTTGATTGCCGTGTGGGCGGAGGCGCTAAAATGATGCGTGGCTGCTACGGTGGCATTTGAGGTATTGAGACTGCCGGAACTGGCCTGCAGCGTGACGTCGTTGCCAAAGGTTTGACTACCGCTGAAATCCAGGGCAGTGCCGGTTGCGGTGAGTTGGCTTGTTGCAGCAGCCTGACCGTTTACCTTCAGCTCACCCTGGCTGTTAAGTGTCAAATTTCCCGCAGAGCCCAGCGTTCCATCGCTGTTCATCCCTGCAGCCAGTGCCGCAGTTGAACTGCTTGTCAACGTAGCGGCATTCAGCGTGGTGTTGTTGCTGGCAGCGATAATACCGCTGTTGCTCAGTCGCCCTTTAGCCGTCGCATCGGTATTGCCTGCGGCATAAATTTTACCGCTGTTTTCCAGTTGGCGCTGTGTGGTCAACTGCAGGTTTTTTGAGGCGTTGATGCTGCCGCTGTTGCTGATGCTGCCATCCGCATTGACCACGACATCCCCTGCGACAGCGCCGATATTGCCGGCATTATGCACGCCGACGCCATGTTCGGTGCCCAGCAGGCGGATTTTGTTAGCATACATGCCGCCCAGCGCCGCGACGTCAATCGCCAGAGCTGGGGCGCTACTGTCATCAGAGGATCTGGCCGTGACTCCCTGGTGATCGGCATCGACAGTGTTACGACCCGCGGTGACGTTCAGCTCGTTAGCCCAGATCCCGGCGTTGACTTTCACGGCGCGGGCGATCAGATCGGTGCGATCCTGGAGGCTGCTGTCCATCCCTGCACCCTGGATGACGATTTCCCCGCTATTGACCTCGTACCCGGTTATCAGCCCATTGTTCATTTGTACCTGACCGGTGGTCAGGGTCGCGCGGTGCGCGTTGATAAAGCCGCAGCCGTTACAGGTAATACCCGCCGGGTTGGCAATCACCACCTGGGCTTTTTGCCCGGCGACTTCGATCATACCGTTCAACTGGCTGGCATTACGTGCATTGACTTCATTGAGGATAACCTTCGCTTCGCCCCTGGCCAGATTACCGTTGCCGCTAATCATGCCGGCAATCTGGGTTTGGGTATTGGCGTGGCTGTTGTTCAGCACCACGCCTTTGTTATCGACATCAAACTGGCTGTAAAGGTTGCGGGACACACCGCCGCTACTGGGGGTCTGAATATTGATCTGCGGCGTGCCGTTTGCCGAGCTGATAATCGTCGGCTGTTGATTACCCGGCGCCTGTCCGTCGGCGACCACGGCAGCGCTGGCTGCCTGGCTGATACAGCCCAGTGAAAGCAGCAACGCCAGTTGCAGGCGCGACAGTGTGCAGATTCGGCATGGCAACATCTGGCATGGCGCAGAAGAAGGGGAAGCGGTACCGTGTGCCGACGTGGCGAGTTCGCCCACCACCATCAGCATGCCACGGGCTTTATTGAAAACGATACGGTAAAGATTTTTGTTCATGGCTGCGTCCTTGTTATCATTCCTGCATCCACCTCAGTACTGCCAGTTAAGCGTGAAGCCCAGTGAAACCGGGTCAGTCCTGAATCCATCGGGTTTGGAGAACGGCACGGCGGCAAACAGGTCATAGCCTGTTTTGAATGCTTGTCCGCGTATTCCAATGGCGCCCCCAGCCAGACGTTTGCCTGTCAGATTATTTGTGGCTCTGCCGCCGACTTCGCCATAGTCGACGCCCAGGTACAGTTCCTGTTGCGGGAGCGGTGTGGCCCAGGCGAGATCGTTACGAACAAACCATCCCCGATCGGCATTGAGTGAGCGTTCGCCGTCAAAGCCGCGCACTGACCAGCGGCTGCCGATGCTGAACTGTTCCTGCGGCGTCAGCGGGGTGTTGCTGATCTGGCGCTGATACTGCACGTTGTAACGAAATTTCTGCGTGCTCAGCGTGAAGGGGACATCCAGTTGGGCGGAGAGCTGCACAATTTTTGACAGCGCAGTGGCGTCGCCATAGCTTTCTTCCGGGGCGGGGAGGGCGCCGAACCAGCGAGTACCGCGCTGATAGCTGATGCCCGCATCCAGCGTGGACTGCGCGATATAATGGCGATGTTGTAATCCGATGCGCCAGGCGGAGGTGCGACGACGCTGGACGCCGACTTCCGTATCGTTGAGATAGTTTTTGGTTGTTTTTGCCAACACGTCGTAAGTGAGCGTCGTTTTCTGGCTGCTGTTGCGGTGTAGCAGTCGGCTGATCTGGAAATCCAGATTCTGACTTTTTCCGCTGTAGCGGTAATCCTGATTCAGCCCGGCTACCGTCTGGTGGTAGTCATAGCTGTTCACGGTCAGTCCCGCTGTCCACCAGCCAAATGGCATCGAATAATGACCGGTCAGATTATGGGTGCCTTTGTCGTTGTGATGCTTTTCCAGACTGTGGGAGGCAGAAACCCAGAACAGGTCGCTAAGTGAAAGCGGGTTATCCAGTGAGAAGGTCAGCCCCCCCTGATAACGTCCGGTGCTGCGGGTGCCGGAATCATCCAGTGAAGCCCCGATGCGCCACAATCTGCTTTGCTGCCAGCGTAGCAGGACATCGCTTTCTCCCGGTTGCGTTCCTGGTACGATTTCCATACTGGCTTGTACGGTCGGCAAACGTTGCAGGTTTTCCAGCCCCTGCTCGATATCGCGTAAATCCAGCAAGTTGCCGGAATGCACCGGGAAGGCGCTGTACAGTGAGACATAATGCCCGCTATCAGGCGTCAGGATGACATTACGCACTTTGCCTGGCACCACGATCAACTGCAATTGTCCACTTTTCAGATCCTGTCGCGGCGCCAGTACGCGAGTGGTGATATAACCACTGTCGATTATGCGGTTCTGCAGGGTGCTCATCAGCAGGTTGATCCCTTTCCCTCCCAGGCAATGACCTACCGCCTGATTGGCGACCCGCTGTAATGGCAGCCAGTGGGGCAGAGCATCGTCGCCGCTCAGTATGACCTGCGAGATCGGGAAGCACGGTTTCTCAGCGGGGAACGCTAAGCGGCCAAAACTGGAAGAGGACGGCGAAAGACGCACGTCCGGTGCTGACGGATTTACCTGCTGTTCCAGCGCTTTCTGGCGCTGTTGCTGCAGGATGAGCGGCTCATTCACTTCAGCGGCATCCGCCGCTGGTAATAAACCCAGAACGGATAACAGGGGAAAAAAAACGGTGACTTTTTTGCGCTGTGTTAAAAGAGTATGACATCCTGCCATCGACCGTCCCTTGTCAGAAAATAGATTTAAAATTGATCAGTTAATTCCAGTTATGGTGTTTTAAATTTGCACTGGATTGCGGTGTCAGAGAGAAAATCCACTCATCATCAGCCTTTTTAACGCCAGTGAAGGGATGTTAGGTTACATTTTTTACAAAATCAAGATTGATTATTACCATTTCTTATCATTTCTGATTGTTTTTTGGTCGCGCATGTTAATGGTTAAATGTTGTTTTAATCTGTATTTAAAGTTGCTGGATTGTTCAGTGCTAATACATGACTGTTCTTCAGCCCATCGCTGGCCAAAAATCGTTACTGATGCGGGGGCGGGTTAATATTGTGCTCACTGGGCCTGTCCTTTATGTTTCCCGCTTTATGTGTGATTATCCGTGGGGCGTGTTGTGGGTAAAAAAGACCCGACAAATCGACGACTTGACGGGTTTAAAAGATAGCCTTGTTGCAACATCTCTGGTGCTATTGTCCGCTCACTCAAGTGATTATTGTGGATAGTTTATCGGTACGATCAGCGAACGATCGATATTTTTCTCAATACGTTGCAGGGATGCGTCGTAGGGACAAAGAGTGCCTACGCGAGTCTGTTCACAGCCCCTGAAGTGGAGTTCAGTGAGCAACGGCGGATGACGCTGGCTGAGTGGCATCAGTTGCTGAAGCTGATCCAGACTTTGCGATTGAAAATAGATGCGGATAAAGCGCTGCTGGTGATCATCTCGCCAGCGTTCAAATACCAGGCTCCCGCCGGGAGGAATGTTGCCAGCAGGGTAGAGATCCTGTTGCCAATGGAAGTCCAGCAGGGTACGCAACCGGGAGATATTGATATCATGTGCGACATACAGCAACCAGCGTACGTCAGGCGGCGCGTCTTGTTGTCCGGTGACGCCCTGCTGTAGCGCTTTGGCTATTTGATCCATCAACAGGGAAGCACCATGCTGTGCCGGCCCCAGTAAATCGTTGGTATAGTCGTATTTGGCACTTAAGAGTGGCAGCAGTCTGGCAACCTCTTTCGCATTGTGGGCATGGCCAAAGGCCACCTGACTCAGCGGTTGATTCTCGCTCCACTCCAGGCGGATGGTTTCCGCCATGGTGGCCAGTGTATCCAGTCCTTTAATGCCGATGGAACCGTTAGACCAGACCATCAACTGCCACGGCTGGCTGAAAGCCGGGCAGGGCCGTCCGGCCAGACATACCGCTTGTTTTAGTGCTGCAATTTGTGGTTGCAGACGTTGCTGAGTTGCCGCCAGATCCCCACCCAGCGCTTTCAACGCCTGTTGCCGGTTCACCTCTGCGTCATCTTTACCCGATTTTCCGCCGAGATACTGGAACAGTGGATCGTTTTTTTCTTCACGATGAATAGTCATACTACAGCCGGGAAAGGCGGCTTCCGTCAGCGCTTTTGCCGTGGCTCTGGTACGCTGCATGGGACTGGCGCGCACGTAGAACTCTCCACTGGCAGGACAGCCGTCTTGCAGCAGCCCCAGTTGGCGGTAGCGCTGGCTTTCATAGCGACCTTTCAGCCAGACTGCGGTATAACCATGGCCGGTGAGCTCGCCATCCGGGGTGAGCCAGCGCGCCCAGGGACGTGCAGTTCCGGCTTCAATTGCTGTACGATCATCCTCAGAAGGCGGACGAATGCCGTGTCGGCTGACTTCAACCACTTTTTCGAGGGTGTAATGGTCTGCGGCGTGCGCAGGCAAGCTGGAAAGTGTCAATGCAGCGGCCAGCATCAGGGCCGTTTTGCTAAAATCAGGCATCAGATTGATCCATGCAATTCAGGTAGTCAGTTTCTTCAAGGCGATGTCCAGCATGCCCTGGTGCTGTTGATGGCGCAAAAAAAAAGCTCGCCGAAGCGAGCTTTTTTGATACTGAGAGGGGTTACAGTTTGGAAGCGTTCTCAGACAGGTATTTAGCCACACCATCCGGAGACGCGCCCATACCTTCTTTTCCTTTTTCCCACTGTGCAGGACAGACTTCGCCGTGCTCTTCGTGGAACTGCAGCGCGTCAACCATGCGCAGCATTTCGTCAATGTTACGGCCCAGTGGCAGATCGTTAACCACCTGGTGACGCACTACGCCGGCTTTGTCGATCAGGAAAGAACCGCGCAATGCCACGCCTGCATCCGGATGTTCGATGCCATAGGCTTTTTGGATTTCACGTTTGACGTCAGCAACCATGGCGTATTTAACTTCACCGATACCGCCTTTCTCAATAGGGGTTTTACGCCATGCGTTATGTACAAACTCAGAGTCAAAAGAGACGCCAACCACTTCCACACCACGTTTCTGGAACTCTGCGTAACGCTTGTCGAAAGCGATCAGTTCAGAAGGGCAGACGAAAGTGAAGTCCATAGGCCAAAAGAACACCACAGCGGCTTTACCGGCTGTGTGTTTTTTAAAGTTGAAGTTTTCAACGATTTCACCGTTACCCAGCACAGCTGCGGCAGTAAAATCAGGGGCTTGACGAGTTACCAGGACCATGTTCACTCCTGTAAGATAGTTGGATTAATGACATAAATATATGGATGATATCAGTCGGTAAATTAGTGTAAGCTACCGATTAATCCAATAGGTTAAACCAATTGAAAAATAATAATCCACAAGGCAATCTCATACAATAAACTTTTTCGCCAAAAGGGCAAGAGTGATTGCATTTTCTGTCGCTTAAAGCCTCTGCAGTGCCGCTTTTTCCATCATTCCCGGGTAAAACTGCCAGAAAAACGTGTGAAATTGTTGGTAATGTGTGATGAAGTCCTGGTATGAATCGGTCAGCGCAGCCAGCCGGGGACGGCGGCTGGCCATACCGCTCAGCACATTCTGCAGCCAGCTTGCTTCAGCGTATTTTTCCATCCAGCGTTCGCGCCATAAATAACGGTTAAGATTCTGGAAACGCGCCGGAGTCACAGGCAATGTCGGCTCAATCACCTTTCTGCAATCAGCCAGAAACGCGGGTAACGATTTTGTCGGGTGAATTTTATCCCAGTTTAATGACAGAAAATGATCCCAGACGACGTCCAGTGTAATGGGCGCCACGCGATAGGTTTCTGCCCGGAATAACGCGCGCGCCGCCCGCACTTCAGGCAACGAATCGGTCATCACATCGATACGGCGATGCAGCAGAATGCCCGCGGCAATATCTTCCGGCCACACCTCTCGCGGGTTACCGCGCACGAAGTCCGCCATCAGATTACCAGGCAGTGAACTGTTGGCCAGTGAGGCCAAATGTAAATGAGCAAGAAAATTCATGGAGGGAGTATATCGCCTTCTCCCTTAACTGCACATCGGCGTCAGTGGTTTTCCTCAGCCACATCCTGCCGGGTGTTCGCCGTTGTGACGTTGACAGTTTAAGCGAATATGCCGGGCATTTTACCGGGTAAAAGAGATCAGGTTGTTTGGATATGGTGGGTTTTCGGCTAGAATATGCGCCCTGATTTCCCGGACAGTGAACCGTCATGCGCGTTGCCGATTTTTCTTTTGCGTTACCAGAGTCTTTAATTGCCCATTATCCGCAGGCGCAGCGTAGCCGTTGTCGTCTGCTTTCGCTTAATGGGTCGGACGGTGAGCTGACGCATGGTGTATTCACTGATTTACTGGATAAGCTCAATCCTGGTGATCTGCTGGTATTCAACAATACGCGCGTTATTCCGGCGCGTGTTTTTGGTCGCAAAGCCAGCGGCGGCAAAATAGAAGTGCTGGTGGAACGGATGTTGGACGACCATCGCGTGTTGGCGCACGTTCGTTCGTCTAAAGCCCCTAAGCCAGGTGCCGGGCTGTTGCTGGGTGATGATGAAAGCGTGAAGGCCACGATGCTTGCGCGCCATGATGCGTTGTTTGAATTGCGTTTTGAAGATCCCAGGACGGTGCTGGATATCCTTAATGCGGTCGGACATATGCCGCTGCCTCCTTATATTAATCGTCCTGATGAGCAGGCGGACCGTGAATTGTATCAGACGGTTTACAGCGAACGCCCAGGCGCCGTTGCCGCGCCAACTGCCGGGCTGCATTTTGATCAGTCCATGTTGGCAGCATTACGGGATAAAGGGGTTGAAACGGCTTTTGTGACTCTGCATGTTGGTGCGGGTACTTTCCAACCGGTACGGGTTGCAAGCATTGAAGACCATATCATGCACGCTGAATATGCCGAAGTGCCGCAGGAGGTCGTTGATGCGGTTCTGGCCTGTAAAGCGCGCGGTAATCGTGTAGTGGCGGTGGGTACCACGTCGGTTCGCTCACTGGAAAGCGCGGCGCAAGCGGCGCAGGGAGCGCTGATTGCACCATTCTTCGATGACACCAAAATTTTTATCTTCCCAGGTTACTCATATCAGGTGGTTGATGCGTTGGTGACCAATTTCCATCTACCGGAATCGACGCTGATCATGCTGGTTGCTGCTTTTGCCGGCTATCGTAATACCATGCGGGCTTATCAGCAGGCGGTGGCGGAGCAATATCGCTTCTTCAGTTATGGCGATGCGATGTTTATCACCCATAATCCTGACGCGGTAAATGAGAAGGTGGGTCAATGATGTTTGCTTTCGTGTCTTATTTGTGTGCCTGATTCATAAAATCTAATGATTTACAATATAAAAAAGAGCCGCTTTAACTGCGGCTCTCAATTTATCTATCCATCACATGCTAAATTTTTCATTTAATGTCTGGATAGTGGATCATCTATTTGATGCGTCGTGTAACCGGACGAGATTTATTTGATTGTTTTATATAATAAACCGTGCTGAATATGACGACAATGATCAACGCCAGGGTCGCCAACAACATGATAAAGTCACTCATTTTTTTCTCACACCAGGGGGCTTGATTTATTCGTTGAACAGCTATTTATGCTATGAGAACTTTCTTATTTTGTCATGCTAAAAATAGTCAGGAATGCAAGAACGATACTATCGTCTCCTCAATTTGTGATGTTGAAATGGCTTTGTAGCAGAAGTGCTTATTATTAATCGAAATTTTCTTTAGTTTCCAGTGTCATGTTGTAAAGCAGCATGATTTAATCAGCGCTCTGTAACAGACAAGCGGCTATCGCGACAGATTGTCCGTCGTCGGAAGGGGAATCGCTGTCCCTGAGGAGCATAAATCGACCATTCATGATCAACGCTATTCTCGCTGGCTGGCTTGTGTAGCGGCTTTTATGGTTGTTAGAATGCGCCACATTTTATTAATCATCAGACTGTTTCTCTGATGGAGGCAACGTGAAGTTCGAATTAGATACGACGGATGGGCGCGCGCGGCGTGGCCGTTTGGTCTTTGAACGTGGCACGGTGGAAACCCCGGCATTTATGCCTGTGGGCACTTACGGTACGGTAAAAGGCATGACGCCGGAAGAAGTGCAGGATACTGGCGCTCAGATAATCCTCGGCAACACTTTTCATTTATGGTTGCGTCCCGGCCAGGAAATCATGAAGCGGCATGGCGACTTGCATGACTTTATGCAATGGAAAGGCCCGATACTCACCGATTCAGGCGGTTTCCAGGTATTCAGTCTCGGCGATATCCGTAAGATAACCGAAGCTGGTGTGCATTTCCGCAACCCGATCAATGGCGATGCGATTTTCCTCGACCCGGAAAAGTCCATGGAGATCCAGTACGATCTCGGTTCCGATATCGTGATGATTTTCGACGAGTGTACACCATACCCGGCCGACTGGGATTACGCTAAACGCTCCATGGAAATGTCGCTGCGTTGGGCACAGCGTAGTCGTGATCGCTTTGATTCCCTTGGTAATAAAAATGCGCTGTTTGGCATCATCCAGGGCGGTATTTACGAAGATTTACGAGATGTCTCAGTAAAAGGGCTGGTAGATATTGGCTTTGATGGTTACGCTGTGGGCGGCCTGGCGGTCGGCGAGCCAAAAGAAGATATGCACCGGATTCTGGAGCATGTCTGTCCGCAGATCCCGGAAGACAAACCACGTTACCTGATGGGTGTGGGTAAACCGGAAGATTTGGTGGAAGGTGTGCGCCGCGGCATTGATATGTTCGACTGCGTGATGCCGACCCGCAATGCGCGTAATGGTCACCTGTTTGTGACCGATGGTGTGGTGAAAATCCGTAACGCGAAGTATAAAGATGACACATCCCCGCTTGATGCCGACTGTGATTGCTACACCTGTCGCAATTATAGTCGAGCCTACTTGCATCATCTTGATCGTTGTAACGAAATATTGGGTGCGCGACTGAATACCATCCATAACCTGCGTTATTACCAGCGTTTGATGGCGGGTTTACGCCAGGCCATCGAAGAGGGTAAATTAGAGCACTTTGTTACCGAATTCTATGACCGGACGGGCAAGACAGTTCCGCCGTTAACCGTCTGATAATTAAACAATGAGGGAAATTTAATGAGCTTGTTCATTTCTGACGCAGTGGCCGCTACTGGGGCGCCATCTCAGGGAAGTCCGTATTCACTGGTCATTATGCTGGTGGTTTTTGGTCTGATCTTCTATTTCATGATCCTGCGCCCACAGCAAAAGCGTAGCAAAGAGCACAAAAAACTGATGGATTCTATTTCCAAAGGGGATGAGGTGCTGACTACGGGAGGGCTGGTAGGTCGGGTGACTAAAGTGGCTGAAACTGGTTATGTGGCAATCGCGCTGAATGATACAACCGAAGTTGTTGTCAAACGTGATTTCGTGGCTGCCGTTCTGCCGAAAGGTACAATGAAGGCGCTGTAATTTTTGTTTTCCCTAAGGGAACTGCCGTGTTAAACCGTTATCCTTTGTGGAAGTACATCATGTTGATCGTCGTGTTGATCGTCGGTCTGGTGTACGCACTTCCTAACCTTTATGGTGAGGATCCGGCTGTTCAGATCACGGGTGCGCGCGGAAGCGCCGCCAGTGAGCAAACGCTGGGTCAAATCCAGGATGTATTGAAGAAAGACAATATCCAGAGCAAATCCATTGCCCTGGAAAATGGCGCGATTATGGCGCGTTTTGCCAATGCTGACGTGCAACTGCGCGCCCGTGATGCCATTATTCAGGCGCTTGGCGATAATTATGTCGTTGCGCTTAACCTTGCGCCTGCCACTCCCACCTGGCTGCGTCTGTTGGCTGCGGAACCGATGAAGCTCGGTCTTGATCTGCGTGGCGGTGTTCACTTTTTGATGGAAGTCGATATGGATACCGCGCTGGGTAAACTCCAGGAGCAAAATATCGATAGCCTGCGCAGCGATCTGCGTGACAAAAATATCCCTTACACCACGGTGCGCAAAACGGATAACTATGGTCTGGAAATTCGTTTTCCTGACAATCAGTCACGTGACAATGCGGTCAGTTATCTGACGGGGCGTCATCGTGACCTGGTTATTAACGCCAGCGGCAGCAATATCCTGCGAGCAGTGATGACCGACGATCGTCTGCGTGAAGCGCGTGAATACGCGGTGCAGCAGAATATCAATATCCTGCGTAATCGTGTTAACCAACTGGGCGTGGCTGAGCCGCTGGTGCAGCGTCAGGGATCTGACCGTATCGTGGTGGAACTGCCAGGTATTCAGGATACGGCGCGGGCGAAAGAGATTCTGGGGGCGACAGCCACGCTGGAATTCCGTCTGGTTAATACCTCTGTTGATCCGACCGCAGCCGTTAATGGCCGTGTACCGGGCGATTCCGAAGTGAAATACACTCGGGATGGTCAGCCGGTAACACTGTACAAACGTGTGATCCTGACGGGTGATCACATCACGGATTCCACTTCAAGCATGGATGAATACAACCAGGCACAGGTCAATATATCGCTGGACAGTGCGGGTGGTAACATTATGTCCAACTTCACCAAGGATAATATTGGCAAGCCAATGGCGACCCTGTTTGTCGAATACAAAGACAGTGGTAAGAAAGATGCCAATGGCCGGGCGATATTGGTGAAGCAGGAAGAAGTGATCAACGTGGCGAATATCCAGTCTCGTCTGGGTAACAGCTTCCGCATTACAGGCATCAGCAACCCGAACGAAGCCCGTCAGTTGTCGCTGCTGCTGCGTGCGGGCGCATTGATTGCACCAATTCAGATTGTTGAAGAACGCACCATCGGCCCAACAATGGGACAGCAGAACATTACTCAGGGTCTGGAGGCCTGTCTGTGGGGTTTGATCGCCTCTATCGTCTTTATGGTGGTTTATTACCGTAAGTTCGGTCTGATCGCCACAACGGCGCTGGTGGCGAACCTGGTGCTGATTGTCGGGATTATGTCTCTGTTGCCGGGGGCGACGCTGACCATGCCGGGTATTGCCGGTATCGTGTTGACGCTGGCGGTGGCGGTTGATGCCAATGTATTGATTAATGAGCGTATCAAAGAAGAGTTGAAGAACGGGCGTTCTGTTCAGCAGGCGATTCATGAAGGTTACAGCGGGGCATTCTCCAGTATCGTCGATGCCAACGTCACCACGCTTATTACCGCCATTATCCTGTACGCTGTGGGTACAGGTTCGATCAAAGGTTTTGCTATCACCACGGCAATTGGGGTGGTGACGTCTATGTTTACCGCGATTGTCGGTACCCGCGCCATCGTCAACCTGTTGTACGGCGGCAAACGCGTCAACAAGCTGTCTATTTGAGGAGTGCGTTGTGGCACAGGACTATAGCGTTGAACAACTAAACTACGGGCGTAAAGTGTATGACTTTATGCGCTGGGACAAGCTGGCCTTTACCCTTTCTGGTCTGCTGTTGATAGCCTCGTTTGTTATCATGGGCATGAAAGGATTTAACTGGGGGCTGGATTTCACCGGCGGTACGGTTATCGAAATTACCCTGGAGAAACCAGCGGATTTGGACACACTGCGCGGTGTGCTTCAGCACTCTGGTTTCACCGATCCACAGGTACAGAACTTTGGCAGTAGCCGTGATGTACTGGTGCGCTTGTCTCCCCATGAGGGCAATGCGGGGCAGGAACTGGGCAACAAGGTGGTCGCTACCATCAACCAGGCCAGCCAGCAAAATGCCACGGTGAAGCGTATCGAGTTTGTCGGTCCGAGCGTGGGTAGCGATCTGGCGCAGACTGGCGGTATGGCGTTGCTGGTCGCGTTGATCGCCATTCTGATCTACGTTGGTTTCCGTTTTGAATGGCGACTGGCGTTGGGCGCTGTATTGGCGTTGGCGCATGATGTGATCATTACCATGGGAATTCTTTCTCTGTTCCATATTGAGATTGATTTGACCATTATCGCTTCGCTGATGTCAGTGATTGGTTACTCGCTGAATGACAGTATTGTGGTCTCGGATCGTATTCGTGAGAACTTCCGCAAGATCCGTCGCGGTACGCCTTACGAAATCTTCAATGTTTCGCTGACGCAAACGCTGAGCCGTACCATTATGACGTCTGCCACTACTCTGGTAGTGGTGTTGATGCTGTTTATTTTCGGCGGCGCATTGCTGAAGGGTTTCTCACTGACCATGCTAATTGGCGTTTCTATCGGGACCGTCTCATCCATCTATGTCGCATCGGCGCTGGCGCTGAAGCTGGGGATGAAGCGTGAGCATTTGTTGCAGCAGAAAGTGGAAAAAGAGGGGGCGGATCAGCCTTCAATTTTGCCATAACGACGGATGAATGCTGAACAGGAAAAGGCCGCTAATGCGGCCTTTTTTATGGGAGGTTGATACGCTGGGTATTATCGGTGAGTAGCAGGCCATGAACCCGGACGTAACCTAATTGATCCGGCATAATGTTGCTCAGTCGCAGCGGCACCGTCGCGTCGCGTCGTGGCAGCAACCCATTTGACACATGGATAGTTTGCTGCTGGCGGTCGGATTGTAACGGTTGGTCAGTGCCAGGAGCCATTTCTCCCCAGGTAATTTGGGCTGTAAAGGCGGGCAGGCTGTTCTCCCCAACCGCATGGATATGCAGGAGGGCTAGTGTTCCGTTGGCATCCGCTTGTACCTGGCTTAGTGACAGCCGAACATCACCGGCCTGGCTTTTCAGCTCTACGGGGGTGTTGGCGGCAGGCACCAGCCAGGCACCTTGCGTGGAATGGCGGTTGAGTCTCGTTTGTTGCGTTAGTGCCGAGGCCTGTTGCGTTAACTGGCGCATCTCGTTATTAAGTTGGCCAACCTGATTATGCAACTTATCCAGTTCAGACTGTTGCCTGGGGGTTGCACAACCCGCCAGCAGCAGTGTCGCCAGCAATAAAACGATTTTTTTCTCAGCGGAGGCAGTAACAGAACCCCATAATTTATCACCTGCCTCGCTGACGATATTAAACAGTCCCATATATCCTCTGGTTAATCCTTTGTAAGATAAAATGTTACACTGTATAGCGGAGTTATTATAGCGGGAAAGACCCTCCGGTTCTGCCGTTGTCTGTCTGAAAGTGTCGGTGGATGGACCCTTCTGCAACAGAAGGAAATGGACCGTGCGTTATTTTGTTAGCGTCTACTTCGCGCTACACTGTGGTTAAATCTCCAGAATTATCAGGAAGCACCATGCATTGCCCGTTCTGTTCCGCTGTGGATACCAAAGTGATTGATTCCCGTCTGGTGGGGGAAGGGACCTCGGTACGTCGTCGTCGTCAGTGTCTGGTTTGTCATGAACGTTTCACCACTTTTGAAGTGGCTGAGCTGGTGATGCCGCGCGTCGTGAAAAGTAACGATATTCGTGAACCGTTTAATGAAGATAAGCTGTGCAGCGGCATGTTGAAGGCACTGGAGAAGCGTCCGGTGAATTCGGATGATGTCGAGACCGCTATCAGCCATATCAAGAGCCAGCTTCGCTCCACTGGCGAGCGTGAGGTACCCAGTAAAATGATCGGCAATCTGGTGATGGATGAGCTGAAAAAGCTGGATAAAGTGGCTTATATCCGTTTTGCTTCGGTTTACCGTAGTTTTGAAGATATCCGTGAATTCGGTGAAGAGATAGCACGCTTACAGGACTGAAGTATGACAGATGAAATCTACATGGCGCGGGCTCTTGAACTGGCCCGTCGTGGGCGTTTCACTACCACCCCGAACCCCAATGTCGGTTGTGTTATTGTCCGTGATGATAAGGTGGTTGGCGAAGGGTATCATCTCCGTGCTGGTGAACCGCATGCTGAAGTCCATGCATTACGTATGGCGGGTGATAAAGCCCTTGGTGCCACTGTCTATGTGACGCTGGAGCCCTGTAGCCATCACGGTCGGACTCCGCCATGTTGTGATGCCTTAATTGCCGCGGGCGTTAGCCGGGTGGTCGTGGCAATGCAGGATCCGAATCCACATGTGGCAGGGCGGGGTTTATACCGCCTCCAGCAAGCGGGGATAGCCGTCAGTCATGGGGTGATGATGCCGGAAGCGGAAGCGCTGAATCGTGGTTTCTTCAAGCGTATGCGCACCGGTTTTCCGTGGGTACAACTCAAAATGGGCGCCTCGCTGGACGGACGCACGGCGCTGGCCAGCGGTGAAAGCCAGTGGATTACCTCGCCTGAAGCGCGTCGTGATGTTCAGCGACTGCGGGCGCAAAGTTCGGCTATCCTGACCAGCAGCGCCACCGTGTTGGCCGATAATCCGTCGTTGACGGTGCGCTGGGATGAACTGGACCGCGAGACTCAGACCCTTTATGGGTCACAAGAATTACGTCAGCCGGTGCGGGTGGTGATCGACAGCCATCATCGCGTTACGCCGCAGCACCGCCTGATTGCACAGCCCGGGCAGACCTGGTTGGCGCGAGGGCAGACCGATACGCTGGCGTGGCCGGAGAATGTGGAGCAGCTTACCGTTCCTCTGCGCGACGAGCAGGTGGATTTGGTCTCGTTGCTGTTGCTGTTGGGACAGCGCGAGATTAACAGTGTATGGGTTGAGGCCGGAGCCAGACTGGCTGGCGCACTGTTGAGCGCGGGGGGAGTCGATGAATTGATCATTTATCTGGCACCCAAACTGCTTGGCGATACAGCGCGCGGTTTGTGCCATTTACCTGGTTTAGCACAACTTTCTGAAGCGCCGATGATGAAATTCAGCGATATTCGACAGGTTGGGCCAGATTTGCGTCTTATCCTGACCCCTGATGTTTGACTGCGTTTGGCATTAATGACGTAGCCTGGCCGTAATGGAGTAAATCTCCGGAAGCAGCCCCTTCAAGAGTGTGATAGAATCCGCCCCCCTGCGGGGCCATAACAACGGAACCCAGAAAGGAAAATTATGAACGTTATTGAAGCTGCTGTTGCTACCCCTGATGCGCGCGTGGCGATTGTTATTGCGCGTTTCAACAATTTTATCAACGACAGCCTGCTGAGCGGCGCCCTTGATGCATTAAAACGTATCGGTCAGGTGAAAGATGAAAACATCACCGTAGTTTGGGTGCCGGGTGCCTATGAAATGCCCATCGCCGCTCGCGCGCTGGCGAAAGCCGGTAAGCATGATGCGGTGGTTGCGTTGGGAACCGTCATTCGTGGTGGCACTGCCCACTTCGAATATGTGGCGGGTGAAGCCAGCTCGGGTCTGGCCAGTGTCGCCATGAACAGTGATATCCCGGTTGCTTTTGGGGTCCTGACCACGGAAAACATCGAGCAGGCCATTGAACGCGCTGGGACTAAAGCGGGTAACAAGGGCGCGGAAGCTGCCCTGACCGCACTTGAAATGATTAATGTATTGAAAGCCATCAAAGCCTGATCTTTAAGGGGAATTTTGTGAAACCTGCTGCTCGTCGCCGCGCCCGTGAATGTGCCGTCCAGGCGCTTTACTCCTGGCAGTTATCTCATAACGATATCGCTGATGTCGAATATCAGTTTCTGGCGGAGCAAGACGTTAAAGACGTTGATATCGGCTATTTCCGCGAGCTGCTGAGCGGCGTTGCCACCAACAGCGCGTACCTCGACGGTTTGATGAAGCCTTATCTGTCTCGCCAGTTGGAAGAACTGGGTCAGGTAGAGAAGGCGGTTCTGCGCATCTCGTTGTATGAGCTGAGCAAGCGTGCCGATGTTCCCTATAAAGTGGCAATCAATGAGGGGATTGAGCTGGCCAAAGTGTTTGGTGCTGAAGACAGTCACAAGTTCGTCAACGGTGTACTGGACAAAGCCGCGCCACATATCCGCCCCAATAAAAAGTAATCCTCCCAGGTCGGAATCATCCGGCCTTCTTTATTTTCAGATGCGGAACACATGTATGGCCTGTGGCGAATTCGAACTTATCACGCGTTATTTTGACCGTGTGACAAGCTCTCGTCGCGATGTGGAAAAGGGCATCGGTGACGACTGCGCACTACTGACTCTGCCGGAAAAACAAACCCTGGCGATCAGTACTGATACGCTGGTTGAAGGCGTACACTTCCTGCGTGATATTCATCCAGCTGATCTTGGCTACAAGGCGCTGGCCGTTAATCTCAGCGACCTGGCTGCCATGGGCGCAGATCCGGCATGGTTGACGCTGGCGTTGACGTTGCCCTCGGTGAACGAAGCCTGGCTGAAAGATTTTAGCCGTAGCTTGTTCGAGCTGCTCGATTACTACAATATGCAATTGATCGGCGGTGATACCACGCGTGGGCCGCTGAGCATGACGTTGGGTATTCATGGTCTGGTACCGCAGGGCAAAGCGCTGAAGCGTTCAGGTGCACGTCCCGGAGACTGGATTTACGTGACCGGTACGCTGGGTGACAGTGCTGCCGGTCTGGCATTATTACAGCACCGGATGCAGGTTAACGATCCTGCGGCGCATGAGGCACTGATCAAGCGTCATCTGCGTCCGGTGCCACGTATTCTACAGGGGCAGGCACTGCGCTCTCTCGCCAGTGCGGCTATCGATCTCTCTGATGGATTGATCTCTGATCTGCGCCATATTCTGCAAGCCAGTGATTGTGGCGCGCGTCTGAACCTGGATGCACTACCGCTTTCGGTGGCGCTCAGGCAACATTTTGCGCCAGAGCAGGCCTTAGGTTGGGCGCTGAGCGGCGGAGAAGATTACGAACTGTGTTTTACCGTGCCAGAAATCAATCGTGGCGCGCTGGATATGGCGCTGGGGCATTACAACGTACCGTTCACCTGTATTGGGCAAATAGCCCCGCAGTCCGAAGGTCTGGTGTTGCTACTGGACGGCAAACCAGTGGAATCCATCTGGAAGGGGTTTGAGCATTTTGGCCAGCGGTAAAGATGTGGCGAAAAGTCGCCTGAAAATGAGCAACCCGTGGCACCTGTTGGCGACGGGATTTGGTAGCGGCTTAAGTCCATATGTGCCGGGCACGATGGGGTCGATTGCTTCTATTCCATTCTGGTGGCTGATGACCTGGCTACCGAAGGATATCTATTCGTTGCTGGTGATGTTTGGTATCTGTATCGGTGTTTATCTTTGCCATCGTACCGCAAAAGACATGGGAGTACATGACCATGGCAGTATCGTCTGGGACGAGTTTATCGGCATGTGGATTACACTGATGGCGATCCCGGTGAATAACTGGCAATGGGTGTTGGCGGGTTTTGTGGTGTTCCGTATTCTGGATATGTGGAAACCATGGCCGATCCGCTGGTTTGATCGTAATGTTCATGGCGGGATGGGCATTATGGTCGACGATATCGTGGCCGGGATTTTCTCGGCGGGGGTGCTGTACTACGCGGGTCTGTATCTGGCGCGCTAAGCGCTATGCTGTGCGTTCCCGACGAGCAGACACTGGAGCTTCCACTGTCAGTTGAGATTCTTCTGACTTATACTGCTTCCTTTTACCGATAAGGAGGGGGTATGTTCAAGCGTTATCTTGATTGTTGTGCATCTGAGCTGGCTGACATTCAACGTCAGGATCTGCTGGATTCATTGCGCCAGAGTGAAGGGCGAATTGTGGTCAGTGAAACCATTGCCGCTATACAGCCATTATTGGTTACTATCACCAATGCAGAGTTGGCGGCCAGTCAGGGCGCTGACCTGTTGTTGCTCAATGTCTTTGACGCAGAGAATCCGGGGATTGCGGGCTTGCCGCAAGGAACGCCCCCGCAGGAGTCACTGCGTGAGCTGCAACGGTTAACCGGTCGGGTTATCGGTGTCAATCTTGAAGCTGTTGATCCAGCCTTTGATGCCGGACATAGCGAATTCTGGGCCATGAAGCGGGGACGCCTGGCGACGGCTGAAAATGCATTGAAGCTGGCGGATATGGGGGCGAAATTTATTGTGCTGACCGGTAATCCCGGAAACGGCGTCAGTAATCAAGCCATCTGTAGCAGTATCAAAACAATCCACGCGGCGGTGGGGAACCGGCTGGTGATTATCGCCGGGAAAATGCATGCGGCTGGGATCCTGCCTGCTGCAGGAGAGAAAATTATCAGCGTTGCCGATATTGATGATTTTATCGCCCATGGCGCGGATATTGTACTGATCCCGGCGCCGGGGACGGTGCCGGGCATCACTCAGGAGTATGCGGAACACTTAATCAGCCGTATCCATCAGGGTGGGAAAATGGCGATGACGGCAATCGGCACCTCACAAGAGGGATGCGATGTCTCAACGATCAGGCAAATTGCGTTGATGTGTAAAATGGCCGGTGCCGATCTGCATCATATTGGTGATACCGGTTATAGCGGGATGGCCTTGCCGGAGAATATTCAGGCCTACAGTATTGCTATTCGTGGCGTGCGGCATACTTATGCACGGATGGCCCGCTCCATTAACCGCTGAAAGCATCTTAGCAGGCTTGGCGGAATCTGCAGCTGCAAAGCCTGTTTTTTCAGTCGTTTAAGTCGCGTCTTTTTTATCTTGCGTGGATTATTCGAAGCCCACCACAGGGTGGGGTTGATAGGCGCTTTCCAGGTCGGTCATCTCTTCCTGGGTCAGTTCCACATCCACCGTGTTGATCAGATCCGCCAGTTGTTCAGCTCGGGAAGCCCCGATAATCGGCGCGGTGACGGCGGGTTTCCTCAGCATCCACGCTAACGCGATTTGCGCGCGGCTGACACCTCTGTTTTCGGCTATCATCGCCAGGCGTTCGGCAATCACCCGATCATCCTCCTCCGTTTTGTCGTACAGTGTGGCGCCAAATTTATCCGTGGCGGAGCGGGGGCGATTCACCCCATGGACGGGTCAGGCGACCACGCTCCAGCGGGCTCCACGGCAGGGCCGCAATGTTTGCCGCCTGACACAATGGGTGCATTTCACGTTCTTCTTCGCGCAGGATCAGATTGTACTGATCCTGCATGCTGACAAAATGCGTCCAGCCATGACGATCAGCCGTGTACAGTGCCCTGGCAAATTGCCAGGCGTACATTGACGAGGCGCCAAGGTAGCGGAAGCCTTACCGGATTTTACCACGTCATCCAGCGCTTCCAGCGTTTCCTCAATGGGGGTGTGGTAGTCCCTGAATGGTTTTCATGTGCTCTCCGGTCAGCTTAGCGGTTAACGGCATTGCAACCGATTAAAGCAGCATAGCAGGTGAGAGGCTCCCCGAATGGGGAGCTTTGTGCGGAATTATTGCGCCAGCCAGTGGCTTATTTGCTGCTCAATCCCTTCGGCATCCAGTTGATAGTCATGGCGGATTTCCTCCTGAGTGCCTTGTGGAATGAATTCGTCCGGCAGACCGATATTCAGTACGGGTACCAGCAGACGCTTCGCCATGAGTCGTTCAATTACGCCACTCCCGGCACCGCCTTTGATCGCGCCTTCTTCCAGGGTGATCAACGCTTGATGGCTGGCGGCCAGCTCAAAGATCAACGCCTCATCCAGCGGTTTGACAAAGCGCATATCCACCAGCGTGGCATTCAGGGATTCAGCGACCGAAAACGCTTCCGGCAGCAACGTGCCAAAGTTGAGGATCGCCAGTTTTTCGCCTTGTCGCTTTATCACCCCTTTACCCAAGGGAAGCGCGGCAAGCGGTTTCAGTTCCGCGCCGGTGCCGGAACCACGGGGATAACGTACGGCGCTTGGGCCTTGTGAGTAGTGATAGCCGGTATACAGCATCTGGCGGCACTCGTTCTCATCGCTTGGCGTCATGATAACCATGTTAGGGATGCAACGCAGAAAGGAGAGATCAAACGCGCCCTGGTGGGTTTGTCCGTCAGCGCCGACGATACCGCCGCGGTCAATGGCGAACAGCACCGGTAGCTTCTGGATTGCCACATCATGGATTAACTGGTCGTAAGCACGTTGCAGGAATGTCGAGTAGATGGCGACCACCGGCTTATAACCGCCAATCGCCAGACCGGCCGCAAAGGTTACCGCGTGCTGTTCCGCTATCGCCACATCGAAATACTGATCCGGATACTCGCGAGAGAAGCTGACCATGCCGGAACCTTCACGCATCGCTGGTGTTACCGCCATCAGCTTGTTGTCATCAGCGGCGGTTTCGCTCAACCACTGACCAAAAATTTTGGAATAGCTCGGCAGCCCTTCGGCCGCTTTGGGCAGCAGGCCGCTGGCCGGATCGAACTTAGGCACTGCGTGCCAGCTAATCGGGTCTTTTTCTGCCGGGGCGTAGCCTTTGCCCTTTTTGGTCATGATATGTAGAAACTGTGGGCCTTTCAGCTCACGCATATTTTTCAGCGTATGCACCAGCGACAGCACATCATGGCCGTCGACAGGCCCGATATAGTTCCAGCCCAACTCTTCAAACAGTGTACCGGGTACGACCATACCTTTCAGGTGTTCTTCCGTGCGCTTCACCAGTTCTTTAATCGGGGGCAGGCTGGTCAGCACTTTTTTGCCGCTTTCACGCAAACGCGAGTAGGTTTTACCGGAAAGAATCTGCGCCAGGCGATTGTTTAGCGCACCGACGTTTTCTGAAATCGACATTTCGTTGTCGTTCAATACCACCAGCATATCCGGTTTGATATCGCCGGCATGGTTCATCGCTTCGAACGCCATTCCGGCCGTGATGGCACCATCGCCAATCACGCAGGCGATACGGCGCCCTTTGTCTTCTTTCTCGGCGGCAACCGCCATACCGAGACCCGCGCTGATCGAGGTGGACGAGTGCCCGACGTTGAGCACGTCGAACTCGCTTTCATCGCGCCAGGGGAAAGGATGCAGGCCATTTTTCTGCCGGATGGTGCCGATGCGATCGCGGCGGCCGGTCAGGATTTTATGCGGATAGGCCTGATGGCCTACGTCCCACACCAGGTAGTCGAATGGCGTGTTGTAAACATAATGCAGCGCAACGGTCAGTTCCACCACGCCCAGTCCGGAGGCAAAATGGCCGCTGGAGCGGCTGACACTGTCGAGTAAATACTGGCGCAGCTCGTCACAGAGTTTTGGCAGGCTCTCTTTGGGCAGTGAACGTAGTTCTTGTACTGACGCGGCCAATGCCAGTGTCGGATATTTTGCGGTATCAAAACTCATCAGAGACTCATTGTGGACGTTATTTATTGCGTTCAATTATATAACTTGCCAGCGCTTGTAATGATGTGGTGTTAAATGATTGCGCGGCAAGCGTATCCAGTGCGCTGAGCGATTCCTGATAGAGATCCCAGGCTTTAGCGCGTGCACGTTCAAGTCCTAACAGGGCGGGATAGGTACTTTTTCCCAGCGCCTGATCGGCTCCCTGCCGCTTTCCGATAACAGCGGTATCACCCACTACATCGAGTATGTCGTCCTGTACCTGGAACGCCAGACCAATCGCGTTAGCATAGCGGTCCAGCGCAGGCATGGCGGCATGCCCCCGTTCTGCGGCCGCCAATGCCCCCAGGCGAACTGAGGCACGGATGAGCGCCCCGGTTTTATGACGATGGATCTGTTCCAACATCGACAGGTTGACTTGCTGGCCTTCTGCCGCCAGATCCAGCGCCTGGCCACCACACATCCCGGCAGCACCGCTGGCCTGGGCCAGTTCAGAAATCATCGCGATACGATCCTCAGCGGATACGCCAGGCATCGGCGTATCGGCCAAAATAGTGAAAGCCAGCGTTTGCAGCGCGTCACCGGCTAAAATGGCGGTATCTTCACCAAATTTAATATGGCAGGTTGGCTGGCCGCGGCGCAGGCTGTCGTCATCCATGGCAGGTAAATCATCGTGGATAAGCGAATAAGCGTGAATGCATTCGACCGCTGCAGCGGGCGCATCCAGTGCGGCGCTGTCAGCGTGCAGCATTTCTCCGGTGGCATAGACCAGGAACGGACGCAGTCGCTTACCACCTAATAATGCGCCATATTCCATCGCGTTGACCAGAGGAGAACTCTGAAAGGGTAGTGGTGCGATAAAGTGTTGTAATGCCTGATTAACACGCGTGTGATACGCGGTCAGGAGGGCGCTAAAATCCATCAGTTGTTTTCCGGCGAGAAAGGCTTCAATTCGGCATCTTTATCATCGCTGAGCAGGATCTGCACGCGTTGTTCCGCTTGTTGCAATTTTTGCTGTCCCACGCGGGCCAGTTGAACGCCGCGTTCAAACTCGTTGAGTGCTTCTTCCAGTGGCAAGTCCCCGCTTTCAAGGCGAGAGACAATCTGCTCCAGCTGTTCCAGAGAGGTTTCAAAGCTGGCAGGTTGTTCGGCTTTTTTCGGCATAGTGGCTATTAGCTCAGTTTTTTCACCATGAAGTCAGATATGGTAGCCGACTCAAAATGATTCGCAAAATAATGATGTCGGTGACAGATGAAGAAGCAGTCGCCAGACAGGTGTGCTACAATCCAGCCCCTGAATGCACCCTGCATATTTGAAGCCGTGTGGCTGAGTGCCATTCACCCCGGTTAACTTACCTGAGTAAGCGCCAGGGATACATGCAGTTGCCGCTTTATTTATAGTTCCAGTTATTTTAGGTGATAATGCGGAAAATGCGACCCACTAATTATCATGATTTTACCCTCTAAGTGCCGATATTACAGCACTTAATTGCCCAATGAATCCATGCTGCCATGAAGTTTATCATTAAGCTATTCCCCGAAATTACCATCAAAAGCCAATCTGTTCGTCTGCGTTTTATTAAAATCCTGACGACCAACATTCGTAACGTACTGAAACAGTATGATGACTCACTGGCGGTTGTACGTCATTGGGATCATATTGAAGTGCGTTCTAAAAATGAAAGTCAGCGCGAGACGATAGTCGATGAACTGTCGCGTATTCCGGGTATTCATCATGTACTGGCAGTGGAAGATCGTCCGTATACCGACATGCACAATATCTTTGAGCAGGCCCTGGAGCTGAACCGCGAAAAAATTGAGGGGAAAACCTTCTGTGTTCGCGTGAAACGTCGCGGCAAACATGATTTTAGTTCTCAGGACGTTGAGCGTTATGTCGGTGGTGGGTTGAATCAGCATGTTGCCAGTGCGAAGGTGCAACTGAATCACCCGGAGGTGACGGTTAACTTGGAGGTTGAAGATGATCGATTGCTGCTGGTCACCGGTCGCTATGCCGGCATTGGCGGTTTTCCGATCGGTACGCAGGAAGATGTGCTGTCGTTGATTTCCGGTGGTTTCGATTCTGGCGTCTCCAGCTATATGTTGATCCGCCGTGGTTGCCGTGTGCATTACTGTTTCTTTAATCTTGGCGGTGCGGCACATGAAATTGGTGTGCGTCAGGTCGCTCACTATCTATGGAACCGTTTTGGCCGCTCGCACAAGGTGCGTTTCGTGGCGATTAACTTTGAGCCAGTGGTCGGTGAGATCCTTGAAAAAGTGGAAGACGGTCAGATGGGCGTGGTGCTCAAGCGCATGATGGTGCGTGCGGCGTCGAGAATCGCTGAGCGTTATGGTGTGCAGGCGATTGTCACGGGTGAAGCGCTGGGGCAGGTTTCCAGTCAGACGCTGACCAATCTGCGGTTGATTGATAATGTGTCTGATACGCTGGTTCTGCGTCCGCTTATCTCGCATGACAAAGAGCACATTATGCAGATGGCGCGTCATATCGGCACCGAAGATTTTGCCCGTACCATGCCGGAATACTGTGGGGTTATCTCAAAAAGCCCGACGGTGAAAGCGGTGAAGGCAAAAATCGAAGCGGAAGAGCAAAACTTTGATTTCGCCATCCTCGACAAAGTGGTGGAAGAAGCGACCAATGTCGATATTCGCCAGATTGCTGAAGACACCCGGCAGGAAGGGGTGGAAGTGGAAACCGTGGTTTCCTTCAGCGACAACGATGTCGTACTGGATATTCGTTCACCAGAAGAACAGGATGATCATCCGCTGACGCTGGAAGGCGTGGAGGTTAAAGGCCTGCCGTTCTATAAACTCAGCTCGCAATTTTCTACTCTTGATCAGAGTAAAACCTGGCTGTTGTACTGCGAGCGGGGGGTGATGAGTCGCTTACAGGCGTTGTATCTGCGCGAACAGGGTTTCACCAATGTGAAAATCTACCGGCCATAACCTGCGGGGGGCGACGTCATTCGCCCCAGTTATTTTTAGCGTATGGCGATGACCCCTGCGCTTATTCCACCCACTCGCGGTAATCAAAAATACCGGCTGCCACGACCAGTTGTGACGCCACTTCATGTGCTTTATCTTTACCGACCAACAGGTCTATCAGTTTCAGCGCAAAGTCGATAGCGGTTCCTGGTCCCTGGCTGGTCAGTAGCTTCACTCGCGGATCCCACACAACACGTTTATCTACCCACTTTTCAGCAGGAATGGTCGCTTTCAGTGCGGGAAACCCTGTCATATTGCCGACCGGGAACAGATCATGCGGTACCAGCACCGTCCCCGCCGCGGCACAAATCGCGGCGACAATCCGCCCCGCAAGATGAAACTGGCGAACAGTTTCGATCAGTAGAGGGCTATCACGAAAAGCTTCCGCGCCTTTCAGGCCACCAGGCAAAACGATGGCAGCGAAATCGTTATCAGCCACCTCGACCAGTGGGACATCGGCCAGCAGACGGACTCCTCTTGAGCAACGGATTTCTGTACTGCCGTCATCGGTTACGCTGGCTGTGGTGACCGTCAGGCCGCCGCGCACCAGCAGGTCGATAGTGGTAACGGCTTCGGTTTCCTCACTACCAGGCGCCAGGCAAACCAGTACCGATTCGTTCGCGCTCATAATCTTGTTCCTTACGCTTAATCATTTCATAAAGTCGATTGTTTTCCGGCGTGGACAGCCCCTGGGCCCGTGCGCGACGAATGACATAACCGGTAATGTAGTCGATCTCCGTGTGTTTTCCGGCACGAATATCTTGCAACATGGAAGAGGTGTTGTCAGCCGTAACGTGGATCACATTCATCACGTAATCCAGTAATGCTTCGCGTGAAGTATGCTGGCCTTCGCGGTCCATCACCATCGCCACTTCGTCACACAAAGCAGAGACTTCTGCCTGATGCTGAAGCAGATCGCCGTTAGGACAGTCATACTGCACGGTTAGCGGATTGATCACGCAGTTAACGGCCAGTTTTTGCCACGCAGCAGAGGCGACATTATTGTGCCAGGCCACATCCGGCAGAGCCTGGTGTAACATTTCCGCCAGGTTGCTTAACGGTCCGGCAGCTTGAGAGGTGGGGCCGATATGCGTTATCCCGGCGGCAACATGCACGATAACCGTGCCATCGCGTTTAGCTGCATGTGTGGTAATACCGCGCAATAATGGCTGCTGGATCGCGCGTAGTTCATCCAGCGTGCCCATGCCGTTATGCAGCAAAAGAATGGGGCAGTCGGCAGGCAATATCATTTGCAGATTTTTCACTGCTTCGGAAACCTGCCAGGCTTTCAGCGTCACCAGCAGCAGATCGCTGTCAGCTAAAAATGCCGGGTCGTTAGCAATCCACGTTTTGTTGATTGCTGTGCCGTCCAGACTAATCACATTAACTGAGCAGTACGGCTGAGGTACGCGCAACCAGCCCTGAACCTCATGTCCCTGTGCGTCAAGAGCAGCCAGCCAAATCTGCCCTAAAGCACCACATCCCAATACGGTAATCTTCATTGATCCTCCCCGCGTACGGGTTGTTTAAGGCCGCCGAGCAGTCCAGACATTGCCGGTAAAAAACCGCATCCATGCCGGCGGAGACTTTCTTAGTATAGCGTTCACGCTGGTGGTTTTTTTAAGCCAGTTAAGTGGGTATTATGCCTGTCACTTTAGAATCAGGAGAATAGATCATGCCATCTTTCGATATCGTTTCAGAAATTGACATGCAGGAAGTAAGAAATGCCGTTGAGAATGCCAATCGTGAGCTCTCTACTCGTTTCGATTTTCGCAATGTTACCGCCAGCTATGAGCTGAATGAGAAAAACGAATCCATAAAGGTGCTGAGCGAGTCTGATTTCCAGGTTAAGCAACTGGTGGATATCCTGCGCGAGAAGCTGCTGAAACGCGGTATTGAAGGGGGAGCGCTGGATGTCCCGGAAGAGATCGAACACAGCGGTAAGACCTGGGCGGTGGATGCTAAACTAAAAAAAGGCATTCCCACCGATGTGGCGAAAAAGTTGGTTAAGCTCATTAAGGACAGCAAGCTGAAAGTACAGACCCAGATCCAGGGGGAGGCGGTACGGGTAACCGGCAAATCTCGTGATGATCTGCAAAGTGCGATGGCACTGGTGCGTGGTGGTAATTTGGAACAACCGTTCCAGTTCAAAAACTTCCGTGACTAGTGGACGGCGGGCGAAATTTTTCGCCCGCCGTTACGGGCTTTAACCCGCGCTGACCACGTTGACCTGTGGTCAGCGGCGACGATCAGGCATGGGTGTTGACCAGTGCTTCCAGCGCTTCCCGGTTGGTCACCTTGCTGTCGATCTTCACATAGACGCTTTTTTCTTCCGGTACGATCAGGACGGACGCTACGCCCGGATGGGCTTTAAGGCGCTGTTCCAGTCGTTTTTTATCTGCATCATTATCTTGCAGCATAATACGCAAGCTGCTGACGTAAGGCGGTTCCTGCATGGTGAAACTGACCAGCAGCCAGACGACGGCAATGACCGCACCGACCAGGAAGACAGTTTGTGCATGGAAATGACCAAATACCCAGCCCCCCAGACTGCCGCCGATGGCCACACCCATAAACTGGCTGGTGGAATACAGTCCCATCGCCGTGCCTTTGTAACCCGGCGGCGATTCTTTACTGACCAGTGACGGCAGGATCGCCTCCATCAGATTGAAGCCGATAAAAAACAACTGTACGCCAATCACCAGTGTCCAGAAATGATGGCCCGCGCCTCCCAATATAATTTCAGCAATCAGGAGGAGAGCCACACAGCAAACGAATACCCGTTTCATCTGGCGCTTAACTTCGGCATAAATGATAAACGGGATCACGCCGCAGAAGGCAATCAACATGGTGACCAGATAGATTTTCCAGTGCTGTGACGCTGGAAAACCGGCATTTTCAAATTCGCCGGGCAGCGCGACAAAGCTCGACATTAGCAGAATATGCAGACACATAATGCCGAAATTAAGTTTCACCAGGCGGCTGTTAGCCAATACCCGTTTGATACTGCCTTTTACCATGCCTGATTCACGATTAAGAACATGGTTTGAGGCAGAAGGCACCACCAGCAGGGTTATCAGGATGCCACTGGCGGCGAGGACGGCAATCATCCAGAAGAGCGCATGCAGACCCAGTGCATGCGTGATGACAGGGCCAAGCACCATGGCAATCGCAAAGGTGATACCAAAGCTGATGCCGATAAAGGCCATGGCTTTGGTACGGTTCTGTTCACGGGTCAGGTCAGACAACAGCGCCATCACTGCGGCAGCAATGGCACCGGAGCCCTGTAAGGCGCGTCCGAGAATAACCCCCCAGATTGAGGTGGTACAGGCGGCAATCACGCTGCCGAGCACAAAAATCAGCAATCCACCAACGATTAATGGCTTACGACCGATACGGTCAGATAATAAGCCGAAGGGAATTTGGAATACGGCCTGCGTTAAACCGTAGATGCCAATGGCGAGTCCTATTAATGATTCACTTGCGCCCTGTAACGCCATGCCATACGTTGTCAGGACTGGTAAGACCATAAACATCCCCAGCATACGCAGGGAAAAGACTGTCCCTAAACCCCATGTCGCACGCAGTTCGACCAGAGTCATTTTGTTATCGTTCATTACTACCTCGGTTTATTTGATGCAGATATTTTAAGGGGCAGGGGAGAGGGGGGTAAAACACTTCTTATTAAGTAGTCGTAACAAAAAGAAAGGGCGTGATATACCTTTCATATCTGGCACGGTTTCAGTATTGGCTGCATTCGCTTACCCGAATCGCTTACCTGAGTTAGCTCATCGGGATTCACTCACTTGCCGCTATGATTCAGCGCCAATTATTTCAGGTATCCTCACGCCCCTTGTAGTGGGTTTGCTTTACCAAACGTAAGTCAGCAGGTCTTTTGAGGCCGGCGCCATGAAATCGACCGACATCATTACGCTCAGCGCAGTAATGGCAACAATAGAAAAGACGAACAACTTACGAGCCCAGATGCGATCGTTTTGCGTCTTGTAGCCTGAAAGCGCCATCCCCAGCCACCACACGCTGACGGCTGCTGCGACCACCAGATACTTGTAGCCAGCATACCCCACCAGCGTCAGCATCAGGGTGGCAATCATAAACGCGAGGATATACAGCGTGATATGATTTTTCGCCACCGAGATACCTTTCACCACCGGTAAGACCGGGATATTCGCGGCCTGGTAATCTTTGAAGCGGAAGATAGCAATCGCATAGGAATGCGGCATCTGCCACAGGCTGAAGATCGCCAGCAGGATTAACGCGCCAGCATCAAACTCATTGCTTACGGCACAGTAGCCAATGACCGGTGGTGCTGCGCCGGACAGGCTACCAATCAGGGTGCCATAAACCGAGTTGCGCTTCATGTACAGGCTGTAAATGCCGACATAAACCACAAAGCCCATTACCGCCAGCCACATGGCCAGCGGGTTTGCTCCAAGATACAGCAACGCGAGGCCAGCAATACCCAGAACAGTTGCATAAACCAGAGAGGCTGTCGGAGAGATGAGACCTTTAACCAACACCCGATTCCTGGTCCTCTCCATTTTTTTGTCGATGTCACGGTCGATATAGTTGTTATAAACACAACCGGATGCGACCACCAGCGAGACACCGACTATGGTGGTGAGAAACAGGGAATAGTCAATGTGGCCTTTAGAAGCCAGTAGAAATCCCCCGATGACAGAAATTAAATTTCCGAAAATAATTCCTGGTTTCGTTACTTGCAGGTATTGCTTAATCATCACAGGCAGCTCTTAGTTGGCCATCATGTTGTAGTTGAGGTTCCACATGATCCATAGCGAGCCAACAACAACTATCAAGATGATTACTGCGGCAAAGACAATTGCCACCAGGTTCCACCTTTCTTCAGAAGAGGTGTTCAGATGCAGGAAGTACACCAGATGCACCAGCACCTGCACAACCGCACAGATCAGCACCACACCCAGGATAGTCGCTTTAGAAGCGCTGCCGTCCATGACCATCCAGAAAGGTATCGCGGTCAGAATGATCGACAGAATAAAGCCGATCATGTAAGACTTCACGCTACCGTGTGACGCACCATGTTCGTTTACTGAATGACTCATTACATGGCCCCCATCAGATAGACAATGGTGAATACGCAAATCCATATCACATCCAGGAAGTGCCAGAACAGGCTCAGACACAGGATGCGAGTTCGGTTAGTTGCCGTCAGGCCACGTTTGGCGACCTGGTACATCAGTACCGCCATCCAAATCAGGCCTGAAGTCACGTGCAGACCGTGCGTTCCAACCAGCGTAAAGAATGCTGAGAGGAAGCCACTGCGCTGCGGACCGAAACCTTCACCAATCAGGTGATGGAATTCATAGATTTCCATCCCGATAAAGCCCGCGCCGAACAGGAAGGTCAGCGCCAGCCAGCCGATAACGGCCCCCTGGCTGCCTTTGTTCATGTTGATAACCGCAAAACCATAGGTAATGGAGCTCAACAGCAGCAGGGCGGTTTCAACCAGCACATACGGCAGTTCGAAAATATCTTTACCTGCCGGGCCACCTGCGGTGTTGTTGACCATCACCCCAAAGGTTGCGAACAGAGTGGCGAAGATGATGCAGTCGCTCATCAGGTAGATCCAGAAGCCAAAGACTTTATTGGCTCCTGCATCGTGATGCCCATGCGCTGCATGGGCGTCGTGCGGTTTAGTCAGAGTTTCAGTTGACATTTTTCAAACCTGCTTTGCTAATTTCGTCAAAGTGCTGATTCTCGATTTTTTCGATCTCGGCAACGGGAACGTAATAATCAACGTCTTCGTCAAAGCTCTTGATGATCCAGCTTAAGATCATACCGAGGAACGACAGACCAAGCAGCCACCAGATGTGCCAGATAGCGGAGAAACCAAACACCAGGCTGAACGCACCAATGACCACACCAGCGCCACTGTTTTTCGGCATGTGGATTTCAGCATAGTGAGCAGGTCGTTTATACGCTTCACCTTTCTCTTTCATTTCCCAGAACGCATCGCGCTCATGGACAACCGGGACTTCAGCAAAGTTGTAGAATGGCGGGGGTGAAGAGGTTGACCACTCCAGAGTACGGCCGCCCCATGGATCGCCCGTCACATCGCGCAGTTTTTCACGGTCACGTACGGAGACCCAGAACTGAGTGACCTGGCAGATCACGCCACAGGCAATCAGTGCCGCACCACACGCTGCTACGACCAGCAGTGGGTGGAACTTGGGATCAATGTTCTGGCTCAGACGACGGGTCATCCCCATGAAGCCCAGTGCGTACAGCGGCATAAAGGCAACGAAGAAACCAATGATCCAGAACCAGAAGGCGCGCATTCCCCATTTTTCATTCAGGCAGAAACCGAATGCTTTCGGGAACCAGTAAGTCACACCAGCAAAACAACCGAACACCACACCACCGATAATGACGTTATGGAAGTGGGCAATCAGGAACAGACTGTTGTGCAGAACGAAGTCGGCACCAGGCACCGCCAGCAGAACACCGGTCATCCCCCCAACAGAGAAGGTAACCAGGAAGCCTACGGTCCACATCATGGCAGAGTGCATCTGAATGCGGCCTTGGTACATGGTGAACAGCCAGTTGAAGATTTTAACCCCGGTAGGAATGGCGATGATCATCGTCATAATACCGAAGAAGGCATTAACGTTAGCACCGGCACCCATGGTGAAGAAGTGATGCAGCCACACGATGAAGGACAGAACCGTGATAACAACCGTTGCCCAAACCAGCGAGGTGTAACCAAACAGACGCTTTTTCGAGAAGGTGGCGACCACTTCGGAGAACACCCCGAAGACGGGCAGAACCAGGATATAAACTTCCGGATGACCCCAGATCCAGATCAGGTTGACATACATCATCATGTTGCCACCCATTTCATTGGTGAAGAAATGGAAGCCCAGATAACGGTCAAGGGTCAATAACGCGACGGTCACGGTCAGAACCGGGAAGGAAGCGATAATCAACACGTTAGTACACAGTGATGCCCAGGTGAAAACCGGCATTTTGAACATGGTCATGCCAGGAGCACGCATTTTCAGGATAGTAACAAAGAAGTTAATCCCGGTTAATGTCGTCCCGATCCCTGACAACTGCAGACTCCATATCCAGTAGTCGACACCGACTCCCGGGCTGTATTCCGTGCCGGAGAGTGGCGGATAGGCCAGCCAGCCAGTCTGAGCAAATTCACCCACACCCAGTGACAGGTTTACCAACACCACACCCACTACCGTGAACCAGAAGCTCAGGTTGTTGAGGAATGGGAAGGCCACATCACGTGCGCCGATCTGCAGAGGAATGGCGATATTCATCAGACCAATAACAAACGGCATGGCGACGAAGAAGATCATTATCACGCCGTGGGCGGTGAAGATCTGATCGTAGTGATGGGGGGGGAGATACCCGGCCTCACCGGCTGAAGCCAGTACCTGTTGGCTACGCATCATTATTGCATCGGCAAAGCCGCGCACTAACATGACGAAAGCCACGATAATGTACATGATACCGAGTCTTTTGTGGTCAACGGATGTCAGCCATTCTGACCACAAGTATTGCCACTTACCGAAGTAAGTAATTGCTCCAACAACAGCCAAACCACCAAGAATGATGGCGGCAACCGTTATCACGATAATCGGTTCGTGATACGGAATTGCATCAAGGGTTAATTTTCCCAACATCGTATTATTCCTCGGCTCCCGCGTGTGAGGCTTCGCTCATGTTCATGCCTTCGTGTCCAGACATGTCCATTTTCCCGTGGTTCATCTTGAACTTACCAATAACTTGTTGGAACAGTTCAGGATTCACTGCAGAGAAGAACTCAACCGGATGGTTTTCGCTTGGCGCAGCCAGTTTTTCGAAGTCATCCATCGTCATCAGCGTATTGGATGATTCTTTCGCTTTTGCGACCCACTGATCAAATGTTGCTGTATCAGGAGTAGCAATCGCTTTGAACTTCATACCGGAGAAGCCGCGACCACTGAAGTTGGAAGAGATACCGTCAAACGTGCCAGGTTCATTCGCAATCAGATGCAGTTGGGTTTGCATGCCCGCCATAGCGTAAATCTGGCTACCGAGGGTAGGAATGAAGAAGGAGTTCATAACGGAGTTTGAGGTGATTTTGAACGCGACTGGCGTGTTAGCCGGGAACGCTATCTGGTTCACGGTAGCAATACCTTGTTCCGGATAGATAAACAGCCATTTCCAGTCCAGTGCCACCACCTCAATCTCTATCGGCTTCACATCGGAGGCTAACGGTTTGCTTGGTTCCAGCGCGTGGGTTGATTTCCACGTCAAGATACCAAGGAAGAGAATAATCAAGATGGGAACAGTCCAGACTATGGCTTCCACTTTATTAGAGTGTGACCAGTTTGGACTGTATTTGGCATTGGTATTGGATGCCCGATATTTCCAGGCAAACACTAAAGCCATTAAGACTGCCGGAATAACGACGATCAGCATCAAGCCGAAGGCTGTCAGTATCAACGAACGTTGCTCCAGTGCAATCTGTCCTTTGGGATTTAACAATGCACTATCACAGCCACTTAACAATAACGTGCCTGCAATTAATGACAAAATCCCCATACCTTTATTGTATTTCCTGAGTCTCATTTAACGACCTCAATGACAAGGGCTCTATTGTCGTTTAAGTGTGGCGGCATTTTACGGGAACGTTTCATTACTGTAAACCAGCAACAGCTTGTGTCAGCACCCCATTGACACCTTTTGCAAATGTTGTCAGAGATGTTGCGGAGGGTGACTAAATATGAATACGGACAATAACTTGCCGGCAATATAACGAAAGGCGATGAAAAAAACATTTCAAAAAATAGACTGCTATAAACAGTAAATTAATTACTCAATCATTTAACATCCCAGCATCATTTATGGAATAAGGATCATGTGATAATAATAACGTACCGGTTTTTAATATTTTTTAGTGAGAGAGTGTAAAGAATAGAGTCCAGTGAAAAATAATGGAGAATGGAGAAATGTTAATCTGCACGAATTGTTAAAAAAGGAGAATGTTTCAGGCGAGAATGCGTGCTTTCTAATCACTAAAAAGAACTAATTTGTTAAAATATTGTGTGAAAAAAAAGGCCCAAAAGACACTGGGCAAGATTTTTTTGACGATTTAGTGCGGCATTTTACGTAGTGCGAGATAATCCAACAGGCTGCCGCAGATGATGCCAATCACGGCTAAAATCATCCCGCTTTGAATCAGAAATCTAATGATTCCCCCGGTATCCAGCAGCAGACCCGTTCCCCTTAACGCCAGCAATATTAGCCCTGTCGCCACTAATACCGCACCCGTTTTCAGTGATCTCAATGCCCAGCGGTAGCCAGAGGTAAAATGACAACGTACGGTAAAATCTTCGCCGTTTTGTGCCCGATCCAGCGTCGTTTTACATCCCGCCAGTAATATTAACCCAGGTAATGCCGCTATCACCGAAAAGGCGTAGAACGTTGGCCATCCCCAGGTTTCAACAAACCAACCCGCTACCGGTCCGACATAGACCCGCCCAACGGCGGAAAGCGCCGACAGCAGCGCAAACTGGGTTGCCGAGAAGGATTTATTACACAGTGTCATCAGCAGTGCGACAAATGCCGCTGTGCCCATGCCACCGCAGAGGTTTTCAACAAAGACCGCCGCGGCCATGCTGTAAAGGTGTTTGTCGGTGACCGCCAGTCCCCAATACGCCAGGTTGGATAGTGCCTGCAGAATACCAAATATCATCAGCGCGCGGAAAAGGCTCAGGCGTTGCATCAGTATGCCACCATACAAAGCGCCAATAATCGTCGCCGCGAGGCCAAGCGTTTTATTAATCAGCCCGACATCGCCTGCGTCAAAGCCGACGCCGCGGATCAGGAAGATGGTGGTCAGGCTGAGTGCAAAAGCATCCCCCAGCTTATAAAGAACGATAAGCGAAAGGAGCAACCAGGCATTGTTGCGGTTAAAAAAGTCACGTAACGGAGCAATCACAGCCTCTTCCAGGGTCCTGGGCTGGACGATGGCATCCTGCGACTCGCTCGCCATGAGTGTGGCGATAATTCCCGGGATCATCATCGCGGCCATCACCCACCAGATAGCGTGCCAGCCGACATAACGATCTGCCAGCCATAACGCTAATCCACCAGAGACCAGCATAGCAAGGCGGTATCCCAGTACGCTGATTGCCGCACCGCTGCCGCGTTCAGTTGCTGGCAGAACGTCCGTTTTCCAGGCATCAAACACAATATCCTGTGAAGCGGAGCAAAAGGCGACCAGTACAGCCAGTGCCGCCAGCAGTGTCAGGTTACGTGAAGGATCCATCAACCCCATCAGCGCGATGCCGATGACCAGCAGGGTCTGCGTTAACAGCATCCAGCCGCGACGGCGACCTAAAAACGGCGGTGTGTAGCGATCCATCAGCGGTGACCAGAGGAATTTAAACACATAGGCCTGTCCCACCAACGAGAAGAAACCAATGGTTTTGATATCAACGTTTTCCACCGCCATCCAGGCTTGCAGTGTTCCGGACGTCAGCGCGAGAGGCAACCCGGAGGCAAATCCGAGGATCAGAAGTAAGGCGGCATTACGTTGGGTAAAGATCTGCAGATAGTGACTGGGCATACGAACCTTAAAACACAGCCCGCCGACGATGAGGCGGCGGGCAAAGCCAAGTTAACGGGCGTTTTGCTTGATGAACTCGTGAATGCTGGTGTCCTGAGCCATATCGGAGATCACGTCGCTGAGCGTGGAGTTAACGGCGGTGGCGATTTTATCGTTGGTGGCGGAAAACGCCCCTTCAATGCTGTAAGTCTGGCGATAGTTTTTCACTTGTTTATTGCCATTTTTAGCGGTGGCGATGATCGAGATATCCGCTTTAGTGGTAATGCTGTAACGCACGTTACCCTGGGTGACATCAGCATAAAGATGGTTGAGCACGACCTGCAAATCAACCGCGCCATTGGTCCCAATCATATAACCACGGGCGCTCATCTGTTTCTCCAGTACTTCCTGCAGCAGGAAACGCAAATCGCGGGAAGGGACCAGCGTAACCAGTTGGCCATCACGGTTAACCTTGGCCAGCGCCTGATCACTTCGCTGATCGGCGCCGTTAATACTGATGGTGATGCCCATCAGGCTGGGATCCTGCTGCGGCAACTGAATTTTTGGTGCAATGGTGAGTGTGTTGTTGTTGCTTGCACAGCCAGCCAGAATAAACACGGCCAGCAGAGGGAAAATTAATTTTTTTAGCATGCTTATTTTCTCGGTGACAAAATATTTATACCCAACTCATTCACGTGGGAGGAAGGCGGTCCGTGAACAAATCTCCGACGCTGATTCAGCTAAGTGACCACGAGGCGATCATGCGGCCAACACATCTGCGGCTTGAAGTATGAAGGAGTTAGCGCAGATATCACTGCGGTCATCATATAGTGAGCGTTTAACAAGAGGAAGCCCTGGGAAGGCGTAAATTCATCGCCTTGCGTTTTTAAACTCGTTAATATTGAAAAGATGGGGCGCAGCCCGCTGTCATAGAGGAATGAAAGCATGATCCGCGAAAAGATCGAAGCAAAGTTAAGAGCGGCGTTTGCTCCCGTTCATCTTGAAGTTCATGACGAAAGTTACCGTCATCATGTTCCCGCCGGTGCGGAAAGCCACTTTAAGGTGGTTATTGTCAGCGACCATTTTCTTAACCAGCGTTTTTTGATGCGGCATCGCGCTATTTATAGTGAGCTGGCTGATGAACTGGCGGGGAGCGTCCATGCGCTGGCCTTGCATACTTATACCGGGGAAGAGTGGGCAGGGCTGCAAAATACGGTTCCTGCCTCGCCTGATTGCCGGGGGGCCGGTACGCTGGCGTGAAATGGGATCGTGGCGTCAGGGGGGTATCCTGAAACTTGCGCTGTTTAGGTCACAAAAGACAAAAGAAACCGGGTTAACAAAAGGAGAGCGGCGCCAGCCTCGACTCGCTCTGAGGTTGTCGCTATAATGCTGCGTCTATTTTTCCGGAATGTCTTCGGGACGCTTCTGGTACAGGGAACGCGGTTCTGATATCAGATGCCGTCCCGGTTCTTAGTCTCTACCTTGTTTCTTGCGGAGCGGGGAGGGTCTGAAGTTGACCGAGCACGTGATTTTTTGAGGTAATAAGATGCAAGCTTCAGTAGAAACAACTCAGGGTCTGGGCCGTCGCGTTACGATTACCGTTGCTAAAGATGTAATCGAAAACGCGGTGAAAAGCGAGTTGGTCAGCGTAGCAAAAAAAGTGCGTATTGACGGTTTCCGCAAAGGGAAAGTGCCAATGAATATCGTAGCGCAGCGCTACGGTGCCTCTGTTCGTCAGGATGTTCTGGGCGATCTGATGCAGCGCAACTTTGTTGACGCCATCATTAAAGAGAAAATTAATCCGGCTGGCGCGCCTAACTATGTGCCAGGCGAATACAAAACCGGTGAAGATTTTACTTACGCCGTTGAATTTGAAGTGTACCCGGAAGTTGAGCTGAAAGGTCTGGACGCTATCGAGGTTGAAAAACCGATTGTCTCCGTGACTGACGCAGATGTTGACACCATGCTGGATACCCTGCGTAAGCAACAGGCCACCTGGAAAGCGTCCGATCGTGCCGCAGAAGCGGAAGATCGTGTCACCATCGACTTCAGTGGTTCAGTAGACGGCGAAGAATTCGAGGGTGGCAAAGCTGCTGACTTCGTTCTGGCTATGGGGCAGGGGCGAATGATCCCAGGCTTTGAAGATGGCATTGTGGGCCACAAAGCGGGTGAAACCTTTACCATCGACGTAAACTTCCCGGAAGATTACCACGCTGAAAACCTGAAAGGTAAAGCGGCGAAATTCGATATCGTGTTGAAGAAAGTCGAAGAGCGCGAATTGCCGGAATTCACTGAAGAATTCATCAAGCTTTTTGGCGTGGAAGATGGTTCTGTCGCGGGTTTACGTAGCGAAGTGCGTAAAAACATGGAGCGAGAACTGAAAGGTGCGGTGCGTAACCGGGTGAAGAACCAGGTTATCGAGGGGCTGGTCAGTGCTAACGATATCGAGGTGCCAACGGCACTGATTGATAGCGAAATCGATGTGCTGAAGCGCCAGGCGGCCCAGCGTTTTGGTGGCAATGAAAAGCAAGCGCTGGAACTGCCTCGTGAGTTGTTCGAAGAGCAGGCTAAACGTCGCGTAGTGGTTGGTCTGCTGTTGGGTGAAGTTATCCGCACTCACGAACTGAAAGCTGACGAAAATCGCGTTAAAGTTCTGATCGAAGAAATGGCATCAGCTTACGAAGATCCATCCGAAGTTATTGAGTTCTACAGCAAAAACAATGAGCTGATGAACAATATGCGTAACGTCGCTCTGGAAGAACAAGCAGTGGAAGCCATCCTGGAAAAAGCTAAAGTGACCGAAAAGGCCACGGGCTTCCAGGAACTGATGAACCAGACGCAAGCGGCCTGATGCGCTGATCCCGAAGAGTTTAAGATAATGATAAGCCCGCAGTCAGATGATTGCGGGTTTTTTGCATTTATACTTGTGATACTGCGAGTTGCAGGTATGTTGAGCGTAGTCTTTTACCCGGTGACTGTGTTTATCTATGTTTCAGGGGGGATATCCTGCGCACAGTGTGCACTAACCGTGATTATTCGCTTATTAAATCGGCAAATTGTCGACTAAGCTGTTTTTCCTGGTTAGTAGTTGAGAAAAACGTTGTTATGATTGAATCAGTGGGGCAGCATCCCCAAATGGGAATATATACGTAAAATATTCAGGCTTGCAGAAGGACGGTAAGTGAAGGGATTTCGCTGGGCTTGCGTGAGTCAGTGATTCGGGATGACTGAATATCGCCAACGTACTTGCAGTGTGAATATGGCGGGTATAGCAAAATGAAATTTATCCAGGAGACGGTGATGTCATACAGTGGCGAACGTGAACAAACAGTACCTCATATGGCGTTGGTGCCAATGGTGGTTGAGCAGACTTCTCGCGGAGAGCGCTCTTACGACATTTTTTCCCGCCTGCTCAAAGAGCGTATCATCTTCCTGACCGGTCAGGTCGAAGATCATATGGCAAACTTGATCGTCGCCCAAATGCTGTTTCTGGAAGCCGAGAACCCGGAAAAAGATATCCACCTTTACATCAACTCCCCAGGTGGAGTGATAACGGCGGGCATGTCTATTTATGACACGATGAAGTTTATCAAGCCTGATGTCAGTACCATCTGTATGGGGCAGGCTTGTTCCATGGGGGCGTTCCTGTTGGGCGCAGGTGAAAAAGGTAAACGTTATTGCTTGCCGAACTCGCGGGTGATGATTCACCAGCCTCTTGGGGGCTATCAGGGACAGGCGACGGATATTGAAATCCACGCGCGTGAAATCTTGAAGATTAAGCAACGCATGAATGAGCTCATGGCGGAACATACTGGCAAAGCTCTGGCTGAAGTTGAACGTGACACTGAACGTGACCGTTTCCTCTCTGCCAGCGAAGCTGTAGAGTATGGCCTGGTAGATTCCATTCTGACGCATCGTACTTAAGCCCCACGACACTGGCGTCGTCTATAGTTAGTATCAGGCGTGGGCGACGAATGAGGGTGCCGTCAGACGGCATCATCGCCGCAATCAAGTGCGGACGAAGATAATAGAAGAGGTTAACTGATGACAGATAAGCGCAAAGACGGTTCAGGAAAGCTGCTGTACTGCTCTTTTTGCGGCAAAAGCCAGCATGAAGTGCGTAAGCTGATTGCCGGCCCGTCAGTGTATATCTGCGATGAGTGTGTCGACTTATGTAACGACATCATTCGCGAAGAGATTAAAGAAGTCGCGCCGCATCGCGAGCGCAGTGCGTTGCCGACGCCGCATGAAATCCGCCAGCACCTCGACGATTATGTTATCGGCCAGGAAAGAGCGAAAAAAGTGCTGGCAGTGGCGGTTTATAACCACTACAAACGATTACGCAACGGCGATACCAGCAACGGTATCGAGCTGGGTAAAAGTAACATTCTGTTGATTGGGCCGACAGGTAGTGGCAAAACACTGCTGGCTGAGACCCTGGCTCGTCTGTTGGACGTGCCGTTTACTATGGCTGATGCCACTACGTTGACCGAAGCGGGTTACGTGGGGGAGGATGTTGAAAACATCATTCAGAAGCTGTTGCAGAAATGTGATTATGACGTGCAGAAAGCGCAGCGTGGGATTGTTTATATCGATGAAATCGATAAAATTTCTCGCAAATCTGATAACCCCTCCATCACCCGTGACGTCTCTGGCGAGGGTGTACAGCAGGCACTGCTGAAGCTCATTGAAGGAACGGTAGCGGCGGTTCCGCCACAGGGTGGGCGTAAGCATCCGCAGCAGGAGTTCCTGCAAGTTGATACGTCCAGGATCCTGTTTATCTGTGGTGGTGCATTTGCAGGCCTGGATAAAGTGATCTCGCAGCGTGTGGATACGGGATCCGGTATCGGCTTTGGCGCCACCGTGAAAGGTGAATCGCAGAAAGCGACGGAAGGTCAGTTGCTGGAGCAAGTAGAGCCGGAAGATTTGATTAAATTTGGTTTGATCCCTGAGTTTATCGGCCGTCTGCCTGTGGTGGCGACGTTGAACGAACTGAGTGAAGAAGCGTTGATTCAGATCCTGCGAGAGCCGAAAAATGCGCTGACCAAGCAATATCAGGCATTGTTCAATCTGGAAGGCGTGGAGCTGGAATTCCGTGATGAAGCCCTGACGGCGATAGCGAAAAAGGCGATGTCACGTAAAACCGGGGCGCGTGGTCTCCGTTCTATTGTGGAAGGCGCGTTGCTAAATACGATGTATGACCTCCCGTCAATGGACGATGTGGAAAAAGTGGTGATCGATGATTCGGTGATCAATGAACAGACCGAACCCATGTTGATCTATGGAAAACACGAAGCGCAACAAGCCTCTGGTGAATAAATAACCACATCTTTCCAGTCAGTTATCTTGAAAAGGGGAAAAAATTTTCCCCTTTTGTTTTTCTCTCGCACATAACGTTGAATGTCTTGCATTCATCCCCATATACTCTGCTACTTGTGGGGAAAACTGCACTTTAGTTGTCTGTTGTGGTTCCCATCACCCTGGCGGAAATTAAACTAAGAGAGAGCTCTATGAATCCTGAGCGTTCTGAACGCATTGAAATCCCTGTGTTGCCGTTGCGTGACGTAGTGGTTTATCCGCACATGGTAATTCCGTTGTTTGTAGGCCGTGAAAAATCGATTCGCTGCCTTGAAGCCGCCATGGATCATGACAAAAAGATCATGCTGGTCGCTCAGAAAGAGGCTTCAACGGATGAACCTGGCATTAACGATCTCTTCTCTGTAGGGACGGTGGCTTCTATCCTGCAGATGTTGAAGCTGCCTGACGGTACGGTAAAAGTGCTGGTGGAAGGGCTGCAGCGTGCTCATATCACTACGCTGGCTGATAACGGCGATCATTTTACCGCCCAGGCAGAGTACCTGTCCTCTCCGGAAATTGACGAGCGTGAGCAAGAAGTGCTGGTGCGCACGGCAATCAATCAGTTTGAAGGGTATATCAAGCTGAATAAAAAGATCCCTCCTGAGGTGTTGACTTCGCTGAACAGCATTGAGGATGCTGCGCGCCTGGCGGATACCGTGGCCGCCCATATGCCGTTAAAACTGGCGGATAAGCAATCGGTGCTGGAAATGTCCGACGTTAACGAACGTCTGGAATATCTGATGGCGATGATGGAATCGGAAATTGACCTGTTGCAGGTTGAGAAGCGTATCCGTAATCGTGTCAAAAAGCAGATGGAAAAAAGCCAGCGCGAGTATTATCTGAACGAGCAGATGAAGGCGATTCAAAAAGAGTTAGGCGAGATGGATGATGCGCCTGACGAAAATGAAGTGCTGAAACGCAAAATCGATGCGGCGAAAATGCCGAAAGAGGCGCGTGAAAAAACGGAAGCCGAGCTGCAGAAGTTAAAGATGATGTCGCCGATGTCAGCGGAAGCGACGGTGGTTCGCGGTTACATCGACTGGATGGTGCAGGTGCCGTGGAACGCGCGCAGCAAAGTAAAAAAAGATCTGGTCAAGGCGCAGGAAACGCTGGATACCGATCACTTTGGACTGGAACGGGTCAAAGAGCGTATCCTGGAGTATTTAGCCGTACAGAGCCGCGTCAGTAAAATCAAAGGTCCGATCCTGTGCCTGGTGGGACCTCCAGGGGTGGGTAAAACGTCTCTGGGACAGTCCATCGCTAAAGCGACGGGGCGCAAGTATGTGCGTATGGCGCTGGGCGGCGTGCGTGATGAAGCGGAAATCCGTGGTCACCGCCGTACTTATATTGGCTCCATGCCGGGCAAATTGATCCAGAAAATGGCGAAAGTTGGGGTGAAAAACCCGCTGTTCCTGCTGGATGAGATCGATAAGATGTCTTCGGATATGCGCGGAGATCCGGCTTCTGCCTTGCTGGAAGTCCTCGATCCAGAACAAAACATCGCCTTTAATGATCATTATCTGGAAGTGGATTACGATCTCTCTGATGTGATGTTCGTGGCGACGTCCAACTCGATGAACATTCCGGCTCCGTTGCTGGATCGTATGGAAGTGATCCGCCTGTCGGGTTACACCGAGGATGAGAAACTCAATATTGCCAAACAGCACCTGCTGCCCAAGCAGATTGAGCGTAACGCCTTGAAGCCAGGCGAGCTGGCCGTGGATGACAGCGCGATTGTGGGGATCATTCGTTACTACACCCGCGAAGCCGGTGTGCGTAGCCTTGAGCGTGAACTGTCGAAGTTGTGCCGTAAAGCAGTGAAAACACTGTTGATGGATAAATCCATCAAACACATTGAGATCAACGCCGATAACCTGAAAGATTATTTGGGCGTGCAGCGTTATGATTACGGCCGTGCCGACAGTGAGAACCGCGTAGGCCAGGTGACGGGATTGGCGTGGACCGAAGTGGGCGGTGATCTGTTGACCATCGAAACCGCCTGTGTGCCAGGTAAAGGCAAACTGACCTACACCGGTTCATTGGGTGAAGTGATGCAGGAATCGATTCAGGCTGCGCTGACCGTGGTACGTGCCCGTGCGGATAAGCTGGGGATTAACGGCGATTTCTACGAAAAACGTGATATCCATGTGCATGTTCCGGAAGGTGCAACACCGAAGGATGGTCCAAGCGCGGGGATCGCGATGTGTACCGCCCTGGTTTCCTGCCTTACGGGTAACCCGGTACGGGCTGATGTGGCCATGACCGGAGAAATCACACTGCGTGGTCAGGTTTTGCCGATTGGCGGTTTGAAAGAAAAACTGTTGGCGGCACATCGCGGCGGTATCAAAACCGTGCTGATACCGGACGAAAACAAACGAGATCTGGAAGAAATTCCGGATAATGTGATTGCCGATCTGGACATTCATCCGGTTAAGCGCATTGAAGAGGTATTGACGCTGGCGCTGCAAAATTCGCCTTACGGTATGCAGGTTGCCACCGCGAAATAGTGATTTAAGACAAAAAGACGCCAAAACCAGAGCTGGCAGGCAAATTCGGACTTGCCAGCTTTTTGGGGGGCCGCTAATTTAGAGGTCTGTTAAGTCAGTGAAGGCCAGACCTTGTGGCGCCTTGTGACGGCTCAGCAGATAAAATTCTATATAACTGATGCGTGTTCGTGACTGGGGGTAATTCTGGTCGCGAGGTGAATAATAAAATAGGGGATGATTGAGTGAATAAGTCACAGCTGATCGACAAAATCGCTGCAAATGCTGATATTTCTAAAGCAGCAGCCGGACGTGTGTTGGATGCTTTCATGGGGGCTGTTTCTGATGCTCTGAAAGCGGGCGATGAAGTTGCGCTGGTGGGGTTTGGTACCTTCTCTGTTCGTGAACGTTCTGAGCGTACCGGTCGTAACCCACAAACAGGCAAAGAAATTACTATTCCTGCGGGTAAAGTACCGGGTTTCCGTGCCGGTAAAGCGCTGAAAGATGCCGTTAATTAAGGCTTTCTGAGCAATTTCTTTGGTGCAGTGAGGATTGTCCCTGCGTTCTCATGTACCATACGAGGCACATCAAGGTACGGATGTGCCTTTTTTTATTATGTTTCAATGACCAATGGCCTGATACGCAGCGGCGTGGCGCGTTCCTGGGAACGAGGGACGAAAGCGCAAGGTTTTACATTCACACTACAGCGGAGTGTTGTCACACCATGATGGACAATTTACGCGCGGCGTCGAACCATGTCGTGCTCAAAATTATACTGGGTTTGATAATCCTGTCTTTTGTTTTGACCGGGGTGGGCAACTACCTGATTGGTGGCAATGGGGATTACGCCGCCAAGGTTAACGGACAGGAAATCAGTCGTGCGCAGTTAGAGAGAGCTTTCTCCAACGAGCGTTCCCGCCAGCAGCAACAGCTGGGTGATCAGTTCTCCGAACTGGCGAGTAATCCGGGTTATATGCAACAGATCCGTCAGCAGGCATTGTCCCAGTTGATCGATGAACGTTTACTGGATCAGTACGCGAAAAATTTGGGGTTGGCTATCAGCGACGCTCAAATTAAGCAGGCGATCTTCAGTCAGCCCGCTTTCCAGACTAACGGTAAGTTCGATAATACCCGGTATCTTGGCCTGCTCAGCAGTATGGGGTTCTCCGCCGACCAGTATGCTGAAGCGTTACGTAAGCAGTTGACCACCCAGCAATTGATCGCCGCGGTTACCGGTACTGATTTTATGCTGCCAGGGGAAACTGACGCGCTGGTCGCGCTGGTTTCACAGGAACGTCTGGTTCGTGAAGCGACGATCAATGTGGCGGCCCTGAGCGCGAAACAGACGGTCAGTGATGAAGACGTGAAGAATTATTACGAGCAGAACAAAAACAGTTTTATGTCGCCTGAACAGTTCCGTGTCAGCTACATAAAACTGGATGCGGCTTCTTTGCAGGAAGAGGCGAGTGAGAGTGATATCCAGAGCTGGTACGATCAGCATCTGCAGGATTACACCCAGCCGCAGCGTAGCCGTTTCAGCATTATTCAGACCAAAACTGAGGCTGATGCTCAGTCAGTGCTGGATGCCCTGAAAAAAGGTGCGGATTTCGCTACGCTGGCGAAGCAGAAATCTGTTGACCCTATCTCAGCCCATAACGGCGGTGATATGGGCTGGCTGGAGCCTGACACCACGCCGGATGAACTGAAAAACGCGAACCTGACGCAGAAAGGCCAGTTGTCTGGCGTGATCAAATCTTCTGTCGGTTATATCGTCGCCCGTCTGGATGACGTACAGCCACAGCAAATCAAACCGTTGTCTGCTGTTCATGATCAGATTGCTGCGAAAGTGAAACAGGAAAAAGCGGTTGATGCCTATTATAAACTGCAGCAGAAAGTCAGCGATGCAGCCAGCAATAATAATGAGTCACTGGCAGGCGCAGAGGAGGCAGCTGGTGTCAAAGCGGTAGAAACCGGCTGGTTCAGCCGTGATACGCTACCTGCTGAGTTGAACTTCAAACCGGTTGAGCAGGCCATCTTCAACGGGGGATTAGTCGGGGAGAACGGCGCGCCTGGCAGTAACTCAGACATCATCACCGTTGATGGCGATCGGGCCTTTGTATTGCGTATCAGCGAGCATAAACCGGAAGCGGTGAAACCGTTGAACGAAGTCAGTGCGCAGATCAGCGATACCTTGAAAACGCAAAAGGCGCAGAAAGAAGCGAGAGCGCAGGCAGATAAACTGCTGGCTGAGCTGAAAGCGGGCAAAGGCGACGAAGCGATGAAAGCGGCTAACCTTAGCTTTAGTGCGCAGAAAACGCTGACCCGTAGTGGTCAGGATCTCCTTACCCAGTCCGCTTTTGCGATGCCGTTACCAGAAAAAGGCCAGCCGGGTTATGCGGTCAGTGAAGATGGACAGGGTAATGTCGTGTTACTGGCGCTGGATCAGGTACGCAGAGGGTCAATGCCCGAAGCGCAGAAGAAAGCGATGATTCAGGGTATCACCCAGAATAATGCGCAGATCATGTTCGAAGCACTGCTCAGTAATCTGCGTAAAGAAGGTAAAATCAAATTCGGTGCAGCGGCGCAGGCCCAGTAGGTCTCGCAAATTTTCTGCAACGTTATGCAAAATTAAAGGCCGCTTCTGCGGCCTTTTCCAGTTCTGGTTTCCGGTGTTTGTGGTGGCTGACAGAAGGGCGTAACCTGGCATAGCTGTCAAACACATGGAGGAAAACAGCATGCAAAACAGGATATTACCGGCACTATGCTTCACCTTCCTGGTCGGTGCCGCATTGTTGCCAGCTCATGCGGAAATGGCCGGGGCGGTAACGGAAAAGGCCAGTTCATCAGTAGGGCAGTCTGGCTCGCAGGCTGACTTGCCCGGTTCTTCTCATCGCCCGGTGACTTCTGTTGATGGGCTGACCGACCGGCAGGTCAGTATCAACCAGGCAACAGCGGAGGAACTGGCTGCAGCGCTCAATGGGGTCGGGCTGAAAAAGGCGCAGGCAATCGTCAGTTATCGTGATGAGTATGGTGCCTTCACTCAACTGGAACAATTGAAAGAGGTACCGGGGATGGGGAATGCGCTGGTCGAGCGGAATTTGTCCCGGTTGAAATTGTGATCGCTTTTGCACATTAATTACCGGGCTATCTTTTTTTGGCGGCCTGCTATTCAGTCGGAGGTCACAGGCCGTTGGCGTGACCTCATTTTTTCGAACCGTCGCAAGCGTTATGCAAACCGCCGATCACGATTAAAGGGTTCGGCAGAAGGTGGGACTCAGCGTAAACCGGTCTTGCGCTGCATTTCCTGCATGATAGTGGCACGGTTGGCCTGGTATTCTTGCAGGCCGCGGGCTCGTAAATGGCAGGCGGCACATTCACCACAACCATCGCCTTTTACACCGTTGTAGCAGGTCAGGGTTTCGTTACGTACCAGCGGCAGTTGCTGCCAGTAGTCGGCCAACGCCCAGGTTTCCGCTTTGTTGAGCCACATCAGCGGCGTTTCAAAACGCACAGGACGTGCCATTCCCAATTCCACCGCGTGGTTCAGCGCCTTCACGAAATCATCGCGGCAGTCGGGATAGCCTGAAAAATCGGTTTCACACACGCCGGTGATCACCGCTTCGGCCTCCACCTGATACGCGTAGATTGACGCGAGGGTCAGAAACAAGATATTGCGGCCCGGTACAAAAGTACTTGGTAACCCGCTGGCCTGCGGATCGTAAGCCGGAACGGGAATATTGTCGCGAGTCAGGCTGCTTACTGCCAGCTCATTGAGCAGCGTGACGTCCAGCACCTTGTGTGCACGGGCGCCCAGAGTGTGGGAAAGTTGCTGCGCAATATCGATTTCTGCACGGTGACGCTGACCATAATCAAAGGTGATGCAATGCACTTCGTCATACTGCTTTAATGCCTGAATCAGACAGGTTGTTGAGTCCTGGCCACCGCTGAAAACCACTACTGCACGCTGCATACTGTTCACCTTATTCATCTGTTGCACTGTATGGTACTGCCTGACGGGGACGAAGGGTAGCGCCGCTTATGCGATCTCAGCCACTGGTTTTGCAACCTGAAGTTCGCAATGCCCCACATATTGCGCATCCTTGCTAAGTGACAGGCAATGGCGTTCGGCTTTCACTCTGGGGAAGAATCGAGCAGTTGTTGCCATTGGCTGAGATCCCCGATGTGCTGTGCCACCCATGGCGGATGGTAGTAAGTGTCCAGATAACGTTCACCGCTGTCGCACAATAGCGTGACGATTGACCCACTGCGATTTTCTTCCTTCATCCGTTTTGCTACCTGCAAGGCACCCCAGACGTTAGTCCCGGTGGAGGGCCCCACTTTGCGTCCCAGTTGTTTTTCCAACCACAGCATAGTAGCGATGCTTGCGGTATCAGGCACTTTGACTATCTCATCGATCACTTCCGCAATGAAGGAGGGTTCAACACGTGGACGGCCAATCCCTTCAATTTTGCTCCCCTGAGGATTATTCAGTGACTTATCACGCTGATGCCAGTAATCAAAAAACACCGAGTTTTCTGGGTCAACCACCACCAGTCGGGTTGAATACCCCTGGTAGCGCAGATAACGGCCAATGGTGGCTGAGGTGCCGCCTGTTCCGGCACTCATCACCATCGTCTCCGGAATTGGAAACGGTTCATGTTTCATCTGCTGGAAAATACTGTCTGCGATATTATTGTTGCCGCGCCAGTCGGTGGCACGCTCGGCAAAAGTAAACTGATCCATAAAATGGCCGTTCAGTTCACAGGCCAGTCGCTCGGATTCTGCGTACATCTGGCAGGGATCAGTGACAAAATGGCAACGACCGCCGTAGAAAGTGATCTGTTCGATTTTACGTTTCGCGGTCGTGGCTGGCATTACCGCAATAAAGGGGAGCCCCAGTAAGCGGGCAAAATAGGCTTCCGACACAGCGGTACTACCTGAAGAAGCCTCGATAATCGTCGTGCCTTCTTTGATCCAACCATTGCATAGCCCATAGAGAAATAGCGAGCGCGCCAGACGGTGTTTGAGGCTGCCACTTGGATGAGTGCTTTCATCTTTCAGATAAAGCCAGATCCCGGTATAAGCAGGCAGCGGCAGACGGATCAGATGGGTATCGGCCGAGCGCTGAATGTCGGCATTAATCTCTTGTATTGCGCGGGAAACCCATGAGTCGTTCATTTTTTCTACTCTGGTGAAATTTGTTAAAGAGTACGGCATTAACAGGAAAAAAGGTTTACTCTCTCTGCTTTATAATCGGCCATTCGTAGAAAATTATTCTCTGGGCTGGAGATGATAGATAAAACTGACCTTAGACTGCTGGCGCTGTTGCAGCAGGATTGTACGTTGTCGCTACAGGCGCTGGCCGATGCGGTCCATCTGACGACGACGCCGTGCTGGAAACGCTTGAAAAGGCTGGAAGATGAGGGCTATATTCGCGGCCATGTGGCGCTATTGGATCCAGAGAAGCTTGCACTGTCACTGACCGCGTTTATGTTGATCAAAACTCAGCAGCATAACAGCAACTGGTACCAGCAATTTACGGCGGTGGTAAAGAGCATGCCGGAAGTGATGAGTTGTTACCGGATGGCCGGGGAGTATGACTACCTGTTGCGTATTCAGGTGGCAGATATGAAAACTTACGATGCTTTTTATAAACGTCTGGTGAACGGGGTCTCCGGTTTGCTGGATGTGACATCGAGCTTTGCGATGGAAGAAATAAAATACACCACTGCGCTGCCATTGAACTGATGGTTGCTGTCTGATGACTTCGCTCAATATTAACCGGGACGTTTACTGTGCGACTGTTTAGCCAATTAAGCTGGTACTTTATTCGCGAATGGCGGCGCTATCTTGGGGCCGTGTTCCTGCTGATTATTATTGCATTACTCCAGCTATTACCGCCAAAAATAGTCGGTGCCATTGTGGATGGGGTCACTCACCAGCAGATGAGCAACGCACGGTTGCTCATGTGGATCGGTGTGATGCTGAGTACTGCCGTGGTGGTTTACTTGCTGCGTTACGTCTGGCGTGTGCTGTTGTTCGGCGCATCTTACCAGTTAGCGGTTGAACTGCGTCAGGATTTTTACCGGCAGCTTAGCCGGCAACATCCGGAGTTTTACTTGCGTCACCGTACCGGGGATTTAATTGCCCGCGCCACGAATGATGTGGATCGTGTGGTGTTCGCCGCTGGGGAGGGCGTATTGACCCTGGTGGATTCTCTGGTGATGGGACTGGCGGTGTTGCTGGTGATGAGTACGCAAATTAGCTGGCAACTGACCTTGCTGGCGTTGTTGCCGATGCCAGTCATGGCGCTGGTGATTAAGCATTATGGTGATCAACTTCATCAGCGTTTCAAGCTGGCGCAGGCGGCATTCTCTTCTCTCAACGATCAGACTCAGCAGAGCCTGACCAGTATCCGCATGATTAAAGCCTTTGGGCTGGAAGACCATCAGTCCGGACAATTTGCCGACATTGCCCATGACACTGGAAAGAAAAACCTGCGTGTTGCCCGCATTGATGCTCGTTTTGATCCCACTATCTATATGGCTATCGGGATGTCTAATCTGCTGGCGATTGGCGGCGGCAGTTGGCTGGTATGGCATGGATCCATGACATTGGGGCAGTTGACCAGCTTTGTGATGTACCTGGGGTTGATGATCTGGCCGATGTTGGCGCTGGCGTGGATGTTCAATATCGTTGAACGCGGCAGTGCGGCATGGGGGCGGATCCGTTCACTGCTGGCTGAGGCTCCGACAGTGGCAGATGGCAGCAAAACGCTGTCGGAAGAACGGGGACATCTGCAGATTGCTGTCCGTGAATTCTGCTATCCTGGTGCTAAGTATCCCTCATTGCGCCATGTTAATGTCAACCTGAAACCCGGCCAGATGCTGGGATTGTGTGGTCCGACGGGGGCAGGAAAAAGTACGTTGCTGAGCCTGATCCAGCGGCATTTTGATATCACTCAGGGCGACATTCGTTACCATGGCATTTCTCTGCCGCAACTCCGGCTGGATAGCTGGAGAAGCCGGATGGCCGTGGTCAGCCAGACGCCATTTTTGTTTTCCGATACGGTGGCCAACAATATTGCGCTGGGACGGCCTACTGCCAGCCAGGGTGATATTGAGCAGGCCGCCAGACTGGCAAATGTTCATGATGATATTTTGCGGCTGCCACAGGGTTACGAGACAGAGGTTGGTGAGCGTGGTGTCATGCTGTCCGGTGGGCAGAAGCAGCGGATCTCCATAGCCAGAGCGCTGCTGCTGGATACTGAAATTCTGATCCTTGATGATGCGCTTTCAGCGGTGGATGGTCGTACCGAACATTTGATTTTGCATAATCTCCAGCAGTGGGGAGCGGGAAAAACAGTGATTATCAGTGCCCATCGACTGTCTGCCCTGACTGAAGCCAGTGAAATTTTGGTACTGCAGAACGGCGCGGTTGCCCAACGCGGTCAGCACGATGAGCTGGTCGCGGTAAATGGGTGGTATCAGGATATGTACCGTTATCAGCAAATTGAAGCCGCGCTGGAAGAGGATGAAACAGAGAAAGGTGTCCCCCATGGCTAAAATGATCCAACTCTGGCCGACTATAAAAAGGCTGCTGAGCTATGGGCTGCCATGGCGTAAATCCCTTGGGGCAGCGGTGCTGCTATTGTGGATTGCGGCGGCGGCGGAAGTGATGGGGCCGATATTGATCAGCTATTTTATTGATCATATGGTGGCGAAGCACCGGATGCCGTTAGGAATCGTTGCTGGCCTGGCGGCGGGTTTTATTCTGCTGCAAATTTTCGCCGCCTTACTGCATTACTGGCAATCTTTGTTGTTTAACCAGGCGGCGGTCGGCGTGGTTCAGCGCTTGCGTACAGATGTGATGGATGCCGCTTTGCGTCAGCCTTTAAGCACTTTTGACACCCAACCGGTCGGGCAAATCATCTCGCGCGTGACGAACGATACTGAAGTGGTGCGCGATCTTTACGTCACGGTGGTGGCGACGGTGCTGCGTAGCGCTGCGTTGATTGGGGCGATGCTGGTGGCTATGTTCAGCCTGGACTGGCGAATGGCATTGATCGCTCTCGCTATTTTCCCGGCGGTGATCACGGTCATGTTAATCTACCAGCGTTACAGCACGCCGATTGTACGGCGGGTACGTAGTTACCTGGCTGACATCAATAACGGTTTCAATGAAGTGATCAACGGGATGAATGTCATCCAGCAGTTCCGCCAGCAGGCCCGTTTTGGCGAGAGGATAGGGGAGGCCAGTCGAGCTCACTATCTGGCAAGAATGGAAACATTGCGGTTGGATGGTTTCCTGCTTCGCCCGTTGCTCAGCCTGTTTTCGGCGATGATCCTTTGTGGACTGCTGCTGTTATTTGGTTTTTCGTCTCAGGGCAGTTTTGAGGTGGGGGTATTGTATGCGTTTATTAACTATCTCGGCAGACTGAATGAGCCGTTGATCGCGCTGACCACCCAACAGTCGATATTGCAGCAGGCCGTTGTGGCGGGTGAACGTATTTTTGAACTGATGGATGCGCCGCTTCAGCGCTACGGCAGTGATGACCGGCCGCTGACCTCAGGCGCCATTGATATTGATAATTTGACCTTTTCCTATCGCGACGATAGCAACGTGCTCAACGATATTAATCTGCACATACCTTCCCGCCATTTTGTGGCATTGGTTGGGCATACTGGCAGTGGTAAAAGTTCACTCGCCAATCTGATAATGGGCTATTACCCGATAACGCAGGGAGAAATCCGTCTGGATGGCAGGCCATTAACGTCGCTGTCCCATCGTACATTAAGACAGAGTGTGGCGATGGTACAGCAGGATCCCGTGTTGCTGGCTGATACGCTTTTTGCCAACGTGACGCTGGGGCGGGATGTCAGTGAGGAAGCCGTGTGGCGAGCGTTGGAAACGGTTCAACTGGCTGATCTGGTCAGAAGTTTGGCTGATGGTGTCCATACCCGCCTGGGTGAACAGGGGAATAGCCTGTCAGTGGGGCAGAAGCAACTATTGGCCATGGCCCGCGTGCTGGTGGCTTCGCCGCACATCCTGATTCTGGATGAAGCTACCGCCAACATTGATTCTGGTACTGAGCAGGCAATCCAGAAAGCGCTGCAGGTGGTTCGCCAGCAGACTACTTTGGTGGTGATCGCACACCGTCTTTCCACTATTACCGAGGCGGATACCATCCTGGTGTTGCACCGTGGCCGCGTCGTTGAGCAAGGTAATCACCGTCAACTACTGGAGAAGCAGGGACGTTACTGGCAAATGTATCAATTGCAGTTGGCAGGAGAGGAACTGAAGACGGGGGAGACGGTAACAATCTGACTGGCCTTGTGCACTGCTGTTGTGCATAAAACTGTGCCAAAAGGGGTGATTGCACTGATTTGCGTCATTATGCACGAAGGTGGTGCATTTTTTATGATCGCAGCCTCTTCCTTTACCTGATACGAAATTTAGCCGTCAGCGTCGGATTCAGAGGTGGACTGACTAATCGTCTGAAAAATGCTGGGTTTTAATTTATGGCACAGCCTTTGCTTTAAACAATCCATGTCCGGTGGAACAACCGTTTTCAATACCTGGAGGGGATCGTATGAAGCTGGTTACCGTGGTAATCAAACCGTTTAAATTAGAAGACGTGCGTGAAGCATTGTCTTCTATTGGTATTCAAGGGCTGACCGTGACTGAAGTGAAAGGTTTTGGTCGCCAGAAAGGGCATGCAGAACTTTATCGCGGTGCTGAGTATAGCGTGAACTTCCTGCCAAAAGTAAAAATAGACATTGCGATTGCAGACGATCAGCTTGATGAAGTTATTGATGTCATTAGTAAAGCTGCTTATACCGGCAAAATTGGCGACGGTAAAATCTTTGTTGCAGAACTGCAGCGAGTCATTCGTATTCGCACAGGCGAAACTGACGAAGCAGCGCTGTAATCTCGGGGCTAAGAATAGTGATGGGATGGGATAAAATGAACAAAAAACTTGCTGTATTTGGCCTTGCCAGTCTGGCCCTGTTACCGTCGCTTGCGATGGCCGCAGCGCCGGTTGTGGTGGATAAAGCGGACAATGCCTTTATGATGATTTGCACCGCGCTGGTGCTGTTTATGACTTTGCCGGGTATTGCCCTGTTTTATGGCGGCCTGATTCGCGCTAAAAACGTGCTTTCCATGATGACCCAGGTTGCCGTGACTTTTGCAATGGTCTGTGTGCTGTGGATGGTTTACGGCTATTCACTCGCTTTTAGCGACGGTAACGCTTTCTTTGGCGGCTTCAGCATGGCGATGTTGAAAAATATCCAACTGACCGCGCTGGTGGGGACTTTCTATCAATATATCCACGTCGCTTTCCAGGCTTCTTTCGCCTGTATCACTGTGGGGCTGATTGTTGGTTCGATCGCTGAACGTGTCCGCTTCTCTGCCGTACTGATTTTTGTGGCAATCTGGTTGACCTTCTCTTATCTGCCTATCGCTCATATGGTGTGGTCAGGTGGTTTGCTGTCTCAGGATGGCGCACTGGATTTCGCGGGCGGTACGGTGGTGCACATCAACGCTGCGGTGGCTGGCCTGGTGGGAGCTTACCTGGTGGGCAAACGCGCTGGCTTTGGTAAAGAAGCATTCAAACCACACAACTTGCCAATGGTGTTCACCGGTACCGCTATTCTGTATGTCGGCTGGTTCGGTTTCAATGCGGGATCAGCCAGTGCGGCCAATGAAATTGCGGGTCTGGCTTTCCTGAACACGGTAATGGCAACGGCAGGCGCAATGCTCAGCTGGACCTTCGGCGAGTGGGCTCTGCGTGGCAAGCCATCACTGCTGGGCGTGTGCTCTGGCGTGATTGCCGGACTGGTTGCCATCACGCCAGCCTGTGGTTATGTTGGTGTCGGCGGTGCATTGATTATCGGTATCGTCGGTGGTCTGGCTGGACTGTGGGGGGTCACCACCCTGAAGAAATGGTTACGTGTGGATGACCCATGTGATGTATTCGGCGTGCATGGGGTATGTGGCATCGTTGGGTGTATCCTGACTGGCGTTTTTGCTGCCCCTTCACTGGGCGGTGTGGGTTATGCCGCAGGTGTCACCATGGGGCATCAGGTATGGATCCAACTGTTCAGTGTGGGTGTGACTATTGTCTGGACCGGTGTGGTTGCCTTTATCGCCTTTAAAGTGGCTGATATGGTTGTTGGTCTGCGGGTTCCTGAAGATCAAGAACGTGAAGGTCTGGATGTGAACAGCCATGGTGAAAATGCTTACAACCAGTAAGCCTGGCGGTAAGAAAAAGAAAAGTAGTGTGCTAAAAATAAGAAACGGCCCCATTTGGGGGAATGCCGATCAGTTAAGGATCAGTTGAACGATCCAGTGGCTGTGTAAAAATCCAGAAACGTTCTTCGTTTCTGGATTTTTTTATGCGCATTGCTCAGGCTCTTGAGCTCGTTTCCTGCTACGACTCTACCCGTAATCCTCTGACTTCTCCTGGCGATGTGCTGGATCCCGAGCAGATGTGGCACAACTCCGTCACTCATCCGCATTGGTGTGGTCTGACATTACTGGCGGTGGACGGTGTCGTCTGGCGCACCCAGGATACGCCGGAAAACGAGGCGGCCTTCCCGCGGCAGACCTATGCCGGACAACCAGGGCTTTACCCCCAGGTAAAAATGGTCTGCCAGATGGAACTGACCCGTCATCTGCTTACGGCTGCTGCCTTCGGTACCAGGGCGCATCATCGGGCCGAATCCCAGAACTGCTGTGTAATCTGGAGGGTATGGCGCAGATGGTGAAACTGCCAGTAAGAAGAGAAAGGGTCTTCCCGAGAGTGGTAAAGGAGAGCCCCCGGAAGTATCCAAAAGCACAGGGAAAAAGCCAGTCAGTTGCTTAACTGACTGGCATTACCCCATTTGGGGCCATTTTTTTACATAGAGAAAACGCCCAGCGATGATGCCAGGGATACTTTATTTGCTGTCAATGACGAATGCGTATTACGCCTTCCTGAACGGTGGACGCGACCAGCGTGCCGTCCTGGGTATAGAATTCACCGCGTACAAATCCTCTGGCCCCCGATGCTGATGTACTTTCAACGCTGTACAGTAACCACTGGTTTAAATCGAACTCTCGATGGAACCACATCGAATGGTCAATGGTGGCTATCTGTATTCCCGGTTCAAGAAAACCTTTGCCGTGCGGTTGCAGTGCCACTGGCAGGAAATTAAAGTCTGATGCATAACCCAGCAGATGCTGATGGATGTGTTGGTCACCCTCTATGTGGCCATTGGCTCGTAACCAGACATGTCGTATCGGTTCATCGACGTGACCTTTTAATGGGTTGTGGAATTGTACCGGGCGGATTTCGAAAGGCTTTTCGGCAAGGAGTTTTTCCCGTGCGAGTTTTGGAATCAAGTGGGCAAGTTGCCTGACAATCTCACTTTCAGTTGGCAGGTTATCCGGACCGGTGACTTGTGGCATGGGTTTTTGGTGCTCAAAGCCGCTTTCCGCTGCCTGGAATGAAGCGGTCATGTAAAAAATGGGCTGGCCGTTTTGGATGGCTTTGATGCGTCTGGCACTGAAACTCTGCCCGTCACGTAATGTTTCCACGTCATAAATGATGTTTTTCTGACTGTCGCCAGGACGCAGGAAATAACTGTGAAAGGAGTGGATGATACGATCCGTGGGGACCGTTTGCCTGGCAGCGTACAGCGCCTGTCCGACCACCTGACCGCCAAATACCTGGCGTAGTCCCAGATCTTCACTTTGTCCCCGGAACAGGCCTTCCTCCAGCTTTTCCAGACGCAGCAGATTTAATAAGTCTTGCAGTGCGTGGCTCATCACGGTGTCCTCAGTCATTTTTTCTTGATTAGTTTGCGAGACCCGACCCGTTTTCGTCAACGGAGTGGGCACAATTCTGTTGCCAACGCACGTATTAGTCGGATTTATATGGAAATATCAATAAATTGTGCCAGTATTAAGACTTATGGGACAGGGAAACTCTGTCTGTAATTTACTGAGATAACCCTCATTGCGTTGATCAAAGGAGAATAAATCAATGAAAATCTGGTCAATACTTACTGGTACCGTTCTGGCGGTGGCGATTTCCGGTTGTGCGGATAAAGGCGCGGATGTACCAACAGCAACGTTGTCCTCACCGGCGGCGGGTGGGCAGTCGACGATTCGACAGCCAAACGTCAGCGGCTCTATTTATATCCATCAGAAAGTGGTATTGCCGCCTAATGCGGTACTGACTGTGACGCTTTCGGATGCTTCGCGTGCGAATGCGCCGTCGAAAGTTATTTCACAACGCGTGGTGAAAACCAACGGTAAACAGGCGCCATTTAAGTTCATCCTGCCATTTAACCCAGCGGATATTCAGCCTGATGCCCGAATTTTGTTGAGCGCAGCTATAACCATTGACGGCAGAATGACCTTTATTACCGATACGGTGAAACAAGTCATTAATGACGGCGGATATAATCAGGATCTGGTGTTGGTGCCTGTTCCTTCCGTGGCTGTACCGACACAGGTATTGCCTTCCTCTGCGGCATCATCGCCATCTTCAATATGATTTTTCCGCCCCTGACAAGGGGCGGGTTTACAGCTCCCAGCGATAATAGTTCAGATCGACTTTACCGTCTGCGCTTACTTCAATGCCTTCTGCCATCAGCGCCTGACGTTGACGGTTGAAGCTCTCTCCCGTTAAGGAAATTTTACCCATCCGGTTAATGACCCGGTGCCAGGGCAATTTACTGCCTTCTGGCAGGTGCCTGAGTGCGCCGCCAACCTGGCGGGATGCTCGAGGGGATCCCGCCAAACGCGCGATTTCGCCATAGGTAGTCACTTTACCATAGGGAATAGCCGCGACAATCTGCCAGATGCGTTGCCGGAATGTATCTTGTTCCATCATGGAGTTTAACGCTGACTCATTTAACCGTTACCGAAAGTGATGGCGTAACATCTTAAGCGATTTCATGTAGTTATAATATAGTGGGCACAGGAAGTTAGAAAGCTTAGAAAACAATCAGATAGCAGATTTGCACAAGAAACCAACGGTTACCCGGAGCAAGCTTGCAATTGCCATGAGGTTCAATGATAATGCTTTCGCGCCATGATATGGCGCTTTTCAATGGGGGCCCGGTTGGTTCTCCCGCAATGCTAACTTGTGAACTCGGTCAGGTCCGGAAGGAAGCAGCCGCAGCAGGTGACGTATGTGCCGGGATGTAGCTGGCAGGGCCCCCACCCAATTCTGCTTTATTCACCGCGCCAGCTAAATTTCTCCACAGATTATTATCGCACGAATTTCCAGACGGCTACCGGCACTTTATCGTAGAGCTTATTCATCGTCAGTTCGGCCAGGCGATGATCCGCTGCAGAGTAAAACACCGCAAGTTCATTATCGGATAATTCGTATTTATTTTTTTCGATAACACGTTCAAGTGTATCGATAGAACGACACTTCCTTAAACGCATCAGATAATCAGTTTTGGTTAGACGTTTATCTGTCATTGTTAAACCGTTGAAAATATAAAAGGTTGTTAAAATGAATGGCTTGCCTGTACAGTGACGTGAGCGCATTCCTCTGCGAAAATGTTAAACAAGCGTTTAGCTGATTTTTGCCAGCGTTGTTGATCCTGAACATTAATACCGTAATTGCTAAAGAGCATAAACGTATCGTCAAGGTATTCGTCAATCTGACTAATCAGTCCGCTATCTTCGATATGTTTGATTTTGTAATTCATCGTGCAAGCTGCAATATGCTCAATCAACTCGTTGAGTTGTAAATTGATTGCTGAAGTTGGATCGTTAACCCAGTTATGGTGACTGTCACCTAACGTAGCAAGGCTTTCATGGTACAAACTTTCACACAAGAACTTCAACTGGGCAATATCATGCCTTTTTGGTGAGTATTCGTCCATCTTTTTCCCTCCATAGCGAGTGAAAAATACCACTAACGCGGGCTTTCAGAGCATAGTGTGCCAGTAAACGAGAATAAAATCTTACCCTGTGTATTATTAAATATAACCTGGCAAAAACATGTTAGTTATACCCTTACCAAAAAATTACAATTCCCAGGGGCGATGGTTTGATGCAATCAAAAATCAGGACAGTAGAAATGGCAGTCTCGATTATTGTCTTTTCTGCATCAATATCCAGAAACGTCACAGTGGAATCTGCATGCCATCTTATCACGCCATTTAGATGAATTTTCTATGAAATAATTCTCACGTAGATAACATTTATATTAAGCATTTTGTGAATGCAATAACAATAACCCACTGAGCCCGCCCCCTGTTTTGAGAATATTCTGCCGAATATTCGTGATCGTGTGTACCACCTTCAGATCTTAAGGAATACCGTTGCACACTTTTTCTTCATAGAGTTAATAATACTTATAAAGATAATTAGTCTCAGGAGAGAAATTATCAAGTCCCCGGAATTAACTATTAACTATCTCAATGATTTGATTATTAATTATCTTAGTAGACAGAGACGCCTCTTGCGAGGAAAAAAACAGAAGGTTACAAAAATCTAATACAACACCATCTCATTATTCAGTTGAGTTTAGTCATATTTAGATACATTTTTACTTTTTCTAAGGTTTTTGTGATCCAGTAATTACCGTGGGTTCCAATATAACAAAAATTCCCATGATGTCTTCACTTTTCCTGACACCTGAGCCAACGAGGTGAGCCTGTCAGGGGGGATGAGTCGAACGGCCCAGGATAGAGTAGGGCGGTGTTTATGTACTGATGAAAAAAGAGGCCGCATAAGCGGCCTCTTCAGTCTGTTAATCACAGAGATTAGTGCGGGTGATGTTCTTCCAGATGACTGGATTCCAGTTCTTCCTTGTTGTTGCTGAAGCGGCGACGAACCACCACAAAGAACACTGGAACAAAGAAGATAGCCAGAACGGTGGCGGTCACCATCCCCCCCATTACCCCGGTACCTACCGCATTTTGTGCACCGGAACCTGCGCCGGTACTGATAGCTAACGGCAGTACACCAAGGATAAAGGCCAGAGACGTCATCAGAATTGGCCGTAAACGCATACGAACGGCTTCAAGCGTCGATTCTATCAGACCTTTGCCTTCTTTCTCCATCAGCTCTTTGGCGAATTCCACGATCAGGATCGCATTCTTCGCCGACAGACCAATGGTTGTTAGCAGGCCTACTACAAAGTATACGTCATTACTCAGCCCGCGTAATGTGGTGAAGATTAACGCGCCAATAACCCCAAGCGGCACCACCAGCATTACCGCGAACGGAATAGACCAGCTCTCATAGAGTGCCGCCAGACACAGGAACACCACAATCAGCGAGATGGCATACAATGCGGGAGCCTGGTTACCGGAGAGGCGTTCCTGGTAGGACATGCCCGTCCAGTCATAACCCACACCTTGTGGTAATTGTGCTGCCAACTCTTCCATCAGATTCATCGCCTCGCCTGAACTTTTGCCCGATGCGGGCTGGCCCAGGATTTCCATTGATGGCAGACCGTTATAGCGTTCCAGACGAGGAGAACCGTACTGCCATTTTGCACTGGCAAAAGCTGAAAAAGGCACCATCTCACCGGAGGCATTACGCACGTACCATTTGCTGACATCATCAGGCAACATACGCGAATTTGCCTGTCCCATCACGTACACTTTTTTCACACGACCACGATCAACGAAGTCATTTACATAGTTGCCACCCCATGCCGCGCCCAGAGTGGTGTTGATATCAGAAATAGAGACGCCAAGTGCTTCTGCCTTCTCCTGATCAATGATCAGCTTGTACTGTGGTGTATCTTCCAGACCATTCGGACGTACCCCGGCCAGGATATCTGGATGCCTGGCAACGGCGCCGAGTAGTTGGTTACGTGCTTTGGTCAACGCATCATGCCCAAGGTTAGCCTGATCAATCAACTCGAAGTCAAAGCCCGTGGCGTTACCCAGTTCGATAATCGCGGGCAGGTTGAAGGGGATCACTATCGCATCTTTGATGGCAGAGAAAGCCTTCATTGCGCGTCCAGCAATACCTTCTACTTTGTTAGCCGCACCGCTGCGTTCATCCCATGGTTTCAGGCTGACGAAGGCGATACCGGTGTTCTGTCCACGACCAGCAAAACCAAAGCCGTTAACAGTAAATACCGACTGAACGTTGTCTTTTTCTTTGGTCAGAAAGTAATGGCTTACCTGATCCAACACTTTTTGGGTACGTTCCTGAGTCGCCCCCGCAGGCAGTTGAGCCTGAGTCAACAACAGCCCCTGATCTTCTTCCGGGAGGAAGGAGGTGGGCAATTTGATGAACAAATAGGCCATACCGACCACGATCAACAAGTAAATCACCAGATACCGACCGGTGCTGCGCAGAATATGACCAACACTGTCGGTGTAGTGATGCGCACTTTTGTCGAATACGCGGTTAAACCAGCCGAAGAATCCGGTGGTTTTACCATGGTCGCCTTTTTTGACTGGTTTGAGGATGGTGGCGCAAAGCGCAGGCGTCAGGATCAACGCCACAAGAACTGACAGTACCATCGCCGAGACAATTGTAATGGAGAACTGGCGATAGATAACCCCGGTCGATCCGCCAAAGAAGGCCATTGGGATGAATACCGCAGACAACACCATTGCGATCCCCACCAATGCTCCCTGGATCTGTCCCATCGATTTGCGCGTGGCTTCTTTTGGCGGTAAGCCTTCTTCCGCCATAACGCGCTCGACGTTTTCGACCACCACGATGGCGTCATCCACCAACAACCCGATAGCCAACACCATCCCGAACATCGTCAGGGTGTTGATCGAGTAGCCAAAGCCACCGATGATCGCAAAGGTTCCCAGCAACACCACGGGCACCGCAATCGTTGGGATCAAGGTGGCGCGGAAGTTCTGGAGGAACAAATACATGACGATGAACACCAGCACGATGGCTTCGAGCAGCGTCTTCACCACTTCCATAATGGAAATTTTAACAAATGGCGTGGTGTCGTAGGGGTAAACCACTTTCAGACCCGCAGGGAAGAACGGCTCCAGTTTATTTAGCTCTGCTTTTACTGCTTTAGCGGTATCCAGAGCATTGGCGCCAGTTGCCAGCTTGATACCGATACCAGAAGCCGGTCTGCCGTTGTAGCGTGCAATGATATCGTAGTTTTCACCACCCAGTTCAATTTTTGCCACGTCCCTCAGCAAGACGCGTGACCCATCGGTATTGACTTTTAGCAGGATCTTGCCGAATTCATCGGTCGACGTCAGACGCGTCTGCGCGATAATCGAAGCGTTAAGCTGCTGGCCTGGAACGGGCGGTGAGCCACCTAACTGACCGGCGGGGACCTGGGAGTTTTGCGCAGTAATCGCGCTGATGACGTCAACTGGCGTGAGTTGATAATTGTTCAGTTTATGTGGATCCATCCAGATACGCATCGCGTACTGGGCACCAAATATCTGGGTATCACCTACACCGAGAGTACGGCTGATCGGATCTTTGATATTCGATGCGACATAGTCCGAAATGTCGTTCTGCGTCATACTGCCATCAGCGCTGACGAAACCGGCCACCATCAGGAAGCTGCTGGAGGATTTTTGCACCTGGATCCCTTGTTGTTGCACTTCTTGTGGCAATAACGGGGTAGCCAACTGCAGTTTATTCTGCACCTGAACCTGGGCGATATCCGGATCGGTGCCTGACTGGAACGTCAGGGTAAGCTGCAACGTACCGGTGGAATCACTGCTCGATGACATATACATCAGGCCATCGATGCCGTTCATGTTTTGCTCGATAACCTGAGTTACGGAGTCCTGCAATGTCTTCGCATCAGCTCCCGGATATGTGGCGCGAATCTGTACTGCCGGCGGTGCAACATTGGGATATTGCTCGATCGGCAGCTTTAGAATCGATAGCACGCCCGCCAGCATAATAATGATGGCGATAACCCACGCAAAGATGGGGCGATCGATAAAGAACTTAGCCATGTATCAGCGGCTCCTGTTTAAGACTGCGGCTGTTCAGATTTTGCCTGTTCGGCATGGTCTGTACTCACTTCCTGCGGAGTCACTCTGGCTCCTGGTTTGGCGCGCTGAAGACCAACGGTAATGACTTTGTCACCTTCCTTCAGACCGCTGGTTACCAACCATTGATCACCGATCGCTTGATCTGCTGTCAGAGTGCGTACTTCAACTTTGTTGTCTGCGTCTACGACCATCGCGGTCGCCTGACCGGTCGGCGAGTGAGTGACCGCTTGCTGAGGCACTAACAGCGCGTTAGGGTTGACGCCTTCATTCAGCCGGGCGCGAACAAACATCCCAGGCAGCAGGGCGTGGTCAGGGTTAGGGAATACCGCACGCAGAGTGATAGATCCGGTGGTCTCATCCACGGTTACATCAGAAAATTCCAATGTGCCAGTCTGGGAGAGCTCGCTACCGTCTTGCAGTAACAGTTTGACCTGCGCTTTACCCCCAACTTGCTGTAGCCTACCGGAGTTCAGCTCTGCGCGCAGCCGCATGAAGTCTTCACTGGACTGCGTGACGTCGACGTAAATCGGATCAAGCTGCTGCACTGTTGCCAGCGCAGTCGTCTGGCCATTTTGCACCAGAGCTCCTTCCGTAACGGAAGATTTGCCGATACGACCACTGATTGGCGATGTTACTTTGGTGTAAGCCAGATTGATGCGGGCGGTTTCAACATTGGCTTTCGCTGCCTGTACAGCGGCGGCGGTCTGGTTTGCCGTCGCGACAGCCGTGTCATAATCTTGCTGGCTGATATATTTAGTCCCGACCAGAGGCTTGTAGCGTTTTACGGTCAGTGCCGCGATTTGCGCATTGGCCTCAGCCTGGGCTAAATCGCCTTTGGCGCTGTCATAAGCAGCCTGATAGGTTGCCGGGTCTATCTGGTAAAGTGATTCTCCTGCTTTGATATCGCTCCCTTCCACAAAATTGCGTTTTAAAATAATCCCCGAAACTTGTGGGCGAACTTCTGCAATGCGGAACGCAGAAGTACGGCCCGGAAGGTCAGTCGTGACGGTTAGCGGAGTACTTTTCAGCGTGACAACACCGACTTCAGGTGCTTGCTGCTGACTGGCTTGCTGTGCGCCTTTATTATCACATCCTGTCAGCATTAAGCTGCCTGAAAGCATCAGAACGGCTGCCAGAGGTTTTATTCCTCTTTTTTTGTTCATAAATAAACCCCGAGTGTCCGATATCGATTGTCCAATGGATCACAAACCCATTGCTGCGTTTAAATTATGGTCATGCTATGGTACATACATTCGCAAATGTATGTAAGTCCATGTTTTTGTAAAAATCACCCTATGGCACGAAAAACCAAACAACAAGCGCAGGAAACGCGAAACCACATCATTGATGCGGCAATTGAAAGATTTTCCGACGAAGGTGTGTCTAAAACGTCACTGGCCGATATTGCCACTACCGCTGGGGTGACGCGGGGGGCAATCTACTGGCATTTCAAAAACAAAACCGATCTGCTCAATGAAATATGGGCGCAGTCCGAGTCTGGTTTGAAAGACTTAGAGCTTGAGTATCAATTAAAATTTCCTTTCGATCCACTGTCAGTGATGAAATCGATGATTGCGTATGTCCTTGAAGCGACAGCGAGGGATGATCGCAGACGTTCACTTATGGAAATTATTTTCCATAAGTGTGAATTTGTGGGTGAAATGGCCACTTTGCAGATGATGCAGCAGGCGCTGTACCTCGAATGTTACGAGAAGATTGAGGATCAACTTCGTCAGTGCATCGTTGCCGGACAGTTACCGGATAATCTGGATACGCGTCGTACGGCGATAGTCATTCGCGGCTATATGACAGGCATCATGGAAAACTGGTTGTTTATGCCTGAAAGTTTCGACCTGGTAGCGGATACGCCGCAACTGGTGGATGTGCTGATCGACATGCTGCAGCACAGCCCCTCATTACGCATTCTGTCTGCTTAGCAACGAGGGGACGCATTTTTTTCGTCCAGTTTTTTCTCAAAATCCTTTTGTACGATAGCCAGCGCCGCCAGCACGGTTTGTGGTGCAATGGCGTTCTCTTCCAGCAGCATAATCAAATCAACAGCGAGCTTGACTTCTTCTGGGGCGGTTTCAAGTGACATAGTGTTCCTTATCTCTATCAGACCAGGGGGCTATTTAAAAACGACCAGGTGTTTTTGTCCGGCCGTATTAATATTTTTGGCTATCGTTAATATTCATGTTTTTCAATCGTGCGTTCAATACGCTTTAATGCCTGCAGGCAACGTTGTAAACGTCCCTCAAAGGCGGCGATTTCTCGTTGTAGGGTTTGCTGTTGGGCCAGTGTCTGCTGGCCTGCCAACAGGCTTTCCCGGTCGGCAATCATCGCACGTAGGCGGCGCTCATAATCCTGGTGCCGGGCCAATTTCTCATAGAGGTTTACGTTTTCCGTTACCTCATGGACTTCACCTTTGCGCAGGGTTTGCGTTGCCAGCTCCCGCTGCAGAGCGCCCATTTGTAGTACCACCCGTTCAGCCATCCAGGCTACGCGTTCGGTGCGCTGGGCGCTAACGCTTTGCTTCAACTGAGTCAGGCTGTGGCGGACTTCCTCAAGGTAATCCCCCAGTCGGGTACTGCGGCAATGAAATAACTGGCTGTCAAAACGGGCTTTAGGCGTTCTTTTATCGGTATGTGGCGCCACTGCCTGCGCCAGTTCTTCCAGCTTTTCTTCCAATTGTTCCAGCAGGTAGGCACTTTTCATCAGGTTCTCTCTCCGCTAATCTGGCTGACTATGATAGCCTTATCTGCGTTTGTTTTGCTTTCCGCGGTTGCAATTGCCGGTCGGTTTGCATAGATTTGGGCGTTTTCGTGCGCGGCTTCCCCATCAGACGGACCGTCAGACTCTGCGAATCTGTTTCGTAAGAGCCGCTGAAGCTTCGCGAGTCAGATTTGTATTTACCAGGCATAACATGATGACTGCAACTGCACAGCAGCTTGAATTCCTTAAAAACAGTATCAAAAGTATCCCAGATTATCCTAAGCCGGGCATTCTGTTCCGTGATGTGACCAGTTTGCTGGAAGATCCGAAAGCGTATGCGCTCAGTATTGAACTGCTGGTCGAGCGCTACCGTAATGCGGGTATTACCAAAGTGGTGGGCACCGAGGCGCGCGGTTTTCTGTTTGGCGCACCGGTAGCATTAGGGTTGGGCGTCGGTTTTGTTCCCGTGCGTAAACCGGGAAAACTACCACGTAAAACATTTGCCGAAAGCTATGAGCTGGAATACGGCACCGATCAACTTGAGTTGCATTGTGATGCTATCTCTGAGGGCGACACCGTGTTGGTGGTAGACGATTTGCTGGCGACGGGCGGTACGATTGAAGCCACAGTGAAATTGATCCGTCGAGCCGGCGGTACGGTGAAGGATGCGGCCTTCATTATTAATCTGTTCGATCTGAGCGGTGAAGCGCGTCTGAAGGCGATGGGGGTTGACAGTTTTAGCCTGGTGAACTTCCCGGGGCATTGAATCAGAGTGGTAACAAGGCTGGTTACATTGCGTAACCAGCCAGCCAGCCAGCCTTTCGTCGTCAGAACTTCATATTAAATGAAGCAGAAATTGATTGAGCTGTTTCATTTGATGACTTCTGGATCCCGTAGTTCAGTCCATAAGTCAGGTTATCTTTCTGCAACAGAAAGCCTGCATTGCCAGCGTACGCGGAACTGTCAGCAATACGCGATTTACTCCATGCCGAGCCATCAACCGCTGCCATCGTCACTTTTGTGCCGCTGGTGGTATCCCCCCCGGTGGCGATATAAGAGAGATCCAGCGCCGGTTTCAGTGTGTATCCCGCTTCATTTTTATATTCTTTAGTGAAGCTGACTCCCAGTGGAACAGACCATAATGACTGAGTGCTTGCGCTGTTTTTGAATAGGCTTGCTTCGTCATTTTTTGCCTGGAATGCATCATTTTTCAACATAGTATATCGAATGCCGATGTGTGGCATGATGTCTACGTAATCGGTTTCAAATACATACTCGCGGGTCAGTCCAGCACTGAACACTGTTGATTTCGGCTTGCCGGACAAGCTGGAGTAACCTGTTACCGGATCGAGCGATTGTTTCAAACTGTGGCTGATTCTTGAGTAGTTCACATCACCAACCAGATTCCAGTTTCCATTGATCCAACTTCCATACAGTGAAGCGCCCCAGAAATCGATGTTGTTTTTCACCGGATATAGATTGCCTCTGGTTTTACTTTTACCTTTACCAATATTTAGTGCCCCCCCTGTTTTCAGAATATTGCCCTCTTTGGTGATCAGCGTATCTTCGCCACCAATAAAGATGCCGTTCAGCCCGGTCTTCGTTTTAGCGTCAAAGCCGCCCGCGTGATATCCCGATAACTTGCTGTTGTTATGTAGCAGGGCTGCCCACAAATTAAAACCTTCTTCAAGAGGGGTACCCAGGAAAAAGTGTTGTCCCATGGATAAATGTTTTGACAGCGTTTCAGCTGTGGCTGACATGATCTGAAAACTGGTACCGGCTACATTGGCGATAGAGGCCAAATTGATGGCTGAATCAATTAAGCGTGCTGAGGTGGTGGCATCACTGACGTAATTGATATCCGCGCTTCTTGACAGGAATTGCTGAGCGGCATTATCAGAGGATGCATCAACGCCAATCTGACTAATCATTGCACCAAGCAGACTGGTTGAACTCGCTGAGAGCAGGGAGAGGCTGGTGCTGAGATCCGCTTTTTCAATGGTTATCTGTGTGGTATCAGCACTGGTTACCTGTGTTGCGGCCAGTAGTCTGCTAGTGGTACTGATGTTCGTGTCCAGCCAGGATGGGGAGCTCTGGCTTGACGAGCCTGATGCGGTTGTCGCGGTAAAGGATTCGCCAGTTGTGACTCCACCATCGGTCAGGATCAGCAAGTAGGCATCCGAATCAATCTGAGCATCGCCTAATGCAAGCGCCGTATTCCCTGAATCAATATAGGAGCGAGCGTTGAGTACCGTCAGCGATGAGGCGCCCAGCCCATAAGTGTTTTCATCTCCCCCTACGCGCCAGTTGAGATCGGGACTGGACAGGTCCAATGTGGTGTCGCTGTTTAGCACTAGCTTACCATTGAACGTGAGTTGCTGGTTTTGTTGCATTAGCACAACATTTTCCTGCCAATTGTTGGCATTCAGTTCGGTCGAGCCAAATATTGCGGTGCCGTCGCCACTTATCGTCAACGTTCCCTGACTGGCTTCCAGCGTCTGACTGGCTAATGTACCATTGCTGACAGTCAGACTGCCGTTGTTCAGTACGGTGCTATCGATCTGGAATGTTCCACCACTTTGTAAAAACTGATTTTCGGTCGTGGATAGGGTATTTGTTAAAGCACTCCACTGATTTGCTAAGCCGATGGTGAGTGTTCCTGCTGTAAAGGTACCCCCACGAATCTCAAGAGTACCTGTGCCCCCCAGACCTGCCGATTGCGCCAAAGTACTGTTGTTCAGCACCCCATCATGACTGCCATTCTCCCCTCCAAGCTGGATATCGCTGGCAATCTGTCCACTGCCACTTTCAAAGATAGCGGTTCCGGTTCCGCCATTTCCTGCTGCGCCGCCATTACCTGATCTGCCTCTGGCTCCATTGTTGGTCCCACCGTCACCGGCATTGCCACCCTGGCCACCAAGCGTCAAGGTTCCGGTATTATTAATCACACTATTGGTGAAGGTTAACGAGCCGGACGCACCATCGCTACCATTGCCCCCGGTTCCAGCAGACTGACTACCTTGCAGTGAGCCGCCATTACCACCATTGCCGCCGTTGCCGCCAATCTGAATTGCGCTGGTAACATTAAGCGTACTATTTTCGACAACCAGTGAACCATCTCCAGCTGAGCCACCATTTCCTGCATTGCTACCTTTGCCACCTGAGTTTCCGCTTCCTGCTGAGGCTACGATGTCTGCAGTACCATATTTTCCGTTACTGCCACTGTTGCCTCCGTTGCCGCCATCTGCGCCTTCCCCCCCCACGACGATTGACTGCGCGGTTACTGTGCTGTTGGTCAGGTGCAGCGTACCTGAACCGCCCTCGCCACCATCGGCACCTGGTCCCCCGTTACCGCCAGCACCGCCTTTGCCACCGTTGCCGCTAACGCCAATTTCGCCAGTAATATTGGTGTCAACATAATCTTCCTGGGTTTCACCGGCATTCCCGCCCTTACCACCAGCGGCACCGTCGCCACCATTGGAACCTTTCCCGGCATCGCCACCAATGGTTAATGTGTCCGTGACAGTCATCGTGGTATTACTCAGCTTCAGGCTGCCAGAACCGCCTGCGCCGCCGTCGGCGCCATCTCCGCCATCCCCACCTTTACCCCCGTTACCGCCTTTACCCCCGTTACCGGGAAGACCGCCAGCTGCCTGCAGACCGTCGATTCCTGCCTCCCCGCCGCTGCTACCTGCTCCCCCATTGCCGCCGGTCTGTCCTGACTGCCCGGCACTGGCATTGCCTCCGGTTCCGCCAATAGTGACTTCAGTGGCGGTAAAATTGCTTGAGGTGATGGTGAGATTTCCGTTCCCACCGACACCGCCGCTGCCTCCGCTACCTCCGCTTGAACCGTTCCCCCCATTGCCTCCATTACCGCCGTTGCCACCATCACCGCCGGAACCCGTAGTACCGCCATTACCGCCATTACCTCCTGCGCCACCAGTACCGCCATCGGTACCGGTTGACGCCAGGCCAGCGGCGCCGCCATCACCACCCGTTCCTCCGATTTGTAGTATCCCCAATTGGCCTTTAACGTTGCGGAGTGATGAGATTACATCCGTTCCAGTAGCTCCTGTATTTCCATCAATGCCAGCGCTACTGCTGGCACCATTGCCACCGGTAACACCATCGCTACCATTGCCTCCGCTGCTACTTCCATTGGCATTTGTTCCGTTACTGCCGCTGCTTCCGTTTGTGGCACTCCCTGCGCTGCTTGCTGAGCTTCCGCTTCCTCCACTCCCCCCTGGAGAGCCGATAACAACATTATCATCATCACTGGCATACGTGATATTTACCGTCCCAAGAAAAGGAAGGCTGATAATAGCTAGTGTGTTGATGATTTTAATTAGAGAGTGATGTGTCGTTTCAGTGAGGATGGTGGAGTCCTTTGGCGTATTTTGCTTTATCATTTTATATTCCATTATATTTTTTTAACAAGATTTTTTAATGCAACTATTACGTTTTATATAATAAAAACCAACATTATCATGCATTAAGTGAGGTTTTTCTGTTTGGGGTTTATTATTTTATTAACATTATCTTGTGAATGTTTAGCAACATCCTGTTTTTTTTGAGACCTTTAATTAAATAATGTCAATCCTTACTTTTACGATTTTAATTAGGAATTAAATGAATTGATACTATTTATTTTAGTATTATTTGTTTTATTCTGACTATGATTGAAAAATATAATCTTATTTTTGTCGAAAGACTTTATATTCTGCCCGTAGAAGATCGGTTACGCATACCTATCCAGTTGACAGTTTTGAGTGGTTTTCACTCAATCATCAATGACGCTCTGTGGTCACTGTATTTCTTTCAGATAATGAGTCATCCCTTAAGTAGCAAGGCCAGAGGTAAGGTGTGGCACACTCAGGAACGGCTATTTAATGACAACATCTATCAGCATGATTTACTCAAAGGTATAGGAATGGCAACAGCCGTGCTGGTACACTACCGTGGGGCTAAACTGCGATTTCATGAGGTCCAGGGAAATGGCTCCCGAAATTATTCGCGATGACGGGTATATCTACAAATCAATGATGACGAGTTAATGAGCTATCAGGTACTGGCCCGCAAGTGGCGTCCGCAAGCGTTTACAGATGTTGTTGGTCAGCAACATGTTCTGACCGCACTGGCTAATGGTTTGTCCCTTGGCCGTATTCATCACGCTTATCTATTTTCCGGCACCCGCGGGGTGGGGAAAACCACCATTGCGCGCCTGCTGGCCAAAGGGCTGAACTGCGAAAGCGGCATTACCGCCACCCCCTGTGGGCAATGTGATAACTGTCGTGAGATTGAGCAGGGCCGCTTTGTTGACCTTATTGAGATTGATGCCGCCTCGCGCACTAAAGTGGAAGATACCCGAGAACTGCTGGATAACGTTCAGTATGTCCCCGCCCGTGGCCGTTTTAAAGTTTACCTGATTGACGAAGTCCACATGCTTTCGCGTCACAGCTTCAATGCGTTGCTGAAAACGCTGGAAGAGCCGCCTGAACATGTAAAGTTCCTGCTGGCGACCACGGATCCACAAAAATTGCCGGTGACTATTTTGTCTCGCTGCCTACAGTTCCATCTGAAGGCGCTGGATGTAGCGGAGATCCGTGGTCAGCTTGAGCACGTATTGCAAGCAGAAAATATTGTTGCAGAAGCGCGGGCGCTACAACTGTTGGCCCGGGCAGGTGATGGCAGTATGCGCGATGCGCTGAGTCTGACTGATCAGGCGATTGCCATGGGCCAGGGGCAGGTCACCACTGCGACAGTCAGCGAGATGCTCGGCACGCTGGATGATGAACAGCCGCTGGCACTGATTGAAGCGTTGGTTAATGCTGATGGCGAGCAGGTCATGTCGCTGCTTAATCAGGCCGCTTCCAGAGGCGTGGAATGGGAAGCACTGCTGGTGGAGATGTTGACGCTGTTGCATCAGGTCGCGATGATCCAGCTGCTGCCTTCCGCGTTAGGCGACGATTTTGTCGCTGTGGAGCAGCGCCTGCGCGAGTTGGCCAGAGTGCTGCCGCCAACCGATGTGCAACTGTATTACCAGACCCTGCTGGTGGGACGCAAGGAGTTGCCGTTAGCGCCGGACCGCCGCATGGGGGTGGAAATGACCCTGCTGCGCGCGCTGGCTTTTCATCCTAAACAGGGGGTTGCCGAGCCAGTCGCCTGCCCGACTATCGCACTGTCAACTCAGCCAGCGTCAACCCCTGTTCCGGCGCCAACCCAGACAGGAACTGTCGCTACCGAGGCTACCATACCCACGCCCGCGATGCAGGCGACGCCCTCCCCGACGGACTTGCCCGACACCACCAGTCAGCTATTGCAGGCGCGAATGCAGTTAATGCGTCAGCAAGGGGGGAACAAAGCAAAAAAGAGTGAACCGGCGGTGCAGAATGCGCGGCCGGCAAGTTCGGCACTGGAGCGGTTGGCTTCGGTGACCGATCGCGCTCAAAAGCGGCAGGTTGTTGCTGAGCCGACGGCACAGGTCAAAAAAGAAGCTTATCGCTGGAAGGCGCAGACCGCCGAGGTGAAGGTGGAACCGGTCGCCACGCCGAAAGCCTTACGTTCGGCACTGGAGCATGAAAAAACCCCGGAACTTATGGCGAAGCTGGCGGTTGAGTCGCAACTGCGTGATAGCTGGGCCGCTGAAATAGCTGCCCTGACGTTGCCGAAACTGGTACAACAATTGGCGCTAAATGCCTGGAAGGAACAGACGGAAAACGGCATTACGCTGCATCTGCGTTCCAGTCAGCGCCATCTAAATTCTGCTTCTGCGCAAAAAATTTTAACCGAAGCGTTGAGTGAAGCGGCTGGTCATCCTGTTGAATTAACGCTGATTGAAGACGATAATCCGGCGGTGTTGACGCCGCTGGAATGGCGTCAGAAGATTTACGAAGAAAAGCTGGCGCAGGCGCGTCAGGCTATTATTGCGGATAATCATATTCAGACGTTGTGTCGGTTTTTCGATGCGGACGTGGATGAAGAGAGTATTCGCCCCCTTTGAAACGCTGCGCTCCTGAGTGCGGCTCGATCTTGAGAGAGAAAACTATGTTTGGAAAAGGCGGACTGGGTAACCTGATGAAGCAGGCCCAGCAAATGCAGGACAAAATGGCCCAGGTGCAGGAAGAAATTGCCGCGATGGAAGTGACCGGTGAATCAGGCGCAGGTCTGGTGAAGGTCACCATCAACGGTGCGCACAACTGCCGTCGGGTGGAAGTCGATCCCAGCCTGCTGGAAGACGACAAGGAGATGCTGGAAGATCTGGTGGCTGCCGCTTTTAATGATGCCGCCCGCCGTATTGCTGAAGCGCAGAAAGATAAAATGGCGGCAGTCTCCAGTGGTATGCAACTGCCGCCTGGTTTTAAGATGCCGTTCTGATGCAGACCAGTCCGCTCCTTGAAAGCCTGATGGAGTCGCTGCGTTGTCTGCCGGGCGTTGGGCCGAAGTCTGCTCAGCGCATGGCATTCCAGCTTTTGCAGCGTGATCGTAGCGGGGGAATGCGCCTGGCTCAGGCGTTGACGCGAGCGATGTCAGAGATAGGGCATTGTGCCGATTGCCGGACCTTTACCGAGCAGGAAATCTGCACCATCTGCGCCAATCCGCGTCGTCGGCAAAACGGCCTTATTTGCGTGGTGGAAAGCCCGGCAGACATTCATGCCATTGAGCAGACCGGGCAGTTTGCGGGGCGCTACTTTGTGCTGATGGGTCACCTGTCTCCGTTGGATGGTATTGGTCCCCATGATATTGGTTTGGACCGGCTTGAGCAGCGGTTGGAACACGAGACGATTCAGGAAGTGATCCTTGCAACCAACCCGACCGTGGAAGGGGAGGCGACGGCCAACTATATTGCTGAAATGTGTGGGCAGTATGGTGTTGAAGCCAGCCGTATTGCACACGGTGTGCCGGTGGGCGGCGAGCTGGAAATGGTTGATGGCACCACCTTGTCACATTCTCTGGCCGGGCGTCATAAGATTAGATTTTAGTCATCCAACGGCACGATCTTGTCGTGCTGTCTTGAAATCCTGCCAATTGCCCCCATTGTTCACCTCAACCTATACCAATACGTATTAGATGAGGTAGCAATGACCATGAAAGGACAAGAGACGCGTGGTTTCCAGTCAGAAGTAAAACAGCTTCTGCACCTGATGATCCATTCCCTCTACTCAAATAAAGAAATCTTCCTGCGCGAGTTGATCTCCAACGCGTCTGATGCCGCTGACAAACTGCGTTTTCGCGCGTTGTCCACACCGGATCTTTATCAGGGAGATGGCGACCTGCACGTCCGGGTTTCGGTTGATAAAGAGCAACGTACCCTGACGTTGAGCGACAACGGTATCGGGATGACGCGGGACGAAGTCATTGAGAATTTGGGCACTATTGCTAAATCTGGTACCAAATCTTTTCTGGAATCAATGGGGTCTGATCAAGCGAAAGACAGCCAGTTGATCGGTCAGTTCGGTGTGGGCTTTTACTCGGCGTTTATCGTGGCGGATAACGTTTCTGTGCGTACCCGGGCTGCAGGCGCAAGTGCTGATGAAGGCGTATTATGGGAATCAGCGGGCGAAGGTGAATACACGGTTGCTGACATCACCAAAGACGATCGTGGTACCGAGATAACCCTGCATCTGCGTGAAGGCGAGGAAGAATTCCTCGATACCTGGCGTGTGCGCAGTATCATCAGTAAGTATTCTGATCATATCGCGTTGCCGGTAGAAATCGAAACCCACAACGAAGAAGACAACACCACCCATTGGGAAAAAATCAACAAAGCTCAGGCGCTGTGGACACGTAGTAAGTCAGAGATCAGCGAGGATGAATATAAAGAGTTCTATAAGCACATCTCTCATGATTTTGCTGATCCACTGACCTGGAGCCACAACCGTGTGGAAGGTAAGCAGGAATACACCAGCCTGTTGTATATCCCCGCGAAGGCACCGTGGGACCTGTGGAACCGCGATCATAAACACGGATTAAAACTGTACGTGCAGCGTGTGTTTATCATGGACGATGCCGAGCAATTTATGCCGAACTACCTGCGCTTCGTGCGGGGGCTGATCGATTCCAGCGATCTACCTCTTAACGTCTCGCGTGAAATTCTGCAGGACAGCCGTGTCACGCAGAACTTGCGTAACGCCCTGACCAAACGTGTGTTGCAGATGCTGGAGAAAGTGGCAAAAGACGATGAAGCACAGTATCAGCAGTTCTGGCAGCAATTTGGTCTGGTGCTGAAAGAGGGGCCGGCGGAAGACGCTGGCAATATAGACATTATTGCCAAACTGCTGCGTTTTGCGACCACCAGCAGTGAAGGAACGGCACAAACCGTCTCGCTGGAAGACTATGTCAGCCGTATGGTGGAAGGCCAGGATAAGATTTACTACATCACTGCCGACAGCTATGCCGCCGCGAAAAGCAGTCCTCACCTGGAGCTGTTCCGTAAGAAAGGTATTGAAGTTCTGCTGCTCTCCGATCGCATCGATGAGTGGATGATGAGCTACCTCACCGAGTTTGACGGCAAGCCATTCCAGTCCGTCAGTAAAGCGGATGAGTCGCTGGCTAAGCTGGCCGATGAGGAAGAAAGCGAAGAGCAAAAAGAAGCAGAGAAAGCGCTTGAGCCGTTCGTTGAGCGGGTGAAAACATTACTGGGCGATCGCGTGAAGGAAGTGCGTCTGACCCATCGCCTGACTGACACCCCGGCGATTGTCACCACGGATGCGAACGATATGAGCACCCAGATGGCGAAACTGTTTGCCGCTGCGGGACAGACGGTGCCGGAAGTGAAGTATTTGTTTGAGCTGAACCCGGACCACGCCCTGGTGAAACGCGCGGCTGACACACAGGACGAAGCGCGCTTCGCGGAGTGGATTGAATTGCTGTTGGATCAGGCGATGTTCGCTGAGCGCGGTACGCTGGAAGATCCAAACCTGTTTATCCGCCGAATGAACCAGTTGTTGCTGGGGTAATACATCGTACAAACCACGTATGATGCAACGTATGGGATGTTTCATCAGATTGGGAATACTAACGCGTTTCGCCTCAGGACAGGGCGAAACGCGTTGTCATGGATGACATTTTTTTATCCTCCGGCTACATCGGTGTCGGTTAACCGAGGCGTTCCTTGTGGATAAAGGATCATGATGGTATGTTCTTGGCCTACATAATTTGATTATTGAAGCGATTCGCAAGGGGATTTACGCAATGCGTATTATTCTGCTCGGTGCACCGGGTGCAGGTAAGGGGACTCAGGCTCAGTTCATTATGGAGAAATATGGTATTCCGCAAATCTCCACGGGTGATATGTTGCGTGCGGCAGTTAAGGCCGGCAGCGAACTGGGTAAAAAAGCCAAAGAGATCATGGACGCAGGCAAACTGGTTACCGACGAACTGGTTATCGCGCTGGTGAAGGAGCGTATCGCTCAGGATGATTGCCGTAACGGTTTTCTGCTGGACGGTTTTCCGCGGACTATTCCTCAGGCTGATGCCATGAAGGACGCCGGGATTAAAATCGACTGTGTACTGGAGTTTGCCGTGCCTGACGAATTGATCGTTGATCGTATCGTCGGCCGCCGTGTCCATGCGCCATCTGGCCGCGTGTATCACGTTACCTTCAATCCACCTAAAGTACCCGGTAAAGACGACGTGACTGGCGAAGCCTTGACCACCCGTAAAGACGATCAGGAAGAGACTGTGCGCAAGCGCCTGGTGGAATATCATCAGATGACAGCGCCACTGATTGCTTATTACAGTAAAGAAGCGGCATCCGGTAGTACCGCTTATTATAAAATCGATGGTACCCGTAAAGTGTCTGAAGTTAGCGCCGAGCTGGCGAAGATCCTCGGCTAAGTCGTCAGGGGTCGGATATCGCTGGCCCCTCCCTACTGCAGCAATTGGTTTTCCCTCCGCAATTTTCCGCTAGAATAAGTCTCGTTTTCATTTCTGCAGATGCCTGGATAAGGAATAATAATGCGGCAAGACAAACCCGGCGTGCTACTGGTAAACCTTGGAACGCCAGACGCCCCGACCACGCCTGCTGTTAAACGCTATTTGAAACAGTTTCTCAGTGACAGTCGAGTGGTGGATACCCCGCGCTGGTTGTGGTGGCCGATTCTGAATGGTGCGATTTTGCCTGTCCGCTCTCCGCGTGTTGCTAAACTTTATGCTTCGGTATGGATGGACGAAGGTTCGCCATTATTGGTTTATAGTCAGCGTCAGCGAGATGCACTGGCGGCACGATTGACTATGCCGGTTGAACTGGGCATGAGTTACGGTAATCCCGGTCTGAAAACGGCTATCGACAAACTGATGGCGCAAGGCATTACCCGATTGATAGTTTTGCCACTTTATCCACAGTTCTCCTGTTCGACGGTGGCGGCGGTGTGGGATGGCATCACGCAAGTTTTCGCTGGCTATCGTTGTCTTCCTTCGGTGCAGTTTATTCGTGATTACGCAGAACATCCGATGTATATCGCCGCGCTGAAAGCCTCTGTTGAACGCTCGTTTGCGAAGCATGGTACGCCGGATTTACTGGTGATGTCCTTTCATGGCATTCCGCAACGCTTTGCCGATGAAGGGGATGATTATCCTCAGCGTTGTCATGATACTCGTGATGCGCTGATGGCGGCCCTGGGCTTGACCAGTCAGAATGTGATGCTGACTTTTCAGTCCCGTTTTGGGCGTGAGCCGTGGCTGACGCCATACACGGATGAAACCATGCGATCACTGCCAGCGAAAGGCATTAAGCATGTACAAATCATGAGCCCCGGTTTTTCTGCGGACTGCCTGGAAACCCTGGAAGAGATCAGTGAACAAAATCGTGAGTTCTTCCTCCGGGCGGGCGGCACCCGGTTTGCCTACATTCCGGCGCTGAACGATGACGAGCTGCACATTGAGATGATGGCGGATTTGGTTAACAGCCAGAACTAACCTTCAGTCAGGGAAGGGAAGCCACTCACTCCGGGCGTATTTCAGCCTTGCCGCCCGGAATGACGTTTCTACTGGGGGCGAGAGAGCAAACCGGGCACGTTTTGGTGATTTCATGCGAGTCAACGGCCATCAGATTTAGCATGCTGTTGGCGATTTCCCTTTCCCCCATCACCACCCGATCGGCTCCGTGTTCAGTGAGGTACGCCACCTCATCGTCATAGTGGGCACGGGCAATGATGTCGAGCGTTGGGTGTTTTTCCCTGGCTGACGTCACAATCTCACCCGCTTCATAGCCGTTAGGAATGGTCAGCAGTAGCCAGTGGGCGCAGTCAAGGCGCGCCAGCGCCATCGTTTCTGCGCGGGCAGCATTACCCAGTACGGCGTTGATTCCCTGTTCTCTCAGCGCGGTTACGCGCGTTCGGTTGTTTTCCACGACCACAATCGGCACGCCGTTTGCCAGTAGTTTGTGCCCCAGCAGGCTGCCGACACGGCCAAAACCAACCACCACCGCATGGTTGCAGATATCCACCGTGATCTGTTTTTCCTCTTCGGGAGGTGTGGTTTTTGTCTGCTCATTAAGAGGGGCGGTTTTATCGAGATAACGCTGAAGTACGGTAAAGAGAAGCGGGTTAATCATGATCGACAGGATAGCACCTGCAAGCACCAGATTGCGGCCTTGCTCAGTGAGCAGGTTGAGTGAAATGCCCAGGCCCGCGAGGATAAAGGCGAACTCGCCAATTTGCGCCAGGCTGACCGCAATCGTCAAGGCGGTACGACGGGAGTAGCCGAACAGGTGTACCAGCATCAGCGCCGCAAGGGATTTACCCAGCACGATGATCATCAATACACCGATAACCGCCAGCGGGGAATGGACCAGGATAGTCGGATCGAAGAGCATGCCAACCGAGACAAAAAATAGTACGGCAAAGGCATCACGTAGTGGCAGGGTGTCGTGTGCGGCGCGATGACTGAGTTCGGATTCGTTCAGCACCATTCCGGCAAAGAACGCGCCGAGGGCGAAGGAGACATCAAAAAATTCCACCGCGCCGAAGGCGATGCCCAGCGCCAAAGCCAGAACAGAAAGGGTAAACAGTTCGCGAGAACCGGTGGCGGCACTGTGTGCCAGGATCCAGGGGACAGCACGGCGACCTACCCCCATCATCAGTATCATAAAGGCCGCTACTTTGCCGATCGTTATCAACAGATCAAACAGTACCATACTGACGCTGGCGCTGCCTTGTTCAAACATTCCGGCCACGGCGGGCAGTAGCACCAGCGCTAATACCATCACCAGATCTTCCACAATCAACCAGCCAATAGCGATCTGCCCACGCTGACTGTCAATCAGTTGGCGTTCTTCCAGTGCGCGCAGCAGCACTACGGTACTGGCCGTGGAGAGACACAGCCCGAACACCAGACCGGTTAGCCAGGACCATCCCATAGTCCAGGAAAACCCCATCCCCAGTAAGGTAGCGACGGCTATCTGGGCAATGGCACCAGGAATAGCAATGGCTTTAACCGCCATCAAATCTTTTAGCGAGAAATGCAGACCCACACCGAACATCAGCAGGATGACCCCCAGTTCGGCCAGTTCAGGCGCCAGATTGGTATCAGCGACAAATCCTGGAGTGAAGGGACCGGCCAGTACGCCCGCCAACAAATAACCGACCAGAGGAGAGATACGCAGCTTATTGGCTAACATACCCAGGAGGAAGGCGAGAAGCAGTCCTCCTACAATGGTGGTGATGAGCGGGGTAGTGTGGTGCATGCCTCTCTCCTTAGGTTGATAAATATGTCCGGATGTAAGAATTAAGTGTATGACATAATTGGCAATACCGCCTGGTATAAATAGCGAAAATGACAGTAAAAATCAATTAACGCATTAATATCCATTTAGATGTCTTCTTTTACTTGTAATGTTTTTTAATTTATTGATTTTCATGTTATTTATTTTTTATTAAAACACATTATATTTTTATTTAAATGGTTTTTTTATGGAGATGTTGCGCTAATACAATAGAAATGAAAGGTAATAGTGGCTTGATTGGGAATAATAAGCGTGATGGTCGGCAGCCACAGTCAGGTTGGCGGTTCATTCAGGCGGCAAATCCCCCGTTCCGGTGAGAAATAATGGTTGTCGATGCCAGTTAAGGAAAGTGTAAATACCCGGTTGACTAAACTGCCCTGGGAACACTGGCATCTGTCCGCCCCTCGTCAGCCACAAACTGTAGGGTATTACGCCCAGGGGCATGTCCAGATCCGTGGCTGATTAATGTCGACAATGATGCGATGACTCACCCGTGAGTAACGACAGGGGGAGATTTTTATACCCGGTATTCAGCGCGCTGAACCCACTTTTCACGCAGCCAGTCATATAACCAGTTATAGCCGATAGTGTAGGGCAGGAAGAAGATGAAAAAAGCCACTTCCAGCATAAATGCCTGTAATAACGAGATGTCCAGCATCCAGGCGGCAATCGGCAGACCGAACAGAATAAATCCCCCCTCGAACCCCAGCGCATGCAGAATGCGCAACGGCCAGTTGCGCTCTGCCTTGTCTGATGGATAAAGGCTATCGAACAGCGAGTTGTAAATCATGTTCCAGAACATCGCCGCAGTCGAAAGCAGAACAGCTAACGTGCCCATTTGAAACAGTGGTTTCGCCATAATCCAGGCAGCCAGAGGCGAGACCAGCAGGATCGCCAATATTTCAAAGCCTGCGGCATGATAAAAACGTTCTTTCAGTGTCCGGATGCGCATAAATGCTCCTTCAGTGATTTCTGGACACTATTTTCCGCTGAAATTTTGCTAAGATAAAATGAACACCTATCGATAAAAGCGATATTTTTATGCGTTATTCACCGGAATCATTACAAGCATTTGTTCAGACTGTGGAAAGTGGCTCGTTTTCTGCGGCTGCCCGGGCGTTGCATAAAAGCCAGTCCACCATTAGTGCCGCAGTGGCAAATCTTGAAACCGACCTCGGCTTCAGGCTGTTCAGCCGCGACTCTCGTTCGCCGGTGTTAACGGAGAATGGCCGAAGAGCATTGGCACAAGTCAGGGACATTCTTGCGGCCAGCGCTCAGCTCGACGAGCTGGCTGTCCGGTTGGCAGGTGAAGTGGAACCGCGCCTCAGTCTGGCTGTTTCTGACTTCTGGCAAACGGATTACCATGAATCACTGTTGAAACGCTTTGCGACGCGTTTCCCGGATATCGAATTTGAATGCATGATCGCTGAAGATGCTGATGTGATCGATTTATTGCAGGCGGGCAGGGCGCATATCGGGGTGATTCGGGTGCAGCCTGATTATCCGGCTGATATTGTTACTTCGCGGTTGCAGGTTGAGGCGCAGATGGCGATCTATCTGCATCATCAGCACCCGTTGGCGCAACAGCAGCGAGTCAGCCAAACGGCATTGAAGTCGGTACGTCAGCTGTGTCTGAATACCTGGATTGAGAATGAACGCCAGCAATCAGGAACGGGCATCTGGTCTGCGCCTTCTTATTTACTGTTGCTGGAAATGGCTGAACAGGGATTCGGCTGGAGTATTTTGCCGCGCTGGTTGGTGCAACAGTTTGGTCACCAACTGTTGCGCGAGCTGCCGGTTAGCGGCTGGCCGCAGCGTATCTCGGTGGATGCAGTATGGTCACGTAGCACCCCACCTGGGCCGGCAGGGTACTGGATGATTGATCAACTGCAGGGGCAAGCACCCGACTAATCTCTACGAGAGATAGCGGCAAAAGAGGCATTCAGCTGGTGCGCCAGATCCTGAGCGGCCAGTTCAATCTCCAGTCCACGCTTGCCGCCGGAAACAAAAATTGTCGGGAATTGCTGCGCCGATTGATCAATGACGGTTGGCAGCCGCTTTTTCTGACCAAGCGGGCTAATGCCACCCACCAGATAACCGGTAGTGCGCTGAGCAATCTGCGGATCGGCCATCTCAACTTTCTTCACCCCCAGCGCTTTCGCGACGTTTTTTAGATCCAACTGTCCGACGACGGGGGTTACCGCCACCGCCAGAGTTTTGTTGTCGCCATTCAGCGCCACCAACAATGTTTTGTACACCTGGTTCGCATCCTGGTTCAGTTTGGAAACCGCTTCATCGCCAAAATGGGTCTCGCTATTGTCATGTTCGTAAGCATGTAACTTGAATTTTACTTTTTGTTTTTCAAGGAGTTTTACTGCAGGTGTCATGAAAATGGTCCTTCTAAAAAAATAAGCGGTAAATGGTTAGCCGCTGATGAAGAATAATACTGGCTAAAATTCAGGCTTTGAGCGACAATCTGCTCCCCATCAGCAACCCGATTGTTGATGGATAACTAAAATCATAAAAAAAATTCTTCTTTGACGGGCCGATAGTAATATTGGCCTTTTTTTTCAGTTGTTTTTTAGTAAATCGGGCAAATTATCTTCACCATAAAGGTGCAGGGCGCCGACAGCCACTACGTATTTCCCGGGCGGGAGTTCACGTAGAGCCTGGGACCAATGCTGGTTACGCTGCCGAATCAGTACGTCATTCAACGCACGGTTAAAGGTGTTGGTCAGCGTAGTCTGATGACTGGATGGTGGGCTTTCCAGCCACCAACTGATCATTGTTTGCAACAGCCGCGCGTTGGTATGCCAGTGCGTCAGCGTATCTTCCAGCAGTGAAAGTCCGTTATTGGGCAGCCTTTTCAACAGCGCCAGTTGGTTTTCCGTCCCTTCCAGTTCAATCACTTTTTTCTGCCGCGCATGGGCGGCTTTGAGTAGTTGAAAATCAATGCCGTAATCAGACTGCAGCCCAAGACGTTGCGCCTGTTGTGCTTGCAGCATCAGCGCTACCTGCCAGGCGGGGAGTGTATCAATCATTTCACTGTCTATCGCCACTTCCTCACACCGACGTAACAGATGAGCCATCTGTTCGGCAGACAGACGCTCTGCCAGCGGTGGGCATATTTCACTCTCGCTAAACGGTGACGCGCCGGTGCTAATATCCGCTTCCACAATCAGCGCATCCGCGCGATCCAACTGCGCTTGCAAGGTGGCAGGCAACGGCATCATGGTCTGGGTACCCATATGAATGCTGCCGACCAGGTGCAGATGACAGTGGTCGAAGATGATATCTTGTGCCGGATAGGCATAGCGAGTCGGAGAGAATTGTCGCCACAGGGCGGCGACCTTACACCATCGTGTTCCCATATTCTGTGCCTTATTGCTGATTGCTCCAATGCTAACGCTTTAACTGGCTGAGGAACAGGGGAAAAACAGACGTCAACTCGCTCAGGAGAGGTTTATTTGTTGGCTGGGGGGCGATAGCGGATCAACCGGTTAGCATTACTCACCACGGTAATAGAAGATAGCGCCATCGCGGCCCCCGCCACTACCGGACTGAGCAGTGTGCCGGTCAGTGGATATAGCACGCCAGCCGCAACAGGGATGCCGCAGGCGTTATAAACAAAAGCACCCAGCAGGTTTTGCTTCATGTTGCGTAGCGTGGCTTTGGCGATAGCAAGGGCATCGGCCAGCGTCGTCAGATCGTGGCGCATCAGCGTGATCCCCGCGGTTTCAATTGCCACATCGCTGCCGCTGCCCATCGCGATGCCAACATCGGCTTGCGCCAGCGCGGGCGCATCGTTAATGCCATCGCCAATCATCGCCACGTGATGACCCTGCTGTTGCAGATCGCGGATAGCGTCTGCTTTGCCTTCCGGCAGGACCCCCGCGATCACCTTGTCCAGCCCCGCTTCTTGCGCGATTGCTCTGGCGGTTAGCTCATTGTCGCCGGTCAGCATGACTAACTGATAGCCGCGTCCACGTAGTCGCTTCAGCGCCGACACGCTTGTTGAGCGCAGCGGATCGCGTATTGAAAACATGGCCTTGAGCTCGCCATCTACGGCGAGTAACACCGGGGTGATGCCTTGCGCTGAGTGGGAGGCTATTATAGCCTCTGCCTGAGTGATGGTGATATTCTGCTGAGCCAGCAGCGCGCTGTTTCCCAGCAATAACTCCATGCCGCCTAGCGTACCGCTCACTCCCATACCTCGCAGGGTTCGGAATTGTGTCATCGCGGGAATGGCGCGTTTTCCGGCTCTCGCCAGGATGGCGTGGGCCAGTGGATGTTGCGAACCCTGTTCCAGTGCAGCTGCCCAGAGCAGAGCCTGCTCTTCATTGATACCGTTAAACAGCGTTATCTCCGTCACGCTCGGCATGCCTTCGGTCAGGGTGCCGGTTTTGTCGAACACCAGTATCGACAAGGCACTGGCGCGTTGCAACGCATCGGCATCACGTACCAATACACCAAACTCGGCTGCCCGGCCAACGCCGGCAATAATCGACATTGGCGTTGCCAGTCCAAGCGCGCAAGGGCAGGCGATAATCAGGACGGTGGTGGCGATGACCATGGTGTAAACGATCTGTGGCGCAGGGCCGACGAAATACCAGACCGCCGCACTCAGCATGGCGATAGCGACAACGACTGGAACAAACACCGCTGAGATGCGGTCAGCCAGTTGGCCGATCTCCGGTTTGCTGCTTTGCGCCTGACGTACCAGATTGATAATACGCGACAGCGTGGTGTTTTTACCGACGGCGCTGGCGGTAAAGACGACGCTACCATCCTGCATTACCGTCCCGGCATGCACTTTGTCACCCTGAGTCTTTTGTTGCGGCAGGGCCTCGCCGGTGAGCATCGCCTCATTCAGCCACGCTTCTCCCTGACTGATAATGCCATCTACGGGGACGCGATCACCGGTCGTCAGGCGCAGTATCATGCCCGGTTGTACTTCACTTAATCCGACGATCTTTTCTCCGGATGCGGTGACTACCCGGGCGGTGGGGGGCGTGAGATCCAACAGACGCTCAAGCGCCTGTGAGGATCGCTGGCGTGCCCGTTGCTCCAGCATATGACCCAGATTAATCAATCCGATAATCATCGCGCTGGCTTCGTAATAAAGATGGCGGGCTTCATGCGGAAAAATATCAGGCCACAGATTGACGGTTATCGAATAGAGCCAGGCCGCAGCGGTCCCCAGAGCTACCAGCGTATCCATTGTGGCTGAGCCTTTCAGCAGGCTACGCCACGCGCTACGATAAAAATGACCTCCGGCGACGATCATCACCAACAGGGTTAACAGGCCAATTGTTAGCCAGACATTGCGATTGTCGGCGGTCAACATCATATTGTCGCCGATCATTCCCCACATCATCAGTGGGATACCCAGCGTTAGCGCCAGTATGGCCTGCCAGCGGAAACGATGCATGGCTTTAGTCGCTTTTTGCTGTTGCTTTTCACGGCGTTCGTTATCATCTTCGATAATTTCTGCATCGTAACCGGCATCCTTCACTGCCTGGATCAATACGTTGGGGGCGACTTTACCCAATACCAGCGCACTGCGTTCGGCCAGATTAACGCGAGCCTGACTGACGCCGGAAACATGTTGCAATGCGGTTTGCACCCGGCTGACACAACTGGCGCAGCTCATGCCATCAATCAGCAGATGGAAACTTTTTGTATCCTGTGCCGGAAGCTGAGTGGGCTCCGCTGTCAGCGCTTCCGGCTGAATGTCTGATTCTGTCAGCGGTTCAGGCTTTGGGGGGGGCTCTGTCCCCTGTGCCTGCGTTGCATGGTAGCCTGCCTGCTCGATGGCGGCGATCAGTTCTTCGGCGTGAGCATTGCCACTCACACGCGCTTCGGTGATTGACACCTCAGCCTGATCCACATCGGAGCGTTGCTCCAGCGTTTCTTTTACCCGTTTTACGCAGTGGCCACAGGACAGGCCTTCCAGCGTCAATAAAATAGTTTGTGACATGGTACGAACTCCTGATTACCGGGTTTGACCCCGGTAAGGTTTTACAGTAGTTATGCAGGTTAAACCTTCCAGCAAGGTAAAGGTCAAGGAGACAATATGAATATCAGCGATGTGGCCCGTAAAACAGGGCTGACCAGCAAAACCATTCGTTTTTACGAGGAGAAAGGGCTGGTTACGGCACCGCAGCGCAGTGAAAATGGTTATCGTAGTTACACGGCAAAACACCTCGAAGAACTGACTCTGTTACGTCAGGCACGACAGGTTGGATTCAATCTGGAGGAGTGCCGTGAAATGGTCTCACTGTTCAATAATCCCCAGCGCCATAGCGCCGATGTTAAAGCCCGCACACTGAATAAAGTGGCAGAAATTGAGTCACATATTCGTGAGCTGACCCTGATGCGGGAGCGGTTGCTGACTCTGGCCGAAAGTTGCCCTGGAGATGAAAGCGCCGACTGCCCGATAATCAATGATCTGGCCGGATGCTGTCACGATAAAAAAAGCCCGAAGTAGCCTATATACCGATGACATTAGCTTTAACTTCGCCCTGGCTATTCCGGCAAGCATAACCAGGGTTCTGCTGTCTGTGACGCCGACGGTGATGACCTCAGCCAACTGAGTTTTCTGTGTGCTTGATAATCCGCAGGGTAATCCCCTCGACCGCCACTACGGTGACGTGCGTCCCGGCAGGGAAATCCTCTTTTGCCACTACGCGCCAACTGCTGTCGCCAATGTTCACATGGCCAAAGCCATCGACCAGCGGTTCATTCAGGGTTAGTTTACGGCCAATCATTTGTTTACCGCGCTGGTTGAGGAAGGAGGGGGGCTGATTACGATTATGGCCTTTTAGCCAGTGATACCATCCTACGGCGGATAATATTGTCAGCACGGCAAAGCTGATGCCCTGCCATTCCCACGATAGCGGCACCAGCCACACCAGCAGGCTGACCAGCAATGCCGCTATACCGCTCCATAGCAGATAACCGCTGGTCCCCAGCATTTCAGCTGCCAGCAATATGCCCCCGACCGTCAGCCATCCCCACCACGGGGTTGCGAGCAGTTCGGCGACCATCAGCGTCCTCGTTCTTTTTTGGTTTCGCTCAGCAGTTCGGAAATTCCGGCGAGAGATCCCATCAAGCTGGTGGCATCCAGCGGCATCATCACCATTTTGCTGTTGCTGGAGGAGCCGATCTTCTGCAAGGCATCCGTGTATTTCTGTGCAACGAAGTAGTTGATGGCTTGAATGTCACCGGCGGCGATAGCTTCTGAAACCATTTTAGTGGCGGCGGCTTCTGCCTGAGCACTACGTTCCCGCGCTTCCGCCTGTAAGAATGCGGATTGCCGTTCGCCTTCAGCTTTGAGGATTTGCGACTGTTTCTCCCCTTCCGCACGCAGGATGGCAGCCTGACGTACCCCTTCAGCTTCCAGAATATCGGCTCGCTTGGTTCGCTCGGCTTTCATTTGCGCGTTCATTGACGCGATCAACTCCGCAGGTGGACGTACATCACGGATTTCGATACGGGTGATTTTAATCCCCCAGGGGTTGGTTGCCTCGTCAACAATACGCAGTAGTCGGGTATTGATATTGTCGCGCTGGGACAGCATCTCATCGAGTTCCATTGAACCGAGGACTGTACGCATATTGGTCATGGTCAGATTAATGATCGCCAGTTCAAGATTACTGACTTCATAGGCCGCGCGAGCAGGATCCACGGCCTGAATAAAACAGACGGCATCAATGGTGACGCTGGCGTTGTCTTTGGAAATGATCTCTTGCGAGGGAATGTCGAGTACCTGCTCCATCATGCTGATCTTGCGACCGACTCGATCCATAAACGGCACCAGCAGATTCAGGCCGGGTTGCAGGGTTTTGGTATAGCGACCAAAGCGTTCCACCGTCCACTGATAGCCTTGAGGGACAATTTTTACGCCAGACCAGACGACGATCAGCGCCAGGATAATAATGACAGGAAGGACAGTGAGCATATAACCTCCAGATTGTTGGTCGAGTACCGAATGATTCCCTTCGGTGTTCCACTTTATACTTCGCGTTGCAATTGCTCCAGCTACCCCAGTTATTTACCTGAAACTTCCGGGGGTTGCTGTGACGCCGTCCTGGATCCCACTTAGGGAGCCAGAACCAACGTTGTTCAAATCAGTTTTTGAGCGATTTGTCACATCAATTGCCGCGATGCTGCAACACGAATTGTTTTGTGGAGTCAGTACAATAAAGAATAAAGCTGTCGGCGATATTTCGCTGCCAGCGCATCGCCGGTACCCAGCGCCGCCAGGATCTCTTGCAGTATTGTACGCGCCTGACCGTTTGCCGCACTTAAATCTTTCTTCAGATGATTGAACAGCAGTTCCAGCGCTTCTTCATTACGGCCAACCTGATGCAATTGCAAGGCCAGTTTGGTTGCCAGTTCGGCATTATCCGGATCGGCGGTCATTTGCTGCTGCAATTGCTGGATTTCCGGTGTGTCGGCGGCTTGTTTCAGCAGATCTATCTGGGCAATCAGCCCCTGATAGCGGGTATCTTTATCCTGCAATGGCACGGTGTCCAGAACTGTCTGTGCTTCATCGCTGCGGTTGAGGGCTATCAGCGCTTCGGCCAGCAGAAAGCCCATCTCACTGTTCTGCTTGCTCAGTTGCCAGGCTTCTTTCAGTAGCGGTAGCGCTTCCAGTGTCTTGCCTTCCTGCATCAATTGTCTACCTTGTTGCGCCTTCAGTTCTTCTTCTTTCGGCAGTACTTTGTGCAGCAACGAGCGGATCGCCTCTTCTGACTGTGGTCCCTGGAAGCCATCCACCGGCTGGCCGTTTTGGAACAGATAAACGGTCGGAATGGCGCGTAAGCCAAACTGCTGGGCCACAGCGGGTTCAGCATCGCAATCCAGTTCCGCCAGAATGAACTGGCCGGCATATTCCTGCGCCAGACGTTCCAGCAGTGGTGTCAGTGTCTGACAGTGCTGGCTACGGGCCGACCAGAAATAAAACAGAACCGGCGTCTGCATTGACTGCTCCAGTGTCTGGTGCAGGTTGGTTTCGTTAATGCTAATGATGTCTGCTTGTGGTGACATGAATTCGTCTCTTTTACAGGGTTTCTTACTTTATTGGGGCGGTGCCCCGCGCTTCAAGGTTTATTCTCGTTATCCGCTTATTTACCGCGCAAAATGCGATCCAGTATCCAGCCTGGAAGTAAACGCCGTAACAGCGTCATCACGTGGGCGACGATGGTCACGGGATAGCGCAGACAGGGTTTTTTACTCTCCAGGGCATGATGAAGTTTAGGTAAAATTGCCTCAGGCGGCAGGGTAAAACGGGCGGCAATACCCGGGTTTTTTACAGGATTGTTCCGCTGCGTCTGATTGACGTTATCGGTGAAGCGGCTTTTGATCGGGCCGGGCTCAATCAGGCTAACGTGAATGCCGCTGCCGTGCAATTCCATGCGTAATGCATCTGACCAGGCTTCCAGCGCGTATTTACTGGCGGCGTAAATACCCCGGCCCGGAGTGGAGATCAGCCCCAACACCGAACTGGTATTGATAATCCGTGCGTCGCCGCTGGCCCGCAGGGCTGGCAATAGCAAGGTGGTCAACTGATGTGTGCCAAAAAGGTTAGTGGCGAACTGTTGTTCCACCTGTTCGCGACTGATGGATTCCAGTGGACCGTACACGCCATAGCCGCCGTTATTAAACAGGGCGAATAGCCGGTTATCGCTGAGTTCAAGGATTTGTTCAGCCGCACGGGATACGCTGTCGCGGTCATTCAGATCCAGTTCTATGCCGGTAAATCCCAGTTCATCCATGCGCACCACGTCTTGTGGTTTGCGGCAGGCGGCGAAGATCCGATAACCTCGGCGCAGTAAATCGTTGGCGGCAACCAGACCGATCCCACTGGAACATCCGGTTATTACTATAATTTTTTGCATAACTTTACCTGTCAATAGCCTGCAAATCTGTTCACTCATGTTTAACTAATGGTGCCAGTTCTTTATCCAGCAGTTCGGTAATAAACGGTTGAGCAGCGGCAGAGGGATGGATGCCATCTGACTGCATCCATTGGGGGTTCAGATAGACCTGTTCCATAAAAAAAGGCACCAGCGGGACAGCAAACTCTTTGGCCAGTTTGGGGTAAATCCGACTGAAAGCCTCGGTATAACGGCGGCCGTAGTTGGCGGGCAAACGGATTTGCATCAGTAACGGTTGTGCGCTCGCCGCTTTCACCAGCGTGATGATTTTACTCAGATCTTGTTCGATATTCTGCGGTGGAAAACCGCGTAAACCATCACTGCCGCCATTTTTCATTGAGTAACGCTGGCCATGCTGTGGTTGCGGGCATTCGGTAACCCGCGCTCAGACTGTAGCCGAGTACCAGCAGGGTATCTGCCGCCATCGCGCGTAACGTCGTCAGCGTCAATAATAACAGGACAAGGTAATGCCAGCGGAAAACATTGTTGAATGTTCATCGTCTTAGTAAGTCCGTCGGTCAGGGAGAACATCGGTTGTCCATCCTTACCGGAGTTGAGCTGGTTGTCAAACCGGCTGAAACTATCGCGCTGATCGGTGAGTCGGGTTCCGGTAAATCGACATTGTTAGGTATTCTGGCGGGTCTGGATGACGGCAGTGAAGGGGAGGTATTTATGCGGTTCTGTCGCATTAACGGCAGCAGTGTGACAAAAATCATGTTGACTGTTTTTCAGACTGTTAACAGATAAAACTGTTCTGCCGGGAACATCCCGTCCCCGGCCGGGCGCTGATATTGCCCTTTACGTATCATGTGAATCAGTTCAATGCTGGCCAGAATGGCCTGTGCCCGGCGGAACGACTTAAATCCCAGCATCAAACGTATTCGTCGTTTGATATTCCGGTGGTCCTGCTCAATCAGATTGTTCAGATACTTACTCTGCCTGACCTTAATGTGCTCATCGTCTTCTCTGCCGGCGTTAAGCACCGCGAGTGCTGCTGTATTCGCTCCACTTTTGTCTATGGTCACTACTTCTGGCCGGCCGTGATGTCGGATGGCCTTACGAAAGAAGCGCAGAGCAGCTGAGGCATCACGCTTCGCCGTCAACTACCCGGTACAGGTATTTCCACTTGCCTCTCACCCTGATGTCCGTTTCATCCATTCGCCATCGGTGGCCCATGGAACGTTTATGCCGACGGAACGCCTTATCCAGCAGTGGGACAAGACGAATAACCCAGCGGTGAAGTGTGGAATGGTCAACGACGATCCCACGCTCTACCATCATCTCTTCGAGATTGCGCAGGCTGAGTGAGTACGCCAGGTACCAGCGGACACTCTGGGCTATTACATCAGCGGGATAATGCAGGCGTTTGAAGGCTTTTCTGGTCAGGGGCATGGGCAGGCAACATCACAAAAACAAAACAGCATGTTACCTGATGGGCCGCTTAATGCGACAGAACCAAAAAAAGCCCCGCAGGGCTTTTTGCTTATGATTTACCGCGACACTCACGACACCAACTCTGATTCGTTGCCCCAGAAGGAATAGTCCGATAGCCGAACAACGTCAGTAATTCGGCGGCAGTTTTTGCTGTGGTCTTCCTGCATTTTGGACATACGTGAGGAAGGGCTACTGTTCCTGACATTAAATGTTTTTTCCTTAATTGTATTGACGCCAGTGAGCCGGAGTATCGCGATCCTGGAGATGGCGCTCACGAGCTACATGTACCACGAAATCCATACTAATAGCCCAGTCAGCCGCATCTTTTTGTGTGTTGGTTTTCTTCACTTCTTTACCATCGACAATTACCACGTGATGTTCAGTGGTGGCATGTTTATTCGTGGATGTTGGTCTGTGTTCTACATACGCATGTTTTTTACTCATTTTCCCACCTTTTTTCCGTACAACAATGTGCCGTACGCCTTCACATATTATGTTGCCGAGGCCGGATTTCAATATTAATCCCTTCTTTTTTTATGGTTATTCGCTTGCGTTCACAATTCTGGTTAAAACAGGGGATTAGCTTAAAAGTCCGTTTAATTAGACAGGAGTGAAGAGTGAAAAAATTATAACGTTACTGATGGTTGTGACGCTTGGTGCTATGTCTGCATCAGCAATAGCATGTCCGAAAGGCGAGCATCCGCATGGCGGAACTGGCTCTCATCACAAAGGAGGGTATTGCTCGCCTTAGACTCAGACTTGATGGCCCGCACAAGCGGGCTTTTTCCTGTCCGACATATAACGGGTGTGATGTTCAATCCGGGCGACCGGCACGGTCACTCTGCGCCGGGGCGAAACAGGCGCGACCAGAACCCGCGTTTCTTTTCCTGCGCCAGTGCGTCAGTCAGCCGGCTTATCTCCGCCTGCAGCTGCTCCCGTTCCTCATCCCGCTGGCGATTTTCCGCTTCCCGAGCGGCCTTATCCTCGATCATCAGGGTGACGGTCTGCTGCAGTGCATCCAGCTTCTGCTGAATAGCCTCTAACTGCGGATTTTCCGCCGGCATATCGCCTTTTTTTGACTGTCCCTTTCTGTGCCTTTTCGGTGTCTCACTGGTACGGAGTTCACCGTAAGCTCGGATTAGTTCGCTGGTTTCGAACTCCCGGCGGTCATCCTTCCCTGTCCGGTAGCTGACAAGGCCTTTAGCCATGTCCCGGTATAATTGCGACCGCGATTTTCCGGTTAATTTCAGGGTGTCCTGAACAGTGTGCCATGCCATAAAAATGACAGTGTCCCGTTAGTGTCTCATCGTAAAAGCATAACCCATCTTCAGCGCCGGCGGATTACTGGTTTCCAGCTGAAGGTATTTTCCGCCGCCTCATGCTCCAGCCTTCGGGCCAGCTGCGCCTCACTGGCTTGCCGGTCGGCCTGAATGGATGCGAGCACCCTGTCCCGAACCTGTAGCTTGATGTCCTTTGGCAGTTTTTTATTGCCTTTCAGGCCCATAGCCAGCGCCTGCGCGACAAATGCATCCGCCAGCCGTTTTTCTTCGGTGGGAGTGAGTTTTTTTGTGTTTCATAAGGTGTCTCCAGGACAGTCATGTGCCAGTAACATATTATAACACAGGGGAAACTCTGGTTAAGTCTTGTCCGGTGTATGATGAGGACTTAACCCTGTTAAGAATAAGTAATTTCCTGTGAAAACCAGCTTCCCGGCGCGTAAGGCGAATGGTGAGGATTACGCGAGCCTGAACGAGATTATGACCTGTATCGGGCGGGAGCCGCACGGCTCCTGGCTGGCCGGCACCAATAAAATGTGGCATGGCGGAATACACCTGACAGATGTGACGGCTCCCGGCGCGGTACTGAGTGAGATCAATGCTGATAAGGCCGTTCCGCTTCAGTGTATGGCCGACAGTGAGATTGTGGCTTGGCGTATCAACCGCGACTACCTAGCTGGTCATTACCTTAAAATGCCCTATCAATATTCCACGACCTTCCTGTTGGTAAAATCCCTTTTCAGGCTGACAGCGCCAAACCGGAAAGCGGGCTGGATATATTGAACCGTCCCGGGTTTCTTGGAGACTAAACTCTCAGTGAAAGGAGATCTCAAATGAAATCACAATCCGCCAAACGCTATCCCCCTGAACTGTGTGAGCGCGTTGTCAGAATGTTGTGGGAACACCGTGATGAGTATGACTCTGAGCCGGATGCCATTCGTGCCATCTCGTCAAAAATCGGATGTCATTACGACACCTTACGAGCTTGGTTGCGTCAGCATAAAAATGATGTCCGTGGTGGTGTCAGCCTCGTCAGCACTGATGATGGCGGACTGAGCACCAATGAGCACCAGCGTTTAAAAGAACTGGAACGTGAGAATCGGGAGCTACGCCGCAGCAATGATATATTGCGTCAGGCCTCAGCTTATTTTGCTCAGGCGGAGCTCGACCGCCACTGGAAAAAATAATGCCACTGATGCAGCGTCTGAGTGGTACACACGGGGTCGGGCCGGTATGTCGCGAACTGGATATTGCCTCGTCGACATATTACTGGCATCAGCAACGCCGGCGGTATCCGGAGAAATGTAGCCAACGAGAAAAGTGCGATGCTCAAATCAGCCAGGAGATAAAACGTGTTTACGAAGAAAATTACAGTGTTTATGGCGCACGAAAAGTCTGGCGTCAGTTACTCCGCGAAGGCTTTAGTGTTGCCCGGTGTACTGTTGAACGCCTGATGAAAATAATCGGTCTTCGGGGCGTACTCCGCGGCAAAGTCATCAGAACCACGCTCGGTCGCAAAGCAGCGACAGCAGCGGATCAGGTAAACCGCCAGTTCGTGGCAGAACGTCCCTGTCAGCTTTGGTGTGCAGATTTTACGTACGTCAGCACCTGGCAGGGCTTCGCCTATGTGGCTTTCATCATCGATGTGTTCGCGGGCACGATCGTTGGCTGGCGAGTCTCATCGTCGATGGTAGCAAGGTTCGCGCGATGCACTGGAACAGGCTCTGTGGGCACGTCGCCCCTCAGGTACAATTCATCACCCGGACAAGGGCTCCCAATACGTGTCCTTGGCGTACACCCAACGGCTGCAGGAGGCGGAGCTGTTGGCATCGACAGGCAGCACAGGCGACTCTTACGACTCTTACGACAGGGCTGGATCGTACTTTGTTAAAAAAATGGAACTAACTCATAATTCTATGATCTCACTGT
>NZ_RQVV01000036.1 GCF_009295515.1 Erwinia endophytica | reverse complement strand
GGACGGCACAAAGAATTTGCCTGGCGGCTTTAGCGCGGTGGTCCCACCTGACCCCATGCCGAACTCAGAAGTGAAACGCCGTAGCGCCGATGGTAGTGTGGGGTCTCCCCATGCGAGAGTAGGGAACTGCCAGGCATCAAACAAGCGGAAGCCCCGACCGGAAGGTCGGGGCTTTTTGCGTTTATTTACCCTTGAAATCCAGCCGTCCTCACAGTTTTGCCACATTATCAAAAAACAACTTCTTAACATTCCTGTCTCTGATGTTTACTTCTGTAGCGTGTTTACATTTTGTCGCTAATTATTGACAGGGAAAATAAGGAGTTAATCGGATGGCAGAATACACATCACAACAGTCTGGGAACGTGACGGTTTTGGCAGTCACCACCCGCCAGAGAATCGGGTCAGCCATTGGTGCTTCCCGTGATGACATGCTTATCCAGGGGCTGTCCACCACCGGGAAACCGGCGCTATCGGCCCCAACGACCTCAAACCACTACTTTTTCCGCAGTATCTCAGCGCTCTGTTGCAGCAAACCTAACGCGCGATCACGCTGGCGTATAAACTGAGTGGCCATTGCCAGAAAAGCGACAGGCGTTGTCGTCTGTTGCCGCTGCTCACGCAGAATTTGTAATCCAGGAAAGGCGCCACCGCGATAGCTTCGGTCATAATGGAAATCATCGGTTGAGCTGTAATGAAACCGGTGCCACAGAGCAACGGCATGATATACCGCCTGACGCTGTTCTTTATTTTCCTGCCAGTCCGAAAAATCAGCCAGTTGCTGCTGTAATTGTTGTAACTCGGTTCGGATCGGCGCAAGGTCAAACTGTGGATCCAGAAAATGTTGCAACTGATCCAGTTCCTGTATCAGTAATGCCAGGTAACTGTCAGGATCTACAGGGAGCGCTTCTTCACAGAGTAACTGGGTGAGCCAGCCAATATGGATCTGACAATCACGCCAGAGAATAGTGTTATCAACTTTGTCACGCGTGTCTTCCGCTGTATGCCACCACCAGCCTCCACCACTGCCGGGAGACTGGCTGGTACGGATTTCAGGCTCTTCGCGAAAGGCAAAATGCAGCGGGATGCCGCAGCCCCAGAAAGATTGATCGCCACCTTTCCCCAGTGCAGTAATACGTCGGGCTGATTTGCCTGTCACCTGCCGGATTATCCGGTTCAGGTAATGTGCATTTTCCGCACCGCTGGCGTTTACCACCACTTCCGTCGCCTCTTTGCAACCGGGTGAGTCCACGTTGATATGCGCCACACAGTGTCGCTGTAAATCCCCGCGATAATGGTCTGCATACCAGGTCGAACCCCCATAGCGGGCATTGGAGTGCCCTGGCCACCAGGCGATGCGCAATCCGCGTTTTAAATGGGACTGTTGCTGATGAAAATACGCCGCCACGGCCAGACAGAGTGCATTGCCGGTGGCGTTGTCCGTCATACCTTCATGCCATGAATCATAGTGACTGGAAAGCAGGACAAATTCGTCTGACTCACCAGGAATATCGATAACTGGCAGACTACAGGCGGTAACATGTTCATGCACGATGGTGGACAGATGCGCAGAAACACCTCCCTGGTGCTGATTGACAATTTCCAGTAATTTTTGGCCCTGGTGATGATTGACCGAAATGACGGGAAGAACAGGGTAGAGCGTCATATCGTCAGGCACCGGCGTTCCCCAGACCGGCCCCACCGTTTCTTCATGCAGCGCTTCCTCTGCTGAACCCCAGATGTGGACCAGGCCAAGCGCTCCGGCTCGCGTCAGGCGCTGGACATAATCCTCAAAAGCCTGATCGGCAATCACTATCTTGCCACGCACTTCAGCTTCCCATCCAGCCCGTTCACATTCGGTAATGGGCTGGAGAGAACGTCGGTCAACAACCAGCGTTCCGGTCACGCCATCGGGACAATTTGCTGAGAACGAACGGGTCTTCGCCTCACCCTGCCACAGAGGAAACCCTGGCAGGGTCAGCGATCCTGACTGTGGATCGCTGAGATACAACGGGCAGGTTTTACGTATTGGGGAGAGACCCAACGCATTCAGTCGCTGTATAAGAAAATCTACCGAACGTTCTGCCTCTTCGCTACCGGACAGGCGATTCAGGTGTTGCCAGTCGTTCAGCAAATCCTCCATCAGTGGCATCAGTTCCGCCCAATTGGGCTCACTTAGCCGCATCCGTTGTCTCCGTTCTGGCCACTTTCATCGTAATATCGCCGAAATAGTGCTGCTTAATTTTTTGCCAGGTCCCGTCGGCCATAATCTTTGCCAGCCCTTCATTCAACAGTTGCTGCGTTTTTTCATCGCCCTTGCGTACACCGTAGGCGGAACCAATGCTGAACAGCACATCATCACGCACTTCCGGGCCAGTAAGCTCGAAGTCTTTGCCTTCTGGCTTTTGCAAAAAGCCAAAAGTGACGGCAACAGACGGGCTGAGAGCGCCATCAAGACGATCTGCAGCCAGATCCTGATATATGCCGTCCTGATCGGGATAGGCTTTCACGTTGACACCTTTGGGTGCCCAGTATTTATTGGCATACATTTCCTGAATCGAGCCTTGTTGCACGGCAATATTTTTACCCTGCAGTGATTCTGGCGTTGGTTGCAAAGTTGAGCCTTTATGTACCACCAACTGAGACGGCACGTGATAAACGAAGTGACTAAAATCAATCGACTTCTTACGTTTACTGGTGGCGCCCAGGGGGGAGATGAAATCCACTTTTTTTGCCATCAGGGACGGGATTTCGGCATCAAAGCTGCTGACGACATAATCACATTTAACCTCCATCGCTTTACAAATAGCGTTAGTGATATCAATTTCAAAACCGGTCGGTTTGCCGTTAACATCACGATACTGGAACGGGGGATAAGTGAGATCGGCTCCGACGCGCAGGGTTTCGCCTGCCGCCAGTGCGGAAGCGCTACAGAAGGTTAGAGCAGCCAGAGCGACAACATGGGCCTTAAGCATTATTTCTCTCCTGCCGATAATTTTTGTGATTGCCACTCGATAAATTCAGACCTGACGGCTGTTAACTGATCTTCATCATGGCATAAGTCATAAGCTGTCATTGCCAGCGCTTTCGCGGCGGTTAGCATGGCGGTTAATCCTGCTTTTGAGCCTGCGGCAGCGGCAAATTCCGGCGTATGGGGCGTGACGTCGCCAATACGTAAATAAGGATGAATAGCCGCGGTTACCTGGCTGACGTTGCCAATATCGGAAGAGCCGACGCCGCCGCTTTTGGGCGGGTCATAGCTTTCCACGCCCAGCAGGGCCAGATTGCGGGTGAAGCCGGCTGCCAGCGCCAGATTGTTGTTGCGTTCGGCGTAGATCAATCCCTCTTCAATTTCCACTCGCGCTCCGGTCATCTCAGCGGCCCCGCGCGCGGCGGCATATACTTTGCGGCGAACTTCGCTCAGCCCCTCCACCGTGGCCGCGCGCAGGATAAATTTGGCTTCGGCATAGGCTGGAACGATATTGGCAGCACTGCCGCCATTGGTTATCACGCCATGCACGCGAACATCTTCGGTGAAGAATTGGCGCAGCGCATTGATACCGTTGAAGGTGTGGATCACCGCATCAAGTGCGCTAATACCCAGTTGGGGAGCAGAGGCCGCGTGGGAGGATTTGCCGTAAAACTTAAACGTCGAATCATGGCAGGCGAGAGCGCCACGTAGCACCATGTTCTTTTCCCGCGGATGGAACATCATGGCCGCATCCACATTGTCGAAGACGCCCTTGTCGACCATGATGATTTTGCCGCCGCCGTCTTCCTCAGCCGGGGTGCCAATGACTTCAATACAGCCGTTAAAGTCGACTTCTGCCGCTTTTAATGCCAGCGCGGCCGTCACCGAAGCACTACCAATCAGGTTATGGCCGCAGGCGTGGCCCAGATCGGGTAGCGCGTCATATTCAGCAAGGAAAGCGATGGTCGGGCCGCCAGTGCCTTTACGCCAGGTGGCGCGGAACGCGGTTTCCAGCCCGCCAGTGCCTGTTTCAATGGAAAAACCCGCTTCGCGCAGTGGAGCAATCAGCGCCGCCGCTGAACGATGCTCTTCAAAGCTCAGTTCCGGGTTCTGGTGCAGGTTAAGTGCCAGGTTTTGCATCGCTGGACTGATAGCGTCAACAGCATAAATAATTTTATCCTTCTGCGCGTTTCTGGTGCATTCAGACATATTCATTCCCCAATCAGGTGCAGTTAATTTCTGTAAAATTAGAATGTTAAACAGATATAGGCTTTTTCCCACATAATTCCCAATTGAGCTTTTTTATAGCTTGCAAAGCCATGGCAAAAAATATTTTATGGTTGCAGGGGTTCTGGGGCGGCAGAGGGCACGATGAATGAAAAAGACTGGTTAATTGTCCGTACTGTTTGGCAGTACAAAAATATCACGCGTGCAGCTGAGCAGCTTTTCACCTCGCAACCCGCGTTGAGTTACCGGCTGAAGCAGATCGAACGCAAGCTGTCGATCCACCTGTTCGAGGAGAGTGGACGTGGTCTGGTGTTTTCCGCTCAGGGACGCTATCTGGCACAGCACGCCGAAACCATGCTGGATGAACTACAACTGTTGAAAAATACCCTGCAAAACCTGAATGGCCCACAGCAGGGGGAACTGCGGATGGGGGTCTCCAGCAATTTTGCCGCCTATCGTCTTCCCGATCTGCTGGCCGAATTCAGCCAGTTGCACCCGGGTATCAATATCAATCTGGTCAGTGGACTGAGTGAAGAGATGTACCTAAAACTCCAGCGTGGCGACATTCATATCGCGTTGGTGAAAGACGATTACGGTTGGAAGGAGGGTAAACGGCTGATCGACGAGGATAACTACTATCTGATCAGTCGACAGCCGCTGGATTTAGCGCTATTGCCCCATTTGCCACAAATCAAAATTAATCACGGCGGTCATATCACCCGGCTGATTGAACGTTGGTGGAATGCCAATTATTCACTCGCACCACGCGTGGCAATGAGTGTGGACAAACTGGAGGTGTGCCTGGCCATGGTTGAGAAAGGGATGGGATATGCCATTGTCTCCAGCTATCGGCCACTGGCCGATTCCCTGTTCCGCACTCCGATTGTGGTGGGTCATGAAGCGGTGAAAAGCCGTACCTGGCTGCTGTACCGTCATGCCAGCGCCGATGCTGCCGTGACACTGCCCTTCGTTGAGATGTTCAGCGACCACAGATGAAACATTTTCAACTAGCGGATGAAACCTCGACATTTACCTGATCACACGATATCTTTGGCTGTCTGGATGTCTAAACGTTTAAATGGTTAATTGAGGGAAAAGTTATGCCGATCAGGGTACCGGATGAGTTACCAGCCGTGAGTTTTCTGCGCAACGAGAATGTTTTTGTTATGACCTCTTCACGTGCCAGCACTCAGGAAATCCGTCCATTGAAGGTGCTGGTCCTGAATCTGATGCCGAAAAAGATTGAGACAGAAAACCAGTTCCTTCGGCTACTTTCCTATTCGCCATTGCAGATTGATATTCAGTTGTTGCGCATTGATAACCGTGAATCGCGTAATACGCCAATGGATCATCTGAATACTTTTTACTGTAATTTTGAAGATATTCAGCATGATAACTTTGATGGGCTGATCGTGACGGGTGCGCCGCTGGGGTTGGTCGATTTTAATGATGTCGCTTACTGGCCACAAATCCAACGCATACTGCACTGGGCGAAAGATCACGTTACTTCCACATTGTTTGTTTGCTGGGCTGTGCAGGCCGCGTTGAATATTCTCTACGGTATTCCAAAGCAGACCCGTGAGAAAAAACTGTCAGGTGTGTATGAACATCAGATCCTGCACCCCCATGCGTTACTCACTCGTGGTTTTGACGATGTATTCCTCGCGCCGCACTCGCGCTATGCCGATTTTCCTTCGCAGATGCTGCGTGATTACACCGATTTGGATATCTTTGCTGAATCGGATCAAACCGGTGCCTATCTGTTGGCCAGTAAAGACAAGCGACAGGTGTTTGTCACCGGACATCCTGAATATGATGCACAGACGCTGGCGGGAGAATATCATCGTGACTGCGCCGCCGGGCTTAACCCTGACATTCCGTATAATTATTTTCCCCAGAATAATCCGGCGTTGCCACCACGAGCCAGTTGGCGTAGCCATGGTAACCTGTTGTTTTCTAACTGGCTGAATTACTACGTCTACCAGATTACCCCGTATGACTTGCGCTATATGAACCCTACGCTTGAATAATTTCTTCGCATGATCCCGTATCTTTGCCTGAAAGGCTGATCAAAACCAGAGATCAGCCTTTTTATTGCCGATTATCTGGTCTTTTCACCGCGATATAACTATCTGCTGCTCCACATTCTGTATATTTGCGAATTTCGCGCATATTGCTGTGGGATGGGGAAGATTAAGCGTTATCAGCTAACATGTTATAAAACTGCTGATAACCGCCTGAGCGACGGACGCGAGTGAGCCAGGGATTTACCCGTAAGCTGGAGGTAAGATGTACCGGATTTTCATATTATTGCTGTGGGGCGTGTCTGCTTTTTCCGCCGCCGGGGAAGTGGAACACAGAGCACTTTCACACCCCGAAAAAGGGGTATTGTGTGACCGATTCTTTTGTGCCGATGCGCAGGGCGTCTCAAAAGCGCTGACCGCAAGGTTTTTAGGTACAAAGGCTGCGGAGCGACTTTTTTCCCAGGGCGACTTCGACCTGAGCCGTTTCACCTTCACCAACAACATCTATTGTGATACGCAGGAGAAAGTCTGTCGGGTGGGGCGTTACTTTGGCGCCGACGGTCAACCCAGCGGAACGGTGTCGGAAAAATACACCGCCATCTTGTTTGGGCATGTGCAATAACAGGGCAGATCCAGCCAGATCCCCCCGTTAAGCGGTGCTGCCAGCCAGGCAATCAGCACCGCTATGGCGTGAATAACGTGGCGGGAGCTTCAGGAAGCTCTCCTGCGTCACACGGCTGTCGCGCCCGCCACCGCTTCGCGCGCCAGGCTAGTGATGCGGTCGTAATCGCCGTTTTGCAGCGCGTCTTCAGGCACCAGCCACGAACCACCGATGCACAGCACGCTTTTCAGCGCCAGATAGTCACGGTAGTTGGCGGGAGAGATGCCGCCGGTCGGACAGAAGCGTACCTGTGGAAACGGTCCGGCAATCGCCTGCAGTGCTTTGACGCCGCCGTTAGCTTCTGCCGGGAAGAATTTAAATTCACGCAAGCCGTGATCCAGTCCGAGCATCAGTTGCGAAACGCTGCTGATCCCTGGGATCAGCGGGATCGAACCAGCATTCGCCGCTGTCAGTAGTGATTCGGTCAGCCCGGGGCTAATAGCGAAGCGGGCGCCCGCAGCGGTGACCTGTTGCAACTGCTCAGCATTGATGACCGTTCCTGCCCCAATCATCGCTTCCGGCACGGCGCTGGCGATGGCGCGGATCGCCTCAAGCGCACAGGGGGTACGCAGGGTGACTTCCAGCACGTTTACCCCACCAGCCACTAACGCTTTCGCCAGGGGGACGGCGTGTTCCAGTTGATTGATAACGATAACGGGAATAACCGGACCGGCGGTCAGGATCTCTTTGGCGCTGGTTTTCCACTGATTCATTTGAGGTTCTCCGTTGATGGCAGGTGCGTTGGCTGCATCCGCGCATTCCCGTCACTTACCTGAGTAGGCAGCTGACCGTGTGGTTCGGTCTGGCCGCTTCACCTTACTGAGATGGGCGGCAGTGCGGTTAAACGCGTTTTTATCCTGCAATTTTAATAAGTTAGTTATCGTATTTGATACAGCAGGCACCTTGCTCGGCGCCGGACAGCTGGCTGCGCAGTGCACCAAACAGCTCGCGGCCACAGCCGATATGTTCAGCGCGTAAATCGGGCTGATACGGCTCGCGCATCTTGAGCGTCGCGGCATCAACCAGCAGTGTTAGTTCACCGGTTTGGCCATTGACGCGGATCATATCGCCGTTATGTACTTTGGCCAGCAGACCGCCAGTTTGCGCTTCCGGCGTGACGTGAATGGCGGAAGGCACTTTGCCTGATGCGCCGGACAGACGGCCATCCGTCACCAGCGCGACTTTAAAACCCCGATCCATTAATACGCCCAGCGGTGGCATCAGTTTGTGTAGCTCCGGCATGCCATTGGCCTGCGGCCCCTGAAAGCGCACCACCACCACGCAATCTTTATTCAGTTCGCCTGCTTCAAACGCGGGTTGCACTGCGTGCTGGCTGTCGAAGACCACTGCGGGCGCTTCGATAATCTGGTTATCCGCCGGAACGGCCGAGGTTTTCATCACCGCACGACCAAGATTGCCAGACATCACCCGGGTGCCGCCATGATGCTCAAAGGGGTGTGCCACACTGGCGATCACCTTGTCGTCCAGTGAGGTTGTCACGCCGTCACGCCATGCCAGTTGGCCGTTGTCCAGCCAGGGTTCCTGGGTGTATTTCTCCAGACCGAAACCGGCGACGGTATGCACATCCTGATGCAGCAGACCATGAGCCAGCAGTTCGCGTACCACCAATGCTACCCCACCGGCCGCCTGGAATTGATTAATATCCGCCGGGCCGTTGGGATAGATCCGACACAGCAGCGGAACGACTTCTGACAACTCGGAGAAGTCATCCCAGTTAATCTGGATACCTGCCGCCCGCGCCATCGCGACCATATGCATGGTCAGGTTGGTTGAACCACCGGTTGCCAGCAGGGCCACGATCCCGTTGACCACCACTTGTTCATTAACTAACTGTCCTATAGGCAGATAGTTGCCGGAGACTTCCGTCAGGCGGGTGACCTGTTGCGCGGCCGCCTCAGTCAGCGCTTCACGCAGTGGCGTGTCAGGGTGGACGAAAGACGCGCCAGGCAGATGCAGTCCCATCACTTCCATCACCATTTGGTTGGTGTTGGCGGTGCCGTAAAACGTGCAGGTGCCGATGCCGTGATAGGACGCCGCTTCGGCCTCCAGCAGCGCATGGCGATCGGCTTTGCCTTCGGCATAGAGTTGGCGTATCCGGACTTTCTCTTTATTTGGCAGGCCGCTGCTCATTGGCCCGGCAGGCACAAACACGGCGGGAAGGTGGCCGAAGGAGAGGGCAGACATGACCAGACCCGGGACGATTTTGTCGCAAATCCCCAGGAATAGCGCGCCGTCGAACATATTGTGCGACAGCCCGACCGCGGCAGACATGGCGATAATGTCGCGGCTCATCAGTGATAACTCCATGCCATCCTGCCCCTGAGTTACGCCATCGCACATCGCCGGAACGCCGCCGGCCACCTGACCGACTGCGCCGACGTTCTGCAGGGCGCGCTTGATCTTTTCAGGATAGTTTTCATAAGGTTGATGGGCAGAGAGCATATCGTTGTAGGCGGTGATAATGGCGATATCACTGCGCAGCATATTTTTCAGTGATGTCTTGTCGTCCGGTTGGCAGGCAGCAAAACCATGCGCCAGGTTGCCGCAGGCGAGTTTTGCCCGGTGAACGGTCTGCGAGCGAGCGGTGTTAATACGGCTCAGATAGGCATCCCGGCTGGTAGCCGAACGCGCAATAATGCGCTGAGTGACACGGGCTACGGTTTGGTTGAGGGGAACCCGTTGGTGTTGTTTGCTCATAGTACTGCTCCCAGAGGGGAATAAAGGAACACCATTAATGAGGTGTTACCGGTAACATTTTTTATCACTAGCATTGTTGAGTGAATTGCTTGCCGGTGCAATCGGTTCCCACCGGAAGTCACATAAATTGTGATCTGTTTCAAGTTTTACGCCAGAGAAGGGCCTTGTCCAGGGGGCGGTATTGCCGCTCTCTCTACAGCGAAAAAGTTCCCCGTTGCGTTTATGTTAATCCCGATTATCCGCAGCAGGTCATCTTTCCCGGATGTGCGCCAGACGACTTATGGCGTTCGTCCCTCTTCTCCGGCTTCGACGGCGATATACATGGCATCGTAGCGCCAGTATTCATAGTCGCAGTCAATAATCCGGTCATGCTGGTCGCGGTTAATCCGGGTGATAAACAATGCCGGGCTGCCCGCAGCCACTTTCAGCGCGGGCGCGGCGAATTTCGGTAGTGGCATCGGCAGCATAGTAAAGCCCACCCGGCCATAGTGAATGTTGTACTGCTGTTGATAGAGTCGGGTCAGCGAACGGGTTAAATCAAAGCTCAGCAGGTCGGGAAAATAAGCGGGATTGAGGTAGTGTTCGACGTACAACACGGCGCGATTATCAATATGTCGCAGGCGGCAAACACGATACGCCTCCTCTCCTTCACGCATCGCCAGTTTTTCCGCCACCTCCCGGCTGACTTTCACCGTCCGGGCATCCAATACGCAGGTTTGCGCGGTACGGCCCTGCTGTTCCGCCATGGCGTGAAAGTGGCTGCGCAGCAGCGGATCGTAAGCCAGACGCGGCGGGGCAATAAACCAGCCACGCCGCAGTTCACGATAAATCATTCCTTGTGATTCCAGCTGTCCCAGCGCTTCACGCAACGTAATACGAGTGGTGGAGAACTGCTCGCTGAGGTCACGTTCGGAGGGCAGGCGTCCGCTGGCGGCGAAAGCGCCTTCCCGTATGCGGGCCGCCAGCGTCTGACAAATAACATCTACGGTTAATGCTTTCATCACATCAAAGCCTCAATTTGGTGCACAGCTGCACAGGATCAGCACAACAGGGGGGGCGTAAGTCCCTGTTTACGGCTAACAGCTACTGGACTAGTCCAGCCCCTGCTTGCTCTGACATAAAAATGTCATATCGCCAGGCTAGATTGGCTCGGATCTTGCTGGACTAGTCCAGAAGGCCATTCAACTTATCATCTGGAGCAGCAGTTATGAAATCTTTGTTCGCATCTGTGTTAGCCAGTGCCATTTTTCTTACCCTGCCGGGCGCAAATGCCGCCGATAATAATCTGGCTGCGCTGGAGAAAGCAGCGAAAAGCGAAGGACAAATCAACAGCGTCGGAATGCCAGACAGCTGGGCTAACTGGAAAGGGACCTGGGCTGATATCACCAGCAAATACGGCATTCAACACAGCGATACCGACATGTCTTCTGCTCAGGAATTGGCGAAGTTTGCCGCTGAAAAGAGCAATGCCAGCGCAGATATTGGCGATGTAGGCGCGGCCTTCGGCCCGGTAGCGGTGCAAAAAGGACTGGCGCAGCCATACAAACCGAGTACCTGGGATCAGGTCCCGACGTGGGCAAAAGACCCGGACGGTAACTGGATGTTGGCCTATACCGGCACCATCGCGTTTATCGTCAACAAAGATCAGGTTAAAGACGTACCACATAGCTGGGCAGATCTGAAAAAAGGCAAATATGTGGTCACCATTGGCGATGTCGGGGTGGCAGCGCAGGCGGCTAACGGCGTGTTGGCCGCCGCTTACGCCATGGGCGGCAGTGAGAAGAACCTGAAGCCCGCGTTGGATTTCTTTAGCGAACTGGCGAAGGAAGGCCGTTTGGGGGTGACCGATCCGGTGATTGCCAATCTTGAAAAGGGCGAAATTCAGGTGGCGGTGGTGTGGGATTTCAACGGCCTGAACTACCGTGATCAGATTGATAAAAACCGTTTTGCGGTGGTGATCCCCAGTGATGGCAGCATCACTTCCGGTTACACCACGATCATCAACAAATATGCTAAGCATCCTAATGCCGCGAAGCTGACGCGTGAGTATATTTTCTCCGATGCCGGTCAGATAAATCTGGCTCGCGGTTATGCCCGTCCGATCCGCGCCGAGCATTTGCAACTGCCTGCTGATGTTCAGGCTAAATTGTTGCCGAATGCTGAGTATAAAAATGCGCATCCAATTGCCGATCCTGTCGCCTGGGATAAAGCCTCTAAAATGCTGCCCCGTTTGTGGCAGGAAAACGTTATCGTCAATATGAAGCAATAAGGACTGGACATGAAAACGATTCTGGTGGTGCTGGATGGCCTGAGTTACGAGGTGGCGCACTATGCGATGGGGTATTTGCAGGCAGAGTGCGCGCAGGGAAACGGACAGTTCTACCAGATGAGGTGTGAGTTGCCTTCGCTCTCCCGTCCGCTGTATGAGTGTATCCTCACCGGCATCACGCCGGTGAAAAGCGGCATTATTCACAATGGGGTCAGCCGTCTGAGCAAAGAGCGCAGTATTTTTCACTATGCGCGCGATGCCGGGCTGACGACGGCCGCAGCGGCTTACCATTGGGTGAGTGAGCTGTATAACCGTTCGCCGTGGCAGCCTGCCCGTGATCGTCATACGGAAGATATGGCACTGCCCATCCAGTATGGCCATTTTTATTATGACGACGGCTATCCGGACTCGCATTTGTTTGAGGATGCTGAAAGTCTGCGTTTGCGTTATAACCCGGATTTCCTGTTGATCCATCCAATGAATATTGACGATGCTGGCCATAAATTTGGTCTTTCCACCCCGCAGTATCGCAATCGCGCCCGCATGGCTGACGGTTATCTGTCGCACTGGATGCCGCAATGGCTGGCGGAAGGCTACCAGGTGGTGGTGACCGCGGATCACGGTATGAACGACGATCGCAGTCATGGCGGCATCCTACCGGAAGAAACCCTGGTCCCGCTGTTTGTCTTCGGTAAGGCTTTCTCTCTGCAAAATGATGCCGCGCCATTGCAAACCGAATTGTGTGGCACGCTGTGTGACGTTCTGGGGGTCGGGCACGATAAGCCGGTTTGTTCTGCCCTGTTGAAACAGGAGAACGCATGATGAAAGGTAAAGGAATAGCGCTGCTGTGTCTGTTGCCTTTCGCGCTGTTCTACATCGCCTTTCAGATTGCCCCGTTGGTTTGGATAGCGATCAACAGCTTTTATAGCGAAATGTACGAAGCATGGGGTTGGGGAAATTACCGCGATATTCTCACCTCGACGTTTTACTTTCAGGCGATGCGTTTTTCGCTGGATATCTCTTTCTGGTCAAGCGTTTACGGTCTGATTATCGCGCTGCTGGGCGGCTATTCGCTGCATCAACTGGGGGGAGGCAAACTCCATCGCTTCTTTATGTCGTTCACCAATATGACCAGCAATTTCGCTGGCGTACCGTTGGCGTTCGCGTTTGTTATCCTGCTGGGCATGAATGGCTGCCTGACCTTGCTGATGCACAAATATGCCCTGATGAAGGGCTTCAATCTCTATTCCACCGATGGGCTGATAGTGGTGTACAGCTGGTTCCAGATCCCGTTAGGGATTTTGCTGTTGTACCCCGCCTTTGACGGGCTGAAGAAAGACTGGGAAGAGTCGGCGGCGCTGCTGGGTGCCAGCCGTTGGCGTTATTGGTGGCATATCGGCTTGCCTATTCTCATGCCCGCCCTGCTGGGAACTTTTGTTATTCTGCTGGCCAACGCGTTAGGGGCTTACGCCACCATTTATGCTTTGACGACCGGGAATTTCAACGTCGTTCCGGTGCGGATTGCCGCGTTGGTGTCGGGGGATATTTCGCTTGATCCAAATATGGGCAGTGCGCTGGCGATGTTGTTGGTGATACTGATGTCGGCGATAACCGTGGTCCACCAGTGGCTGGTTCGTCGCAGTTATCAGCATGCGCGTTAATGATGGAGGAACGTGATGATGTCGCGAAGTGAAACGCTTTACCATCGGGTGATGGTCTGGCTGGTGTTCCTGATCCTGGCGTTACCATTACTGGTCACCCTGCTGTATGCGCTGGCCAGTGAATGGGGCGCGACGATCCTGCCGGATGGCTTCACGCTGAAATGGATGCTGCAGTTGTGGAGTGATCCGCGCTTTTTGGTGGCACTGGAGCATTCACTGTTGATCTGTTTGGGGGCGTTGCTGTTTTCGCTGGCGCTGGTGCTGCCTACCATGTTTGTGATTGCTTACTATTTTCCACGGCTGGATACGGTGATGAATGTGTTGATCTTGCTGCCATTCGCCGTACCGCCAGTGGTGTCCTCGGTTGGGCTGTTGCAGCTCTATTCCTCGCCGCCGCTGATGCTGACTGGCTCGCCGTGGATCCTGATTGGCTGTTACTTCACCATCGCACTGCCGTTTATTTATCGCGCCATCGCCAACAATATGCAGGCGATTAATATGCGCGAGCTGATTGATGCCGCTCACCTGTTGGGCGCCAGCACCTGGCAGGCGGCGCTGATGGTGGTATTGCCTAATCTGCGCAAAGGGGCCTTTATCGCGGTGTTGCTTTCTTTCTCTTTTCTGATTGGTGAGTTTGTGTTTGCTAACCTGCTGGTTGGTACCAGCTATGAAACGTTGCAGGTTTATCTCTACAACGTACGCAATGCCAGTGGTCACTTTAGCAGCGCGCTGGTTATCTCCTATTTCTTTGTTGTCCTGCTGGTCACCTGGCTGGCAAATACCCTGAACCGCGAGAGAGGCTGAAGATGTCTTCCTACCTGAATGTCACCCAACTGAATAAAAGTTATGGCCCGACGGCGATTTTCCAGGATATCGACTTCAGCGCCAGCGAAGGGGAATTCGTCACCTTACTGGGGCCCAGCGGTTGTGGGAAATCTACGCTGCTGCGTTGTCTTGCCGGACTGACATCGGTCGACAGTGGGCAAATTTTGTTGCAGGGGCAGGATATCGTGCCGCTGACGCCGCAGAAACGTTCGATTGGCATGGTGTTCCAGAGTTATGCCCTGTTCCCAAATATGACCGTGGAACGCAATGTCGCCTTTGGCCTGAAGATGCAAAAGCTGGCTGCTGCTGAAATCCAGCGACGCGTTGGGGAAGTGTTGGAGCTGGTGGAGTTGAATGACTATGCCAAACGTTATCCGCATCAATTGTCCGGTGGGCAGTGTCAGCGGGTGGCGCTGGCCCGTTCTCTGGTCACTCAACCACGCCTGCTACTGCTGGATGAACCGCTTTCCGCGCTGGATGCCCGCATCCGACGCCACCTGCGCGACCAGATCCGCCGTATTCAGAAAGAGTTAAATCTGACTACCTTGTTTGTCACACATGATCAGGAAGAGGCTTTGACGCTTTCCGATCGTATTGTGTTGATGAACAAAGGTAAAATCGTTCAGAATGGTAACGCGGAGTCGCTGTACACCCAGCCGGCGGATTTGTTTGCCGCTGGATTTATTGGTCATTACAATCTGTTGACGGCGGAGCAGGCTTCCCTCCTGACCGGTGAGCGTTACTCTGCTCAGGTAGCGCTGCGCCCTGAGTCGGTGCAGTTTTGCGCTCCTCAGCAAGGGGTCCCGGCGGAAATCCTGGGGCACAGCCTGCTGGGTAACGTGATTCGTTATCGGGTCAAAGCCCATGATGTGGAGCTGTGGGTCGATGTTCTTAACCGTTCACCGGACGATCTGCATCCGGTGGGATATCAGGTTGGTCTGCTGTTGGATAAACTGACTTTGCGTGAGGTCGCCTGACAGCCGTCAACTATCACGCTGATTAACAATATTTTTTCAGTGCATCGACTAAACTTAATGCCAGTCATGGAGGACGGGTATCTCCGTCCGACCCAGTTATTTTTGCTAAGTTGTGAGGTCGATATCGGTGTTAACCCTGCTTAATCTTCTTTCTGCCGTGGCGTTGCTGGTCTGGGGAACGCATATCGTGCGTACCGGTATCATGCGGGTGTACGGTGCCGATTTACGTCGTGTGCTCAGCCGTAGTGTGTCCAAAAAACCGATGGCTTTTATGGCCGGAATTGGGGTGACCGCACTGGTACAGAGCAGTAATGCCACTACGCTGCTGGTGACGTCATTTGTGGCTCAGGAACTGGTGGCGCTGACGCCTGCATTGGTGATTATTTTGGGTGCCGATGTTGGTACGGCACTGATGGCGCGTATCCTGACCTTCGATCTCTCATGGCTTTCACCGCTGTTTATTTTCTTTGGCGTGGTGTTCTTCCTGGGGCGTAAACAGAGCCGCGCCGGACAGTTGGGCAGAGCCAGTATCGGGCTGGGGCTGATCTTACTGGCATTGCAACTGATCGTCACCGCCGCGACGCCCATCACGCATGCCGCCGGCGTAAAAGTGTTGTTCTCCTCTCTGACTGGCGATGTGATGCTTGATGCATTGATTGGTGCGGTGTTTGCCATCATCAGTTATTCCAGTCTGGCGGCGGTATTGATAACCGCTACGCTCACCGCCACAGGGGTCATCTCTTTTAAGGTCGCGTTATGCCTGGTGATTGGTGCAAACCTGGGGAGTGGGCTGTTGGCAATGCTGAATAATAGCGCGTCGAATGCCGCGGGTAAGCGGGTGGCACTCGGTAGCCTGTTATTCAAGTTTATTGGCTCGTTAATTGTGCTGCCTTTTATCAATTCACTCCCCAATCTGCTGCATAAATTACCGGTTAATGATGAAGATCTGGTTATCTTCTTCCATGTCTTTTACAACCTAATCCGTTGTTTGATTATGGTGCCGTTCGCCGGGACGATGGCGCAGGTGTGTGAACGTTTGATCCGCGATGAACCGGAAACCGATCAGCGGCTTAAACCACGTTATCTGGATCCCAGTGCGCTGGATACTCCGGCGCTGGCGCTGGCCAATGCCGCGCGCGAGACACTGCGTATTGGGGATGTGCTGGAACAGATGCTGACGACCTTCGGCAAGGTCGTACATGGCGAACAGCGCCAGGATCGGGAAATCCGTAAACTGGACGATGATGTGGATGTGCTGTACACCGCCATCAAGCTTTACCTGGCACAGATGCCGAAGGAGGATTTGCCGGAAGATGACTCGCGGCGCTGGGCGGAGATTATTGAGATGGCGGTGAACCTGGAGATGGCGGGCGACATTGTTGAGCGTATGAGCAGTGATGTGGCAGATAAATCGCTGACCGCGCGTCGGGCGTTTTCTGTCGAGGGCATGGCTGAACTGGAGGCGTTGCTGGATCAGCTTGTGGGTCATCTTCGTCTCAGCCTGTCGGTCTTTTTGTCGCGGGATATCACCAGTGCTAAGCGTTTACGCCGTGCCAAACATCGCTTTCGCATTACTAACCGGCGTTACTCGTACAAGCACGTTGAGCGTCTTCATCAACAGAATGTACAGAGTATTGAGACCAGTTCGCTGCACCTTGGCTTGCTGGGGGATATGAAGCGTCTTAACTCATTGTTTTGTGCAGTGGCTTATAACGTGCTGGAACAGCCAGATGATGAGCGGGATGAGGAGTGATAAATGCTCCCCCGTAGTGTGCGGGGGAACGCGGAGACAGATTATTTCTTATTGACAGGTTTACCGGACCAGTAACCTGCCAGCAGGGAACCGGAGAGGTTGTGCCAGACGGAGAACAGGGCACCTGGCAGTGCGGCTAACGGCGAGAAATACAGTTTACCCAGTGTCGCCGCCAGGCCGGAGTTCTGCATCCCCACTTCCAGCGCCAGGGTGCGGCAGGTTGACTCATCAAAGCCAAACAGCTTACCGCCCCAGTAGCCGCCGAGCAGACCAATCGCGTTGTGCAGGATAACCGCCGCAATCACCACCAGACCGACCGAGCCGATAAAGCCCTGACTACCCGCCACCACCGCGCTGATGATGAGCAGAATGCAGACCATGGAAAATGCGGGGAGATAAGGTTCCACGCGCTTTACCAGGCCATTCATGGTGTGATGAACAATCAGGCCGATACCAATGGGAACCACCACGATTTTCACAATACTCAGCAGCATACCCATCACATCGACCTGAATATGGGTATCAACATACAGTTTGGTCAGCAGCGGGGTGGCAAAAACGCCGACCAGCGCGGATACGGAAGAGATGGTCACCGACAGGGCCACATCGCCTTTGGCCAGATAGATCATCACATTTGAGGCGGTGCCGCTGGCCACGCTGCCGACCAGAATCATCCCCGCCGCCAGGTCAGGCGGCATATGGAACAGTTTAGCCAGTCCCCAGGCCGCCAGCGGCATAACCAGGTAGTGCAGGAACGTTCCGGCCAGTACCGGCGCTGGACGGGTCAGCACCCGTTTAAAATCATTGATATTTAGCGTAACGCCCATGCCGAACATAATTAGCATCAGCAGTGAGGTCACCCACGGGCCAATCCCCAGAAAGGTCGCAGGGGTGTAATAAGCGGCGATAGACAGCAGAACGGCCCATAAGGGAAACAGCCGGGTAATAGTGGCAAGCATAGCCAGATTTCCTATTTATGATGTTGTATTTATACCCTGCATTTTGGGGTATATAACGATTAAATTTTTCCACAGGTGGTGCGCTTTATACCCGGAACGGGGGAAAAGCGAACGCCGAATCATAGCATTAAATAAGGGGGGGAAAATAAGGGAGAATAACAATGGCGGGATAATGATTTTCAACCCGCCAATAAAGGAAATATTAGTCTTTGCTTTCCAGCAGACCACGATAAATCAGGCCACCGATCACCCCACCGATGATCGGCATCAGCCAGAACATCCACAGTTGATCAATCGCCCAACCGCCCTGGAAGATAGCCACAGCGGTACTGCGGGCCGGGTTCACCGAGGTGTTGGTCACCGGAATGCTGATCAGGTGGATCAGGGTTAGCGCCAGGCCAATGGCGATCGGGGCAAAGCCAGCGGGGGCGCGTTTATCGGTTGCACCGTGGATTATCACCAGGAAGATGGCGGTCAGCACCACTTCAGTCACCATGCCAGAAAGCAGTGAGAAGCCGCCCGGTGAGTGTTCGCCATAACCATTGGCGGCGAAGCCGCTGGTTGCCGCATCGAAACCGGCATGACCGCTGGCGATAACATACAGTACGCCTGCCGCTGCCAGACCGCCGATCACCTGAGCGATAATGTAGCCAGGGATTTGAGCCGTTGGGAAACGACCGCCCGCCCACAGACCCAGTGTCACCGCCGGGTTAAAATGACCGCCTGAAATATGGCCCACGGCATAAGCCATGGTTAACACCGTCAGGCCAAATGCCAGCGCCACGCCAGCAAAACCAATCCCCAGTCCTGGAAAACCTGCAGCCAAAACTGCGCTACCGCAACCACCAAAAACCAGTACAAACGTTCCTAAAAATTCCGCCATAAACTTCTTCATAATAATCTCGCAGTTTTTGTTGTTAACATGCGGAATTATCAACATATATGACGGAATTACAATCGCCGAATTTCAGATTTTTATCTGGGATGATTAAACGCCGGCAAATTAAGGATCATTCGAACAAATTGCGGTGCAGTGCCTGTACCACTTGTTCCGCGTCATCGCCCGGTACCAGGAAACACAGGTTATAGCTGCTGGCGCCATAGCAAATCAGGCGTAGATTGAACGGCTCCAGTGCGCCAAACACTTCTTTGCCGACGCCGCAGGCGTGGGACAGGTTGTTGCCAATGATCGCCACCAGCGCCAGATTTTCTTCTACTTCCACCCGGCACAGGGAAGAAAGCTCGGTGAGCAGTGCCTGAGTCAGCAGGCTTTCACCGGTGGTGGTGGACCCGGTGGTATCCAGGGTCAGTGCCACGCTGACTTCGGAGGTGGTTATCAGATCCACGGAAATACTGTGGCGGGCCAGGATGTTGAACACTTCGGCCAGGAAACCTCGTGCGTGCAGCATATTCAGGCTGTGTAGTGTGAGTAGCGTCTGCTTGCGACGTAGAGCCATGGCACGGAACAGCGGTGGATTCTGTGTCTGGTTGCAGACGCGGGTACCGCCTGCGGCAGGATCCTTGCTTGAACCCACAAAGACCGGGATATCGCAGCGGACTGCGGGTAATAACGTAGCCGGATGCAGTACTTTTGCCCCGAAGGTCGCCATTTCAGCCGCTTCTTCAAAGGTGATTTCATCAATACGCTTTGCTGCTGGCACTATGCGCGGATCGGTGGTGTAGATGCCCGCCACATCAGTCCAGATATCGATGCGGCTAGCCTGTAGCGCCTCGCCAAGCAGTGCCGCCGTGTAGTCGCTGCCGCCCCGTCCCAGCGTAGTGGTACGGCCTTTCGCTTCACTACCGATAAATCCCTGGGTTACGATCAGCGCTTCCTGCAGGCGCGGCGCCAACTGTGACTGAGACAGTTCGGCCAGCAAGGCCACATCCGGTTCGGCACGGCCAAAGCGGTCGCTGGTGCGCATCACCTTACGCACGTCAAACCACACGGACTCGACCTTGCGCTGACGCAGGATCTCCACGAACAACAGACTGGACAACAGTTCACCGTGGCTGACCAGTTCATCGGTCAACGCGCTGGAGGTCGCCAGCGCCGCTGCTTCAGACAACATCGTGATGTTTTCCAACATGCGATCGACTTCTTCGCGGATAACATCAGGCTGGTCCAACTGATCGACGATGGCGTACTGAATACGGCGGATTTCATCCAACAGGTAAGCGCGCTGCTCCTGTTCCTGACCATCAGCCAGAGACACCAGCAGGTTGGTGACTCCCGCAGAGGCGGAAAGTACCACCAGGCGAACATTCGGATCGGACAGCACCACGTCGGCGCTGCGATTCATCGCGACAAAGTCGGCAACGCTGGTGCCGCCAAATTTTGCCACGATCAATGAAGATTGGGACATGTCTTGACATTCCTCGTGTCAGGTTAGATTCCATCAGCCTTGGCACAAGGGAAGAGCAGAAACGGGGCAGACGTAGAAAAGGGTTTTTACTACGAGTCACCCAGAAGCGCCCCACCTTGTATACCCGATTAGCGAGGATGACAGCGGGATGCGCTGCGACGCCGGTAATCAGGACAGGGATCGTCTGACTGTCGAACGATCCTGGTGACAACCCAGGGGATTCAGCCCCTGCAGTCGATACGCCCCATTCCGCGTGGTTTGTACCTCGGCGTCGCTCCCCCTGATGTGTCTTCTGCGGATACGGATCCTCCAACACACTGCCTGGGCGACGCGCCTCTTCTGGCTTGCGCATCAACTGCGCAATTAGCGCGATAGAAATATCGGGTTCTGACGTCGATGTCAATGACTGGCGTTGGAGAAATTGTCATTTTGCTCTGGTCTTATTATTGTTAGCACATAAATGCCTGCACCTTAGAGATGTCAGGAGTCGTGCGAAAGACGACACCAGAATTGCCGTGCATTCATCACCTGACGGCGGTTGCGCCAGACCTACCCGCTGCTGCGGGTCACCTTCAGCACCCGACACATCGCGTTGATGCTGAATTCAGCCGGGTGTTTGAGTCAGGCAATATCATCATCCGGACGGGGACGGTCTGTCTCCGGCAGAGCAAGTTCTACCTGCGGCCGGGAGCGTGTTGCGCTGAGGATGTCTTGACGTTTATATGGCGCTGATAAGGTGTGTCTGATTGTTAACCCTGTACTCAATAATGTGCAGTATTGTCTATTTTTTTGAAAATACTAAATTTTTACTTTGTTAAAATCGAAGCAAAAGAGCTGACATCAGCCAGGCCGCGCCATAAAAATTTTCCTTTCGTCAGCAAGAATAGTCATACTGAAACTCTGAGCGGGCATTATCCTCATTACCTGAGTAGTAGTGATAAATAGTCCCGGACTAAGGGGGAATCATCTCCCGTGATAGTGGTGACCTGTTGCAGGAAAAGGGGCGCTGAAAGCTCGTAACAGGTAACCTTGCGTCCGGCCTGATTGACGGTTCTTAAATAAAAAGAGTGTGTTGCTATGAAAAATATCAATCCGACACAAACCGCTGCCTGGAAAGCGTTGCAGCAGCATTTTGAAGAGATGAAGGATGTCAAAATCGCTGATCTGTTTGTCAAAGACAGCAACCGTTTCGCGACGTTCTCTGCCACCTTCGACGATCTGATGCTGGTGGATTATTCCAAAAACCGTATCACCCACGAAACCCTCAGCAAGTTGCAGGCGCTGGCTAAAGAGACCGATTTACAGGGAGCCATCAAGTCGATGTTCTCTGGTGAAAAAATCAACCGGACTGAAGATCGTGCCGTACTGCACGTTGCCCTGCGTAACCGCAGTAATACCCCCATCGTGGTGGAGGGTAAGGACGTCATGCCGGAAGTGAATGCGGTGTTGGCGAAGATGAAATCGTTCTCTGAGCGCATCATCAGCGGCGAGTGGAAAGGCTACACTGGCAAGCCGATTACCGATGTAGTAAACATAGGTATCGGTGGTTCTGATTTGGGACCATATATGGTCACCGAGGCGCTGCGTCCGTACAAAAATCACCTGAACATGCACTTTGTGTCTAACGTCGATGGCACACATATTGCTGAAACGATTAAGAACCTCAGTCCGGAAACCACGCTGTTCCTGGTCGCCTCTAAAACGTTCACCACCCAGGAAACCATGACCAATGCCCACAGTGCGCGGGACTGGTTTTTGAAAACCGCAGGGGATGAGAAACACGTCGCGAAGCACTTCGTGGCCTTGTCCACCAATGGTAAGGCGGTAAGCGAGTTCGGTATTGATACCGCCAATATGTTCGAATTCTGGGACTGGGTTGGTGGTCGTTATTCCCTGTGGTCAGCGATTGGTTTATCGATCATCCTGTCAATCGGCTTCGATAACTTCGAGAAACTGCTGAGTGGCGCACATGCTATGGATAAGCATTTCTCCACCACCCCGATCGAGAAAAACCTGCCGGTGACTCTGGCATTGATTGGTATCTGGTATAACAATTTCTTTGGTGCCGAAACGGAAGCTATCCTGCCTTACGATCAGTATATGCATCGCTTTGCTGCTTATTTTCAGCAAGGCAACATGGAATCTAACGGTAAGTATGTTGACCGTAACGGTAACCCGGTTTCTTATCAAACTGGCCCGATTATCTGGGGTGAGCCGGGCACAAATGGTCAGCATGCGTTTTACCAACTGATTCATCAGGGAACTAAAATGGTTCCCTGTGACTTCATCGCACCGGCCATTAGCCATAACAAGTTGGGAGACCATCACGCTAAACTGCTGTCGAACTTCTTTGCGCAGACTGAAGCACTGGCGTTCGGAAAATCACGCGAGGTGGTTGAAAAAGAGTTTATCGACGCGGGGAAAGAGGCGAAGTCTGTTGAACACATCGTGCCGTTTAAAGTGTTTGAAGGAAACCGTCCCACCAATTCCATCCTGCTGCGCGATATCACGCCGTTCAGCCTGGGTGCGCTGATTGCGCTGTATGAACATAAAATCTTTACTCAGGGCGCGATCCTCAATATTTTCACCTTTGATCAATGGGGTGTTGAGCTGGGCAAACAGTTAGCAAATCGTATCCTGCCAGAACTGTCCGGCAGTGAGGCGGTAAGCAGCCATGACAGTTCAACCAACGGTCTGATTAATCGCTATAAAAACTGGCGTGACTGAGCATTGAGTTGTCTGTCGTTTGCCATCGGGCCGGTCGCGTAAGCACCGGCCTTTTATAACCGGTCATTTGCGCCAGAACCAACCGGCAACCCGCACGGGTTGTCTTTGATATTTCCGTGGTCTGTTGTGACGTCCCCAGTCTGTGTTTCTGGCGCGTTTAGAACGCAATCGTCTGTTGGGCCGTTAAAACTCTCCGGAATTGAGGTGGTCACGTCGTGTCCTGCTACCAGGTCTGCGTTACACTATTCCCCGAAATTTTTGTCCGGAGAGGCTAATGACCGATCATGTGTTGTCACAGTTGCGCGCCCTTGAATGGTTGCCATCGTCCTCGTCTTTGCTGACGGCTCCCGCGCTCAACTGGTTAATGGAAGAAGATTCCATGACCCAGCGCTTTGAACGCCATTGCGGGCAGGTCACGGCGATGGTGCGACAGGAAGGGTTTATTACCGCTGAAGACGTTGGGGATGACGTGAGGTTGTTGCCGCAGGAATCGCGTTACTGGTTACGGGAAGTTCTGCTGTGTGGCGATGGTGAACCCTGGCTGGCGGGGCGCACCATTGTGCCCGAGTCGACGCTGGATGGTCCGGAAAAAATGTTGCAGCAGTTGGGTTCGCGCCCGTTGGGGCGCTATCTGTTTGCTTCCTCAACCCTGACGCGTGATTTCATTGAACTGGGGCAGGTGGAGGGATTATTGGGACGTCGTTCGCGTTTGCGTCTTTCCGGCAAACCATTATTACTGACCGAATTGTTTTTACCGCCTGCTCCGCTGTACTGGCCGGAGCAGGATGATGGGAGGTTGTAGCGTGGAGAGAAGTCTGTCAATGAATAAATTTCAGGCATGGAGCCGTCTGATGCGTATTGATAAACCGATCGGTACGCTATTGTTGCTGTGGCCTACCTTGTGGGCCTTATGGCTGGCTGGGATGCGTATCCCTCCGCTGAATGTGCTGGTGGTCTTTATTTTGGGCGTCTTTTTTATGCGTGCCGCTGGCTGTGTGGTGAATGATTTCGCTGACCGCAAAATTGATGGGTATGTGAAGCGCACACGCACCCGTCCATTGGCCAGCGGAGCAGTGACCTCAAAGGAGGCCAGGCTGTTGTTTGGCGGGCTGGTGTTAATCTCTTTTGGTCTGGTGTTGACCATGAATGCGATGACTATCTGGCTGTCGTTCGCTGGGCTGGCGCTGGCATGGGTTTATCCGTTTATGAAACGCTACACCCATCTGCCGCAGGTGGTGTTGGGCGCTGCGTTTGGCTGGGCAATCCCGATGGGGTGGGCTGCGGTAAGTGAAACGGTACCATTGACGTGTTGGTTGCTGTTTTTGGTCAATATCTGCTGGACGGTGGCCTACGACACGCAATATGCGATGGTTGATCGTGATGATGATCTGCGAATTGGCGTGAAGTCGACGGCTATCTTGTTTGGTCGTTTCGATAAATTGATTATTGGCTTGCTACAATTTGTCACACTGGCGCTGATGGCATTAATTGGCTGGATGATGCAATTGGGTGGGGCGTTTTACTGGTCAATCCTGTTAGCTGGCGCGCTATTTGTGCATCAGCAGAGACTGATCACCGACCGTGAGCGCGAGGCGTGTTTCCAGGCCTTCCTGAACAATAACTACGTCGGACTGGTGCTGTTTGTTGGTATCGTGTTGAGCTGTGCGCCTCTGGCCAGTTGGCTTTGACCGAGGCCGTTTTGCAATATCGTTTTGTGCCGCTCTGGTTTATGTGTGTTCATGCGTAAGACCGTTGCTTATGCGGACTGCCATAAACGAGGGCGTTGCGGTTAAACAACCGCAACGCCCTGATAGAATAGCACTCGTGCGACATTATCCACGAAGCCGGTTTTACACTGGCCAGTCGCTCGCCTTACTCGTGCGTGACCGCACTTTCAATGGTCATCCTGACATCCTGCGTAATCAACTCGGCCAGCATTTGATAGACCTTGTTGGTCTGTTCGACCCGTGCATCTCCGGTATCACTGATATAACCTTCGTCGCGCAGCGTCAACACCAGCGTGGAGAATACGGCTTTGTCGAAGAATTCCGGTGCGTTGATGCCATGCAATACTGACAGACGCTGAGCCATGGTGCGACTCTCTTTCTCCAGTGTACTGCGGTTAATTGACGGATTTGCGCTGAGGATGGAGAACGTGATGGCATAGCGTTGCAGTGTTTCTCGCACGCCTGCCGCCAGCAACTGTAATGTATGAAAACGAGCGGAGATGAGACGTAACGTTTGCGGATCCGCGCTCAACAGGCCCTGACGAGCCATTTCGGCGATCAGTTCATCCAGCACTGCTGGTAAGTCTTCTTTTTCCCACCGCAGGAACAATTCACTCTTCAGCATAGGATAAATGATGCTGACCTGGCGCAGCAATTCTGCACGCGTTACTTCATGATGCTGCATCAGGATCACTGCAATAACCGACGGCATCACCAACATATGGTGAATGTTATTACGGTAATAGGTCATCAGTATCGCTTGCTCTCGCGGCAACACGATAATTTCGCCGATGTTATCCTGTTCGAGTTGGAACTTGTTCAGGCTCAGCGCATGATCCATCAGCGCTTCAGGCGTCATTTCCGGTACGGTGGAATCCGGCGAATAGGGCACGTTGCGTAACAATTGGGTATAGCATTCCAACTGCTCAATCAGTTGCTCGCGAGTCAATGAACGCTGACGTGAAGCCAGCAGCGCGGTAACACACAGATTCATGGCGTTGGCTGCACCGGCGTTGTTAATCCGTACCATGACGCGCTGTGCGATATCGTTCACCGCTGGCGTCAGCCAGGCCGGACGCTGGGCTTCGATGGGATCAATCGCCTCACGCCATTCCGGTACATGATTATTCAGGTAGTTCACCAGCGGCAGTGGTTCGCCGAAGTTGACATACCCCTGGCCCAGGTTGCGTAGTTTACGCAACCCGTTGATCATCTGCATGAAACCTTCTTTCTCTTTGGTTGCCCCACGTAACTCTTTGGCGTAGGTCCCCACCTCCATCACGTGCTCATAGCCAATATAAATCGGCACCAGCGTTATTGGGCGGTTGCCGCCGCGCAACATTGCCTGGATAGTCATCGACAGTGTACCGGTTTTCGGATCCAACAGACGCCCCGTACGGGAACGGCCGCCTTCCACAAAGTATTCTATCGAATAACCACGGGTAAACAGTTCACCCAGATATTCGCGGAACACCGTAGAATAAAGCTTGTTGCCCTTAAAGGTACGACGGATAAAGAAGGCCCCCAAACGACGGAAAATTGGGCCAGCTGGCCAGAAGTTGAGGTTGATACCGGCGGCGATATGCGGGGGAACCAGCCCCTGATGGTAAAGTACGTAAGAGAGTAGCAGGTAGTCCATGTGGCTGCGATGGCAGGGGACATAAACGATTTCATGACCGTCCTGCGCTAATTGACGCACACGCTCGCCACCGTTCACATTGATACCTTTATATAACTTACTCCATGTCCAGCCCATCACACGGTCAGTGAGACGGATCGCTTCATAGGAGAAGTCAGCCGCAATTTCTTCCATCATCTCAACAGCGTTCTGCTGCGCTTTTTCCTGAGAGATTTTCTTACTACGCGCCTCGTCTTCTATCGCTTTGGCGATAGCTTTAGATTGCAATAGTTTACTGAACAGGTCCTGACGGAGCGGTAGACGAGGACCGACTGCCGCCAGGCGCTGGCGGGCGAAGTGCATTCTCGCTACTCTGGCCAGCTTTTGGGCAATGGTTTTGTCCGTGCCGTGTTCCGTCGCCATGCGGCGTAGAGAAACAATCGGAGAGAAACGCACGAAGCTGTCACGACCAAGCCACAGTATGGCGAAGAATTTTTGCACGCCATTCAGCACTCGCAGATGAGGCTGATCTTCACCCTGCACCTCACGACCTGGCGCCCGGCCAAACATCACCGAGACTGGCATCATCTGGATGTCGAGGTGCGGATTACTGCGGTGCAAATCCAGGTAATCGTGAAAGAGTTTCACTGATTCCACATTCGGCACGAAATAAGGGAATACCCGGGGACCATCATGGATAAACACATAACGTGGCAGTACGGTACCATCGATTTCCAATGGCTCTAACGGATCAGGGAGAGCCTGTTTGCGGCACTGTTCACGTAGCGCCAGCAAATCGGCCTTTGAATCGTACGGTAGCACATACATAATAGGGCGCGAGGTATCGATCCCCAGTTCAACAACCGGTTCGGCGGGAATCGCTTTACTTTTTACCAAGAATTTAACCGGTAAATTCAATAAGTTATAATATAAATTACGCCAACCTGACATAGACAACATGAAGCCTCTTGTTAGCAAAGCGTCGCAAGCATACCAGAAAGCGACTGCGAGATCTGTGGTGTTGCAAAATGCGCGCTACTCACACATTGACGTTAAACATTCCAAAGGGTTCCCTCATTATGACAAATAACGTCACCGGATTGACCCGAATCATAAAAGCCGCAGGTTACTCATGGAAAGGCTTTCGGGCGGCCTGGCAAAACGAAGCGGCATTTCGCCAGGAAACGCTGGCGGTGATTCTCGCCATTGTGGTGGCCAGTTGGCTGGATATTGATACCATCGCGCGGGTTTTGCTGATTGGTTCCGTGGTGCTGGTTATCATCGTTGAGCTGATCAATAGCGCCATTGAGGCGGTGGTGGATCGCATAGGTCAGGATTTCCATACCTTGTCTGGTCGGGCGAAAGACCTGGGGTCCGCAGCCGTATTACTGGCTATTCTACTGGCCATTTTTGTCTGGGGCGCGTTGCTCTTTGCCCATTTCAGTTAGCGCTCGCAATATTTAACGAACGACTGTTTTTATCCAGGTTGAGGTTTTCAACGCGCAAATACCTGTATATACTCACAGTCGACTGTATAAACAACCAGGGGGCGGGATGAAAGCACTAACAGCAAGGCAGCAGCAGGTTTATGAGCTGATACGCGACCATATTAATCAGACCGGTATGCCGCCTACGCGGGCAGAAATCGCTACACAGCTTGGTTTCCGTTCCCCTAATGCGGCTGAAGAGCATCTCAAAGCACTGGCGCGTAAAGGTGTGATCGAAATTGTCACTGGCGCGTCACGGGGTATCCGTCTGATGATGGAAGAAGAAGACGGTTTGCCACTCATTGGTCGCGTCGCCGCCGGAGAACCGTTGCTGGCCGAACAGCATATCGAAGGCCACTACCAGGTGGATCCCGGTCTGTTCAGACCCAGTGCTGATTTTTTGCTGCGCGTGAGCGGTATGTCGATGAAAGATATCGGTATTATGGATGGTGATCTGCTGGCGGTCCATAAAACCCAGGACGTGCGTAATGGCCAGGTTGTGGTGGCGCGTATTGATGATGAAGTCACTGTAAAGCGCCTGAAAAAACAGGGCAATATGGTACAATTGTTACCGGAAAACAGTGAGTTTCAACCGATTGTCGTCGATCTTCGCCAGCAGACCCTGACAATCGAAGGGCTGGCGGTGGGCGTTATCCGCAACGGTAACTGGCTATAATCCTGAAGACCGCGCGCGGCTTCGGCGGCGCGTCTTACTGGTTGTCATTTTTTTCCAACTGCCGATAGTCTTTCTTTGAGTTTGTCGCAGAATGACAGTGGATAACGATGCGATTCCTGACCCCTTCTGATAAACACCTCTGGCGACTCGCTCTGCCAATGATCCTGTCGAATGTCAGTGTTCCACTATTAGGGCTGGTCGATACCGCTGTTATTGGTCATCTGGACAGCCCCAGCTATCTTGGTGGTGTGGCGGTTGGGACTGGCGCTACCAGCTTTTTATTTATGCTGTTGTTATTTCTACGTATGAGCACCACCGGACTGACTGCGCAAGCTTTTGGCTCAGGTGACAAGCCCGCACTGGTGCGAGCACTGATACAGCCTTTGCTTATCGCTCTGCTGGCCGGGATGGCCTTTATCCTGCTGAAATCTCCTCTGAACCATCTTGCGTTGTCGGTAGTCGGTGGAGATACCGCTGTGTTACACCAGGCCGCGTTGTTTATGAATATTCGCTGGCTGAGCGCGCCCGCCACGCTGGCGAACCTGGTGCTACTGGGTTGGCTGCTTGGCGTGCAGTATGTCCGCGCTCCGGTTATCTTGTTAGTCGTCGGCAACCTGGTGAATATTGTGCTGGATTGGTGGCTGGTGATTGAGCTGAGATGGGGCGTTGAAGGCGCCGCCGCCGCTACCGCTATTGCTGAGTATGTTACGCTGATTATCGGGTTGTATATGGTGTGGCGGGTGCTGAAACTGCGTGGTATCTCGTTGGTGATGCTGAAAACGGCATGGCGGGGAAACCTGGCAAGATTGCTGCGGCTTAACCGGGATATCATGCTGCGTTCGCTGCTTTTACAGCTCTGCTTCGTTTCGCTGACCGTACTGGGTGCCCGACTTGGCAGGGACGTGGTGGCGGTTAATGCTGTGCTGATGATGTTCCTGACTTTTACCGCCTATGCGTTGGATGGCTTTGCCTATGCGGTGGAAGCCTGTTCAGGCGAGGCATTCGGCTCCCGGGATAGCAGCAAACTACTGCTGATCTGGCATGCCGCGTGTCGTCAAGCTGGCGTGGTTGCTGTGTTGTTTTCACTGGTCTATGCCCTGGCCGGGCCACATATTGTCAACTTGTTGACTTCTTTGCCTGAACTGCGCCAACAGGCTGACATTTACCTGTTCTGGCAAATAGTACTGCCAGTCTGCGGCGTGTGGTGCTACCTGCTCGATGGCATGTTTATTGGCGCGACTCGTGCAAGTGAGATGCGTAACAGCATGGTGATTGCAGCACTGGGATATGGGCTGACACTTTTTACTGTACCTGTACTGGGGAATCATGGCTTGTGGCTGGCGGTGACCGTTTTTCTGCTACTGCGTGGGCTGGCATTGGGAATTATCTGGCGGCGTCACTGGCGTTACAATAGCTGGTTCACTTGCTGACGTCGCCGGTTATCCCGCGTCATCACACGGTCATTCATGTTTTTTATCATGGCCTTAGCGATGCCATTAAATAAAATGATGGCGACTATAACGTTTAACGTCCACGTTTTTTGGTGTTGATCGTGTGGTCGTGCTGGCAGGCATCCTGATGCGTACAGGCTTCAACTTCGACACAATCGCTACATAATCCATGCGCTTCGATAACACTATTGGTCAGGGCAAAGCCTGACGACGAGGCCAGCGATTGCAAGATGCTTTCGACGCCCTCAGCATGTTTTTCCACCACGGCTCCACAGCGATCACAAATCAGCATTGCTGAAGTGTGTGCCGGTTCTTCAAAATGATGGCAGACGACATAGCTGTTGGTGGACTCTACGCGGTGAACGAAGCCTTGCTCCAGCAAGAAATCCAGAGCGCGATAAACCGTGGGGGGTTTCGCTTGCGGTTCACAGGTACGCAATAAATCGAGCAGATCATAAGCACTGATCGCGCCGTGGTGCTGGCTCATCAGACGCAGCACTTCGAGACGCTGAGGTGTTAACCTGACATTGCGTTGTTGGCAGAGTGCTTCTGCCTGCGACAGAATTTTTTCAGCGCTGCTTATATTCATAACTTCCCCCGAGGCTAAATCTGATTGTTATGTTATCACGTCAGAAGCCAAACGACGAATTCAGCCTTGAGGTGTCCAGACTCCTGTCGATATTATCTTAATCATTTGATTAACAACTAAAAATAAAAGAAATTGTACGGTAAGGTCAGAGGGGCGCGGACCATCCCTTTTCGATCGTTCTAACGTAATGCTGCTGCCGTATCCTGTTTCTATGCCAGTAGAGCATCTGACCTGAGGTATCGACAGCCCGGTACAGATATTTCCACTGCCCTCTGACCCTGATGTCAGTTTCATCCGCATTCATTAAACTAATGAGTTTACTGAACAGATTAATTATTTTTAACGATCGTTCTGTTGATTTTTTCTGTAAAAACAGTGCAATTGTCAGGAATGTTTTTATTAATGAATGACATTGCACCAATAGTGACATTATTACCTATTTTTATATTTTCTGAGATGATACATGACTCCGCCCCAATCTCTACATTGTCGCCAATGGTGATAGATGGTGGTAAGCCACTTTTAGAATTTCCTGATATTCCAATCGTTACATTTTGTCGTATGCGAAAGGACTTCCCTATTTTAGCCGCACTATTTATTACTATTCCCTGATGATGACTGATAATAAGCCCAGGTCCAATATGTGCAGGAAGCTGTATTTCGGTACCGTATTTTAAAACTAATGATCTGTTTATTTTTCTTGCGATTTTTTTATTTTTTTAGTTTTGTATAAGTACGATGCAATTCTCCACCAGAAAAAGTAACGTCTTTCTGGGCACTTGAATGCTTTATGTAGTGTTCTCCACCATGAAAAAGGTTTACTGCTCATCATTACTTCACAGCGGAGGCACTCATACAAGTGTTGTTTTAGCTCTGCGTTGTCCATGTTCGGCCTAAATCCATTGGGTTATCGTTACAAAAGCCTCTTGCGAGGTTTTACGTTTTTTTTCGTCCAATTATTTTATCCGCCGCGACACGAGACAGGAAGCCGGAACGGCTACCATATTCTGGATGTGTGGCAACAAACTGATCGATACGGCGGATCAGCAAAAAGGGGAGTTATACCATGCCAGCATAGCCAGGATCGGCCAGCCAGCTTTCTACAGGGGTAACTTCTGGTACGGCTTTGCCACCTCCACTAGTGATGTGATATGGGCCCCAATAGCTTCACGAATGTTCTCCCCCATGTTTTTGCATCGACGTGCTTTGTGAAGATTTTGCCGTCTGCTTTCGTTCTTTTGCCTATGGTATAGTATGCAATCCTGATATGTCCCATGCCAGATTTAGGCGCTGAGGACTCCTTAAATTTGGTGTCCTGATAAAGAAAAAATACGACATAAAGACAAAAAATGCATGAAAATAAAGAAGTCTTCAACCCACAGAACATCAGTATTAACAGCGGTGTAGCGCCAAAATACAGCCCTTCACGATTCAGTGTTGCCCCGATGCTGGACTGGACGGATCGTCACTGCCGCTATTTTCACCGTCAGTTGACGCGTCAGGCGTTGCTGTACACGGAAATGGTCACTACCGGCGCGATCATTCATGGCAAAGGCGACTATCTGGCCTGGAGCCCGGAAGAACAACCCGTGGCGTTGCAGTTGGGCGGTTTTGAACCCGCTGCGCTGGCCCGGTGCGCCGAGCTGGCGGAAGCGCGGGGCTATAATGAAATTAACCTCAATGTCGGTTGTCCTTCAGATCGTGTACAGAACGGGCGTTTTGGGGCGTGTCTGATGGGTGAAGCGGCGTTGGTGGCGGATGGCATTAAAGCCATGCGTGATAAGGTGTCTGTTCCGGTCACGGTGAAAACACGTATTGGTATCGACAATCAGGACAGTTATGCTTTTTTGTGTGATTTTATCCATCAGGTGTCTGAGCAGGGCGGTTGTGAGATGTTTATCATCCATGCGCGCAAAGCATGGCTGTCAGGGCTGAGCCCGAAAGAGAACCGCGAAATCCCCCCGCTGGATTATGAACGTGTGTATCAGCTTAAGCGTGATTTCCCGCATCTGACTCTGTCGATTAACGGCGGCGTGAAGACGTTGGAAGAAGCCAAAGTGCACTTGCAGCACGTGGATGGGGTGATGATGGGGCGTGAAGCCTACCAGAATCCAGGGCTGCTGTCGCAGGTAGACCGCGAGTTGTTCGGCAGCGATGATGCACCCGTCGATCTGGTGGCGGTGGTGCGCTCAATGTATCCGTACATTGAACGTGAACTGGCACAGGGAACCTGGCTGGGTCATATTACCCGCCATATGCTGGGATTGTTCCAGGGCATTCCTGGCGCCCGTCAGTGGCGCCGTCATCTGAGCGAGAATGCGCATAAACCGGGCGCCAATATTGCGACTGTGGAGCAGGCGTTGGCGCTGGTCGCCGATAAGATCCCGGCGATCGTTTAACGTTAATGTAGACAGGCGTCGATCAGTTTCGACTCTGTCGGGACGTCATAGTCTGCCGCCTTACATGTGATAAACACCCGTCAAGCCGTAACTGACCGCTATTTGCTGGCACCATCGTTGCGCTGATTGTTGCAATGATAGTGATTATCTGTGGTGGCCTGCTGTTGGTTGTTATAAAAATGTTTCCATGGTGGCTATTGGCGGTGCTGGGCATAGGGGCTTATCACGGCTTACCAGCCGGTTAAACTGAACAGTGAGTGTTAGTTATCTCGATAAAATCAATGTATTAGATGGTTTTTTACGCATGGTAGTGAGGTCTGGATCACAACATGGAAGATTGCTCAGATGATTTTGCAATTAAACATATTTTTTACTTATAAAATTTGCCATGATTGTGCCGATTGAATCAGAACGAATTCATCACCGCTGACCCTACTAACAGCGTAAATCATAAAAAAAGAAAATAAGGGCTTCCTGCGGGAAGCCCGATTCGTTTCTGGCGATCGATCAAGGGATCAACAAGCTTGAACCTTGAGTGGCACGGCTCTCCAGCGTTTTATGCGCCTGTTGTACATCAGTCAGAGCAAACTTTTGCTGTTCAGGCACATCCACGTTAATCGCTCCGCTCGCGATCAGCGAGAACAATTCGTTGCTGGCATTTGTCAGCGCTTCACGCGTGGTAATATAGCCATTCAGCGAAGGGCGAGTTACGTACAGCGACCCTTTTTGATTGAGAATAGCCAAATTTACGCCGCTGACCGGGCCGGAGGAGTTGCCAAAGCTGACCATCAAACCGCGACGTTGCAGGCAGTCCAGCGAGGCTTCCCAAGTCTCTTTCCCCACCGAATCGTAAACCACCCGCACCTTTTTGCCATCCGTCAGTTCACTGACACGCTGAGCAATATTTTCCTGGCGATAGTTAATGGTTGCCCATGCGCCAGCGTCCTTCGCCCGTGCTGCTTTTTCAGCAGAACCCACGGTGCCGATCAGATGAGCCCCCAGCGCTTTTGCCCACTGACAGGCGATCAATCCGACACCGCCTGCCGCCGCATGAAACAGGAAAACTTCGTCAGGCTGAACCACATAAGTCTGGCGCAGCAGGTAATGAACGGTCAGGCCTTTCAGAAACGATGCCGCCGCTTGCTGGTAAGAAATACTGTCGGGCAGGAGCGCCAGTTTATCGACATGTACCGCATGATATTCGCTGTAGGCGCCGAGAGTCGACTGAGCATAAACTACGCGATCTCCCGGTTTCACCGCCGTTACGCCTTCACCAACGCTCTTCACTACCCCCGCGGCTTCAGTGCCTAATCCTGAAGGTAATGAGGCGGGATACAGGCCGCTGCGTACATAAGTATCGATGTAGTTGATGCCGATCGCTTTGTTCTCAACAATGACCTCTCCTGTCGCAGGTTCAGGGATCTCAACGTCAATCACCTGCATCACTTCCGGGCCGCCGTGCTGGCTGATTTGTATACGTTTCGTCATGATATCTCCTGTGGATTCAGCGTCATTGAGAGAGGACGAAAGGTCAGCAAACAGGTATACTTGCGCGCTTCCCCCTCTCAGATTTTGGTATCGCATTACTATGGCAGGAAATAAACCCTCCAACAAATCCGTTGATAACCATGCGCCTCACGATCGGCAGATGGAAGGGCTTAAATTGCCGCCCCATTCTCTGGAAGCGGAGCAATCCGTGTTGGGCGGGTTGATGCTGGATAACGAACGCTGGGACAACGTTTCTGAACGTGTGGTGGCGCAGGACTTCTTCAGCCGACCACACCGCATGATTTTTAGTGAAATGCAGCGCTTGCTGGAACAGGGCAAGCCAATTGACCTGATAACCCTCTCCGAATCGATGGAGACCAAAGGTGAATTGAGCATGGTGGGCGGTTTTGCCTATCTCGCAGAACTGTCGAAAAACACCCCCAGTGCAGCGAATATCGGCGCTTATGCGGATATCGTTCGCGAACGTGCAATTGTCCGTGAAATGATCGCAGTAGCGAACGAAATAGCCGATGCCGGTTATGATCCGCAGGGTCGTACCAGTGAAGATCTGCTCGATCTGGCCGAATCCCGTGTTTTCCAGATAGCTGAAAATCGCGCCAATAAAAATGAAGGGCCAAAGAGTGTCGATCAGATCCTTGAAGCGACGATTTCAAGGATCGAATCGCTTTATCAGACGCCGCACGATGGGGTGACCGGTGTGGATACGGGGTATCAGGATCTGAATAAGAAAACCGCCGGTTTACAACGATCGGATCTGATTATTGTGGCGGCGCGTCCTTCCATGGGTAAAACCACGTTTGCGATGAACCTTTGCGAAAATGCCGCGATGACCCAGGATAAACCGGTACTGATTTTCAGTCTGGAGATGCCCGGTGAACAGATTATGATGCGTATGCTGGCCTCGTTGTCCCGTGTGGATCAGACCCGGATCCGTACTGGTCAGTTAGATGACGAGGACTGGGCGCGCATCTCCAGTACGATGGGGATTCTGCTGGAGAAAAAGAACATGTTCATCGATGATTCCTCCGGCCTGACGCCGACAGAAGTACGCTCTCGTGCACGCCGCGTTTTTCGTGAACACGGTGGCCTGAGTCTGATAATGATCGACTATCTCCAACTGATGCGCGTGCCTGCGTTGTCGGATAACCGTACGCTGGAAATCGCGGAAATCTCCCGCTCTCTCAAGGCGCTGGCCAAAGAGCTTCAGGTGCCGGTAGTGGCGCTGTCGCAGCTTAACCGTTCACTGGAACAGCGAGCTGATAAACGTCCGGTCAACTCGGATCTACGTGAATCCGGCTCCATCGAGCAGGATGCCGACTTGATTATGTTTATCTACCGTGATGAGGTTTACCACGAGAACAGTGATATGAAAGGGATCGCCGAGATAATTTTGGGTAAGCAGCGTAACGGCCCAATCGGTACCGTACGTCTAACCTTTAATGGCCAGTGGTCGCGTTTTGATAATTATGCGGGTCCACAGTATGACGACGAATAACCGGGTCATACATATTCTGTGTATTTCGGTTCTGTCGCATTAACATCAGCAGACGGACAAAAGTCGCGCCAATACGGCGGCGCTCGCTACGCTCAATGGCGGTAAAGAAAAAGATGAAAACCATTACCGTCAGGCAGAGTAAGTATCTGAACAATTTGATTGAGCAGGACCACTGGAATATCAAACGCCGAATGCGGTTGATGCTGGGATTCAAATCGTTCCGGCGTGCACAGACCATTCTGGACGGTATTGAACTGATTCATATGATACGTAAAGGGAAATATCAGCACCCTGCCGGGGACGGGATGTCCCCGGCAGGACAGTTTTATCTGATAGCAGCCTGAAAAACAGGCAGTACCGCTTTTTCTAACTTTGCGTTGTTAATGCGACAGAGCCTTATGTGATGCGCATCGCATTTCGTAAACACAAAAAAAATCACAATATGGTTGTGGTTTTTTTTGTGGGAGTCAACATGTTTAGTCTTGATCGAATTGAACCGGTTTTTACTGATGATACATATGGGTTCACACTATCCCTTCTCAACTATATAACGGTGGATTAACGCCCAATGAATCAGAAAAATTGTTTTTGGAAAGATCTAAATCCGTGGCCAATTTTTGTTGACCACTTCAGAGCGCATTATCTAATAGGTAGGATGACTGGTGTGTTTGTGCTGTATAATGTATTCATAATAGTAGTAGAGATTAATGCTGTGCTGGGATACTGAATTAATTTATCACCAGCACATCGCATTGTTTATTATCAAGTAATTAGGTAATAAAGTCTTTAAGAATTTAATGAAGGCATCAAGAAAATAACATGCTAATGCCAATTACATATAGTAGGATTACGAATGATATTTTTAATTTCCTCTCTGGGAGTATACTGGAAATCTTCGCACCTAATAAGGCTCCGGGAATTGTCGGGATCATGAATAGCCACAAATATTGGTAGTTTAAGAAACCTACATTACCCGCTGGTAAGTTATTTTCATGAAATCCAAGAGATATCATAAAGATAAGAACGAAAACTGAGTACAACCAAACCACAACTGTGGTTGTTCCTATTGCTTGTTTAATATTTAAACCGATCTTCTCATAATAAGGTACGACAAATGAGGCAGATCCAGATAATGTGGAGATCAATCCAAGTATAAAACTACCGGGATATTTGAATCCCCAACTTGCTTTAATCGTTTTCTTATCTTTCTTCTCATTATTCAACAGTTTTTTAGTGGTTCTGGCCGCCAATAAAATTGTTGCCAGTGAGAAAAAGTAAATAATAGCTTTACTTGACATATAAGTCATTGTAAAACACCCAAGAATTGAACCGCAAATTACTAATGGTGCAGACCATTTCAATGCGTTCCAGTCTATATGATTATACTTATGATGTTTAAAAATGGCGACAACACCTGATAGCATTAAGGATGCAATCATTGTTGTTATGCTTGTTTGCATAATGTGACTAGCATCAGGATTATTATGCGACAAAAAAAGAAAAATTGTCGGCGTAAAGATTAATCCCGCACCACCACCAAACAGTCCTGCCAGGATGCTTCCGATAAAAGCAGATGCTATTATTAAAAATTCCATCAAAATATCAATTCCTCAACCTATTTTTATAAATCAATGTGAAATTAGCCAGTCTCTGCATGAGATAGCTCTGCTGAATATATTATGATCACTAAATTCGTTCAAAATGAAATATCCATTTTCAATCAATTCGCGTCTTGCTGACTCTGGATCTATTTTGTTCTGAAAAAGTCGTACTGCGGTATGGAAACCTCGGTTAATTCCAAGTCCATGTCTAAAATCTGTACTGGCAAGACTATCACCTACAGCACAAGCCGTTACAGGATGGATAAGGTTAAAGCCAGATATCTCATAACTTCCATTTACAGATACAAGTTTTATATTTGTCTTTACCCTATTCGTTGAAAGCCATCTTTCTGCTCTGGATGGTACAAACACAATGCCTATCTTTTCTAAATCTGCATGATCACTATCAATGTCAACATAAACATCTTTTATGGTTATATTCTTTCTTAAAATCTGACGTATTACCAAAGAAAGTGTATCTGCTTCATGCCAGCAGAAATCTTGCAAATGTTTAATAAATTCATAACCATTTATACCATTCAACTTTCCTTCACGAATTTTCCTGAACAGACTTATTGATTTTTTATATAAATCATCATTTTTATCCAGTGACACTATTCTTTTTAAGAACGCTGGTAGTTTTATTGAGAATGGGGTTGTATCATCTTTTAAAAATGGGATTTTGATACTTTGATTGTTTATCGAGTACCCACAATCTTCAAAAAAAACATTGAAATCTTCGGATGGATAAGAAAACTCTGCAACCGATGAGTATCCGTAACTGAAAAACTTTGTATTTTTATGACAATCATGAAATTCTATTAATTTATCTTCAGCATGGCTAAGATTATGTTCCGGCCACGTTATTTTTAATGCTGAACCATATTCAAATTCATCCTCAAATTCCACTCCGATAATTTTATTCATCAAAGTGGAGTGATAACCCGTAGCATCAACGAGAAGACTAGGATTGAGAACGCTAAAATGTTGCTCTCCGTTACAATCAACAACTAATGATATAACATCATCTTCACACAGGATATCTTCTATTTTCATCAAAGAAAAACGATCATTGTAATTATCATTGATTTCTTTAAGAAGAATAGATTGTATACTACTCAAACTCATATGGTCTAGGTCAGAATATTTTCTGCGATTCTCTTCATTATCTTCGCTGAATACTCCGTTAGGGCAGTGTATTAAAGCATCAGGTATAGAAAAGGAAAAAAATCGCCGATGAAATTGTACAACCATTGATCTAGATGCCCATTCATCATTTTCCCATTTAGGATCCATTCTCTTTTCAAGCACTAGCACATTTTCAGCAAAATTATTTTCTAGTATTTTAAATGCCGAAAATAATCCAACTGGCCCTGCACCTAAAATTATCACCGTTTTTTTTCTATATTCCATTTACCGCACCAGATTTACTATTAGAATAACAAAAAACCGTTAAAACCATGCATATTTAATGTTAATTGTTTAAATAAATAAAATCAATAGATTAACGGTTAGTGTCAAGGTTGTTACATCTCTTGCTGATTTAGGCGGTTCTGTCGCATTAACGGCCGCGGGTCGGCAGAAATTGTACTGCCTGTTTTTTACACAGCCATCAGGTAAAACTGCTCTGCAGGAGACAGCACGTCCCCGCCCGGATGCCCATACTGCCCTTTGCGTATCATGTGGATTAACTCGATACCTGTAATAGAGTCTGTGCCCGCCGGAATGATTTGAATCCCAACATAGCTCGTGTCCGCCGTTTGATATTCCGGTGATCCTGCTCAATCAGGTTGTTCAGATATTTGTTCTGCCTGATGGTGATGATTTCTTCATCGGGTCTGCCAGGGGGGAGGGTGGTCAGCGCTGCCGTGTTGGCGCCACTTCTGTCAATGGTCACCATTTCCGGCCGCCCGTGATACCGGATGGCTTTGCGGAAAAAACGTAATGTCGCGGCAGCATCCCGCTTCGCCGTCAGCAGAAAATTGATGGTCTGGCCTTCGGTATCGACCGCACGGTACAGATATCTCCACTGGCCCCTGATTTTGATGTCCGTTTCATCCATTCGCCACCGGCGGCCCGGGCAACGTTTATGCCAGCGGAATGCCTGGCCCAGTAGTAGTACCAGTCGGATAACCCAGCGGTGAAGCGTGGAATGGTCGACGGAGATACCACACTCTGCCATCATCTCTTCGAGATTGCGCAGGCTCAGGGAATAAGCCAGATACCAGCGGACACACTGGGCGATGATATCCGCGGGATAAAGCAGGCGTTTGAAGGCTTTTTGGGGCAGGGACATGGGCAGGCAACATCACAAAAAAAACAGCATGTTACCTGATGAGCGGCTTAATGCGACAGAACCGTTTTAAGTCTTCCTGCCTGAATTCAGGCTGAAATGGTCGGCCATGCAGTTGCCTGCATAGTCATTCATGGCCCTGAGAATTTCCGTATGTGATTCTGGCCGGTTTTCATGGTTTTCTGCGGCTCAGAGAGTAAAAACGCCCTGAGCGCGTTTCTGAGGAGCGAACAAGGGATGTTATGTTAAAAACGATTGGCTGACAGGGGCATAAAACGCTGCCAGCTGGTCGTTATTTGAAAATGGCAGTGAGGAGGATGCTGAATACGGAACCCGTTATCAAAACGCGGCCCTTCGTGACTTCCTCTTTCCGCATATCCGCCACCGCAGGCTTCAGGCGCGGCATGAGCTCTGACTGAGTATCCTACGGCCCACCAGTAAGGATACGGTAAAATACGGCCTTCGGGCATAGCGCATTAATTTTACTAACCATTAATGGTACAATTTCGTTATGAAAATATTGCACGGAAATAAACAGGATAATGGCAGGCGTTAATGATTCACTGTCTTTCAGTACGGCAGGATATGGTCAGTTACGGATACGCGAAGGCGTGGTTTACCGCTACTACAACGATTTGGGGCCCCATTCAGGAAACTGTACGTGGGGGGTTGGTACGCTGGCTCATTTTGGCGTATGTACCGACGCAGAACTGAAAAAGCCCGTTACCGCCAGCGATATCAACACGGCGCTGGCGAGGCATGTACATAAAGTCGAACGGTATATTCGCCGTAAAGTACCCCACCATCGTCTGACCCAGACCCAGTTCGACGGACTGGTCTCGTTCATTTACAATGTGTCTGATCCTTCGGCTGTGATGGACGCGGCTGATCGTGGCGACATGAAAGCGGTACACGATAAGATGCTGCAGTACATTTATATTTTTAAACATGATGCTAAAGGCCGCAAAGTCGGCAACCCGAAAATTTTAGCGCCCCTGTACAAAAGAAGGCTTGAAGAAGCTGCCCCGTTCAGACAGGAATAATATGATTAAAAAATTATCAGTCGCTCTCCTGTTAACACTGTGTGCATCCGCCGCGGTATTTGCCGGCAGCGATAAAGAAACAGACGCCCGGCTGGATACCCTAATGGGGGCTGATTCGCACGGGCAATACCATCGGTTTCTTAACAAGCTGCAGAAAGCGGTTAAAGGAAAGGATAAAAAAACCGTGGCTGCAATGGTCGACTATCCCATTACAGTTACTGTCAGCCATAAAGAAACTGATATTGCTGACAGTCGTGCTTTTGTTCAGGCATATGACAGCGTGTTCACTGACCGACTGGTTAACATTATTTTGCATCAGACGTATGCAGACCTGTTCGTCAACAGTACGGGGGTGATGGTCGGCCCGCAGGGCGAGCTGTGGTTCAGCGGCCTGTGCAGCGTCAAAGACTGCAGCAAGTTTGATATCAAAATCATGCAAATTAATAATTAACAGCAGGATATTTTGGGTTCTGTCGCATTAACGGCCGCGGGTCGGCAGAAATTGTACTGCCTGTTTTTTACACAGCCATCAGGTAAAACTGCTCTGCAGGAGACAGCACGTCCCCGCCCGGATGCCCATACTGCCCTTTGCGTATCATGTGGATTAACTCGATACCTGTAATAGAGTCTGTGCCCGCCGGAATGATTTGAATCCCAACATAGCTTGTGTCCGCCGTTTGATATTCCGGTGATCCTGCTCAATCAGGTTGTTCAGATATTTGTTCTGCCTGATGGTGATGATTTCTTCATCGGGTCTGCCAGGGGGGAGGGGGGGCAGCGCTGCCGTGTTGGCGCCACTTCTGTCAATGGTCACCATTTCCGGCCGCCCGTGATGCCGGATGGCTTTGCGGAAAAAACGTAATGTCGCGGCAGCATCCCGCTTCGCCGTCAGCAGAAAATTGATGGTCTGGCCTTCGGTATCGACCGCACGGTACAGATATCTCCACTGGCCCCTGATTTTGATGTCCGTTTCATCCATTCGCCACCGGCGGCCCGGGCAACGTTTATGCCAGCGGAATGCCTGGTCCAGTAGTAGTACCAGGCGGATAACCCAGCGGTGAAGCGTGGAATGGTCGACGGAGATACCACACTCTGCCATCATCTCTTCGAGATTGCGCAGGCTCAGGGAATAAGCCAGATACCAGCGGACACACTGGGCGATGATATCCGCGGGATAATGCAGGTGTTTGAAGGCGTTTCTGGTCAGGGACATGGGCAGGCAACATCATAAAAAAAAACAGCATGTTACCTGATGAGCTGCTTAATGCGACAGAACCCTTCTTCCGCGCCGGGATGGTTCAAAAACACCCGGTGTTTTTGTCCTGCAATGTGGATGATTTAGGGTATAGTATGATTCCGGCCTGGGGAGGAACCTCACTCTGATGATCGCCATGCGTCATCGTCCGTGCCGCTATTTCGTTTATCCCTACATTCATTCATGGAGATCTGCACCGTGTTTCAAAACGTTGATGCCTATGCTGGCGATCCAATTCTCTCTCTGATGGAGACGTTTAAGCAGGATACGCGTCCGTATAAGGTGAACCTGAGCATTGGGTTGTATTACGATGAGAACGGGCAGATCCCCCAGTTGCAGGCTGTGGCCGCCGCAGAAACCCGTCTGAATGCCCAGGTACGCGGCGCCTCGGTTTACCTGCCAATGGACGGTCTGGCGTCTTACCGTGGGACGATTGCACCGTTACTGTTTGGCCAGGATAGCCCAGCATTGCAGAGCGGAAGTATTGCCACTATTCAGACTATTGGGGGGTCTGGCGCGCTGAAGATCGGTGCGGATTTTCTGAAGGCGTATTTCCCTGGATCTCAGGTGTGGGTCAGCGATCCCACGTGGGAAAACCATGTGGCAATTTTCGCCGGTGCGGGTTTCCAGGTGAACACCTACCCCTGGTATGACGAAGAAACTAACGGCGTGAGGTTTGAAGCATTGGTGGCAACGCTGAAGACGTTGCCAGCGCAAAGCATCGTGCTACTGCATCCATGTTGTCATAATCCGACCGGTGCGGATCTGACTAACGCCCAGTGGGATAGAGTCACTGAGGTGTTGAAAGAGCGCGATTTGATCCCTTTCCTCGACATCGCTTATCAGGGCTTTGGCGCGGGGATGGAGGAAGATGCTTACGCTATCCGCACGATCGTCGCGGCGGGGCTGCCAGCACTGGTCAGCAACTCTTTTTCTAAAATTTTCTCTCTGTACGGCGAGCGTGTCGGCGGCCTGTCCGTGGTGTGTCATGATGCGCAAGAAGCCTCTTGTGTGTTGGGGCAGCTGAAAGCGACCGTACGTCGTAACTACTCCAGTCCGCCGAACTTTGGTGCTCAAGTGGTTTCCTGCGTGCTGAATGATGCCCAACTGAAAGCCAACTGGCTGGCAGAAGTCGAAGGGATGCGCCTGCGTATCCTGTCCATGCGCCAGGCCATGGTTGACGTGCTGACGGTGGCGATGCCAGACAAAAACTTCGATTATTTACTGAAGCAGCGCGGCATGTTCAGTTACACCGGGCTGAGTGTCGGGCAGGTTGAGCGTCTGCGTAACGAGTTTGGTATTTATCTGCTTGCCAGCGGTCGTATGTGTGTGGCGGGCCTGAACAGCAAAAATGTTCATCAAGTCGCCGAAGCTTTTGCGGCAGTGATGTAAGCGTTTCTGGCCGGGCATCAGCCCGGTCACCGTCGATCTTTTCCTCCCCCTGGCGTGATTTTTTCGTCTCCTGCTGCATGTTTAATCGCCGCCAAATTTGATTGAGAGGCTGATACCCGCCAGGCTGCAGATGATTGGCGTGTCGACCACGTTCAGTCGTTCGCCGCATTGACCTGTGGCGGTTCATCGGACTGCCTTTTCTTGCTATCTTCCTGTAACGTGCATTATTCAGGATATCCATCGATTCAGCTAAGGAACCTCGCTATGTGGTATCAGCAAACCATCACCCTGAGTCCCAAATCCCGTGGGTTCCATCTTGTTACCGATGAGATCACTGCGGTATTGCATCGTCTCAACGAGGTACAGACGGGGTTGCTGCATTTGCTACTGCTGCATACCTCCGCTTCGCTAACGTTGAATGAAAATTGTGATCCCACGGTACGTAGCGATATGGAACAGCATTTTTTGCGGCAGGTACCGGAAAATGCCCCCTATGAGCATGATTATGAAGGGGTGGACGATATGCCCGCTCACATTAAGTCATCGTTGTTGGGGGCGTCGCTGCTGTTACCGGTCAGCCGTGGGCGTCTGGTTCTTGGAACGTGGCAGGGTATTTGGTTGGGCGAGCACCGTATTCACGGCGGTGCCCGGCGTATTATGGCCACCTTGCAAGGGGAATAGTCTGTCGAGGCTCTCCGTCATACGGCAAATTGCCGGTATGCTGGCGGTGTTTAACGGGCCGACTCACTTCGCTTATTCGCATTTCCCATACTGCCCGGGTGATTCGGTCAGACGGATCCACGGTGACGGGATCTGCCCCGTACAGTTCAATCGTGTGTCGGCATTTTTTGTCCGGTAATGTGAATTATTTATGACATAGTCCGGTAATAAGCACTGTAATGGTGCATCAGAAAAAGCAGTAAGCCTTAAATAACGGGCTGTAGAGTCAGTACGTTGGCACCTTCCTCTTTTTATTCTCATATTAACGCACCATTATTGTGATTGATTAAAATATTAACTCAATTATTCGCACTGTTTTTGATCTTGATATTGATGAATAACATAAGAAAATAATATAGCCATTTTGAAAGAGGTGTTTTTTTTATTTTTTACCATCTTTTTATTTTATGGTTTTTCAATAAAAATCGATAAATATCAATTTGTTATATATTGTCATTTGCCTGGGTTATGTTGTGTTTCAGGCATTTGTTTTTATTTTTATACGGATTTAGATCATATAAAAACGTTGCAATTTCCCTGTTTAAAAGTGATAAAAGATTCTCACTTGATAATTTCTTATCACTTTTAGGTCGGGGCAATGGCACTTAAAGCAGCAGATATTCGTATTTCTTCATCGTGGCAGCGCCCGGAGCAAAAATGGCGTTCTGCTTTTACCGGATTTCCTGTCGCAAACATTGGCGATGCGATGGAAAGGTTAAATATGTGTGACGCGGCTATCGTGCCTGTCAGCAGTAATACCCCCTTTGTCGGCTTTGCTTTTCCGGTACTGGTTACCGCAGGCGATAACGCGGCGGTAATCAGAGCACTGGATTACATTCAGCCTGGCGATGTGATGATGATCAATGGGTTAGGCCATATTGATCGTGCGCTGGTTGGCGAACAACTGACTCAGCGCTTCCAGCAGGCTGGCGCGGTTGCACAGGTTATTGATGGGGCAATACGTGACCGTAAGGTCGTTGAAGCGACCGGGTTTCCGACGTTTTGTCGCGGTACGACACCGGCGGGTCCTTATAAGAATGGCCCCGGTGTCATTGGCGAACCCGTGGCGATTGGCGGTGTGGTGTGCTGTGCGGGAGACATTGTGGTTGGAGACGACGACGGCATCATCGTCATCCCGTTCTGGCGGGCTGAGGCGGTGTTGGCGGCGGTACAAGAGGTTGCGCGTCGCGAAGCGGCAATGACAGCGGAAGTCACGCAACATTACCAGTAAAGATAACTGGTTCGCGTTAACACCGGGATAAATCAAACACATTTTCAGGGCAAAACAATGACGAAATCACATGTGGCAACAATGGATTACGCTTTGCCGAAGGATGAAACGACCAGGAATAGCGTGGTGCGCCGCGCATCCATTGCCGGCGGGGTCGGTTCATTTGTGGAATGGTATGACTACGGGATCTACGGTTTACTGGTCAGTTCACTGGTCCTGGTGTTTTCCGCCAAAGAGATGAGTGCCACGGATGCAGGGTTGATGCTGACGTATGTCGGATTCACGGTGAGTTTCGTTGCCCGTCCGTTTGGTGGGGTCATCTGTGGTTACCTGGGCGACAAACTGGGGCGTCAGAAGCTTTTAGCGATGTTGTTGTTGATGATTTCACTGGCTACGGCGGCGATTGGTTTGGTGCCCGGTTACGCCAGTATTGGTTGGGTAGCCCCGGCATTGCTGATTTTTCTCCGGGTGGTACAGGGCTTTTCCGCCGGTGGTGAAGTGTCTGGCGCAGGGTCTTTTGTGGCTGAATATGCTGAAGATCACCGTCGTGCAGTGGTGATGTCGCCGTTGGTGATGGGGTCGTTTATCGCTTTGCTGTTCGGCAGTCTGTTAATCAGTGGACTCATCAATGTCTTTGGTGTGGTGGCCATGAACCATTGGCTGTGGCGGGTGCCATTTTTGTTGGCCATTCCGATGGCATTGATTGGGGTCTATATCCGTACCCGCATCCAGGATACCCCTCACTTTCAGATGGTGAAAGCCAATAAGCGGGTGGTACGTAACCCCATTCGTGAGGTGCTTTCCTCCGGACGTCATCTGAAAGCGATTGGTCTGGCCATCACCTTACCGGCGGTCAACGGTCCCGGCTATTACATTCTGTTTGTCTATATGCCGACTTATCTCAACAAAGTGATGCATTTTCAGCAGCTCCAGAGCCTGATGGTCACCGCCAGTGGTCTGGTCACGATCATCTGCGCCATTCCGTTAATGGCCTGGCTGTCTGATCGACTCGGACGTAAACCGATGTTGATTGCCTCCGCTATTGCGATGGGAGTACTGGCATGGCCGTGTTTCTGGCTGTTAACGCTCGGCACCATGCCGCTGGCTTGTATGGCCAGCATTCTGCTGGCCTGCGCTTTTGCCGGACATGCCGGGGTTATCCAGACCACGCTGGCTGAAATGTTTCCAACCAATGTGCGTTATAGCGCTTACAGCATTGGTTTCAACCTTTCCACGGTTATCTTTGGCGGTTCGGCGCCGTTGCTGATGACCTGGTTAATCGGTCTCACCGGTATTGCCAGTATCCCAAGCTACATGGTGATTTTTACTGCGGTACTGACCTTGATTAGCACGTTTTATCTACAAGAAACCGCTGGCAAGCCGCTTAACGACGAGTAAGCGACAATCAGCCATCTCTCTGGATTTTTGAGGTCAACATGAAAAGTGCGTCATCCTGGCGGATAGGGTTTGATATTGGTGGCACCTTCACCGATCTGGTGCTGTTAAATGATACGACGGGGGAAACGGTTCGCCACAAAACACTCACTACGCCTGACGATCCTGCGGATGGGGCCTACACCGGCCTGACGCAATTAGTGGCGCAGGCGGGCCTGCAGGCCAGTGATATTCATACCATCACCCATGGCACCACGTTGGCGATTAATGCCTTGCTGGAACGTCGTGGCGCCAAAACGGCGTTGGTGGTCACGCGTGGTTTTCGTGATGTGCTGGTGTTGGGACGTGAATACCGTTACGACATTTATGACTTAAACGGAGCGCCGGCTCAGCCGCTTCTGCCACGTTCTCAGGCGTATGAAATTTCCGAACGGGTCACGGCGCGAGGCGAGATAATCACCCCGCTTGATGAGGCCGAAGTGGTGCAACTTGCTGCCGAGTTACGCGCTCAGCGTTATGAAGCGGTGGCGGTGTTGTGTCTGCATGCTTACGCCTGGCCGGAACATGAATTGCGCATTGAAGCGATTCTCAGCCGTGAGTTGCCAGGCGTCTCCATTTCCGTATCACATAAAGTGTCGCGTGAAATCCGTGAATATGATCGTGGGGTACTCACCGCGATGAATGCCTTCGTGCAGCCTAAAGCGCGCCGTTATATGGCGCGACTGGAAGAAAAATTGCGCGAAGGCGGGTTCGTCTGTGACTGGTTGGTGATGGGATCAAACGGTGGATTAATGGCACCACAGGTCGCTGCTGATTATCCCACGCGCATTATTGAGTCCGGTCCGGCCGGAGGGATCGTCGCCACCGCCGCGTTTGCCCGTAAAAATGGGCAACAGCAAGTGCTGGCATTTGATATGGGAGGGACGACGGCAAAAGCCTGTGTGGTGCGTCACGGCGAGCCGACAATCACCACCGATTATGAAGTGGGGCGTGCCGATCGTTTGCTGAAAGGCAGCGGCCTGCCAGTGAAGTTACCGGTAGTCGATATGATCGAGATTGGCGCGGGCGGCGGCAGTATTGCCCGTGTCGATACCCTGGGGCTGCTGGAGATCGGTCCGGAAAGCGCCAGTGCCTGGCCGGGTCCGGCTTGTTATGGCCGCGGCGGCTGTTTGCCCACCGTGACCGACGCGAATCTGGTTCTCGGACTGCTGGATCCTGATGCCTTTCTCGGTGGACGGATGCGTTTAGATGTTGACGCCGCCCGACAGGCTATTCGTCAGGTGGCTGAACCACTTGGTCTGAGTATCGAAGACGCGGCCTGGGGCATCCATGAGGTGGCTAACAGTAAGATGTCGGAAGCGTTGCGTACTCATGCCGTGGAGAAAAATGTCAATCCATCACAGATGACTATGCTGGCTTTTGGCGGTGCAGGCCCCAGCCATGCCTGGTCGTTGGCGAAACAACTGGCGGTGAAACGGGTCTTTTTCCCCCATGGTGCCGGGGTCTATTCGGCCTTTGGCTTGCTGACGGCACCGCCGAGTGCTGACTTTGTGCGTAGTGATCGTTGCCGTTTGTTAGCGGGAATCGATATCACCCGTATCAAGGCGATATTCGCCGAAGGCTTCGATGAGGCGATGACCACCCTGGCCGCCGCCAACGCGGATCCTGACTGTATCGTGCAACAGAAACTGGCTGGTGTACGTTATGTCGGGCAGGGGTCTGAACTGACGGTGACGCTGCCGGAACGTTTCCTTGCTCAGGGGGATGTTCAGGCGCTGATTACGGCCTTTGAAGCCGCGCACCAGACCCGGTTTGGGCGTATTTTGCCGGGGCAAAGTGTTGAAGTCGTGAACTGGCGCGGGCGTGTTCAGACCACGCCCCCGATACTCACCACCACTGATCAATCAGCTCATCCTGAGCCTGATGCCCGTGAAAAAAACCAGGCGGTTTACCTCGGGCGAGAGCAGGGTTTTAGCCCGTGTCGCGTCATTCCGCGCAGCTTGCTGGTCACTGGCGTCGCCGTTCAGGGGCCCGCGCTGCTGCAGGAAAAAGAGTGTGCGATTTACGTCGGTCCAGGCGCCTCAGCGCAACTGGATGAGCAAGGCAATATTTTGATGGAGCTGAACGGATGATGATTGCACCCCCCGATAACCTGCGTTTTCTTGATGACCCGGTGAGCCTGCGCATTACCTGGGATCGACTGGTCAGTATTGCCGAAGAGGCTGCCGCGACGTTGGTGAACATGGCATTCTCCAGCATTATTCGTGAAGTCGGTGATTACTCCTGTCTGTTGATGGACGCCGACGGTCGTTCACTGGCACAACCGAAAACCAGCGTACCGGTATTTATTGGCACGTTGCCTGCGACGGTACGACACCTGCTGGCTAAATTTCCAGCGGAGTCGCTGAAGCCGGGCGACAGCCTGATAACCAATGACCCGTGGCTGGGAACCGGTCATCTTAACGATGTCACGGTGGTGACCCCGGTGTTCCGTAACGACAAACTGGTGGCGTTTACCGGTGCGGCGGCGCATATGTCAGATATTGGTGGTTCGCTGAATATGGGCTCATCGCGTGACATGTTTGAAGAAGGTTTCCTGATCCCGCCGAGCAAACTGATCATTGAAGGCCAGGTTAATCAGCAATTGCTGGATCTGTTCCTGGCGAATGTGCGTTCGCCAGATCAGGTGGCCGGCGATCTCCATGCCATGCTGGCGGCCAACCAAATCGGTGCCAACGGCTTGCTGGGCTTGATGAATGATCTGAATCTGGAATCAGTGACGCCACTGGCTGAGAAAATTCACGCGCTGACTGAAAACGCCATGCGTAAAGCGATTACCGCGGTACCGGATGGGCGCTATCAGGCCGCGGTGGACATCGGTGATTATGAAGGCGATATCCACCTGAATGTCGCCGTCATCGTTGAGGGTAGCAATATCACCATTGATTACAGCGGATCGTCAGCAGAATCACTGTTCGGCAGTAATTGTCCGATGTCGTTCACCTATGCCTACAGTGTTTATCCATTGAAATGCCTGCTGGAACCGCATCTCCCCAATAACGATGGCTGCTTTAAACCCATCACCGTGACTGCGCCGGAAGGTTCGATCGCCAATGCGCGACCGCCCTGTGCGGTAGAGATGCGTAACCGTGTCGGTCATATGGCGCATGCGGCTATCTTCACGGCACTGTCCGACATTATGCCGGAGCGGGTTATGGGGCACTCCGGTAGCGCCCCAGTGACCTGTGACGTGTTTGCCGGACAATTTGACGATGGTCGGCGTTTTGTCGAAAGCCTGTGTGTCAATGGTGGGACGGGCGCTCGTCCATCAGCCGACGGCATCGTGGCCGGTTTCCCGGGCAACATGTCTTCCACTCCTGTTGAATTGATTGAATCAACGACCCCGCTCCTGTTCATGCAAAAGGCCATAGTGCCTGATTCAGGCGGGGCCGGCCGTTATCGCGGTGGGGTCGCCCAACGCATGGTTATCCGTAATACCAGCCAACATACATTGAGCCACAGCATGTTTTATTCCCGTCAGAAACACGCGGCGGAAGGCGTGTTGGGGGGGGCGGCGGGAGCGCCTAATCTCGTCGCTATCAATGGTGAACCTCTGGCGAAACCGGTGGGACGACATGATGTATTGCCCGGTGACGAAGTGACGATCCAGATGCCTGGCGGTGGCGGAAAAATGCCGGTGGCGGAACGCGACAGGCAGGCGGTCCTGTGGGATTGGCAGGAAGGCTATATTACCGCAGCGGGTGCATTACGTGACTATGGGGTGAATGTGGCGGAGCGGGAGGGCGATAATGAGTAATTTAAGCGGAAAGGTGGTCCTCATTACGGGGGCCGGAAGCGGTATTGGCCAGGCGGCGGCCGCAGGGTTTGCCGAACGTGGCGCCCGGGTGGTGTTAGTGGGGCGTCGGCAGTCTGCACTGGATGAGGTGGCCACAACGCTGCGACAGAATGATGGCACTGTCTGGACGTATGCGGCGGACATCGCCAAAAAGAGTGAGGTCGAGGCGCTGGTGGCGTGGGCCACGAGTGAGCTGGGCGATGTTGATATTTTGGTGAATAACGCAGGGAGCGCCAGTAAGACGTTAAATGCCCGCTGGATCCAGGAAGAGGAGTGGGATCAGGTGCAGGACGTCAACATGAAAGCGGTTTTCCTGCTGACTCAGGCTCTGTTGCCCACCATGCTGGCCCGTAAGAACGGGACTATTATCACGGTTTCATCGCTGGCCGCGTTGCGCCCCAATTTGTTGGGGGGCGCGGCGTACGGCGCGGCGAAGGCTGCCGTTCGTAACTTCATGACTTACTTACACAATACCTTCCGCAATGACGGGATCCGTTCTGTCTGTATTCTGCCGGGCGAAGTGAACACGCCGATCATGGATAACCGTGCTAATCCGCCATTGCCGGAGGTTCGGCAGCGTATGGTTCAGCCTGAAGATGTGGCCGAGGCCATTTTGCTGGCGGCCTCGCTTCCTGCCCGTACCGTTATTGAAGAGTTGATTATTGCACCGACTTTCCTGCGCGATGTTTCTGGCGATATTGAAGTGAGTCGTTGGAAAAATGCACCAGCCGAGTGTAAAGCCGAGCGCGAAAACAATCGCTGAACCCGACTATAAAAGGTGAATGATGTCTGCCAAATTATTTACTGCCTCCGAGGCGGTACGCCGTATTGAGCGCACCTCGCTGCGCGTGCAACAACCGGCCTCAAGCGGTGGTATGGTTTCGCTGGCGATGGGCGAACCAGACTTTGATACGCCGCCACGTATTATCGAGGCCGCTGCGGAGGCGCTAAAAAGTGGTTATACCCATTATGCCCCGTTGCTGGGCGATCCGGCGCTTTGTCAGGCTCTGGCCGACGACGTATCCGCACGAAGCGGAAATCCGGTGCGGCCTGGCGAAATTCTGGTCACCCATGGCGGTACTGCCGGCCTGGCGGCGGCGATCCTTTCGATCGTCAATCCTGGCGATCGGGTGGTTATCCCGGATCCAACCTATTCGCTGTATGCTGATCTGGTCAATATGGCGGGAGGGATTTGCATCCCGATGCCCTGTCGTGCTGATTTACACTGGGATCTTGCACGTCTTGCCACGGTGATGGAAGACGCGAAGTTATTTGTCTTTTGTAATCCAGGTAACCCGACCGGTATTGTTCATCACCGGGAAGAAATCGACGCGTTGGGCCGTCTGGTCAATCGTTATAATACCCTGGTGATTGCTGATGAAGCCTACAGTGACCTGGTGTTTACTGAGCGTCCATTTACGTCGGTTTTGCAGGTTCCCGCCTTTGCGGGGAGAACGCTGTTCTGTCAGACTTTTTCCAAAACTTATGCGATGACAGGATGGCGTGTCGGTTATCTTGCGGGGCCTGCAGAGATGATCGCCGCCGCCGCACGGGTGCATAATAGTGTTAATGGTTCGGTTAACAGCGCGGTGCAGCGAGCGGCGCTGGTGGCCCTGACTGAGTGTCAGGATGACATCAAACGTATGTATGATGTCTACCGACAACGGCGCTTGTTGATGATCGACGGACTGTCATCTATACCTGAGCTGACCCTGAATGAGCCGGAAGGGGCATTTTATTGTTTCCCAGCTTATTCGCTGCCCATTCCGGCCATCGACATGGTTTCACTGCTGCGTGAACAGGGTGTTGCCGTACGGCCGGGAAGTGAATTTGGTGCTGCCGGAGAAGGACACTTACGCCTCTCTTATGCGGCGAGTAGTGAGACGATCAACGAAGGGATACGCCGTCTTAAGCGGGGCCTTGCGGGACTGCGGTAACCAGAATTGCCAGAGGAAACTGACTCACCATGGCTGGAAAAACGATGCGCAGTGATACCGAAAGAAACCGTAAGAATCTTATCCAGGCCGCGGTCAGACTCTTCGAGCGGTCAGAAGCACCGATAAGCATGACGGAAATTGCGGCGGAAGCGGGGGTTTCCGTGGCAACCGCCTACCGTCAGTTTACGTCGGTTGAAGAGGTGCTGAACACCTGGCGTCAGGAAGTGGGACAGTTGCTGCTTGATTACAGTCAGCGTCAGACGTGCGACGGTTTACTGAAACTGGAGAAGGTCAGTCGGTACTGGATTAAGCTGGTTCGCGAGCGCGGTGCCGCCATGGTGCCGATGCGTAACCGTCGCGGTTACCTGGAACGTTTATGGCAAGGTGCGGAATACCTTCTGGTGCAGGCTGATGCGCTGCGGCCACCATTACGTGAGGCGATGGCGGAGATGGGGCTTCCGGATATTGGTGATAAGGCGATTTTTCTCTGGAACATTCTGTTCGACCCGCGTGAAATTTTTGACCTTTTGCATACCGTCGGCCTGACAGAAAAGCAAGTTGGTACTCAATTGATGGCGGTGCTGGTCGGCGGGCTGCGCGGTTTCGCCATGGCGAATGAATTTACTGTCGGGGCCTGTCGGGCGAAATAATGCTGGCCGCGGCTGGCGGCCATTTCCTCCAATTTTTTATTATCCGTCCCATTGCCCTGTCTGCCAGTCATCAATCAGCTCGCCGTACAGCGTTTCAGCCTCATTCAGGCGGCTCAGCAGGCAGTATTCATCGGTCTGGTGTGCCATGTCCGGCTCTCCTGGGCCAAGGATGATGCACGGTGGGTTGTTCAGGGCCGGGAGCAACAACGACGCATCGGTGAAGTAGGGCACGACCTTCGCACTCAGCGGTTGGGCATGCAATGGCTGGCAGCGTTGGTATACGCGGGTTATCCAGCGGTTATCCTCCGCGCTTAGCACCGCAGGCAGGTCAATCAGGGTGGAAAGGGTCACCGTTTCACCCAGCGCAGTGGCCAAATTTTGTCGGATGGTGGCGTGTTGCAGATTTGGCGCGGTGCGGATATCCACATCAAACTGTGTATGGTCGGGAACGGAATTGATGTTGAGCCCGCCCTGAATGCGGCCAACGTTCAGTGTCGGTTTCTTCATTAATGGATGAGGGGCGCCTGGTTCGAACTGACGAATTTTCCCCAGCGCTTCAGCGGCCAGATAAATCGCGTTAATTCCCCGTTCCGGCATCGCGCCATGCGCTGTTTTCCCCCGCGTTTCACCGCGCAGCCACAGTGCGCCTTTATGCCCGATAACCGGATAGTTCGCCGTGGGTTCGCCGACGATCAGTGCGCCAATCTCCGGTAATTCACTTCCCTCGATCAGCGCCCTGGCACCGTCACAACCGGTCTCTTCGCCACCGGTTATCAGCAGTACCACGCCGGTGCCTGCCCGGATTGCCGCCTGATGGTTGACACAGGCGACAGCGAAAGCAGCAATGGCGGCTTTCATATCACTGGAACCTCGCCCATACAGCCGCCCATCAATGACATCATCGCCAAAAGGATGGTACTGCCAGGCCTGATAGCCCAGTGGCACCGTATCCAGATGGCCGGTGAAGGCCAGCGGACGGCCTGGTCGAGTCCCGGGCATTTGTGCAACCAGATTGCAGCGATGTTCACCGAAGGTCGTGAGGGTAACCGCAAAACCTTGTTCGCTCAGCCATTCGGCAAAAAACGCCATGCAGGCGGCTTCATCGCCGGGAGGGTTAAGGGTGTCAAAACGCAGTAGACGTTGAGCCAACAATAAAGTGGAATGGGTCATCCGGCTATCCTTCAGACTGCTAAAAATGAGCAGGCCGCAACACCTGCCATGAAATTCTCGCTGGTCATGTGGGCGCGTCGTCGTCTGATGGTCTGGTCTGCCATCAGGCTTGCCCTGTCAGCCAGTCCAGACAGTTGAGCCACAACTGACGGTAGCCCGGCCAGGCGGCGAACTCATTTGGCAGCCAGTGAGCAGACATGTCGCTGGTCCACACCAGGGAACGGCCCTGCTGGTATTCCCGCACGGCGAGCAGCGGATGTTCCGTACCGGCCACGGTCGCCAGCAAGGTGCCTTCCGGTTGCATTTCAACTTCGTTGTAGCCCAGTAACCATGGCCAGTCGCCGGTAATGTCGTTAAACACCGAATGCGATTGTTTGATTTCCGGATAAATTCCTTGTGGAGATTCGATCCGATCATCCCAGGCCAGGCAACGCACCGGTAACACTTTTTCCACGGGAGTGTGGCGATAGCGCGCGCCGCCGTTGATCCCCTGGAAGCTGTAATAGCCGCCGATCATCATCAGGCTGCCGCCTGCCGCCACGTAGTCATGGAGTAGCGCCAGACGGTTTGGCGTCCGTTGGCTTTTGAGCCAGGTATCCGGATGCAGCAGCAGTGTGTTCGCACCGATGTCGGACAGAATAATCGCATCCCATTGCTGTAGTTCGGCCAGCGTCAGCGGAAAATTGACGGGCGCTTCATGCGCTGGCATATGGCTGATGGCGTAATGACTGTCAGCCAGCGCTGCGAGGAAATCAGTCGCGCCGTTATGCCAGGTGGCGGTGGCGAACTGGTCAAAGCCCTTTACATGGGTAGCGGTACTGGTCCAGGACTCGCCAACCAACAGGATGTTCTTTCGCATAATTTTTCCCTTTATCCGCCAAATACGCGCTGCGGATTAGCAATCATTAATGTTTCAAGCTGTTCACCGCTCACACCATGTCGACGCAGGCGGGGAACAAAATGCTTAAGGATATAGCCATAACCATGGCCGCCGTAGCGGGTCAGCATGGTTTTCAGAAACACGTCCTGCGACAGCAAAATCTGTTGAATAAAGCCATCGTCGATCAGTTCACAGATAGCGCGGGCATTCTCTTCATCAGAAGGAGACTGGGCGGACTCATCGGCGTAGTAATAGTGCATGCCGATCATGTCGTATTCGAGAAAGGCGCCGCGTTGCGCCAGTTCGCGTTGATAGGTTTTGTCGGCAAAACTGGGATTCATATGGCACAGCACGGTGTGACGCAGATCAGCACCTTCCTGCGCGAGGATATCAAGCACCTGATGGCCGAGCCGTTCCCAGCCCGGGAGGTGGACCTCTATCGGTACGCCGGTGGCGGCACTGGCGCGTCCTGCGGCGCGCAGCGATTTTTCTTCATCGGCGGTAAACCGGCTGGATACGCCAATTTCGCCGATCAAGCCAGCCAGCACCTCGGGTTTTTGATCCGCGCCGCCGACATCGTAAATCAGCTTTTCCGTCAGTTGTTCAACGGTGATGGTTTTCACCCATTCCGGATGAGAAGGCGCAAGATACAGCCCAGTGCCCATCACGATATTCAGACCCGTCAGGCGTGAAATCCGCTGCAATGCTTTTGGGTCACGGCCAATACCGATATTGGTGGGGTCGATGACCGTCTCGCCGCCCAGCGCACGGAATTTCATGAGTTCTTCAATTGCGACATCGACATCAAACAACTGGCAGTTATCACGGCTCATCAATGGGTTGAGGGATAACTCGCCCAGGTTTTCGATGCGTACCGGCATCTCCGCGATGTGGCGATCACTACAGCAGCAGGGGGGAACCCATTTTCCTGACGCATCCAGCAAGATATGTTCATGCATCAGTGTGACGCCCATCTCATTCAGCGGGATGGGGCCCAGGACGGTCATCACATGTCCGCTGTTGATCCCGACCGGCAATGGATCGGCATGGCGAAAAATCGATCCTTTCATCGGTTATCCTTTCGCTGTCGTGCGCGACGGGTTGAGAATACGGGTGTTCAGCCAGATGGCCAGCAGGATGATGGTGCCAGTGGCTATCTGGCTATAAAACGGCGAAATATGCGACAGGATCAGGCCGTTCTGGATAATGGCTATCGACATGGCGCCCAGTAGCGTGCCGAGGATGGTGCCGAAGCCGCCAAACAGGCTGGTGCTGCCCAGCACCACCGCCGCGATAACCTGTAGCTCAAAGCCTTCTCCCTGGTTAGAGGAACCGCTGCCGAGGCGAGCCGTAATGATCATCCCAGCCAGCGCGGCGGCCATGCTGCTGATGATATACACACGCAAGGTCACCGCTTTGGTGTTGATCCCGCTGCGGCGGGCGCCTTCGACATTGGCGCCAATCGCGGTCACGTAGCGGCCAAAACGCATATAATTCAGTACAATATGGCCAAAAATCAGCACCACGATGCCAATCAGCGCGGGCATCGGTATCCCTATCACCCAGGCCCGTCCCATCAATGCAAATGCGCTATCCTCTGGAATAGGGATGGAATAGCCCTGGGTTATCAACAGCGCTACGCCGCGTACCACCGCCAGTGTGGCAAGGGTGACAATAAACGCCGGTATCCCCTCATAAGCGATGAAGAAACCGTTGACTGCGCCGACCAGTCCGCCAAGCACCAGGCCACCAGTCAGTACCACTGGCCACGGCAATCCCCAGTTATTCAAGGCGATAGCTGAAAGAGCACCCACTAACGCCAGTGTGGAACCCACCGACAAATCGATGCCGCCAGTGGTGATAACCAGCGTCATGGCGGTGGCGACAATCAGCAGTGGCGCACTCTGGCGGATGATGTTCATCCAGTTTGCGCCGCTAAAGAACGTGCTGGTGATCAGCGAGAACACCACGCAGCAGCAGACAAAAAACAGCGCGATACTGACTACGCCCGAGTGGTTGTGCAGCATGCGGCGTGGCAGTGAGTGCGGGATAACACGAGAACCCCTTAAATTGACCATACTCATCCTGTTTCCCTCAGTGCGCGGCGGCTGAATGTGCGGTGAATTTTTCACCTACAATCAGGTTAACGATATCGCTCAGACTGGTTTCCGCCACCAGGCGATCCGCCACGTTGCTGCCTTCATACATCACCATAATGCGGTGACAGACCAGAAACAGATCCTGCAGGCGGTGAGTAATCAGGATAACGCTGACCCCCCGCTCACTGACCCGCCGGATTAATTCCAGCACCGCTTCCACTTCAGCCACCGCCAACGCCGCGGTGGGTTCATCCATAATCAACACCTTGGGATCGAAGGCCGCTGCTCGCGCAATGGCTATCGCCTGACGCTGCCCGCCGGAGAGATTGCGCACCAGCATATGGGTGTCGGGAATCGAGATCCCCAATCCCTTCAGCATCTCACGGGCATCGGCGTGCATTTTGGCCTGATCCATAAAGGGAATACCGAGAACCTGTTTCATTGGTTCGCGGCCCATAAACAGATTTCCCGCCACGTCGACGGTGTCGCACAGCGAGAGATCCTGATAGACCATTTCGATATGGCAACGACGGGCATCCGCCGGATTGGTAAAGTGCTGTTCTTCGCCATCAATACGGATAGCGCCGCTGGTCGGGACCACTGCCCCGGACAGCACTTTGGTCAGGGTGGATTTACCGGCGCCGTTATCGCCGACCAGACCGAGTACTTCGCCTGGCGCCAGCCGCAAATTGACGCCGCGTAACGAACGTATTGAGCCATAAGTCTTGGTGATATTGACCATTTCTACCCGCGCGGTGGCAGGGCCTGGATGTTGCATCATGTACTCCCATCGCCAGACGGTGTGGTGGAGGTGATGGCTGAAAAATGTTCCGTTGCTCTCGGTTTACACCTTGTAAACCGGTTTACCTGAGTAACAGAACTGTCTCCATGCACATCGGGACAAAACACTCACTAAATATTTGTTCGCCAGGATAGGCAAAGCAGCTTCCATGCCAGTATGAACACGAAGAGGGAGAGAATGTTTGTAACTTACTGTATCTTCTCCAGATAATTTTAAATACCACAGGTAAACCGGTTTACCCGCTGGCATGGCGGCAGATAGCGAGGCAGATTTTTTGCGCCATTTTTGTGCGTAATATGCGCTATTTTGAGCAGGGGTTAACGCGGCTGGATGGAATCGCGGCCAATCCAGGTGACCGGTAAACGGGTTTCTGCAGGGACATTTTCTTCGCCATTTAGCAGGCGCAGCATCAGACTGACCGCCGTTCTGCCCAGTTCTTGTGCGGGTTGGCGGATGGTGGAGATCCGTGGTTGCGTGAAGTCAGCATAGCTGGCGTCATCAAAGCCGACCAGCGAAAGCGCCTCTGGTGCGTGTAATCCCCGTTCCCGTAACCCGTCCAGCAGACCGAGCACTAAAAAATCACTGGCGGCGAACACGGCGGTGGGACGCCGATCACAGCTGAACAGCTGGTGCAGTGCCTGTTGGCCGAACTCACGCTGGTAGTCTCCGTACATTATCCACTCGGGAGGACAGCGCAAACCAGCCTGCTCCAGTGCGGTGCAAAACCCCTGATAACGTTCGCGCACACTCATCAACTGATCCGGCCCGCCGATAAAGGCAATATCGCGGTGGCCGGCGGTAATCAGTTGCTGGGTGGCGAGCATCCCGCCCTGCACGTTGTCGGCAAACACTTTTGGCACGCGACTGCCGGGAATATCTTCATCCAACAGCACAATACGTTGATGGCGCTGGATTTCCTGACGCAATAGCCCGTTATCTGGCCGGTTGGTAGTGAACAGTAATCCGTCCACCTGGCAGGTATCCAGCCAGTGGATAAACTGGCTTTCTTTCTCCGGATTGTTGCGGGTGATACACAGCACCAGGCTGTAACCATGCTCGGACGCCGCTTCTTCCGCCGCATCTGCCAGTTCAGCAAAAAAGGGGTTAGTAATATCCGGCAACACCAGCCCGAGCGTTTCACTGCCGCCTTTACTCAGGCGACGGGCGAGGCTGTTGCCACGATAATCGAGCTGTCTGATGGCTGATTCAATCCGTGCCACCGTCTCCTGCGGCAGAACGATACTGTTGTTCATGTAGCGGGAAACGGTGGCTTTTGACAGCCCGGCGAGCGTCGCTACATCAGATAACAGAACGCGTTTTTTAATCATCAATCATGCCAGGTCAGGGTAAAGAAGGCTATCTGTAACATAGTTAAGCGCTGCTGTTATAGCATTTTCTGATGCCATCCTCGTCATGCTCAGCGCGGTCAGGTGCGTTAGCGACGCTCAGTGGCTCGCCTCCCTTATCCCTGAATTATCCCGGTTATCGCGCGCCGGAGAAAAATAGCACTTGACAAAAATTCAGTCGCGACGAATTGTAATAGCCAGTTTACCTGTATCATCCGGGAAGCGATTCCCAACCGGTAATGAGCGTTTTATCCAGAGGCCGAAACGGACCGGCTATCTAAATGTCTCCTGCCGGCCTTTACTGATGGTCAGCTGCTATTAATGGGCTCACCAGTCTGTCAATCTGATATTTGTCCCGCCAACATTCTTTCTGCTGAGCATTTTTATGCTGGGGCAGAGGTGGTTATATACCCTAAATTAATGAGGACAATGATGATGTTATTTAACCGTGGAAAAATGCGTATTGTAGCATTGGCAATGGCATTATTAGCATCGGCTTATAGCGTGAATGCCATAGCGGCGGCACCTGAGTATGCATTAGTACAGATTAACCAGCAGGCATTATTTTTTAATCTGATGAATAAAGGTGCGCAAGAGGCCGCGAAAGCCAGTGGTAAAAATTTAGTCATATTCAATGCTACCGATAATCCAGTGGCGCAGAATGATGCGATTGAAAATTATATTCAGCAGGGCGTTAAGGGTATTCTGGTCGACGCGATTGATGTGAACGGTATTATGCCGGCAATTAAAGAGGCGGCGGCGGCACATATTCCAGTCGTGGCCATCGATGCGGTGCTGCCAGCCGGTCCACAGGCGGCGCAGGTCGGCGTGGATAATATCGAAGGCGGAAAAATTCTGGGTAAATTCTTCCTGGACTATGTGCACAACAATATGGCGGGCAAAGCGCGACTGGGTATCGTGGGCGCGTTGAACTCCGCTATCCAGAATGATCGCCAAAAAGGTTTTGCAGACACCATCAAAAGTAACCAACAAATCACCGTGGCTGATGTCGTGGATGGTCGCAATATTCAGGACGACGCCATGACGGCGGCGGAAAACCTGATAACCGGTAACCCGGATTTGACCGCGATCTATGCCACCGGTGAACCGGCTTTGTTGGGGGCGATCGCCGCCGTGGAAAATCAGGGACGTCAGAAGGACATCAAAGTGTTTGGCTGGGATCTGACGGCGAAAGCGATAAGTGGTATCGACGGTGGTTATGTGGTGGCGGTGCTGCAACAGGATCCGGAGAAAATGGGGTCCGAAGCGTTAAAGGCGTTGAATACCATTACCGCGGGCAAAACCGTGCCAAAACGTATTCTGGTTCCGGCGACGGTGGTAACCAAAGCGAATGTCGATACCTACCGTCCGTTGTTTAAATAAACCGGTTCCGGCCCATCTGCTGATGGGCGGTATTGTCAGGACTGAAGAAGCGCTGCCAGTTGGTGTTGCTGTGGGAAGGCGCTTCGGGTGCCTCGACGGCTGACGGTTTGCGCAGCGGCCTTAGCAGCGTGAGTGAGCGCTAACGTATCAATGGGGGTTTGACGTAGCAGCGCGGAGGCCAGCATCACGGCAAGGAAGGTATCGCCAGCACCGGTGGTATCAATGGCCTGAGCGGCCTCTGCCGGGCAAAATTGTTGCCGGGAAGGCGTGGTTAGCCTGGCGCCCTGTGAACCGTGAGTGACCACTAACGTTTTTACGCCGACTGGTTTCAGTTCGGCGGCTTCATGCTGGTTGAGCACCGCAATATCAACCAGCGGCCAAAGCTGGGCAAAATCAGGGTTAATCGGTGAAGGATTAAATACGGTGGTCATGCCGCGAGTTTTTGCCAGTTGAAACAGGTCACGGGTTTTCTCAACGGAGAAATTACCTTGTTGCAGCAAAATATCGTCAGGCCTGGCTTCAGCCAGTGCCTGAGTAATGGTCGCCAGGCTCAGTGAGTCGGCAGCGGTGGTGGTGGTAATAATGGAGTTATCGCCGTCAGCGCTGTTGAAAATAATTGAGGTATCACTGTGACAGGGGAAGCAGAAATCAGGCAACAGTTGTAGCGGTTCGGCATTAATTTGTTCTCGGATCCAACGGCCATTCGCATCATTACCCGTTGCGGCTATTAAGGTGGTGGGAATACCGCAGCGGGAAAGGATAATGGCCTGGTTCGCTCCTTTGCCACCGATATCTTGTGAAATTTTATTGCCATGAATGGATGAACCTTTTGTGGGAATATCGGCTATCGCCCAGGTTTCATCGACGGTGATATTACCGGTGACATAAACACGCATAGTGTTTCCTTAAACAAGGTGAAGATGATGGGTGCTATATCAGCAGGAAAAACTGACGCAATACAAGCTATTTTTTCACGAAAGAAAGCGGTTATAGGTGTTATTCACTGCGACCCTTTTCCAGGTACACCAAATTATCGTGGAAAAACGGTAGGAGATATAATTGAGCGTGCTATCAGAGATGCTGATAATTATATCTCCGGTGGTGTTCATGGATTAATTATTGAAAATCATGGCGATATTCCTTTTGCCAAACCGGAAGATATTGGCCCGGAGACGTCAGCACTCATGGCGGTCATTACCGATAAAATTCGCAGCCGATTTGATGTTCCGTTAGGTATTAACGTGTTAGCTAACGCTGCTATTCCTGCGTTGGCGACCGCACTGGCTGGCGGCGCAGACTTTGTGCGGGTTAACCAGTGGGCGAATGCTTATATCGCTAACGAAGGCTTTATCGAAGGGGCGGCGGCCAAGGCCCTGCGCTATCGCAGCCAACTGCGTGCTGAGCATATCAAAGTGTTTGCCGACAGCCACGTGAAGCATGGCAGCCATGCGATTGTCGCTGATCGTTCGATTCTGGAGCTGACCCGTGATCTGGACTTTTTTGATGCTGACGCGGTGATCGCCACCGGGCAGCGTACCGGCGACAGCGCTACCCTGAGCGAGATTGATGAAATTCGAGGTGCTACTGCCTTGCCGCTATTGGTGGGATCGGGGGTCACGCCGGATAACGTCGGTGAAATCCTTTCCCGCACCCAGGGGGTGATTGTTGCCAGTGCGCTGAAGGTTGATGGTGTGTGGTGGAATGATGTTGAACTGGCGCGCGTGAAACACTTTATGGCCGCTGCCCGTGCAGCGTTGGAGGAGGAGTAATGGAGGCTTTCAGCGATCGTTTACTGCGCGAACATCAAAGCGACTGGCAGGCGATGCAGCAACACCGTTTTGTCTGCGATATTGAGCAGGATGTCCTGCCGGAAACGGTGTTTAACCGCTATCTGGTATTTGAAGGCAATTTCGTGGCGACGGCGATAGCGATTTTCGCATTGGGGGTCAGTAAAGCGCCGGGGATCCGCCAGCAACGCTGGTTGATCGGGGTGTTGAATGCGCTGGTGGATACGCAGATTGCCTGGTTTGAAACGGTCCTGGCGAAGCGCAACGTTAATCCGGCGAACTATCCGGACGATTTGCCTGGGGTACGCCGTTTTCGTGACGGCATGCTGACGGTGGCGCAGCGCGGCAGCTACGAAGAAATTATTACGCTCATGTTTGGCGCCGAGTGGATGTATTACCACTGGTGTAAGCGGGTCAGTGCCGCCACGCAAAGTGATGAGGATGTTCGCCGCTGGGTCGAGCTGCATGCCGAAGAGGCTTTTTTTCAGCAGGCTAACTGGTTGAAAGAGGAACTGGATCGCTGTACGGCAGGACTGAACAGCGAGCTGCGTTTTGCGCTGTCAGAGCTGTATGGCAAAGTGCTGAAGTGGGAGATTGATTTCCATACTGCGGCTTATTCTGAGGTGAGTTAACACTCACTTTTCTGCGCTCAGGTGGGCGTTGCCTGGCAGGAAAATCGACCGACAACGCTCCCTGGTTTTTATTAGTTAGTTACGCAGAGAATCAATATCGATAACGAAGCGGTATTTGACGTCGCTTTTCAGCATACGCTCATAGGCTTCATTAATTTCATCCATTTTGATCATCTCAATATCAGAGGTGATGTTGTGCTTACCACAGAAATCCAGCATGTCCTGGGTTTCTTTAATACCGCCGATCAGGGAACCAGCCACGCTGCGGCGTTTGTAGATCAGATTGGCAACATGCGGTGATGGATGGTCATGTTCAGGTACGCCAACCAGGGTCATGGTACCGTTGAGACGTAGCAGGGTGATGAATGGGTTGAGATCATGCTGAGCAGCCACCGTATTCAGGATAAAGTCGAAGCTGTTGGTATGCTGCGCCATTTGATCCGGATCTTTTGAGATAACGACCTCATCGGCCCCCAGGCGTTTACCGTCTTCGATTTTGGACGGAGAAGTGGTAAACAACACCACATAAGCGCCCATCGCGTGGGCAATTTTCACCCCCATATGGCCCAGCCCACCCAAACCGACAATCCCAACTTTCTTGCCAGGGCCGACTTTCCAGTGACTCAGGGGAGAGTAAGTGGTGATACCGGCGCAGAGCAGTGGTGCCGCCCCCGCAGGGTCAAGGTTTTCTGGAACGCGCAGTACGAAGTCTTCGTTCACCACGACCTGGGTAGAATAACCGCCGTAGGTGATTTCGCCGGTGGTGCGATCCTTACCGTTATACGTTCCGGTGAAGCCGTTCTCGCAGTATTGTTCCAGATCTTGTTTACAACTGTCACAGGTACGACAGGAATCGACCAGGCAACCTACGCCGACTAAATCACCCACTTTGTATTTGTGAGCGTGGCTGCCCAGAGCCGTCACACGGCCAACAATTTCATGACCAGGGACGACAGGAAAAATAGTGTTTTTCCACTCGTTACGGGCCTGATGGAGGTCGGAGTGGCAAACACCGCAGTACATAATTTCAATCTGCACATCGTGGTCACGTAGTTCGCGTGGCTGGTATTCAAAAGGGGCCAGCTTTGATTTTGCGTCCTGGGCGGCATAAGCATGAGTAATATTCATGATGTCTCCGATTATTATTGAAAGCGTCTTGTTGCTGACGGGAAAACGAGAACTCTAAGGATAGTTAGCCAGAGGAAAAGCAGGTAGACCGGAATCTGTTTAAATCTTGCCTGATTCTGCAAATATTTGTTTGATGAAGCAAAAGTTCCCTAAAATAAGTCAGGTATTACTCGGCAGGATCGTATAAATTTCGTGCACGGCGCGAAGGGGATTGGCAGCAAGAAAAGGATAAAATGCGGCCCCTGCGGATCTATTTACGATGCACAGAGGCTTCACCCACTCAGCGGATCACGACTTATTCAACAGGGGTTGCAGGAAACGGGCAGTATGTGACGCTGTGCACTTCGCTACCGTTTCTGGCGTACCGGAGACGAGGATTTCCCCCCCACCGCTGCCGCCCTCCGGACCAAGATCAACAATCCAGTCAGCGGTTTTGATCACATCAAGATTGTGCTCAATCACCACAATGGTGTTGCCCTGGTCACGCAACTGATGCAGCACCGCCAGTAATTGCTGGATATCGGCAAAGTGCAGACCGGTGGTTGGCTCATCAAGAATATACAACGTCTGACCGGTGCCGCGTTTCGACAGTTCACGCGCCAGTTTCACTCGTTGAGCCTCACCGCCGGACAGTGTGGTGGCTGACTGGCCGAGGCGAATATAGGAAAGCCCCACTTCCATCAGGGTCTGTAGCTTACGCGCCAGCGCCGGGACGGCATCAAAGAACGTTCGGGCTTCTTCAATGGTCATCTCCAGCACTTCGTGAATACTTTTGCCTTTATATTTAATTTCCAGCGTCTCACGGTTATAGCGCTTGCCTTTGCACTGATCGCAGGGTACGTAGATATCTGGCAGAAAGTGCATTTCCACCTTGAGAACACCGTCGCCCTGACAGGCCTCACAGCGTCCGCCGCGGACGTTAAAGCTGAAACGACCCGGAGTGTAGCCACGAGCGCGTGATTCTGGAACACCCGCGAACAGTTCACGCACCGGGGTGAAAATACCGGTATAGGTAGCCGGGTTTGAGCGTGGCGTGCGGCCAATCGGGCTTTGGTCGATATCAATAACTTTATCAAAATGTTCCATACCGCTGATGTCGCGATACGGCGCGGGTTCTGCAATGGTTGCCCCGTTGAGCAGGCGCTGAGCAATCGGGAATAGCGTATCGTTGATCAAGGTGGATTTACCCGAGCCAGACACGCCGGTGATACAACTGAACAGCCCGACAGGTAGCGTTAGCGTCACCTCTTTCAGGTTGTTGCCCTTTGCGCCAGTCAGTTTCAGGACTTTATTCGGGTCAGCTTTAACGCGTTCCTTCGGCACCGCAATCTGGCGCTTACCGCTGAGGAATTGCCCGGTCAGGGAAGCCTCTACCGCCATGATCGCTTCGACGGTGCCTTCTGCCACGACTTCGCCGCCGTGGACACCCGCGCCTGGGCCAATATCAATCACGTGATCGGCCGCGCGGATAGCATCTTCATCGTGCTCTACCACTATCACCGTGTTGCCGAGGTTGCGCAGATGCACCAACGTTTCCAGCAGACGTTCATTATCGCGTTGATGCAGGCCGATCGACGGTTCATCCAGTACGTACATCACGCCGACCAGTCCGGCGCCAATCTGGCTGGCAAGACGGATACGCTGCGCTTCGCCGCCAGACAGTGTTTCGGCCGAGCGGGACATCGACAGGTAGTTCAGGCCGACATTGACCAGAAACTTCAGGCGATCACCGATCTCTTTCAGTACTTTTTCAGCGATTTGTGCTCGCTGTCCACTCAGTTTGATATTCTGGAAGAACGCCAGCGCATGGCCGATGCTCATATCGGAAATCGTCGGGAGCGTGGTGTTTTCAACAAACACGTGGCGTGCTTCACGCCGCAGGCGCGTACCTTCGCAACTGGTACAGGCGCGGCTGCTGATGAACTTTGCCAGATCTTCACGAACCGCCGCTGACTCCGTCTCTTTATAGCGGCGTTCCATATTGTGCAGCACGCCTTCAAACGGATGGCGACGGATCGACATATCCCCGCGATCATTAATGTACTTAAACTCAATATTCTCTTTGCCGGATCCGTAAAGGATCACTTTACGCGTTTTTTCATCCAGTGAGTTGAAGGGCGCTTCGATATCGAAATGCAGATGTTCTGCGAGAGAGCGCAGCATCTGGAAGTAATAAAAGTTGCGGCGATCCCAGCCACGGATCGCGCCGCCCGCCAGAGAAAGCTCCGGATTCTGCACGACGCGATCCGGATCGAAATATTGCTGAACGCCCAGACCGTCACAGACCGGACAGGCGCCAGCTGGATTGTTAAAGGAGAACAGGCGCGGTTCCAGCTCACTCATGCTATAACCACAGCTCGGGCAGGCAAAGTTGGCTGAAAACAGCAATTCTTCGGCGTTTGGCTCATCCATGTCGGCGACCACGGCGGTCCCGCCGGAAAGCTCCAGTGCGGTTTCAAATGATTCGGCCAGGCGTTGCTGCAGATCCTCGCGAACCTTAAAGCGATCCACCACCACTTCGATAGTGTGTTTCTTTTGCAACTCCAGTTTCGGTGGATCCGACAGATCGCAGACTTCACCATCGATACGTGCCCGGATATACCCCTGTGATGCCAGGTTTTCCAGCGTTTTGGTGTGTTCGCCCTTGCGCTCTTTCACGATCGGCGCCAGTAGCATCAATCGGCGTCCTTCCGGTTGCGCCAGTACGTTATCCACCATCTGGCTGACGGTTTGCGCGGCCAGCGTGACGTCATGATCCGGACAGCGCGGTTCACCTACGCGGGCAAACAGCAGTCGCAGATAATCGTGAATTTCGGTAATGGTGCCGACAGTGGAGCGGGGATTGTGCGAGGTTGATTTCTGTTCGATCGAAATAGCGGGCGACAGCCCCTCGATGTGATCAACATCCGGCTTCTCCATTAGGGAGAGAAACTGGCGCGCATAGGCGGAAAGCGATTCCACATAGCGGCGTTGCCCTTCGGCATACAGCGTATCAAACGCCAGCGAGGATTTCCCCGAACCTGACAGGCCGGTGACAACAATCAGTTTGTCGCGAGGGATGATCAGGTTGATATTTTTCAAATTATGGGTGCGGGCACCCCGTACTTCGATCTTATCCATTGACAATTCCCGGATTAACACAGACCTCGCCATACCTGTCCGGCACGGCCAGAATGAAGCCTGTCATTATGGCATATAAAAACCTGATTGGATATACAGTGTTTTATTCATTCTGTCCGCCAGGTATTCTGCAAGATCAGGTTTGACAGAGGAAAATTTTACGATCCATCTCCAGCGGTGGAAAGTAATAATGCAAGGTTCAAGGGAACATCCTGGCGCGGGATTCGAAGATAGGATTTGCGGGTATACAGTGTTAGAATTTCCGGCTTAGACTGAAAGCAGAACATTTATCGGAGACACGAACATGGCCAGCAGAGGCGTAAACAAAGTGATCCTGGTGGGTAACCTGGGTCAAGATCCGGAAGTCCGCTACATGCCAAATGGTGGTGCCGTTGCCAACATTACTCTGGCCACGTCCGAAAGCTGGCGTGACAAACAGACTGGCGAAACCAAAGAGAAGACGGAATGGCATCGTGTCGTGCTGTTCGGCAAGTTGGCAGAAGTGGCGGGTGAATACCTGCGTAAAGGTTCTCAGGTTTATATTGAAGGCGCACTGCAGACCCGCAAATGGACTGATCAGGCCGGTGTGGAAAAATACACGACGGAAGTGGTGGTTAACGTTGGTGGTACCATGCAGATGTTGGGTGGTCGCCAAAACGGTGGTGCTGGCGCGCCGGCCGGCGCTCAGGGCAACAACGGTTGGGGCCAGCCGCAGCAGCCGCAGGGTGCTGGTAGCCAGTTCAGCGGCGGACAGCCAGCGCGTCCACAGGCACAGCCGGGCAGTGCGCCAGCGAACAATGAACCGCCAATGGATTTTGACGACGATATTCCGTTCTAAATTTTGTGACCGTCCGTTAAAAATTGTTGATGTTGCTAAAATGCCCCAGAGAATTGGGGCTTTTTTTTGTCTGTCGTTGTCTTATCCCATCGTGTTTGATGTCTTACTGTGAGCATAATTAATCATCTCTGTGTGGGCAGCTTTAAATCACCAACAGTATTGAATGAGTGGGTTGCAATACTGTTATCATGAATCCATTGCAGCTAACGGAGCAGGGTGACATGGCGGGGATGGTGTTAGTGCCTGGCATGATGTGTGACGCTGGGTTGTGGCAGGAAATGGTCGATGATTTAGCTGCTTACGGGCCGCTGATTTATGGTGATTTATCGCGAGATGACTCACTGGAGACCATGGCGGCAAGTGTGCTGGCCGGGGCGCCAGAGCGGTTCACGCTGGTGGGGTTTTCACTGGGGGGCTATGTGGCTCGCGAAATGATTCGTCAGGCGCCGGAACGGGTCCAGCGACTGATTTTGATTGCCACTTCCAGTCAACAGGACAGCCCGCAGTCACAGGCTTTCAAGGCCGCCGCAGCCAGGTCACTGCGTGCTTCACAGGGGGCTTTTCGCGGTCTTGGGCACAAAGCGATTGCGTTATCACTGAGCCAGGAACATGCTGAAAATGTGCATTTACAGTCGCAAATTCATCAAATGAGCCTGAGGATGGGTAAAGAAGCGTATTGTCGGCAGTTGCTGATGGCGCGCAACAGTGACACACATTTGCTGCATCAGATAGCCTGTCCGACATTCGTGATCGCTGCCGGGCAGGATCGGATGCGCAGTGTGCAGGAATCCCGGACGTTGTGTGAGATGATTCCCCGGGCCAGCCTGGAAATCATTGATAATTCAGGTCATATGCTGCCTCTGGAGCAACCTGCCGCGCTGGTCAAGGTGATACAACATTGGTTGTCTGTGACCCCGGTATAAACATTTACTAAAAAAATGCGGAAATATACTCACTGGATAATGTTAAAGGGTAAATTAGCCACGCTTCTGGCAACATCGCGCAGGGATGCGCATGGACCGTAGCAGGAAGAGATAATCAGGCAGAGATGGTATTAATGAAAAAATGGTTACTGGCGCTGGGCATCGCGCTGCTTACTGTGCATGCCGCAGTGGCGAAGCAGATTAGCGGCCCTCAGACCATCAGCAAAAACTTTTATAGCTGGTACCTCAGTGCGTTGAGCAAGGACGAAAGTCCGATTGATGAGCACGACCCACAGTTGAACGATTATGTGACACCGCAGCTGCTGCAAAAAATTTACGTACTGATCAAAAGTCCTGATGGTATGGATGATGACTATTTTCTACAGGATCAGGACTACAGCGATTCCTGGGTGGATCATGTCAGCGTCAGCCGCTTCACTATCAACGGTGAAACCGCCTCTGGCGACGTGACACTGGGTAATGATCCCAACGATCAACAACTGTTGTTGGTCACCATGCGTCGGGATCATAAGGGCTGGAAAATTGACGACGTTGAGAAAGAAAACAAGTAACCCTGTACTGGCAGGGGGCGGTGGTCAGATATTATCTGACTGTGCTGTGTAGCGTTTACATCATCCCAGCGTCGCAGTTTCTACCCTGGCAACAGGTATGCTGCCGGGCTCTCATGAGCGCCGTTTGTTTTACGGATGCTATTGGTCGTTGGCCGGGCGGCGTAAGTTCGCATCGGCCCTGAGCTCATCATCCGGATTAATGCTGATCTTGAGGCTTGGGTGGTACTGGCTGGCAGGACAAAGTTTGAGTTTGTGGTGCTGGATTGCCCCTCTCTAAAGAGCGGAATATTCGCAATTATCCCGTTTAGTTATTCCATACAGGCCGTAAAATGGCCATTTTAATTCAAATTAATTATATCCATTCCTGTTTTCAATCATACTTTCCGCTGGCGATGATCGATTTTTACTCTTGTGGCATCTGCCACAGGAAACCATTGTTCCGCTATAAGAATAATCGCTAATGTTATTTGTCCCTGGTTTGGGACAGTTAACCTTCTTTGCTTATTCTTTCAACAATGATTTTTGAGATAAGTTTTCATTTGCCAAACCACGATTAACTCAAGATCAACTCAAATAGTTTTCCTGTACTCTTGAAAAAAGAGGAGCGACATGAGGATAAAAACATTAGAAACGCTGGCGGTAATGCTTTTCTATTGTTCATATTTTGGACTAAATTTTATTGAAAATTAATTATTACTACTTAATTTCTTTCGGTACTATCCGTGTAGAGGGACCTGGTTTTACGGTGTGTTGGGGATTAAGGCTAATTTTTTTAACGGTTTACCTGTTATTCTTCCCATTGGTCATGTTGTGACTGTACCCGTGTCAGTGTCGACTGTTTGAATTATTTAGACTTTATATGGGATGGTCTTTCCTGAAGGGCGAATGTGGTGAGTCAGCGTTAAATCAGGAGAGAGCACTGTCTTTGCAGTTAACGGGAGATGTGGTGTGTAACCTGTAAGTGCTCTTAATGTCACAATGGGTGCATTTATCACTTTGTTTTGAGATAAATGCACCACTAACTCTATGACTTAAAAGGGTAGTTTTAATGTTGCCAATGAGGCGTCCGGCCGGGTAGGCAATAGTATTGTTGATCCACTCATCAGAGATGTATGTTGTTATTGCAATGAATGTTTATTATTCAATTAACAGAGTGAATATTTTAATTAGTCTGTGTTCATAGAAAAATATGTTGTCCATTGAGACTAATGATTTTCTAAGTTGTATGGATAGTGATACACACTACGGCTAATATCCAGCAAACGGCAACTACGGCGGGTTCCGATGTCATAAGTGTTCTGTAGAAAATTAACTGCCTGACGTTTGTCATTGGTAGTAAAGAAGTTTTTCAGTACACTTTGTAGCATCTCCTTGTCGGAGGAGAGTATCTGCAGTTCACGTTCCATACTGTGTAACCTTTCCTCTAACTCTTTGATTCTTCTTCCTTCTTCTGAAAAAAGCCCAGAGTATTTCTTTTTCCAACTGTAGAAGGTTGCCTCAGAGATCTTCAGTTCTTCACAAATAGCCTTCACTTTAACGCCGCATTCGGATGCTTTAATAGCATTGGTGATTTGCTCTTCTGTATATCGTGACTTTCTCATAAATGTTATTACCTTTCTTAACTATAATGTGATGAGAACAACTTAGATAATTGATGGACCTAAATGCTCAAGAAATTATCTTAACGTTGTTAAGTACGCGATTTGAATGTCATGTATTAACTTAAGGTATTCTGAAAAAATATCATCATGAGATTTCTCCTATTTTATTTCATTGGATTACAGTTCGCTTTCGACATTTGGTTTTTTGTTATAAATTCGTTTTTGTGGATGACGAAAACCAGTAGGCCATACGGATTAATCCCATGCGGGGAAGAATCCTGTACCAGAATAAAATTGTGGTTGCATGGATTTTTTGACCAGACTCACAAATATTCAAGTACAGATATAATCTGACCATTCTTGAAATGTGATGGAGTTAAAATAAATTTTTTAATAACGGGTTTCACTCAGTTGAATAATACCTATCATAATAATGATTCAGGACCTGTTTGGGTCCAGAAGGTGCCTGGCATAACTTTCTCCTTTATCGACAAGGATGTATCGGGTCTTGCAATACATTAAGCGCTACAAAGGATGCCTGGATGAAACACCGTGTCGTATCAAATGCAGCCTGGATGATGTCGGAGAAGGTGGTCTCTGTATTCGGCGTGATATTTGTCACCTCTTATGTGGCAAAATCTTTTGGTCCTGCAGTTTTGGGACAAATGGCATTCTCTGCTTCCGTATTTTCGATCATTCAGACTGTAGCTATTTTTGGCACTGAAACCATTTTATTTAAAAGTATTAGCAAAAGTACCACTAAAGGTATTCGCCTGATGGCGGTGGCAAAAAGATTACGTATGGTGCTGTTATTGTTGCTGTCCGTACCGGTACTGATTTATGTCTGGTTAATGATGCGGGAAAATTTTTTAGTTTTCGCAATGGCTTCGTTTTGGTCTGCTATGTTTGTGACGCAAGATATTTTCAGTGTTTACAATAATGCCCGACTGAAATCGCGCATGAATACTGTTGCCAATGCGACAGGAATGGTGCTCAGTTTTGGAATTAGCTTCGTCATTGCACGGTGGAAGCTGAATCCCATGTGGTTGTCGTTATCGATCGTGTCAGTGACGTTGGTGCCTTACCTGATCAAAAGAAAGCTCTTTTTTCAGACAAATAGCATCCATCTGCCACCAAAGCGTAAACATCGTTGCTATCTGCGTTATCTGTTACATGCCGGATTGCCGTTGGCTATTTCCAGTATGTTTATCTCTATACAGGTAAAGTTGGCACAATTTTTCCTGGTGGGAGTGGGATCAGCGCATGAGTTGGGGCTGTTTACCGCGGCGAACACGATTTCTGCGTCGTGGATTTTTATTCCGGCGGCCATCATTACTTCCAGCTTTTCTGAGATTTTCAAGGAGCGGGCGGATGTGGCAGCAAAGTTGGCAGCAAAGTTGTATGGCTATGTTATGGCGGTTTCTTTGTTGATGTTTCTCATTGTTGCGATGTTTGGCGGAGAGATTATCCGTTTCCTTTATGGACATGACTATACACAATCGGGGCGTCTCGTCATGTTATTGTCGTTGGGAACCTGTTTTTCGGCAATGGGAACAGTCGCTTATCGCTATATAGTGAAAGAAGGTGGGTTTAATTATCTGCTAGTGAAGATTTTTTTACTGCTGGTGATTAGTGGGGCGACTAACTGGTTTTTCATTCGTGCCTGGGGATTGACCGGCGCTGCCTGGAGCGTACTTGTTAGTGAACTTTTGTCCCTGACGGTAATGAATTATTTTTTTAAGAATGGTGTCATTCTTAAAATACAGCTTTCCTCGCTTAACTACAAAACCTACAAATGAGGTAAAAAATGTTAAAACTCAAATCGAAATTGAGAAAAAGCGTCTTATTTTTTCTCAGGAAAATGCCATGGTCTTACCAGGACAGGTTTTATTATTACCGTAAATTTAAAAAGTTACCAAATATTCGCAAGCCAAAATTATTTAATGAGAAAATTCTTTATCGCAAATTTGTCACGGGTGACTATGTCCGTTATGGAATCCTTGCGGATAAAGTATTGGTACGAGACTATATTGCAAAAACCATTGGCGATGAGTATTTAGTTCCACTATTACATGAAACTGCGCAACCTGTAACATTGCTGGGGCTTAAATCGTTAAAGAATACGGTTATCAAATCTAATCATGGATCCGGCATGGTTGAAATCATATTAGATGAGCCGGACGACAAGCAGAAGCAATGGTTGATTAAGCGCTGTGAAGAGTGGCTTGCTTGTGACTTTTCGCTGGAGGCTCGTGAGATTCATTATCGTTATATCAAGCCGCGCATTATGGTTGAACAATACGTTGGCGACGGCAGGCTTGCTGCGATCGACTACAAGTTTCATATGTTCAATAAGAAAGACGGTAACTTTGAGTATGTGCTACAGGTGATTTATAACCGCAGTGGTAATGCACCGTTGTCGATGAACTTCTATGTCAACAACCTGACATCGTGCTTCTACAAGATCCGCGATACCGGACTGGATATCAGTCATGAATTGCCAACACTACAGAAAGTGCTGGACCTGAGTAAGACGCTGGCCAGTGATTTCGACTATGTGCGGGTGGACTGGTATATCCATGACGGGCGGATTTACTTCGGAGAGCTAACTTTTACGCCGGGAGCAGGTATGGTTACCGGGCTGGATCAGGGACTGAACGAGCTGATGGGGAGTATGTGGGTGCAGGATCATAAACCTGACGTGATGCCAGGACCGCCTGCTGAAGTCTCTGCATTGCCCGTGGTGCTGAAGAAAGTCTGAACGTGCAATCACAGCTTATCCGAGCCGCTTTCTCCGGGAACAACGGCTCGCTTGCCTTTTAAGGGAGAGGATAATCAGCCGGGGTGTGGCTCATGACATCTACCAACACATCTTTGGTGACATGCCAGAAGTTGAGCAGGTTATCCATACTCAGAGTGATGCCCAGCAGACCGGTCACAAACCAGCAGGACATGCCAATACCTACGCCAGTAAAAATGAATGCCATGCCATTATGGCTGGTCTGACGGCACTTCACTTTTAACGTGCTGGCCATGAACATCATTACTGCGCTTACCAGTTCCCACCTCATCAACATTAGGCTGGCGGTTAAGGTTGCCATCTCTTTTTAAAACTCCGCGACAAATCAGACCTGACATTGAGCCAGCGTCACCCGTCCGCATGAAAAGTTGCCAGGATTGCTTTTCATTTGAACTGACTACAGGGTCATGGAAGTGTGACGACGGTCACATTATATCATCCGATTTTAAAAATTAAACTATTTTTATAATTGCCTGGAGGGATTTTTGTATGTTGTAAAATAATGCTTTATTTATCGTGAGTTAGATCCGTTTTACTGCAATCGGTGGGGAGATATGCGTTTAAGCGAGGCGGGTTTATTTTGAAATGAAGACGATAATTATTTTCATTAAAAGGCGGCGAGGTATGACCTCCTGGATTCATTCCGCCTGTCGGGATGAATCCCCTGGGTTAATTACAGGCAGAACAGCTATTTTTCTCTGATGATGGCGAATAAACCGAGCCAGGGAAATCACTACAGTCGAAGTGAAAGTCTGCCGGATGTTTCAGTGACTGGCGGCGCATGGTGTGACGATACGCCGTTGGCGTCAGGGAAAACTGACGACGAAACACACGGGAAAACGTTTGCTGCGAATCGTAACCATATTGCATGGCAATATCAAAAACCGGGCGCTGTGTCTGGCGTAAAGCTTCCGCGGCCAGTGTCAGGCGACGTTCACGAATATAGTTGCCAAGCGTTTGGTGGGTCACCGAGCGAAACATCCTTTGCAGATGCCATTTCGAATAGCCTGATTTGGCGGCAACTTCATCAATGGACAGTGTTTTATCAAGATTACTTTCGATCCAGTCGGTAAGCGTGTGGATGATATCGTCATGCATACTGCGTCTTCTCCCTGGTACCCAGCGTGAAATAATAAACTGGAATTTTCATTTCGCCATCTCAATGGCTGCTGAGTATAATTCCTCAAGTTAACTTGAGGTAAAGGCCTTGAATGAAAAAAAATCGCCATTGTCCGAATAAGCGCGAGCTGACGCCGGGTGAGGTAGCGCAACGCTGCGGCGTTGCTGTCTCGGCTCTGCATTTCTATGAGAGCAAAGGATTAATCAGCTGTTTTCGCAATGCCGGTAATCAGCGGCGTTATCATCGTGATGTACTCAGACGCGTGGCGATTATTAAAATCGCACAGCGTATCGGCATTCCTCTGGCTACCATTGGCGAGCATTTGATGCAGTTTCCTGCCGGTAAACGCATATCGCCAAAAGAGTGGGCCGGGCTGACCAAAAAGTGGCGTGATGAACTGGACAGTCGTATCTCCACATTGACCCGCCTGCGTGACGATCTGGATGGTTGCATTGGTTGTGGCTGCCTGTCGATGGAAGACTGTCCGCTGCGTAATCCGGATGATCAACTCAGTGAACGCGGTACAGGCGCGATCCTGCTGGATCCTGGTGGGCTAAAATAGACCCTCCTTTGTCGAAGGGGCTGAGGATGCCTGGCAAGTTTACGGCCATAAGTAAATCCTATTACGACGGTCTCAGTCGAATGGGTAGAGTTTTGACGGTTAACGCGTCGGCGGCAGTGGCTGATTTAAACAAATTTATGCACGATCAAGAGTTGAAAGTGCAGCGATAAAGGCAGGATAATCGTTTGCCTTTTCATAAATCATAAGAAATCTCAGGGGACTTTTCTCAATGTCGACTCCTTCTCATCAGGCCGGCGGTTCGTTAGACGTGTGGTTCAAAATTTCCGCGCGCGGTAGTTCAGTTCGTCAGGAAGTTTTAGCCGGCCTCACCACCTTTCTGGCCATGGTTTATTCGGTCATTGTTGTACCGTCTATGCTGGGCAAAGCCGGTTTCCCTCCGACAGCCGTTTTCGTTTCTACCTGCCTGGTGGCGGGTTTTGGTTCTCTAATAATGGGGTTGTGGGCTAATCTGCCAATGGCAATCGGCTGCGCTATTTCCCTGACTGCATTTACCGCTTTCAGTCTGGTGATGGGCCAGCATATCAGTGTACCTGTCGCGTTGGGCGCGGTGTTCCTGATGGGCATACTGTTTACGATTATTTCTGCAACCGGTATCCGGGCCTGGATTCTGCGCAACTTGCCGATGGGGGTGGCGCACGGTACTGGCGTTGGGATTGGCTTGTTTCTGCTATTGATTGCCGCCGATGGTATTGGCCTGGTCGTTAAAAATCCCGCGCCAGGTCTGCCGGTGGCGTTGGGTGATTTCGCTTCTTTCCCGGTTATCATGTCGTTGATGGGGCTGGCCGTTATTTTCGGTCTGGAAAAACTGCGCGTGCCAGGCGGCATTTTACTGACGATGATCGCCCTTTCGATTATCGGCTTACTCTTTGATCCCGCAGTGAAATATCAGGGACTGTTTGCTATGCCTTCACTGTCGGATACGCAGGGTCATTCACTGGTATTTAGCCTGGATATTCTCGGCGCGCTGAAACCTGCCGTGTTGCCCAGTGTTCTGGCACTGGTGATGACCGCTGTGTTTGATGCCACCGGCACTATCCGGGCGGTGGCGGGCCAGGCGAATCTGCTGGATAAAGACCAGCAGATCATCAATGGCGGTAAGGCACTGACTACTGACTCCCTGAGCAGTATTTTTTCCGGCCTGGTCGGCGGTGCGCCTGCGGCGGTGTATATCGAGTCTGCGGCGGGTACGGCGGCGGGCGGTAAAACAGGCTTGACGGCGATCGTGGTGGGGGTGTTGTTCTTGCTGACCCTGTTCCTCTCTCCATTGGCCTACCTGGTTCCGGGTTATGCCACGGCACCGGCGCTAATGTACGTTGGCTTGTTGATGTTGAGTAATGTGTCGAAAATCGACTTCAGTGATTTTGTTGACGCGATGTCTGGTCTGCTGGCGGCGGTATTTATCGTGCTGACCTGTAATATCGTGACCGGCATCATGCTGGGCTTTGGTTCGCTGGTGATTGGTCGTATTTTTGCCGGTGAGTGGCGTAAACTGAATGTCGGTACGCTAGTGATAGCGGTCGCGCTGGTGGCCTTTTACGCTGGAGGTTGGGCGATTTGATCCTCAGCAGAGGCCGGATCTCCGGCTTCTGCTGACTACATTTTCCGCATTTTTCTCCGTAAATAAGTGCACATCCTGTTTTTAAATAGTTTACATTTTTGTTTTACTATTAAGTAAGGCCTGGCTGAAGCAGGTCGGTGACAAATATTTGGAAGCTTTTTAAGGACAACATGGAAATATTTTTTACTATCCTGATACTCACCCTGATGGTGTCGCTGTCTGGCGTTGCTGCCCGTATTATCCCTTTTCAAATTCCTCTGCCGCTGGTGCAGATTCTCCTGGGGGCTCTGCTCGCCTGGCCGACTTTTGGTTTGCATGTCGATTTTGACCCTGAGCTGTTCCTGGTGCTGTTTATCCCACCGCTGTTGTTCGCTGACGGCTTGAAAACGCCAACCAGTGAGTTTTTGCATCATGGGCGAGAGATTATCGGTCTGGCGTTGGTGCTGGTGCTGATCACTGTCGTGGGCATTGGTTACCTGATTTATTGGTTGGTGCCGGGTATTCCATTGTTGCCAGCCTTTGCTCTTGCGGCGGTGCTGTCGCCTACTGATGCCGTGGCGCTGTCTGGCATCGTCGGGGAAGGGCGCATTCCGAAAAAAATCATGTCGATCCTGCAAGGCGAGGCGTTAATGAATGACGCGTCTGGCCTGGTTTCACTGAAGTTTGCCGTCGCGGTCACCATGGGAACCATGGTGTTTACCGTTTCCGGCGCGTCGCTGGAGTTTGCGAAAGTCGCGGTAGGCGGTTTATTAGCGGGGATCGCTATTTGCTGGCTGTACGGTAGATCGCTGCGTCTTTTTAATCGCTGGAGCGGCGATGATCCGGCGACGCAGACAGTATTGCTGCTGCTGCTGCCGTTTGCTTCCTATCTGATCGCCGAACATATTGGTGTCTCCGGGATTCTGGCGGCTGTGGCGGCGGGGATGACCATCACGCGTTCCGGCATTATCCGTCAGGCACCGCTGGCGATGCGGTTGCGCGCCAACAGTGTCTGGCAGATGCTGGAGTTTGTGTTTAACGGCATGGTATTCCTGATGCTTGGTCTGCAACTGCCTGATATTCTGCAGATTTCAATCAGTGAAGCTGAAGTTGATCCGAATGTGGATCTGTGGATGTTGGTGTTGTCGGTGGTGCTGGTCTATGCTGCGCTGATGGTGGTACGTTTTGCGTGGTTGTGGACCATGCGGTTGATCAGCCAGCGTCTGTTGCGCAGGCACCCAATGGAGTTCAGCAACTATTCATTGCGTGAGTTGCTGATAGCCTCTTTTGCGGGAGTACGAGGGGCGATTACTCTGGCGGGTGTGTTGTCTATTCCGCTATTCCTGACCACTGGCAATGCCTTTCCGGCGCGTTATGAGTTGGTATTTATCGCCACGGGAGTGATCCTGTTTTCTTTGCTGATCGGTGTGGTGGTATTGCCGCTATTGCTGCGCGGGGTGGAAGGTATCGATAAAAGTGCTTATCGACGTGAGATGCAGATGGCTCGTGCGGCGATGGCTGGCACGGCAATCGAGAGTCTGTATAAGATGGCTGAGCGTCTGATGGCGGATACCGAGGAGAATATCGATCGTGAGTTGGTGCAGGAAGTCAGTGCGCGGGTGATCGGTCACATGCGGCGCTGGGTGGATGGCAATGACGATCTGGAGCGAGCGTTATACACCGAGAATCTTGAGCGTCGTTTCCGTTTGACCGCGTTGCGCGCCGAACGAGGCGAGCTTTACCATCTGCGGGCCACGCAGAAGATCAGCAATGAGACCATGACGAAGATGTTGCATGACCTCGATCTACTGGAAACGTTACTGATTGAGAAAGAAGAATAAAATCAGCCCCGGTTTCCCTCCCCAGGATGACTCTCATGAGGCTGTTTTGGGATGATCTCCATGACGAGTCGGGATCTCAACAGCCTGACGGAGACGATTCAGTTGTGAATGTGCGACAGTGGCACATTCACGACTCTCTTTGGTTTTTGGTCGGCCAATTGCATCTGGCGGAGGGCTGAGCGTGATCATCTGTTATACCCATTCATGATGAGTCTATACATTCTTTATTCTGCAATATTTTCCCAATGTAAAAAATCAACGAGGCTGTTCGCTGGCGGGTGTTTTTATTTCATCTGGCGAGTGGCGTTATTTTAAAAGTTGCCTGATGGTATTAATTTTAGCAAGGGTAATATCACCAGGTATTTGCTAAAGTTTTTGCTACATAAAATCATAGCCAGGAATGACCATCATGAAATTAAATAATATTTTTTCGGTTTTTTTTCTGCTGTTTTGTGTGCTGGTTTTTCAGGTACAGGCGGCCGAAGAATGGCAGGAGGGGACGCGTTATCATGCGGGTGATATCGTTACCTATCAGGGGAAAAACTACGAAGCGATACAGACTCATACCGCCCATGTTGGCGCTAACTGGACGCCGTCCATCGATCCCTCGTTATGGCGGGAAGTCGCCGATCATTCGCCAGTGACGACCGCAGAGACTGACGACTGCGGCGACGAGGGGACAGTGAATGGCACGGGTTCTTGTACAGAACCGGAGGGTGAGAAATTATTAACCGTCAATTTCAATCATCTCCCCAGGGGGCCTTATCAGGCCACTGATTTCAGGGAGCAATGGGGGATATCACCAGGAAATGCTTCTGGTTTATCCGCTGGCCGTCTGAATATTGTCGCGGATCCGTTAACCCCGGAGAATAACGTTCTGCAGGTAACCTATAAAGCCGGATTGATTGGCGGTAATTCAGCGATGGTTTTTAATGCGCCGTTAAAAAATGAGCATAAAAGTCTGTGGCTGCAATATCGGGTCATGTTCTCCCCGGATTTTAACTGGGTTAAAGGTGGGAAGTTGCCGGGGCTGGCAGGCGGGGATCATCCAACAGGTTGTGTTGATAATGGTACCTTTGATGGTTTTAGCACCCGTTTAATGTGGCGTGAGAATGGCACTGTTTATGGTTATTTATATTATCCAGATAAAGAAAATCGCTGTGGTGATTATTTCTCGACAGGGGTTCATTTTACAAAAGGGAAATGGTACACACTGACTCAACACGTTATTCTCAATGATATCGGCAAGTCAAATGGTACGTTTGTGCAATACCTTGATGGCAATAAAATATTAGAGCTGGACAATATTACGTTACGTCAAGGCAGTGATGTCAGTATCAGCGTGATAAAAATGGATACCTTTTTTGGCGGTTCAACCAGCGACTGGGCGCCGGAAACCGATCAACACGCATACTTTGATGATTTTATTGTTTCCACCTCAGAACCTCAGTAATTGAAAAAAGTGTGCTGATATTAAGTGATGATCAGTCTCCAGATATGTTGGCTGCTGGGGGCTGGTTAAAAAATGTGGTATTTTTGCGTAGCAACAAAAATCGCTGCCTTGCTGCTTATGAATAATATACATAAGTGTTAAAGTCTGTATTGCTTAAATTAGATAAGATTATGCTGTTTTAATGTTTTCCAGATTCAATACCAGAATGTAACTTGCTCCCTGTTGATGTTTTCTTTATTAAATCTTCATGGTGTTGATGTTATAGCAACGATAATTCAATAATCAAAGTATAGAACGCTCACCCTGGCTTAATTATTTCTAATGGCGAGTTATGATATGACAATCAGGGATCTCTCTACATTATGAGCGACAATACATCAAGGGCGACTGGGTCCGTTCTTATGAAGAGTCTACCAGTGGCGTTGCACCCCGACAGATGTGCTTAAGGGATTTGTAGCGTTGTGGCAAAGTGATGATATACAAACCGCTATATCTATGCTGTGTTGGTATTGCGGGCGATATTACTATGCGGCTGGTGGAATATTATTCCATGCCCTGGCTGAACCGAAGTAAATAATGATGCGTATCACCGCAGCAATAAACACTACCCCAATCATCAATGACAGAGACGTCCGTCAGTCGGGGCAGACCGCTTCATTGACGGGGAATACTCATGTGTCGCAGGAACCCATTAATGTCGTCTCGTTGGCTAATGTGAGTAAAAATTCTGGTCATCGTATCATACTGAATAATATAAATTTAAAGCTAAAAAAAGGTGAGTTTGTGGCCTTGCCCGGAGCCTCTGGTTTTGGAAAAATGACCTGTGCCGCCGGTTCTCCCAGTAGTGTACTGTATAACGAGCAGGGCGCGCGTATTGGTCTGATTAATGGCGCGCGGGCGCTGGTTTGTGTGCTGGTGGACAGCCGGATCATCGTGCAGTCACCGCCGCGCTTTTTGCAGGCGGGTATCGTGGATGCCTTAGCAAAATGGTATGAATTTTCACCCTATTTGCCGTTGGCGAATGGCGCACTCGGGCTGCTGGTAAAAACGCAGGCCGCCAAACTCTCACTGGAGAGTATCCTGAACCAGGGTCGTCAGGCGGTGGAAGACAACCGCCAGCAACGGGTCACCATGGCACTACAAAATACGATCGATGCCGCTATCTGTATTGCCGGACTGGCCAATGGGGTGAAAGATGCGACGCCCCGTGCAGGTATTGCTCATCTTATTCACGACAGCATGACTTATCATCCGCAGTTTCCCCCCGGGTTGCATGGTGAGAAAGTCGGCTTTGCCCTGGTGGTACAGGCGATCCTGCAAGATCCTGACCTGGAGAAACATCAGGAGTTGTTGTCGCTGTTGCGGCAACGGCGAGAATTAATACGCACGAAGATATCTTGCCATTGACAGAAAAAGTTTGAGCGTGGCCTGGCAGGCGTGCGCGCCCTTGATGAGATTAGCGCGCATCGCTTCAGTTGCTGGCCTCAGCCTGTATTATGTGGCCTGGCGGTGTTGCACCGGTCCGGAGCACTCCTGGATTGACAGCGTCGGTGCCTCACCCGGCCAGAACTCGCGGCAGCAGGCAATCCATGCCTGGGCGCTTTTCGACAGATAATTGCCTTCCCGCCAGATTAATCCCAGTTGCCACAGGAGATCCGATTCCAGTGGCAACCACAATAGATGACGCTTATCCAGACGCTGGCAGATTGGTTCTGGCAGAATTGCCACGCCCATTCCTGCCTGTACCATGGCGGCCAGAAAGTCCCACTGCCCGCTGCGTACCGCAATCTGTGGTGCAAAGCCACTGGCATGGAACGCGCGCATGAGTTGGCGGTTGAGTGAAAATTCTTCGTTATAAATCAGGATGGGATATTCACTCAGTTCAGCAATCGGGATATGGCTGCGACGCAGCCATTCCGTGGTCCGGGGCACCAGTACGCACAGCGGATGACTCATCAGCGGTAGCGCATTAAGCGGCAAGTCATCCGCTACCGGTAGGGCGGTCATGGCAATATCCAGACTGCCTGACAATACCGCCTGTTGCACCGTCAGTCCGCCGAATTCGGATATTTTTAGTTCCACTCCTGGGTAGCGATGGCGAAACGCCGAAATGGATCCGGCAATCTGCATTCCCACCATAGGTGGGATACCCAGTCTCAACTCGCCGGTTTTCAAATCGTTAATATCACTGATTTCGGCTTCCAACTGCTTAAATTCCTGCAGGATTGTCAGCCCGCGCTGATAGACCGCCTGGCCGGTATCGGTCAGATGCAGTTTGCGCCCCTCACGGATCAGCAGCGTGCAGCCCAGCTCGTCTTCGAGATGGCGCAGCATCTTACTGATGGTGGGCTGGGTGACAAACAATTGCTCCGCCGCGCGGGTAAAGCTCTGCTGGCGTACCACTTCGACAAAATAACGCAGGGCTCGGACGTCCATAAACATTCCTGTAAGGCATAGTTTGAATAATATTAAGTTATTTTTTTCACTGTTTGTTACTCCTTTATAATATATTTCAACGCAATACTCGGGGAGACGTCATTATGGCGTTGGCAATACGCTTGCCAGGAACGGGCTGGCTGCAACGTATTCAGGTTCCGTTACAGGTTATTTTCTATATTGCTTTCTTTATGGTTGCCCAGCGACTGGTGGACTGGTTGCATCTGCCGCTGCCCGCCAACATCGTGGGGATGTTGTTATTACTGGCGCTGATCATGCTGCGAGTATTGCCGCTTGACTGGGTGAAAGCTGGATCGCGGTGGCTGTTGGCTGAGATGCTGCTGTTCTTCGTTCCGGCGGTGGTGGCGGTAGTCAATTATTCGCAACTGCTGCGGGTTGACGGCTGGCGTATCATGCTGGTGATTGTCGTCAGCACATTGCTGGTTCTCTCGGCCACGGCGTTGGTGGTAGAGCGCGTGTATCGCTTTGAGGTCTGGCTGGCAGAACGCAGGCAGGTGAAACGTGATGCATGATTTTATTATCAGTATGCTTTGCCTGGTGGCCACACTGCTGGTCTACTACCTCAATAAGCAACTCTATCGTCGTTGGCACAAACTGCTGTTGATGCCACTGGTGATGACGCCGATGGTGCTGGTGGCATTGTTGCTGGTGACGCACATATCCTGGCGGAACTACATTGGTGAAAGCCACTGGTTATTATGGTTATTGGGGCCGGCCACGTTAGCTTTTGCCGTACCGGTGTATGAGAACATGGCGATGATCCGCCGTCACTGGATATCCCTGACGGCCGGCGTGATCACCGCCACGCTGGTGGCGGTGTTTAGCTCAGTCTGGCTGGCCAGACTGTTAACGTTGCCGGAAGCCATCCAACGTAGCCTGGCTGTACGCTCTATTACCACGCCGTTTGCGTTGGCTGCGGCGAAACAACTTGGCGGTCAGCCTGATCTGGTGGCGTTATTTGTGGTGATTACCGGCGTCTTCGGTATGGCCGTTGGTGATGTGTTGTTTATCCGCTTGGCGGTGAAGCAGGGGCTGGCGAAAGGTGCCGGATTCGGCGCTGCGTCTCATGGCGCGGGAACCGCCAGAGCTTATGAGATAGGCCAGGAAGAGGGGGTGGTATCCAGTCTGGTGATGATGTTGTCCGGTATCGTCACGGTGCTCGTCGCACCGGCTATCGGGCATCTTATGTGGTCCACGGTCTGACCGACGGGTTCAGGCGCATTATACTGCGTCATGTTGACCGATTACGGCATTGAATAGCGAAAGAAATCGATGAAAGCCCGTAATGCGGGACGCATCTGCCGCCGGGAAGGGTAGTAGATATAAAAACCATCGAAGGATGGACACCATTCTTCCATAACAGAAATCAGGCGCCCCTCGTGAAGGTCTGTTGAGACGGTTTCTTCGAAGAGAAACGCCAATCCTGCTCCGTCCAGGGTCGCCTGTCGTATCAGATCCTGCTGTGGTAGGATCAGATTACCTTTCACCTCGACATTTATTGTGCGTCCTTCACGGGCTAATTCCCAGCGATAGAGTCTGCCACTCTCAAACCGACGGCGAATGCAGTTGTGTGCGGCCAGATCCTGGGGATGTTCAGGTTTGGGATGCCGGGCGAAATAGGCTGGTGCGCCGACAATAATGCTTCGCCGGGCATTGCTTGCACGTACGGCTATCATATCGGCTTCCAGGCTCTCACCGAGTCTTATTCCCGCATCGCAGCCACTTTCGACAATATCCTCGAAAATATCGGCGACCCGAATGTCCAGTTCGATTGCCGGATAATGTGCGCTGAATTCTGCTAATCGGGGCATGATGATTTCACTGGCTGCCAACAACGGCAGGGTTATTCGCAACGGGCCAGAGGGGATAAGCGCTCTCTCGGTCACTTCAGTCAATCCGGCTTCAAGTTCGCCAAGCGGTCCGCTAACCCGAGCAAGAAGACGAGCGCCTTCTTCCGTGGGCTTTGTTGAACGGGTCGTGCGGGCCAGAAGCCGTAGTCCAAGATCATGTTCAAGCGTTGCCACGGCATGGCTCACCGCTGAAGGTGCGATGCCAAGCTGAGTCGCTGCTGAACGAAAATTTCCGCATCGGGCGACGGTGACAAAAACAATAAGCTGAGAGAGCTGTGTGCGTTTCATTGTTCTAAATAATAGATTAAGGCAGTCTTGATTGCCCCTATTATCATCATTACTGACTTCAATTATGCTGATTCTGAGTTCATTTCACCCAGAATCCCGGAGGGATGTTTTATGGAACAGCGCAGGTTAGGAAACATGACGGTTTCGTCTATTGGCCTTGGCTGTATGGGGCTGAGCCAGGCTTATGGTACGCAGGATGAAGCAGACTCTGTCCGTACTCTGCATCGTGCAGTCGATCTTGGCGTTACTTTTTTTGATACTGCAGAGGTGTATGGCCCTTATCGCAACGAAATCCTGTTGGGGAAAGCGCTCAAGCCCTATCGACAGCAAGTGACCATCGCTACCAAGTTTGGTTTTACCTACAATCGGGAGCGCACTGATTTCGGGGATATTACCGGTACCAATGGCACGCCGGAGAATGCCCGTGCGGTAGCGGAAGCGTCTCTGAAACGGTTGCAGACCGAGATTATCGACCTCTATTATCTGCATCGCGTAGACCCGGCGGTAGCGGTTGAAGACAGTGTCGCCGCAATGGCTGAATTGGTGAAGGAGGGCAAAGTACGCGCACTGGGGCTGTCTGAAGTCTCAGCAGAAACACTGCGACGGGCTCATGCTATTCACCCTATCACCGCGGTGCAGAGTGAGTATTCTCTGTGGACTCGCGATGTTGAAAAAAATGGCGTGCTGGCCGCCTGTCGCGAATTAGGGATAGCCTTTATTCCATTCAGTCCGCTGGGCCGCGGTTTTCTGACCGGAAAAGTTCCCACGACAGCGGCACTGGAAGCGGGAGATTTTCGCCATACCTTGCCGCGTTTTCAAACGGGTCATGTGGAGGCTAACCGCAAACTGGTGACCGTGATTGAGGATATGGCGTCAGGCCGGGGAGTGACCGCTGCGCAGATAGCGCTGGCCTGGGTCCTGGCCCAGGGGGACGACATCATACCGATTCCCGGGGCAAAACGTATCGTGCATCTTGAGCAGAATGCGGGGGCTGCTGATCTGCGGTTGACCGGTGATGAATGTGCCCTGTTGGAAGCGACGTTCTCACCCGAAAATATTTCAGGCAGCCGTTACCCGGCGATTTTCGAGGCGATGGCTCAGAAATAAAGCGTGGTTTGAATCTGGCGACACCTGAGCCGGTTTTCAGCGGTTGTCGTGTGTCTGGTTCTGTTACCGTCCTGGCGACAGCCCCCAGCCCATCCATGGCTTTGTGGTTATCAGCGCGGTTCCGACATGTGAATCGCGCGTTTCTCTTCGAGTAGTTTTTCCACTACGCCAGGATCGGCGAGGGTTGAGATATCGCCCAGATTACCGATATCACCAGCGGCAATTTTGCGCAGGATACGACGCATAATTTTACCGGAACGGGTTTTCGGCAATGAATCAGTCCAGTGCAGCACATCAGGGGTGGCTATCGGGCCGATCTCTTTACGCACCCAACCACGCACCTCGTTGTACAGCTCTGGAGTGGGTTCTTCTCCGCTGTTCAGGGTGATATAGGCGTAAATAGCCTGGCCTTTTAGATGGTGTGGGAACCCCACCACGGCGGCTTCGGCAATTTTAGGATGTGAAACTAACGCCGATTCAATTTCAGCGGTGCCCAGTCGGTGACCGGAAACATTTAGCACATCGTCAACCCGTCCCGTTATCCAGTAATAACCGTCTTCATCACGACGAGCGCCATCCCCGCTGAAATACATATTTTTGAAGGTGGAGAAATAGGTTTGCTCGAAGCGCGGGTGATCGCCGAACAGGGAACGGGCCTGCCCCGGCCAGGAGTCGACAATCACCAGATTACCTTCACTGACGCCTTCCAGCGCGTTACCTTCGTTATCCACCAGTGCGGGCTGTACGCCAAAGAATGGTTTAGTGGCGGAACCTGCTTTTAACTCCGTGGCACCCGGCAGAGGCGTTATCATGAAACCGCCGGTCTCCGTCTGCCACCAGGTGTCGACTATTGGGCAGCGGCCGTTGCCAATTTTATGGTAGTACCACTCCCAGGCTTCCGGGTTAATCGGTTCACCAACCGACCCCATAATACGCAGACTGGTGCGATCGGTGCCGGTAATGGCTTTATCGCCTTCGGCCATCAGGGCGCGGATCGCGGTCGGCGCGGTGTAAAGCAGGGTCACTTTATGTTTATCCACCACTTCTGCCAGACGACTGGGCTGCGGCCAGTTTGGTACGCCCTCAAACATGAGTGTGGTGGCGCCACAGGCCAGCGGACCGTACAGTAAATAGCTGTGGCCCGTTATCCAGCCAACGTCGGCGGTACACCAGTAGATATCTTCTGGATGATAATCAAAGACATATTTAAAGGTGGTCGCGGCATAAACCAGATAGCCGCCAGTCGTATGCAGAACCCCTTTGGGTTTGCCGGTCGAACCGGAGGTATAAAGGATAAACAGCGGGTCTTCCGCCTGCATCTCTTCCGGCTGGTGGTGCGTGCTGGCTTTATTCACCAGCTCGTGCCACCAGATATCGCGGCCATGCTGCCAGTTGATCGTGTTACCGGTACGTTTGAACACCACCACATGAGTCATCGTTTTAACGTTAGGGTTAGCCAGTGCATCATCAACATTTTTCTTCAGCGGAATACGACGGCCAGCGCGAACGCCCTCATCTGCGGTGATCACCAGTCTGGCATTAGAATCGATAATGCGCCCGGCGACCGCTTCAGGCGAGAAGCCGCCAAAAATCACCGAATGAATAGCGCCAATGCGTGCGCAGGCCAGCATGGCGATGGCAGCTTCCGGCACCATCGGCATATAAATGGCGACGACATCGCCTTTATTCACGCCGAGTTCTTTTAGTGAGTTAGCGAAGCGACAAACTTCGCGATGCAGTTCCCGGAAGGTCAGTGTCTTGCTTTCACTGGCGTCATCACCTTCCCAGATAATGGCCGGATGATCTCCGCGACTGTGCAGGTGTCGATCAAGGCAATTAGCGGTAAGGTTCAGCGTACCGTCTTCAAACCAACGGATGTTGATATTGCCCGGTGCGAACGAGGTATTTTTCACCGTTGAATAAGGCTTGATCCAGTCGAGGATTTTACCTTGTTCTCCCCAGAATGCTTCGGGGTCCTGCACCGAGTGCTGGTACATCGACTGATATTGTTGCGCGTTGATCAGGGTATTTTCCGCAATATTTGCGGGAACGGAATGACGGTGTGGTTGGATCATAGCTAATCTCCTTGAATATGTTAATGATATGTCAATAAAAGGTTGAATGAAGCGAGGCGATAAGATTTGTTTGTTTTTTGCGTCCTGGATCACGTCGTCACTGTATGTGATGAAAGCAGCGAAAAAATTACCGAACCTGAATGAAACGTTTGCCCTTGTTCCCACCCCCTCAAAACTGCCACGGTGAGAAAAAAACAGGTCAAAATAAAGGCGATTAAACGTTGGTGATGTTGCGAATTTGGGGTTTGTTTTGCATAACTATGCGGCAGGGTGTGTAAATATTACCAATTATAACAATGAGTTACTTAGCGATGATGAGTTCAGTTCTTTATCCTGAGAGTTGATGATATTCTGGCCGTATATCACATAGGGTTGCATTTATACCTGTGAAAATGGTACTGATTACGCGCCTGCAAATCAGGGTGCAACCATCCATTATCCGCGAATTAGCCTATTTCGGTTTGATCTCCCGTGAGAGTAATTCATTTCGCATGCCACACGCGGATCGTGGGTTTTGTTAAGGAAAAATATTATGAAAGCAGCAAAATTTAGCCTGGCCTGGCAAATAATGACGGCACTGGTTCTGGGGATACTCGTCGGCGCGATATTGCATAATCAACCGGAAAATCGTGAATGGTTAATCAATAACATTCTCAGTCCTGCCGGAGATATCTTTATCCGACTGATCAAAATGATTGTCGTGCCTATTGTGATTTCCACGCTGATTGTCGGTATCGCCGGGGTGGGCGATGCAAAGAAGCTGGGACGAATCGGTTTGAAAACCATCATCTATTTTGAAGTGATCACCACCATTGCCATTGTGGTAGGTATTACCCTGGCGAATGTGTTTAAACCAGGCTACGGCATTGATATGTCAACGCTGGCAACGGTGGACATTTCTAAATATGAAGCCACCACCGCGCAAGTGGAAAGTGGCGCGCATAGTCTGGTCACCACCATTTTGTCGCTGATCCCGCCGAATATTTTCGCGGCGTTCGCTAAAGGTGACATGCTGCCAATCATCTTCTTCTCGGTTCTGTTTGGTCTGGGTCTGTCCTCGTTGCCGTCAGAACATCGTGAGCCGTTGCTGAAGGTGTTCCGTTCCACCTCTGAAACGATGTTCAAAGTGACGCATATGATTATGCGTTATGCGCCGGTAGGGGTGTTTGCACTGATCTCGGTGACCATTGCTAACTTTGGATTTGCTTCACTGTGGCCGCTGGCTAAGCTGGTTATCCTGGTTTATGCCGCGATCCTGTTTTTCGCTTTTGTGGTCCTGGGGGCGGTGGCGCGTTTTTGTAAGCTGCGCATTACCACGTTGATGCGTATTCTGAAGGATGAACTGATCCTGGCTTACTCCACCTCCAGTTCTGAAACTGTGTTGCCACGGATTATGGAGAAGATGGAGGCGTATGGCGCGCCGAAGTCGATCACCAGTTTTGTCGTGCCGACCGGTTATTCCTTTAACCTGGATGGTTCGACGTTGTATCAGAGCATCGCGGCAATCTTTATCGCTCAGTTGTATGGCATTGAACTGTCTGTTGGTCAGGAAATCGTGTTGGTACTGACACTGATGGTGACCTCGAAGGGCATTGCAGGTGTACCGGGCGTTTCATTCGTGGTTCTGCTGGCGACGCTGGGGAGTGTGGGGATCCCACTGGAAGGTCTGGCGTTTATTGCCGGAGTGGATCGTATCATGGATATGGCCCGTACCGCGCTGAATGTGATAGGTAACGCCCTGGCGGTACTGGTGATTGCTAAATGGGAGAACCAGTTTGACAGTGAGCAGGCGCTGGCCTATGAGGCGAAAATCAAGCGTCTGGCATCCGCTTCCTGAACGCTGCCGGAGTGAGCAGATATAACCTCGTCGGTCTGAGTCCAGCCAGAATCAGAGGTATAGCCGCTGTCGCGGGTTTCATCTAACCCGCCGGGTGGCGGTGATGCTTAGCATCTTCCGTTAGCCTGGCCCCCAGGCCTGGCGTTGTGCCAGGCTGACAACACGGGGGCTGGGCAATCGATCATGTCGATATAAAAAAAAAGCAGGTCTTGCGACCTGCCCGGTATAACGCCCTGGTGTTGACGTGATGACACTGGTGCTATGTCTGTGGGCGGTGACAAGGTGATTTTTCTGTATTTACCCGTAACAGACAAATAAAACTTAGCTGAGTAACCACCTGTGATTATTAGAAAATCCGTTTATTTCTACAGTGTTTTTTTAAGCGATAGTCGGGACTTTATAATAAAAGTTATTACTACTGCAATTTTAAATTTATGGCGAATCGGTAAAATAAGATAAAAAAGGCCAACACAATAGGAAAAAGCCTTAATTATCATACTGTCGTGTTTTTTTATTTGCGGACTTTTCTTAATTTTTCTGGCGATAGAATAAGCCAGATATCATCAACACATAATGTCGCTATACGTTGATGAAAAATGAAAGTGTTAATAAATTAACGATTCCACTAAGGAAAAATCTTATTCCTGTGGCTTTTAAATCTATTTAACATGTTATCTCCATTCTGAATATTTCAGTATATACCCTGATAATGTAAGTTGCAGGAAAAATGCGACAGGTGTTTTTAAACCGCACAGGCGCGGGATGCACAAAGCAGCGAGGCGGCTTCAGGGGCAAGGTCCTGCATTGATTCGCGGAGGGGCGAAGTGATCCGCCCCTGTTTCTGGCTAAGCCGTCACATCTTCATGATCAGGTAACGAATTCAGGGTTTGCTCAAAACTGCGCAGACGTTTATAGATCGACAGCAGTTCAACCAGCGTGGTCCATGAGTTAATCAGATACTGGAACGAACTGCGTACCTGATCGAAGACATTGGTTATCTGTGTCATCAGTCCCAGCGTAATCGCGCCGGTGATAATCGATGGGAACAGCACAAACAGACTGAACACCGCATCCACCTGTAGATAGAGAATGCGCGCAATATTGAAATACAGATAGTGGAAGTACAGGCGGAAGTAGTTCTTACGCACGTTATGGAACAGATCTTTCACTGTGGGCGGCCTGGCGCGGTGGGGATCGTCTTCACCATACACCAGTTCTTTACGGTAGGCCGCTTCCACGCGCTGATTGCGGAACGACAACCCAGGCAGCTTGATCCCGATGATTGCCAGCATCCCGGTACCCAGTAGGGACCACAACACGGCAGCAACGACCAGTGCGTAAGGAATACTACCGAGAATTGGCACGGTTTTAACGTGTATCGATAACGCGACCAGCACCGGCAGAAAGGCGATTAGCGTCATGATGGAATTGATAAAGCTGACCCCCATATCTTCCAGCGTGGAGGAGAAGCGCATCGTATCTTCCTGCACACGTTGGGCGGCCCCTTCAATTTCACGCAGTTCCGACCAGTGCGCCATATAGTAATCGTTCATCGCCGTCCGCCAGCGGAACACATAGTGGCTGACGAAAAACATATTCAACACGTTCATCACTACCGCAATCAGCGCGATACTGAGAAAGTCTGTCAACTGACGGTAGAAAGTGGTAATGGTCACCGTATTGGGATGGGCCATCGCGCTCTGGATCAAATCGTAAAACGGACCATACCAGGCATTGACCGCCACGCCGACCTGCACGGAAAACCAGGTAACAAAGATAATCAGGGCTGAGCCCAGCACCGACCAGCGCTGCCACGGATGGGGGCTGAACAGAAACCAGAAGCCGGCAAACAGCGCGACCACCACCAGATAATAAAGATAGAAAGCCAGGCCGGACGGTGCAATAAAGCGCAGGGCGTTATTGGGGAGCGGAGTATTGGCGCCATGGGAAAAAAACGAGAGGTGCAAAAGCCAGTCATGCCCTCCTCCGAACCACACCAGGATGGCCAGGGCAGACCAGATAACGACGCTGCTAAAAAAGAGTACAGGCCGCGGGAAAAAAGATTTAAACATAAGAACTCCAGGCATTATTTCCTTTTTATAACGCTTTTCGCTGTTAATAATCTCATTGCTGTTGTTTCTATTGATTACAGGCGAACTGCCGCCTGGCGAAAAATAGCGGATGAATATTTTGAGGGACTGACGATATCCGGCAGGTGTTACCGTCTGGAGCGTCAGTTCACCGCTGAGGGCAGGAGCCTCAATGCTCCCACCACCGTTTTAGATATTCTCCAGATCCAGGCCCCGCGTTTTCGGGCCGAACACGCCAATCACCAGCATGACAATCAGCATACTGACGACGATAAAGGCGATCACCCCCTGCGTGCCGGCTACCTGCAAAATCATCCCGATCAGAATACTGCTGAATACGGTTGAAAGGCGACTGAATGAGTAACAGAAGCCAACCGCCCGGGCGCGGATAAAGGTGGGAAACACTTCGGTTTGATAGGCATGATAGCTCCAGGTCAGCCAGGCGTTCGACCAGGTGATACAGAAGCCGCAGATAATGAGCAGCACCGGGTTACTCTGCAGCGCAAACAGCGTGCCGAAAATTACCGTCATCAGCGACGACAGGACAATTTGCCATTTGTTTTCGAGCCGATCGGCATAACGACTGCAAAGCAATGAGCCGAGAGGGTAAGCGAGAGTGATGAAAAAGGCGTAGAGTAAACTGTGGGTGATGCTGGTGCCTTTGCCGGACAGCAGCGCGGGCAACCAGTTGCCAAAGCCGAAGAAGCCAATCGCCTGAAAAATGTTCATCACGACCAGCATCAATGTACGCTGACGGTATTCCGGTCGCCAGATGTCGCGAAAGGTACCTTTTTCCTCAATAATTTCATTCGTTTCCATCTCATCAGCCGGGGGCTCCGTAGACGGTACGCCGCAACGAGCTTCCATCAGACTGACGGCCTGATGCGCTTCGCGGTGCTTGCCCTGCTGCGCCAGCCAGCGCGGAGATTCTGGCAAGTTTTTGCGGATAAGCCAGATAACCAGCGAACACAGAGCGCCGGCGATCACCACATATCGCCAGCCGGTTAACCCGAGGATAGTTTTCGGCACCAGCCACCAGGACATCAGCGCTACCGCCGGCACTGATAAAAATTGCACGAAGAAGGCAAACGCGAACGCTTTGCTACGCAGGTTGCTGGGGACACATTCAGTCAGATAGGTATCGATGGTCACCAGCTCAACGCCCAGCCCGACGCCGACCAGGAAACGGCAGAAGATGATCCATTCCGCCTGCCCCTGAAAGGCCATGAGCAATGAAAAGCAGCCATACCAGGCCAGTGCAAACATAAATGTCAGGCGACGGCCAAAGCGGTCGGCGTAGGGCGCCAGCAGACTGGCGCCGACAAACAGACCGAGGAACGTTGATGAGGCGAATGCCGCCTGGTCAGAAAGGCCAAATACGCCCTGGCGACCGAGGTGAAAGATGTTTTCCGCCATCAGTCCCGAGCTGATATAACCGGTTTGGAATAGGTCGTAGAGTTCAAAAAATCCGCCGAGAGACAGTAGCGCAATAAAGCGCCATAGCCCGGCGGAAGCGGGTAGAGCATCGATTCTGGTGGACAGGCGTGGGGTATTAAATTTCTCGCTGGACGGCAGTCGACCGGCCGTACTGGTTTCACTCATGCTGTTTTTGTAACCTGGTTATTCTTATTTATAAGGAACCTCCAATCCTAAGGGGTAAAGACAGGAGTTAAATTTTGAATTGCAGTTGCCAGTAAGAAAATTAAGCACAAAATGTTGATTTGTTATTGAATTTAAAAATTTATATCTGATATGGTGAACTTGTGTTAATTAATTTGTGCCATTTTGTTTGTTTATGATAAATATTTGAAAAAATCCAGGGTATAATTTTTCACGAATGTTACCGGTAACATCACCCCGGTAATGACGCCATTATTCTTACTTCACTTCTATAAAAAATACTGCAAGCAACGGTGATCCCCTGGTTTTGTTACCAGGCCTTAGCTTGATAAGGCAATGTCATGTCGAAAGAAAAAACAGGAAGTTCCCGTCGGGATTTTTTGCTGAAGACCATTACCCTGGCACCCGCCATGGCGATTAGCGGCAGTGGACTGGGCGCACTTACCGCCGCCGCACCAGCGGTAGCCAAAGATCATATTCCCGCTGGTACGCAGAAAGCCCGCGATTATCAACCCACCTGGTTTACCCCGGAGGAATACGCTTTTTTACAGGCGGCGGTGGCCCGCTTAATCCCTGCTGACGAGCGAGGGCCTGGTGCGCTGGAAGCGGGAGTACCGGAGTATATCGACAGACAGATGAATACCCCGTACGGTACCGGCGCCAACTGGTATATGCAGGGGCCTTTCCATCCGGATGCCGATCCGGCGTTAGGCTACCAGCTGCCCTTGATCCCCCGGGATATTTACCGCCTGGGCATCGCCGATGCGGATGCTGTCGCGAAAGCTCAGCTGGGTAAGACCTTTTCTCAACTGAGCGGTGACCAGCAGGATGCGTTGTTGCAGGCTTTTGAAGCAGGCCATGTTGAGTTCAGGCAGGTTCCGGCCACTGTTTTTTTCTCTTTCCTGCTGCAAAACACTCGTGAAGGGTTTTTCAGCGATCCGATCCACGGTGGTAATCAGGGGATGGTCGGCTGGACGCTGATTAACTTCCCTGGTGCCCGTGCGGACTTTATGGACTGGGTTGAACGCGGGGAACGCTACCCGTTCCCTCCGGTGTCTATGCGTGGGGAAAGAGCATAATCATGGCAAATGTAATGAGAAAAGTGGATGCAGTGATCGTCGGTTTTGGTTGGGCTGGATCGATAATGGCGAAAGAGCTGACCGAAGCTGGCCTGAATGTTGTGGCGCTGGAGCGAGGTCCACATCGTGATACCTGGCCGGATGGCGCGTATCCGCAGGTGATTGATGAACTGACCTATAACATCCGTAAAAAGCTGTTTCAGGACCTGTCGAAAAGTACCGTCACCATCCGCCATAATATGGCGCAAACCGCATTACCCTATCGTCAGTTAGCCGCTTTCTTGCCGGGTACGGGAACCGGTGGGGCAGGATTGCACTGGTCTGGCGTGCATTTTCGTGTTGATCCAATCGAGTTGCGGATGCGCAGTCATTACCAGGAACGTTATGGCAAGAACTTTATTCCACAAGGGATGACTATCCAGGATTTCGGTGTCACCTATGATGAGCTGGAACCGTTCTTCGATAAGGCCGAGAAAGTGTTTGGCACCTCCGGATCGGAATGGAGCGTTAAAGGTAAAGTGACAGGTCAGGGGAAGGGCAATCCGTTTGCGCCAGACCGTTCTGACAAATTCCCATTGCCCGCGCAAAAGCGGACCTACTCTGCGCAGTTGTTTGCCCAGGCGGCAGAATCGATTGGCTATCACCCCTACGATTTACCTTCAGCCAACACCTCCGGCCCGTATACCAACCTCTACGGTGCGCAGATGGGGCCATGTAACTTTTGCGGTTACTGCAGTGGCTATGCCTGCTACATGTATTCCAAAGCGTCGCCGAACGTTAATATTCTGCCCGCGCTGCGTCAGGAACCGACGTTTGAGCTGCGTGAAAACGCCAATGTGTTGCAGGTTAACCTGACGGCGGATAAGAAGCGAGCCACTGGCGTTACCTATGTTGATGCGCTGGGACGCCAGATTGAGCAACCAGCTGATTTGGTGATCCTCTCAGCCTTCCAGTTCCACAACGTGCATCTGATGTTGTTATCCGGTATCGGCAAGCCTTACGATCCACTGACCAACGAGGGGACCGTGGGCCGTAACTTCGCCTATCAGAACATCTCCACCATCAAAGCCTTCTTTGATAAAGATGTGTTTACCAACAACTTTATCGGCGCGGGCGGCGCAGGCGTAGGGATCGACGATTTTAACGCTGACAACTTCGATCACGCCAAATATGGTTTTGTCGGTGGTTCGCCAATGTGGGTGAATCAGGCTGGCGTGAAGCCGATCTCCGGCCTGCCGACCCCGCCGGGCACACCAAACTGGGGCAGTAAATGGAAGGCGGCCGTCGCCGACCACTACACGCATCATGTATCGATGGATGCACATGGTGCGCATCAGTCGTACCGTAATAACTACCTAGATCTTGATCCGAATTACAAGGATGTTTTCGGCCGACCACTGCTGCGGATGACGTTTGACTGGCAGGATAATGACATCAAGATGTCGCAGTTTATGCATGGGCAGATGCATAAAATTGCCGAAGCGATGAACCCGAAATTGATCAGCGGTTCACCCAAAGCTCCGGGCACGCATTTCGACACCACGGTGTATCAGACCACGCATATGAATGGCGGGGCGATTATGGGTGAAGATCCGCAAACCAGTGCAATCAATCGTTATCTGCAGAGCTGGGATGTCCCTAACGTGTTTGTCCCGGGGGCGTCAGCCTTCCCACAGGGGTTGGGGTATAACCCGACAGGGATGGTGGCGGCACTGACTTACTGGTCGGCAAAAGCTATCCGTGAACAGTACCTGAAAAACCCAGGCCCGTTGGTACAGGCGTAAGGATAACCATGATGAAAATACTAATCCCGGCTCTGATGCTGGGCATGACGACTTTTGCCGCTATTGCCGCTGACAACGACGCCGGGCAGATCAAACGTGGGGAATATCTGGCGCGAGCGGGTGACTGTGTGGCCTGTCATACCCAAAAGGGAGGGAAGCCGTTCGCGGGTGGGTTGGCGATGGCGACGCCGATCGGCACTATCTATTCCACCAACATTACACCGGATAAGAACACCGGCATCGGCGACTACAGCTACGATGACTTCCAGAAGGCGGTACGTCACGGTGTGGCGAAGAATGGCGACACGTTGTATCCGGCGATGCCGTATCCGTCCTATGCGCGGGTCAGTGACGACGACATGCAGGCGCTTTATGCTTACTTTATGCACGGCGTGCAGCCGATTGCGCAGGCGAATCAGCACAGCGACATTCCGTGGCCGCTGTCCATGCGTTGGCCGCTGGCGATTTGGCGCGGCTTGTTTGCACCGGATGTGCAAGCTTTTCAACCGCAAAAAGGTCAGGATCCGCAACTGGCTCGCGGAGAGTACCTGGTGGAAGGCCTGGGCCATTGCGGCGCCTGTCATACGCCACGCAGCCTGACTATGCAGGAAAAAGCGCTGAGCGATCATGAAGGCAGTGATTACCTGGCTGGTAGTAACTCACCAATTGACGGCTGGACCGCCAGTAATCTGCGCGGCGACAACCGTGACGGTCTGGGGCGTTGGAGTGAAGATGACCTGGTGCAGTTTCTGCGTACCGGTCGTAATCAACAGACCGCAGTGTTTGGTGGCATGACGGATGTTATCCAACACAGCCTGCAGTATCTGAGCGCAGAGGATGTGACCGCGATGGCCCGCTATCTGAAGTCACTGGGTGCGCGCGACGCTGACCAGGTTGGCTTTAGCGAGGATGACGCGGTAGCGAAAGCTCTGTGGAAAGGCGATGACAGCAAGCCGGGTGCCTCGGTGTATGTTGACAGCTGTGCGGCCTGCCATAAGACGGATGGCAGTGGTTACCAACGCTTTTTCCCGCAACTGCGCGGCAATCCGGTGGTGTTGGCGGACGATCCGACGTCGCTTATCCATATCGTGCTGAGCGGTGCCACGCTGCCTGGCGTAAAGGATGCGCCATCGACTATCACCATGCCCGCTTTTGGTTGGCGCCTGAAGGACCAGCAGGTGGCGGATGTGGTGAATTTCATCCGCAGCAGTTGGGGGAATACCGCAAAAACGCAGGTCAGCGCCAGCGACGTGGCGAAAGTGCGTAAAAACATGACGGAGTCGCAGGGGAATGCTGACATTGATAAGCTGAGCCAGGTGAAGTAAGTCGGGTGGCCCGTTTTGCGGCAAAAGTGGTTCTGTCGCGTTAACGACAGCCGGCCAGCAAATGTTGCGCTGCCTGTTTTTCAGGTAGCCATCAGATAAAACGGGCCTGCCGGGGGCATCCCGTCCCCGGCAGGGTGCTGATATTGCCCTTTACGTATCATGTGAATCAGTTCAATACTGGCCAGAATAGCCGGTGCACGCCGGAACGATTTGACTCCCAGCATCAGCCGTATTCGGCGTTTGATATTCCGGGAGGCCTGTTCAATCAAATTGTTCAGATACTTACTCTGCCTGATGGTGATGGTTTCATCTCCGGCATTGAGCGTGGCGAGCGCCGCCGTATTGGCGCCACTCTTATCGATGGTTACCATTTCGGGTTCGCCATGGTGGCGAATGTCCTTGCGGAAGAAGCGTAATGCCGCTGCCGCATCCCGTTTCGCTGTCAGCAGAAAGTTTATTGTCTGACCTGAGGTATCGACCGCACGGTACAGATATTTCCACTGGCTCCTGATTTTGAGATTTCGCAGGCTCAGGGCATAAGCCAGATACCAGCGAACACACTGGGCAATAATATCTGTGGGATAATGCAGGCGTTTGAAGGCTTTTCGGATCAGGGATATGGGCAGGTAACATCACAAAAAAACAGCATGTTACCTGATTAGCTGCTTAATGCGACACAACCGCAAAAGTGCCATACCGATGATGCCATATCATGAGCAACATTTGTTTCTTGATGGAAACAATCATCGCTAATGGGTCTTTATTGTTGCGAAAATGTCTGGCCAGGTTAGGATGGTTTCAACAGGTTATTAGTGACGTCTGGTCCCGGTGAATGGCGTGATGTTGTCCAGACGGGTCTCTCTCACTAACCCATCTAACCCTTTATGAGATTTGCAGGTGTGACTATGAACAATAAGACTATCCAGTGGAACGGCGGATTGCAGCCAGAAGCGGTAAAAATTCTGTCTGCCGACGGCGGCATGATTGTTTGCCCGACCAAAGTGGGCTATATCATCATGACCTCCGATGCCAAAGGTCTCGAGCGTAAATTTGAGGCCAAGCAGCGTAACCGCAACAAACCGGGCGTGGTGCTGTGCGGCTCGCTGGAGCAGTTGAAAGAACTGGCGCAGCTGAACCCGGAAATTGAAGCGTTGTATCAGCAGCATTGGGATAAAGACGTGTTGCTGGGCTGCATTCTGCCGTGGAAAGAAGAAGCGGTCGCGCGTATTCCGGACGACGGCTCAAAAGAACTGATGATGGATCGCCGTCAGACCAGTTGCTTCGTGATTAAATTTGGTGTGCCAGGCGAAAAACTGGCGAAAGAACTGTGGGAAAACCACGGTAAATTCTCCTTTGCCAGCTCAGCTAACCCGTCAGGTAAAGGCAACCGCGGCCTGGTCGAAGGGATCGGCGAGCGTATCGAAGCGCATGCTGATCTGATTATTGCCGCCAACGACTACGTGAAATCAATCCAGCCCAACGAGTCTGAAAAAACCCGTTACGAGCAAGGGGTGATGGTCGCGATGGTGGATGAGAGCGGCAAGCTGGTGCCTGAGCAGAAAGGCGAGCGTAACATCACGCCTTGCCCGGTGCTGATCCGTAAGGGGCTGGATGTGGATAAGATCATGTCGATGATGTCTGACATTTTCACCACATGGGATTACCGTCACGGTAACTACTACTAAGTAAGATAATCAGGGCGGGAAGGTGTTTCCGCCCTGATTCATTATTGCTGTAATGCCTTTTGTAGCACTTCAATAAACAGCCTGACGCGCGGTGAGATAAAGCTGTCGCTTTTGCTCAGGATCCACGATGTATACACATCCATTTCCCACTCGGGCAACACCCTGACCAACTTGCCTGCTTTTACTGCGTCCTGGGCGCTATAGTCTGGCAGATAGGCTATCCCGGTACAGGCGATGGCGGAGTTCACCAGCGCGGTACTGTTGTTGGCGCGAAAGCGGCTGCGGACTTCGATGTCCCGTTTCTGCTTATCTTTGCGAAAAGGGAGTGAAATGGTATGGGCAGGCCCGCGGAACAGAATGAAATCGTGGCGCGGCAAATCGTCGGGTTTGTTGATGGTGGGGAAACGTTGCAGATAATCCGGTGAGGCATACAACCCCCAACTGATATCGATCAGTGCCTGGCAGTGAGCATGTTCGGGGCGGTCGCGACGGATAACAATCGCCAGGTCGATATTATCATCTACCAGGTTTACCGGACGATCAGTGAGATCCAAATCGACACTGACGTGCAGGTTATTGGCCACAAACTGGTTCAACACTGGCACGATACACTGACAGCCGAAAGTGACCGGCGCCACGACACGCAGGTTACCGGTCGGCTCCTCATGGAACTGACGGATAAACAGATCGGCACTTTTCACTTCGTTGAGAATACGGGCGCAGTAGTGATACCAGGTCATGCCAACCTCGGTAACGGCAATCTTGCGGGTGGTGCGTTGCAACAATTTTGTGCCGAGCCGGACTTCCAGTGCGGAGATTTCTTTGCTCACTGAGGATTTCGACAGTCCAAGTCGTTTCGCTGCCTCGGTATAGCTCAGCGTCTCGACGACTTTGGCGAAAATAATCATCCCATGCAGATTTTCAACGTCACTCATGGTGGCTCCAGACAGGTCTTATCTGGCGACAGAGTAAGGGGAGAGTGGGGCGAAGTAAATCGTTAGCGCCGGGATTAACCAGGGCGGAGCGTTGCTCCGCCTCAGACTGTTAGCGAACTTTCTTCACCAGAACAGGAATTTTACGCAGTTTATTGGCGAGGAGCAGGCCGCCTGTCAGCATCACGGCGATAAAGCCTGAAACACCCAACCAGCCATAACTGTTCCAAAACACACCGCCCAGCGTTCCTGCCACGCTTGAGCCAAAATAATAGAAGAACAGATACAGGGAGGAAGCCTGGCCTCTGGCGCGTCGTGCGCGATGACCGACCCAACTGCTGGCCACTGAATGCGCCGCAAAGAAACCCGCGGCGAACAGCATCAGTCCTGGCAGCACCAGAAACAATGAGGTGAACTGCGTGGCCAGAAGTCCCGCCAACATCAGCCCCAGCGATGCCATCAGCACCACGCCACGGCCGTAACGGGGCGTCATTATTCCTGCTCGCGGCGAGCTGTAAGTTCCGGTCAGATACACCACCGACAGCAGGCCTACCACTGTCTGGCTCAGCGAGAAGGGCGCAGACAGGAAGCGATAACTGACATAATTAAACAGAGTGACAAAGCTGCCCATCAGGATAAAACCGACCAGAAACAGCATGGGCAGCCCGGTATCCCGCCACTGGAACATGAAGTTCACTAACAGCTTGTGTGGGTGCAGGGAACTGGGGCGGAAATGCTGGGAAGGTGGCAGCAAACGGAAGAACAGGCCGGCCGCGATTAGCGCAAACAACCCGACCAGGCACAACGACACATGCCACGAAAAGTGATCCGCCAGTATTCCTGTGGAGAGCCGTCCTGTCAGCCCGCCAATCGAGTTGCCGCTGATATACAGCCCCATCGAAAATGAGAGAAACACCGGGTGCAGTTCTTCGCTGAGCCAGGTCATCGCCACCGCGGCTACGCCGCTTAACGCCAGTCCGGTCAGGGCGCGCATTGCCAGTACGCCTTCCCAACTGCTCATGGCGGAACATGCCAGCGTGAAGATAGCCGCCAGTAGCAGCGAAACAGACATGACCGATTTTCGACCGACAGCATCCGATACCGGGCCGGTGACCAGCATCCCGAGCGCCATCATGACCGTGGTGACCGAAAGCGATAAACTGCTTTGTGCCGGGGTGAGATGGAAATTTTCCGAGAACACCGGAAGGATCGGTTGAACGCAATAAAGGACGGCGAAGGTGGAGAGTCCGGCACAAAATAGCGCCAGCGTGGCGTGGGTGAATTGACGAGTGCCGCGGGTGATGTAGGTTTTATTTATGGCATTATTATCTGTGGGAGAAACTAAACTGTCATCCTCATCAGCGAGATTTTCCGAGTGCAACGCTGCGGATTTATTTACTACGGGTGCCACAAGAGTTCCTTGGTTGTTGTTAACGGATCTGGTTTGCTATCAGATAAATTTATTGCAACCCTGCGTGGCAGGGGCTACGCGACGAGTTGTCGGCGCTAGTATTCGACGGTTTAAATATAATGTAAATGGGGAAAAAAATTATTTTTATAGTGCTAAATAAACACGCACATTGATACTTCACATTTCATTATGCGAGACGTGCGCTGGCAGGATGTCCTCTCTCGTTATTATGTGAAATTATTGAAAGCGGTTTACAGTTTAATGTTGTGGCAGAACAACGATCAACGTCGGTTGCTCTGTGAAATGAGGAGGTTATACCGAATGTTTCTGATAAATTCACAGAACTATCATTGTCAAGTATCATTGGCATCAGGCGGTTTTTATCGCTTTTAATCCAACTGACCGAATCATTGACAATAACCTGACGAATTATGAAACCTGGTACCACGACGATGAGGCGCTTCATTAACCTGCTGGCGTACACCTCCCCCGGGTCCTGGATTCGACGTGGTCTGAAGAGTCTTCATCCTGAATGCTCTTTTTTGTGACGGAACCCTGCTCATTTTCACGTCCCTGACTGGTTGATTCGGGTTTCGTTGTCTAAATTGAAAATAATTAACCATTCGTGTTAAAAATGAAATATATATCTCATGTGATTTCCCAGGAGAAAAAATGCGTATAGGATTAGTAGGATATGGCACCGGTGGTAAAAATTTTCACGCACCTTTTATCATTGCTGCACAAGGTGTTGAGTTGGCTGGTATTGTTGCTCGCGCGCCAGCGACTATCGCCAGGGCGAAGGTGGACTTCCCTGAGGTGCCGGTGTATGCCAGCCTGACTGAGCTACTGGCTGCTGGGGTGGATATAGTCACCATTACCACCCCGCCGCAAACCCGTCGGGCACTGGTACTGGAAGCGATAGCCGCAGGGGTGGCGGTTATTGCAGATAAGCCCTTTGCGCCTGATGCGAAGACGGGACGTGAGCTGGCGGCCGCAGCGAAAGCCAAAGGCGTCGTGTTGGGGATTTATCATAATCGTCGTTTTGATGCCGATATTCAAACCCTGCGCAACGTACTGGAGCAGCAACGGGTGGGGAAGTTGTGGCGTCTGCATAACCGAATGGACCTCGACGATCCGGACACGCTGGAGGGGGGGGAAACAGGCGGACTGTTACGTGATATGGGCAGTCATCTGGTCGATCAGACTATCTGGCTGTTGGGGCCGGTTAAATCAGTGCTGGCGCAGACTGACCTTGTGGAGCGACCTGAAGGCCCGACAGATGCCAGCTTTGTGATTACCCTGACACATACCAGTGGCGTACATTCGTACCTCTCTTCCAGCAAATTGAACCACCTGGCCGTACGCGAATTGCGGGTATATGGCGACAAAGGCAGTTATGTTTCCAATGGGTCGGATGTGCAGGCAGAGGCGATTTATGCTGGCAAGCGCCCGGCAGATGATCCAACAGGTTGGGGCTATGAGAAACCGGAACGGTGGGGCATATTGCGCACAGCAGCTGGCGAGGAGCGTATCCCTTCTGCGCAGGGATGTTACCAACGTTATTACGAAGCTTTTGCTGCGGCAGTGCGTGAGGGAACTGAACCGCCGGTAACGCCGGAGCAGGCTATTCGCACGCTGGAGGTGCTGGATGCTGCGCTACTCAGCGCGAGAGAAAGAAGAACCGTTACCCTGGAGTGAGAGAATAATGGAACCGAGTGATCAGCACTCCGGTAGCCAGAAATATTTTCCCTGTCTTAGTGATTATTTTACGGGATTGAGAAAAGCCAGACCACCTTCCTGACGCAGCGTTTGCAGTGGCGCGAACAGCGGTTCTGGTAGCGCATCCGGCGAGAACCAGTGCCAGCCGGTGCATTTTTCCGGCTCCAGTACTTCCGGCGTACCGTTGCACTCTCCAGCCAGCATAAAAAGAGTCACATAGTGTTTTTGTTCGCGATGAAAAAAGTCGTTAGTGAAGCCGCACTGCGCCAGGTTGCCTACCTTCATCCCTGTTTCTTCCCGTACCTCACGGCGTGCGCAGTCCTGCGGTGTTTCACCAAATTCCAGATGTCCGCCGGGTGTTGCCCAGTCGCCTGCGCCATGGCTGCCCAGGCGTCGACCCAGTAGCAATCGGCCTTCCCGCATAATTAATACACCTACGCCAATCAATGGTCCCGGCATCATTGTCTCCTTTATTGCTTCATTTCACTTGGCTGCTGGCGTGGCTCAGGATCCGCTGTCGAATATTTCGAGCTGTCCGGCAGATCCGCCACCTGACTACTGAGCGGACAACCCATACTTCTCAGTGTAAACCATTCCATAAGTTAACTAATCTTTTTGACAGACCTGAACAAATATCTTCACTATCGGATAGGTGAATTATCTTGCACTATCAAGCTTACTCGTTAAGACAATAGGGTTCGGATATATGTCATTACTTAAAAAAATCACCTTGCCATTATTAATCAGTTCTGCTTTCTATTCTCAGTTTTCTGCCGCTGCGACAGAAAGCTATGCCATGGACCCCAACCATACTTCAGTGGTGATCGCCTGGACACACTTCGGCTTTTCGCATCCGACCGCGAATGTATCCAACATCACAGGTAACATTGACTTCGACTCAGCCAGCGTTGGCAAATCTAAAGTCGACGTTTCCATCCCACTGAACACCATTGATACTCATGTTGATGCCCTGACCACTGAATTTAAAAGTGCCGAGTATTTTGATGTGGCGAAATACCCGACGGCGACCTTCAAAAGTACCAAAGTGGTTAGCAAGGGTAAAAACAAAATGGACGTTTATGGCGACCTGACCATTAAAGACATCACGAAACCGGTTGTTTTGCATGCGGTGCTGAATAAGCAGGGAATGCATCCGATGGTGAAAAAGCAGGCGGTTGGTTTTGATGCGACGACCACTTTCAAACGTTCTGAGTTCAAGTTAGACAAATACGTTCCAGCGGTGAGCGACGAAGTGAAGCTGACTATTTCGACCGAAGCCTACGCGAAATAACCTGTAAAGGTTGTCGGGAAAGCGGGTCTCTGTCTCACTCTTTGTGTCGTAGAGACTCGCTGTAGCGAGATCAGCGTCTTGCCGCTTTTTTTCCGGATACCGTAATAAATGACGGTATTCAGCCGTCAGAAGAACGACTATTTCCTCTCTTACCGGAAGAGAGGAAAACAGATGGTGAATATTATTCAGAGCGTAATAACACGGTCAGCCGAGGCAATGGTTGAAGGACGGTGAGCCACAATGATTCGGGTGATCTTCAGCGACGATATGGCGTTATTAATGGCCGTTTCGTTATCAATATCCAGATGGCTGGTCGCTTCATCCATAAAAAGAATATTTGGGCGACGATACAGCGCACGGGCAATGAACAGCCGCTGTTTTTGTCCGCCAGAAATGCCTGAACCCAGTTCACCAATCAGTGTCTCATAACCCATTGGCATGCTCATTATTTCATGATGGATATTGCTGTATACCGCGCAGGCCATGATCAGCTCTCTGTTGGCATCAGGGGCAAAGCCACTAATATTGTCGGCGATGGAGCCGGAAAACAACCTGTCGTCCTGCAACACACAGGCGATACTCTGCCGGAAATTATTCAGCCCGATTTTATGAATATCCAGTCCGCCAGCCAGGATTTGTCCGCTGGTGGGAGTGAGGAGACCACTCATGACTTTGAGCAATGTTGTTTTCCCTGCACCGGATGGACCGACGATAGCCACACTTTCCCCAGGTTGAATGGTCATATTCAAATCGGTGAAGATCGGCTTTGATAATGCATCGTATTGATAGGTGAGATCTTTAACATCAAGGGCAATACCTTCGCCAGGTTTAAAAATCACCCGTGCGGTGATTTCTTCTTCCGCTTCAGTGAAAACAAGATCGGAAATCCTCTCATTATGCAGCGAAAGCATACGCAGGCTTAGCGTCAGGTCAATCAGGCTGGAAGCGCGTTGTGAGAATTGTCCCCGATAGGAGTTAAAGGCCATAAACATTCCGAGGGTCATATTATTATCAATGACCATCGAAGCGCCCAACCAGAGGATCGCCACCTGATCCAGCGTAGAAATAAGGGTATTGATACCGCCAAACATCATATTAAAACGGGTGATTTTTATCCCGGTATTGGTGGCGTCAATATTCAGGTTTAGCCAGTGGCTTGAACGAATGCGGTCAATACCCAATGATTTCACCGTTGAAATACCGTAGAGGGTTTCCATAAAGTGAGAGCTGGATTTGGCGCCCTTGACGATTTGCTCTTCAGATAACTGGCGATACAGACGGTAGGTCAACAGGCGTATCAGGGCATAACAAAGAGTAAAGCCCAATACCACCCACACCAGCCAGCCACCATATACCATCATCATCGCAAACAGCCCGATGGTCATGATCGTATCGATAATCCCGGAAACAATACTGTTGGTGAAGGTCGTCCTGATGGCGTCCAGCGAGGAGAAACGGGATTGAATATCACCGAGGTGTCTTTTTTCGAAGAAAGACAACGGCAGCTTCATTAAATGATCGAACAGCGTAGTTTTCCATTGTACATCGGTCAATGTTCCCAATGTAATTGAGGTCCAGGCTCGGATCACACTGACAAATGCCTTAAACAGGGTAAAGATTATCAACCCGAGACAGATGACGGTTAGCAGATCGTAATCATGTGCCTGAATGACATGGTCGGTAACCAGTTGGGTTCCTACCGGTAATAGCAGGTTGACCGACTCAATGACCACCGAAAGCGAGAATATTTTCAGCAATGCCCCTGGCAGACCATTGATATTCTTCATCAGGTCAAGCAGGCGGAGCTTGGTTTTCACCGTCTCTTTATGGAATTCTTTGTCCGGCCACAGTTCCAGCGCCACGCCGGTAAAATGGTTGGACATATCTTTCATTCCCACCACACGCCGCCCGAAAGCTGGATCATGGATAATAAATGAATTGTGGCGTACTTTCACCAGTACTACAAAGTGGTTCATGTCCCAGTGTAAAATACAGGGTGTTCGTAGTTGCCTGATCTCATCAATATCCAGCGAAAGTGCCCGTGTTTTTAGTTGCAGCTGTGAGGCAACATTAACGACAAGGTTTAACGTTGCACCTTTAGTTGATACGCCGAATTTCTGACGAAGATTAAATAAATCGACATTCAGACCATAGTAAGCAGACACCATTGCCAGGCAAGCCAGTCCACACTCTGAAGATTCAGACTGCAGGATCTTGGGGACTTTACGCTGTAATGAAAAATTGATTTTGTTGTTTATTTTGTCAAAGAGTGAATTACTGGTCATTGACAACTCCGCTCACGCTGTTTTTTATTTTATTAATAGGAGCAATGGCCCATTGATATAATGGTTTTTTCTCAAGAAAAACGATGACCTTCGCCTGAAGGCCGCCAGAGATTGCAAGTTTCTTCCCTTTATCACTGAACTCAGTGTCGCTAATAGAGACCAAAACTTTATAGTAAGAACCTTTTTCCTGACGGCTACCGCTACTGTAACCGCTCATTTCCTGCGGTGAGGCTGGAATAGATGAAATCGAAGTAATTTTACCCGGGAACTGACCAAATTTATCTGACGGAAAAGCGTTGTATCTGATGTTGATACCATCCCCAATCTTTACATAGGGTAAACTATTATCCGGTAGCCATAGCATTAGATAATACTCAACATTATCCACCGGTTTAATTTGTGCCAGACTGGCACTGGTTTCAACCATTTGACCGGGGGTGACGCTAAGTGACTCAATAACACCGTCTACTTTGGCACTGATAATGATGCTGTTATTGGCTTTATATTCTGCCAGTTGTCGTTCCAGATCACTCAATTGAGATTGATTTTGAATAATCTGATTATCAAAATCTGCCGCACGCGTGATTTTATCGCTGTGTAATTGTGAAAGTTGAATATTTTCCTGAATGCTTTGGTTGTTCAGCGCTTGATAGGCACTCTGTTGAGAAAGTGATTGTGCGCGCTGATAATTAAGTTGATCTTGGGTAATTAAACCTTTTTTCAGGTATTTTTCATAATTACGTAAACTTTGGTTCATTTTTTCGACACCCTCTTGGGCGCTTTTTAACACTTTCAATGTCTCTTTATGGGCTGTCGCATAATTGTTAATTTGAGTCTGCAAATTTTCTAAGGTGGATTTTTTATTGCTCTCTAGTTTGGCAATTATGGTGTGTAAATTATCAGTCTGAATTTTGATAGATTCGACCGCAGTACTACTGACGTTGCCGGATGACGTTGTACGGGAAACATCTAACTCGTACAATGGGTCGCCTTTTTTTACCCGATCGCCAACTTTAACAAAACTGGTGATAATATAGCCTTGCTGTGGGGAATAAATATTGATGGAGTGAGGAAGGGTAATGACTTCACCATCGACATCAATGCGCCTGCTATAGTCAAAGAAAATCATGGACAGTACAATAGCCACAATAAAAGCCAGACACAGTCCACTGATAACAGGTGCAGGGATTCTGGAAATAAGTAGGGCTTTACCCACCCATTTCTGACGTTGATAATCGATAGCATCATTGCGAAATATGCTTTTTTTATTATTGTCCATGAGATTCTCGTCGAGAAAAAAGAGCCCCGAAGTGGCTCCTTAAATAATAAAACGATTAACTGAGCGTGCCGGTAATCATGCCATCAATGGCCTTGCGTGCATATTCCTCAGTGCGTTCCCATCCGACTACTGCGGCAGCAATACCACTGACAACACCACCGATAATTGCGGCACCAATCATACCAACTCCCTGACCGATAGAACCGACACCCAGAATACCCCCGCCATCACCACCGTGTTTACCGCCGATTAATGCACCACCCATAGCTCCCACGCAAGCGGCTACAATCGCTGAAGATACTAATTCAACGGCATTTGACGCTGCGCTCAGTACGAAGCTACCGATACTGCTCAAATCCCAGCTGTATGCGCCAGAAACTTCATCCATTTCGATTACGGAAAGTTCTTTCATGATATTAATTCCATTTTTACGCTATTGACGCTGGTTTATTGGCTGGCTTCTACTAACATGTCTGGCTTATACTAACATGTAGTATGTATCTCTATATTCCACTATAACTGTATCTTCATTTTGTAGTGGATGTACTGTAAGCTTTTTTTACAGATATGATCTACTTAACTTTACCTTAAATGATAAATATTCATGAGTTTGAGAACGTGAATATATTTAGATAACTAATAAAAATAAGTGTGGTAGTTAAGATGATAAGTTCATCATTGTGAGCGGGATTATATTTATCATGATTTATATGAAGTTGATTTTTTCTTGATAGTGAATGTTGCAGTAAGTGCGTAAATGTAAATAATGATAACATATCAAGGCTGGGTGTACGGTTCCTACTGACTGGAACCGTAAAAGTTGTTAAATATCCGTGCATAATACACCACTCTTACGAGATCTTACGAGAGATGACATCTTGTTATCTACTCATTACTGCGTCATGATAAACAGTAAATCATCAATATTTAGTGTGATTTTATTTAAAATAAAAAGCTTATTTTTATCGAAAACAGGTAGTTTCTTTATTTGTATCCCAGTTCTGGTGCTCTCTGGATTGAGTTAGAAGGTGATTGTTTAATAATATCATTATAAGGGAAATGGTTGTGGCAATGGCGATCATCGAGAGTAATCCTCTCAATTTTCCACATGATTTTTTTGCTAATTTGATGGCTGTCTTTTCTGAGAGATGAGGAATCTCCTGCGTTTTTTTATCATTTTTGTCTGTGGTAAGGATGTTGTGAGTATTATCTATCCGGTCATATTTCACATTTGTAGTTATATCTGTTTCATTTCTGTTTTGTTTTTTTATTTTAATATTTTGACTTAATGTTAATCCCCTGTGTGGTATCGTGAGAATGAATTCTTCTGTTAGTCCGACCTTTTTTAGGGCTTTTCTTAATATTGATATATTTTGATAGTAGGTATTCAGTGAGACAAAAACTCCGTGATTTATCCAAACCTGTTCAAGGAAATATTCTCTTGATATTACATCGTTTCTGTTTTTTAACAATAATAAAAAGCATCTACTTGCTGGAGCATTGATATTTACTTCCCTGTGGTTATCATCATCTGTGATTGATGAGATCTTTCGCTCAAAAGGGTTGAAGCAAAATCTATCATTAAAGATGAAAAAAAAACCATCATCAAAAGTATCATTTTCCATTTCTATATGTACCTCTCCATATGTACATTTAAAATATCCTGGTAAAGTATTAATGAACTCATTCAAAGATTTTATGAGAATTATATTTTACAATCTGTAGTGTGTTCCCTCATAAAATGAACTAACTATTGAAAAGCTCATGATGTTTTTATAGCAATACAAGCATGAAGTCCATATGCTGACTTCTTATTTTTATCTTATGTAAGATTAGATAGAAGGATATATATGAACGTATTTATGTGGTTGTTCTTCATAGAATATTAATTGTAAGGCGCTAAATTATCATGATTTTCACTCAGCGCATTGAGCGTACAACCTGATGCTGAGAACTCGAATCAAACGACTGGTCCGCAGAACTCTCTGTTCTCAGCTTTGCATGAGCTTCATGAAAAAGTCATCGGAGCCTTCATCGAAAAATACATGTTCTACTCATTGGAGTCATCAGCCGTCTTTTTTATCGCTTTTGTGCAAGACACTCCTTAAATACAGATCTACATTTGAGGAGTGTCGGGTTTAAACCCTGTGATATTAAACGATTAATAGAGCGCAGTATTTTAGGTGCCAATATCAGCTGTCTTTCATGAGTTGAATTCATTAACCTGAGCTGCGGAACGTTGGCATTCTTGTTCCTTCGGCGTGCTGGAGTAGTTCTCCGTTGTCAAAAGTTCAGTTTTATTTAAATTTGAAAATATAAAAAAAATCAACAATATAATGAATGTTACGGCATTTAATTTATGAATGATTTCCCGATGAATAAAAGACCAGGAACGCTGGAAAAAAGTGTTGCCCTGATGCGTATTTTGGCTCTGGCTGACTGGCGATGAATTTTTTTCCGCAGCAGATTGATCTGTTGGACTACAGGCACTGGAGGACTGTAAAACCCCGGCTTGCCGAGTGGTTCTCACTTTTTCTACGGACACTGCTTGCACAGCAGAATGTATGGACTCAGTGGCTATTTTACGTTCGGCAATAATGTTCTGTTGAGTCGATTCTGGCGGCAATACCGTAATTTTTATGGTTTTTGCAAGCGTCAGGCCAATGCGTGGAACGGTAATGATGACGTTGTTACCTAATCCGATTTTTTTCAACCCCTTCCTCAGAATAGAGATATTTTGATAATAAGTATTCGCAGAAACATGAATACCTTTTTTTTGCCATACTTCATCCAGAAACTCTTGTTGGCTGATAACTTTATTTTGTTGTTGAAGCAGCAGTAGGAAGCAACGACTGGCGGGTGAGTTAATTATTATCGATTCTCCGTTACCAGATAGATTCTCTAATGTATTGTTTAAAGGGCAAAAGCACACAATATTGTCGATTATATAATAGTTATTCATATTCCCTCTTAAGATAAAATACACATCCAATGTACTATTATTTCTCAGTCGTTTTTGAAATATATCGTAATTTTGCGAATAATAAAATACCTTTTCAAAATAAAAAAAGATCATTTAACCCTTTGTATCGTAAGGCGTTGTCATATTTCATTTTTTTGATCGTTGAATTTTAAGTCATTCCAATAATGGAATTGTATTTTCATTTTTGTTAATTTATGGGTTGCCTGTTATTGGAGTTAATTGGTGTGAATTATGTTGTTATTTGCATTTTTTATCATGTATCGATGATGCTATTGATAAAATCACCATAAATAAATCATATAGATTAATATAATTGAGCTACATATAATGGTATTGGGATTTTTCGCCTCACAGGATTTATTCTCCAGGTCATTCTGATCTTACCACAGCAATAGTGGACACGAGACTAAGTGGGTAAACTCTGAACCAGAGGTGGCTCACATGACAAAACCAGAATCAACCACGCAGAAGCCCCGTAAACAGCACACACCTGAATTTCGTCAGAAAGCCCTAAAGTTCGCTGGACGCCCCCTCTGTCAGGATAGTTGTCACCCCCATCAAAAACTCTAATGGGGCGGTGAGGCAACACCATGAAACGCATTTCGCCTGAACGAAAATCAGCAGCACTGGCT
>NZ_RQVV01000035.1 GCF_009295515.1 Erwinia endophytica | reverse complement strand
CTGGTAGTGTGGGGTCTCCCCATGCGAGAGTAGGGAACTGCCAGGCATCAAACAAAAGCTGGTGAATGTGATTTTTCCGTTGCCAGTAAGAATAAGCGTGCTGATATGGCTCAGTTGGTAGAGCGCACCCTTGGTAAGGGTGAGGTCCCCAGTTCGACTCTGGGTATCAGCACCACTCGATATCGTGTTAAGTTCAGTAAAAAGCGGGTTTGTCTGTGACAAGCTTGGACAGCATGAAAGCTGGCCCCAAAAGGGGGGCACCGTGAACGGTGCGAATAATGTGAATTTGAAGAATTTGCCTGGCGGCTTTAGCGCGGTGGTCCCACCTGACCCCATGCCGAACTCAGAAGTGAAACGCCGTAGCGCCGATGGTAGTGTGGGGTCTCCCCATGCGAGAGTAGGGAACTGCCAGGCATCAATTTAGACCAGTAGCTGGTCATGACCTTCCTGGTGACGCAGGAAGGGAGAAATACCTGGAATCAGACATTTTCTCTGATTCCAGTACAGAATCGGTGGAGCGGTAGTTCAGTTGGTTAGAATACCTGCCTGTCACGCAGGGGGTCGCGGGTTCGAGCCCCGTCCGTTCCGCCACTTTATAAAGCCCTGAGTCAGGAGACTCAGGGCTTTTTTTTTGCATTCTGCGGCTTATTAGCTGGAGCTGATTGAAACTCAGTTGCAAAGTCCCTATAACTGATAAATGACAGTATGACTTCAGCAGCAGTTTAAACTGGGCAATAAAGTGCGAAAAAAGACCTATGCCATGAGATATGTAGCGGGGCAGCCTGTGGAGCGAATTTTTCCACCCGGCGCTTTGCTGCATGTCGGTAAGGCTTTGCCCCCTGGCGCGCCACTGACAACTGAATCCACGCTGAGAGTGATGGTGTGGAATATTTTCAAACAACAGCGTGCTGACTGGCTCTCAGTTTTGCAGGACTTCGGTAAAGATGCCCATCTGGTGTTACTGCAGGAAGCGCAAACTACCCCAGAGCTGGTACGCTTTGCCACCACACACTATCTGGCTGCCGATCAGGTTCCTGCCTTTGCGTTGCCTCAGCATCCTTCTGGTGTTATGACGCTGGCATCAGCCCATCCTGTTTACTGTTGTCCTCTGCGCGAGCGTGAGCCGTTATTGCGCCTGGCTAAATCAGCGCTGGTGACGGCTTATCCCTTGCTAAACAGCCAGACGCTGATGGTGGTGAATATTCATGCTGTGAATTTTAGTCTGGGTATTGATGTTTACAGCAAACAATTGGGACCGATAGGGGAACAGATTATTCATCATCAGGGGCCGGTGATTATGGCTGGAGACTTTAATGCCTGGAGCCGCCAACGGATTAATGCTTTATACACTTTTTCCCGCGAGATGGGGCTGGAAGAAGTGAATTTTACCGATGACCATCGACGCAAGGCTTTTGGGCGACCTTTAGATTTTGTATTTTATCGTGGAATGAGCCTGTCACAGGCTTCCATTCTGGTTACTCGCGCCTCTGATCACAATCCGCTACTTGTTGAATTCAACGCCAGAGAGTCCACTCTTCTCTGAGAATCCCCGATCTTTTGCCACAAACCACGCTGCTCTTATTTAAACGATCAATCTTCGGACCGATGACTACCTGAGCAGTGCTGTACATGCCAGATAGCAGGGGAGGGCGTCAGTGCCGGATTTAGTAGGTTGCTGCTCAGCATGTTAAACGCGTGGTGGCTTACGCTAATGTAAAAAGGATCCATGTATGAACATGAACCCTTTTTACACCAGTCTGCTACTGGAGAAGTCAACCGCTCTTTAAATGAACGGTATGAATATTACGACTGGTTTTTGATGACCTGAAACTCATGTTAGCTATCAGGCTCTTTAGTGTTGTTCACAAACAATGTCAGTCGATCACCAGGCTGAATATTTGCGCTATCCCCACTGTTCCAGCGCAGCAAATCCTGCGTGTTAACACCGTGACGTTTCGCAATGCTGGCCAGTGAATCGCCTTTACGAACCTCATAGATAATGCTGTTACTATTGTTGGTCAGTTTTGTGGCGCTACCATTATTACTGCTCAGGCTGAGGATTTGTCCCGCTCTGATGTTGCCATCACGCAAATTATTCGCCCGCTGTAAATTTTGCACCGAAACATTCAACCGTTTGGCAATACCTGACAATGTATCACCATGGCGTACAACGTAAGAACCGGTAGTCGTGGTTAACTCGGTTGGCTGTACAGACTCAATATCATCTGTCGCCAACGAGTTACGCAACTGTTCCACATGAGACTTCGGCACCATAATGTACTGAGGCCCGCCTTTTGGCGCGGTGGCGCCGCGTTTGTAACCCGCATTAAAACTTTTCAGTTTACTCAGTGGTATACCGGACATTTCTGCCGCCTGCGTCAACTGAATCTGCTGGCCTACTTCAACGCGAGCCAGCGCTCGGGCTTCATTGGGTTCTGGTAGACGCACGCCATAACGCTTGCTGTTCTTCAGAATATCCCCTAAAGCCAACATTTTGGGGACGTAAACTGTGGTTTCGCGAGGTAGCGATAAATGCCAAAAATCCGTTGGTTTCCCCTGGGAGCGGTTAGTCTTTACCGCTTTCATCACTCGACCTTCACCGCTGTTATAAGCGGCGATAGTCAACAACCAGTCTCCACCAAACATATTGTTCAGGCGTTGCATCATATCCAGCGCCACCCTGGTCGAGGCGACGACGTCAAGGCGCCCATCATACCACTGGTTCTGTTTTAAACCATAGTTACGCCCCGTTTGCGGTACTATCTGCCAGATGCCAGCGGCGTTGGCTGCAGAGGTTGCATGGGGGTCAAAAGCGCTCTCCACTATGGGTAGTAGTACTAGTTCCATCGGCATCTTACGTTGCTTAATCTGCCCGACTATCCAGTACATATACGGCTCTGCCCGTAATGTTACATCGTGGAGATAGCTCTTGTTTCTCAAATATTTTTGTTTTTGTTCGCGTATCCGGGGATTATCCGGAACTTCCATCTTCAGCTCATCACCAATGAAACGCCACAGATTCTGTTCTCGCGTAAGGCTGGTTCCATCATCCTGCCAATGCGACAACATCCGATCTGCATTTTTACCCGTTTCATTTTGATTTGCCGAAGACAAACTCTGTGCATGCTGTACAGGATCATCGTTAGCGTCATGCCCTGACGCCCGGCATCCCACCAGCAAGACCGAGGCGAATAATATCGCTTTAGCCTTCATGTATGTATCATAGTTTGCTTAAAAGACCAGCAACTATACGTGGTCGTCTTGCGCAACACAACCCGAAAAATTAAAAACGGTCTTTCTTCTCACGTAGCGTTGCAAATATCTGCCATTCATGTAAAGGAGATGTTTTGTGTCCTATATTTTTTTGTAATTCAATATCTTGAGTTCTGAGAAATACATTAACTTGTCGCTCACATGCCAGAGTGGAGGGCACGGTAACGTTGTTTTTTACGCGCAACTCCTTAATTTTATGGTAATAGCGTTCTATCTCAGCGTCCTGTGGCCACAGGGCATGCGCAAACGTCAAATTAGATAACGTATATTCATGTGCACAGCAAACCAGTGTTTCCTCTGGGAGTTTGTTAAATTTTTGAAATGAAATGAACATTTGTTCCGCGGTCCCTTCAAATAATCTTCCGCAACCGCCAGAAAACATCGTGTCGCCACAAAAAAGGTAAGGGAAGCTGAAATATGAGATATGTCCTAAAGTGTGACCAGGTGTGTGATAAACACTAAATTCCAGCCCCAAAACAGCCACTTTATCGCCCTCTCCAACGATGTGACTGGTCCCTTTATCTTGCGTTTCGCCTGGGCCATACACCACAAGGTGTGGGTATTTTTCAACCAACTCTTTCACACCACCTACATGGTCGTGATGATGATGGGTGAGAAGAATCGCCTGAGGTTGCCACTGATTTTTCTCCAGAACGGCAAGAACTGGAGCGGCTTCGCCAGGATCGACAATCAGGCACTCGCCGCGATTGTTGTTTAATGTCCAGATGTAGTTGTCCTGAAGTGCTGGAATACTGGTAAGATTCATCATCGCCTCTTTATACTGATACTGGCTTGAATGGAAATAAGATGGTAAAGCATGAAGCCTGCTAAAACACGCCGAATTCGTCATGTGCCTCAGTCATGGGCGGAGATGCCGTGGGGGGAATTCTATCGTGATGCGCTGACCAAACATTTGCGGCCTTGCCTCGACAGGATGTACGGTTTCCATTTGCTGAAAATAGGCAGTCTTAGTGCGGAAATTGAAACAGAGAATTGTGCTATCTCACATCAGGTCAATGTGGGATTAAGCGGTGAACGGCTTCAGGTAAAGGCTGACCCGATGAGCCTGCCTTTTGAGTCCAAATCCGTCGATGCCTGTTTGCTGGCGCACAGCCTGGCGTGGAGCAGTGATCCTCACCGCATTTTGCGTGAAGTGGATCGGGTGCTGATTGATGATGGCTGGATAATAATTAGCGGCTTCAATCCGTTCAGTATATTGGGCATGGGTAAGCTTATTCCTGGCATCCATCGCCGTATACCGTGGAACAGCCGGATGTTTACCCAGATGCGGCTCATGGACTGGTTGAGCCTGATGAACTATGAAGTGGTCCAGCGTACCCGTTTTCAGGTATTACCGTGGAATCGTCAGGGCGGAAAGGTTATCAGCACTCATTTCCCAGCGTTGGGATGCCTGAGTATTATCGTGGCGCGTAAACGCACCTTTCCGCTGATCATGACTCCGGCGAAGAAGGCGGCGGCGAAAAGAAGGCTGAGCCCCGCAGTCGGCGCGACGCGTCAGATCCGTTCGCGCCAACGTCATCAGGATTCGGACAAATAGCCGACATCTTCGAAGGTGGGGCTACCCGCAGCAGCACGGGCTAACTCGTCACAACGTTCATTTTCTGCATGTCCTGCATGACCTTTTACCCATTCCCATTTTATGTGGTGATGGCTGAGTGCCGTATCAAGCCGCTGCCACAGGTCGACATTCTTCACTGGTTTTTTATCGGTTGTTTTCCAACCGCGCTTCTTCCAGTTATGAATCCAGCTGGTTATCCCCTGGCGAACATACTGGCTATCGGTGCTCAGCACCACTTCGCACGGTTGGGTCAATGCTTCCAGTGCGACAATGGCCGCCATCAACTCCATGCGATTATTGGTGGTCAGGTAGTAACCCGCGCTGAAGGATTTCTCGTGTTTACCGTAGCGCAGGATGGCGGCGTATCCTCCTGGACCGGGGTTGCCAAGACAAGAACCGTCGGTGAAAATTTCTACCTGCTTGAGCATCTCTGGTAGACTCCCTGCTGAAAAAACGCCAAGTCTGACATAAACGGGTCCTATGAGCACAGTAAATACTACACGGCAGATTGTACTCGATACTGAAACCACGGGTATGAATATGGTCGGGGTCCATTATGAAGGGCACCGCATCATCGAAATCGGTGCCGTAGAGGTGGTAAACCGTCGCCTGACGGGCAACAATTTCCATATTTATCTGAAGCCGGATCGTCTGGTGGATCCCGAAGCGTTTGGCGTTCACGGGATTGCCGATGAGTTCCTCGCGGATAAACCGACGTTTGCTGATATTGCCGATGACTTTATCGCCTATATCGACGGTGCGGAGCTGGTTATCCATAACGCCTCGTTTGATATCGGCTTTATGGACTATGAATTCGCTAAACTGGGGCGCAACATTCCGAAGACGGAAGCCTTCTGCCAGGTCACTGACAGTTTGGCGATGGCGCGTAAAATGTTCCCCGGCAAGCGTAACAGCCTTGATGCGCTCTGCTCGCGTTATGAAATAGACAACAGTAAGCGAACGCTGCATGGCGCGTTGCTTGACGCCGAAATTCTGGCCGAAGTATTCCTGGCGATGACAGGTGGGCAGACCTCGCTGACCTTCTCGATGGAAGGCGAACGTCAGGCGCAAAGCAACGGCGATACCATCCACCGTATTGCGCGTCCGGCTTCCGGGTTGCGCGTCATCGCGGCGACAGCCGAAGAATTGGCTGAGCATGAATCGCGACTGGACCTGGTGATGAAAAAAGGTGGAAGCTGTCTGTGGCGTGCTTAACTGCTTCAGTTTTGGCAATAAAAATACAGTAAGGCGAAAAAACACGCAGTCGCTCTTAACTGTGTATAAAAAGCGTTGACGGGGCGGATGGCTCCCCGTAATATTCGCCCGTTCCCGACGGGGAACACCGCGCGGAGCGGTAGTTCAGTTGGTTAGAATACCTGCCTGTCACGCAGGGGGTCGCGGGTTCGAGCCCCGTCCGTTCCGCCAGATATTCCGGAAAGCCTGATTCAGTCATGGATCAGGCTTTTGTCATTTCAGGACCAGCGATCTGCTGCAGGTCCCTATAACCCCGCTACCTTTTCTGCACCGCAACCTTGCCACTGTAGTCCTGTGGGCTGGTCACGCGATCTTCCCGGGCAATCCAACGATAGCAACCTGCCGCCAGGCCCGCGCCGATAAACCAACTGAAGTTAGCTACTGGGTGCAGTGAGGGAATAAAGCTGATAACCAGGCCAATTAATACCGATGGTACCAGCGCCGCAATGGCTTTCGGGTTGAAGCCGCCGCGATACCAGTACTGGCCTTGCGGTGTGTCATTGAACAGGTCATCGACAGCAATCTGGCTGCGCTTAATCAGATAGAAGTCACACAACAGAATACCGAACAGGGGGCCGATAAAAGCACCCAGCACATCCAGCGTGTAATGGATAAGTTCTGGCGACTGGAACAGGTTCCACGGTGTTAGCAGCACGGAACCCACTGCGGCAATCATCCCGCCGGTACGGAAACTGATTTTCTGCGGCGCACAGTTGGAAAAGTCGAAAGCCGGAGAAACGAAGTTTGCCACGATGTTAATGCCGATGGTGGCGGTAATCATCGTTAACAGGCCGATGGCGACAGCCAGATCGCTACCCACCCGGCTGACGGTCTCGATTGGGTCGGTGATCATCTTGCCAAACAACGACTGGGTACCGGAAACGATCACGACCGTTACGATAGAAAACAGCAAAAAGTTAAATGGCAGGCCCCAGCGGTTACCGCGACGAATTTCTCCCAGACTTTTACCGTAACGGGAGAAGTCGCCAAAGTTCAGTAACGGGCCGGAGAAATAAGAGACGACCAGCGCAGTCGCGGTGATCATTTCCCATGCCTGCTGTCCACTGCTCAGTTGTTTACTGGCCAGAGTCAGTGAAATACCATCGAAGCCTGTCTTGTATACAATCCATCCCGCCAGCGCCAACATCACCACATAGACCGCCGGTCCCGCGACATCAATAAAACGCTTGATGGCATTCATCCCGTGCCAGAACACCAGCGCCTGCGCGAACCACATAATACCGAAGCAGATCCAGCCTAGCTGCGACAGACCAAGCCATGAAATATGGGTCATCGATGCCAGCGAAGGCCAGAATTTCAGCGATACCAGCATCAGCGCATTGGCGGCCAGGTAGGTTTGAATGCCGTACCAGGCAAAGGCAATCAGTCCACGAATAACCGCCGGGATATTGGCGCCGAACACGCCAAAGGCCTGACGACAGATAACCGCATACGGTACACCGGCCATCTGGCTTGGTTTGGCCACCAGGTTGGCACAAATCTGCACGATACAGATCCCGACCAGCAGGCACAGCAGCACCTGCCAACTGGCCAGACCCAGCGTGAAGAAGCTGGCGGCCACCACGTAGCCCCCCATACTGTGAACATCCGACATCCAGAACGAGAAGATGTTGTACCAACTCCAGGTCTGATCACGTGTCGGGGCCAGATCTTCATTGCACAGCCGTGGGCTGTAATGGGCATTGGCAACAGCCGCCGCCGGAGAGACCTTCTGACTATTTGGCATGAAACCTGCTCCTGTGAATTCAACTAAATACTAATTGGGTTGATTTCGTATTGCAGGATTCAGGCCAAAAAGTTATTTCATGTGTACAAAAGTAAAATAATATGTGTACGATTTCTGACGGATCTGTCGTTTACCGGAGTAGGTAATGAAGAGTGAAACCGGCCTGAGAATGGCCTCTGACCTGATTGATAAGGATGAACCCATCTATCAGGCGTTGATGACGGCAATTGTGGAACACCAACTGCCGCCGGGCAGCAAGCTGCCGGAAGAAGCGCTGTCTGACGTTTTCGGTATCAGTCGTACCGGTATCCGTAAGGTGCTGCAACGCCTCGCCGCAGTGCAAATGATTGTATTGGTGCCCAAACGTGGTGCGCAGGTTGCCACTCCCTCTGTTGAGGAGGCCCAGGATATTTTCCGTACGCGAGCCCTGGTGGAATGCGCCAATTTGCCGGCCGTGCTGGATCGCTGTCAGCCTCCCCATTTGGCGGCGTTGGAAAAGCTCAATCAACAAGAGCAGCGGGCGCATGAGATACACGACGGTGCAGCCGCCATCCGCCTCTCTGCGGCTTTTCATGTGCAGCTTCAGGCGATCTCCGGCAATCAGGTGTTGACGGAGATGGTCACGCGTTTGACCCAGCGTTCCTCACTGGTGATTGCGGCCTGGGGCGCGCCATGGCAACAGGGGTGTCGTTGTGATGATCATGACCGGCTCATCGATCTGATCAGAAAAAAAGATCCACAGCCACTGGATGAAGCGATGCGGCAACATTTTGCCCATATTGTGGCCAGTCTGCGCTTTGAACGCGGCGGGGAAACCTTGCCGGATTTCGCCACATTGTTTGCGGGTTTTTCCGGGAAAGCGAGGGGGAAAGTATGACGGCATCGCTGGTTGTGCAAGTCATCAACCCCAACACCAGTCTGGCGATGACGCGAACGATTGAACAAGCCGCCCGCGCGGTGGCTGGGCCAACGACTGAGATCCTGGCCGTCTGTCCTGCACAGGGCGCGCCGTCGATTGAAGGGCATTTTGATGAGGCGATCGCCGCTATTGGCGTGCTGGAGCAGGTGAAAGCCGGCCGTGAGCAGGGGGTCAGTGGTCATGTTATTGCTTGTTTTGGCGATCCGGGTTTGCTGGCGGCGCGTGAGTTGGCCACCGGGCCGGTGGTTGGGATTGCTGAAGCGGCGATGCATATGGCAACGATGTTGGCAACGCGCTTCTCGGTGGTCACCACCCTACCGAGAACGGTAATCATTGCCCGCCATTTGCTACAGCAATATGGCCTCGAACATCACTGTGCTGCGTTGCATGCTATCGACCTGCCAGTACTGGCGCTGGAAGACGGCAGCGGGCTGGCACAGGAAAAAGTGCGTGAACGTTGTCTACAAGCGAAACGCCAGGATGGCAGCGGGGCAATTGTCCTTGGGTGCGGCGGTATGGCAACGCTGGCCCGTGAGCTGACGCTGGAACTGGGTATCCCGGTGATTGATGGTGTGGGCGCTGCGGTAAAAATGGTGGAATCATTGGTGGCGCTGGGGCTGTCGACCAGTAAACACGGCGATTTAAACTATCCCATTCGAAAAACACTGTCGGGTCAGTTTGAACGCCTAAACTGAGGGAATTAAGTCGACCCGACAACAGGACTTTGATCATGAATGATGTCAGCGATAACAAAGAGTACAGTTTCAATAAGAACTATCCCCGAGATCTGATAGGTTATGCTGGCAATCCGCCTGATGCCGCGTGGCCGGGAAAAGCCAGGGTTGCCGTACAGTTTGTGCTGAACTATGAAGAGGGCGCGGAAAATAACGTGTTGCATGGCGATGCCGGCTCTGAGCAGTTTTTATCCGATATCATTGGCGCGGCGAGCTATCCTGATCGCCACATGTCAATGGATTCTCTGTACGAATACGGTTCTCGTGCAGGATTCTGGCGTATCCATCACGAGTTTCAGAAACGCGGTCTGCCGCTAACTATATTTGGCGTGGCGATGGCGCTGGCGCGTCATCCGGAGATTGTTGCGGCGATTAAAGCGGCTGATTACGATGTGGTCAGCCATGGATGGCGCTGGATCCACTATCAGTCGATAGATGCAAAGACCGAGCGTCAGCATATGCAGCACGCGGTGGATATCTTGACGGAACTGTTTGGTAAAGCGCCGACAGGCTGGTACACCGGACGTGACAGTCCCAACACTCGCCGTCTGGTAGTGGAGCAGGGAGGGTTTACCTATGACAGTGATTACTATGGCGACGATTTGCCGTTCTGGTCGCAGGTGACCTGTCAGGATGGCACGGTGAAACCGCACCTGATCATTCCTTACACGTTGGAAACCAACGATATGCGTTTTGCTTCACCGCAGGGGTTCAATACGGCAGAACAGTTCTATACCTACCTGAAAGACAGTTTTGACGTGCTGTATGAGGAAGGCGAGACTTCGCCGAAAATGATGTCTGTAGGGATGCATTGTCGCCTGCTGGGACGCCCTGGACGTTTCCGGGCGCTACAGCGTTTCCTCGATTATATTCAGCAGCATGATGCGGTGTGGATCTGCACTCGTCAGCAGATTGCCGATCACTGGCTGCAGACGCATCCGGCACCGGAGGTTTGATTAACGCCTTTCCTGTGTTTATATCGGCGTCATGAGGATGACGCCGATTATTCTGGCGGCATGCCCTGTCCATTTGTTAACCCTGCGGGACAAACGGAGATAATGGTTATTTGCTGTCACTCACTCTTCCATTCTGTTGGTGAATGTTGAAGCTGATCATAATCTGGTGCTTCTCCTCATCCTGTTTCCCCCCTTTTTTCGCCACGAAATCGGTTCCTTTCGGGGCTGATATTTTTCGTATATGTAATCACCCTCACGCTAATACCGAAAATTATTCCCTGTAAGTCCAATTTCTTGATTCCAGCGGCGACAAAGATTGTTTTTTTAGATTCTGTTCGCTGCGTCCAGGATAGGAACATGAATGATGAATCAGGAGCTGGAATGTAATGGATGAAATTATTGCCAGAGAAAATATTTGTCTGCGAGTTGTGGCCAGCGACTGGCGACAGGCAATTACCGCTGCGGGTGAGTTGTTGGTTGCCAGCCAATATAGTTTTCCTTCTTACATTATTGAGATGATCAGTGCAGTGGAGATGCTGGGGCCTTATATCGTGGTGGCGCCTGGTATCGCCTTCGCCCATTCACGCCCCGGCCCGGCGGTGATCAAAACAGGCATCAGTATGGTCACGCTGGCGCAGCCGATCTGCTTTGGCAACGAGGAGAATGATCCGGTGCAGATCGTTTTTGCTCTGTGCGCCACTGATAAAAACAGCCATATCCATTTGTTAGCCAGACTGGTGAATTATCTGGATGACGAAGAGAGCCTCCCTTTTTTAAAACAATGCGCTGACGCTGAACAGGTGTATCGCGCGATTAATCATGCAAAACCTGGAGAATAAAAATGAAAATTGTCTGTGTGTGCGGCATGGGATTAGGGTCCAGCGTCATTGCCAAAATGAATATCGAGCAAGTGCTGAAAAAAATGCAAATCGATGCTCAGGTGGAGACCTGTGATTTAGGCAGTATTCGCAGCATTAACGCGGATGTTTATGTGACCACGCGTGAGTTGGCGGTCACGATGCCCGAAGAATTACACGCTAAAACGTTGGTGCTGACTAATTTTGTTCGCAAAGTAGAAATAGAAAGCAGCCTCGGTGATTACCTGAAAGAAAAGGGATTATAGCCAAAATAATTTGCGTTGCAGCAAGGCAAAAAGTGAAGGGATCCCGACGAGCTTACGGTGTCTGAGGGATGGAGACAGTGCGTCGCCACGTCGTTTGTGGCTTGAAGTATGACGGGGATATAAAACGTTCTGGAGAAGAACATGATGCAAGATATTGTTGGTTTTATTATCTATCAGATATTAGACAAGGCACCGTTGTTTCTGGGACTGATTGCGTTAATCGGGTTGTTGCTTCAGAGAAAGAAAGTCACGGAAGTGATTGATGGTACAGTGAAAACAGTCGTCGGCCTGCTGGTGTTAACCGTGGGGTCGGGGACGTTGCTCAGTTCACTGACTCCGATTATGGGCCAACTCAACAGTACGCTGAATATTCAGGGCGTGCTGCCAGCGAATGAGGCGGCTTTCGGGGTGACGATGTTGCAACTGGCTAACGAGGTCACACTGACCTTTATTCTGGGCTTTCTGCTGCATCTGTTTTTTATCTTTATTATCCCGTTCCGTTGTTGCAAGAACGTCTATCTGACCGTGCATATACAGTTGTTCCTCGCCACCTTTATGGTGCTGTCGTTGCCGGGTGTGCTGGGGATCAGTGGGATGACATTGATTGTCACTGGGGCGGTGCTGTGTGCATTGTACTGGACGCTGACGCCAGCCATTACCCGTAAGCTGGCGCAGCATTTCATCGGTGACGATCTGACGCTTGGGCATCACCAGCAGGCGGGGGCCTGGTTGGCGAGTAAGGTTGCCCGTAGGGTGGGCAATCCTGCGCAGGATGCCGAAATACTCAAGCTTCCGGGATTCCTGTCGATGTTTCGTGATAACACCCTTTCTCTCGCCTTCCTGATGCCGCTGATTTTTCTGGGCATTGGACTGTCGGTTGGGCAGCAGGGGATCAGCGAGTTGAGCGGTAAAACTAACTGGATAGTCTGGTTGTGCATGCAGGGGTTGACCTTCACCGCGGGCGTTGTGGTGCTGTTGGTGGGGGTAAGAATGTTTATCGGCTCAGTGGTGCCTGCCTTTAAAGGCATTTCCGATCGTCTGTTGCCGGATGCCGTACCCGCGCTTGACTGTCCGGCGTTGTTTCCTTACTCCCCGACCGGCGCGATGCTGGGTTTTGTCGCCTCCGTCGCCGGGGCTCTGCTGGTTATGGGGGCCACCATCGTGTTTAACTGCGCCATCATTGTGTTTCCCAGCCCAATAATCATGTTCTTTGACGGCTGTACGATGGGCGTTTTCGGCAATAAATACGGTGGTTACAAAGGAGCGCTGGCTGCCGGACTGGTTACCAGTTTGCTAGCCCATGCCGGAATTATCCTGCTTTATCCCTTGATGGGACCGCTGTTTGGCAGCGGACTGATGTTTTCCAATATTGACTTCACTCTGATCTTTTTACCGCTGTTATATCTGCTGAAATTTATTGGTACCGCATTCGGGCTGGTGCTGTAACCCCCGGGAGGGAATGATGAAAATACAACTGGCGCTGGATTTATTAGATCGGCAACAGGCATTGGCCGTCGTCCGCGAAGCGGGTGCGCAGGTCGATATTATAGAGGTGGGAACCTCGTTACTGAAATGCTGTGGCACCGCTATCGTCAATGAAATCAGGGCTATTTGCCCGAATAAGCCGTTATTTCTGGATATGAAAATTATTGACGGGCCGGAACGGGAGGCGACGTTGATGGCGCACTGTCGCCCGGAATACTACTCAATGCTGGCCGTCGCCAGCGACACGGCAGTGCGCAAAGTGCTGGCTATCGCCGGTGAAAATCAGGCCGAAGTGGTCTTTGATCTGCAATCAGTCAGTAATCCAGTGCAGCGAGCGGTCGAGCTGAAAGCGCTGGGCGCGACGCTGCTGTGTGTGCATAAAAATGCCGATTGTGGCGACGACCCCAACGCGGCTTTCCGCGAATTTACGGACATTCGTGCCGCAACCGGATTACCGATGGCATTGGCGGGGGGCATTTCACTGAACAGCATTGCTGACATCCAGCGGCAGCTGACACCTGAAATTGTCATTGTCGGCGGTGCCATTCTTAACGCCGCCGACCGGGGCCAGGCCGCCAACGCTTTCCGAAAAATAGTCAGTCAGGTTCAGCAATAAGGATATCACTATGAATAATGTAAAAGACATCAGCCGCGAATCATGGATCCTCAATACCTTTCCAGAATGGGGACGCTGGCTGAATGATGAGATTGCCGCTGAACAGGTGGCGGCCGACTCGGTGGCGATGTGGTGGCTGGGGTGCGTCGGGTTGTGGGTGAAAACGCCCGGTAATGCCAACGTCAGTATTGATTTCTGGTGCGGTACGGGTAAACGTCGCAAAGATCTGCCTGCGATGAAACCCAGTCATCAAATGGCCCGGATGAGCGGCGCGCGCATTGCTCAGCCGAACCTGCGTAATACGCCGTTTGTCCTTGATCCATTTGCTATTCGTCAGATTGATGCGGTATTGGCGACGCACTATCATGCCGATCATATCGATATCAATGTGGCGGCCGCAGTACTGCAAAACTGTGGTGAAGACGTGCCTTTTATTGGTCCTCAGGCCTGTGTAGACCTGTGGACGCAGTGGGGAGTGCCGCAGGATCGTTGTCGGGTGGTGAAGCCGGGTGATGTTGTCAGGATAAAGGATATGGAGATCGTTGTGCTGGAGTCCTGTGACCGTACTATTCTGATCACTGATCCGCCGATCCCGCTGGCCGACTGTGATAGCGTGATCCCGGATATGGATCTGCGCTCGGTCAGCTATTTGCTGAAAACGCCGGGCGGCAATATTTATCATTCAGGCGACTCCCACTACTCCAATATGTATGCGCAGCATGGCCGGGCGCACAAAATCGACATTGCGTTGGGTTCATTTGGCGAAAACCCGATTGGTATCACCGACAAAATGACGGCCGTTGATATCCTGCGGATGGCGGAAGCATTACGAACCGAGGTCATTATCCCGGTTCACCATGATATCTGGAGCAATATGCTGGCTGACTGTAACGAAATCCTGACCCTGTATGCTATGCGGCGTGATCGTTTGCAGTATCAGTTTGTTCCGTTTATCTGGCAGCCGGGTGGGAAATTTGTTTATCCTCAGGATAAACATCGCCGGGTCTATCAGCATCCTCGCGGTTTTCCGGATATTTTTGCGGCGGAAACGGACCTGCCTTTCCCTTCGTTTCTTTGAATGGAATCGCTGCCGGTGCTGAATGCACCGGCTGTTAAGAGATAAAGTATGCAACTTGACCACCTTGCTATCACCATTCTAAAAGAAGTGGCGACCGAGCCAGGTTTATCCATTAATGATCTTTGTCAGCGGATCGGTCTGCCGCAACGGAATTTCTACTATCGCTGGGAGAAAATTAACGACTGGCTGTGCCAGCAACATTTTTCGCCACTGACCCGGCAGTCTGACACCGGGTTGCGATTTGGCCTGGGAGAATCTGGTCATATTCTCGCAAAATTGGCTCAGTTAGTGGGCGCGGACTACAAGCTGCGGGCCGATGAGCGACGCGACCATATCTTGCTGTTCCTTGTCTGTCGTCACGCTCCGCGATTTAGCCTGGCGATTTCTCAATTGAATAATGTCAGCCGCAACACCACGCTTCACGATTTGCAGAGGCTGAAAACGTATCTGTGGCGTGAGCATCGCCTGACACTGTCAGCGAGCAAAAAAAACGGTTATTGCATCACCGGCGATATGCTGCGGATCAGGCTATGTGTCATGCAAACGCTGCAACACTCGCTGAAGTACGCGGATACTCAGGCGGAAAAGCGTATCACCGGTATGTTACTGAGCCAGTTGGCAGAGCAGGGCGTATCCGCTGATTGTGCCCGGCAGGCAGCGGAACAGGCGATGACTCTGGCGGAGCAGCATCTCAGACGAGCCTTCACCGACAAAGACCGACGACTGATGCACCTTATGGTGCTGTTTTGTCTGTTGCAGATGTTGCAGGGAAAAGAGGTTATCTTTAGTGCCGCGCAGGTGACCTGGCTACGCCGCAGAGTGGAATGCGAAGCCGCGGCGTTGCTTAATGCCACACTGGCTGACTTGTTGGGATGTCAGGCTGGTGCCAACAACACGCTGTTTTTCTGTTTGCTGCTTTCTACCAGTAAAAGTCTGAACAGTCGACCGGGTGATAGCCGGGAGGATCACCATTTGATGGCCGGTATTCATCGCCTGATTACGGATTTTCAGTCTCTTTCGGGTGTTTATTTTGTCGATATTTCCCAACTGGCGGTACGTTTATTTGCTCATCTTGGTCCGGCGTTGCAGCGCTGTCTGTTCCATATTCACAGTGAGAATGTATTGCGGGAAGAGGTGATCCAGCGTTATCCACTTATTTTCCGATTGTGTCGTCAGGTGATTGCGACGCTTGAGCAGGCGTATCAGGTTGTTTTTAGCGATGATGAACTGAGCTATATAGCGATCAGTTTTGCGGCATGGCTCGATAAACGGCGAGAAACCCGTGAACAGCCCGTCCTGTTGGTCACCGAAGGGGGGGTGTCTTCCACTGCAATCCTGGAAAATCAACTGCGCAATCTGACCATCCTGCCATTAGCGATCGATCATTACTCGGTCAGCCAACTGGAACTACAGGGGATACCCGATAATATTCGTCTGGTGGTGAGTACGGTTGCACTGGCAGCCGATGATTTTCCGGGCGTGACGGTGATGCGTGTTCAGCATATGTTGGGTACGCATGAAAAATGGCAACTGCGTCTGCTTTTGGAAAATGGCGATGATCAGGCATCTCCGGTGGTTAAATCCCGGTATAAAAACAAGCTGGTGGAGTATCTACAGGGGCGAGTCAATTATTGTGGTCGTCATTGCCGCTGGCGTGCCGCTGTTCAACTTGCGGCGCGGCCATTGCTGGAACAGGGAGTGATTGGCCAGCAATATGTTGCACAAATAGTGGAGACGATTGAACGGGAAGGGGTGAATCGCTATCTGTCGTCCCGGATTTTACTGCTCCATGCCGAACCGCCAGCGCAAGGAGGAAGCGGCGCGCTTTCTTTACTGAAACTCAAGCATCCGCTGCAATTTGATGATGTGTCGGTGAGTATTAATCCGTTACTGATGATTATCCTGGTGCCTTCCTGCAATCTGGCGCACATCGGCCTGCTGGAAGCGCTAAATGAGGTGGTCAGTGATGAGGTTAGGCTGGCGCAATTGCTACAGGCCAGCTCTCGTGGCGCGGTGTTGGCTGCGATCCGCTGAAAAAAAGCAGGGGGCGTTATCTTGTTGCTCTGATAACACCCCATACCATGTAAGAGGGTACGGGGTGGCGTATCCCGGACCGTATGCCGTTGATCAAACCGAATACAGTAAGCGGATCTTGACCCGCCATCGCCAGTCGTATTTAGCTCATCAGACTGACCTGTGCCGCGACAATACGCCAGCCGCAGGGCAGTTTTACCCAGGTCTGTTGTTGGCGGCCAATCTTGTCGCTGCCTTCACGAGTGAACTCGGTACTGCACACTGCGTAATCTTCTCCGAAGGTGCTGATCACCGTGTTACGTAACTCGCGATCCAGCCCCTGCGCCGGGCGGGCGGCACGGAAAGCGCGAATTGCATCAATACCGTATAAATTTTCTCCGGCGCCCAGCCGGACGGTGCGGCTGTCATGCCAGAACAGTTCGTCCAGCACCACGGTATTGTTCGTGATTAATGCTTCTTCATAGCGATAAAAGGCGGCGGTAACTTCAGCCAGGATCGCCGGGCGGTCAATGTATTCAGTTTTCATCATGATGCACTCAGGTTAGCAGGCAGCGCGCGGGCAATACCCGCTTGTTCCAACGTCCAGGCGGCGCGCAGGCAGGCTTCTTCTTTGAACGGTGCGGCAATCAGTTGCAGGCCAATCGGCAGGCCATGCGATGTTTGCAACGGCACGGTCGTGACCGGCAGACCGAGGAAGGAGATCGGCTGCGTCAATATCCCCATACTGGCGCGGATCGGCAAATCAGTCCCATTGACAGGCATCGTTTCCTGGCCGATAGAGGTTGCGCTGACTGGTGTGGCGGGGGCGATCAGTACGTCAAACTGTTCAAACAGCGGCAGCACCTGCTGACGGAAATAATGACGGAAGCGTTGCGCCTGAATATACCAGGCGGCAGGCACCATGGCGCCGGCGAGCAGGCGCTCGCGAGAGCGCGGTTCAAAGCGTTCGGGATTACTGCGCAGGGCCGGTAGATAGTGATTGCCGCCCTCAGAGGCGGAGATGATAAATGCCGCATTACGCGCCAGTTCGGCTTCAGGCAGCATGACCTCATCCTGCGCATTCAGCACTTTTGCCGCTGTTGCCACGGCGATGCGGGCATCCTCGCTGCACCAGGTCTGGAAATAGCCGCCCAGCACGCCGCAGCGCAAACCGTCCAGCCCGTGTTCCAGCAAACGGTGGGTGGGATGAAGGGCTTTTTCGGCCTGGAAACTGTCCTGCGGATCGCGGCCTTGCAATGCATCGTAAACCAGCGCCAGATCTTCTGTGGAACGGGCAAACGGACCAATGTGATCCAGGCTGGCGACAAATGGATGGCTACCGCTGCGGGAAAGTCGGCCAAAGGTTGGTTTCATGCCGAAGATACCGCAGAGTGACGCGGGCACACGGATCGACCCATTGGTATCGCTGCCGAGAGAGAAGTGAACCAGACCGGCGGCGACAGCTGCCGCTGAGCCGCCAGAGGACCCCCCGGCAATCCGGCTCAGGTCACGTGGGTTTTTGGTTGCGCCGTAATGACTGTTTTCGGTAGTGAAACCGTAAGCATAAGCATCCATATTCAGCATGCCGGACAGCAGGGCGCCGGCTTCCGCCAGTTTGTGTACCGCCCAGCTATCTTGCCGGGCCGCCGGACGTTCGCTGAACAGTCTGGCGCCGGCCAGTGTGGTATGACCGGCGACATCAAACAGATTTTTTACCGCATAAGGGATCGCGGCCAGTTCAGGCAGCGGCAAACCGTCTTTACGCAGGCGATCAATGCGGTCGGCTTCCTGTAGCATGCGATGTTGAGTGATATCAGTCCAGGCGTTGATGAGCGGATTTTGCTGCTCAATCGCCTGCAAGGTTTGCTGGGCAATCTCCCGCGCGCTGAGTTCGCCTTTCGCCAGCGCAGTCTTGAGCCCGGCAATAGATAACGTGGCAAGGCTCATGCTTTGTATACCCCCGCGACTTCCAGACGATCATCAAGCGGAAAGGCCATCAGTGGTTCCGCCATACCGGCGATACGGGTGAAATGTACCAACAGTTCAGCGCGGCGCTGCTCATCAAGCGTGACGCCCAGCACCTGTTCCATCTGTGCCAGCCAGGTTGCCCAGTCGGGCGAAGTTTGTTTCATGGTTCTCTCCTGTTAAAAACCAGCCGCGCTGCCGTTGCTGCGCGGGTCACATGCGCCTTCCAGCATGCCGTTGGTATGTCGGACAATCGCCCCGGCGTGGCCGACGGCTTCGCTGAAGTCAGGCAATGTTTCGACGTCATGGCCCAGCGCCCGCAGTTGATCAAAGGTTTCAGCGGTAAAGCGACCTTCCAGCTTCAGTGAATCAGACGACTGCCCCCAGGTGCGGCCCAGCAACCAACGCGGGGCGCTGACACATGTCTGCAGCGGCATGCCCTGTAATACATAGCGGGTGAAAATAGCCGCCTGAGTTTGTGGCTGGCCGTCACCGCCCATTGAACCGTAAACCATTACCCGGCCATCATTCAGACGTGCGGCGGCAGGATTCAGGGTATGGAATGGCTGTTTGCCTGGCGCCAGCGCCAACAGGTGATCGGGATCGAGGCTGAAGGCCGCTCCACGGTTCTGCCAGGTAATGCCGGTGCGCGGGATTACCACACCACTGCCGAACTCGTGATAAATGCTTTGAATAAACGAGACAGCCAACCCGCTGCTGTCCATCACCCCCATCCACACGGTATCGCCTGGGCCTTTTCCGCTCCCCCATGGTGCGGCGTGTTGCAGATCGATTTTTCCCGCCAGGGTCGCCAGGAGATCAGAATCCAGCAGTGTTTGCATCTGTTGCTGCATCTCGCGTGGATCGGTGAGGTATTGATCACGCAGGCCGAAGGCCAGTTTTGTCGCTTCCACAATGCGGTGGATGGTCTGCGCGTCATCGGCTTCGGCCATGTTCAGGTGGTCGGTAATACCGAGAATGGCCAGTGAAACCAGTCCCTGAGTGGGGGGCGGCATATTGAAGATGTCACCGGACTGGTGCGCAATGCGCAGTGGCGTCCGGCGTTTGGCGTGGTGCTGGTGGAGATCTTCAAGGGTGACTGGCATGCCTAACGCCGACATCTCACTCGCCAACTGGCTCGCCAGTGAGCCGCGATAGAAACTATCTAATCCCTGTTCCGTCAGAATACCCAGCGTGTTAGCCAGATCCGGCTGAGTAAAGCGACTGCCAACAGGGGGGATTTCGCCCTCCGGCAAAAAGGTGCTGGCAAAGCCAGGTTGATGCACCAGTTCGTGATATTTGCTCTGGGTGGCGGCAGCCTGCGACGGAGTAACGGGAATACCGTCAGCGGCGTAGCGGATAGCATCGGCCAGCAGGCGTGAAACCGGTTTGACGTTGCCGGTCAATTCCCCGGAGACTTTCAGCGCTTCAGCCCAGCCACTGACTGTTCCGGCGACGGTCAGTGCCGCTTTTACTCCACGGTGAGGGATAGCGGTTGCCCCAGCATAGAAGCTGAAGTCGGCCAGCGAACCTGCCGCGCCGCTGGCATCAATGGCGATTGGAGAACCTTTTGGCGGGACAATCAGCCAGAAACCATCGCCGCCCAGTCCATTCATGTGCGGATAGACGACCGCGATTGTGGCGGCGGCGGCGACCATCGCTTCAATGGCGTTGCCGCCTTCGCGTAATACAGCCAGCGCACTTTCGCTGGCCAGATGATGCGGCGTTACGACCATACCGAGCGGCGCGATATTACTTTGGATCATCATAGTCTCATTTTTTCGGGGTACAGGAGATAACTGAAGCAAGAGATGTTCCAGTTTGTCGGAGGGGTAAAAAATGTCAGCACGGGTCCAACACGCCAGTGGTTTGAACGATGAGTGGGATAAACGAAAAAATTTTCACCTGGTGTGTTATTTGTATAGGCTATGTCTCCTGAAACGAAAGTTACAAAGGCCGATGTTATGAAGCAGCTTGATGAGCGTTTGAGAAGTCACTATCCGCAGCTTTCTCCTCAGGAACAACGTGTGTCTGATTTCGTTTTCGATCATTTCGACGACCTGATCAGCTATAACAGCGCGGAACTGGCGCGGCTCAGCGGTGTCTCCAAGGCGACGGTCAGTCGTCTGTTCAAACGCCTCGGCTATGAAAAATACAAGGATATGCGTGACGAGCTGCGTACTCTGCGCCAGAGCGGCATGCCGCTGACCGATAATCGGGATGCGGTACAGGGCAACACACTGCTGGCCCGTCACTATAAGCAGGAGATGGCCAATCTCACTCAGTGGGTGAACAGTGTTGACGCTGCGCAGTTTAGCGAAGTAGTGCAACAACTGGTTAGCAAAAAACGGATATTTATCATTGGGATGCGGAATGCCTATCCGGTAGCGCTGCATTTTCGTCAGCAGTTGTTGCAAGCGCGAAGCGGTATTCGGCTATTGCCGCAGCCAGGGCAGACGCTGTCGGAAGAACTGGCCGGGGTGACACCGGACGATATGGTGGTGGTGATGGCTTTTCGTCGTCGTCCACGGATTATCAAACCGTTATTACAGCAACTACAAAATGACAAGATCCCGACGCTGGTGATGTGTGAACCCCAGGCGCAGGCGGTGATGGCGTTGGCCCGCTGGCAACTTTGCGCGCCGCTGGATAGCGTTTCCGCTTTTGACAGCTACGCCTCGGCAAACAGTTTAATCAACCTGCTGGCTAACGCTGTATTACATGAATCGTTGAGTGAAGGCCGTCAACGTATTCATCAAATTGCTGACCTTTACCGCCACCTGGATGAGCTGGAGCAACGCTAATGGGGCGCCATTTTGGTGCACTGCTTTTTATTGGTGCGAAATATGAGTCATTGGGTTCGTAATTATATATTATGCAACCAATGTTTCTTTGTCAGGGACTGGCATTGATACTGCTGCTGATCTATGACCCGTCACCACACTTCTGCCTCCTTCATCGTATTCCCTCCGTTTCACCACCGCGAAATATCGACATTTATCCTTGTGATACTTCAGGTTGCCGTGGTGGACGACACCCATTAACGCCAGTCACTGGGCTTATCTACTCCTCCTGGAACACTCTCTTTTGCCGCTTTTATGCCATTTGAGGCTGGCGGCCAAAAATAATTAGTGTGTTTTTGACCTCGCTGGCACATTAGTTGCAAATATGTATTTAAAGAATCTTTCGTTTCATAAACGCCATCACCGGGGAAGAAAAAAATGAAAAAAGTATTACTGGCAGTGTTAGGCGCGGCGCTGATGTTGACTCAGATGACATTAGCCCGGGCGGATCAACTACAGGACATTGAAAAACGTGGCGTTATTCGCATTGCCGTGCCGCAGGATTTCCCCCCGTTTGGTTCGGTGGGGACTGACTTGCAACCACAGGGATACGACATAGATATGGCGAAATACCTGGCTAAACAGATGAAACTTAAATTGCAGTTGGTACCGGTCACCAGCGCCAATCGGGTGCCTTATCTGCAGACTGACAAGGTTGATCTGGTGATCTCCAGCCTGGGTAAAAACCCGGAGCGTGAAAAAGTGATCGCTTTTAGCCGTGCTTATGCGCCGTTTTTCCTCGGCGTGTTTGGTCCGAAAGACGTTGAACTGAAAGATGCTGCCGGACTGAGCGGCAAATCAGTCGGTGTTACTCGCGGGGCGGTGGAGGACCTGGTGCTGACCGATGTCGCGCCGAAAGACGCACAATTGAAGCGTTATGAAGATAACAATACCACGCTGTCCGCTTATCTCTCCGGCCAGGTGCAGTTTGTGGCGACCGGTAACCTGGTGGTGGCGGCGATTGCCCGCCAGAACCCGGACAAGGCACCAGTCGCGAAATTTATGCTGAAAGATTCTCCGTGTTTTATCGGTATGCGCAAAGACGAACCGGCTCTGAAGGCGAAAGTGGATGCGCTGATTGAGCAGGCAATTAATGACAAGACGTTGAACGGCTTATCTGAACAGTGGCTGAAAGCGCCATTACCGGCAGATCTCGGCGCGTAAGGGCAGGCAATGATTGAACAGCTCAATTTTCCCGCGCTGTGGCCGTACTGGCCTGAACTGCTTGCCGGGTTGTGGGTCACCATCCAGTTGACGGTATTGGCGACCATCGGTGGGGTGGCGTTGGGTATTCTGGGCGCGGCGTTGCGCAGTGGCAGACCTTCACTACTCAGCCGCCTGTGGGGCGGCTATGTTGAGTTAATTCGTAACACGCCATTTGTGGTCCAGTTGTTTTTTATCGTGTTTGGCTTGCCGAATCTGGGGCTGAAGCTGACTGCGGGTGAAGCCGCATTGTTGGCGATGCTGGTGAACCTTGGCGCTTACAGCACTGAAATCATCCGTGCCGGGATCCAGGTCACCCCGAAAGGGCAGTGGGAAGCCGGGCGGGTACTGGGCCTGACTCGTTCGCAGACTTTCCTGCGAGTGGTATTGCCCCCGTCACTAAAGCGCATTTATCCGGCGCTGGTCAGTCAGTGCATCATTGTGATGCTGGGTTCGTCAGTGGTATCGCAAGTCTCATATGAAGAGCTGACCTTTGCCGCGAACCTGATCCAGTCGCGTACCTTTTTAAGCTTTGAGGTTTATCTGGTGGCGACGTTTATCTATCTCGTATTGTCGATAGTGATGCGGCAACTGTTGCTGGCGGCTGGACGCAAATGGTTGGGAGTGACGCCAGAATGACGACATTTACCGACTGGGACATCCTGCGCAATTTGCTGCTGGCGGCGCGTTGGACTCTGCTGTTATCACTGACCGCCTTCTGCGGCGGTACGGTGGTCGCGTTGCCGCTGGTCATGCTTCGGTTGACGGGGCGCCGCTGGCCTAACCGATTGATTCGCGGTTATATCGAACTGTTCCAGGGCACGCCGCTACTGATGCAGTTGTTTCTGGCTTTTTTCGGCGTGGCGTTGTTTGGCGTGGATGTGTCGCCATGGACCGCAGCTTCGCTGGCGTTGACGTTTTATACCAGCGCGTTTTTGGTGGATATCTGGCATGGCAGTATCAGAGCGCTGCCGAAAGGACAATGGGAAGCCAGTCGCTGCCTGGGATTGAATTTTACCCAGACGCTGTATCGCGTGATTCTGCCGCAGGCTCTGCGGATTGCCATCGCCCCCACGGTGGGGTTTGCCGTACAGGTTGTAAAAGGTACGGCGCTGGCTTCGATTATCGGCTTTGTCGAGTTGACCAAAGCGGGCACCATCCTCAATAACGTAACCTATCAACCCTTCAAAGTATTCGGGCTGGTAGCGCTGGGCTACTTCCTGATGTGTTATCCGCTGTCCCGTTACAGCCAGTACCTGGAGAAGAAATTTAATGCCGCTCATCACCATTAATCAGGTGCAGAAATATTACGGTGATAACCACGTGTTGAAAGGCGTGGATCTCGACGTGGAAATAGGGGAAGTGATCTCGATTATTGGCCGTAGCGGATCAGGTAAAAGTACCCTGCTGCGTTGCATTAATGGGCTGGAAGGCTATCAGGAAGGCAGCATCAAACTGGGTGGCATGACCATTACCGATCGTGATTCTCAGGCGCGAGAAATTAGCCGTTCGGTCGGCATGGTGTTCCAGAACTTTAATCTGTTCCCCCATATGACCGCACTGGAAAATGTCATGCTGGCACCTAAGTGTGTGCTGAAGAAAAAAGAAGCTGAATGCCGGGCGCTGGCAGTACAGATGCTGGAGAAAGTCGGTCTGGGCGACCGGATAGATTATTACCCAGCCAACCTTTCTGGTGGGCAACAGCAACGTGTGGCGATTGCCCGGGCGCTGGCGATGTCACCGAAAGTATTATTGTGCGATGAAATTACCTCCGCTCTCGATCCCGAATTGGTTGGGGAAGTGCTGAAGGTGCTGGAGCAGTTGGCGAAAGAAGGGATGACACTGATCCTGGTGACCCATGAAATGAATTTCGCCCGTGAAGTGGGTGATCGCGTGGTATTTATGCATCAGGGGCGCGTGTGGGAGCAGGGGGACAGTAAAACTGTGTTCGCCAGCCCACAAACTACTGAGCTGAAACAGTTTATCTCATCGGTGCGCGGTCTTAGCTGAGCGTATCGTGTTTATAAGAGAAGCGAGAAGAAGGATAGAACAGATGGATTTAGCCAAGTACCCGCAGATTAATCCGCCACAGCGTTTGCTGATGGGCCCGGGGCCGATCAATGCCGATCCGCGCGTGTTGCGAGCCATGTCCAGCCAGTTGATCGGCCAGTACGATCCGGCGATGACGCACTACATGAACGAAGTGATGGAACTGTATCGTGGCGTATTTCGTACGCAGAATCGCTGGACGATGCTGGTAGATGGAACGTCTCGTGCCGGGATCGAGGCAATCCTGCTGTCGGTTATTCGCCCCGGCGATAAAGTACTGGTGCCGGTCTTCGGCCGCTTTGGACATTTGCTGTGTGAGATAGCCCGTCGCTGCCGTGCCGAGGTACAGACTATTGATGCGCCATGGGGTGAAGTCTTCAGCCCGGATCAGATTGAAGACGCGATCAAAACCGTGCGCCCACGCCTGTTGCTGACGGTGCAGGGCGACACTTCGACAACCATGCTGCAGCCTCTGGAAGCGTTGGGCGCGATTTGTAAAAAGTACGGTGTGTTGTTCTATACCGATGCCACTGCGTCGTTGGCCGGTAATACTTTGGAAACCGATGCCTGGGGACTGGATGCGGTTTCCGCCGGGATGCAGAAATGCCTCGGTGGTTCATCCGGTACCTCGCCAGTCACGCTTAGTGCTGAGATGGCGGCGGTCATCCGCCAGCGTAAATGTGTGGAAGAAGGGATCCGTACCGCCGCGCATCAGGATGGCGATGACGAGATGATCTACTCCAACTATTTCGACCTCGGCATGATCATGGATTACTGGGGGCCGGAACGTCTTAATCACCATACGGAAGCGACCTCCGCCCTGTTTGGCGCACGTGAATGTGCGCGACTGATCCTGCAGGAAGGCCTGGATAACGGCATTGCCCGCCACAAGTTGCATGGCGATGCGTTATTGAAGGGGATCCAGGGCATGGGGCTGGATACCTTCGGGAACCTGAAACACAAAATGAATAATGTGCTTGGCGTGGTAATCCCGCCGGGCATCAATGGTGATCAGGTGCGCAAACTGTTGCTGGAAGATTTCGGCATTGAGATTGGTACCTCGTTCGGGCCGCTGCACGGCAAGGTCTGGCGTATTGGCACCATGGGTTATAACGCCCGTAAAGACTGTGTGATGCAGACGTTAAGCGCCCTGGAGTCAGTGCTGAACTATCTGGGGTTCAACACCACTCAGGGTGCGGCCATGCAGGCAGCCTGGGACCATTACGCCAATGGGAGTTGCTGATGAGTGACGGCCTGATGTGTGCGACACAGGCGGCACAGGCGGCCGCCAGGGTGATGGCTCGCTGCGATCAATTGGCAGAAATCAGCGAAACGCCGGGGTTTCTGACCCGTGTGTATCTCTCTTCGGAGCATCTGCGCGCCAACGCGCTAGTCGGGGAATGGATGGCGGCGGCAGGGATGACCGTCTGGCAGGACAGCGTCGGCAATATTTGTGGTCGCTACGAAGGTCTTAAACCGGGAGCGCCCGCGCTGTTACTGGGTTCCCATCTGGATACGGTCCGGAACGCCGGACGTTTTGACGGCATGCTCGGCGTGCTGACGGCGATTGAAATCGTGCAGTCGCTACAGGCCGCAGGTCAACGGCTGCCGCTGGCGGTGGAGATCATTGGTTTTGGCGATGAAGAAGGCACTCGTTTTGGCATTACCCTGCTGGGCAGTCGGGGGATTACCGGCACCTGGCCTGACAGTTGGATAGCGCATCCTGATGATGACGGCATCACTGTCGCGCAAGCGATGGCGGCTGTTGGACTGGATGCCAGCGCTGTGCGGCAGGCGGCGCGTGAAGTGAAAGACATTGTCGCCTATCTGGAACTGCATATTGAGCAGGGGCCTTGCCTTGAACGGGAAGAACTGCCGTTGGGAGTGGTGACGGCCATCAATGGCGCCCACCGTCTGAACTGTCGCTTTGTCGGCGAGGCGGGTCATGCGGGAACAGTACCGATGACCCACCGTAAAGACGCCCTGGCGGCGGCGGCCGAATGGATGGTGTTTATTGAGCAGATCACCCCGCAGCACAGTCCTCAACTGGTCGCGACGGTTGGCTCATTACAGTGCTCGCCCGGCGCGGTAAATGTTATCCCCGGCGAGGTAGCACTGACGCTGGATGTTCGGGGACCGGAAGATCAACCGCTGGCGACCCTGCTGTCTGCGTTGCTGAGCAAGGCGGAAGCTATTGCCCGGCGTCGGGGACTGATCTTCAGTGCTGAAGAGTATTATCACATCCCGGCGACCCGCTGTGATGCAGGATTGCAGGCTGCGCTGAACCGTGCGGTAACCGCGGTTCAGGGCCGTAGCCTGTTGCTGCCAAGCGGGGCAGGACACGATGCTATTGCTATCGCTGAGCGTTGGCCCGTGGGGATGTTGTTCGTGCGCTGTGACCGTGGCATCAGCCATCATCCGGCAGAATCGGTGATGGAGAAAGACGTCGCCAGCGCGATCCAGGCCTATGATCGGGTGGTGCGTGATGTTGCTACAACGTGAAGGAAGGCATTCCTCTGACACATTCCTGGATGAATATCATGGCGGAAAGGTATGCCGCCAGTTGGAGCGGAGCGACAAATGAAACTGGAACAATTTAATCAGGTATCGATAGCTGAGGCAAAAAAGCAGATAGCCCACTGCGTGGCATTGCATGACTGGGTTACGGCGCTGGTCGCACAGCGGCCTTTTGCCTCGCTGGAGGCACTGTTGCAATGTGGCGATAACCTGGCCCGGCAGTGGGACGCCCGGTCACTGGCCCAGGCACTGTCAGCCCATCCACGCATTGGCGAGAAGGCGCAGGGCCAGGCGAAAGAAGCGGCATTATCCCTGGGGGAGCAGTCTGGCGTTAACGTTGACGACCATCCGCTGAAGCAGGCGCTGAAAGCGGGGAATGCGGCTTATGAACAACGTTTTGGTCAGGTGTTTTTGATTCGCGCCAAAGGGCGTAGCGGCGAAGAGATTCTGTCAGAACTGCAGCGCCGTCTGGCGAACGACCCACAGCGGGAACTGCAGGAGGCGCTTGATCAGTTACGGGAAATCACGCTGTTGCGTCTGAAGGAGACATTTCAATGAGTACCATCACCACCCACATTCTTGACACCGCGCTGGGTAAACCGGCGATTGGTGTAGTGGTTTCTCTGGAGCAGAACAGTAGTCAGGGCTGGCTGCCGATTGCTCAGGGGAATACCGACGCCGAAGGGCGAATTAACGGTCTGACACCAGAGTCGTTGGCGCCCGGACATTACCGTTTGATTGCCGAAATCGGCGCTTACTTCGCGGCCTCTGGGCGCGATACGCTCTATGTCAGTGCGCAGATTGATTTTGTGCTGTCGGAAACGGGCAGTCATTATCATCTGCCGTTTCTGATATCACCCTGGTCATGGTCCACCTACCGGGGCTGTTGATACCCCCTGCATAGCTTCACGTTGCAAGATCGTTGGTTGTATGAGCGACCCCAGGCATAAGCGCCTGGGCATTTGCTCGCGGACCATCTTCCTGCGGCCAGGATGATTAGGTTGGGATTATTGTGAGACGGAGCCTGCTGCGGTGGGATAAGCATTGAAGGGGAAAACATGAGTATCAGGCCAGAAGATACGCGTTATCCGGCAGGGAAATCCCTTGTCTGGGGAGTGCAACATGTGCTCACCATGTACGGCGGCATTATCGCGCCCCCGTTGATTATTGGGTCCGCCGCCGGGTTGCATGCTGCCGAGCTGGGGATGTTGGTGACTGCCGCGCTGTTCATTAGCGGTTGTGCTACCTTGCTGCAGGCATTGGGTGTGCCTGGTTTTGGCGCTCGCCTGCCGTTGGTGCAGGGCGTCTCCTTTGCCGGCGTAGCGACGATGGTAACGTTGGTGAGCGGCGGCGGTGGGTTGCCTGTGGTGTTCGGCGCGGTGATTGCTTCATCGCTGGCAGGGCTGCTGATTGCCCCATTGTTTGCGCATATCATTCGTTTTTTCCCGCCAGTCGTGACCGGGACGGTGATTACGGCCATTGGACTGTCGCTGATGCCGGTGGCTGCTCGTTGGGCGATGGGCGGAAATCCATCTGCGCCAGAATGGGGTTCAACGACGAATATTGGTCTGGCCGCGTTGACGCTGGGGATAGTGCTGCTGCTGAACCGCATTGGTAACAGTGCGGTGAAAAGACTGGCGGTGCTGCTGGCGATGGTACTGGGGACCCTGTTTGCTGTAGCCACGGGTAAAACCCATTTTTCTGCGGTGCTCCATGGCGATCTGGTGGCGTTGCCGGGAGTGCTGAGTTTCGGCATGCCAGTGTTTGATTTGGCGTCTATTTTGTCGATGATGTTGATTGTGCTGGTACTGTTAACGGAAACCACCGCCGGACTGATCGCCATTGGGGAAATTGTCGGCTCGAACGTGGATGGCAAACGTATCGCTAATGGTCTGCGGGCGGATATGCTGACCAGCGCGTTGGCGCCCCTGTTTAACTCCTTCCCTCAGAGCGCGTTTGCGCAGAATATCGGGCTGGTGGCGATGACCGGCATTAAAAGCCGCTACGTGGTGGCGGCGGGCGGCGTGATCCTGGTACTGCTGGGCTGCCTGCCGATACTGGGCAGAATCGTGGCGGCGGTGCCGATGCCGGTCCTGGGGGGCGCAGGCGTGGTGCTGTTTGGCACAGTGGCGGCCAGCGGCATCCGTACATTGGCTAAAGTGGATTACAAAGAGAACATGAATCTGGTGGTGGTGGCGACCTCTATCGCCTTCGGCATGATCCCGATAGTGATGCCTTCGTTTTACGACCAGTTCCCCAACTGGGTTCGCACCATTTTCCATTCTGGCATTAGCGCCGCCTGCCTGGCCTCGGTCACCCTGAACCTGGTCTTTAACCGGGTGGCGAAGCGCCCGGTCAGCGTACAACCTTCACGGGATAGCGTCTGAACTGCGCCACCCGCAACCAACGGGTGGCCTTTTTACGTCCCTACCAGTAGTGCTGGTTATTTCACGCTTTAAACCGTGATGACTACCAGCACTGTAAACAACAAGGCGACATAAATTGGTTCTGTCGCATTAAGCAGACATTCTGGTAATCTACTGTTTTTTTATGATATTGCTGACCATGCCCCTGATCCAAAAATCCTTCAAACGCCTGCATTATCCCGTCGATATAATTGCTCAGTGTGTACGCTGGTATCTGGCTTATGCCCTGAGCCTGCGCAATCTGGAGGAGATGATGGCAGAGCGGGGTATCATCGTCGATCATTCCACGCTTCACCGCTGGGTCATTCGTCTTGTCCCGCTGCTGGATAAGGCGTTCCGTCGGCATAAACGTGCCGCGGGGCGCCGGTGGCGAATGGATGAAACGGACATCAGGGTCAGGGGCCAGTGGAAATACCGGTACCGTGCAGTCGATACTGAAGCTCAGACCATCGACTTTTTGCTGACGGCTAAACGGGATGCCG
>NZ_RQVV01000034.1 GCF_009295515.1 Erwinia endophytica | reverse complement strand
CCGTTAAGACACTAACACCTGAAGCTAGCGCGTCTACCAATTCCGCCACCTTCGCTTGCCGTCAATACCATCATGGAGTATTGCAACCACGGAGGCGAATTCTAGAGATTTTCCCCGACACGTCAACAGTTATTTAGTTGCCCGGGGATGATTGCTGGAAAAAGCAACGTTTCCGAAACCATCCTCTGTTTTCCGGGAAAAGGCGGGTATCACCAGGGCTACCCGCGACTCACTTAGCGTCTGGTTTTGGCGACACGATCCAGAACTGCGCGGTAAACTTTAAAACGGCCGGTCTGCGCCAGCACCTCATGGCGACCAAAGGTTTCATCAAGGAGCTGTGGGTAAGGCAGGAAGGCGTTGGCCACAATGCGTAACTCGCCGCCGGTATTCAGATATTTTGTCGCGCCGCGGATCAGTTGTTGTGCGGCCTCCAGACTGGTTTGCATTCCGTCATGGAACGGAGGATTGGAGATTATCAGATCATAGCGGCCCTGTACCGCGGAATAGACGTTGCTGGCGAAGACTTCGCCTTCCAGCCCATTCGCGGCCAGCGTGGCTTTGCTGGCTGCCACGGCGGCGGCGCTGACATCGGTCAGGTACAGGCGCACTTTGGGTGAGATGCTGGCCAGCATGGCTGACAGCACGCCAGCGCCACAGCCGATATCCAGCACTTTACCTTTAGTGTGCGGCTTCAGGGTGGAGAGCAGCAGGTTACTGCCGGCATCCAGACCATCGCGGCTGAATACGCCCGGCAGGGTTTTGATGGTGATATCGCCCAGCGGATAGTCGGCCCACCACGCATCAGCCTCAAACACCGGCTGTACCTGCAACCGACCATGATACAGGCCACAGCGACGCGCACTGTCGATTTTAGTCAGAGTGACCCATTTCTCCAGCACCTGCTCCGCGCTGCGCACGCCGCTACGGTTTTCACCGACCACGAACAGGTCGCTGCCCACGGGCATCATTGACAGCAGGTTTGCTAACTGGAACTGGGCTTCCGGTTTGTTTTTTGGCCAGAAGTAGATCAATGTATCGCAGCCCGCGACGAATTCCGGGGTTGCCGTCAGGCTGTATTGCGCATTTTCTCCCAACGCGCGGGTCAGGTTCTGCCAGTGATGATACTGTTGGCTATGCGCCCGGCTCAATGCGGTGTCCAGTTGGGCGGGCAGGAGATCCTGCAGGTCGCCAGCAAATAACACGCGGCGTTGAGTAAATTCATCACTGTGGCGCAGTATCACTTCACTGGCCGGGGTAAATGCAGACATCGGCGGCTCCTTACACATCAGAGCGGCGATTATACCCAAATTAGCCGCAGTTGCAGCCTGAAGTAACATAACAAGGCGCGGTGTTGGATGGCGCCGATCCGCGAGGTTTGTTAGCATAGCGTGGCATTCGGGCGACCAGACGGGAAAAAGATGTCTTCCAGACGTGACTGGTTATTACAGCAAATGGGGATAACGCAGTATACGCTGCGGCGTCCACGCGCCTTACAGGGTGAAGTGTCGGTCTCATTGCCTGCGCATACGCGCCTGCTGATCGTGGCTGAAGATCCCCCGCCGCTGACCGATCCATTGATCAATGATGTGCTGCGGGCGATGCTCATGCGTGAACATGAGGTGATGACACTGACGCCGGATCAGTCGGCGATGCTGCCTGATGATACTCAGTGCGTCAGTTGGTGCCTTGGGCTGTCAGCCCCGTTGGGCGTCAGCGGTGCGCAAATTGTTTCGCCCGCGTTGGCGGAGCTTTATCAAAATGCCAGTGCCAAACGTGCGCTATGGCAGCAGATCACTCACTATGAATCAGATTTCTTTACTGACACCGCAAGACCTTGAACGAGCCCTGGTCATTGAACAACGCAGCCATGCTTTTCCCTGGAGTGAAAAAACCCTGGCCAGTAATCAGGGGGAACGTTATCTGAACTATCAGCTGGCGGTGGAGGGTCGGATGGCGGCTTTTGCTATCACTCACGTGGTATTGGATGAGGCGACGCTATTTAACCTCGCGGTTGATCCAGACTTCCAGCGGCGGGGGATTGGGCGTGAATTGTTGCAATTCCTGATATCCCGTCTTGCAGAACGTGGCGTGCAGACGCTGTGGCTGGAGGTGCGAGCCTCCAACCGTCCGGCAATGGCTTTATATGAGCAACTGGACTTCAATGAAGTTTCCGTTCGCCGTAACTACTACCCGACGGCTGACGGTAAAGAAGACGCTATCATCATGGCGTTAACGATTTAAACGCACCGGGACGCATACCTTCCCCGGCAGTTGTTGTGAGTCATCCGTCGCCGGTGTGGATTGACACCACTGGTGATGCCTGTTTTCTTCGTAATGCTTTGACCAACAAGGGTTTTCCAAAGATGCTTAAAGACTGGGACTGGATTTTATTCGACGCGGACGACACGCTATTCCATTTTGATGCATTCGCTGGTTTACAGCGTCTTTTTCACCCGTATGGCGTGTCATTTTCTCGCGAGGATTACGAGCAATATCAGGCGGTCAACAAACCGTTGTGGGTGGAATACCAGAACGGCGCGATAACCGCCGGGCAGCTACAACAACAGCGTTTTGTCGCCTGGGCCGAGAAACTGAAGGTCACGCCAATGGCGCTGAACAAGGCGTATCTGGAGGCGATGGCGGAAATCTGTCAGCCGCTAACCGGGGCGGTTGAGCTGTTGAATGCGCTGAAAGGTCGGGTAAAAATGGGGATCATCACCAACGGTTTTACCGCGTTGCAGCAGGTGCGTTTGCAGCGTACCGGCTTACTGGGGCATTTCGATTTGCTGGTTATCTCTGAACAGGTGGGCTATGCCAAACCGCATCCGGCGATCTTTGACTATGCGTTGGAGAAGATGGAAAACCCGGATCGCCAACGGGTGATGATGGTCGGGGATAATCCGGATGCAGATATTCTTGGTGGTATCAGCGCAGGAATGGCGACTTGCTGGCTGAATGCCGAACAACGCCCACTACCACCGGGTATTACCCCAACCTGGCAGGTGAAAACGCTACAAGAACTGGCAGAAATGCTGCTGGCTTAAGGGATTTGTTCCGGTTTTATCCACCCCTATCGCAGTGGTGGCATGTTATGCCGATCGCTGCGCCAACTTCACTCACCACTCACCACTCACCACTCACCACTCACCACTGTACAAGATCCATCCCCCTCATATCGCCAGATACAACGCGAATAATACGGTAAAAAAACACCCGCTTCACGGTATTCCCTCCCTGTTTTTTGTTGCTATCAGCGCCACTGATAACACCATTCATATATTTTTATGTTATTAACCATGAAAAAATAAAACCTAAAGAGAATATAAAAGGCGCTTCTGTATTATTTTTTTAGGATTAATCCTGGAATGATAGGGCCATTAGTCACGAATTTATCTTTTTATTTAACATAATTAAATCTTAACTATTGTAGTAATGGCCTGTATTGTTTAATAATTGGAACGCTAGTGTAAACTTGCTGAAAAATTTCACAATAAACTGTAACTTCGAACACGGGCGGATGGCTTTAGCATTGGCTCGTGCGGTAGCTATGGTGCGGATATTTTTATTATCTATTTGTTTTTATTTGGTTTGTTTTTTTGAATGTCACTTCATGAAAGGCCCTTTCCTGCCGCTTAAAGGCCGGGAATAACCTGTTTTACTGCAGGGTTTTTAGGTGTCTTTAAGTCACTTTTACACTCTCTGTGTGGTGGGGGTAACGGGGGAAGTGATTTTTGTAAAGGGAATACGCCGTTTGTCAGATTAATCTGATTGCATCTATTTATAAAAAACCGACCTGCCAATGTCATTTGGATGCTATTTTGTAGTTATTTTTGGATCGTGATGTTTTGTTTTTGTTGAGTGTTGCTTTCATTGCTGAGGTGTTGTTGAGGCTTGTTGCTGTTTTTTAACGCGGTACTGCCCTCATTTCTGATGATTTTTCCTTCAGCCTTGCCAGCGTTCTCAGCCTGTTTGACGACCAGAGCTGTAAATTTTCTTTATCTGTCTCTGTTAATGACGACTCTCCGGACCGTATTGTGTCTTTGTTATTGCTAAAAATTTCATGAGGATCATGGTGAAAATTCGAATTGCATTAAGCCTGCTTTTTGTTTTGACGGTTGCCGGATGTAAGGCGCCTCCCGCGCCGATCACGGATGACACAATAGTTTCCAGTACTGTTGACGGTGTAAAGCTGACTTATCGTCATGCCGTGCAGCCGCCAGTCTCTTTCACGCCAGTGAATGAAGAGTACCGTGCGCTGTACAACGCTTCGGTAATGACCACGCCAGACTTTAGCGGCAAGGTTGTCACCCACCTGGAAAATGGCCAGCCTTATACTGTGCTCGGTACAGTAGAAAACAACTGGTTCGCTATCGCCGAAGTGGGACAGGAGCAACTGATTGGTTACGTGCCGCTACGTGCGTTGGTGAAGAGCGACCTGTATGAGAAAACGGTGAAAGCGGATTCACGCCGCAAACGGGTTCGTTCAGCCGCGAAAAAAACCTGTGTGGCTGTCGCGGGTGACAGCAAAGCCTGTCAGAACAGCAACAACGGAACCTGGATCATCAACTGATAATGCGCTGATGGCCGCATCAATATGAACAGACAACTCTTTTGGCGCCTGAGTATTCAGGCGTTTTTCCTGATGGTATTCAGTGTCCTGTCAGGTTGTAGTTCTTCTTCACATGGCGTGGCTCCCCATTACCGCCTGGTCTTCCGGGCTCACCCGCAGATCAACGATGGCGCGCCGCTGAAGGTCCGGGTATTGCTGCTCAAGTCGGACGCCGATTTCATGTCTGCTGATTTCTATTCATTGCAGAACCATGCCTCCGCTTTACTGGGCGGTAACCTGCTGAACAGCGAACAGTTCTTCCTGATGCCAGGACAACTCAATAAAACCCTCAAGGGCGAAACAACCCCTGAAGTGCGCTATATCGGGATTCTGGCTGAATATCAGTCTCTTGATGGTAAAAAGTGGCGGCTTTCCTTGCCGTTGCCGGTTCCCGATGACGGCCATTTTTATCAAATCTGGCAAAGCTCACCGGATGAACTGAAAGCCGACATTATTGCCGACATCAGCGGCTTACGCGCCGTCAGCGAGTGATTCCAGTCTGAAAACGGAAGCCATTATGAATCAAGCAGAAAAAGTGGTCTGGACCGAAGGCATGTTCCTGCGCCCGCACCATTTCCAGCAGTCAGAAAGTTACCAGCAAAGCCTGCTGCGTAGCTGGGGAATGACCCTGCGCCCTTATTTGTGGGGATTTTTAGATTGTGACATTGACGAAGCGATGCTGCGTCAGGGAAAAATCGCTCTCAGCTCGGCCAGTGGTTTACTGCCTGATGGCACTTTCTTTTCATTCCGCGATGCCCGTCATGGGCCGCCGCCGTTGGCTATCCCGGACAATCAGGGCCATGAAAAAGTGGTACTGGCGCTGCCTGCGCGCCGCAATGGTCGCGAAGAGGTTATCTTCAGCGACGCGGCGGACTCACTGGCTCGTTATGTCACTTTTGAGCAGGAAGTGGATGATTTTAATGCTCTGTCGGTCGGCTCGGCGGCGGTTCAGTTCGGCAAACTGCGTCTGCGTCTGATGCTGGAAAGCGAGCTGTCCGCCGAATGGACGGCGATGGCGGTGGTGAAAGTGCTGGAGAAACGCAGTGACAACCAGGTACGTCTGGACAGTCACTATATTCCGCCCATGCTCAACAGTATCGCGCATCCCCAACTGTATGAGTATTTGAACGATATGCTCGGTCTGCTTGAACAACGCAGTCAGCAGATTGGTCAGCGTTTGCAGCAGCCGGGCCGTTTCAATACGGCCGATATGACGGATTTTATGTTGCTGGCGCTGGTTAATCATCACTTCGGTCACGTCAGCCATCTGAAGAATCTACCGTTGTTGCATCCTGAACAGCTGTTTTCCACCTGGCTGGCGTTTGCCAGCGAACTGACCACCTATACGCCGCAGCGCTTTCCTGACGCCGCCTTGCCGGTGTATGACCACGACGATCTGGCCTGGTGTTTCGGCAGGTTAATGCTGATGCTGCGTCAGGGGCTGTCGCTGGTCATGGAAGAGAACGCCATCCAGTTGCCATTGACCGAACGTTCGCATGGTCTGAACGTGGCGACTGTACCGGATACATCGATGGTGCGTGAGTTTGGTTTTGTGCTGGCAGTGCGGGCCAATGTGCCGGGTGACGCGTTGCAGACTCACTTCCCGGCGCAGATGAAAGTCGCCCCGGTGACCAAAATTCGTGATCTGGTGCAACTGCAATTGCCGGGCATGGTACTGCGTGCGATGCCGGTTGCGCCGCCGCAAATTCCCTGGCATGCCGGTTACAGCTACTTCGAATTAGAGAAAGGCAGTGAGCTGTGGCAGGAGATGGAAAAGTCAGGCACGTTTGCGCTTCATCTGGCCGGTGAGTTTCCTGGTCTGGCGATGGAGTTTTGGGCCATCCGTAGTCACTCAGCCTGATGCCGGGAGCGAGAATTATGCAGGAACGACAGGCCACCGCTCGGGGTGACATTTTTTCAGGTGCCAGCAGTCACAACCCGTTAGTCGCGGCGGCAAATGCTTTACTCAACGCCATTCCACAGATCCGCCATTCGGTGACGCATGCCGATCCGGCCGGATTGCGCCAACGGCTGATCGACGAAATACGTCAGTTCGAAATGAACTGCCAGCGCGCCGGATTGCCGTATGAAGTGATTATCGGCGCGCGCTACTGTCTGTGTACCGCGCTGGATGAAGCCGCCGCGCTGACGCCATGGGGCAGCCGGGGCGTCTGGCCAGGACAGGGGTTGCTGGTCACTTTTCATAACGAAACCTGGGGGGGTGAGAAGTTTTTCCAACTGCTGGCCAAACTGTCACAAAACCCGCGAGAACACATTCTCCTGCTGGAGCTGATTAACTACTGTTTACAACTGGGGTTTGAAGGTCGTTATCGCGTGCTGGATAACGGACGTTCACAGTTGGAAACCATCAAACAGCGTCTGTTGCAGATGATCCGTTCGGTGCGTGGCGGCTATGCGCCGCCGCTTTCTCCGCATCCTGAAGATAATCCTGTCACGCGTAAACTATGGCGACCGGTGGTGCCGCTGTGGGCTTGTACCGCGCTGGCTGGTTTCCTCGCCTGCCTGTTTTATATCCTGCTCAACTGGCAGTTGGGCGATGTCACCAGTCCGGTACTGGCGGCGGTTTACCAGACACCCTTGCCGGAAGTGACGATCCAACATCCGGCACCGCCGCCGCCGCCCACATTAAACCTGAAAACCTTCCTGCATGATGAGATAGAAGAAGGGCTGGTATCGGTACAAGACGCAGCGGATCGCAGCGTAGTGACGCTGCGAGGCGATGGCCTGTTTGCTTCAGGTTCCACCGCCGTACAAAGCCGCTATGAAGCCGTGCTGGATCGCGTGGCGCAGGCGATGAATAACGTCAGTGGCCGCATTCTGGTGATTGGTTACAGCGATAACGTTCCCATCCGCAGCGCACGTTTCGCCTCAAACTATGAATTATCTCTGGCGCGCGCTCAGTCCGTTCAGGAGCGCCTGCAGCAGCACCTTACTCAGCCACAACGCGTGAAAGCGGAAGGGCGCGGCGAAAGCAACCCGTTGGTGCCTAACACCAGCGCCGCTAACCGCGCGCGCAACCGCCGTGTCGAAATCACGCTGTTGGTTTCCCCGCAGAACACCCGCGCGGAACTGAATTTACAGCAAGGAAATTAACGGATGCTGAATATTCTTTTTGCCATCATTACCAATCGGCTGCTGTGGGGATTTGTCGGTATCACCGCGCTGTCTTTTATTATCTGGGTGATTGGGCCGGTCTTCTCGATCGTGGATTCCCGCCCGTTGGAACCGGAAGTTAACCGCCAGATCAGTATCGCGCTGCTGTATATCGCCTGGGGCCTGAGCAATGTGGTGCCGCGAGTTTACAACGCCTGGCTGAACCGCAAACTGGTCAGTAGCCTGAACGCCACGCCAGGTGAAAACAGCGAAGGCGACCGCAAGCGGCTAACCAGTGAAGATCGGGTGCTGTCCGAGCGCTTTACTGAAGCGGCCGAGATGCTGAAAAAAGCGCATTTCAGTCGGGCTGGCAGTCATAGCTGGACTCAGCGTTTCAGTCGGCAGTATCTGTACCAGTTACCCTGGTATGTGATTATTGGCGCGCCGGGGGCCGGTAAAACCACCGCGCTGGTGAACTCTGGTTTGCAGTTTCCGCTGGCTGATCGCTTTGGTAAAGCGGCCTTACGCGGGATCGGCGGTACGCGAAATTGTGACTGGTGGTTCACTAACGAGGCGGTGCTGCTGGATACCGCGGGTCGCTACACCACTCAGGAAAGCGAGCAGCAACAGGATGCCAACGAATGGAATAAGTTTGTTGCGTTGCTGCGTAAATACCGGGGACGCCAGCCGATCAACGGGGTGATTGTCACTGTCAGCGTCTCTGACCTGTTGACCCAGTCGCCAGAGGCCTCCCGTCAGCAGGCGCTTTCCCTGCGTCAGCGGCTGATGGAATTGCACGAGCAGTTGGCTATTCGTTTTCCGGTTTATGTACTGGTGACTAAAACTGACCTGCTGAAAGGTTTCCGGGCTTACTTCGCGACATTCGACAAAGCGCAGCGTGACCAGGTGTGGGGTTTCACCTTCCCGTGGGAACAGGCGAAACATGCTGATTTCGATCTGCACAGCGCCTTCACCCAGGAATATGTGCTGCTGCAACAGCGTCTGGATGACGGATTGCCGGACACGCTGTTGCAGGAAAGCGATGCCAAAGCCCGGGCGGAAAGTTACCTGTTCCCGCAGGAATTCGCTGCGTTACGTCCACAACTGGCTGACTATCTTGACACGGTGTTCGCCCGCTCTAACTTTGAAACGCAGTTCTCACCGCGTGGCATCTACTTCGCCAGTGGTACGCAGGAAGGCTTGCCGTTTGACCGCGTAATGGGAGAGCTGACTCGCGCGTTGCAACTGCCGCAGGATCAAGACGGTAACAGCGGCGCCTGGGACAACGTCAACAAAGAGTCGCCGATCCCGGCCAACAAGGGCCAGAGCTTCTTTCTGAAGGATTTGTTGCAAAATGTCATCTTTCAGGAAGCCGGACTGGCAGGCAGCAACCGCTGGTGGGAACTGCGTAATCGCGCCGTGCTCTGGTCGGGCTATGTTGCGCTGGTGGTCGCGCTGGTGGTCGCCGGTTTGCTGTGGGTCACCAGCTTCAGCAATAACAAAAGCTATCTGGCGGAGGTACAACGCAACGTGCCGAAGGTGACGGAGCTGAGTCGGAATTTGCAGGTCAGTAGCCTGACCGACCTCTATGCGCTGTTGCCCTTTTTGAATGGCGTGTTGCACCTGCCGGAAAGTGAAGATTTCGATCTCAACGATCCGCCGATCACCCGGCGCATGGGCTTGTATCGTGGGGGAGAAGTCAGCGACGCGACGACCACGTTGTACCAGAAATCGCTCAAACAACTGTTGCTGCCGCAGGTCGCGCAGTTGATAACCACCTGGCTGCGCAATGACAACGGCAGCGATGCCGATTACAGCTACGAGGCGCTGAAGGCCTACCAGATGCTGTATCAGCCGCAACATTACGATGGTAAGTTCCTGCACGCCTGGGTGATGCTGAATATCCAGCGCAACCAGCCGCAGAACATTACCTCTGCGCAGATCAAACAGCTCGACGGGCATCTGGCGCAGTTACTGGAAACTCAGATCCAGGCATCGCCTTATGCCCGGGATGACGCGCTGGTAAAGCGCGAGCAGGTGCTGATTAATCAGATGCCGCTGTCGCAGCGCGTTTATGGACGCCTGAAGCGCCTGCTGGAACACGATGACAGCCTGAAGTCCGTGTCGCTGGCTGCGCTTGGCGGCCCACAGAGCGAGCTGGTGTTTTCACGCAAAAGCGGAAAATCAATTAGCGACGGTATTCCGGGTCTGTTCACGCCGGAAGGTTACTGGAACAGCTTTGACCACAACATTGCCACGGTAACGGCGTCGCTGCATGACGATGACCAGTGGGTGTTGGGCGGCCAGGTACAGGGCGAGAGCCAACAGCAGACTGACCTCGCGGTTCGCCAGTTGTATATGGCTGACTATATGCGCCAGTGGGACGGCCTGTTGCAGGATATTCAGTTAAATAACAGTGCCGATCTTTCTCAGCGTATTAATACGGCGCGCTTGCTTTCCAGTAATAATTCGCCGCTGCGTAAGCTGGTGATCAACCTCAGCCACTATCTGGTGCTGGATAAAACGCCCGCGGCGGATGACAAGTCTCAGGGGCAGAAAGAGGACGGCAAGAGCGGCAATAGTGCCAGCAGTACGCTGGAAGCGCTGTTCCATTCCACACCGGCCACCACGGCGGCCAGTCAGCAGCAAACGCCTGAGCAGGTCGTCGCGGCGCACTTTGCGCCAATTATTGATCTGGCCCAACCGCTGGAAAAGGGCGGCAAGACCATCGCCTTTGATGATTTCCTCCGGCAAATTGATGATCTTTACCGTTATCTGACCGCGGTACAGGACGCCGCGAACAGCGGCATGCCGCCGCCAACCAGTGACGCCATTAGCCGCCTGCAAGCCAGTGCCGGGCGTCTGCCGGGGTCACTGCAAAATATGTTCACCACTATGGCCGTGGGCGCCAGCAGCGATACACAACGCCGTGATCTGGATAACGTGCGCAAGCGGATCAATGTGGAAATCGGAAGCTTCTGTCGCCAGGCCATTGCCGGGCGTTATCCGCTTGCCCACTCCGCCAGAACGGATGTGACACCGGATGACCTGGCCCATATGTTCGCGCCGGGAACGGGCCTGATGGACAGTTTCTTCCGTGACAATCTGGCGAACAAAGTGGACACCACGCAGGCCAGTTGGCGCTTCACGCCAGGGATTGATGGCAAAACGCTGCCAGGCGGCGAAAGCGTGTTACGACCATTCCAACAGGCACAGAACATTCGCGATGCTTTCTTCGCCAACGGCGCGACCACGCCTTCGTTTCGCGTGACGGTACGGACTCAGCAGATGGATAACGACATCCTGACCATGACGCTGGATGTGGACGGTCAACTGCTGCGTTACAGCCACGGTCCGCAGGCCGTACAACTGATGAACTGGCCGGGGCCGGGCGGCACCAGTCAGGTGCGGATGCAGTTAGGTCTCGTCAACGGCACCACCGCCACGCTGGTGACCAATGGCGCCTGGGCGCTGAACCGTTTCTTTGACCGGGCGCGATTGTCGCCGGGTAACAGCAGTCTCAGTCGTCTGGCCGCCTTTAATGTCGACGGCCATCATGTGACCCTGGAATTTATTCCGAACAGTATCCGTAATCCGTTCCAGCTTCCCGGGTTCTCATGCCCGTAACCGCAAGGAAATGATGATGAGCCAGATACCTGCGATTAGTTGGTATGGGAAATTGCCCAGCGCCGGCGATTTTTTAAAGCGTCGTTTCCCCGATACGCTTTGGCAGCAATGGTCACACTGGTTTCAGGTGGGGCTGTTGAACTGGCAGAAAAAAAATGACGAGCCGCGACCGCAAGGCGAACGACAGTTTGGCAAGGCGCCGGTGTGGAATTTTGTCGTGCCGCCCATGCTGGGCAGTCAGTGGGTGCAGATGGGCTGTCTGTTACCGGCCCGTGACAATGTTGGCCGGCAATATCCGGTGTGTGCGTTGGTGACCTGTTCACCGCAGCAGTGGACGCCGTGGCAACTGGCGATGGCTGGGGAATGGTATCAGCAACTGGGGCGTAGCTTGCTGCACGCGGTACGCAACAGCTATTCCGCCGAACAGCTCGATCAGATGTTGCTGACCATTCCTCCCCCGCCGGTGCTGGAGCCGGGATCGCGATCACAGATCCTCGACGTTATCGGTTACGCCGATCAGCCCTGCACCCTGAGCTGGCGGCAGGCGGCGGATTGTTTCGATCCACAGCATTACACCAGTTTCTGGTGGACCAATCAGACGGATGGCTACCCACTTTACACCCATGTGCACAGCGGCAACTTTACCGGTCAGCTGTTTTCGATGTTGTTTGACCCGGCCGCAGGCGCCAGACCAGGACGTCATGGCCTTTATCCACCAATGTTTGAGTAAATTAAGCAAGGGATCATCATGAATATCGAGGTGTTACTCGCGCCGATCAGCAATGACCGTCCCTGTGGCGAAAATCTGGAATACGACGCCGATTACATGGCGATGGAACAGGCCAGCGCAGGCAAAGCGGAGCAGCAGTTCGGTGACACGATCATTCCTGCGGAGCCCGCTGACTGGAACAAAGTTGAGCGACTGGCCAGCGATCTGCTGAGCCGCACCAGGGATTTGCGGGTGATGCTGACCTTAACCCGAGCCTGGACCCAACTGCGTGGGCTGAGTGGTTATGCTGACGGTCTGCAACTGATTAAGCAGTCGCTGTTGTTGTATTGGGAGCCGTTATGGCCACAGTTGAGCGATGCCGGGGAATATGATCCCTTCTATCGTATCAACGCGCTGGCGGCTTTAGGTGATAAGTCAGCACTCACTTCAGCTTTGCGCCAGGCACCATTACTGCGCAGTGCCTCTGATCAGTTATCCCTGCGCGATGCCTGTGCGTTGCTGGACGGCAGCAAAACCGAATGTCCGGAGTTTCCCGGTGGTCGCGCCCGTTTGATGGATGAACTGATGCGTGGTGAACAACCCGGTATTGCTGCGATCCTCAGGATAAGTGAGCAGTTACAAACTGTTCGCGAAACATTGATTGAGCACCTTGGCGAAAGCGGCATCCCTGAGATGGAACAATTGTTGAAAATGGTCAACACCGTCGCCGCAGCGTGTGAAGTGACAGATTTGGCAGCGCTGATCCCGAACGCATCTGTTGAGAAAGATCCCCGCGCGGTGGCCGCGCCAGTGACAGGATCGGTGCCGAGGGAGACGGACTGGCGGCACGCTCAGCCGACGTCACGTTCTGATGCGCAACTGATGCTGGAAAAAGTGAAACAGTATTTTGTCCAGCATGAGCCAAGTCATCCGGCGCCGCTGATGATTGAGCGGGTGCAACGGATGATTGAGATGAACTTTATGGACATTATTCGCGACCTGGCGCCAGACGGCGTCCACCAGTTAGAAAACATTTTCGGACGTCGCGACAACTGAGTCGCCGCGTTCACTGACATTTTCACTTTACCTACCAATGGAGAACACCATGCCAGGCAAATCCAGTGGGCAGAAATTCATCGCCCGTAACCGCGCGCCGCGTGTACAGATCGAGTATGACGTGGAGATCTATGGGGCGGAACGCAAAATTCAACTGCCGTTCGTCATGGGCGTTATGGCTGATTTGGTTGGCAAACCAGTTGAAGGCCTGCCGTCAGTCGATGAACGTAAATTCCTTGATATTGATATCGACAATTTCGATGAACGCATGAAAGCGCTGAAACCACGCGTGGCGTTCCAGGTGGACAACACGCTAACGGGTGAAGGCCGTCTGAATGTCGACCTGACCTTTAACAGCATGGAAGACTTCTCGCCGGATGCGGTGGCGCGTCATGTTGAACCACTCAGCAAACTGCTGGATGCGCGAACTCAGCTTTCCAACCTGCTGAGCTATATGGACGGCAAGAATGGCGCGGAAGAGCTTATCTCTAAAATTCTTCAGGACCCGACATTACTCAAATCACTGAGCCATCTGCCTAAACAGGATGATGCGACGAAGGATGAGAAGGAGTAACCAATGAGCAACCCATCACAACAACAGCCGCAGGAGCAACTGACTTACAGTCAGGATGAGTTCAGCGCGTTGCTGAACAAAGAGTTCCGCCCAAAAACCGACTCCGCCCGTTCTGCGGTAGAAAATGCGGTAAAAACCCTGGCGCAGCAGGCGCTGGAAAACACTGTCACCGTCTCCAGCGATGCCTATCGTACTATTCAGGCGCTGATCGCCGAGATTGACGAAAAACTGTCGAAACAGGTGAATGAAATTATTCACCATGAAGAATTCCAGAAGCTGGAAGGCGCGTGGCGCGGTCTGAGCTACCTGGTGAATAACACCGAAACTGACGAGATGCTGAAAATTCGCTTTATGAGCATCTCCAAGCAGGAACTGGGCCGCACCCTGAAACGTTATAAAGGTGTGGGCTGGGATCAGAGCCCGATCTTCAAGAAAATCTATGAAGAAGAGTATGGCCAGTTCGGTGGCGAACCGTTTGGCTGCCTGGTGGGCGATTACTATTTTGATCACAGCCCGCAGGACGTGGAATTACTGAGCGAGATGGCGCGAATTGGCGCGGCGGCGCACTGTCCGTTTATCACTGGCACTTCGCCGGGCGTGATGCAGATGGAATCCTGGCAGGAACTGGCGAACCCACGCGACCTGACCAAAATCTTCCAGAACAGCGAATATGCCGCCTGGCGGAGCCTGCGCGAGTCGGAAGATGCCCGCTATCTGGGGCTGGTGATGCCGCGCTTCCTGTCACGTCTGCCTTACGGTATTCGTACCAACCCGGTTGACAGCTTTGATTTTGAAGAAGAAACAGCTGGCGCGGATCACGGTAAATACACCTGGACCAACGCCGCCTACGCCATGGCGGCTAACATCAACCGCTCGTTCAAAGAGTACGGCTGGTGTACCTCCATCCGCGGCGTGGAATCTGGCGGTGCGGTAGAAAACCTGCCGACCCATACTTTCCCGAGCGACGATGGCGGCGTGGATATGAAGTGTCCGACTGAAATCGCCATCAGCGACCGCCGTGAAGCCGAGCTGGCGAAAAACGGCTTTATGCCGCTGGTACACCGTAAAAACTCGGACTTTGCCGCCTTTATCGGCGCGCAGTCGTTGCAGAAACCCGCGGAATATCACGATCCCGATGCCACAGCCAACGCGCGCCTGGCCGCACGTCTGCCGTACCTGTTCGCCTGCTGCCGCTTTGCGCATTACCTGAAATGCATTGTGCGTGACAAGATCGGTTCCTTCCGTGAGCGTGATGATATGGAACGCTGGCTGAACGACTGGGTGATGAACTACGTGGATGGTGACCCGGCGAACTCCTCGCAGGAAACCAAATCCCGTAAACCACTGGCTTCGGCCGAAGTTCAGGTGGAAGAGCTGGAGGATAATCCGGGTTATTACGCCGCCAAATTCTTCCTGCGTCCGCACTATCAGCTGGAAGGCCTGACCGTATCACTGCGGCTGGTCTCTAAACTGCCTTCACTGAAGGCTGATAACGCTTAACAGAGTTAAAAAGGCGAAATGGCCTTGATCTCTAATTCGCTGTAAGGGGAATGGATCCACTCCCCCCGCGAATCTGACACATGAAATAAAATGGGGGGGCTTATTCGCCCCCTATCTAATCCGCAGAGGTGTTCATCAATGAACACCTCTGCGTACTCTCAGAATCATCCTTGTAGCGAGTGATATTCGGGAGCCTGGCAGAGGTAAAATATGGCCGGTTCTATTCCGTCTCATGCTTTCCTGCGTGCCATATCAGTGCTTTTTTTAAAGCAAAAATGTTAACTAAAGAAGAGTAGATAACAATGGCTATTGATATGTTTATGAAGGTTGACGGTGTCACCGGCGAGTCTAAAGACTCAAACCACACCGGCTGGACTGATATTACGTCTTTCTCCTGGGGTGCATCTCAGCCGGGTAACATGGCTGTTGGCGGCGGCGGCGGCGCTGGTAAAGTGAACTTTAATGACCTGCACGTTGAAGCGTTGATTGATAAATCCACCACGGCGTTACTGAAAAACTGCGCCAGTGGCAAACACCTGAGCAAAGTTGAATTATCTATTTGTAAAGCGGGTGGTACTCAGGTTGAGTATGCGCGTATTACTCTGGAAGATGTTCTGGTGACCACGGTTAATTACAATGGTTCTGATAACGGCGATACCCTGGGCATGACCTACTCATTCCAGGCTTCTAAAGTGAAACAGCAGTACTGGGAGCAGAGTTCTTCTGGCGGTAAAGGCGCTGAAAGCAGCGCGGGTTGGAACATCAAAGAAAATAAAGAAGCATAAAAAGCAGGCCTCCTCTTCCGGGGAGGCCTGTTTCGCAGCCTTCACTTGTACTGCTGTGATGATTAAAGGATTCTTAGATGAGTACGGTAAAAATAAGTCAAGCCGTAGGGGCCGGGCAGGTGAATAAATATCGTGACGTCAAGACAATTCAGACGTTATTAAACAGCAATCGCGTAATTACAAAACCTGGAAGTGAATTAAAAGTTGATGGTTTAATCGGTGATAGAACAATTAGCAGAATCAGAGAGTTTCAGGAAAAAGTCGTAAGGTTAAAAAATCCGGATGGTATTGTCTCTCCCTATGGTCCGACGATCAGAAACTTACACAATCATTCTTCTCCAATCGCTCTGGAACAGACCAATTCAAATGATAAAAGTGTTTCAGAAGAATTGTATGTAAGTGCTGCAAAAGCATTGAATTGCGAAGTTGCTGCGATAAAGTCAGTTGTCATCACTGAGTCTCAGATTACGGGGCCATTCGATTCTTACGGTCGGCCGACCATTCTCTATGAGAGACATATATTTAGTGGCCTCACCAATCATAAGTTTGATGGTTCTCATCCTGAAATATCAGGGCCAAAATATAAAAAATATGGAACCGTTGATGCACAATATAAGAAACTTCAAGCCGCTATGGAACTGGATAAAGGTGCTGCTCTGAAATCAGCATCATGGGGGGCGTTTCAGATAATGGGTGGGAATTTTTCCTCAGCAGGATATGCAAGCATAGATGCTTTTGTCGAGGGGATGCAAACCATCAATGGGCAAACATATGCTTTTGTGAATCACATTAAAAATACACCTGTGTTACTTCATGCCTTGCAAAATAAAAACTGGGCGCGTTTTGCTCGTTATTATAATGGCGAATCGTATAAGGAAAATGATTATGACACAAAACTTTCCGCTAATTATAATTATGCTCTACATCACTAATCGAGGAACCTGATGAGAATCATATATATCTTATCTTTACTGTTAATGACAAATATTGCTTCTGCATCCACAACGTTAAAAACGTTCGACTCGGCATCTTTGCAGGCCCAGGCAGTTGAAAGCGCAAAGGCTGAGGGAGTGACGAATGTAAATATTATCAAAGACCAGTCATTTTCAATCAACAAAGATGGGAGTCCAGTGGGTTTCATCATATCAGTTAAAGGCAAACTGAAAGAAATGCAGTCTGTATGTTTGATTGGATGGTCACTTGATGGAAAAAAACTGATTAAGTTGCTGCCTACTGTCGGATTTGGTGAGTGGCAATCTGTTACTTGCGCTGGTGTGAATGCTGTGGGAGTGGTATCGAAAAAAGATGATCAGGATCTCAAGCTGGGGATTATATATCATACGATGACACGGTTTAACGATAGCCCTGATTATTATATTCTTGGCGTGAACAGTGTAGATAAAACTATATTTTATGATTCAAAAACAACTCATAAACTGGACAGCTCTGAGGCGAAGAATATCGCAGAGTTAAGGCGTGATCTCCAGAAAGAAAAGTAATTTTAAAAAATAATCTTTCAAAGCAGAACGCTGGGGTATTTCTATTGCGACGTTTAAGGTTTCTAATGCATCCAGTTGGCAGAGAAAATCTCAAAGAGTGGACTGGCTAACGTCGAATTAGATTCAAAACATAATTTTGATATCCCTGGGGATGGAAAAAACCAGGAGCATTGATTCAGGGACGAGTTTGGTTAAGGAATGTACATCCTGTTCGCCGTAAAAAATCGCAAAGCTATGTTGTTTTAGGCTTGAAAAATAATAATGATTTTTACTATGGTGAAAAATAACTTAAATATTTCGAGACTCTTTTTTTTGAATGATTCCTCCTTGCAGATAAACATTAAGGTGAGCTTGTCAGTTTTCCTAAGGATATCATAACTTCTAGCTTGATTTTTTATTCTGATAATAAATCATTTTATTCATATATCAGGATGTGGTTTTTCTGATTTAATATATCAAAACGATAATGAAAAATATTATATTAATGTTCTTTTTGATGTTCTCTATTACTGCCAAAGCGACAACATCGCTGTCCGCACTAAACACCAAACCCTATGAAAAAACCATTTACGAAGAAGCACTGAAATACGCTATCAATAGTGCCGAGCCTCTTGATAAGCAGAGTTTCACTGTCACGGTTGACGGAAAAAAACTGGGTGACTTAATTACTGGTCAGGGCTTCAGCGAGAAAGACACCAATATCTGTTTTGTCAGTTGGGCTTCTGCAGACGGCAGGATTACCACGCTGATCCCCACCATAGGCAAAGATAACTGGGAAGCTGAGGTTTGTAACCGGACGATGGCCGTTGGGGTTCTGTCTGGTGACAATGAGCCGGTGAGTAAACTCGCTGTGATTTACGATGTGCAAACACCTAATGCCAATCCATTTGAATCCATTATCTTCACGCTTGATACAGAGAAAGGGGTTCTCAGCCTGGATCTGGCACTGACTGAAGAGATCGGAACGCAGGGTAGCCGCACTCTTGGTAGTCTCAAATCGGCTTATCAAAAACGCCAACAGACAGCTCCAGCCGCACCTGCCAACGTGGTTCATCAGGTACAACGCATTACCGAGAAAGAAAAGCTGGTCACTGACCCCGCTTGTGTTGAATACCTGCAAATGAAAGACGGTGAACCCGGCCTTACCCGAGTGGACGTGATGGAGAAGCACGGCGGTAAATGTCCCGGAGATATTCAGATCCGGCATCGCCTGTTCAGCGTTTATGTCGATAACAAAACACACCAGATGCTCAGTGATAAAGACGATCCGGAAGAAGGGACGTTTAGTCTGCTTCCCGATGCACCGTGAGGTGCCAAATAAACATGCTCAGGAAAACGTTATGCGATTTACCATAATAGCGACCAAACCGGGTCAACAGCCGCCGCAGAGCAGCTGCGATTTTCTGCCGCCTGGCGGCACGATTGGCCGTGGCGCCGACAATAATTTGGTGCTGCCCGATGATGACCGCACTATTTCGCGCTTGCAGGCGATTGTTCACATAACTGCGGATGGTGAGTGCCGTATTACCAATCGCGGTAACGTGACGCTGGTGCACCTGAATGATATTCCTCTGGAGCGCGGGCGCCAGGTGGATTTGCAGGATGGCGACATCCTCAGCATTGATGAATACCGTTTGCAGGTCAGTGAGTTATCCTCTGCCGCACAGCCGATAGCGCGCCCTGCGCCTGTTGCCCGACCAGTGGCGTCTCAGCCGGCCAGTCGTCCGGCGGAGACACAAGAGCAGGCGCCGGCGGCGATCCCCACTGAAATCTGGGACAGCCTGGCGCAGGAATTTTCGATAACTGACAATCTCTCCAGCCACAGCAAACCGGCGCCAGGTGGTGCCAACCCGCTGACAGCGGTGCCGGCGCCGGATCGTAATCCGGTGGATCCGCTGGCGCAGTTTGCGGCTAAACCGGAAGCACTGAATTTCGATCGCCGGGATCAGACGCCAGATACGTTGTTTAATAACGAGGCGTTGTTTGAGAGCGACAGCATTTTTAATGACAGCACCCCCAGTACGCTGATGCCGCAATCAGCGCCTAAACCGCAGCCAGTGAATCCGAAGGATGAACTGGATCCGTTGGCGTTATTCGGCGGCGGCGGGTCCACGCAGATGAACAGCGATGATCCACTGGGGCTCATGGCGGGCGGCGCGGTGCCACTGACGCCACTGGACGAGCCGAAAGCGGCTCAGCCTCAGCCCGTGAAATCTGTCGCGCAACCGTCTGTTTCCCCGGCCCCGAAAACGCCGGACAGCCATGTCGAACGGTTCGGAGAAGCGCACAACGTGGCACCACATGACGCCGGGCTTTACGCAGGTTCACCACTGTTTGATCCTCCGTCCGCAGCAGATGAAAAGTCGCCTTTACTGGATAAATCATTCACGATGACGGGGCATTCTTCCCCGGTTGACGGACCCGCACCAACCGTCCCGTCGTTTACCGGTGCTCCGCAGTCTGCTGGTCAACAGGCGGAGGAGCCGGTCCAGCAAGCCGATTACGGCGGTATCACCTTGCCCACCCCGCAGGCGGTGGCGCGTCACACCACACCGTCGCCGAAAGGCCGCCTGCGTATCGATCCGGTTGGTCACAGCGCGCAGCAGGGGAATCCTGCGGCTTCCAGTGGGGCAACACTGGAGGGCGAATTGCGGGACGCGCTAATCAGCGGTATGGGACTCCATGATCTGCAACCTACGCCACGCTTCGACCGTGAGGTGATGCAGGATCTGGGGCAGATGATCAGCATGTTTTCGCAGGGTACCGTGGCGTTGCTGTCTTCCCGGTCTATCCTCAAGCGCGGCGTAAAGGCGGAAATGACGGTGATCCTCGACGAGGCCAACAACCCATTTAAATTGCTGCCTTCGGGGAAATCCGTCTTGATGCAAATGTTTGGCAGCCGCATGCCGGGATTTATGCCGCCTAAGCAGTCGGTGCGTGATGCGCTGGTGGATCTACAGGCGCACCAGTTGGGGATGATTGCCGGGATCCGCGCCATTATCGCCTCAATGCTGCAATCTTTTAACCCGCAGCAACTGGAAGAAGAAGCCAGGCAGGAAGGCGTCACTTCCCGTCTTTCTCTGCCGGGCAGCCGCAAAGCCGCTCTGTGGGAACATTTCACCAAACGTTACGCTGAAACGGCCGGTGAAATTGAAGATGACTTCCATTCCCTGTTTGGCGAAGCCTTTTTACATGCCTATGACATGGAAGTGAACCAGTACAAAGACTCTCAAATCAGATCGGAAGAATGATGAATATCACCATTGCCTCTATGTCGAATAAAGGAGCCCGTGAAAGTAATCAGGATCAGACCGGGGAGAGCATCGGCAGGCGATCGGCCTGCTTCGTGGTCTGTGACGGTGTGGCGGGATTACCTGGCGGGGAGGTCGCGGCGGAACTGGCGCGCAATACCATTCTGGCGCGCTTCAACGGCGACCAACATCTGAATGCGCAGCGCATTCGTCAATACGTCAACGATGCTAACCGCGCGATCCGCTCGCAGCAAAAAGCGGTCAGTGAATACCAACGTATGGGGACTACCCTGGTCAGCTTGTTTATCGACAGAGATTATGAGCTGGCTTATTGGGCGCATGCAGGCGACAGCCGCCTGTATCTGTTTCGTCGCGGCTATCTCTATCATGTCACCACCGACCACAGCCTGGTGCAACAGATGAAGGATGCCGGACACCAGACTGAAGGCATCAACAGTAACCTGCTTTATTTTGCCCTCGGCATGGGCGATGAAGATCGTGACGCCAGCTACAGCGATGTGGTGTCGATCGAAGATGGTGATGCCTTCCTGCTTTGCACCGATGGATTTTGGCACGGATTGTCGCAGCAGCATATGCAGCAGTCGCTGCATATGGTCAACACGCCGGATGAATGGCTGACCCTGATGCAACAGATGATCCACAAGAATGAGCAGCAGTCTGAAGCCAGTCAGGACAACTACAGCGCCATCGCCGTCTGGGTGGGCGATCCACAGGACACCACGTTGTTGCATTCGTTGTCGGAAGCCGCGCAGTTTTTTCCTCTTCGTGATTAAACATTAAGGTCTTTAAGGACTCCTATGAAATATTGGCTATCAGGTGCGCTGTCACTGTTTATCGTCTCCGGCGCCTGGGCGCAGGATTATAATGTGGTTTCTTCTCCCTCGCTCAAGCTGGATATTTGGATCGACAATATCAAAAACAACTCCCCAGACAGCTGGTGTGGGGCTGAGTTGCCGCTGCGCATTGTGGCGAATGACAACAAAAAACCGGAGGTATTGAAGAACTTTCTGCCGCGCGTGGGGAGCCTGCTGGCGAGGCAGTGTAAGGCGCTGAGGATTATCCACTGGCAGATGAATGACAGCAACGGTGCTTTGCTGGCCCACGGTAGTGCCAGCAAAGCGCGGGCATGGGCGGTACAGGTTGAAACGACAGCGGTGCCCGCAACAACAACGGCGCCGGTTAATCCGCTTCCCGCCCCGGCAGACGCGCCAGCCACGGTAGCGGATACGCCGTCGGCGGTTAACGCCGCTGCGCTTTCTCCGCCTGCCGATACCACGCCGTGGACCGAGTTCAGCCTGATGGACGGGTGCCACTTCCGTACTTACTGGCGCAGCAACAGCCAGACCAGCGCCCTGTTTGTCCCCGCGAAAGGCGGCGTCACTTGTGGCGATGATGGCTGGTTGAGTGGTGAAAGTCAGGTCACCCAGATTGGCGATGGCGCCACTAAAAATGTTCGCATGACCTTCCTGCAGGGCTTCCCGGTCTCTGGCCTGAACAGCCAGGCCGTCAGCCATGACGTGCAGATAACCACCGTCAACAATGAGCGCATGGTGCTGGCTGACGAAAAATCACCGCAGAGCTGGATGGTTGTGCCTTACGCGCCGTTACTGAATGGCTGGCAGACCAACGGCACTGTCGTCGTGCAGATCAGTCGGAATGAAGCCAGTGACGACAGCGCGCTGCAAGCCCGACTGGACGAAGTCCGTAAAGTCTGGTCGCCGTACCTGATCAATAAAGGCAGCCTGTCATTCAAACTGGTTGAGGCGCTACACCCACAACTGAAAGACCCGGCCGCCGGGGCGTTTCGTACCATTAACTAGTTCGTCGCCCGTCAAAGGAAAACCCATGTATTCTCTGAACCAACTGATGGCCGGTGCTTCACTGGCGGAAACGCTGACCCGTGTGGAAAGTGAAATCAAAAGCCATCCGGCCGATGCCGATCTGCGTGCGACCCTGGTGCAACTCCTGTGCCTGACCGGCAACTGGACGCGGGCGGGTACCCAACTGAAGTCATGGTTGGCGTTGAAACCGCAGGCTCAGCCTACCGTTACTTTGTTGCATCAGGCGGTACAGGGAGAAATGCAGCGTGACGCGGTGTTTGCCGGTCAGATTCGGCCACGCATGCCCGGCGAGGCTTTTTCCTGGGCGGAAAACCTGCTCCGCGCGCTACAGGCGGATGTGGCAGGTAACCGTGAAAAAGCGGAAGCGCTGCGTGCTGAAGCATTTTCCGTCGCAGACCTTAATCCGGGCCATGTGCGCCAGGAGCAGGCTGAACAGGCGCAGGCGGTGGACTGGCTGATTGATGGCGATGGGCGTCTGGGACCGGTGTGCGAACTGATCGTGAACGGCCACTACACCTGGCTGCCTTTTGCGGCGGTGAGTGAGTTGCGTTTTCAGGCGCCAGCCAGCGTCACTGACCTGGTGTGGCGTCATACACTGGTGCGGCTGATTGACGGTAGTGAGCAGGTTTGCCAACTGCCGGTGCGGTATCCGTTTGATAATCAGGCACCGGATAGGCTGCGTCTGGCCAGCGTGACCGAATGGACGCCGCTGGATGCGGCCGGCGAACAGTTTATCGGTCACGGTCAGAAAACCTGGCTGAGCGCCGACGGTAACTATCCGCTATTGAGCCTTGAGTTGTTGACCTTTGCGGAACCGGCGTAATGAGTAACGATTTTGATTTCAATCAGTCGCAGCAGGGGAGTGATCTGCTGCGAGGTGGCTATCGCCATCGCAACCAGCAGGATGCGCTGAACGCCCGCGACAAAATGCAACCCTCGCTGCTGGATCGTCTGACCGATAATGCACCGGATAAGTTGCGGGAAACCGCCAGCAGCACGGTGATTTCTCACAGTGTGTTACGGCGCAACGTTCTGCGTGATTTGCAGTGGTTATTCAACAGTATCAACAATGAAGCGCAACAGGATTTACTGCCGTTTCCGCAGGTGCAGCGCTCAGTTTACAACTTCGGCGTCGCGCCGCTGGCCGGTCAGCGCATGTCAGATATCGAATGGCAGGATATTCAGCGCAAGCTGACCAATTCGATCCTGCATTTTGAACCACGCATTCTGCCAGCCGGTTTACAGGTCCGTTGTCTGTCGGATACCCATGCGCTGAATCTGCATAATGTACTGTCGATTGAGATCAAAGGGCGGTTGTGGTGCGTGCCTTATCCGCTGGAGTTCCTGTTTCGTACCGATCTGGACCTGGAAAACGGCCACTTTGAGCTGAAAGACATGGGGTAATTATGGACAGCAAACTGCTCGATTATTACAACCGTGAACTGGCGTACCTGCGTGAAATGGGGGCTGAATTCGCCGAACGCTACCCGAAAGTCGCGGGGCGCCTGGGCATGCGTGGTATTGATGTGGCTGACCCGTATGTCGAACGGCTGATGGAAGGTTTCGCCTTTCTGACTTCCCGCGTGCAACTGAAGATGGACGCGGAATTCCCGCGTTTCTCTCAGCGTTTACTGGAGATGATTGCGCCTAATTACCTGGCGCCGACACCGTCAATGGCGATTGCCGAGCTGCATCCTGACAGTAAAAAAGGCGATATCAGCGGCGGCTTTCTGGTGCCGCGCGGCACCATGATGGACAGCCAGACCCTGAAGAAAAACGGCGTGACCTGTAGCTATACCACCGCGCATGATGTGATGTTGCAACCCCTGCGGATTGAAAATGTCGAGTTGGGCGGCGTGCCGGCGGATATTCCACTCAGTGCGATGGGACTGGGGGGACGCGGCGCGGTCAGCGCGTTGCGCATTCGGCTGACGTGTTTCAACGAGGTGGCGCTGAACCATCTGACCTTTGATGACCTGATGTTTTTCCTTAGCGGGCCGGATATACAGGCGCAAAAACTGCTGGAACTGATCATGCAGCACACGGTGGGCGGTTTTTGCCAGACCGTGGAGGCCCAGCCACAGCGCGTGGTTCTGGGGGATGACGCATTGAAACAGGAAGGCTTTGCGCCGGAACAGGCGATGTTGCCGGACGACTTGCGCAACTTTGATGGTTATCGTCTGTTGCAGGAATACTTCGCTTTCCCGGCCCGTTTCCAGTTTATCAGCATCAGCCAGTTACGCGGGGTGCTGGGCAGATGCGCGCCAGGCGTCAAAGCGTTTGAGATAGTGTTACTGCTTGATAAGGCCGATGCGGCGCTTGAACGGGTGATCGATAAAAGCCATCTGGCACTGCATTGTACGCCAGTGATTAACCTGTTCCCGAAGACGGCGGAGCGGCACAAAATCAGCGACAGTGTGCATGAATACCATCTGGTGGTCGATAACATCCGTCCGCTGGACTACGAAATTTTCTCGGTGCAGAAGCTGTACGCCAGTGGTGACAAAGGGCGCGGCGAGCAGGTTTTCCGCCCGTTCTGGAGTACTTTTAGCCAGGATGAGGGGGATTACGGCGCCTATTTCTCATTGCGCCGGGAACAGCGCACGTTGTCCGAACATGCCCAGCGCTACGGGACGCGTACCGGTTATGTCGGTTCGGAAGTGTTTCTCTCGCTGGTCGATCAACGCCATTCGCCGTGGCGTGATGATCTGCGCTACCTGATGGCGGAGGTGATGTGTACCAGCCGCGATTTACCGTTGATGTTATTGCAGCAGGATCAAGGCAATTTCCTGATGCCGGATTCAATCCCCGTAGGCCAACTGAGTCTGCGTAAAGGCCCGACACCACCCCGTCCGGCGCTGGCGGAAGGGTTAACCACCTGGCGGCTGATCAGCCATTTACAAATGAACTATCTCAGCCTGATGGACAGCGAGGACGGCCAGGGCGCTTCCGCATTGCGTCAACTGCTCGGCTTGTATGCCAACCTGGCCGAAGCGCCGGTGGCAAGGCAGATTGACGGGATCCGTCATTGTCAGTTAAAGCCGGTGTATCGCCGTGTTCCCGAACCGGGGCCGATTGTGTTTGCCCGCGGCATCGGTATTGAGCTGAACGTCGATGAACAGGCGTTCTCTGGCTTCAGCCCCTGGTTGCTGGGCAGCGTACTGGAGCGGGTATTTTCGCGGTTGGTGGCCATGAATACTTTTACTGAGATGACGCTGACCAGCCAGCAGCGCGGCGAGGTTGGGTACTGGTCGCCACGCATGGGGAAAAGGGCGCTGATATGAGTGAGGAAACCGCCGGCAAGCTGACGGTCCGCGCAGTACAGCGCCTGCCGGATGCCTTCTGGCACGACGTGATACAGGCGCCGTGGCGTTATGATCTGTTTCAGCTGCTGCGGCGGCTGGATGCCCAGGGCAGCGAGCGTTACCCGCTGGGGCGCGCCCCGTTGCCTCGCCATGAGCCGTTACGTATCGGTCAGGAACCCTCGCTGGCCTTTGCGCCAGCCACACTGGCACATGCCTGCGCGCGGGAGAACAGCTCGCTGTATGACATCTCGATTTTGAGCTTCGGCCTGTTCGGCCCGAATGGTCCGCTGCCCACGCATCTGACGGAATACGTTCGCGAGCGCGTTTATCATCATCAGGATCACAGTTTTTCCGCGTTTGCCGATCTGTTCCATCATCGTCTGACCCTGTTGTTTTACCGGGCCTGGGCTGATGCGCAACCTACCGTGTCGCTGGACAGAGAAGACGGCCATCACTTCGAACGTTACCTCGCCAGCCTGATTGGCATGGGGCAGCCAGACCAGTTGAAGAACGGTAGCCTCAGCGCACATGCGCGTTACGCGGTGGCCGGCCATCTGACCCGACACGGGCGTGATGCGGAAGGACTGCAAAAGATCCTGCGCTACACCTTCAAGGTGCCGGTCACGCTGGTGGAAAATGTGCCGCACTGGTTGCCGATTGACGCGCGCGAGCGTGCCCGCCTGGGAGCAGGACGACGGATGCCGAAGCTGGGAGAATCCACTTTTCTCGGCGTGGCGGTGCGCGATGTGCAGCACAAATTTCGTATTGAACTGGGGCCGCTACGGTTAGCGACGTACAACCGTTTTTTACCCGGCGAACCCTGGGCGGTACAACTGCGAGACTGGGTGCGGCAGTACCTTGGCATCGAATTCGTCTGGGATGTCCGTCTGACGTTGACGGGCGAGGATGTGCAGGGCATGCGGCTGGGCGGTGCTTCCCGACTGGGCCTGAATGGCTGGCTGGGCCAGACTCCCGAACAGCAACCCCGTAGTGATTTAACTTTCAGCCCGGAACCGGTGGCAAGCCCCGGCGGGTGACTGGCGATACCCCGTTTGCAGGAGGCAACTCAGGAATAAACCTCACCCGCAACGCGTGATGTTTGGCGCCTCTTTTATCAACAGCATTATTACCACTGAGAAAAATTATGTCAGAGATCAGCCGCGCCGTATTGTTCGGCAAACTGGACACGCTGTTATTTACCTCGCTGGAAAGTGCCACTGCGTTTTGTAAACTGCGCGGCAATCCTTATGTTGAGCTGGTGCACTGGCTGCATCAACTGATGCAGCAACAGGAGGGCGATTTACAACAGTTGATCCGCTATTTTTCCCTGGATGAAGAGGCGCTGGCCCGGGATATCATCGCGATGCTGGATCGTCTGCCGCGCGGAGCCAGTGCGGTATCTGATTTGTCAGAGCATATTGACAGCGCGGTTGAGCGCGCCTGGGTGTATGGCTCGCTGAAATTCGGGGTGCAGCAGATCCGCGGCGGCCATTTACTGATCGGCATACTGAAAACATTTAACCTCGCTAACCTGTTGAAAAGCATCTCTTCACAGTTCAATCGCATCAGTGTCGATGTATTGCTGGAACAGTTTGACCGCGTGTTTGCCAACAGCAAAGAAGCGCAGCAGGTGAGCGCGGCTCCAACTGAGGCGAGCGTCGGCGTGCCGTCGCAGAAAGGGACGCTGGCACAGTATGCCCAGGATCTGACGGCCCGCGCCCGTGAAGGGAAAATTGATCCGGTCGCCGGGCGGGATGAAGAAATCCGTCAGATGGTCGATATCCTGATGCGTCGCCGTCAGAACAATCCGTTGCTGACCGGTGAAGCCGGGGTGGGTAAAACCGCCGTGGTGGAAGGTCTGGCGCTACGTCTGGCGGCGGGTGATGTGCCAGAACCGTTGCAGGATGTGCAATTGTGGCTGTTGGATATCGGTCTGTTGCAGGCGGGCGCCGGGATGAAAGGCGAGTTTGAAGCCCGTCTTCAGGCGTTGATCAACGAAGTGCAGTCCAGCCCGACGCCGATCATTCTGTTTATTGATGAAATCCACACACTGGTTGGCGCTGGCGGTCAGCAGGGAACCGGCGATGCCGCTAACCTGCTCAAACCGGCGTTGGCGCGTGGTCAGTTGCGTACTATCGGCGCCACCACCTGGACTGAGTACAAAAAATACATCGAGAAAGATCCGGCGCTGACGCGTCGTTTCCAGACCGTGCAGGTGCAGGAACCGGATGAAGAACGGGCACTGCTGATGTTGCGCAGCACCGTCAGTCCGCTGGAAAAACATCATCGGGTGTTACTGCTTGATGAAGCGGTTGCCGCCGCAGTGAAGCTCTCTCATCGTTATATTCCCGCCCGTCAGTTACCGGACAAAGCGGTGGCGCTGCTCGATACGGCCTGCGCGCGCGTGGCCGTCAGTCAGAGCTCGCAGCCGCCGCAACTGGAAGATTGCCAGCACCGAATTCATGCGCTGGAGATTGAACGGGAGATCGCCGCCCGTGAAGCGAAAGTGGCGACAGGCGACCCGTCTCGTGTGGCGAAACTCACCGGACAATTGACTGAACTGGCCTTGCAACGTGATCAACTGACCGCCCGTTGGCAGGCGGAACGCCAGCTGGTTGACGACATTATCGCCTTGCGCGCCCAGTTGCATGACGATGAAGCGGAAGATGTGGCCGCCATGCATCAGACGCTGGCAGAACGTCAGCAGCAGTTACGGGCCTTGCAAGGCGAAACGCCGCTGCTGTTTGCCGCGGTGGATGCCAATGTGGTGGCGGCGGTGGTCTCTGACTGGACCGGCATTCCGCTGGGGCGGATGATCAAAAACGAGATCGAGGCGGTGCTAAAACTGGCCGATACGCTGAATGCGCGGGTGATTGGCCAGCGTCATGGACTGGAGTTGATTGCCAAACGGGTTCGTACCTCGCGCGCGCGTCTTGACGATCCGAATAAACCCGTCGGCGTCTTTATGTTGTGTGGTCCTTCTGGCGTTGGTAAAACCGAAACGGCGCTGGCGTTGGCTGAAACGCTGTATGGCGGTGAGCAGAACATCATCACTATCAACATGAGCGAGTTTCAGGAAGCGCATACCGTCTCCACCCTGAAGGGCGCCCCGCCGGGTTATGTTGGCTATGGTGAGGGTGGCGTGTTGACCGAGGCGGTTCGCCGCCGTCCTTACAGCGTGGTGTTGCTGGATGAGATCGAAAAAGCCCACCCGGATGTGCATGAAATCTTCTTTCAGGTGTTTGATAAAGGCTGGATGGAAGATGGCGAAGGGCGGCATATCGATTTCCGTAACACGTTGATTATCCTGACCTCTAACGTGGGGACCTCGTTAATCAGCGCGATGTGCGCCGACCCGGAACTGATGCCGGAACCAGAGGCGCTGGCCAGCGCGTTGCGCGCTCCGTTGCTGGAGGTGTTCCCACCCGCGCTGCTGGGGCGCCTGCTGGTGGTGCCGTACTACCCGCTGAGCGACGAGATGCTGGCCAGCATTGTGCGTCTGCAACTGAAACGTATTCAGGTCCGTCTTGAACAGAATCATGGCATCACCTCGGAAGTCGACGACAGCGTAATTGCACAGATCGTGCAACGCTGTACCGAGGTTGAATCCGGTGGCCGCATGGTCGATGCCATCCTTACTAATACCCTGTTGCCGCAAATGAGCCAGATGCTGCTTGCCGCCAGCGCCCGCGATGAACAATATCGTCGCCTGCGCGTGACGTTGCACCAGGGTGAATTCCAGTGTCAGTTTGAGGCATAAAGCCTATAACTATCAGAGAGTTGTCCATTATGTCAGAACACGATACCCCGCGGACGATCCCCTACGCTTTACCGGTGGGCTACCGCTTTAACGAGTTTGAGATCAAGGAAGTGATTGGCGGCGGCGGCTTTGGCATTGTCTATCGCGCCAGGGATCATCAGCTTGAGCGCACTATCGCGATTAAAGAATTTATGCCCAGCTCGCTGGCTGTGCGCAGCGATGACCTGACGTTAGTGTTGCGCAGCGAGCGGTTCAGTAAAACCTTTCACGCGGGGCTGAACAGTTTTATTCAGGAAGCGCGTCTGCTGGCTCGCTTTAACCATCCGAACCTGTTGCACGTGCTCCGTTTTTGGGTGCAGAACGACACGGCGTATATGGGGACCACATTCTATAGTGGTACCACCCTGTCTCAACTGCATAGCAAGCGGCCGGAGATGATCAGCGAGGCATGGATCCGTTGTCTCCTGCCGCCATTATTCGGGGCGATCAACACCATCCACCAGGAAGGCTATCTGCACCGGGACATCTCACTGGACAATATTCAGATCCAGGAGAATGGCGTCCCGGTATTGCTGGACTTTGGCTCTGCACGTAAGGCGATCGGCAACCTGTCCGATGAAACCGAAACCATGCTGAAACCAGGTTTTGCGCCAATCGAACAATACAGTGATGACAACGAGAGCGAACAGGGTACCTGGACTGATATCTATGCGCTGGGCGCGGTGTTGCACACGCTGATCGTCGGATCGCCGCCGCCAGTCAGCGTGGTGCGCAGCATTGAAGATAACTATCAACCACTGGTGCAATTGCGGCCAGTGGGGTATTCGTTGCCGCTGCTGCATGCCATTGACCAGGCGTTGCAGTTGCAGCCGGAAGATCGTCCGCAGACGGTTGATCACCTGGCGGCGCTGATGGAACTGTCGCCGACGGATATCAACGAGATCCTTGAAGTGAAGGTTAACAAGGACAGCACCATGCTGGTACCGGTAGTGGCTGAAGAAGACGCCGCCGTACCGCCAGCGGGGGGGCTGAAACGCTTTATGGTGCCGGGATTGATTGCGGCCGGCGTGTTGGTGGGGATCGGCGTGGGGGCGATGATCGCAGGCGGCGGAAAAGATGCGCCAGCCCAGGCGACGGCAGCCACGGCGGATCAACCGTCAGTGGCCGCAGCCAGTACGGCGGCGCCACAGACATCCGCCAGTCGCGATGGCGCGGCGCCGATCAGTGACGCGGCTAAGCCAGCGGTTGCGCCGCCAGCCCCTGTTGCTCAGGTCTATATCAGAGTACAGCCAGGGGATGAAGTGGCGATGAACGGCAATCCACAGGCGTTAGTGCCCGCCCCTAACGGCTTCGCCATGCTGCAGTTACCACCGGGTGATTACCGCTTCACCATCAGCAACGGTGGTCATACCCGCGCTCAGCGCATCAATGTCGATCGCGAAGGTGTGTGGCTGCTGAATCCGCAGAGTTAATCTTCCTCAATACACCCGGTGATTAATGGTCGGGTGTTGCCTGTCCGGGAACTCATTATGTTTGATCGTATTACTGTACAACTGCCGATGGACGGCCTGCTGTTCTGGAGACTGAGCGGCGAGGAAAAGCTATCCGATTCCTTTGCAATCACTGTTGAGTTGCTGAGCACCGATGCGCGCATTGACCGTAAGTCACTGCTTGGTCAGCCGGTGACGGTCGCCATCCCCACCCAGACGCTGGCGGGTATGCGTTACCTGAACGGTAAAATCACCCAGGTCAGGGTGTACAGCCAGGAGCTGAACGGGACGCGTTATGCGGTCTACAGTCTGGTGATGGAGCCGGACCTGTGGCCGATGAAACGCGACCGCAACCTGCGAATATTTCAGAGCCAGACGGTGCCGCAGATAGTCAAAACACTGCTGTCGGAATACAGCGTGACGGTGGAGGACAAACTGACCGGCAGCTACCGCGTGTGGGAATACTGCGTGCAGTATCAGGAGAGCAGCTTTGATTTTATCAGCCGCCTGATGGAGCTGGAGGGGATTTACTGGTTCTTCCGGCATGAGGCGGATAAACACACCCTGGTGCTGATGGACAGCGCGCAACAGCATGAAGCGTTTGCGGGTTACGAGACCATCCCGTATCACGTCACGCCATCGGGCGGCAGCACCAGCGAAGAGGGCATCAGCCTGTGGGAACTGCAGGATACGGTGACGCCGGGGATTTACAGCACCGATGATTACGACTTCCGCAAGCCGAACGCGTGGATGCTGCAGGCGCGGCAGAACCCGGTTTCCCCGTCGCCGGGACACATCGACGTGTACGACTGGCCGGGACATTTTGTCGACCACAGTCACGGCGAGTTCTATGCCCGCATCCGCCAGGAAGTGTGGCAGGCGGAGCACCATCAAATCAGCGGTGCCGGTACCGCGCTGGGACTGGCGCCGGGTTACACCTTTACGCTGCTCAACGCGCCGTTCTTCAGCGATAACGGGGAGTACCTGACCACGGGCGCGTTCTACGATTTTGAAGAGAACCGTTACGCCAGCGGCAGCGACAGCAGCACGAAGCACAGCATTGCCATAGAGGTTATCCCTTCCGGCATTACTTTCCGCGCGTCACCGAAAACGGCGTGGCCGCGGACTCACGGGCCACAGACGGCGAAGGTGGTGGGGCCGCAGGGAGAATCAATCTGGACGGATAAATATGGCCGGGTGAAGGTGAAGTTCCACTGGGACCGTCTGGCGAAAGGCGACGACACCAGCTCATGCTGGGTGCGGGTCTCCAGCGCGTGGGCAGGCCAGGGGTATGGCGGAGTACAAATCCCGCGGGTCAACGACGAGGTGGTGGTGGACTTTATCAACGGCGACCCGGACCGTCCGATAATCACCGGCCGGGTCTATAACGACGCCAGCATGCCGCCGTGGGAACTGCCGGCGGCGGCCACCATGATGGGCTTTTTGAGCCGGACGAAAGACGGTTCGCCGGACAACGCCAACGCGCTGCGCTTTGAAGACAAAGCGGGAGAGGAGCAGGTATGGCTGCAGGCGCAGAAGAACATGGACACCCAGGTGAAGAATGATGCGACCCACAGCGTGGGAGGGGATCAGACGGTCACGGTACAAAAAAATTTCAGCAGCACGGTCGGCGGTGCCTACGAGCAGAAAACGCAGTGGTCCCGCAGCGAGTTGGTGGGCAGTGACTACGTGATGCAGGTACAGGGGGGGATTGCGCTGGCCTCCGGGGAAGGTATCAGCCTGATCTCCGGTGACAGCATGCTGACGCTGATGCCGAATGGCACCATCTCCCTGCAGTGCGTCAATGTTGAAATCAATGCATCCGGCCAGGGGCAGATCAATACCGGCGGCACGCTGGATCTCAATATTAATCAACCCGCCAAAGCGGCAGCGCCACAGCCCACGCCTGCGGAGATAAAAGAACAGGTCAATAACGCCTTTAAAGACAGCGGGAGCAACACATGAGCCCAGTGAATTACGTCCTGTCAGAAGGGACGCTGCCACTGCCTGAAGCGGTACAGGATCAAAGCATTACCCTGCTCAGGCTGCCAGGCGTGCGCGCCACGCTGGTGGTGACCCGCGCCTGGGAGGTGAAAGCCGGACAGGAAGAAGCCTATCTGCAACAGCAACTGGCGAAAGTAAAACGTGACATGAACAGGTTCACCGCGGATGAGGCCGAAGACACCCTGTTCGGTGGGCTGCCGGCGCGGGAAGTGAATATGCGCTTTGAAAACCAGGGGGTGCAGGTGGTACAGAAACTGCTGGTCGTGATGACGGCGACCCACCTGATGGCGCTGACATTCAGCCGGACGGCCCGTTTCGATCCGGCCGCGTTGCAGGTCTGGCAAGCCATCAAAGATGGATTTATGCCCGCTGCTGGTCTGGAGGCCTGATCGATGTCGGAATTGATCGCGGCGCGTATAGACGATCCTTTAGTACACAGTTCGCTGCTGTCTGACCTGGTGAGCGGGGTGGTGGAAGGGGCGATTTATGGCGGTATCCTGTTCGGCGCCGGTCTGATCGCCAGTAGTGGGATAGGGCTCGCCGTGGGTGTGGCGTTAACCATCGGGGCGATGGCGTCCGGTTATCCGGAGAAAATTGGCAACATGGCGGGTGAGGCTGTTGATGGCCTGCTGGATATGTTAGGGATGCGCGGGCCACCTGACGCGGTGATTACCAGTGGCTCAGATAATGTGCACATTATGGGAAAACCAGCGGCCCGTGCGGCGGGAACAGTCGACCACGGCTGGCTGAACGCAGCCGCGCCGGATGGGGAAAAAGAACCGGGTTTGCTCGACAGCGCGATGGCGATGGCGGCGGGGATTGCGGCGGCGGTCAGCCATCCCGGCGCCGCTGCCAGTACCCTGCTGGATAAAGTCAGCCACATTAACGGCGACGCGGTGAAACATTTTTTCAGCGGTCTGTATGACGATCTGGTGCAGCCCACGGTCGCCACTGCCAGCCCCCATGCCACCCCGGCCAGCCAGGACACGGTGGTTTGCAGTAAGGGCCATCAGGCAGGATTCCTTGCCGAAGGCTCGAAAAAAGTCCTGATTAACGGGCATCCTGCGGCACGTAACGGCGATCGCAGTACCTGTGAAGCCAAAATTCAGGTCAGTGAACATCCCCGTGTCAATATTGGCGGTGACAGTATTGTGGTGCGTGATATCCGTAGCGGTAAAAACGCGCTGGCTTATTTTATCGGCGGGCTGCTGGGCGGAGGGATCGGTAAAGAAGGCGCGGAGCTGCTGGAACAGCTTTTTTCCCGCGTCGCCGCCCGCCGGGCATTGCGGCAGATCAGCTGTATTATCGCTTCCAATGCGGCGGGTGAGGCGGCAGGCGGTATCGCCACACAAGCGATACAGAGCGCGCATCCGGTGAACTACGCCACGGGCGCCAAGATCCTCGCAGACCAGGACGATCTGGATTTTGTGCTGGAAGATCGTATTCCACTCTACTGGCAGCGCATTTACAACAGCCGCAATCTCACCAGCGGCATGCTGGGTACCGGCTGGATGATGCCGTTTGAAACCCGGCTGATCCGTTTCCGTCATGAGGATGGCACGTTGCAGTTCCTGTGGCGTGATATCAGCGGCCAGGCGCTGGGGCTGGGGGAAATCACGCCAGGTGATGTGGTGCATTTTGATGAAGAGGGCTTCACGCTTTACTGCTCCCTGCAGGGCGTGATCATCATGCAAACCGCCCAGGGAGAATTCCATCTTTACGAGGCGGACCCTCATCGTGAGGGAGAATGGCGTATCCGTCGTATCTATGATCGCCATGAGAATAGTCAGCACTTCAGCTGGAATGATGCCGGGCAACTGGTCGGCATCGCGGGTGATAACGAGGCGCTGGACGTCAGGCTGAGCTATGAACCACTGCATGGACGTCTGGTTGCGGTTCATCAGGTGGTTGACGGCGGGCACCGGCTGCTGGTGCGTTATGGTTATAACTCGCAGGGGCAACTGACTGACGTTCACGATGCCGATGGCATTGAAACCCGTCGTTTTAGCTGGGATCGCGCCAGCGATCTGCTGGCGTCGCACAGCTATGCCTCGGGCCTGACCGTCGAATATCAGTGGCAGCCGTCGATTGATCCGCGTTACTGGCGGGTGTACGAATTCCGGGTGCTGGACGACCGGCGGGAGTGTCTGGAGCACTGGCTGATCGACGCTGATGAACAGGCACGCAGCGCGACGGTGACCTGTTTTTCCGGCGGCACGACGGTGCATCGCTGGGATGCGCTTTACCGCATAACCGACTATACCGACAGCTATGGCGCGCACTGGTCTTACCGCTGGGCTGAACAGGGCGACCTGCTGATGGCGACCCATGCGCCGGGCGGCAGGGTCTGGGAGTATGGTTACGATGAGCGGGCCAGGCTGACGATGGTGCGGGACCCGGCAGGCCGGACGACCATTACCAGCTGGCATCCGTCTTATGCTTTCCCGCTGAAGGAGGTGTTGCCGGACGGCGCAGTGTGGCAATACCAGTATAACGCTGCCGGTGATGTGGTGGCGGTAACCGATCCCCTCGGCGGCACCACCCGTTTCAGCTGGAACGGACAGGGTGACTTGCTGAGCCGTACGGATGCGCTGGAAAATACGCACCGCTTCTGGTGGAATTCGCGGGGACAGATCCAGCGTGAGGAGGACTGTTCCGGTAACCAGAGTCACCGACAGTATGACGGGGCTGGTCGCCTGATTGTCAGCACCGATGCGGAAGGAAACACCACACGCTATCAGTGGAGTGAAGCGGGCCGGCTGCGGGGTGTGACGCGTACCGACGGACGTGAAACCCGGTATGAATATGACCTGGCGGGGAGGCTTACTGGCGAGAATATCGACGGTTTTTCTGAGCGCAAGGTTACCCGCAATATCCGGGGACAGATCGTCGCGGAAACCGATCCTGCGGGGCATCTGACGCGCTATCAGTACGATCGTTTTGGTCGCCTGATCGCGTTGATCAACCCTAATAACGAACGCTGGCAGTTTGAATACGATAACAGTCAGCGTCTGCTGGCGCAGACTGATTATGCCGGACGACGCAGAAGCTATCGCTACGATGCGCTGGGCCATGTTGCTGAAGTGACGCAGTATCCGCTGAACGCTACCGGAGAAAACCTCGCGCCGCATACCACCCAATTTGAATATGATGTGGTGAACCGGCTGACGGCAAAAATGACCGCGCTGAACCGTACCGAATATCACTATCATCCAGATAAAGTTGAAGTCAGAAAGATGTCGCTGGCGGACTGGCAACAGGCGCTGGCGGGCGGTTATGAGGTCAGGGAGGTTGAGATCCTCAGCCTGACTTATGATGCGCTGGGCAACCTGCTCAGTGAGGAAAACCACGGCGGCGTGTTCTCTCATCAGTATGATGCGCTGGGTAACCTGAGCCGCAGTACCCTGCCTGATGGTCTGTCGGTGAACTGTCTGCGCTATGGCACCGGTCATCTGCTACAGGTTAATTTGCAGCAGGGGAGCAGACTGACGGAGATCGCCGGTTATCAGCGTGACCGGCTGCACCGTGAAGTGGGGCGTACTCAGGGGCTGTTGAATCAGCAGACACGTTACGATCCAGCGGGCAGGGTGGTGATGCGCCGTAGTGGTTTTGAGGATCGCCGGGGTATCGTCTTCGAACGCCGTTATCACTGGGATCGCCTGGATCAGGTGATGCAGCAGCGGGTGATGGACAGCGCCAGCAACCAGCAGGAGTGGGCGCAGCAGCAACAGCGTTTTGGTTATGATGCCGTGGGGCAGGTAACCCGCGAGGTGCGGCTGTATAAAGAGGAGCACTTCAGCTGGGATGCGGCCGGAAACCAGACGGATAAGCCGGGTCAGATTGTCTGGCATAACCTGTTGCAACGCCTGAGAGGCGCCCGCTGGGCTTTTGACGGTTTTGGCCGGATGGTCTGGCGCAAAAGTGGTCCGGATGCGGTGGAACAACACTTCAGTTATGACGATGAGCATCGTGTGGTAGAAGTCCGCTTTGAGGGGCATCCGGCGTTCAGCCGGGTGGAGTACCGTTACGATGTGTTGGGCCGTCGTACCCACAAAATCCTGCATCGCCATGGCAAAGAAACGGAGACCGTCACCTTTCTGTGGAGCGGGCTGCGGATGGTGGGAGAAAGCAGCAGCGCGACGCCGGAACGCCATACCCGCTACCTGTACAGCGAGGGCAGCTGGGAGCCGATAGCGCGGGTTGACAGTCTCGGTGACCAGTCGGAAACGTTGTGGTATCACACCGAGCTGAACGGCCTGCCGCAGCGAATGACTAACGAGCGGGGCGAAGTGGTCTGGCGTGGCCGTTTCTCGACGTGGGGAGAAACCGAGCGGGAAACGTCCAGCGGCTTCCAGTCGGTGCCGCAGAACCTGCGTTTCCAGGGGCAGTACCTGGACAGGGAGACGGGTCTTCACTACAATCTGTTCCGGTATTACGATCCGGTGGCAGGACGGTTTACCCAGCCGGATCCGGTGGGGCTGGCGGGTGGGATTAATACCTATGCTTACGTACCTAATCCGCTGGGGTGGGTGGATCCGTGGGGGTTGAGTAAATGTTCACTCAAATCTGAAATCAAAGAATTAGATCCGAAAGATATCCGCTTCAGCCAAAGCTCTGTAAATGGGGCTGCAGTTTTAACACATAGTATGAAAACTAAAGGCTGGGCCGGTGATCCTGTTGATGTAGTTAGAATGAGTGATGGTAAATTAACGACCATTGATAATACTCGTATTTTAGCCGCATCCAGGGCTGGCATAAAAGTACAAGCCCGAATACATGAGGGTACCAGTTCATTGCCAAAAGAGTTTGTAGAGCGTTTTACTACTAAAAAAGAGGTTCCTTCTACGTGGCAAGACGCGATTAATTTACGAATTGGTAAACAGGCTTCTGGATATAGGAATGGATATCCCAATGGTTCAGTTATTATAGGGTCACTTGATTAGTATGAATCGATTATTAGACAAAGATGAATTGCCTCAATGGTTCTCATATCCTGTTGAGTTTAAAAGAATAGTTGAGCAAGGGTTACTTGATTTTGATCCCTGGATTATCTTAGAAAACGACAGGCTCAGAACTCGTTATGAGGGTGTTAAACAACGTTATCCAAAAAGGGAGTTAATCCCTTTTGCCCGAAGGGAAGATAATGATGACATAGCCTGTTGGGAATCGAACAAAGGTGGTCGAGTCATTATTATTCACGACTTTGCGGGTGAGGGTTATGAAAACGTTCAAGAATTTGATAATTTTTGGAACTGGTTACGAAGTGCCCTTGAAGCAACAATAGAATATGATGGCGAATAACTCAGAATAAAATAAGCCGGAAGCGATCCCCGTGATCCTTCTGGCTTTTTTATTGTCACCCCTAAACCACCTCCTAAATAACTGCGCTTAATGATGCATGGATATCAACGACTAGAAGTCAATCAACAGCAGAATACTTTGCTACTCATGGTGGAACCCAGGCAGCAAATCCGATTGTTAAGATAGATCTGTCGTAACCGAACGGTGAACTCGCATTGCGTGGTAAATATAATTGATTAAGCTGACGG